>NZ_JBYRRL010000003.1:0-1086613 GCF_058833805.1 Streptomyces sp. B8-7 | reverse complement strand
GCGCCGATGGTACTGCAGGGGGGACCCTGTGGGAGAGTAGGACGCCGCCGAACTCCTTTTAGAGCTCCGGCCCTTGGGTGGATATCCCGAGGGCCGGAGCTTTTTTGCGTTGAGGTAGGGTCAGGGAGCATCGTTCGCACGTTCACCGCCAGGAGGCCCCCGGGTGGAGGTCCAGGAGACCCGTGTCCAGACGGACAGGGTGCTCACCATCCCGAACATCCTCAGCATGGCGCGCCTGGCCGGCGTGCCCCTCTTCCTGTGGCTGATCCTCAGGCCCGAGTTCGGCGGGCCCAAGAGCGACGGCTGGGCCCTGCTCATCCTCGCGCTGAGCGGTATCAGCGACTACCTGGACGGCAAACTGGCGCGACGGTGGAACCAGGTGAGCAGCCTCGGCCGGCTCCTGGACCCCGCCGCCGACCGGCTCTACATTCTCTCCACACTGGTCGGCCTCACCTGGCGCGAGATCCTTCCGCTCTGGCTGACCGCCGTACTGCTCGCACGGGAACTGGTCCTGCTGGTGATGGTGGGGATCCTCCGACGGCACGGCTATCCGCCGCCGCAGGTGAACTTCCTGGGGAAGGCGGCTACATTCAACTTGATGTACGCGTTCCCGTTGCTCCTGCTCAGCGACGGGAGCGGCTGGATCCCGTCACTGGCCGCCATTTTCGGATGGGCGTTCGCAGGATGGGGTACAACGCTCTACTGGTGGGCAGGAGTCCTCTACGTGGTGCAGGTCCGCCGTCTCGTCCGTGCGGACGCCATGGCCGATCGACTCGCGGATTGAAGCTCGCAACGGTGCGATGGCCCGCAACGCAATAGTGCGGGACAATTCGGACGGGTGAAGTCGGCCAGACCGTCGTCTCTTCGAGGAGGACGCTTCCGACATGAAGGCCGTCGTGATGGCCGGAGGCGAAGGCACTCGCCTTCGCCCCATGACCTCAAGCATGCCCAAGCCGCTCCTGCCGGTGGCCAACCGGCCGATCATGGAGCATGTTCTGCGGCTGCTCAAAAGGCATGGGCTCAGTGAGACCGTGGTCACCGTCCAGTTCCTGGCCTCACTGGTCAAGAACTACTTCGGTGACGGTGAAGAGCTCGGAATGGAGCTCACCTATGCCAACGAGGAGAAGCCACTCGGTACCGCCGGAAGCGTCAAGAACGCCGAAGAGGCGCTCAAGGACGACGCTTTCCTCGTCATCTCCGGCGACGCCCTCACCGACTTCGACCTCACCGAGCTGATCCGTTTCCACAAGGAGAAGGGGGCGCTCGTCACCGTCTGCCTGACGCGCGTTCCCAACCCGCTGGAATTCGGCATCACCATCGTCGACGACGAGGGCAAGGTCGAACGCTTCCTGGAGAAGCCGACCTGGGGTCAGGTCTTCTCGGACACCGTCAACACCGGCATCTACGTGATGGAGCCCGAGGTCTTCGACTACGTCGAAGCCGATGTGCCCGTCGACTGGTCCGGCGACGTGTTCCCGCAGCTGATGAAGGAAGGCAAGCCCGTCTACGGCTTCGTCGCCGAGGGCTACTGGGAGGACGTCGGCACCCACGAGAGCTACGTCAAGGCACAGGCCGACGTGCTCGAGCGCAAGGTCGACGTGGAGATCGACGGCTTCGAACTCTCCCCGGGCGTATGGGTTGCCGAGGGAGCCGAGGTGCACCCCGACGCCGTCCTGCGCGGGCCGCTCTACATCGGCGACTACGCCAAGGTCGAGGCCGGCGCCGAGATCCGGGAGCACACCGTCGTCGGATCGAACGTCGTCGTCAAGAGCGGCGCGTTCCTGCACAAGGCGGTCGTGCACGACAACGTCTACGTCGGACAGCACAGCAACCTGCGCGGATGCGTCGTCGGCAAGAACACCGACATCATGCGCGCGGCCCGCATCGAGGACGGCGCCGTCATCGGGGACGAGTGCCTGATCGGTGAGGAATCGATCGTTCAGGGGAACGTACGGGTCTACCCCTTCAAGACGATCGAGGCCGGAGCGTTCGTCAACACCTCGGTGATCTGGGAGTCCAGGGGCCAGGCGCATCTCTTCGGCGCCCGCGGCGTCTCCGGGATCCTCAACGTGGAGATCACGCCCGAACTCGCCGTGCGGCTCGCCGGTGCGTACGCGACGACCCTCAAGAAGGGCTCGACCGTCACCACGGCCCGCGACCACTCCCGGGGAGCCCGCGCACTCAAACGGGCCGTCATCTCCGCGCTCCAGGCCAGCGCCATCGACGTACGGGACCTAGAGAACGTGCCGCTGCCCGTGGCGCGGCAGCAGACGGCGCGGGGCAGCGCGGGCGGGATCATGATCCGTACCACGCCCGGGGTGCCCGACTCGGTCGACATCCTGTTCCTGGACGGGCAGGGCGCGGACCTCTCGCAGGGCGGCCAGCGCAAGCTGGACCGGGTGTTCGCGCGACAGGAGTACCGCAGGGCGTTCCCGGGCGAGATCGGAGACCTGCACTTCCCCGCCAGCGTGTTCGACTCGTACACGGGATCACTGCTGCGGAACGTCGACACCAGCGGGATCGCCGAGTCCGGGCTGAAGGTCGTCGTCGACGCGTCGAACGGCAGCGCCGGACTGGTGCTGCCCAGCCTGCTCGGCAAGCTCGGCGTCGACTCGCTGACGATCAACCCCGGTCTGGACGAGTCCCGGCCGACGGAGTCCGCGGAGACCCGGCGCGCGGGGCTGGTGCGGCTCGGCGAGATCGTGGCGTCCGCGCGCGCCGCGTTCGGCGTGCGCTTCGACCCCGTCGGTGAACGGCTGTCGCTCGTCGACGAGAAGGGCCGGATCGTCGAGGACCACCGCGCCCTGCTGGTGATGCTCGACCTGGTGGCCGCCGAGCGCCGCAGTGGACGGGTGGCGTTGCCGGTGACCACCACGAGGATCGCCGAGCAGGTCGCGGCGTACCACGGCACGCAGGTCGAGTGGACGACGACCTCGCCCGACGACCTCACGAGGGTCGGCCGGGAGGAGTCGACGATCTTCGGAGGCGACGGCCGGGGCGGGTTCATCGTCCCCGAGTTCAGCAGCGTCTTCGACGGCACCGCGGCCTTCGTCCGGCTGATCGGGCTGGTTGCCCGGACCCAGCTCACACTGAGCCAGATCGACGCGCGGATCCCGCGCGCGCACGTCCTCAAACACGATCTGGCGACCCCCTGGGCAGTGAAGGGCCTGGTGATGCGCCGGGTCGTGGAGGCCGCCGGAGACCGCTTCGTGGACACCACGGACGGAGTCCGGGTGGTCGAGACCGACGGGCGCTGGGTGATGGTGCTGCCCGATCCGGCCGAGGCGGTCACCCATCTGTGGGCGGAAGGGCCCGACGACGCCTCCGCGCAGGTCCTGCTCGACGAGTGGTCGGCCGTCGTGGACAGCGCGGGGCGGTAAAAGCCCAGCCCACGCGCGTGCCGGACGCGTGCCCTTCGGGGGCCGGTCCGGTACGCGCGTGGGGCCATTCGGAGGTACCGGCCGCGACATGCGACGATGTGCGGCATGCCGCAGCCCCCCGTTCGGAGCAGTACCCCGCGCCCTCCGCGTCCGGACGCGTCCATGTCGCTGCTCACCAACGTCATGGACCACAGTCTGGACGACGGATACGCGCAGGCCGCGGCCCGTAAGGCGGCCACGGGCGAGGGGGGACTGCCCAAGACGCTCCGCGCGAAGCTCGGCCTCGCGGCCGGCCTGGTGCTCGCGGCCCTCGTGGTGACGGTCGGTGCGGCGCAGGCCAGGATCGCGGCTCCGGTGGTGGCGAAGGAGCGCGAAGAGCTGATCGACCGCATCGAGCAGGAGACGGACGCCGCGGACGACCTGGAGAAGGCCGTGGACGCCCTGCGCGACGACGTGGACGCACGGCAACGGGAGGCACTGAAGCACCACGGCGGCAGCTCGGTGGCCGACCTGGTGGGTGTCCTCTCCGGGGCCGTCGAGGTCCACGGGCCGGGCGTGAGACTCGTCGTCGACGACGCGAAGGGCACCGCTTCCGGAGGCGACGGCAACCCGCGCGGGTCGTCGGGCTTCTCCGACACCGGCCGGGTGCGCGACCGCGACCTGCAGCGGGTGGTCAACGGGCTGTGGCAGTCCGGCGCCGAGGCCGTCTCCATCAACGGGCAGCGGCTGACCGCGCTGTCCGCGATCAGGGCCGCCGGAGACGCGGTCCTGGTCGACAACCGGCCGCTCGTGCCCCCGTACACCGTGCTCGCACTGGGGGACGGGCCGCGGCTGAGCAGCCGGTTCCAGGACAGCCCGGACGGGCTCTACCTGGACATCCTCAAGGAGAACTACGGCATCCGCACCGCCCTCTCCGCGGAGGACGACCTGCGGCTGCCCGCGGCGCCGACCGTGATCGTCCGCACCGCACAGCCGCTGACCGAGACAGCACAGCCGCAAGCTGAGAAGGGCACATCGTGATCGCCGTACTGGGCCTCGTCGTGGGAGTCGTGGCCGGCCTTCTGGTCCGGCCTGAGGTTCCGGCGGTGGTCGAGCCTTATCTGCCGATCGCCGTCGTGGCGGCTCTGGACGCCGTCTTCGGCGGTCTGCGCGCCATGCTCGACGGGATCTTCGACGACAAGGTCTTCGTCGTGTCGTTCCTGTCGAACGTCGTCGTGGCCGCTCTGATCGTCTTCCTCGGGGACAAGCTCGGCGTGGGGGCCCAGCTGTCCACCGGAGTGGTGGTCGTGCTCGGCATCCGCATCTTCTCCAACGCCGCCGCGATCCGGCGGCACGTCTTCCGGGCGTGAGGCCGATGAGCAACCAGGACGAAAGCCTCGGCAGCCCGTCGGGCGATCCGTCGCACGACCCGGACGACGCCGTCGGCGGTCCCTCGCGCAATCCGTCGCACGGCGAGGGCGAGCCTGCCGGGAGCCCGCTCCGCAGGGAGCTGCCCGCCGAGGTGCCGGCCCCCGCCGCGGCACCGCTGCCTCCCGCCGCCGAGCCCGGTGCCCGCGCCGCTGCCGCGCGCCCCGGCGGTCCCGCGGCGCAGTCCGCGCAGCCCGCGCTCACGGGGCGCCAGCGGCTGCGGGACGGCCTGTGGCCGCCGCGGGTCACCCGGGCCCAACTGATCGTCGCGCTGCTGCTGTTCGGCCTCGGTTTCGGCCTCGCCGTGCAGGTCAGGTCGAACAGCGACGGCGACTCCGCGCTACGCGGCGCCCGGCAGGAGGATCTGGTGCGCATCCTCGATGAACTGGATGACCGCACTGAGCGTCTTGAGGACGAGAAGCAGGGCCTGGAGAAGCAGCGGGACGAGCTGGAGAACAGCTCCGACCAGGCGGAGGAGGCCCGCAGGCAGACGCTGGAGAAGGAGAGACAACTCGGCATCCTGGCGGGCACGGTGGCCGCACAGGGGCCCGGGATCACCATGACGATCGACGACACGAAGGGCACGGTGGAGGCCGACATGCTGCTCGACGCCGTCCAGGAGCTGCGCGCGGCCGGTGCCGAGGCGATCCAGGTGAACGGCGTGCGCGTGGTGGCGGGGACGTATCTCACCGATACGGACGGCGCCGTGCGCGTGGACGGGAACAAGATCGACGCCCCCTATCGTTTCAAGGTCATCGGCAAACCGCAGGATCTCGAACCGGCACTCAACATCCCCGGAGGCGTGGTGCAGACGCTGGAGAAGGAGCAGGCCACGGTGACGGTCGAGCGGTCGGACAAGATCGTCGTGGACGCCTTGCGAGCAGCGAAGCGGCCTGACTACGCTCGGTCGTCCTCCCCGTGAACCGGGGGTGCATGGGGGGCGACCGCGGAGGGCAGGACGTTGCGGGGGGTCGACGCACCGAATGGGTGGTGCGTGGTGGAAACTGTCTGGTGGTCACGGACGTTGTGAAGATGTCAGGGTCGGCCAGAGTGTGCAGTCAGGGTTCGTCCTGCCCCACGGGCGGGTCTGTTTCGGTCAAGGGGAATCGCCCGTGAAGTTGTTTGCGAAGTTGTTCGGCAAGAGCGCGCGAGAGGGCAGCGACAGCAGCGCTACCACTCGGCACCGCGCGCAGCCCGACGCCGAGGGCCAGCGGCCGCTGTTCCGCGACCAGGTCGCTGGTCCGGGCGGTGACATTTCCGGTGGCCAGGGCGCGCCGTCGGTTGACCCTGCCCAGGCGGGCGGCATAGGTTTCGGGCAACCGTCGACCTCAGGTACGGGTGGAGGGTTCTCCGCCGGCCCGTACGCGTCCAGCACTCCGGCGGGGCAGCCGCGGCAGGAGGATTCCATGTCGGCCCTGGTGTGTCAGAGGTGCGGTCACCGCAACGCGGAGAACAGCCGCTTCTGCTCGAACTGCGGGGCGCCGCTGCGCGCCGGTGTGGCCGCGGAGCGTCCGTCCGAGACGACGTCCACGATCTCCATCAGCGGGCTCGAAGCCTACGACGCGGAGGCGACCGGCCAGACGCCGATCCCCGCCCTGTCGCCCGAGGCGCAGGCCGCCGTGGACGCGCTGCCGCTGGGATCGGCCCTGCTGGTGGTGCGCCGCGGCCCGAACTCGGGCAGCCGGTTCCTGCTGGACAGCGACCTCACCACGGCCGGGCGCCACCCGCAGAGCGACATCTTCCTGGACGACGTGACCGTCTCGCGTCGCCACGTGGAGTTCCGGCGTGGCCCGGACGGCTCGTTCACCGTGGCCGACGTCGGCAGTCTGAACGGCACGTACGTCAACCGCGAGCGGATCGACCAGGTCTCTCTGCACAGCGGTGACGAGGTGCAGATCGGTAAGTACCGGCTCGTCTTCTTCGCGAGCCGGCAGGCCATCTGACCTCCCCCGGACGCAGGTCCGGGGGACCCAGGGAAGGTCCATGTTTCGAACACCCAGTGGCGGTGCCGGCAACGGCACCGCCGCGGCGGACACTGGACTGATGAGCATCGGCTCGGTGCTGAACGTGCTGCGGGAGGAGTTCCCCGAGGTCACCATCTCCAAGATCCGGTTTCTGGAGGCGGAAGGGCTGGTGGAGCCGCAGCGCACCCCGTCGGGGTATCGCAAGTTCAGCGCGAATGACGTCGAGCGGCTCGGTCATGTGCTGCGGATGCAGCGGGACCACTATCTGCCGCTGAAGGTGATCCGCGAGTACCTCGACGCCGTGGCCCGCGGCGAGGACGTGCGGCTTCCGGCCCTCGGCCGGCAGCGGACCGGTGAGCCCGGTGTGCCGGACGCGTCCGAGACGCCCACGGTGGCCCGGATCGGGCGTGCGGAGCTGCTGGCCGCCGCCGGGGTCGAGGAGCCCGAGCTGGCGGAATGGGAGTCCTACGGCCTGATCACGCCGCTGCCCGGCGGGGACGGCGTGTACGACGCGGAGGCGGTCACCGTGGCGTCGCTGGTGGCCGAACTGGGCAGATTCGGAATCGGCCCGCGACACCTGCGGGTGATGAGGGCCGCCGCCGACCGCGAGGCCGGGCTGGTGGAGCAGGTGGTGGCGCCGCTCAGACGGCACCGCAACCCGCAGACCCGGGCCCACGCGGAGGAGCGCGCCAGAGAACTGGCGGGGCTCACGGTCCGGCTGCACACGGCGCTGGTGCAGACGGCGCTCGGGCTGCGGCTGCCCTGAAGCAGCGACCGGAAGGGCCCGGCCGGAGCCGTCGCGGAGGGACGGGGCGCGCTTCGGCCGTCCTGGTGCGGCGGGCCCGGGGCCGTACAGCGTGCTGACGAGGGTCGGGCGAAGTCCGGGCGATCCCTGTGGGGGGTGACAGCGGCGCCGTGGCAGGGCCGTCCGGGCCCACCCGGGAGGGTCGGAGGGGCGTGGTGCGGAGGTCCGGCCGGTGCCGCGGGCGCAAGCGGGGAGCGGGAGGGGTCCCGCAGGCCCCGGGGACCGCATTTCAGGCCGTCGACCGGCCCGGGCGGGTCCGGGGATCGGCCTCCACGGGTCGGCCCGACTACCCAAACGTCCGGGGCACGGCCTAGGGTTGCTGTGTGAACGAGCTCGATGTCGTAGGTGTCCGGGTCGAGATGCCCTCCAACCAACCGATCGTGCTCCTGCGCGAAGTGGGAGGCGACCGCTACCTCCCCATCTGGATCGGACCGGGGGAGGCGACGGCGATCGCCTTCGCGCAGCAGGGCATGGCCCCCGCACGGCCGCTCACGCACGACCTGTTCAAGGACGTGCTGGAGGCCGTCGGCCAGGAGCTCACCGAAGTGCGCATCACGGATCTGCGTGAGGGCGTCTTCTACGCCGAGCTGGTCTTCGCCAGCGGGGTGGAAGTGAGTGCCCGGCCGTCCGATGCCATAGCGCTCGCCCTGCGCACCGGAACGCCGATCTACGGCAGTGACGGCGTCCTGGACGATGCGGGCATCGCCATTCCGGACGAGCAGGAGGACGAGGTGGAGAAGTTCCGCGAGTTCCTCGACCAGATCTCCCCCGAGGACTTCGGCACCAGCAGCCAGTGAGGGCGCTGCGGACGGCTCGGCGCGGCAGCCGTCCGGCCGGGCGGACCGCAGGCCGGGCCGGCGCCGGACGGCACGACAGGCCCGCGGCGGGTGAGAGCGTCCTGCGGCCCTCGACGGGGGCATTCGGTTAGCCTTTCCCCGCGGTCGGGTACGGGAAACCACACCTGGGGTGATTATCACTCGGCGTGCCGAGCGTGGCGATCGTTGACGCACTCTTGGTGACTGCCTACCGTCGAGAGGGCAGGTCAAGGACGGAGGTCGGCGTGAGAAGCAGCGGCGACGGTACGGCTGGGGGTGCCCCGGAACGCAGTCCGGGGGAGAGCGGCCCGTACCCTCCCCCAGGCTCTCGGCTGCCTGCGGGCAGGGGACATGTCCCGCGCGGCGGCGCGCCCGATCTCGCCTCGCAGCGGCCCGTGGCCGTGCCCGGCGCCGCGCCGCACCCGTCCGGTGAGCCCGAGGAGGTCGGCTACCGCGGTCCGACGGCCTGTGCGGCGGCCGGGATCACCTACCGGCAGCTCGACTACTGGGCCCGGACCGGGCTCGTGGAGCCCAGCGTGCGGCCCGCGTACGGGTCCGGGACGCAGCGGCTGTACAGCTTCCGGGACGTCGTCGTCCTGAAGATCGTCAAACGGTTCCTGGACACCGGGGTGTCCCTGCAGAACATCCGCAGCGCCGTCCAGCACCTGCGCGAGCGGGGCTTTCGCGACCTGGAGCGCATGACGCTGATGAGCGACGGCGCCACGGTCTACGAGTGCACCTCCCCCGACGAGGTCCACGCCCTGCTGCAGGGCGGCCAAGGCGTCTTCGGCATCGCCGTCGGCGTGGTCTGGCGGGACGTCGAGAGCGCCCTGTCGCAGCTGCACGGGGAGCGCGTCGACACCGGAGAGACCCTCGTCGGCCACAACCCGGGTGACGAACTGGCCCGCCGCCGCAACCGCGCCGTCTAGGGCGTGTTTCGAAAGTAGCGTCGTCTGCCCGAAGGGCAGGTCTGGCGGCGTCTGGTGCGTGCGATCGCAAGGCGGAGGGTCGCCCCGATACTGGATGTATCGGGGCGAGCCCGACAACGCGGCGAGCGTGCGTGCCAGACGCCGCCAGGCAGGCGGGACTTTCGAAACACGCCCTAGGTCTGCCGCCCGGAAGGCCCGCCGCGAGCCGGGGAACCTTCCCGGTCACCGCACCGGGGACCTGTTCGTCCAGGGCTGAGGCGGACGGCCGTCCGCCTCCCCCGCCCGCCACGGTGGCGCCGCGTCGTCGGGTTCGCCCGCTGTTCCCTGGCACACGGCGCCCCGGCCATGGGCCGCACCGGACGCGGCGCGCCCGCCGGCGGGCGTCCCAGGCTCCTCTCGCACCACGTCACGCGCCGTCCGGACCCGGGCCGGGCCCGTCCGGCCCCGACGGCGGGACCGTGCAGCCTCCTCCCGTGCCGTCGGGCGGGTGGTGCCGTGCCGCGCGGTGGCCGGGCGGGCGACCCCACCCCGCCCGTGCCGGACGGCGCACGGTGGTGCCGGGCGGTCACGCGGGCCCGCCGCGTCCGCCGGGGCCCGCGTGACGGCACCGATGTCAGTGCCGTGGTGCAGCATCGGACATGTGAGAAACGCGCCCACGATCCTGCATCTCGACATGGACGCCTTCTTCGCCTCGGTGGAGCAGGCGTCCAAGCCGAGCCTGCGCGGGAAGGCCGTGGTCGTGGGCGGGCTCGGGCCGCGCGGAGTGGTGGCGACCTGCTCGTACGAGGCCCGGGTGTTCGGGGTGCACTCGGCGATGCCCATGGGCCAGGCGCGACGGCTCGCCCCGAACGCCGCGTACCTGGTGCCGCGGTTCGCGTTGTACCGGGCGGTCAGCGACCAGGTGATGGGCTTGCTGCGGGCACTGTCGCCGCTGGTGGAGCCGCTGAGCCTGGACGAGGCCTTCGTGGACCTGGAGGCCGCCGGGGCCGCCCGGGACGCGGACTCGGCACGCCGGGCCGGAGGCAGGCTCCGGGCCGACATACGGGCCGTCACCGGTCTCACGGGCTCGGTCGGTCTCGCCGCGTCCAAGATGCTGGCGAAGATCGCCTCCGAGCAGGCCAAGCCCGACGGGCTGGTGCTCGTCGAGCCGGGTACGGAGCAGGCGATGCTCGGGCCGATGCCGGTCCGCACGCTCCCGGGGGTGGGTCCGGCCACCGGCGACCACCTGCGACGGGCCGGCATCCACACCGTGCAGGAGCTGGCCGAGGCCGGCGAGGACGAGCTGGTGCGGCTGCTGGGCAGGGCGCACGGGCACGCCCTGCACGCGATGGCCCTGGCCCACGACGAGCGGCCCGTGGTGGCCGAGCGGGAGACCAAGTCGGTGTCCGTCGAGGACACGTACGACGTCGACATCCACGACCGGGTACGGGTCGGGACGGAGGTGCGCAGACTGGCCGAGCGGTGTGTGCGGAGGCTGCGTGGCGCGGGGCTGTCCGGCCGCACGATCGTCCTGAAGGTGCGGCGGTACGACTTCTCCACCCTCACCCGGTCCGAGACGCTGCGCGGCCCCACCGACGACCCTGCGGTGGTGCGGGAGGCCGCCCTGAGGCTGCTGGAGGCCGTGGACACCACGGGCGGGGTCCGGCTGCTCGGCGTCGGGGTCAGCGGCCTCGCCGACTTCACCCAGGAGGATCTGTTCGCGCAGGCCGCAGGGGACGCGGAGGGACCGGACGAGGAGGACACCACCGAGGAGAGGGCGGGAGCGCCGGCCGAACCGTCCGAGCCGGGGGAGCGGCACTGGGCGCCGGGGCACGATGTGCGGCACCGCGTGTACGGGCACGGCTGGGTGCAGGGCAGCGGCCTGGGGCGGGTCACCGTACGGTTCGAGACGCCGACGTCGCCGCCGGGGCGCGTGCGGACCTTCCGCACCGGGGATCCCGATCTCACCGAGGCGGAACCGCTGCCGCTGGTGCCGGGCAGGCCGGAGGACCGGGAGACCGCCGTCGGGTGAGGAGCCGCCGGGGACGCGGGGGGAGCCGCGCGGCGGGGAAGTGGGGGCAGCGTCCCGGCCGGCCGGTCCGCACGGCCCCGGCCGGACACCGGGACCCGACCCGCAGGGCCCCGGCAGGCTGTCGGTCCGGACGGCGCCTCCGGGGCCCGCTGCGGCCCGGCGGCACCCGGTCCGGGCCGGGTGCCATCGGGCCGGGCGGGAGGCCGGAACGGCTCCCGCCGGAGCCTCCCGCCGGAGCCTCGCGCCGGAAACCGGCCGCCCCGGGGCCGCCGCGGGGCGGGACGCTTCAGCGCGGGTCGTCCTTGCCCGCCACGTTGCCGAAGTCGTGGTCGGGAAGCGGTGGAGGCGCGGTCACGTCCAGGCCGTAGTGGTGGTAGAGCTGGAGTTCCTGTTCAGGGGAGAGGTGCCGGCCCACACCGAAGTCGGGAGCGTCCTTGATCAGGGCCCGCTCGAACGGGACGTGGAGCGTGCCCTCGATCAGTTCGCTGGGCTCCAGGGGCACGAAGGCGTCCCTGGAGAACAGGCCGGTGCGTATGGCCGCCCATTCCGGCACGCCGGTCGCGTCGTCGAGGTAGACCTCGTCGATGGTGCCGATCTTCGTACCGTTGCGGTCGAACGCCTTGCGGCCGATCAGGTTGCGCGGATCGATGTCGGTCTGCACGAGCCCTCCCACGTGGTCGCAACTCATCCGTTAGCACTACGAAAGGGCACAATGGTGAGCATGGCCACTCGAAGGCCCGTGCGGGAGCCTCGCTGGTAGTCTTGCAGACGGCTGCTGACCCCGTGCGGGAGAGTCCTCCGGCGTCACCGGAGGCGCCGAAGGAGCAAATCCTCCCCGGAATCTCTCAGGCCCCCGTACCGCACGGACGAGGTCACTCTGGAAAGCAGGGCGGGCGTCGACGGCTTCCGCTCTCACCGACGGTGAAAGCCGGATGCCCTCGGGCGGTCCGGTGAAGCTCTCAGGTCGAGATGACAGAGGGGGAGGCCGTCGGGGTACCCGCGCCGTGGTACCCCTCGAAGGTCGCGTCAGACCAGGAGGCCTCCGCACATGACCGCCCAGCGCACGCCGCTCTCCGTACTCGAACAGGGCATCCCGTTCGAGCAGCGCCACATCGGGCCCGACCAGGAGGCGCGGGCCAAGATGCTCGCGCAGGTCGGCTACGGCTCCCTCGACGAGCTCACCGCCGCCGCCGTACCGGACGTCATCAAGAACGCCGACGCCCTCGACCTGCCGGGCGCGCGCACCGAGGCCGAGGTGCTCGCCGAGCTCCGCTCGCTGGCCGACCGCAACCAGGTCCTCGGGTCCATGATCGGGCTGGGCTACTACGGCACCTTCACCCCGCCCGTCATCCTGCGCAACGTCATGGAGAACCCGGCCTGGTACACCGCGTACACGCCGTACCAGCCGGAGATCTCGCAGGGGCGCCTGGAGGCGCTGCTCAACTTCCAGACCGTCGTCGCCGAGCTGACCGGACTGCCGACCTCCGGTGCCTCGCTGCTCGACGAGGGCACCGCGGCCGCCGAGGCCATGGCGCTGTCGCGGCGCATGGGCAAGAACAAGAAGGGCCTCTTCCTCGTCGACGCGGACGCGCTGCCGCAGACCGTCGCCGTCATCGAGACCCGCGCGGAGCCCGCCGGAGTCGAGGTCGTCGTCGCCGACCTGAGCCAGGGCATCCCGGCCGAGATCGCCTCCCGCGACATCAACGGCGTGCTGGTCCAGTACCCCGGCGCCTCCGGGGCCGTCCGCGACATCAGGCCGGTCATCGACCAGGCGCACCGGCTCGGCGCGCTGGTCACGGTCGCCGCCGACCTGCTCGCGCTGACCCTGCTGACCTCGCCGGGCGAGCTGGGCGCGGACATCGCGGTCGGCACCACGCAGCGGTTCGGCGTGCCGATGGGCTTCGGCGGCCCGCACGCCGGCTACATGGCCGTGCACGAGAAGTTCGCCCGCAGCCTGCCCGGCCGCCTGGTGGGCGTGTCCGTCGACGCCGACGGGAACAAGGCCTACCGGCTGGCGCTGCAGACGCGTGAACAGCACATCCGCCGCGAGAAGGCCACCAGCAACATCTGCACGGCGCAGGTGCTGCTCGCCGTGATGGCCGGGATGTACGCGGTGTACCACGGCCCCGAGGGCCTGCGCACCATCGCCCGGCGCACCCACCGGTACGCCGCGGTCCTCGCGGCCGGCCTCACGGCCGGCGGCGTGGACGTGGTGCACGGCACCTTCTTCGACACCCTGACCGTCCGTGTCGAGGGCCGGGCCGCCGAGGTCGTCGCCGCCGCGCGCGAGAGGGGGGTCAACCTGCACCTCGTCGACGCGGACCACGTCTCGGCCGCCTGCGACGAGACCACCACCCGGGCGCAGCTGACCGCCGTCTGGGCCGCCTTCGGGGTCGAGGGTGACATCGAGGCACTCGACGCGGCCGGTGCGGACACGCTGCCCGAGGCACTGCTGCGCTCCGACGAGTACCTCACGCACCCCGTCTTCCACCAGTACCGCTCCGAGACGGCGATGCTGCGCTACCTGCGCCGGCTCTCCGACCGCGACTACGCGCTCGACCGGGGCATGATCCCGCTGGGCTCCTGCACCATGAAGCTCAACGCGACGACCGAGATGGAGCCGGTGACCTGGCCCGAGTTCGGCCAGCTGCACCCCTTCGCCCCGCAGGAGCAGGCCGAGGGCTACCTCACGCTCATCCACGAGCTGGAGGAACGCCTCGCCGAGGTCACCGGCTACGACAAGGTGAGCCTCCAGCCCAACGCCGGGTCCCAGGGCGAGCTGGCCGGTCTGCTCGCCGTCCGTGGCTACCACCGCGCACGCGGTGACGAGCAGCGCACCGTGTGCCTGATCCCGTCCTCCGCGCACGGCACCAATGCCGCCAGCGCCGTGATGGCGGGCATGAAGGTCGTCGTGGTGAAGACCGCCGAGGACGGCGAGATCGACGTCGAGGACCTGCGCGCCAGGATCGACCAGCACCGCGACGAGCTGGCCGTACTGATGATCACGTACCCGTCCACGCACGGGGTGTTCGAGGAGCACGTCGCCGACATCTGCGCCCGCGTGCACGAGGCCGGCGGCCAGGTGTACGTGGACGGCGCGAACCTGAACGCCCTGGTCGGCCTCGCCAAGCCGGGCCACTTCGGCGGCGACGTCTCGCACCTGAACCTGCACAAGACGTTCTGCATCCCGCACGGCGGCGGCGGCCCCGGCGTGGGCCCCGTGGCGGTCCGGTCGCACCTCGCCCCGTATCTGCCGAACCACCCGATGCAGCCGTCCGCCGGCCCGGAGTCCGGCGTCGGCCCGGTCTCGGCGGCGCCGTGGGGGTCCGCGGGCATCCTGCCGATCTCGTGGGCGTACGTCCGTCTCATGGGCGGCGAGGGACTCAGGCGGGCCACGCAGGTGGCCGTCCTGTCGGCGAACTACATCGCCAAGCGCCTGGAGCCGCACTACCCCGTGCTGTACACCGGCCCCGGCGGGCTGGTCGCGCACGAGTGCATCATCGACCTGCGCCCGCTGACCAAGGCGACCGGCGTGAGCGTCGACGACGTGGCCAAGCGGCTCATCGACTACGGCTTCCACGCGCCGACCATGTCCTTCCCGGTGGCCGGCACGCTGATGATCGAGCCGACCGAGTCCGAGGACATCACCGAGCTGGACCGCTTCTGCGACGCGATGATCGCCATCCGTGCGGAGATCGAGAAGGTCGCCACCGGTGCGTGGCCGGCCGAGGACAACCCGCTGCTGCACGCCCCGCACACCGCGGGCGCCCTCGGCGGGGACTGGGACCACGCGTACAGCCGTGAGGAGGCCGTGTTCCCGGCCGGGGTGTCGGCGGCGGACAAGTACTGGCCCCCGGTGCGGCGCATCGACCAGGCGTTCGGCGACCGGAACCTGGTGTGCTCCTGCCCGCCCCTGGACGCGTACGAGGACTGACCGGCCGGCCGACGGCTCGGGCAGGCCCGCCCGAGCCGTCGGGAGAAGCCTCCGCGAGAGACCCCGCCCGGTACCGGGCGGGGTCTCTTGTCGTGCGGGCGGCTACGGCGGACCGGGCCGGTCCGGCGGTCGGGGCGGGTCAGGCCGGGTAGGCGTGGGTCAGGCCGGGTAGGCGTGGGTCTGGGTGGCTTTGACCGTGGCCCAGACCTCGGCACCGGTGTGCAGTCCGAGTTCGGCGGCGGCGACCGTGGTGAGGTCCGCGGCGAGCGGGACGTCCCCGGTGAGGGCCACCCGGATCTGGTCGCCGTGGGTCTCCAGTCCCGCCACCTCGCACCGCCACAGGTTGCGGGCGCTCAGGCCGCTGGGGTGCTCGCGGAACAGGGTGACGGCGCTCGGCGGGAACGCGACGAAGACCGGGCCGGTGAGGTGCTCGGTGGTGGTCAGGACGGGGCCGGTCGCCAGGCGGACCGTGTGGCCGTCGGCCTCGCCCCGGTAGAGGTTGAGGCCGACGAGCCGGGCGATGTAGTCGGTGCGGGGGCGGCGGGCGATCTCCGTGGGGGTGCCCTCCTGCACGACGCGGCCGTCCTCGATCACGACCAGGCGGTCGGCCAGCACCATGGCGTCCAGCGGATCGTGGGTGACCAGCACGGCCACGGCCTCGAAGCCGGCGAGGTGGCGGCGGAGCCGGGCCCGCACGTCGAGCCGGGTGCGGGCGTCCAGGGCGGCCAGGGGTTCGTCCAGGAGCAGCAGGCGGGGGCGGACGGCGAGGGCGCGGGCCAGCGCCACCCGCTGGGCCTGGCCGCCGGACAGGCGCCGGGGCCGGGTGCCGGCGTGGTCGGACAGGCCCATCCGGGACAGCCACTCGGCCGCCTGCGCCCGGGCCTCGGAGCGGGTCGCGCCCTGGCAGCGGGGGCCGAAGGCGACGTTGTCCAGCGCGGTGAGGTGCGGGAACAGGAGGTAGTCCTGGAAGACCACACCCACCGGGCGGGCCTCGGGCGGTGTGCCGTCCAGCGGTGTGCCGTCCAGGTGAAGGTGTCCGCCGGTGAGCGGGGTCAGACCGGCCAGGGCTCTCAGGGCGGTGGTCTTGCCCGCGCCGTTGGGACCGAGGAGGGCCAGGACGTCGCCGGGGGCCGCACTGAGGGCGATGTCCAGGCGGAAGGGCGCGTGGTCGACCACGAGGTGGGCGTGCAGGCCCTGGGCGGGCGCGGAGGCGGCGGGGCTCATGGGGTCCATCGGGTGTGTGGGGCGTCCGGGGTGCGGGGGCGTGTGAGCAGCTGGGTACGGGGCGCGACGCGTGGCGGGGCCGGTGCGGAGGCCGGGTCCCGGAGATCGGGTCCCGGAGGCGGGTGGCTCGGGGCAGGGGCGCTGCCGTGGGGCCGGTGCGGTCGGGCGGGAGAGCGTCGGGCGGTCGGGCGGTGCGGTCGGGCGGTGCGGTGGGGCGGTGCGGTGGGGCCGGGCGCGGTCCGGCAGGGCTGTCGCCGCGCACGGCGTGGCTACGGGGCTCTCAGCCAGCGCTCCCGCAGGCCCGCGAGGACGGCCACCGAGACCGCGAGGAGGACCAGGCTGAGGGCGATCGCCGCCGCCGGGTCGTTCTGCAGGGCCAGGTAGACGGCGAGGGGCATGGTCCGGGTGCGGCCGGGGAAGTTGCCGGCGAACGTGATGGTGGCGCCGAACTCGCCCAGGGCGCGGGCCCAGGCCAGCACCGCGCCGGCCGCGACGCCGGGCGCGATCAGGGGAAGGGTCACTCTGCGGAAGGCGGTGAAACGGGAGGCGCCGAGAGTGGCGGCCGCCTCCTCGTAGCGCGGGTCGGCGGCGCGCAGTGTGCCCTCCACGCTGATCACCAGGAAGGGCAGCGCCACGAACGTCTCGGCGACGATCACGCCGGCCGTGGTGAACGGCAGCGTGACGCCGAACCAGGAGTCCAGCCACCTTCCCACCACCCCGTTGCGGCCGAGGGCCAGCAGCAGTGCCACGCCCCCCACCACCGGGGGGAGGACCAGGGGCAGGGTCACCAGGGCGCGGACGAGCCCGCGGCCCGGGAAGTCCGTACGGGCCAGCACCCAGGCCAGGGGGACGCCGAGCACCAGGCTGAGGGCCGTGGCCGAGGTCGCGCAGATCAGGGACAGGCGCAGGGCCTGCCACACCTCCGGGCTGGTGAGCTGGTCCGGGAGGGTGCGCCAGGGGGCGCGGATCAGCAGGGCCAGCAGGGGCACCAGCAGGAACGCGAGGCCCAGGAGCGCCGGCAGGAGGAGCGGAAGGGGCACGCCGCGCCGCGCCCCCGTCCCGCGGGCGCGCCGGGGGGCGTACTGCAGGGGCTCTCCGTGCGCGGTGGGGCCGGTCACGGCTGCAGGAACCCTGCCGAGGTCAGCACCCGCCGGCCCTCGGCGGACCGCACCAGGTCGATGAAGGCCTGCGCGGCACGGGCGTTGGGGGCGTGGTCGAGCAGGGCGATCGGGTAGTCGTTGACGGCTTCGGCGGACTCGGGGAAGGGCACGCCCTCCACCTTGTCACCCGCGGCGGTCACGTCCGTGCGGTAGACGAGCGCGGCGTCGGCTTCTTTCAGCTCCACCTTCACCAGGGCGCCCTTGACGTCCTGCTCGTAGGAGGCGGGGGTGAGCCGTACGCCGCTCGCCGTCAGTGCCTTCCGGGCGGCGCTGCCGCAGGGGACGTCCCGGTCGCACAGCACGACCTTGAGGCCCGGCCGGGTGAGGTCCTTCAGCGACGCGATGCCCGCGGGGTTGCCGGGCGGGGTGGCGATCTCCAGCTGGTTGCGGGCGAACGTGGCGGGCGGTGCGGCGGTGGCCCCCGCGTCGGTCGCGACCCTCATGGTCCGGGCGCTGGCCGCCGCGTAGACGTCGGCGGGAGCCCCGGCCGTGATGTTCGCGGCGAGGGTGTCGCTGCCGGCGAAGCTGAAGTCGACCCGGGTGCCGGGATGCTGCTTCTCGAACGTCTCGCCCAGCTTCGTGAAGCTCTCGGTGAGCGAGGCGGCCGCGAAGACCGTGACCGTGCCGGAGAGTCTGCCGGGAGAGCCGGAGGCGGCGGCTCCGTCCGGCCCGGACGTGTCCGGCGAGGTCGAGCAGGCGCCCAGCACCAGCAGTGCGGCACAGGTCGGCGCCGCTGCCCGCAGCGCGGCGGAGGGTCTGCTCACGGGTTCGCTCCTGTCGCCGGTGGAGGGCGGGGCCGCCACCTCGTGGCACCCGCCGACACGTCCGATCATAGTGGCGCAGGTGCGGAGCATATGTCTGCTGGAGCATCGCATGAGCGAGGCGGGATGGCCTGGTCACACCGCACATGCGGACAGTGGCCGACGGCTCGGCCGGCGCCTGCGGCCGGCGCCTGCGGCCGGCGCCTGCGGCCGGCGGTGGTGCAGCGGGGCAGGGCGGGGCCGGCGGGATGGGGTGGTGCGGTGGGACGGGCTCAGGCGCGGTCGATGTGGACGTTGGTCGACTTCACCCGGGCGGTGGCCTCCATGCCGACCTCCAGGCCGAGTTCCTCCACGGCCTCGCGGGTCAGCAGGGAGACCAGGCGGTGCGGGCCCGCCTGGATCTCGACCTGGGCGGCGACGTCGCCCAGCCTGACCGCGGTGACGATGCCGGGGAAGGCGTTGCGGGCCGAGGTGTACGAGGGTTCCTCGTCCTGAGGGGCGGCTCCGGCCAGTTCCACGGAGAAGGCGGCGAGGTCACGGCCGGCGATGAGGCGGCGGCCGCTGTCGTCGCGGTGGGTGGCCACGCGGCCGGCGTCGGCCCAGCGGCGTGCGGTGTCGGGGCTCACGCCGAGCAGTCGGGCGGCCTGTCCGATGGTGTAGGACTGCATGCCCGTCACGATAGGACGTCGCCCTGAGGGTGACCGCCTCCGGGCGGCGCCCGGGGTGCTGCGGCGCGCTTGCAGGGGGCGGCGGGGCGGGACGAGGTGGGGCGGTGGGGCGGGACGAGGTGGGGCGGTGGGGCGGGACGAGGTGGGGCGGTGGGGCGGGACGAGGTGGGGCGGCGGGGCGGGGCGAGGTGTGTCGGCGCGGCGCTCGGGACGCGACGGGCGTGCCCGGGCGTGCCCGGGCGTGCGGGGTGCGGCGGGGCACGGGCGGAGTGGTGGACGCGGTCCGTGTCCGCCCGCGGCACGGGGGGTGACCGGACGTGACCACGGGTCGGGGCCGGTGCGCGGGCCTGCCGCACACCGGCCCCTCGGGAGCATCGCGTGAGCGGGCGCCCGGCGGCGGTGTCAGGCGGCCGTCACGACCCGGTCCGCGCCCATCGGGCG
This sequence comes from Streptomyces sp. B8-7, assembly GCF_058833805.1. NCBI lineage: Bacteria > Bacillati > Actinomycetota > Actinomycetes > Kitasatosporales > Streptomycetaceae > Streptomyces > Streptomyces sp. B8-7. Next base: position 1,067,114 of record NZ_JBYRRL010000003.1, on the reverse strand, counting down.
GTGCGGGGCGATGATCTGGCCGTCCGGCAGGAGCTCACCGGTGTCCTCGAAGGCGACGACGCCGTTGCAGAGCAGGCTCCATCCCTGCTCCGGGTGGGCCGCCACGAGGCGGGCGGACTCCCGGTCGGCGGAGTCGGCTGAAGGGCACGGTGGCTGGTGCTGGCACATGGGTGGGATCTCTCGCTCTGGCGTGGTGTGTGTGATCTCTGTGGTGTCTGTCCCGCGGCGTGAAACGTCGTTCATGGCCGCCCCCCGTTGTGATAAGTCGGTCCGGAACCAAGTGTTGCCCCACGGGCGTCGATCCGCAGGGATTTCGCAGCACCGTCTCTTACAGCATCATGACGCGTCACCCGGGTGGATGGTTCAGTTCAACTGCACCGTCCTTTTGGATGGTTCGTCCTGGCCGCAACGGGCTAGTTGTATTGCCCTGTGAGGTTGGGGACGCGGCTGGCGGGTGGTTTGCCCTTCAGCGCGGTGTGTCCGCGGTGGTGATTGTAGGTGTGCAGCCACTGGGGGAAGGCGTCGCGTCGTTCCTGTTCTGAGCGGTAGGGGCGGGCGTAGGCCCATTCGTCGAGCAGGGTGCGGTTGAGGCGTTCGACCTTGCCGTTGGTCTGGGGCCGGTAGGGCCGGGTTCGTTTGTGGGTGATCCCGGCCGCTGTCAGCGTGTCGCGCCAGGCGTGGGACTTGTAGCAGGAGCCGTTGTCGGTCAGGACGCGCTCGACGGTGATCCCGACGCCGGTGAAGTAGGCGTGGGCCCGGGTCCAGAAGGCGGTGGCGGTTTCTTTCTTCTCGTCGGTGAGGATCTCGCTGTAGGCGAGGCGGGAGTGGTCGTCGACGGCGGTGTGGATGTAGCTGTAGCCGGCGTTCCGGCGGTTCTTGCGGCCGGCCTGGCGGCCCAGGGTCTTGTGGCCGCCGCCGTCGGGGATGTTGCCGAGCTTCTTGATGTCCACGTGCACCAGTTCGCCGGGACGTTCGCGTTCGTAGCGGCGTATGTTCCGGCCGGTGGCCCGGTCCAGGTGCGTGAGGCGGGCCAGGCCGTAGCGGGTCAGGACCCGGTGGACGGTGGAGGGCACCAGGTCCAGCAGGTGCGCGATGCGGGCCGGTCCCCACCGGCGCAGGAGCCGGATCTTGATGATCCGGCGTTCGGTGCGGGTCGGCGTCCGCCGGGGGCTGTGGTGCGGGCGGGAGGAGTGGTCGGCCATTCCGGCCTCGCCCAGGGCCCGGTAGCGGGCGGCCCACCGCTGGGCGGTGGTGGGCGAGACCTGGAACCGCTCGGCGGCCCGCCGCAGCGGCCAGCCGTCCTCGACCACACAGCGGGCCAGGCGCAGGCGTCCGGTCTCGGTCAGGGGTGCATTACGGTGGGGCACGAGGGCCTTTCTGGTCGGTGTAGACGTCGCAATCCACACCGAACCCGGAAGGCCCTCACCCGTTCAAGCAGTCCCAGCCGAGACCTCCATCACCCGTCCACAACCTCCCGGGGCGATACAGCTAGTCACGATGGGCCCGCAGGCCGGAGCCGTGCGTTCCGGCCCCTGTTGTGCGGGGTGTGCGCGGGTCCCCCGCGCACGCGATGTCCCGCACCGGAGGTCCTTGCCGGCGAGGTCCCGCACACGAGTCCCCGCGCACCGGCCCGGTGCGGCGCCCGGCATGCCGCGGCCCCGCCGGGCCCTGGGGCGGGGCGGGGCCGTCGGTCCGTACGCTCAGGCGGGTGAGCCCATCAGGGGCGGCGGGACGGGCGCCACCCGAAGGGTCAGCAGGGGCAGCAGTTCGGCGACCGCGTGGGGACGGTGGGCGGCGATGCCGGGCGGTGCCGGGGCCAGCGGCACGAGCAGGTCCGTCGGCGTGGGGCGGCCGGCCGCCCCGTCGGCGGCGGGGTCGCCGTGCAGCCACAGGGTCAGCATGTAGAGGCCGGGGATGGACAGCAGGCGCGGCTGATGCGCCCGGGGCAGCGTCTCGGCCTGGCGCAGCGCCTTCTCGGTCGAGGCGATGTAGGGCCCTTCGAAGAAGTGGGCGAACGTCCAGCCGTCGGGCGTGAGCCGGGTCTCCGCGGCGGCCAGCGGGCGATCGCCGCCGAAGATCAGGAAGCGCCATCCGGCGAGCCGTGTGACGGGCGCGCCCTGGCTGGTGAACCGGTCCAGGACGTGCACGGGCAGCGGCAGTTGGGGTGTGAGCGGTCCCTGTGCGGTGCGCAGGGACGGGGTGGTGGCCTCGCGGACGGCGGTGGGGGAACCGAGGGCCGTGAGGACGGAGCGAAGGGCAGGCGAGGGAGCCTCGGGGACATGCAGCGGCATGGTGGGTCGCCTCTCATTCGACAGGCATGGTGACGCGAGGGCGGGCGGACGGCGCTGTCTGCTCACTAGGTCAGAGAGGCGGAGGCCGGGGTCCGTGACGAGGGGCCGGGCGGTCTCGCCGTGTGCCGGCTCGGGGCGATTCCGTGCGACCGCGGGCGCCAACCGTCTCTGCCTTGTGCGCAGAGTTTATACGACAAGTGTTCAGCGGGTGTTTCGTCTAGCGGTGACCGGGAAGCCGGGCAAGGGTAAATCCAGTCGCGGAGATGTGGGAATCCTCCCGATTCCGGCGTGTCGGCGAAGGGGTGACCTCGGACGCTTCCGGTACCGCGGTCGGCCTATTCTTGTCGGCGTTTTTCACGAGTCGCAAGACCCCTGGAACCATCCGGGTGTTGCCTCTGGAATGTGCCGTCGGTCACGGTGCCGCGATGTGACCAGAGTAGCGGCGGGGGAGGGGCCGCGAAGGCGTTATGGATCGCATCCGCTGGGCATCATCCCCTTCTGATCCGGGAGCCCGGCGGTGCCGGCCGCCCGGTCCACCCGTCCGAGGAGGGACGCTTCGATGGGGGAGAAGGTCGTGGCAGGCGCGTTCGACCTGTCCGATCGGCAGCGCTACCGCGACAAGCTCCGGCGGTGTCTGCGGGGACTGGAGCGGCTCCTGGAGGAGAAGCGGTTCGACCGGCCCAGGAACCTGATGGGTGTGGAGATCGAATTGAATCTCGCCGGTGCCGACGGCATGCCCAAAATGTTGAATGCACAAGTCCTTGAACGGATCGCGAGCCGCGATTTCCAAACGGAACTGGCCACGTTCAACCTGGAGGTCAACATAGCCCCCCACCGGCTGGGCGGGCGTGTTTTCGACCGGCTGGCCGAGGAACTCCGCATCGGCCTGGCATATGCCGACCGGAAAGCGGCCGAGGTCGACGCCGGTATCGTGATGATCGGCATTCTGCCCACACTCGGCCGTGACGACGTGGTGTCCGCGAACCTGTCCGCGGCGGACCGCTACACCCTGCTCAACGAGCAGATCATCGCCGCCCGTGGGGAGGACTTCACCCTCGACATCGCCGGCGTGGAGCATCTGAGGTGCACGGCGACGTCGATCGCGCCCGAAGCGGCCTGTACCTCGGTGCAGTTGCACCTCCAGGTGACGCCGGGCCGGTTCGCGGACGTGTGGAACGCCGCCCAGGTGGCCTGTGCGCCGCAGATAGCCGTCGGCGCCAACTCGCCCTTCCTGTTCGGACGGGAGCTGTGGCGCGAGTCGCGGCCGCCGCTGTTCCTGCAGTCCACCGACACCCGGCCGCCCGAACTCCAGGCGCAGGGCGTCAGACCGCGCACCTGGTTCGGCGAGCGCTGGATCAGCTCCGTGTACGAGCTGTTCGAGGAGAACCTGCGGTTCTTCCCGGCGCTGCTGCCGATCTGCGACGAGGAGGACCCGCTGGACGTGCTGGACGCGGGCGGCATCCCGAGCCTGGCCGAACTCGTCCTGCACAACGGCACCGTCTACCGCTGGAACCGGCCCGTCTACGGCATCGCCGACGGTGTCCCGCATCTGCGGGTGGAGAACCGCGTGCTGCCCGCCGGGCCGACCGTCGTCGACATCGTCGCCAACGCCGCCTTCTACTACGGGCTGGTGCGCGCGCTCGCCGAGGAGTCCCGCCCGCTGTGGAGCAGGCTGCCGTTCGAGACCGCGGCCGCCAACTTCGACGCCGCCTGCCGGCACGGCATCGACGCCCGCTTCCGCTGGCCCCGGCGGGGCCGCTACGGCGGGCTGGCGGAGATCGACGCCGTGACCCTGGTCCGGGAGGAGCTGCTGCCGCTGGCCGAGGCCGGGCTGAACGCGTGGGGCGTGGAACCGGCCGACCGCGACCTCTGCCTCGGTGTGGTCGACGAGCGCTGCCGGCGCCGCGTCAACGGGGCCTCCTGGCAGGCCGCCACCTTCCACAAGGCCCTGGAGGCCGGCCTGTCCCGCACCGAGGCGCTGGCCGCCACGACCCGCCGGTACAGCGCGCTCATGCAGCGGGGCGAGCCGGTGCACACCTGGCCGGTGGGCCTGCCGGAGCCGGAGCCCGTACCGCCCCGGTGAGCCGCCCTCCCGTCCCCGGCGCGGCCGCCCGCGCACCTGCCGTACGCTCCGCCCCTGACGTCTCCCGTCGCTCCCGGCGGGTGATGATGGGGCGAGGCGAGGCAAGGTGCGGAGCAGGTGGAGGCACGGGTGCAGGCGGACGACGGAGCGGTGGGCGGATCCGGGGCGGTGGAAGGGCTGCCGCGGCGGATCCTGCGGGACGAGACACTGCTCGTGCTGGCCCTCTCGCTCGGCGCGAGCGGTGTGTCCTCGCTGATCAGCTTTGTCGGTTCGGTGACCCGGCCCGGCGGTCTGAAGGACCAGGCGGCCACGCTCAACGCCTCCGCCGCGCCCGGCCGCCCCTGGCTCGACCTCGCCTGGCAGCTGTTCGGGATCGCCAGCGCGCTGGTCCCCGTCGCCCTGGTCGCGCACCTCCTGCTGCGGGAGGGCAGCAGCCTGCGCGCACTCGGCTTCGACCGCACCCGCCCCTGGTCCGATCTGGGCCGCGGCGCCGCGCTCGCCGCCGTGATCGGCAGCGCGGGCATCGCCTTCTACCTGGCCGCCCGCGGTCTGGGCGTCAACCTCACCGTCGTGCCCGAGGCACTGCCCGAGGTCTGGTGGAAGTACCCGGTGCTGATCCTCTCCGCGATCCAGAACGCGGTCCTCGAAGAGGTCGTCGTCGTCGGCTACCTGCTGCGCCGCCTCGACCGGCTCGGCTGGTCCACGGGCTCCTCGCTCATGGCCAGTTCCGTACTGCGCGGCTCGTACCACCTCTACCAGGGCGTCGGCGGCTTCCTCGGCAACATGGTGATGGGCGTGGTGTTCGTGTACCTCTACCGGCGCTGGGGGCGGGTCGGCCCGCTGGTCGTGGCGCACTCGCTGCTCGACATCGGCGCGTTCGTGGGCTACGCCCTGCTGGCCGGGAAGGTCGGCTGGCTGCCGACCGCGTGAACCCGGGCGGGGCCGCGACGGTGCCACGGCCGCGTACGGCACCGCCGAGCGGACGCACCGCCGTGCTCGGCCACGGCGCACCGTACGCGGCCGGGCCGCCGAGCCCGGTCCCAGGGCCGTACGCGGCCACCGTGCGGCTCAGACGAGCAGTTCGCCGTCGATCGTGGTGACGGCGCGTCCGGTCAGCAGCGTGCGGGCACCCGTGAGACGGGTGCGAACCAGGCCCGAGCGAGACGACGCCTGAAGGCCGGTCAGCTCGGTGCGGCCGAGGCGCTCGGCCCAGAAGGGGGCGAGCGCGGTGTGGGCGCTGCCGGTGACCGGGTCCTCGTCGATGCCGACGTTGGGCAGGAAGCAGCGCGAGACGAAGTCGTACGCGTGGGCGCCGTCCTCGGCGCGGGCGGTGGCGATGACGCCGCGCGAGGAACACCTGCCCAGGGCGCGGTGATCGGGATTCAGGGCGCGGACGGTCTTCTCGTCAGCCAGCTCGATCACCAGATCACCGACCTGCGGTCCGGCGTCGAGGCAGCTCAGCGGTTCGGCGCCGAGCGCCTCGGCGAGGCCGTCCGGCACGTCGACCCGGGTGAGCGGGGCGGTGGGGAAGTCCAGGGTGATCCAGCCGTCCTCGCCCGGGTCGGCGAGGAGTACCCCGCTGCGCGTCGCGAACCGCACCGGCCCCTCGTGCGTGCCCGTACTGCTCAGGACGTGAGCCGTGGCGAGGGTGGCGTGGCCGCACATCGCCACCTCCGTGGTCGGCGTGAACCAGCGCAGCGCCCAGTCCGCCTCGCCTCCCTCCGGCAGGGGGTGCGCGAAGGCGGTCTCCGCGTGGTTCACCTCCCGCGCGATCTTCTGGAGCCGGTCGTCCTCCGGGAAGGCGTCCAGCAGGAGGACTCCGGCCGGGTTGCCCGCGAAGGCATGGTCGGTGAAGGCGTCGACGATTCGCATCTGCATGGCCATGAACGTAGACGGGCGGCGAAGCCGCAGGCCAATGCCAATCCGCAGGCACTGGACCGGAGAGCCCCTGGCGCAGGGGCCCGTCCCGCCCCGGGAGGAGCCCTGACGCGCGGCGGGCAGCGGTGGCCCAGAAGCAGCGGACCCGGGTCGTCACGGGCTCACCGCGTCGAAGGGCTCGTCGGGCCGGGGCCAGCCGGCGGTGCCGCCGTCGTGGATGTGCAGCATGAACTCGGCCACCGGGCTGTCGGGAAACGTCGTGGTGAGCGCATCGCGGACCGGATCACCTGAGACAGGGGCCGGATCGCGAGCGGGACGGGATGTCCCGTCCTAAACGATCTGGTCCACGACCACGGCTGTGACCTGCGACGACCAGATCACCTGAGACGGAAGCAGCCCGGGATCTCAGCTGATCTGGTCCCGGAACCGCGAACGCGCCGCGTGCGCCCGACTGCTGACCAGGGCATCTCAACCGTCCTGGCCCGGCGGGAGCAAGTCATCTGAGACGGGGACCAGGTCGACGGAGACGGGACACGGGACAGCCGACGGGGTGGGGGTTGTCGGGAAGAATTCGCCGATATATCGTTGAGGCATCGCGACTGATCGACGATGGAATGGAGTGATGACAGTGCGTACCCATGGATTCGAGCGTGGACACCGTCAGGACGGGCCCTACGGCCGTGGCCGTCATGGCTTCGAGGGGCAGCGCGGGGCGTTCGGCCCGTTCGGTCCCGGCGGCCCCGGGTTCGGGCCGGGCTTCGGGCCGGGCCCCTGGGGTGGCCGCGGAGGACGGGGCGGACCCCGGGGAAGGGCGCGGCGCGGTGACGTACGTGCCTCGATCCTCGCCCTGCTCAGGGACCGGCCCATGCACGGCTACGAGATGATCCAGGAGATCGGTGAGCGCAGTGGCGGGGCCTGGCGGCCCAGCCCCGGCTCCGTCTACCCCACCCTCCAGCTGCTGGAGGACGAAGGCCTGATCGCGAGCGCGAGCGAGGGCGGCAAGAAGCTGTTCTCCCTCACCGACTCCGGCCGAGCCGCCGCCGAGGAGGGCCCCGAGGCCCCCTGGGAGGACGCCGGGCGCGGGGTCGACTGGGAGGCTCTCGGTGAGATCCGTCAGGCCGGGTTCGGTCTGATGGAGGCCTTCGGCCAGGTCTGGAAGACCGGCAGCAAGGAGCAGCGCGAGAAGGCGCTGGGGGTCATCAACGAGGCCCGCAAGAAGCTGTACCTCATCCTCGCGGACGAGGACTGAACCACCCCTCTCGGCCGGTGCGGGAGCCGGCTGCCCCGCGGCACGGGCCGCGCGGCAACCGGCTCGTCCGCGCCGTCGATCCGGGCTGCGCGGCCGGCCCCGTGGGCCCCGTCTGTGCCGACGGAGCCGTCGGTGTTCTCGGTGCGCTGGGGGCTCTTGACGCTCTTGGCGTTCCTCGCGTTCCCGGTGTGCCTCGGTGCTCCTCGGTGTTCCCGCCGTCGTCCTGTGCCGTGAGCCTGCCGTGGCGCTGCGTGGCGAGTCGCCCCGCCGGTGCCGTACCGGGTCAGGTGACCAGGCCGTCGAGCCGGCGCAGTGACTCCTCCAGTGCGGCCGTCGCCGAGTCCCGCAGCCGTCCGGCCATCAGGGAGACCGCCGCGCCCGTGAACTCCCCGTCGATCCGCACCGCGGTCCCCTCGCCGTCGGGGGTGAGGGTGTAGCGGGTGGTGAGGGTCACCGCCATCGGGCCCTGCCCGCGCAGGGCTAGCAGCCGGGCCGGACGCAGTTCGGCGACCGTCCATGCGACCTCGGCGGGGAAGCCCATCAGCTTCATGTTCTCGGTGAAGGTCGTGCCCACGGCCAGGGGCTCGGGCCCGCCGGCGGGGAAGTCCGTGTGGGTCGCGTTCCACTCGCCGTGCCCCGACCAGTCGGTGAGGCGGGCCCACACCTTCTCCGCGGGGGCCTCGATCCGTGCCTGCGCGCTGACTTCGGCCATGCGACCACCTCTCCGTGTCGGCTGCGGTGCCGCGGAACGTAGCCCCGGAGGCGCGAACCTTCAAGACTGACGGGTCGTCAGAAGCGAAACCCCCGGGCAACGCCGCGGTCGTTTCCGAGGGGACGTGGGGTTGAGCCGCCGCGCGCCCTCTGCGGGGGCGTGGCGTGATCTCATCCCCAAGGAGGAGAAGCCGGGTGGGGGTGTCCACTTCCCGTGGGATGCCGGAATGCTTCCGGCCGCGGATGACCTCGGCGTCCGGGCCTGATGGGGTGGAACCTGTGCTACCCCGTACTCCCCGCCGGCCGACCTGCGGTCCGGCCGCCCGCCGCGTCGCGGACGACGCCGTCGCCGGACTCGGCGCCGAGCTGGTGCCGGTGCTGGCCGGCGCCCGCAGACGGGCCCTGCGTGACGGGGACCGCCAGATCGACACCGCCCATCTGCTGCACTCGCTGCTGGAGTCGGGGCCCGAGGTGCGCGCCGCCTTCGACGGCGGCGCCGAGGTCGCCCGCCTGCTGGGCTACCTCGTCCAGCGCAGCATCGGTTACGGGCTGCGCTGGCAGGGCGCCGTGGAGGACTCCGGGGCGATCCCGGTGGTGACCGGTGTGTCCGGCGCGGCCGATGTGAGCCGAACCGGTGCGGGCGGTGTGCCCGGTGCGGTCGGTGCGGCGGGCGGTGGTGGCCCGGGCGGCGCCGACGGGTACTCGCCGTCGGCCGCGGCCGCGCTGGAGCGGGCCCGCGTGCGGGCCGTCCGGCGGAGCAGTCCGGCCGGTGCCCTCGACCTGCTCGCAGCCGTCGTCGCGGACCCGCACTGCCGGGCGGTGGAGGTGCTCACCCGCGCCGGGGCCGACGCGGGGGAACTGTACCTGCGGATCGAGACGCAGGTCGTCGCGCGGGAGGCCGGCCGCGGCGAGGGCTGAGCCGGATGCCGAGGCGGAGCAGGGCGCCGCGGCGGCCGGACCGGGCGTGGCTTCCGGCCGGGGCCGGACCGGGCTCGCAGCGGGACGCCTCTGCGGGCGATGACGGAGATGGCGGATCGCGCCAAGTCCGGCGCACAGCGCCAAGTCCGGCGCATGGCGCCAGGGTGGACGAGGAGGCGGAGCTCGATGGCCGGCAAGGAGTCGGGACTCGACGCGGTCCGCGCTCCGAAACCCTCGGAGTCCACCCGCTGAGACAGGTGCCATAAGGCGTGACGGTGCTGTCGTTGCCTGTCATCATGTGCCGGTGCATACGACGAACAGCAGCGCGGGTGTCCGCGGGAGGGGTGCGGGCCTCGCCCTCGCCCTCGGATCGGCGGCCGCCTTCGGCGGATCCGGAGTCGCGGCCAAGCCGCTCATCGAGGCAGGTCTGGACCCGCTGCACGTGGTCTGGCTGCGCGTGGCGGGCGCCGCCCTGGTGATGCTTCCCCTCGCGGTGCGGCACCGCGCGCTGCTGCGTCGCCGCCCGGCGCTGCTCGCCGGGTTCGGCCTGCTCGCCGTCGCCGGTGTGCAGGCCTTCTACTTCGCCGCGATCTCCCGGGTCCCGGTCGGCGTGGCGCTGCTGGTGGAGTACCTCGCGCCCGCGCTCGTCCTCGGCTGGGTGCGGTTCGTGCAGCGTCGCCCGGTGACACGCGCCGCGGCGCTCGGTGTGGTGCTCGCCGCCGGGGGACTGGCCTGCGTGGTCGAGGTCTGGTCGGGTCTGGGCTTCGACGCGCTCGGGCTGCTCCTCGCGCTGGGCGCCGCCTGCTGCCAGGTCGGCTATTTCGTGCTGTCCGACCAGGGCGGGGACTCCGGGGAGAGCGCCCCGGACCCGCTCGGCGTCATCGCGTACGGCCTGCTCATCGGCACCGCCGTCCTGACCGTGATCGCCCGGCCCTGGGGGATGGACTGGTCCGTGCTCGGCGGCAGTGCGCAGCTGGACGGCGGTCCGGTTCCGGCCGCGGCTCTGCTGGCCTGGACCGTGCTGGTCGCCACGGTCGTCGCCTACATCACCGGAGTCGTGTCGGTGCGCCGTCTGTCGCCGCAGGTCGCCGGAGTGGTGGCCTGTCTGGAGGCGGTCATCGCCACGGTCCTCGCCTGGGTGCTGCTCGGGGAGCACCTGTCCGCCCCGCAGGTGGTGGGCGGCCTCGTGGTGCTCGCCGGAGCCTTCATCGCCCAGTCCGCCACCCCCGCCAGGCCCTCCGCCGAGGTCGTGGCGAGCGGCGGTCCGGACCCCCGGCCTCCGGCGGAGCCGTCCGCGTCCGCGGGGGTTGCGGAGGCCCGCCAGGACCAGCGCCGTGACTGAAGAGGTTCACCGGTTCGCGCCGCGCGGCACCTCCCCGCGTCGGCGCGCCGTCCGAGGGTCATGCAGGAAGACCTCGTGCCGTGTCCCGCCGCAGGCGACCGGGCGGGCGTGCGCCGGAGTGGGCGATCCGCCTGGACGCGCTCGGGGATCACATGACGCCGACCTTCCGGTAGGCCTCGTCGATCGCTGCGAGAGTCGCCTCGCGCAGGGCGGGCCACTGCCGTAGGTAGATCCGGGCGGCGTCGCGCAGTGCGAGGCGCATGTCGGCGAAGGTCGACGTCCTGATCAGGCGCACCATCCCGAGGTACACGAGCTGGGCCCAGTCCGCGACCCTCAGCAGCGGCTCGCCGGCCTCGTCCGCCGAGGTGAGCAGGTGGTGCATGGCCTTGTTGTGGATGTTGCTGTTGATGTGCACTCCGCCGTTGTCGCCGATGATGTGCACGTAGTCCCGCATATGGTCGGGATGGCCGGTCAGTTGCGGGTCGCTCAGGTCGCGCAGTGGTGTGCCGTTGTGCCCCAGGCCCGGGCCGATCTGCCAGTTCCACCCCGACATGTCGGTGGGCACCGGCGCCGTGTACCAGTTGGCGATGATGACGCCCATGGTGTCGGCGAGGGACTCGTTCAGGGCTCCCGACTGGCCCTGGTAGACGAGGTTGCTGCTGAACTCCACCACGCCGTGGGTGAGCTCATGAGCAATGATCTCCAAGTGCCGTGCCAGGCTGACCAGTCGGCCGTCGACGACGTTCTGCCCGTACCACATCCGGCGCTTCCACCAGATCGCGTTGATCCAGGCGTGGGGCGTCGTGCTGGTGCTCCGGTACAGGCAGTTGACCGCGGAGGCCAGGTCCATACCGGCGTCGTCGATGCCGTTCCTGTGCAGCCGGTCACGGTAGAAGTCCGCGACCCGTTGGGCGTTCACATGGGCCGAGACACCGGCACGTTGCGTCGCTCCGAAGTCGGCGTCCGGTGAGCCGACCGGCAAGGGCGGCGGCGGAGTGCTGCTCAGGTCCTTGAAGCCCATGTCGAAGGTGGATATGCGGCGTGCACCGATCTCTTCGAGGTAGTAGGTACCGTCCTGTCGGCTGCCGGCGAAGTCGTGGGCGACCGCGGCCTCGTCCTCGCCCTTCAGGTCGGCCGGGGCCGCGGCGGTCGGCGCCATGCCGAAGGCGAACAGGATCTCCCCGGTGAGCGCGTCGACGAGGAAGCCGGTGAGCGGCTGGTCGTCGCGCGGGGAGGGGTCCATACCGTGCCCCGGCATGCCCGCGGGCCGCCGCATCCCCGCAGGCGGCTCCGGCACCTCCCGCAGGTACCAGGCAAGGCGCCAGCCGTCTGCACGTCCGAAGTAGGCGAGTGTGGCCGGCGGAAGCTCCTCCGCGTCGACCGGACGACCGACCTCAGCCTCCACTCGCTGGAACGCCTCCCGGACCGACAGGGCGGGCACCACACCGGGCCCCTCCACCCTGCCGAACCGTCCGTTGACGGAGACCAGTGCGTGCTGGTCGTCGAGCTCGACGACGGTCTCGGCCCCCCACAGGGGAATGTCCCGGTGCGTCTGGTCGTACCGCACCAGTGTGGTCCCCGTGGCGGGCTGACGGCGCTGGCCCCGGAACAGCAGGTCGGGCACGAGCCCGGCGGGGGAGCCGTCCGTCACCAGGCTGTGCAGCTCCGGGCTCTCCTCCTGCCCAAGCTTCGCGGACAGGAAGAAACGTCCCGCCGCCTCGGGCGAGTTGAACTCCACCGACCGGTCCGAGACTTCCGGTCCGAGCAGTGCCGCCGGCGTCAGAGGTCTGCCGTCGGCCTGGGGGTCCTCGTCGAAGTGATAGCGGTAGGTTGTGAGCAGATCCATGTCGGGCGCCTTCCGTGGCGAGGGTCCTGGGTGAGGGTGGCGGTCGCCAGGTCGCCGGGGTCCGCGCTCTGACGGGCCGGCTGACGACAGGGGCGCCTCCCCGAGCGAAGCGGCCGAGGAGGCGCCGTGCCCGAGGGTCAGCCTTCGGGCTGGAGGGAGGGCTGCCGGTCACGCCACCAGCCCCAGACGGTGATGCGGTTGAGCCCCCGCTTGCGCCGGCGGCAGCTCCCGCATTCGTGGATGCGAACCCGGCGCGTCAGTGCGGACATCACGTCGCCGAGACCGACGGCCTTCTTCCCGCCGTGAGTCGTGCCGAGAGCGGGGATCTGGGCCTCAAGGGTTTCCCATGTGGCCGGCACGCCCGGAACCGGCTCGATGCCGCTTAGTTCCGCCTTGCCCAGGGCGGTGACGTCGGGATGCGAGAGGAGTCTTTCGGCGAACTCCCCGTCCGCGATTCCGACATAGGCGGCTCCGTCCGTGGGAAGGACAAGGGCGTTCGGTACATCGTATTTGAGTACCGGCCGCCCGCCGCTTTCCGTTCGCTCCACGAGTGGAACGTTCAACCAGTGAATGGCGGATCTCACGTCGGGTGCTCCCGTCTCACCGGTGACAGCAACCGACGGCGATCCGGCAGAGCCAGCCGCAGTCGCACGCCACGCAGGCCGCGCACCGCAGGGCGCAGCCGCCGCACCTGACCGCGACGCAGGCCGCGACGGCGGGCAGCGCGCCCGCGCCGAGACAGCTGGTGAGGGCGGCCAGACACGGGCCGCCGCAGCCGCCGAGGCAGCCCCGGAACGCGTCCCAGACACCATCCGCCTCGACGAGACCGCCGGCCGCGTCCAGGGTGTACTCCGTGGCGGTCGCCCAGTCGCCCGGCTGCTCCTGCTGAAGGGCCCTCACCACCTTGTTCTCGGCCACGGCTCCGGCCCCCGCCGGTGCCAGGGCGGACATGGTGGTGGCCATCACGCCTATCTGCTGCCCGTGTCCGCTCTCGAGCGCGCCGAACAGCAGTTGCGTGCCGAACTCCGACACGGTGGCGCCCGTCTCGGGGTCCTTCACCGGGCGGAGGAACTCGACGCGGTAGGCGATTCCGCTGGCGCTGCTGACGGCCGCCTGTGACGGCGACACCCCGGCCACGCCCGCCGCCTGCTCGACGAGCTGGGTCACCTGCAGTTCCTCGTCGACGCCGAGCGCGTCCCACTCCCTGAGCGCCTGCTCGTTGCCCAGCAGCGTCAACTGCTCCGACCTGATCTCCGGTTGTCTGGTCATTCCCGTCTCCTTTCTTTCGTCGGCCGACCGGAATCCGAGCGCCGGCGGCCACGCTCATCGTGCACACGAAACTCGAACGGCCGCCTGCTGAAAGGATTCTGCCGATCCGGTGGATATCAGTGACTTTTAACTTGCAGACAAACAAGGCAATGATCAGAGCATGCATGCGAGAGGTGCTGTGGCTGTCACGGTGTGCTTGCCGTGCGGCACCCGGGTGAGAGTGCAGCGTCTGCTGTCACAGGAAAAGCGTCTGCGCGCGGAACGTCTGCTGAGTGAGTGCTGGAACGTCTCCGGGCTCGGCCGGCGGGAGGCTCTGGCCGTGCGTGCTCTGCAGCGCCTGGACGTCGCCACGGCCCGCGACCGCTTCGAGCTGGTCGACTCGCTGGACCGGCTGGCGGCTCTCGGGGTGCGACGCGAGCTGCAGGCGCGGGACTGGGACCGCCCCTGGCCGGACTGTCCCGAGGAGGCCCGGGGACCCGGAAGATGGCCGGGGTCGCGGGACGGGGGCTTCCCCGAGAGGCTGTCGCTGCGGCTCCCGGCTGATGTGGAGAATCGCGTCCGGGCCGCGTGCTGGCACACCTCCGCCGACGCGATCGCCGCTCTGCTCGACTGGCGTGACCGGTACCCGCGGGCCAGGCCCCGGCGCCATTGGGCTCCCCCCGGACAGGAGGAGGCGCTGGAGATCTACTGGCGGCTCGCTGCCCGGGTCACCACGCCGGGCGAGGTCTGGCGGGCAGGCATCCAGCGTGGGATCGAGCTCTGCGGAGCCCCGGACGATGTCCGCCCGCCCTGCTGAGGGGCGGGCGGCCGGACGGATGCACAGGGCCGCCCCGGAGGACCTCTCCGGACCCCGGCGTCGGGTGTCCGGGGCCGACGGCGAACGACTCCGCAGGAAAGCGCAGTTGGCCCTGCAGCCGTACGCGTGCGCTCTCGGCACCGGTCGTCCTGTGACGGGACGGCCGCCCGGCGGGGCACCGTACGCGCGCGGACGCATGGAGTCGATCTCTGCCGAAGACCGGCTCCCGGTACTCCGATCGCCTGAAGACGGACCGGTGCCCGTCGGCGGCCACGCGCGCCGCGTCGGACGCACGTCGGGCCTGGGATAGGACGGGCGGGACCACGCCCCTGTTCCAAGGAGTGAAAGAGTGTCGGATCTTCCCCATCAGGACGTTCTCACCGATGAGCAGTCGCAGGCCTGGGAGAAGGCCGCACTCCTGGTCATCACCGCACGGAGCGAGGCTGCGGAGCTCCTTGCGCGATCAGGGGTGGAACCGGTCCCCGACCCGGGCTGGTTCGGAAGCCCGTGTATGGCGCAGCTGCCCTTTCCGCCCTACCCCCGCTGTGGCTGCGGGCGCTACAAGGGGGACGGTGGGCCCTGTATGACCATGATCCGCGTCCCCGACACGGGGCCAGGGTCCTTGCACCCCCTCGTCCCCTGCTCGCACCGGCCGTCGGAGCACGTCGAGACGTGACCCGTCACCGGTTGCCGGGTGCAGCCGCGGGCGAACGCCGCGGTCATGGCCCGCAGGGGGGGCGCAGCGGGTCGGCGGGTGCAGCCGAAGGGACGCCCGGATGTCCCCTGTCCCCGAGTCCTGGCCGGCTGTACCGGGAGCCGTCGCGGTCGCCACGCCCGGTGCCCCTCGTGAAGGCCCCGGTCCGGCAGCTCTGCCCGTGGCCACGCGGGCGACCGTCAGCCCAGCTCCGCCAGGTAGTCCGGCAGGTCCGTGCCGGGGGTGAGGCGGTCGTCGGGGAGGGGGGTGTGGTAGCCCTTGCGGAGCGGGACGAGGCCCGCCCAGTGGGGCAGGTCGTAGTCCTCGGGATCGTCGTTCACGCCGCCCGTGCGGAGCTTGGCGGAGACCTCGTCCAGGTCGAGACGGATGACCGCGGTGGCGGCCAGCTCCTTCTTGTTCGCGGGCCGCGAGTCGGCGGTGCGGCCCGGTACGACGTGGTTCACCAGCGCGTCCAGCGCGGCCAGCTTCTCCTCCGGGTCCGTGACGTCGTGGGCCGCACCGTGCACCACCACGGAGCGGTAGTTGATCGAGTGGTGGAACGCCGAGCGGGCCAGGACGAGCGCGTCGACGTGGGTCACCGTCAGGCACACCGGCAGCCCCGGGCCGGTCTGCCCGGTCATCCGCAGCGGACGCGAACCGGTGGAGCCGTGCACGTAGAGCCGTTCACCGGCACGGGCGTAGAGCGTCGGCAGCACCACGGGCGCGCCGTCGCGGACGAAGCCGAGGTGGCAGACGTACCCCTCGTCGAGGATCGCGTGCACCAGCTCCTTGTCGTAGGCCGCGCGCTCCGCGGAACGGGTGGGTACGGTCCGGTCGGTCGGCGAGTAGGCGGCGGGCGCCGTCGGCTGCTGGGTCCCCTGCATCGCGTTCTCCATTGCACTAGTGCATAATAAGGTTTGTGCTAGAAGAATATCGGATCCGAGGGCGGGGCGCAGCGGAGATCGCCGCGAGCGTCGAGCGGGCGGTGGCTGCCGGTGCGCTGGAGCCCGGAGAACTCCTGCCGCCCATGCGCGAGTTGGCCGAACGGCTCGGCGTGAACCCGAACACCGTTGCCGCCGCCTACCGCATTCTGCGCGACCGAGGCGTCATCGAGACCCACGGCCGGCGCGGAAGTCGAGTGCGTCCCAAGCCCGCCACGAGCGGCCGCGCGTACGCCCGTGTCGAGGTGCCCGAGGGCGTACGCGACATGGCGAGCGGCAATCCGGACCGGGACCTGCTGCCCCCGCTGGCCCCGGCCCTCGCCGAAGCCGCCGCCCGGGGCGACGCGGAGCCCGTCCTCTACGGCGACCCCGAGATCGAACCGGAACTGGCCCGCCTGGCAGGCGCGGAGCTGGCCGCCGACGGTGTCCCGGACGGACCGCTGGCCGTCACCTCCGGAGCCCTGGACGCCATCGAACGCGTGCTGGCCGCCCATCTCAGGCCCGGGGACACGGTCGCCGTGGAGGATCCCGGCTGGGGCAGTGTCCTCGACCTCGTCCCGGCGCTCGGGCTGCGCGTGCACCCGGTCGCCGTCGACGACGAGGGGCCCCGGCCGTCGGACGTCCGTGCCGCCCTGGAGGCGGGTGCCCGAGCCCTCATCGTCACCTGCCGGGCGCAGAACCCGACCGGCGCCGCGATCGGCGCCGCCCGGGCGCGGGACCTGCGTGCCGTGCTGGGGGAGCATCCGGGAACGCTGCTCGTCGAGGACGACCACGGGCACCGGATCGTGGCCCAGCCCCTGCACCCGCTGGCCGGGGCGACCCGCCACTGGGTCCTGGTCCGCTCCGTCGCCAAGGCCTACGGCCCCGACCTGCGGCTCGCCGTGCTCACCGGGGACGACGTCACCCTCGGCCGGGTCCGTGGGCGCCAGCGGCTCGGGCCCGGCTGGGTCAGCCGGATCCTGCAGCGCGCGGTCGTGTCGCTGTGGTCGGGCGGCGCGGTGGACCCGTCCGCCGTGGCCGCCGCGTACGGGCGCCGCCGGGACGCGCTGATCGCGGCGCTCGGGGCCCGGGGTGTCACCGGGCACGGCCGCAGCGGCATGAACGTGTGGGTGCCGGTGCCGGACGAGACCGGTGCGGTCGCCCGCCTGCTGCACGCCGGCTGGGCTGTGGCGCCGGGCGCTCGCTTCCGGCTGAAGTCACCGCCCGGCATCCGGGTCACCGTCTCGTCCCTGACCGCCGCCGACGTCGCGCCGCTGGCGGACGCGGTCGCCTCCGCGACGGGTACGGCCCCCGAACGCCGGTACGACTGAAGGGTGACGGGACACCGAGGGCGGGGCAACGGGGACGCGTGCGCTCCCTGCGTGCCCCCGGGGCACCACCCGCTTGCGGGAGTGACGGCCTTTCAGCGGCGTCCTCCGGGGCGTGCCTGCGTCAGGGCCGCGCCCGCCAGTACGACCGCCGCGCCGACCGGCGTCGACCAGGTCAGCGACTCGCCGAGCAGGGTGACTCCGGCGGCCGTGGCGACGACGGGGATGAAGTAGGTGACCATCTGCGCGGTCGTCGGGCCGACTTCGGCGACCAGGCCGTACTGGATCAGCACGGCGAGGCCGGTGCCGAGCGTGCCGAGCGCGGCGACCGCCAGCAGCGGGCCCAAGGACAGCTGGACCGTCGTCGAGGCGAACAGCGGTGTCACGACCGCGAGTTGCAGTGTGGCGAGCAGCAGCTGGGCGCCGGTCAGCGACAGGTGGGACGGTCCGGCACCGGCCAGCGTACGACGGACGTAGATCCAGCCGACCGGGTAGCTCAGCGAGGCCAGCAGGGCCAGCACCGTGCCCCTGGTGTCCAGCCCGGTGAACCCCTGCCAGACGCCGAGGACCGTCAGCACGCCGAGGAAGCCGACCCCGAGCCCGGCCACCCTCAGGCGGGTCGGCCGGTCCTCGGAGAGGGCCACCAGGGACAGTGCCATGCCCCACAGCGGCGACGTCGCGTTGCAGATGCCCGCCAGGGTGGAGGGGATGGTCAGCTCGGCGTAGGCGAACAGCGAGAACGGCAGCGCGTTCAGCAGGAACGCGGCCACCGCCAGACGCGCCCAGACCCGCAGCCCCCGCGGCAGCCGCTCGCGCCGTACCGCCATCGCCGCCGCCAGCACGGCCGTACCGAAGGCCAGCCGCCCGAGTGTGACCTGGAAGGGGGCGTAGGCCTGCGTCCCCACCTTGATGAGCAGGAAGCTGCAGCCCCAGATCAGCGAGAGGGCGGCGAAGCGCAACCGCCAGTCGAGGACGCGCCGGCGCGTGCGGCGGGCGGGGGCCGGTGACGGAGCGGCGGGAACGTCGGAACCGGGCCGGGGGCGCGGAGCGCCGGGTGCGGCAGAGGCGGCGGACGCCGGTGAGCCGGTGGGGGTGGGAGGGGGCGGGGGAACCGCTGGTCCCGAAGGCGCGGAAGGCGCGGAGGGCGCGGGAGGGGTGGTCGGGCCGTGTGTGCCGGCGGTGCTCATGGCGTCAGCGTGCCGCCCGCCGATCTCGTAGCACAAGCGAGATTTCTCTCCAGGTATCTCGTAGTATCGCTTACATGTTGAATCTGGAGCGCCTGCGCACCCTCGACGCCGTCGCCCGGCACGGCTCCGTCAGCGGCGCCGCCGCCGGGCTGCACATCACCACCTCGGCCGTCTCGCAGCAACTGGCCAAACTGGAACGGGAGGTGGGGCAGCGGCTCCTCGCCAAGCACGGGCGGGGCGTGCGGCTCACGGACGCGGGCCGGCTGCTCGCCGAGCACGCGGCCCTCATCCTGTCGCAGGTCCAGCTCGCCCAGTCCGACCTGGAGGCGCAGCGCGGGCAGGTCGCCGGGGAGCTCCGGCTGTCCGCGTTCCCGACCGCCGCCCGCGGACTCTTCCCCACCGCGCTCGCCGCCCTGCGCGCCGAACACCCCGGGCTGCGCCTGCGCTCCAGCGAACTGGAGCCGGAGGAGGGCATCCGGGCCGTGGTACGCGGCGACCTCGACCTCGCCGTCGTGCTCGACTGGTACAACAAGCCGATGCCGCTGCCGGACGGGCTGGTCAAGGCGCCCATCCTGGACGACCCCGCCGACGTGGCCATGCCGGCCGGACACCGGCTCGCAGACCGCGAGGAGGTGGACCTCGGGGAGTTCGCCGAGGACGAGTGGATCACCTGGGCGCAGGGCGAGTTCTGCCACGAGTGGCTGATGTACACCCTGCGCTCCCGGGGCGTCGAGCCGATCGTCGGCCACCGGGCCGGAGAGACGCACACCCAGCTCGGGCTGGTCGCCGCGGGCCTCGGAGTGTGCATCGCGCCGCTGCTCGGCCGCCACCCGATGCCCGGGGGCGTCGTCACCGTGCCGCTGCGGCAGCGGGTGCGGCGGCACGTGTACGTGGTGTGGCGCGCCGACGCCGACCGGCGGCCCTCGATCCGGGCCGCGGTCCGCGCCCTGCGCGCGGCGGGGGAGCGCGTCGCGACCCCTACCGCGGCGCCGGCTTCCGGAAGTCCCACGACGTGACGGCGTCCGGCACCAGCCGCAGCCACGCGTGCCGTCCGTCGTGCGGGAGCTGCTCGACCGCGAAGTACTTGCGGGCGAACAGCCCCTCCACCGCGGCGAGTCCGGGCTGCTCCAGCCCGGTGCGCGGCACCTCGCCGACCACCTCGGCCCTGCCGGACAGCTCCACACCGCGCAGCTCGCCGTACTCGTGCCCGGCGTCGACGGTGACGGCCACCCGCGGATCGCGACGCAGTTCGGCGAAGCGCCTGCTGCGCACGAGGGAGTAGAGCCACAGCGCGGTGCCGTCCCACACGAACCACAGCGGGCTGACGTGCGGGGCGCCGTCCGCGGACACGGTCGCGACCCGGCAGGTGCGCTCGGCGGCTAGGAAGGCGTCGGTCTCCTCGGGCGTCATCATGATCCTCCGGCCGCGGC
Organism: Streptomyces sp. B8-7; assembly: GCF_058833805.1. Classification (NCBI taxonomy): domain Bacteria; kingdom Bacillati; phylum Actinomycetota; class Actinomycetes; order Kitasatosporales; family Streptomycetaceae; genus Streptomyces; species Streptomyces sp. B8-7. Next base: position 1,047,172 of record NZ_JBYRRL010000003.1, on the reverse strand, counting down.
GCTGGGTCGCGGGCGTCGGCCTGGCTGCGCTCATGAGATCCCCTCCGGCCGTGCGTGGGTGACGCTGCGTCAAAGGAGAGCATGGTCCGTCTTCCGCCCGCACGCAACGGCCGCTACCCTCGCCCGCCGGACCGCCTCGGGCAAGGGGGAGCGACATGACGGGGTACGGCGTCCTGCGCGAGATCCTGGACCCCGCCACGACCGCGCTGCTCACCGTGGAGTGCCAGCGGGGCGTGGTGGGACCCGACCCGGCGCTGCCCGAACTGGCCCGTGCGGCGCGGGAGTCCGGTGTGCTCGACCGTATCGCCCGGCTGGTGGCCGCGGCGCACGGCAGCGGTGTCCAGGTGGTCCACGCGGTCGCCGAACGCCGCCCGGACGGACGCGGGGCCAGCCGCAACGCGCGCCTGTTCCGGGCCGCGGAACGGCTGCCCGTGCGGCAGACGGCCGGCACCGCCGCGGTGCGGGTCGCCCCGCCGATCGGGGTGGGGGAGGCGGACCTGGTCCTGAGCCGGCTGCACGGACTGTCGCCGCTGCACGGCACCGGGGCCGACGCCGTGCTGCGCAACCTCGGCTGCCGCACCCTGATCGTCACCGGCGTCTCGGCCAACGTGGCCGTCCCCAACGCGGTGTTCGACGCGGTGAACCTCGGCTACACCGCCGTGGTGCCCACCGACGCGATCGCCGGGGTGCCCGCCGAGTACACGGCGGCGATGGTCCGGCACACGCTCGCCCTGGTGGCGACCCTCACCACCACCGACGACGTGCTCGACCACCTCGGACGGCCGCGCCGGGAGGCTGTGTTCAGGCCAGGGTGATGGTCTCGCCGGACACGGTGATCTGCTCGGCGGGCAGCGGCTTCGTCGCCGGGCCCTTGCGCACGCTGCCGTCCGCCGCGCTGAACTGGCTGCCGTGGCAGGGGCAGCTGATCACCCCGTCCGCGACGTCCTTCACCGTGCAGTGCTGGTGGGTGCAGACGGAGGAGAACGCCTTGAACTCGCCGGCCGACGGCTGCGTCACCACCACTCCCGCGTCCGCGAACACCTTCCCGCCGCCCTCGGGCACCTCGGAGGTGCTGCCGAGCACGGTCCCCGCGGGAGCCGAGTCGCCGCTCCCGCCGCACGCGGTCAGGGCCACGGCCACTCCCGCCGCGCCCGTCGCCGCGAGGACGGTGCGCCGGGCCGGTCCCGTCGCGTGCTCGTCCGGGCCGGTCGCGCGCTCCACCGGTTCGCTGGTCATGCCGCCGTTCCCCTCACTGTCGTCGCCGCGCCGCCGGTGTCCCGTGCCGCGCGCTCGTGCCTGGTCTGCTCCGTCGTACGGGCTGTACGCGTCGTTGCGGGTCCTGCGGGTCCTGCGGGTCCTGCGGGTCCTGCGGGTCCTGCGGGTCCTGCGGGTCGTGCCGCGTCGGGCACCGAGTGCCGCCCCGGCGGTGCGCACCGGGCGGTGCCGGCGATGCCCGCCGGGCGGGACGGCGTCCCGCCCGAACCGTGGTGACCCCTTCGGACCTGGTCGAAGCCATGTCGAACTGTGTCGAACCGTGTCGAATCATGTCGAACTGTAATGTCCGCACGGGCCCATGGCGGTCCCGGCGGGCCGCCGTGACAGTTCCGGGCGGGGTGATCCCGCCGAACGGTGACGACCCCGCCGGACCGTGGTGACCGCGCCGGACCGTGGTGACTGCCTCGGACCGTGCCGGTCACCTCGCTCCGTGGTCCCGTCCGTTCCGTACAGAGGTACGGCCCGCGCGGCGCCGCGGTTCAGCCGCCGCGCGCCTCGTCACCCGAACGTACCGCGCCGCCCGCCGTACCGCGTCCCGGACGCCCGGGGACGCCCCGGTAACCTGGGGCGATGCTCAAGGAAGTGATCGCGACCCGGTTCGTCACGCCCCTGCGCGAGGGCGGCTCGCTGCCGGGCCTGGTCGAGGGCGACGACCGGGAGGCCTACGTCCTGAAGTTCCGCTCCGCCGGGCAGGGCCGCAAGTCCCTCGTCGCCGAGGTCGTCGTGGGCGAACTGGCCCGCCGGCTCGGCTTCCGGGTGCCCCGCCTGGCCACGGTCGAGGTGGACCCGCTGCTCGGCATCGGCGAACCCGAGCAGCAGGTGCAGGACCTGCTCAGGACCAGTGGCGGCACCAACCTGGGCATGGCCTTCCTCTCCGGCGCCCTGGGCTTCGACCCGCTGGCCTTCCCCGTGGGGGCCGAGGAGGCGGGCCGTGTCGTCTGGTTCGACGCCCTGGTGAACAACGTCGACCGCTCCTGGCGCAACCCCAACCTGCTCGTGCACGACGGCGAGTTGTGGCTGATCGACCACGGCGCGACCATGATCTGGCAGCACAACTGGCCCGCCGCCCCGGCGTCCGCCGCCCGTCCCTACGACGCCACCGACCACGCGCTGGCCTCCTTCGCGCCCGACGTGGCCGCGGCCGCCGCCGCACTGGCCCCCGCCGTCACCGAGGACCTGCTGGCCGAGGTCGCCGCCGAGATCCCCGAGTCGTGGCTCGCCGGCGAGCCCGGCTTCGACTCCGCCGACGCCCTGCGGCGGGCCTACACCGAGCCTCTGCTGGCCCGCGCCGCGGTGATCCACGAACGTATCGGGGGAATCAGGTGAGCGACAGCCGGATCAACGTCGCCGGGCACGTCACCGAGCGCCATTTCACCCGGGCCGGGCAGGGCGGCGACCGCGACGTCTTCGAGTACGCCCTGCTGCGCGTGGTCCCCCGCGTGGAACGCGGCGAGTGCATCAACGCCGGCGTGCTCCTCTACTGCCGTGCCCGGTCCTACGTCGGCGCCCGCACCCATCTCGACGAGGCCCGGCTGCTCGCCCTGGACCCGCGGGCGGACCTGGCGGGGGTGCGGGCCGCGCTGCACGCCGTGGAGGCCGTGTGCGGCGGGGGCGCCGCCGCGGGGCAGGCCGCGTCCGAGGACGCCGGCCGCCGCTTCCGCTGGCTGGTGGCGCCCCGCTCCACCGTGGTGCAGCCCGGCCCCGTCCACTGCGGCCTCACCACCGACCCGGCCGCCGAGGCGGAACGCCTGCTCGACCTGCTGGTGCGATGACCCGCCTGTGCCGCCCGACGTCCGGCGGGTGATGGATCACACGGGGCCGGGTGGCGTTGACACGGAGTGTCATGGCTTCTAGCGTCTCGACTGCTGAAGGTACTAAGCGGTCGCTCACCGCATGTCATGTTCTCTCAAGGGCGAGGAGATCCAGTCATGTCCACCACTGAGCAGCGGGTCGCACTGGTCACCGGCGGTGCCCGCGGCATCGGCGCGGCCACGGCCGTCCGGCTCGCGGCCGAGGGCCGCGCGGTCGCGGTGATCGACCTCGACGAGGCCGCCTGCAAGGACACCGTGGAGAAGATCACCGCCGGAGGCGGCCGGGCCGTGGCCGTCGGCGCCGACGTCTCCGACGAGGCGCAGGTCGAGGCCGCCGTCGCGCGCGTCACCGAGGAGCTGGGCGGACCCACGATCCTGGTCAACAACGCGGGCGTGCTGCGCGACAACCTGCTGTTCAAGATGAGCGTGTCCGACTGGGACACCGTCATGAACGTGCACCTGCGCGGCTCGTTCCTGATGACCCGGGCGGTGCAGAAGCACATGGTCGACGCCGGGTTCGGCCGCGTCGTCAACCTCTCCTCGTCCTCCGCCCTCGGCAACCGCGGCCAGGCCAACTACTCGGCCGCCAAGGCCGGCCTCCAGGGCTTCACCAAGACCCTCGCCAAGGAACTCGGCAAGTTCGGCATCACCGCCAACGCCGTGGCCCCCGGCTTCATCGCCACCGACATGACCGCCGCCACCGCGGACCGCGTCGGTATGGGCTTCGAGGACTTCAAGGCCGCGGCCGCCTCGATGATCCCCGTGCAGCGCGTCGGCGAGCCGGACGACATCGCCAACGCCGTCGCCTTCTTCACGGGCGACGCGGCCGGCTTCGTCTCCGGCCAGGTGCTGTACGTCGCCGGTGGCCCGCTCGACTGACGATCAGGAAGACGGACATGACTGAACTCTCCGGCAAGGTCGCTCTGATCACCGGCGGCAGCCGAGGCATCGGCTACGGCGTGGCCGAGGCGCTCGTCGCACGCGGCGACCGCGTCTGCATCACCGGGCGCAACGAGGACGCGCTGAAGGAGGCCGTGGAACGGCTCGGCCCCGACCGCGCCATCGGCGTCCCCGGCAAGGCGCACGACGAGGCCCACCAGGCCGTCGCCGTCGAGCGCACCATGGAGGCCTTCGGCCGCGTCGACCACCTGGTCAACAACGCCGGCACCAACCCGGTGTTCGGCCCGATCGCCGACCTCGACCTCGACGTGGCGCGCAAGGTGTTCGAGACCAACGTGGTCTCGGCGCTCGGGTTCGCCCAGAAGACCTGGCACGCCTGGCAGAAGGACAACGGCGGCACGATCGTGAACATCGCCTCCGTCGCGGGCCTGTCGCCCTCGCCCTTCATCGGTGCCTACGGCATCAGCAAGGCCGCGATGATCAACCTGACCGTGCAGCTCGCCCACGAGTACGCTCCGCAGGTGCGGGTCAACGCCATCGCCCCGGCCGTGGTGAAGACCAAGTTCGCCCAGGCCCTGTACGAGGGCCGGGAGGCGGAGGCCGCCGCGGCCTACCCGCTGGGCCGGCTCGGTGTCCCCTCCGACATCGGCGGCGCCACCGCGTTCCTCACCTCCGAGCAGTCCGCCTGGGTCACCGGGCAGACGCTCGTCGTGGACGGCGGCATCTTCCTCAACGCCGGCGTCGCCTGAGATGCTGACCCCGGCCGCCAGGTGAGACACCCGGGCGCCGTTTCCCCTCGGGGGCGTCGACTGTGACGCATTCCCGTTGACGGAAACGGCGCCCTTGTCGTGGTACATAGCGCGCAAAGGTGCCGTAGTGGTCAGGTGCCGGGAGCCGACAACGTAGTCGTCGTTGAACGGTTCAATTACGTTGTGGACGACCGGTCCAACCGGCGCGGACGCTGCGGTAGGGTCTGCCGACCCTTGGTATGGCAGATCGAGGAGCGTGCGCGTGTTCAACCGGAACCGATGCCTGCGGAGTGTCGCGGCGATCGCGTCCATATCCCTGGCGACCGGATGCAGCCTGTTCACCGGCGGCGGCGACGACCAGGGCCCGATCGTGGTGGGGACCACCAGTGCCCCCAGCACGTTGGATCCGGCCGCTTCCTGGGACGGCTCCTGGGAGCTGTTCCGCAACGTCTACCAGACCCTGCTCAGCTATCCCGGCGGCGCCATCACCCCCCAGCCCGACGCGGCCGAGGAGTGTGCCTTCACGGACACCTCCAACACCACCTACCGCTGCACCCTGCAGGACGGGCTGCACTTCTCCGGCGGTGCCGCACTGGACGCCGAGGCCGTCAAGTACTCCATCGACCGCATCCTGAAGATCGAGGCACCGACGGGCCCGGCCGGCCTGCTCGGCAGCCTGGAGAGCGTCGAGACCCGCGGTGACCGCGAGATCACCTTCCGTCTCAACACCCCGGACGCCACGTTCCCGTTCGTTCTCGCCACGCCCGCCCTGTCGATCGTGGACCCCAGCGCCTACCCGTCCGACTCCCTGCGCGAGGACGGCCACGTCGACGGCTCCGGCCCCTACACGCTGGAGTCCTACACCGAGAACGACAAGGCCGTCCTCGTCCGCAACGAGCGCTACAAGGGCGCCGCGGAGCTGCGCAACAACGCGGTGACGATCCGCTACTTCCAGGAGTCGGCCGCCATGGTGCAGGCCCTGCGCGACCACCAGATCGACCTCACCTACCGCGGACTCGCCGCCGACGACGTCGTCGACCTGCAGAGCAAGAAGGCCGACGACGACCTCCAGCTGGTGGAGGGCACCGGCGCCAACATCAACTACCTGGTGTTCAACCCCAAGGACAGCTGGGCCGGCAAGCCCGCCGTGCGCAAGGCCGTCGCGCAGATCGTCGACCGCCCGGCGATCGCCCACAAGATCTACCAGGACACCGTGGACCCGCTGTACTCCATGGTCCCCACCGGCGTGACCGGCCACACCACGGGCTTCTTCGACGACTACGGCGACCCCTCCACCAAGAAGGCCGCCGAGATCCTGGCCGAAGCGGGCATCACCGAGACCGTCCCGCTCACCCTCTGGTACACCACCGACCGCTACGGCTCCGAGACGTCCGTGCTCTTCAAGGAGCTCAAGCGGCAGCTGGAGGCCTCCGGCCTGTTCAAGATCACCCTCAAGAGCCGTCCGTGGAAGACCTACGTCGAGGGCTACCAGAACGGCGAGTACCCGGTGTTCGGCCGCGGCTGGTCCCCCGACTTCCCCGACCCGGACAACTTCGTCGCGCCCTTCGTCGGCGACCAGAACGCCCTCGGCACGCCCTACCCGGCGCCCGAGATCACCGGCACCCTGCTGCCCCGCTCCCGGCGGGAGAGCGACCGCGGACAGGTCGTACGGGACTTCGAGGCGGCCCAGCGGATCCTCGTCGAGGACGCGCGGCTGCTGCCGCTGTGGCAGGGCCGGCAGTACATCGCGGCCAGCGAGGAGATCGCCGGCGCGGCACGGGCCCTCGACCCGTCGACGATCATGCTGATGTGGGAGCTGTCCCGGAAGACGAGCTGGTAGACGGCGTACGGCGTACGGCCGACGCGTACGACCGGCGGCCCCCGGCCCCGGCGGCGTCCGCCCCCACGACGGGGTGCGCGGCGCTGCCGGGGCCGCTGTCAGTGGGCGGCGGTAGGTTCTGAGTCCTGCACGATCCGGGCCACCCGGAACCGACCGCACACCGTGAGGAAGTTGACGTGACCGACATCGCCGTGCTGCCCGAGTCCTGGCGCGGGGTCCTGGGCGACGAGCTCCAGCAGCCCTACTTCAAGGAGCTGATGGAGTTCGTCGAGGAGGAACGGGCGAAGGGGCCCGTCTACCCGCCGCGCGAGGAGGTGTTCGCCGCGCTGGAGGCGACCGGCTTCGACGAGGTGAAGGTCCTCGTCCTCGGACAGGACCCGTACCACGGCGAGGGCCAGGGCCACGGCCTGTGCTTCTCGGTACGGCCGGGCGTGAAGACACCCCCCTCGCTGCGCAACATCTACAAGGAGCTGCGCGACGAACTCGACCTGCCCGTCCCGGACAACGGCTACCTGATGCCCTGGGCCCGGCAGGGCGTGCTGCTCCTCAACGCCGTGCTCACGGTCCGCTCCGGCGAGGCCAACTCGCACAAGGGCAAGGGCTGGGAGCGGTTCACCGACGCCGTGATCCGCGCGGTGGCCGACCGGCCCGACCCCGCGGTGTTCGTGCTGTGGGGCAACTACGCCCAGAAGAAGCTGCCGCTGATCGACACCTCCCGGCACGTCGTGGTGAAGGGCGCCCACCCCTCTCCGCTGTCCGCGAAGAAGTTCTTCGGCTCGCGCCCCTTCACGCAGATCGACGAGGCGGTCGCCGCCCAGGGCCACACGCCGATCGACTGGCGCATCCCCGACCTCGGCTGACGGCCGCGGCGCGGGCGCGTCCGGAGCGCGAGGATGCCGTACGGACCCGCCTGGCGGGGATCGGCGGGCCCGGCGGTTAGTGTCGCGGCAGGCGGCGTTCGCCCGTCGAGGAGCGGCGTGGGGTGCGAGCTCCCGGCCTGCCGGGCGTGCCCCCGGCCTGCCGGGCGTGCCCCCGGCCTGCCGGCCGGAAGCCCTCGTACGGGACGTGCTCGGGCCTGCGGGCGGTGCGGCGCGCGTGCGTGCCGGGTGCCGCGGCGGGGCGGACGTCGCCTGCCGCGGCACCAGCGTTCGCAGAGCCGGGACACGGCGGGCGCGCAGGGCGAGCGCCCCGTGCCGGGCAGACGACTGGAGCGGCCGCGGAGGGTGGTCTGATGACGGAGCGACAGGGACGGACGGCACCGGACGCCGTCATGACGCGGATCGGCCAGGTGGTGATGCTGCACCACGCGGGCGACCGCGAGGAGGCCCGGGGGCGCTTCCTCACGCTGTGGGCGGAGCTCGGCGAGGACGGCGACCCGCTGCACCGCTGCACCCTCGCCCACTACCTGGCCGACACCCAGGACGACCCCGACGCCGAACTCGCCTGGGACCTGCGGGCCCTCACCGCCGCGGAGGAGCTCACCGACGACCGGCTCGCCGCCCACGAGGGGGTTCCCGCCGTACGGGCTCTGTACCCGTCCCTGCATCTCAGCGTCGCCGCCGACTACGCCGGACTGGGCCGCCCCGGCGCCGCGCGCAGCCACCTGAGGCGGGCCCGCGACGCGGCGGAGTCTCTCGCCGACGACGGCTACGGCGCGGGCGTCCGCGCGGCCATCGGCCGGCTGGAGCGACGACTGGACGAGCAGCGCGGGGACGGACCCGCGAGGGAACCGTGGGGGCCGCCGCGACAGTGGCCGTAGGGGGCGCAGGGGCGCTTCGGTGCCGGCCCGGCGGCCGGCCGGCAGCCTCTGGCGCCGGCACCCTCTGGCGCAGGCGTCCTCGGGCTCGGGCTCGCTCGAACCCGGCCTCCGCCCGCCGGCCCCGTGGCCGGGTCAGCGGCCGTAGGCCTGCTCGCAGACGGCCGCCTGCGGGCTGTCCGCCGGCCAGCCGCCGTACGTCCTGCCGAGGGCGCACACGTCGGGGCTCCCGCCGACGGCGCCCGACACGTCGGGGACCGTCACACCGGGCGCGTCCGGGTGCGGAGGGTGCTGGGGGTGCGGGGGACGGTGCGGGTGGTGCCGGTCTCCGGAGCGGGGGATCGAGCCGGGCCGACCGGGCTGCCGGGCGCCCGGCGCGTCCGGGGACGCGGCCGACGCGTCGCGGGCAGCCGGCCCGGACTCCGCGGCGGGGCCGTGCTGCGCGGACGACGGGGGCGGTGCCGCCGAGGGGCTGCGGCGCCCGGCCAGCTCCAATGCCTCCCGGGCCGGCGCCTGCACGACCTGCGGCTCGCCGTGCCCGTCCGGGCGGGGCAGCGACGGCTCGGACGGCCGGGACGGCCGGGACGGGGCCGTCGGCGACCCGGGGACCGGCGGGCGCTGGACCGTCACACAGCCGGACAGGGCCGTGACGGCCACGGTCACCAGGAGCGTTGCGGTCGTCGTCGTTCGATGCACCCGCGCCACTCTGGTGGCTCGGCCCCCTCCCGGGACAGCGGACAGGCGCAGGATGCCCCGCACGGGTGATCTCCGGCCCCGTACGGAGGGCACGCCGGCCCGGCGGGTGACGTGCGGCGCCGGCCTCGGAGGTGAAGGAGGCGCGGGCCGGTCGTGCGGCCGGCCGCCGCCGGTGGCCGGGGGCCCGCGGTGAGACGGGCCGGAGGTGGTGCGGGGCGCCCCGCGGAGAGGATGGCCGGGAGTGACGCCCGGCCGCCCGCGGTGAGGTGCGCCGGCAGTGTCCCCGGTCGCGCCCCGAGGGGATCCGGGCCGGCTGCACGCGACGCGTCGGCCGCTCACGGCGGCGTGGCGCGACGGCGGGGTCAGTAGCCGGTGGCCCCGTCGATGCGTTCGCGGATGAGGTCGGCGTGGCCGTTGTGGCGGGCGTACTCCTCGATCATGTGCGTGTAGATCCAGCGGAGGCTGTAACGGGCGTCGCCGTGCCGGGTGTGCCCGTGCGAGAGGTCGTCCAGGCCGAACCGGGCCGCGTTGCGGCGGGCGGCCTCGATCTCGGTCTGCCAGGCGGTGTGCGCCTCCTGCCAGGTGTCGGCCTCGGTGAGGTGGAACTCGGCGTCGGGGTCCTCGTCGCTGTGGTGGAGGGGGCCGGGGGAGTCGTCGGTCAGGACGGCCCGGAACCAGGTCCGCTCCACGTCCGCCATGTGCCGCACCAGCCCCATCAGCGTCAGGTCGGACGGCGGAGCCGAGGGCGTGCGCAACTGCGCGTCGGTGAGACCGGCGCACTTGCGGGCGAGAGTGCCGCGGTGGCAGTCCAGCCAGCCCTCCAGCATGGTGCGCTCGGGGGCGTCCGGGGCGGGCAGGTCCCGCAGGCTCGTCATGCCCTCATGATCGCGCGGCCGCCGCCCGGCGACCAGTCGATTTTCCGCGCAGCAGGAACGGGACGGACAGGACGGCACCGGGCGGCGCTCCCCGACTCCGGGCGCCGGCCGATGCGGGCGGGCGTGCCGGGCGCCCGCCCCGGTCCGCCCCCGGTCCGCCCTGCCCCGCCCCGGTCCGCCCTGCCCCGGTCCGGTCCGCCCCGGTCCGCCCTGCCCCGGTCCGCCCCGGTCCGGGCCGGTGCCGCCGGGGTGCGCGCCGTATGCTGCCGGGCAGGAGGGCCGGCGCCCGTCGAGCGCCGGGCCGGCGTCGAAGGAGTGTCTGTGAAGGTCGGCTGCATCGGACTGGGCGACATCGCGCAGAAGGCGTATCTGCCGGTGCTCGGGGCGCTGCCCGGGGTGGAGCTGCATCTGCAGACCCGCACCGCGGCCACCCTCGACGCGGTCGGTGACGGTCTGCACCTGTCGGCCGGGCAGCGCCACCGGGACCTCGACGGGCTGCTCGCGGCGGACCTCGACGCCGCGTTCGTGCACGCGCCCACCGCGGTCCACCCCGAGATCGTCAGCCGGCTGCTGGCGGCGGGTGTACCGACGTACGTGGACAAGCCGCTGGCGTACGAACTCGCGGAGTCCGAAAGGCTGGTGGAGCTCGCCGAGGAGCGTGGCGTGTCCCTCGCGGTCGGCTTCAACCGGCGCTGGGCGCCCGCGTACGCGCAGTGCGCCGAGCACCCGCGCGAGCTGATCCTCATGCAGAAGAACCGCGTCGGGCTGCCCGAGGAGGCCCGGGGGATGATCCTCGACGACTTCATCCACGTCGTCGACACCCTGCGCTTCCTGGTGCCCGGCCCGGTCGACGACATCACGGTCCGCGCACGGGTGGTGGACGGGTTGCTGCACCACGTGGTGCTCCAGCTCTCCGGCGACGGCTTCACCGCACTCGGCGTGATGAACCGGCTCAGCGGGTCGAACGAGGAGATCCTGGAGGTCTCCGGGCAGGACACCAAGCGGCAGGTGCTCAACCTGGCCGAGGTGATCGACCACAAGGGCCAGCCGACGGTGCGGCGGCGCGGCGACTGGGTGCCGGTGGCCCGGCAGCGCGGCATCGAGGGGGCCGTGCTCGGCTTCCTCGACTCGGTCCGCGCGGGCCGGGTGCTCAGCGCGCGGGACGCGCTGGCGACTCACGAGGTGTGCGAGCGGGTCGTGCACGCGGTCCGGGAGCACTCGCCCGCGGCCTGAGCAGGGCCCGCGTACCGTCCGCCGCGCCCAGCGCGCCCAGCACCAGCAGCGCCGCGTACACCGGCCAGTCGCCGAAGCGGACGTACGGCGTGGTCCCGGAGGCCAGCGGCACCTCGTACACCCGGCCCGCGCTCGCCGCGGTCCCCAGCCTCGCGCCGACGGGGCTGCCGTCCGGGCCGTACACCGCGGACACCCCGGTCAGCGTCGCGTGCACCATCGGACGGCCGGTCTCGGCGGCGCGCAGCGCGGCCAGGGAGGCGTGCTGGGACGGCGCCCAGCTCTGCTGGAACGTCGAGGTCGCCGACTGGGCGACGAGCACCTCGGCGCCGTCGCGGACCAGGGCGCGGCTCAGGTCCGGGAACGCCGACTCGAAGCACACCATCGGGCCGATCCGCAGCCCCGCCACGTCCATCACCACCTGCTCCGTGCCGCGCCGCCGGTCCTCACCCGCGGCCTCGCCCACCGACGTGGCCCAGCCGAGCAGCGCGCGGGCCGGGACGTACTCGCCGAAGGGCACCAGGCGCATCTTGTCGTAGCGGTCACCGGTGGGGCCGTCGGGGCCGACCAGGACGGAACTCTTGTAGATGCCGGGCCGGTCGGAGCGGCGCGCGTCCACGTTGACCAGGACGTCGGCGCCCGTCGCCCGGGACAGTTCGGCGAGCCGTGCGGCCAGGTCGGGCCGGTCGCCCAGGTCGAAGCCGACACTGCTCTCGCCCCAGACGACCAGGTCCGGGGACCGGTCGGCGAGCGCGCGGGTGAGCCGCTCCTCGCGATCGAAGCGGCGGTCGCCGCTGCCGTCGCCCTGGACCACACCGGGCTGGACGACCGCGATACGCACCCGGCCGGCGGGATCCGGGGTGGGAGCCCACACCCAGGCGGCCGAGGTGACGGCGGCCGTCGAGAGCAGCGCGGCCAGCGCGGGCACCGCGGCCGGCCCGGGCCGCGCCGCGGTGGGCGGGGCCGGCGTGGCCGACGCGGCCGGGGCGGCGGCCGACGCGGCCGCGGCACTGGTCATCGTGGCCGGAGCCGGAGCCGGAGCCGGAGCCGGAGCCGGAGCCGGAGCCGGAGCCGGAGCCGGAGCGGTGGCGGGGGCGGGCCGTGAGGTGGACGCGGGCAGCCGGGCCGTGCCCACGACCAGCGCGGCGACGGCCGTGTTCACCGCCACCAGCAGCAGGCTCAGCAGCCACACGCCGCCCACCGACGCCAGCCGCAGCGCGGGCGCCACCTGCCACTGACTGGCCCCGAGCATGCCCCAGGGCCCGCCCAGCCCCTCCCAGGACCGCACCAGTTCCACCGCCAGCCATGCCGAGGGCAGCACGAGCAGCGCGCCGGCCACCCGGCCGGGCCCGGGACGGCCCGCCAGGAAGCGCCGCACCAGCAGCCCCCACGGAGCCCACAGCGCGCCCAGCAGGGCCGCCACGACGAACGTGAACACGTGCAGGTTCGGCAGCAGCCAGTGGTGCACGGCCAGCATGAAGCCGAAGCCGCCCGCCCAGCCGTCGTACGCCGCTCTCGGCGCGGTCGGCGCGGTGCGCGTGAGCAGCATCCACGGGACCAGCGCGACGGGCGCGCACCACCACAGGGCCGGAGCGGGGAAGGCGAGCACGGGCAGCGCCCCGGCGAGCGCGGCCAGCACCGATCTCCGCCAGGGGGAGGTGAGCCACCGTCCGAACGTCCCCATACGACCCTCCTACCCCGGTGCAGCCTCCGTTCTCACCCGGCGGTGTTCCCGGGCGGGGCCGCACACCGGGCGCGGGCCGGCTCAGCTGATCGCGGGAGACGCGGAGCGGCCGGCCAGGCGCCGCCACTTCTCACGGACGACCACCTCCCTCATCCGCCATCCGTCGTACGTCCGGACCAGTGCGAACGCGTACCGGCCGCCGCACACCAGGTCGGGCTCCGCCGAGCCGCCGCCGGCCCTGCTCAGGGGGTTGAGGTAGTCGGCCTGTACGAGGGCGGTGTCTCCGGTGTCCCGTTCCAGCACCTCGAACCGCACCCGCCGGTTGACGATGAGGTGCTGGCGCACCGGAAACACCCGCAGGGTCTCGGCGAGCCACGCGGCGGCGTCCGCCGCCCGCCCCTGGACCCCGCCGGCCGACCGGTAGTCGACCCTTCCGTCCGGCGCGAACAGCGCCCGGTACGCCTCCCAGTCCCCGTCGTCGACGGCGATCGCGTAGCCGGTGATCAGTTCGTCCACGGCCAGCCGGTCCACCACGGTCGCGAGCTCCATGCGCTGCGTCATCGACTCAGTGTCACGGGTGAGGGACGGAGAGCCAAGAGGAGTGCGGGATTTCGTCCGGTCGGCCGCACTCCGGCGGCCGCGGTGCGGTCGGGGCGGCGCGGATCCGCTCGGCGGCTGCGAGTGGTTCCCGAGCGGACTGCGACGGAGTCTCGCCCCGGCCTGGCCTCTTCCTCGACCCGGCCTCGACCCGGCCTCGGCCCGGTCTCGATCCGACGTCGGGCACGGTGCGCCGGGCGCCGTGCGGTACCCCCGGCGACGCCACGTCCGGGGACGCCTCGTCCGGGGTCCACGAGGGGCCGGCGTCAGGCGGCCTCGACCACCTCGCCGCGGACTGCCTCGGCCCATTCGACGACCAACAGCTCGTACTCCGCCCGCTGTTGGGCCGTGAGCGAGCCCCCGGCGCGCCGCCACAGCGCGCGGATGCGCTCGTTGACCTCGTCGGCGGAGCGCCGGGAGGCGGGAGCGGAGCGCACGGGACCACGGACGGTCTCGGAACCGGGGGACATGGCGGCAAGCCTAGGGGCAAGCGCTGACGGAGCGCTACCGGCCGACTACGCGAGCGGCAGAGATCGGCCAGGCCCGCGCCCGCCCGCCCGCCGTGCTCTCCGGCCGGGCCGCCCGGAAGCGCGGTGCGGGACGTCAGGTGCCGAGGTGCTTCAGGGCCTCCCGGACCGTCGGCGGGGCGAAGCGGTGGCCCCGGCGGGAGACGAAGGCACGCACCGGGCCGGAGCCGGTCCGCGCGAACTCGCGCAGGGCCCGGCCGGGAAGACGTCGGTGAGCCGGTCCGGGAGGGTGTCCGCCGGTGTGCTAGGGGGCACCGGGGCCGGGCCGTCGCCGGTGACGGTCATGAGGTGAACCATACGGCGATCACATCCGGTTGTCGGTTAGGGTCACCGGATGCCGCTCGCTGCCACCAACCGCCCGGGGCGTACGGCCGCCGCGTCCGTGTCCTCCTCCGTGCCCGGGCCCGCGCCCGTGGCCGTGCCCGCGCTCGCCACCGCTGATCCGCCACCCGCCGAGGGTCGGGCCGCCGCGGGGCTGCTCGTGGCGGAGCCGGCCCCGGCCGGGCCGGTGGCCGCCGCCGGGCCGGCCGCCGTGGGGGAGTCCGTGCCCTTCCCGGCCGTCGCCGGACTCGCGGGGCGCTGTGCGCGGGTGCTGCTGTCGCCGTGGTCCCGGTTCTCGCTGCTCGTGGCGGTGCTGGGGGGCGCTGTGACAGCCGTGCTGCTGTTCGAGCCGCAGCGCCTGCTGGCCGACGGGTGGCCGCCGCATCTCGGCGGTCTCGCGGCCGCCGCGGTGTTCGCGGCGGCGTACGGTCTGTGCACGGTGGCGTTCGTGCCCAGGCCCCTGCTCAACCTCGCCTCCGGGGCGCTGTTCGGTGCCCAGCTGGGCCTGGCGGCGGCGGTGGCCGGCACCGTGCTCGGGGCGGGGACCTCCTTCTGCCTCGGGCGGATGCTGGGCCAGGACGCGCTGCGACCGCTGCTGCGGGGCCGGCTCCTGACCTCCCTGGACGGGCAGCTCAGCCGGCACGGCTTCCGTTCCGTGCTGGCCGTGCGGCTGTTCCCCGGAGTGCCGTTCCAGGCGGCGAACTACTGTGCCGCGGTGTCCCGGACGGGCCTGGCGCCGTTCCTGCTGGCGACGGGGCTCGGATCGGTCCCGAACACGGCCGCCTACGCGGTCGCGGGCGCCCGGGCCGGCGCCCCGGCCTCCCCCGCCTTCCTCGCCGCCCTGGCCTGCATCGCCGTACCGGCGTCGGCGGGGCTCGTGGTGGCCTGGCGCAGGCGGCACCGGCTGCGCGGGCGGTGAGCGGCGGCAGCCGTGCGGCGGGGCCGGCCACGACGGCCCGGTGACCCGGCGGGCGGCGCGTCGGAGGGCCCGCCCCCGGGCCCCGGGGCTTGGGGGCGACGTCACGCGAGGCTCCGGACCGGCCGGCCGCATCCGGACCGGCCGGGGCCGCCGCGTCCCGGTCTCGCCCGCCGGTGCGGCCCGCGCGGAGGCCGCAGTGCCGCCCGTTCGTCCGACGATCATCTGGACGCCCCCGGCGTCAGGGCGCCCCGTCATGGGGCGCTACGCTGCCCCTCAACGCACCCGACCTCCGCCCGCGCGGGGTCCGGTGCGTCCGTCGCCCGTTGCACGATCGGCACTTGGACTCCGTAACTTCATGTCTTGGTTCGAATCACTCATCCTCGGACTCGTCCAGGGGCTGACCGAGTTCCTCCCCGTGTCCTCCAGCGCGCACCTGCGGCTGACCGCGGCCTTCTCCGGCTGGGAGGACCCGGGAGCGGCGTTCACCGCGATCACCCAGATCGGCACGGAGACGGCGGTGCTGATCTACTTCCGCAAGGACATCGGCCGCATCCTCGCGGCGTGGACGAGGTCGCTGTACGACAAGGCGTGGCGCCACGACCACGACGCCCAGATCGGCTGGCTGGTGATCGTCGGCTCGATCCCGATCGGCGTGCTCGGCCTGACCCTCAAGGACCAGATCGAGGGCCCCTTCCGCGACCTGCGGATCACCGCGACGATGCTGATCGTGGTCGGTGTGATCATGGGCGTCGCCGACCGGCTGGCCGCGCGCGACGAGACCGGCGGCCGGCACCGGGCGGCGCGGACCCGCAAGACCCTGAAGGACCTCGGCGTGCGCGACGGCCTCGTCTACGGCCTCTGCCAGGCCTGCGCCCTCATCCCCGGTGTCTCCCGCTCCGGCGCCACCATCTCCGGCGGCCTCTTCATGGGCTATCAGCGCGAGTCGGCCGCCCGCTACTCGTTCCTGCTCGCCATCCCCGCGGTGCTCGCCTCGGGCCTGTTCGAGCTGAAGGACGCCATGGAGTCCGACCACGTCTCCTGGGGCCCGACGATCTTCGCCACGATCATCGCCTTCGTGTCCGGGTACGCGGTCATCGCCTGGTTCATGAAGTACATCTCCACCAAGAGCTTCATGCCCTTCGTCTGGTACCGCATCGCCCTCGGCATCGTCCTGATCCTGCTGGTGACCGCGGGCGTGCTGAGCCCGCACGCGGCCGAATCCGGCGGCTGAAACCGGGCCACACAAGTAGCGCTATCAAGCATTCCCTAGCGTCTGATTGCAGCACCGCGCCATGATCATCTCCCACTTGTCTCCCACTCATCACCCACCGGGGGGCGGGACACGCCCCTGTGGGGCCCGTAAAGTCGTCGCTGCACGTCGGAGCCGTGATCGGCTGCGGCTGGCAGGATGACCCGGTGATCGTCTCGCTGCTGTACAAGGTGGCCCGCAGGCTGCTGTCCGTCCCCGGCGTGCTGCTGCGCCGTGACACGGCGAAGGACGCAGAGGTGCTGGTGCTGCGGCACGAGAACGCCGTGCTGCGGCGGCAGTTGAAGACCCAGGTTCGCTACGAGCCCTCCGACCGGCTGTGGTTTGCGGCGCTGTCCGCCCTGGTACCCCGTCACCGCTGGAGCCGGGCCTTCCCTGTCACCCCAGGCACGCTGCCGGCCTGGCATCGCCAGCTGATCGCTGCGAAGTGGGACTACAGCGCGCGGCGCGCACGCACCGGTCGCCCGCCCACCGCGGCCGCCCTCAAGCGCCTGGTGCGGCAACTGGCACACGAGAACCCGCGGTGGGGGCACCGGAGAATCCAAGGAGAACTCGCCCGGCTCGGGCACCCCATTGCCTCCTCCACCGTGTGGAAGATCCTCAACGCCGCCGGCCTCGACCCGGCCCCACGCCGCACCGGCCCGACCTGGCGCGATTTCCTGACCGCACCGTGCCCGGCGCCAGCGACCTCCCGAGGCCACCGAGCCGACCACCCCCGTCCACAACCTCGAAGACCGCAGACTCCTCCGAACCCGTATCCTCGGGCGGCACCATCAACGAGTACCGATATGCGGGCTGAGCAGCAGCGATGACTTTCGAGCCCCGCAGGAAGATCCGGGGCGCTCCTGGCTGAGGTCTCCCGGCCGTCAGGCGCGCAGCAGGGTGACGGTGCGCCCGGAGGGCGTGGTCTGCTGCGAGAAGGCGGTGCGCTCGTGGACCGGGGCTGCCTGCGGGCGGGTGTCGAAGACGACGAGGGTGCCCGTGGACAGCTCCATGCGGTCCAGGTAGTCGTCCAACTGTGCCAGCCCCTCGGCGAGGGGGTCGGTGCGGCCCTGGCGCCACACCTTCAGCTCCAGCGCCTCGCGCTGCACCGCCCGCGAACCGTCGGCAGCGGTGTACGGCTGGCGAATCAGCAGGTCCACGCGCCGCCGGCCGACCCCGTACTCCCGGTCGATGAAACCCGCCCGGTTCACGATCCGGTGCAGGTAGGCCATCATCACCAGCTGTGCTGCGGCCTCCGGGTAGGTCGAGGCGGTGGCCAGGATCTCGCCGTTCTCCCGCCAGAACCCGGCGAAGGAGCACAGCAGCTTGTCCATGTCGATCCGGCCGTCCGGCAGCCGGAAGCTGCTCGGGGCGGCGACGACCTGGCCCTCCGTGTTGTTTCCCAGGACCCGGACAATGACCTCCTGGTAGATCGGATTGGCCACCCGCACCGGCGCGTCCGGAGCGACCAGCCCCAGGTCGCGCACGTACGCCAGATCGTCGTCGTACGTGTCCGTCGGCAGGAGCAGCTCGCCGGCGATCACCGGCTGGATCACCCGCCGCACCCGGTCCTCGCCCAACCTGGCGGCCAGCGAGTCCAGATGCGTCGCACGCGCCAGGATCAGCCGTTCCTTCGCCTCCTCCATGTGCTCGGCCGTGATCGGCGTGTCCGACGGCACCCCCATCTCCTCGACGACCTCCCGGGCCAGCGCGTTGACCAGCCACGGCTGTCCCTGGGTAAAGCTGAAGGCACGCTCCAGCGCATCCACCGTGAAATCCTGGCCCGTCTCCGTGGTGTGCTGCCCGTACAACTCGGCGACCTCAGCCTCGGCGAAGTCACCCAACCGCAGCGACGCCACCTTGATGTTGAACGGACTCGACGTACCAAGGCGCCCCGGATCCCCGCCCGAGGCCGCCTTGTAGTCACGCACATCCCGCAGCCCACACAGCACCACTGCATGCGGGAAGCCGCCACGGCTGACAGTGAAGCCATCGCGCAACTGGCGCAGCACACTGCGCAGGCTCTCCCCCCGCAGCGCGTCGATCTCGTCGAAGAACAGCACCAGCGGACGCGGACAGCTCCGCACCCACTCAGTCAGCCCCCGGCTGAGCCGGGACCCGGGCACCGCGTCGGGCCAGGAGGCGGGGGGCGCGAGCTCATCAGGAAGCTCAGCGGACTCCGCGGACCGCCGAATCGCCTCCAGCACCAGCAGCTCGGCCTGGCCGTAGTCCTCCCCGGCCACCTCCGCGCTCTCGCACGAGAAGTGCAGCGCCGCGTACCGGCCCGGGGCCGTCAGTTCCCGGGCCATCGCCGCCAGCACTGTCGTCTTCCCGGTCTGCCGTGGCGCGTGCACCACGAAGTACTGGCCCTGCTCGATGTACCCGCGGGCCCTGGGCAGCCGCTCCTGGGCCGGCACCATGTAGTGACGCGTGGGGACGCACGGCCCGGCCGTATTGAAGTAGCGCATACCTCGCACGCTAGCCGACGGCACCGACAACCTGAGGCGACCGTGCACTCGACCACCGACTGCACCGCCCCGTACGGCCACGAGTGCCAGAGCAGCGGTGCCCCGGTGCGGGGATCACCCGGCGGGCAGACGCAGAAGCGCGGCGCAGAAGCGCGGCCAGCGCCCGCTGGAGCGCCTCCGGCGACCGCCAGGGCATGCAGGTCACCGCGGCACAGCCTTCACGTGCCGATCAGCTCATCCGGGGCACCGTTGTCGTCCCGGTCGGCCTCATGCATCCTGACCTTGCCGAATATCTCATCCGGGCTGGTGAGCGACCCGGGGCGCGCACTGCGGCCAGTGCCTTGTCGGACAGTTTGGCCGCGGGTCAGGGGCCGGTTCCCCGCGACCACGAACGCCGGAAAGCGGCTGTACCTGCTTCGTCACGGCGGCAAGGAGTGACTGGATGAAGATCGACACAGTCGCATCGCCGTGGAGACCCGCATGGGCCGCGAGGTCGCCGGCGTGGACGGTCTCTACTCGCACGTTGCTCTGGCCATGGAGCAGGAGATTGCTGATCTGCTGCACAGCAGGTGTCTGCGCTTCGCGGCCGGCGAGGGAGAGCACTGGAAGGCGCCATCTCCCACCGCTCTACCATTCGATCTTGAAAAGTGGTGGAAAACAGCAGGTCAAAGCCGCTCAGGACACGTCGACATAGTCCCGTTCATGAAGTACATCTCCACCAAGAGCTTCATGCCCTTCGTCTGGTACCGCATCGCCCTCGGCATCGTCCTGATCCTGCTGGTGACCGCGGGCGTGCTGAGCCCGCACGCGGCCGAGTCGGCCGGCTGAGGCCCTGCGCGCCCCGGGGCGGCCGGGCCGCCCCCGCCGTGCCGCGGCCTGTCCGCGTGCCGCGGCGGGGTGTGTGACTCAGGCGCCGTCCGGCCCGGCCCGTCCGGCCCGGCCCGTCCGCGCCCCGGCCCGTCCGGGACAATGAGCACGTGAGCGAGCCGATCCCCGTCATCCGCGCCGTCGACCACGGCACCGCCCGGCTGCTGCCCGACATCGACCGGGACCGGGCCTGGCTGCTGACCGTGGACGGGGCACCCCAGTCGTACGTCGACCTGGACGACCCGACCCACCTGGAGTTCGAGTACGCGCGCCGGCTCGGGCACGTCCTCGACACCGTCGCGGATCCGGGCCGTGCGCTGGACGTGGTGCACCTGGGAGGAGGGGCGTGCACCCTGCCCCGCTATCTCGCCGCCACCCGGCCCGGCTCGCGGCAGGACGTGGTCGAGGCGGACCGGGGCCTGCTGGAGCTGGTCACCGCTCACCTGCCGCTGCCGCGGGACGCGGGGATCGTGACGCACGCGGCGGACGCACGCGGCTGGCTGAGCGGCGCCCCCGCGGCATCCGCCGACGTGATCGTCGCCGACGTCTTCGGCGGCTCCCGGATCCCCGCCCACCTCGCCTGCCTCGGCTACGCCCGTGAGGCGGATCGGGTGCTGCGGCCGGGCGGCGTCTACGCCGCCAACCTCGCCGACGGCGCCCCGTTCGGCTTCCTGCGCTCCCAGCTGGCCACGTTCCGGGCGGTGTTCGAGGAACTGGCGCTGATCGCGGAGCCCGGCGTACTGCGCGGCCGGAGGTTCGGCAACGCGGTGCTCCTCGCCGCGCACCGGCCCCTCGACACGGCGGCCCTGACCCGGCGCACCGCCGCCGACGCCTTCCCGGCGCGCGTCGAACACGGGCGTGCCCTGCGCGCGTTCACCGGCGACGCGGCCGCGGTCCGGGACGCCGACGCCGTACCCTCACCCGTGCCCCCCGACGGGGCGTTCGGCGTCGGGTGAGTGCGGTGGCGCCGGGTCCGGCCGGGTCCGCGCTGACGGCGGCGGGGCGGGAGGGCGGCGGAGCTCACGGACCGACCGTCCTTGCCGCCGGCCGCGTCTGCCGAACGGAGACGCCGGTCACCCGGCGGCGCGGCCGCCGGACCGGTTCGGCCGGCTCTGCGGGGCTTCGACCGCTTCGGCGCTCCGGCCGGTGGTGCGGATCAGCTGGCGGTCGCCTCGCCCTCCAGGCGGACCGTGCTCAGGATCTTCATGATCGTCTCCTTCGGCACCTCGCCCTCGACGCCCTTGGCACCGTAGAGGTTCCAGGCCACGAACGCGCCGTCGGCGTTCTTGAAGCCGAAGGTGACGGCCTTGCCGTCGCTGGCGCACTTCCCCTTCTGCGGGGTGTTCGTCGACTCGGCCCAGGCGATGCTGCCCTCGATGCCCGAGGCGGTGGTGTAGGGCTTGGCCTTCTCGTCGAACGTGAGGCTCTTCTTGTCCGGCTGCGTGTAGCCGCCGTACACCCACCAGGGGACCTGGTTGACCGCGACCTCGTCGGTGTCCTTCGCGCCGTCGGCGCCCTTCGTGCCCACCGCGGCCAGGGACGTGTCCTCGGTCCGGCCGTCCTTGTCGTCGTCGGCGGTGCACCACTTGGGCTTGAAGTACGCCGGGGCCGACATCACGATGAGCGGCTTGCCGTCCTCGGACTTGCGGTCCTCGAAGCCGATGGTCGTCCGGGCCGACTCCACCACCCACTCCGCGGGCACGTCGAAGGCGACGCCCCACTTCGGGTTCACGACCACCTTCCAGCCCTCGACGGTGGGTTCGAGGCCGTCGCCGCCGCGCGGGTCGTCGTCCGGACCGGACGCGCCGTCACCCGGCTCGGCGGACGCGGTGGACCCGGACGCGGACGGGCCGGCCGCCCCCTGGCCGGCACCGCCGTCCGCCGCGGTGTCCCGGTCCCCGCTCAGGACCAGGAAGCCGGTCACCGCGGCGGTCACCACCACCGCGCCCGCGGCGACGACCGCCACCAGCCTGGTCCGGTTCCCGCCGCCCCCGCCGCCGGGCTCGGCCTGCGGTGTCGCCACGGTCTGCGGCATCCCCCACGGCTGCTGCCGGGGCTGCTGGTAGGGGTTCGGCTGCTGGTAGCCGGGCTGCTGGTACGGGTTCGGCTGCTGGTACCCCGGCTGCCGGTACGGGTTGTCCCCCTGCGGGGTGTTCGACTGCGGGTTCTGCTCGCCCCCGGGCGGCTGCTGTCCTGGCCACATGTGCCGTAACCCTAGCCCCGCCCTGGAAACGATGCGGTCACCGGTCCTTGCCAGGGACGTACCGCCGTGGAACGGCGATCGTGCCGGCAGCGGGGCCAGGGCTGCGGTCCGCTCTGGCCACCCTGGCTACTCATGGGTAACATTCTCGCCATGAGCGCAGATCAGATGTCCATCGGCGAGTTGCTCGCCGCCACGGTGCCGATGGTTCGCACCCTGAACCTGGAGTACCTGGAGACCACGCCGGAGCGGGCCGTGCTGGCCCTGCCGGACCAGGGCGAGTACCGCAACCACGTCGGCGGACCGCACGCGGGCGCGATGTTCACGCTCGGCGAGTCGGCGAGCGGCGCGATCGTGCTCGCCGCCTTCGGCGACCAGCTCTCCCGCGCGGTGCCGCTGCCGGTACACGCCGAGATCGCCTTCCGGAAGATCGCGCTCGGCCCGGTCAAGGCCACCGCCACGCTCGGCCGGCCCGTCGCCGACGTCGTCGCGGAACTCGACGAGGGCAAGCGCCCCGAGTTCCCCGTGGCCGTCGCCATCCAGCGTGAGGACGGCGCGGTGACGAGCGAGATGACCGTCGTCTGGACCCTGCGCCCCAACGGCTGAGCGGCCTGAGGGCGCCGCGCGCCCGCGGTTCCGCCGCGCGGGCGGCCGCCTGGCGTGGCCCGTGTCCCTGCGGGCGGGTGGCGCGCCGTTCCGCGGCCCCGCCCGCAGGGCGGTTCCGCCGCGCGGGCGGCTGGGCGGGTGCGTTCCCCCGTCATGCCGGCCGGGGCCGTGACCCCGCTTCCCGACGTCGCGAAGCCGCTGCTCCGTGCCGGCGGTGCCGAGGGCCCGCGGCTCCGTGCCGACATGGCCGGGCGGCGCGGCTCCGCGCTTCTGCGGCGCCCGCGAGACCGCCGGGTGCGCTCCAGCACCCGTCGGCCGTACGGCGCCGCCCAGCACCCGTCGGCCGTACGGTGCCGCCCAGCACCCGTCGGCTGTATGGTGCCGCCCAGCACCCGTCGGCTGTATGGTGCCGCTTCGCGCCGGTCGGCTGTGGTGCCGCTTCGTGCCGGTCGGCTGTATGGTGCCGCTCCGCGTCCGTCTGCCGGGCGGTGCCGCTCCGCGTCCGTCCGCCGGGCGGGGCCCGCCCGTGTGGCCTCGCCTGCCTCGGGGTCCGGCCCCTTCCCGGTCCCGGGCCCCGCCGTTCTCCCCGCCGTTCTCGGGGGTGCCCGGTGCCCGCCCGGTGTCCGCGCCCGGCCACACCTGCCGTCTCCTGCCTCCTCCCTCCGCCTTCCCGCCTCCTCCCTCCGGCCGTCGCCGGGGACCTGTGCGTGTGCATGCCGTTGACACGGGTCATCGGCCGTCGTGGCCCACCGCCGCGCCCGGCGGTGTCTGACGTGCCGTCATGTGAGCCGTGCCGCACAGTGGGTGCACCGGGCGAACGCAGCCCGGCCGCCGGGCGGGCCCGCCGTCCCGCCTGCCGTGTCAGCACACCTGAGGAGTGACGGCCCATGTCCGACACCGTTCGCCGGCGTTCCGCCCTGCGCCTGCTCGGCGCCGCCGTCGCCGTCGCCACGGCGACCACCTCCGGCGTCGGGGTCCCCGCCCACGCCGCCGCCCGTCCCGACCGCGGCGCGGGCCGCCGCGTCGAGAGCCTGCTCGCCCGGCTCACCCTCGACGAGAAGATCTCCCTCCTGCACGGCTCCACCGACCCCGCCTCCCTCGGCCAGGCCGGGTACCTCCCCGGCGTCCCCCGCCTGGGCATCCCGCCCCTGCGTCTGGCCGACGGTCCGGCCGGGGTCCGCCTGACCCCGTCCCGGCCCCGGACGGACCAGTCCGGTCTCCCGGCCGCCGCCACCGCACTGCCCGCCCCCGTCCTGCTCGCCTCCGCGTTCGATCCCGCGCTGGCCCGCCGCTACGGCGAGGTCATCGGCCGTGAGGGCCGCGCGCTCGGCCAGGACGTCCTGCTCTCCCCGATGGTCAACCTCATCCGCACGCCGTACGCGGGCCGCAACTTCGAGACCTTCTCCGAGGACCCGCTGCTCTCCGCCGACCTGGTCGCCGCCGAGATCGAGGGCATCCAGAGTCAGGGCCTCATCGCGACCGTCAAGCACTTCGCGCTGAACAACCAGGAGAAGGACCGCGGCACCATCGACGTGCGGGCCGGTGAACGCACCCTGCACGAGGTCGAACTGCGCGGCTTCGAGGCCGCCGTGGCGGCCGGCACCGGCGCCGTCATGGGCGCCTACAACAAGGTCAACGGTACGTTCGCCTGCGAGAACAAGGACCTGCTCAGCACCGTCCTGCGCGACCGCTGGGGCTTCGACGGCTGGGTGATGACCGACTGGTTCGCCGCCCACAGCACGGTCAAGGCCCTCACCGCGGGGCTCGACATGGAGATGCCCGACGGGCGGTACTTCGGTACCGCGCTCAGGACGGCGGTGCGGGACGGCAGTGTGCCCGAGCGCTACGTCGACCGGGCGGTGCGCCGGCTGCTGTCGGTGCTCGACCGCTTCGGGCTGCTCGACGACCGGCGGCCGGCCCGCCCCCGCCACAACCCGCAGGCCGGCGCGGCCCTCGCCCGGGAGGTCGCCGAGGCGGGCGCCACCCTGCTGCGCAACGAACGCGGTACCCTGCCGCTGTCCGGCGGCGACATCGCGGTGATCGGCCCGACCGGCGCCACCGCCTTCGTCAGCGGCGGCGGCAGCGCGCACGTCGTCCCCGCCCATGCCGACAGCCCCCTGGACGCCATCCGGGCCCGCGCCGGGCACGGCACCCGCGTCACCTACGCCCTCGGTGAGGACCTCTTCGGCAAACCCGTCCCCGCCGCCGCCCTCAGCCCCGCCCTCGACACCGAGAGCCGGGGCGTGGACGCGGGCCGGACCTGGTCGTACGAGGGCACCCTCACCCTCGACGAGGCCGACGAGTGGACCTTCGTCCTGCACTACTCGGGTGCCCCGGCCGGCCGGCCCCGGGTCCTGGTGGACGGCGAGGAGCTCTTCCCGCTCGCCCCGGGCTGGGGCGAGTACCTCATGGGCGGCCTGGTCACCGCGGCTCCCGACGGGCTCGGGGTGCGTCGCCGCACCCTCGCCCTGGGCGCCGGACCGCACCGGCTGCGCATCACCGCCCGGGGCGGCGCCGACGGGCTGCTGTTCCGGCTGCGCCGCAGCACCGGCGCCACCCGCGCCCAGGACGTCGCGGAAGCCGTCGCCGCCGCGCGCCGGGCCCGGCACGTGGTGCTGTTCGCCTACGAGGACGCCACCGAGGGTCTGGACCGCGCCACCCTCGCCCTGCCCGGCGGGCAGGCGGGCCTGGTGGAGTCCGTGACCGCCGTCAACCCGCGCACCACCGTCGTCCTCAACACCTCCTCCGCGACCGCGATGCCGTGGCTGGCGCGCACCGGAGCGGTGCTCCAGATGTACTACCCGGGCCAGGAGGGCGCGGCCGCCACCGCCGCCGTGCTGTTCGGCGACCGCGACCCGGGCGGCCGGCTCACCCAGACCTTCCCGGTCGACGACGGCAGCCACCCCGTCGCCGGGGACCCGCGCCGCTACCCAGGGGTGGACGGCGTCGAGGAGTACGGCGAGGGCGTCCACGCCGGCCACCGCTGGTACGACGCGGAGGGGGTCCGGCCCCTGTTCCCGTTCGGACACGGGCTGTCGTACACCTCGTTCGCCTACGCGGACCTGTCGGTCCGCCGCGGCAGCGGCGACCCGGACGGCCTGCACGTGTCCTTCACCGTGCGCAACACCGGGCGCCGCGCGGGCGTGGCCGTGCCGCAGGTGTACCTCGGGCCGTCGCCCGACCTGCGCCTGGACCAGCCGGTGCGGGTGCTCGCCGGATACCGGCGGCTGGACCTGCGGGCGGGGGAGCGCCGCCGGGTCACGGTGCGGGTCGCACCGCGCACCCTGTCGTCCTGGGACGCCGCCCGAGCCGGCTGGGTGCTCGGCACCGGCCGCCGTACCGTCTGGGTCGGCGCGTCCGCGCGCGACCTGCGCCTGCGCACGAGCGCGGAGGTCCGCCCCTGACCCCGTCGTGCGGCCGGCCCGTGCGGGGACGGGCACCTCGGGGCAACCTCCGGGCCTCCGGAAGCGTCACACTGACCAGGTAGGCTGCACCGGCGCGCACCCGCAGGCCGGGCGCGCGCCGGAACAGGGCGCCGTCGCTCCGACCGGCATCGGGGGCGCCGACCGCCGGTACGACGGGTACGGCCGGTGGGGCCCGCCAGGTCCGGTGCGACCGGTGGGCCTGTCGCGGCCGGTGCGGCCGGCACGACGGCAGGACCGGCGAAGCCGGTACGAAGGGGACGGGCGGTACGGCCGGCACGGCCGGTACGGCGGTGTCGGCCACAGGCCGGACACGGGCATGGGAGGAAAGCGGCGTTGCACGTCCACGAGTGGCTCGAAACGGTGCCTCCGCTCGCCATCTACCTGCTGGTGGGCCTGGTCATCGGGCTGGAGAGCCTCGGCATCCCGCTGCCCGGCGAGATCATCCTGGTCTCCTCCGCGCTGCTCGCCTCCCAGCACGGCGAGATCGACCCGTTCGTGCTGGGCGCCTGTGCGAGCGCGGGTGCGGTCATCGGGGACTCGATCGGCTACGCCATCGGACGCAAGGGCGGCCGGCCCCTGCTGGCCTGGCTCGGCGGGAAGTTCCCCCGGCACTTCAGCGAGGGGCATGTCGCGACCGCCGAGCGCTCCTTCCAGAAGTGGGGCATGTGGGCGGTGTTCTTCGGCCGCTTCGTCGCGCTCCTGCGGATCTTCGCGGGCCCGCTCGCGGGCGTCCTGCACATGCCGTACTGGAAGTTCCTCATCGCCAACGTCTTCGGCGGCATCCTCTGGGCCGGCGGCACGACGGCGGTCATCTACTACGTCGGTGTGGTCGCCGAGTCCTGGCTGAAGCGGTTCTCCTGGCTGGGCCTGGCCGCGGCCGTCCTGGTTGGTCTGACCTCGGTCCTGGTCGTCCGGCGCAAGGCGCGGAAGGCGACGGCCGCGGCGGCCGAGCAGGCGGCCGCCCCGGTTCCGGCCGGCGACTGAACGGGCGCGAATGAACGGGCGCGAATGAACGGGCGCGGCGGAAGGGACCGGCGGGCGGCCGGCGTCCGCCGAGCCGGTGCCGCCGGCCCACCGCACCGGCCCGCGGCGCGCCCGTCGCACGGAGGCCGGACCGAACCGGCCTCGGCCGGCCGCCGCAAAGCGCCCGCGGCACCCGCCCGGAACCGCGGCTAGCCGCGCCCCTCGTGCACCTCGCGGTGTGCCTTCCCGAGGCCGGCGTACATCACGCCGTTCAGTGAGACCCCCTGCCGCTCCTCCTCCGTCAGCTCCCGCCGCACCTTCGCGGGCACACCGGCGACCAGGGACCCGGGCGGCACCCGCATCCCCTGCGGTACCAGGGCCTGCGCCGCGACCAGCGAGCCCGCCCCGATCACGGCCCCGTTCAGGACGGTGGCGCCCATCCCGATCAGGCAGTCGTCCTCGACGGTCGCCCCGTGCACGACCGCGTTGTGCCCGATGGACACCCGCTCGCCGACCGTCACCGGGAACCCCGGATCGGCATGCAGGGTGCAGTTGTCCTGCACGTTGCTGCTCGCCCCGACGGAGATCCGCTCGACGTCACCGCGCAGTACGGCCCCGTACCAGACCCCGGCCGCCGCCCCCACGGTGACGTCGCCGATCACCGACGCCGTGGGCGCCACGAACGCCTCCGCGTCGATCCTCGGCTCCTTGCCGCCGATCCCCGTGACCAATGCGCGCTGTTCCATACCCGCCTCCCAGTCCCGGCCGTCCCGCACGGACCCGCACGGGCACCCCGTGCCGACACCCCGCACGGTACGCCAAGCGGTGGGGCGAAGATCACAGGCCCTCGACGCGGTGGGGGCGGGCCGTGCTGAGTACCGTGAGCCCCGTGCCGAAGAGCAAGAACACGTTCTCGTCCTGGCGGCGCCGACTGGCGCAGCGTGCCGTGCACGCCGGCTGGGCCTGGGTGCAGCGCACCGGCTCGGTGACGGCCGCGCACCCCGGCCGCTTCCGCTTCGGCGCCCTCGGAGAGGCCACCCGGCTGGCGTTCCCGCTGGGCACGGTCTTCGGCGAACCCTGGATCCGTCTGGGCGCGCACTGCATCGTCGGAGAGCAGGTCACCCTCACCGCCGGCCTGATGCCGGACCTCGATCTGGGCCCGGACCCGATCCTGCGCATCGGCGACGGCGTCGTCCTCGGCCGCGGCAGCCACGTCATCGCCGACACCACGGTCACCATCGGCAGCGACTGCTACTTCGGCCCGTATGTGTACGTCACCTCGACGAATCACTCCTACGACGATCCGCACGAGCCGATCGGCAGGCAGTGGCCCCGGATGGAGCCGGTGGAGATCGGCCCCGGCTGCTGGATCGGCACCGGAGCGGTGATCCTGCCCGGCGCCCGCATCGGCCGGAACGTGGTGGTGGCGGCGGGCGCCGTGGTCCGCGGCAGTGTGCCCGACCACGCGGTGGTGGCGGGCGCCCCCGCCCGCGTCGTCCGTCGCTGGACCCCGGACGGCGGCTGGCAGCCCCCGCTGCGGACTCCGGCTCCGCGGCCGATCCCCGACGGGGTCACCCCGGACCAGCTGCGCGCCCTGTCGGACCTGGACGAGGACACGGTGGCCCGGCTCGCGGCGCTGGACGGGGAGTCGGCGGCGCGGCCGGCGGAGTGGGAGGCCGGCGCGTGACGCGCGGGCCGGACCGGCGGTGGCAGGCGCCCGGCCGGCGCCACACGCGCGGCCGCCGGTGACGGGCGGGAGGCCCGGCGGGCGGTCCGCCGCGGGGCCGGGGAGGTTTGGAGCGGGCCGGCGGCCGGGGCGAGGAGCGCCGCCACCCGGTCCCCGCAGTACAGTTCGGTGAACGACCGGGTGCACGCCACCGCAGTGCCGCCGGTCGGACGCCGACCTGCAGAGTGTGGGACCGGGCCAGGGGTCCACCGGCCCGTGCCCGTCCCGACCGGACCCCTTGGACGGAACGTGGCGGACCTCGACCTGCTCACCCAGTCCCTGGCGCGCAACGTCAAGCGCTGGCGGACCGAACGCGGCTTCACCCTGGACACGCTGGCCGCCCGGGCCGGGGTCAGCCGCGGCATGCTCATCCAGATCGAGCAGGCCCGCACCAACCCCAGTCTCGGCACGGTCGTCAAGATCGGCGACGCGCTGGGTGTCAGCATCACCACCCTGCTCGACTACGAGCAGGGCCCCAGGGTCCGGGTCGTCCCCGCCGAGCAGACCGTCCGGCTCTGGCACACCGAGGCCGGCAGCTACAGCAGGCTCCTCGCCGGGACCGAGTCGCCCGGCCCGCTGGAACTGTGGGACTGGCGGCTGATGCCCGGCGAGTCCAGTTCCTCCGACCCGCACCCGGCGGGCACGGTCGAACTCGTGCACATCACCGCCGGCGAACTCACCCTGACCGTGGACGGTGCCGAGCACCGCGTCCCGGCCGGCGCCAGCGCCTCCTTCGAGGCCGGGGCGCCCCACACCTACGCCAACACCGGGGCCGAGCCGATGGAGATGGTGCTCTGCGTCTCCGTACCGCCCGTGGCGTCCGTGCCGCCGCCCGAGCGGCGAGACGCCTGAGCCGCCCGCGGCCGACGGCTGTTACGGTGCGCGCATGCGCGCACCTCTCGGGAACTTCGACCAGGCCGTACCCGCCCCCGACTGCCTCGACGAGCTGACCCGCCCGGTCGCCGACGCGGTACGCCACTGGCGCGGCAGCGTCCCCGCCGAGCAGATCGTGTACGTCGAGACCGACCCGGAGTGGGCCGACACCGCCACCTTCGTGGAGCACTACGGCCGCGACCTGCTGGAGCGGTCGGCGAACTGTGTGGTGGTGGCCGCCAGGCGCGGCGGGGAGACCACCCTCGCCGCCTGCGTCGTGCCGTCCGCCACGCGGGTCGACGTCAACGGCGTCGTCCGGCGTCAGCTCGGCGCCCGCAAGGCGTCCTTCGCGTCGATGGACACCGCGACCGGCGAGACCGGCATGGAGTACGGCGGCATCACCCCCGTCGGGCTGCCCGAGACCTGGCCGGTGCTGGTCGACGCGGCCGTCGTCGACCTGCCGTACGTGCTGGTCGGCAGCGGCCGGCGGCGTGGCAAGCTCCTGGTGCCGGGCAAGGCCTTCGCCGAACTCCCGGGCGCGGTCGTCCTGGAGGGGCTGGGCGCGGCCTGATCCAGGGTCCGGCCGCCGGACCCCGGCCGCCGTTCGCGGGCCCCGGCCCGGCTCCCGCCGCCCGGCCCGGGCACCCGGCTCCCGCGGCCCGGCCCGGGTGCGCGGAACCGGGCGGCGGCGTCAGCCGTCGGCCGCGGGCGCCCCGGTGAAGCGCGGTTCGTTGGCACGTCCGGCCCCGCCGCGGCCCCATACGGCGTACGTGACCCACTCCAGCACCCAGAACAGCGCCAGCCACACGGTCACCACCAGCGCGGGTACCGCCAGCAGGGCGGCGGCCGGCAGGGTCACCAGCAGCCACCGCAGCCACTCCCCGGCTCCGGCCCCGGCCAGCCCGCCGCCCGCGCGGACCGCCGCCCACATGATCCAGCGGCGCAGCGTCGAGACGCCCAGCTCGCGCAGCGTGCGCCGGAAGATGCCGTCCGCGTCCGCCCGGCTCACCGGCGCCTCGCGGCACAGGAAGTCGTGCAGGACCGCCGCTCTGGTGTGGACGCCGTACCGGGGCACGAACCAGACGAAGACGGTGGGCACCGAGGCGAAGTCGGTGCGGAAGCCGACCGGGACGGTGAAGGTCTGTTCGCGTCCCCGGTAGACGACCTCCTCCCGCAACTCCCAGCTCTCGGCGTCGATCTGTCGAACCGTGATGTTTCCGTCGGCGAACGGCATGGCGACCACCCCGCGTCCTCGCGCCCGGTCCCGGGGCGCGTCGGCCGGACGCCCCGTCGGACGCCCTCTCCCCGGTGTAGCGCCGCGGAGGAGTCCTGTCTGCCCCGGTGCCGCGACCGGAAGGCCGGAAGGCCGGAAGGCCGGAAGGCCGGAAGGCCGGAAGGCCGGAAGAAGGATGTGTCGGCTCGCGGCGTCCGGTACGGCGGCGCGCCGCGCTGTCGCACCACCGGAGTACGTCCGGCACGGGGGCGATGCTCCGCCGTGCCGTGCGCGGCACCGGACGCCGCGAGCTTCCCGGCAGCCCCGCACGGCCGCGGCACCCAGCCGCCCGAATCCCCGGCGACGGCTGCCGGTGACCGCTACCGTGGTGAGCCTCGCGTGCGGCCGGACGGGGGTGGACGATGACCGGCACACAGGCGGCCGACTCCGGCGGGCCGGAGAACGGCGCGTACGACGACGGTGCCGGCGGCAGCGGTGCCGGCGGCAGCGGTGCGGCCGGCCGGGAAGGCGGTACGGACGGTGCCGCGGACGCACGGGGAGGCGGCCCCGGCGGCCGTTGGGGCGGGCCCGGCACCGGCGAACCGGCCGGCGGCCCCGGCGTCGCGGACGAGGGCGCCTGGCAGCCCGCCGGCTTCTACCGGCCGGTCGGGGACGGCGGACTCCAGTGCACGCTCTGCCCGTTCCGCTGCCGGCTGCGCGACGGGGACACCGGCGCCTGCAAGGTGCGCCGCCGGGAGGGCGACCGTGTCCTGACCGCCACCCGTGCCACCACCGTCGAGCACCTCTCACCCGTCGAACGCAAGCCGCTCTACCACTACCGGCCCGGCCTGCTCCTGCTCACCCTCGCCCCGCCCGGCTGCTCCTTCCGCTGCGACTACTGCGTCAACCACCGGCTGTCCCAGTACGGCCGCGACCCCGGCGCCGGCACGGCCCCGCTGCTTCCCACCGACCCGGCCGCACTGGTCCGTTCGGCCGCGGCCCGCGGAGCCGGGGTCGCGCTGTCCTACTCGGAGCCCTCCCTCGCCGCCGAGCTCACCCTCGAACTCGCCGCTCGGGCCGCGCCCTTGGGGGTGCCGGTGGTGTGGAAGAGCAACGGGTTCCTCACCCCCGAGGCGGCCGGGCGGCTCGCCCCCGCACTGTCCGCCGTCAACATCGACGTCAAGGCGGCCGACGACACCGCCCACCGCGCGCTGACCGGCGCCCCCCTCGGCCCCGTGCTGGACACCGTGCGGACCCTGAAGGACGCGGGGGTGTGGGTCGAGGTGAGCACCCCGCTCGTGCCGGGCGCCAGCGACACCGACGCACAGCTCGCCCGGATCGCCGGATGGGTCGCCGGACTCGGCCCCGACACCCCCTGGCACCTGCTGCGCTTCACCCCGACCTACCGCATGGACCGGCACCGGCCCACCCCGCCGCAGCGGCTGCGCCGGGCCGTCGCCCTCGGCCGGCAGGCCGGACTGCGCCATGTGTACGTCGAACGCGCCCTGGGCGAGGAGGGCCGCACCACCCGCTGCCCCGGCTGCGGTACCGCGGCCGTCACCCGCGAGCTGTGGGGGCGGGTCGGCAACCGGCTGCGCGCCGGCGAGTGCCCGGACTGCGGGACACGGCCGGCCGGGGTGTGGAGTTGAGCCCTCGGCCGCGGCCCCGCGCCCCGGCCGCACAGCCGCGGCCCCGCGCCCCGGCCGTCACCCGCCGGGCGGCCCGGCCGCCTGCCGCAGTAAGCCGCCCGCCCACCGAAGGAGCCCGCACGCCATGACCGCCGCCTACCGTTTCGTGCCCGACCTGCCCGACCTCATCGACGCCTCCGAGTACGACGCCCACCCCGGGGGCCACCTGGTCCGCCTGCGCATCACCTGGGACGAGCAGGGCGTCGAGGTGCTCGGCGACGCGTTCCGGCCCGACGCGCTGGAGGACCTGCTGGAGCGGATGTCGCCGGACGAGGTGGAGCAGATGCTCTGCGGCTGACCCCGGACCCGGGCGCCGCGCACCCGGGCCGGGCCCGGTCACCGGCGGCCCGCCCCGGTCACCGCGCGGCCCGGCCCTACAGCCGGGTGAGGATCGCGGTGAGCACCCGGTGCAGGTGGGCGCCGTCGGGCTCCGGGGCGAGGGCCCAGGAGTCCGGCCCGTCGGCGGGCACCGGACGGCGCGGGTAGTGCACGCGCAGGGTGAGGGAGCCGGGCAGCGGCAGCGGCGGCTCGTGCGGGTGGGTCAGCAGCAGGGTGCGGGGCTCGGCGGCGTCCGCGGCCGCCAGGCCCTGCGCCGCGCGACGGGCCAGCTCCGCGGCCCGGGCCGGGTCGCCCGGCTCGGGCCCGACCGGTGCCCACAGCCGGCGCAGTTGTCCGGGAGCGGTCAGCCGGACCGGGGCCTCGCGGGCGTCGAGCCGTAGCAGCGCCACCGTGTGCCCGCCCGCCATCAGGGCGGTGGCGAGCAGGTGCGCGCACAGCCGCAGACAGCTGCCGACCTGGCCGTGGGCGGCGGCCGAGGTGTCCAGTACCAGCACCGCGTCCCGCTCGGGGTGCTCCGGCCGGCCCCGCCGGGTGCGGTACAGCAGCGCGTCCTGCGCCCACAGCACGTTCAGCAGCTCTGGCGGGAGCGCCAGTTGGGCGGGCACCAGCCGGTCCGGCGGGCCGTGGCGGGTCCACCGGCCCGGTGCGCCCGCGGCCACCGGGCCGGGTACGCCGTCGCCGTGGGCCACCGGCAGCCGGGGCGGCACCCCCGTACGCCGCGTCGCCTGCGCGGCCGCCCGCGCCCAGGGCCCGTCCGCCAGCCGCAGCGGCAGCGCCGGGTCCTGGGCCACCGCCTCCGCGCCCAGCAGGGCCAGCAGCGGCAGGAGCTCGCGGTGGGTGCGGTCGAGCGCGGCGGCCAGGTCGTCCCCGGTCACCGTGTCCCCTTCCACGGCCGTGCCGCCGCCGCGCAGCCCCCACTCCAGGGTCTCCCGCAGCTCCTGCAGCGCGACACCGGGCGGCGGGGCGTACCGCGGGTCGGGGCGCAGCCGGGAGGCCACGACGGCGCTGAGCGCGGGCCGGGCGTGCCGGGGCCAGCCGAGGTCGCGCAGGGCGCGTGCGGCCGGGCCGCGGTGCAGCAGGCGGCGGCCGGCCGGAGCGGCGGGGCCCAGCAGCGCGGCCACCTCCGCCAGCGCGGACAGCGGCACGGACGCGTCGACGGCGGCCGCCATCGCACCCGTCTGCGCGAGGAACCCGGCGGGCGCGGGCAGCGGGGAGCGCTGCCCGGCGGAGCCGTCACCGGAGTCCCGCACCGGCCACAGCAGGGTGCGACCGCCGGTGTAGGTGGTGGCGACGGATCGGCCGTCGGGGGACCAGCGCACCGACCACAGCGGTCCGGGCCGGGGCGGGCCGGGCTCCAGCGTGGCCGCGAGCAGACCGCGGGCCACGTCCCACACCTGGACGGCGGTCGTCGCCCCGCCCGGCCCGGGTGCCGCCAGCAGCGAGCCGTCCGGCGACCAGGACAGCGCCGGGGCCCAGCCCCGTCCGCCGGGCGCGCCCAGCTCCCGCAGCACCCGCCAGGTCAGCGTCGACCACACCACCAGCGGGCCGTGCCCGTCGGCCGGGGCGGCGGCGAGCCGGCTGCCGTCCGGGGAGAACGCGACGCGGGCGGCGAACCCGCCGGAGGGCAGTTCCAGACGGCGGGCCCGCGCGAGCCGGGGCATGTGCCACAGGACGACCGCGCCGTGTGTCCCGGCCGCGAGGAGGGTGCCGTCCGGCGCCCAGTCCGGGCGGCCCGCGCCGTGCGGCAGGTGCAGGCTGTGCGCGGTGCCCACCGGGGTGCCGGTCCCGTCCAGCCGGTACACGTACAGGTGCGCGGGGCGCGGCCCGGGTTCGGGCACGGCCAGCAGGGCGCCGTCCGGCTGCGGAACCGGGCACCATGCGGGCGCCTGCCCTCCGTTCAGCACCGCCCGCGGCGCGCCGGAGCCGGCGTCCACCAGGAGCAGTCCGGACCCTCCGTCGCGGGTCGCGCAAGCCAGCAACGCGTACGGTTCCGGGGCGGGTTCGAGGTCATGGGCGCCGGCCGGACCGGTCGCGGCGGGCGCCGACCACACAGTGCGGGCGCGGTCCGGTGCCAGCGCGGCGAGAGTGCCCGGAGCCGTCTCCAGCACACACCGCCCGCCGCCGGACGTCCAGGCGAGCGCCGGGGCGGGCAGCGCCGCCCCGCCCTCGTGCAGGACGGCGGGGGCACCGGCCCGGGGCGCCTGGCCGCCCGGTGCCGGCAGGGAGCGGCCCACCGACCGGCACATGGCGGCCGCCCAGCCGCGCAGCAGGACCCCGACCCGTCGCTCGGCCGGGTACGGTGCCGCGTCCGGCAGCTCCCACAGCTCGGTGCCGCCGGGCCCGGGGAACAGCAGCCGGCCGGTCGGCGAGACGCTGAGGTCCCCTGCCGTGCCCAGCCGGGCGGGCAGCCGTGCCGCCACCTCCAGCGCGCGGTCGAGCACCAGGACGCCGTCCTGGTCCGTGCCCGCCACCAGGTACCGCCCGGTCCGGCTGAATCCGAGCCCGAGCACCACGCCCGGCACCGCGGCGCGGGCGGGCAGGCGGCCGGTGGCGCGGTCCACCAGGTGGACACCGGACGCGTCCGCGAAGGCCAGCGCGTCCCGGTCCGGCGACCAGGCCAGCGCCGTGATCCCGGTCCGGCCGGTGCACGGCGCGAAGTCCATGCGGACCGGCGCCACGCTCCACAGCTGCAGCGCGGTCGCCGTGGCCAGGGCCAGCTGACGGCCCTGCGGGTCCCAGGCGGCGGCCACCACCGGGTCGACGGCGGGCAGCGCCGCGGACGCGTGCGTGGCGCGGTGGTGGACCAGCACCCCGCCGCCCGCGCACACCACCCGCAGTCCGTCCGGGGACACCGCGAGCGTGCCCGTCTCCGGCGGTGCGGCGAAGCCCTCGCCGGCCACGGACCCGGTGTCGCCGTCGCGCACCCCGACCCGGCCGGCCCGCAGGGTGAACAGCTCCCCGCCGTCCGGACCCCAGGCCACCGCCGCCGGGACACCGTCGTGGGGCTCCGACCACAGCACCCGGCCGGTGTCGTCCCGGCAGGTCAGCCGCTCCTCGCCGAGCTGCACGAACGCGGTTCCGTCCCAGGACAGCCCGGTGCCCGGACCGTCCCCGGCGAGGGCGAGCAGCCGCCGCAGCCCGGGCAGGGGCGGCGTGCTCACGCGGCCGCCGCCGTGCGGT
Source organism: Streptomyces sp. B8-7 (assembly GCF_058833805.1). Taxonomy (NCBI): domain Bacteria; kingdom Bacillati; phylum Actinomycetota; class Actinomycetes; order Kitasatosporales; family Streptomycetaceae; genus Streptomyces; species Streptomyces sp. B8-7. The sequence goes on along the minus strand of NZ_JBYRRL010000003.1, from coordinate 1,011,195 downwards.
CCGCGCCGTGCGGCGGTCGTGGCGTACGCCCGGTGCCGTGCGGCGGCGCCGCACGGTCCGTGTCCCGGGGCGGCCGCCCCGTGGGCCCCGGCCGGGACCTCACGCGTCCTCCGGGAGTGCCAGCGCGGCCTCCTCGAACAGCCGGGCCGCCTCCAGGAGGTCGCCCGCCGCACGGAACGCCTCCGCCGCGCCCTCCTTGTCGCCGAGGGCGCGCAGCCGGGCGGCCCGCTCCAGCGCCGCCCCGGGGTCCTCGCGGGCGGCGGCACCGGCGGCGTCCGCGGCGCGGGCCGGGCCGACCACCTGCTCCAGGGCGGCCAGGAGGTCGCGGCCGGCCGCGGACAGGCCCGCCGGCACCTCGACCGGATGCGGGGGCGCCCACAGCGTCCAGGCGGGCACCATCGGGGTCAGCGCGAACCGGTCCCGGCCGTCCGGCCGGCAGACCACCGCGGAGGCGTCGTCCGGTGCGAACAGCCGGGCCCGCGCCGACGGCGGCAGCGGCGGGTCGAGCCGGTGACCGCACTCCAGGAAGAGCGCCCCGGGCCCGACGCGGCGCAACGGCACGCCGAAGGGCAGTTCCCGGGCCAGCCCCACCGGTTCGATCAGCAGATGGCGGCCGGGACCGGGCAGCAGGAACGCCACCTCGCCCAGCGCCCGGCCGGGCAGCCAGCGGCGCAGCAGCGGCAGCTCGTCGTCGTGCAGCAGCACCGCGTCGATCTCGCCCGCCCCGTGCGGGTCGGGCACGACCCGCACGGGCGGGGCCGGTGCGCGGGCCGTGTCGGGCAGCCGGTGGGGCACCGCCGGCGCAGGCGGCTCCGGCGCGACCCCGACCAGTTCGGCCGGGGCCGGCGACGGTCGGCCGAGCGGCTCCAGCCGCAGCACCGGCCAGTCGAGTTGGTCCCCGACCAGCCACAACTCCCGCTCGGGAACCGGGGAGTACAGCACCTCCTCGTCGGCCGGCGGGTGCAGCCGTACGTCGAGCAGCAGCCGCTCGCAGTCCCGTACGGGCCGGCACACCGCGGTGCGCGGCAGCGCGGCCAGCGCCACGACCAGCGCGTACGGCACCGCCTCCGGCGCGGACAGCTCCAGCAGCAGCGTCTCGGCCGCGCCGGCCTCAGGGCTCTGAGCCAGCGGGCTCGCGCGCACCGCCTGCACCCCCACCTCCACGCCCCAGGCCGCGGCCTGCCGCAGCACCGAGCCCAGCAACTGCCGTGCCGTCAGCACGCGCAGGGCGGGCTGCCCGGTCCGCACGGGCGGGCCCAGCGGACCGCGCGCCAGCAGACCGACGGCGTCCAGCCGGGGCCACGCGGCGACGTCGGCCAGCCGGGCGGGTGCGCCCTGGGGCGCCCGGTGCCGGGGGAGGCCGGGCGCGGGGCTGTGCGGTGGGCCGGGCGGCGGCGCCAGCGCCCCGTCCGGGAGCAGCCGCCAGGGCTCGCCGCCGTGCAGGACCGCCAGTTCGGCGCCCAGGGACGGGGTGAGGGCGGCGAGCAGCCACACCGCCGGGCCGCCGGGCTCGGCGTGGCAGGCCCAGTCCCCGCCGTCCGCCCGGTGCAGCGCGCCGACCGCGCCCAGCGCCCGGTGCGCGTGCGGGAACCGGGCGGCGAGCCGCCAGCGCGGCGCGGGCCGGGTGGTGGGGGAGGGGCTCGGCGGCGGAGCCGGCGGGTCCTCCGCGACGGGGTGGGCGGGGCGGACGCTGAAGCGGACGCCGTGCTCGGACGGGGCTGCCCGGTGCTCGGGCGGCGCGGGGGACGGCGGTGCCGCGGCCGGGTCCGCCGGGGGAGCCGCCGGTGCGGGAGCGCCCCCCGGGCGCGTGCCCGTCGTGGCGGTGCCTGCCGCGGCAGCACTCCCCGGGGCCGTGGCCGGGACGGTGCCGGCCGTGGTGGCCGGCGGGCTCGCGCCCGCCGGGGCCGCCGCCGGTGGCGTGACCGGTGTGGCGGCCGCCGTGCCGGGGTTCCGCCGGCCGCGGGGCGGGGAGCCCTTCGGAGCGGGCCGGGCGACCAGCGGGGTCGGCGGTCCCCCGGGCGGCCGGCGCGCGGCGGCGCGGCCCTCCGCCGGGTGCCCGTCGCCCCGGCCCCGCCCGTCCCCGTTCTCCCGCCCGTCGCTGTGGTGCCGCTCGTCGTCGTTGTGCCGCTGGTTGTCGTTGTGCCGCTCGTTCTCGGCTGCGATGCGGTTCAGCAGCCGTCGCAGCGGCCCCCCGGTCGACGCCATCTGCTCACGGTCCTCCCGGCTCGCCGGGGCCCGCCGGCCCGCCGCCCGCACCCCGCCGGCCCTCCGCCCGCGTGTCCCCGGAGCTCGCCGGAGCGCCGCTGCCGGGGCCCGCCGGCCGGACCCGGCCCGGCCCCGCCGCACGCGGAGTGTCCTCGGTCTCTCCGGCCTCCCCCGGCAGCCACGCCGTCGACCCCAGGCGGTCCGACGCCCACGCCCGCCACAGCGGCAGCACCTCGGCGGCGTCCTGCCCGGAGTGCGCGGCGCGGAACAGCCGCGCCCCCCAGTCGAAGCGCTCGATGCGGTCGGAGGCCTCGACGGCCCACTCCAGCAGCAGCCGGCGCTCGCTGCGGGCGGCCAGCACGGGCAGCCGGTGCTCGACCCGGGGCAGCAGCGCCAGCAGCGGGCCCGCCGCACCGCCGCCCAACCGGTCCGCGAGGGCCCGCGCCAGCTCCAGCCGCAGCTGCTGCGGTCCCCGGCCCACGCCCGCGCCCGGATCCCGTGCGGCGGCGGCCAGCAGCCGCCGGGCGGGTTCCGTCTCCCCGGTCAGCAGCAGCTCCCAGGCGGCCTCCAGCCGGCGCCCGCGCTCCTGCCAGCAGCGGGCCGCGAGGTCGGCCCGGCCCAGCAGCCGGTAGCAGCGCGCGGCCTGCTCCGGATGCCCGGCCAGCCGGTAGGTGTGCGCCGCGTGCTCCAGGTCGCCGGCCCGCTGGTAGGCGTCGGCGGCCGACCACCGCCAGCCCAGCAGGTCGTAGCAGCGGGCCGCTTCGGTGTGCGCCCGGGCCTCGGAGTAGCAGCGCGCGGCCCGCAGCAGCAGCCGGGTGCGCCGGCTCACGAGGTCTCCCGCTCGCCCTGCGCGGCGTCCTCGGCGTGCTCGGCGTGCTCGGCGTGCACCGCGTGCCCGCCGCGCCGCGCGGCGCCCGGCAGCGGGGCGTGCCGCCACAGCGGCCGCTCCTCCGCGGCCGGCAGTTCCTCCACGTCCGGCCGGCGGGCGAGCAGCCCGCCCAGTTCCGCGCTGACCCGGTCGTGTTCGGTGTCGTGCACGGGTCCCGCCCCGCTGCCCACGTCGTCCACCTGGAACAGCTCGACCTCACCGGAGTCGGTGTTGAACCGGAATCTGACCCGCACCCGCATCGTCACAGCTCCAGTTCGAACTCGATGTCGATGCCGTCCTCCGACTCCTCCTCGCGGATGCCGGTGGCTCCGCGCTGCCGGGCGAAGTCGAGCAGTGCCTGCCGGTAGGCGGTGGCCAGTACGGTGTTGACCGCGCGGAGGCCGTCCTGCCCGAGCTGTCCCAGCCGCTCCCGGTTGCGGGCGTCCAGTTCGGCCCGCACCCGCCGGCGTTCCTCCACGAGCCGGGCCTGCGCGTCCGCGTCGGCCTCCCGCTGGACCCGGTCCTCGGCCTCCCGCGCGGCCGCCGCCGAGGCCTGGCCGGCCCGCGCCCTCAGCCGTCCGGTCAGCTCCTGGGCCCGGCGCAGCGCGTCGGCCTCCGCGAGTGCCTGCGCCTGGCGTTCGGCGGCCTCGCGGTGGTGCCCGCCGAAGCCGTCGGCGTAGTAGCGGCCCTCGCCCCGACCCGTCGTCCGGTCGCTGACCGTGCCGCGCAGCAGCTCCGAGGCACTGCCCTCGACGGTCGCCACGTCCTCCAGCCGGGCGGTGACCACGAGTTCACCGGTCGCCGGGGTGTAGCGGACCCGGCCGTCGGCCAGGTCGTGCACATGGGAGCCGTTCTCCGGCTCCCAGCCGTCGGCCGTGGCCAGTGCCCGCTCGAACACCTCGCGGGTGCGCGGGCCGAGCGTGCCGCCGAACGGATGGACGATCTCCAGTTCACTGACCACGGAGCCGCTCGCACCGGCGCGGCGCTCCAGTTCCAGCTCCCACGCCTCGACGACCTCCCGGGTCGCCTCGACGCGGACTCGGCGCGGATTGCACATGCAGCTGCCCGTCCCCCAACGTGTGCGTCAGGCCCGCTCCAGCAAGGCCAGAGTGCTGTCGATGATACGCGCGACCTCCTGGTCGGCGGCCCGTTCTCCGGAAGCCGCCACCCTCAACTCACGGCGCAGCGAACTCAGTTGGCGCAGCACCCGGTCCACCGAGGCGGGCGGTGAGTCGGCCGACACCTGCCGGGCGAGCACCCGCGCCTCGGTGAGCAGGCGATGCACCGGGCGCGGGGCCCCTCCGGGGTCCTCGCCGGTGGTACCGGCCCGCCGGCGCACCGCGTCCTGTACCACCGGCGCGTGCGCCGGGTCGGACCAGAAGTGCGCGAGCGGCCACAGGTCACCCGCAGCGGCCCGAACCCGCTCCGCGCGCAGTGCGGCCGCCGCCACCAGCCGCAGCCCCCGGATGATCCGCCGGTCCGACAGCGCCACGCCCTGCACGAGCAGCTCGCGGACCAGATCGGCGTACTCCCCGGTCACCGCGGACAGGTCGGCGTGCGCGAGCTGACGGCCCAGCCGCTCCAGCTCGTCCGTGCCGATCACCTGGTGCTGGTCCCCGGCCGCCGGGCCGCGGACCGCGGCCGTGCCCTTCGCCAGCAGCTCCTCCAGCCTCCCCTCGGCGACCGGGGGGATGGTGAGCCGCAGCAGGAACCGGTCCGCGAACGCCAGCAGGGACGGGTCCTGCGGCAGGCCGTTGGCCGCACCCACCAGGCTGATCAGCGGCGCCCTCGCCACCTCCCGGCCGTTGTGGAACACCCGCTCGTTCATCACCGTCAGCAGCGTGTTCAGGATCGGGCTGCCGCTCTGGAACACCTCGTCGAGGAACGCGATGTGCGCCTCGGGCAGCATCCCCTCGGTGCGCACCCGGTAGGTGCCCTCACCCTGGAACGCGGGCACGTCCACCGGTCCGAACAGTTCGGCCGGTTCGGTGAACCGGGTCAGCAGCCGCACGAACGGCCGGCTGCCGAGGCCGGCCGCGAACCGGCTCACCAGGTCCGTCTTGCCGGTGCCCGGCGGGCCGAGCAGCAGCATGTGCTCGTGCGCGAGCACCGCCACCTCCAGCAGGTCCAGGGCGAGCCGCCGCCCCACGAAGTGCTGGTCCACCGAGCGGCCCAGCGCCTTCAGCCGGCGCACCGCCCCGATGTCGGTGTCGCTCCACGCGCTCGGTGCGCTCGTCATCGGCCCTCCGAGATCATTTCCAGGCGCCCCTGCTGGAGCCGCCCCACGAGCCAGCCCAGGCGCCGGGCGTCGGGCTCGATGCCGTGCAGGTGCCGGCCGGTGAACGCGTCCCGCATCAGCGCCCGCAGCTCGTCGCCGTTGCGGCCCGCGGTGGCCTCGGCGATCAGCTCCAGCACCTCCTCCTCCAGTTCGATGTGGTAGCGGCGGGCGTGATGGCGCAGGATCGCCCGCCGCGCGGCCACGTCCGGCAGCGAGATCGCGATGCTGCGGAACCGGCTCGGCCGCAGCAGCGCCTTGTCGATGATGTCGATGCGGTTGGTGGTGCCGATCACCAGCATCGGCACCTCCGGCCGGAACCCGTCCATCTCCGTGAGGATCTGCGCCACCACGCTGTTCCCGGCCCGGCTGCCGCCGTCCGGCCGGTTGGTGCGCTCCATCGTGATCGCGTCGATCTCGTCGAACACGATCACCGCGGGTGCGCTGCGCCGGGCCGACGCGAAGATCTCCCGCACCTTGCGCTCGCTCTCGCCGACGTACATGTCGGTCACCTCCGGGCCGGACACCACCTGGATGGTGGCGTTCATGCCGTTGGCGATGGCCTTGGCGAACAGCGTCTTGCCGGTGCCGGGCGGACCGTAGAAGATGATGCCGCGCGGAACGAGTTCGGAGCGCACCTCCTCCATGTCGTCGGGGAGGCTCTGCGCACCGCTGATGATGGCGAGCGTCTGCCGGATCTCGTCCTTGACCTCTTCGTACCCGCCGATGTCGGCCAGCGTCACGTCCGGCACCTCGAAGTGGGAGGACTGCTGCGCCTTGAACGTCAGCAGCGTCTCGCGCAGGTTCTGCAGAGTCGCCCGCGCCGGCTGCGAGCGGTGCCGCTCGTGCGCGTACCGCATGGCCTGGCGCAGCCGCACCGGGTTCATGCCGGCCACGTGCTTGTAGAACTCGCGCGGCGCGAACTCCTCGAAGGTGTCCGCCTCCACCTGCGTCACCAGTGCCCGGCCCAGCGGCATCCGCTCCATGCCCGGTACCCACACCTCCGGCGGCAGCCCGTTGATGGTGACGCGGGCACTGAACCGCTCCGCCAGCACGTCCGGCAGCGGCAGGGTGGGATCGGCGAAGGCCAGCACGAGCTGGTCGGGAAAGGCGTACAGCAGCTCCACCAGTTCCCGCGCCTCGGCATGCCGGCCCAGATCGGCGCTGCCGGCGAGCAGGTCGAGATGCGGCAGCACGATGACGTCGCCCTCCTTCAGCTCCTCCAACTGCGCGCGCAGCCGGGCCAGCCGGCGCTGACGCGGGTTCGCCGGGGGCTCCGGCGCGCCCGCCGGGGGCTGCGGGCCGCCGTCGCCTGCGGAGTCGTCGGCCGTGTCGTCGTCGAGGCGGATGCCGCGGCACTCCGCGAGCGTGACCATCTCCTCCCACAGGTGGGTGACCACCAGCTTCTCGCTGATCACCAGCACCGGAAGGCGGCTGCGGAGCAGTGAGGCGACGTGCTCGATGTGCGGGTAGTAGGCGCGGCGCACGGCCTCGGCGTCGGTGATCCGTTCCGGGTGCGTCCCGGTGTCCGGGCCGGCCTCGACCGGCGGACCGCCGGGCGGCGCCTCGGGCCCCGGCGGGACCGGCGGCTTGCCGAGGACGGCGCCGCCGGGCGGTCCGGCCGGTTCCCCCGACGGCGCCGGACCACCCGGCGCGGCGTACGGCGCCGCAGCGGTGCCGGACGGTGCGGTGCCGGACGCAGTGGTGCCGGACGGTGCCAACCGGGCGGACGGCGGGGGCCCGGAGGACGTCTCCGGCGGCGCCTGCGGCCGTGCCCCCCGTGGCGCTCCCGGCGGCGCGAACAGGGCGGTTCCCGGGGGTAGTTCGGAGCGCAGGCGGCAGTCGGGCGCGAACTCGGCCCAGGGCAGGTCCAGCAGCTCCTCGTCCAGCGGATCCAGCAGCCACACCTCGCAGGAGGCCAGTACCTCCCGGAGCGTCCGCTCGCCCGCCGCCGCGTACAGCGTCATCCGGCCCTCGTGGTCCTGGGCGGCCAGGCGCAGGGGCCGGGTCACCGGCCGAGCACCTCGCCCAGGTCCTCCCAGTCCCGGATCCTGCCGTACACGCGCTGGAGGGCGACGCCCGCCTGGTGTCCCTGGAGCATGCGCCGCGCCCGGAGCTCCCCCGGGTGGCGCCGGGCCACCACGGCGAGCGGCTCCCACCAGTCCAGCACGGCCCGTGCCCACCGGCCGTCGGCGTCGTCGGCCAGCAGCCGCGCCGGGCTGTCCCGCAGCAGCTCCCGCACCCGGTCGGTGTGCCGGCGACAGCTGTCGGCGTGCCGCAGCAGCGCCGTCTCGTACACGTCGTACACGAACGTTCTCTCTTCCGGGGTGAAGCGGAACCGGCGCAGCACCGCGGCCCGGTACCGGGCGGTCTCCGGCGACGCGGGCGGCGCCGCGAGGCCGCTCACCGCGGCGCGCCGGCCCTCGGGGTGCTCCAGGAGCCGGTCCAGCAACTGGTCGCAGCGCTGCTCGCCGCCGGGCGGCGGCCGGTCGAACAGTGCCGTGAGCGGGGAGGCGCGGAGCAGGTCCGCGCGGAGCGGCTCGTCGGGCGGAGCGGTCGCGAGGGCGTACGACACCAGCCCGTGACGCGCCATCACCTCCCGTACGGAGACGGGGTCCCGCACCCCGTCGAGCGCGGTCCGGGCGGCGTCCGCGTCCGCGCGCACCGCCACCGCGGCCGCGACCAGCAGCGGCTCCAGCCCCACCGGGCCCGGATCGCCGAGCGGCGGGTCGGACAGGTACAGCCGGGCCGCGGTGACCCGGGCCAGCCGCTCCAGCAGCAGCACCGGGTCCGGCCCCGGGGAGGCCGGTGCCGGTGCGGGCCCCTCGCCCTCCGGGTCAGTGATGGCCCAGCGAAGGATGCGCACTACGGCGTCTGTCAGTGTCGTCATCGAGGCTCCGGATCGGACAGGACGCCATCCCGTCGCCGGCGGCGGCGTAGCAGCTGAGGATCCGCCGGGTCCCGGTCAGGTTGATCAGGGCGGCCACCTGCCACGGCCGGCGGAACGTGTCGCGGTGCAGGTCGACATCGGTGAGGGACAGGCCGATCGTCTCCTCCGACTGGAACAGATGGGTGTGGTACCAGCCCACGAGCTGCCGTTTGGGAGGGTGCTCGCCCAGGGTGCGGCTCATCGCCCGGAAGGAGTCCCCGGTGAAGGTGAAGTGCATCAGTGACGCCCCCGAGTGCTCGGCGGGCAGCACCTCGTCCACGATCACCGCGTAGCGGCCGGTGTCGTCCGCGCGGCGGAACGGCCTGCCGACCAGGAATCCGCCCTCCTCCACCTCGGTCGACAGCTCCATGTCCATCAGCCGCCGCTGCACGCCCGCCCCCAGCAACACCGTCACCTGCGCGTCCGCGTCCTCGGCCCCGACACCGTGGGCGGCCAGGTCCAGCAGCGGCACCTGCGGCTCGGCCGCCGGGCGGATGCCGAAGGACAGCCGGCTGGACCGGGAGACGTCGATGTCGTCGACGCCGTCCACCACCGGGGGCAGCCGCTGCGCGGAGTCGTCGTCCGGTGCGGCCGGCAGCCCGGCGATCCGGAACGCCCACTGGCGCTCGGCAGGGGCGATCTCCCGCGCCCGACGGGCGAGGACCGGCCCGACCAGGTTGTTCACCGAGAAGGGCTTCTGGTGGACCACGCGTCCCTCCACATGGATCGCGACATGGATGTACCCGAAGTCGGGTCGCAGATTGGTCAGCGCGGGCTCCGCGTCGACGGTGTCGGGTCCGGGGTCGTTGCGCAGCTTCAGCACGAAGCGGGGCCGGCTGCCCCGGTACGGGGCGAGTTCCTCGGCGAAGACCGGGCGCAGCAGCTCGATCAGCGACTGGGTGTGCACCAGCCGGCGGGCCTCGCCCTGGTACAGCTCGACGTCAAGTCCCATCGGCGACCCTGTTCGTCGGCTGTATCCGCAGGGCGTCCACGCGCAGCGCGCCTGCTCCGGGGTGCGGGGCCGCCACCGGCGGCTTGCCCCCGATGGCCTCGATCATGGCCCTCCCCTCGTCCGTCACGGCCCAGGCGGCGGCGAACGGATTGAAACTGTCCGTGATCTCGTAGTTACGATACCCAGCCATGTCCACGAGCATCTGGCACAGTTGGCCGAAGTCCAGGGTCGGCCGGTAGGAGTCGGCGAGCACACCGAGGCAGACCGCGCCCTCGGACTCGGGGAGCGCCGGGTCCGGACCCTTGATGTTGGGGTGGAAGACCGGGCTGAGCCAGAACACCACCGGTGCCCGCAGCGGGAAGTCCGGTCCCAGCAGGATCAGCGCGTTGTGCCGGTCCTGCCGCTCGGGGTGCGGGAACCCGCCCGGGGTGTGGTGCTCGGGCAGGCGCAGGCCGGGCGCGGTGAAGCGGATCTCGTAGTCGGTGGGGAACTCCGGGTCGTCGGTGTCGACGATCTCGAAGCCCTCGTGGCGGTCGGCGTAGCGGTGCATCTCCTCGCAGACCCGGATGATGGCCTGCATCCGCAGTTCGGCGTGGCCCGCGGTGGCCTCCGGGTACACGTTCAGGGTGTCGCCGTCACGGACCCCGGCCGCGTGCAGCGACCGGGCGGGGTCCAGGCGCTGGAAGCTGCCGTCGGGCTGCTGGTGGTCCACCACCGTGCGCGGGCGCCGTCCCATCCGCCCCTCGTAGTGGGCCAGCACGGCGGCGGCGATGTCCCGCACCGGAGTGATCGACGGCACGCCGGCCAGGTCGTAGGGCTGCTGGTCGGGGCCGTTGGCCCGTAACGCCTCCAGCAGGTAGGCGCGGTGGTCGTACACCTCCTGGAGGATCTCCAGGTCGTGCGGGGCGCCCGCCGCGACGAGCGTGCCCCGCACCTCGTCGAGCTGCTCCGGTGTCAGTTCGTAGGAGAGCGACAGGGCGATCTGGCCGACCTGGGCGCCCTCGCCCTGGCTGACGAAGCACAGTTCGGCCCCCGGGTCGAGACGGCGGATCTCCTCGATGAACGAGGCGTGGTGGGTGCTGCACACGAACACCAGCGTGGGATAGGAGGCGGGTTCCGCCGCCGGGGCACGGCCGGCGGACGCGGCCCGAGCGGGCGCGGCCTGCGGGGCGGGTACGGCCTGTGCGGCCGGTCCCGGCGGCGCTGCGGCCGGCACGGTGGGCGCCGGCCGCTGCGGTTGCGGCTGCGGCGGAGCAGCGGTCACCGGCTCCAGCGCCTCCACCGCCTCCACCGCCGCCCGGAACACCGGGTTGCCCGGGTACTCGTTGTGCACCGCCCGGCTCAGCAGGGCCTCGCCGTCCACCAGCACCCCGGCGTCGATCAGCCGCCGGACCTCCGACCAGTAGAACCGGGCGGACAACTCCACGGCCGGCAGGCGCCCCTCGGGGAAGCCCATCGAGCGCAGGATGATCTCGCCCTCGTGCGGAGTGATCACGCCCCGCTGCAGCTCCTGGTACAGCTCGTCCCTCACCGGACACCCTCCGTCGTCGTCCCCCGGTCCGCGGCGTCCGCGGCGTTCGCGGCGTTCGCGGCGTTCGCGGCGTTCTCCGTTCCCGCTGCGCCCGCCCGGCCCGCCCGGTGCCGCCGCGGACCGCCGCCGTCCGGCTCCCGCCCGCTCGGCCGGGGCGGTGGCCCGTTCCCCGGGCGGGTGCCGCCGTCCGCCGCCGGAGCGAGCTCCACGTAGCGCAGGCCCGAGCCGTCGCGCCGGGCGACCGGGAGGACCTCGCGCGGAGCGACCCCCAGCTCCTCCAGGCGGGCGGTGGGCGGGGCCGACCTCAGCCGGGTGGTCACCCGCCGCACCGCGGGCCGGCCTCGCACCGGACGGCTGAACCCCGCCCAGGTCAGCGGCTCCTCGTCGGCGTCCAGCAGGGCGAGCAGTTCCCGCGTGGTGCCGTGGTGGTCCAGCGGCAGCACCGGCACCGGATCCGGCAGCCGTTCGTGCAGCGGGCAGTCGGCGGCGGGCTCGGGCGTCCACCCGCCGGCCGGCGGCAGCGCCGAACCGGCCCCGTCGACGCGCAGGGGCCCGCACGTCACCGGCAGCCGCAGCAGCAGCCGTACCGCGAAGTTCGCCAGCCACGCTCCGACCAGCGCGGACACCGGTGCGGAGGCGCCCGCCGGAGCGAGCGGGTCCGGTGCCGCGCACGACCAGGGGTCGTCCCGCACCGCCCGCTCCGCAGGGGTCAGCCCGCACGCCCGGCAGCGCCCGCCGGGCGGACACCACCAGGTCTCGCCGCCCCACGGATGCGTGCCGCCGTCCAGCAGACCGGTCCCGGCGAGCGTGCACCGGCCGGCCAGCGCCACCCGCGCCGCCAGGCTGTCCAGCGCCCCCACCACCAGGTCGGCCTCGCGCAGTTCGGCCAGCCCCACCCCCGACGCGTGCGGCGCGGACCGCGCGTCGACCAGGGTGTCCGGCGCGAGCGGGGCCAGCGCACGGGCGAGCACCCGCGCCTTGTTCCGGCCCGTGTCCCCGGGCCGGAACAGCGGACAGCGGCTGAGGTTGCTCACCGCGACCGTGTCCGGGTCGGCCACCACCAGCCGGCCCACCCCGGCGAGAGCCAGCGACTGCGCCACCGCGTTGCCCAGCGCCCCCGCTCCGGCCAGCACCACGGTCGCGTCCGCCAGCCGGCGCTGGTCCCAGCCGGGGACCAGGGCGTGCCGGGCGTAGCGGCCGCCGGGGCCCCTCACCGCGCGTCCCGCCGGGCGTTGAGCATCAGGCAGGGCACCTGCGGATGCTGGGCCTTCCAGTCGTCGTAGCAGACCAGCCCGTGGTCCGGGTCGCGGTGCACCGCGCACGCGCAGACCGGCGCGTCGGGACGGCAGGTGCAGTGGATGACCATCTCACCGGGGCGGAAGGTGTGCCCGCACACCCAGCAGCGGTGCCGGGTGGGCGGCCCGCCGCCCGGCCCGGGCGCCAGCCGCAGCAGGGGGTGGCCGCGGTGCAGCCGCACCGTGCGCAGCTCCGGCGGGGGCGGGTTGGCCGCGTCCAGGCCCGCGTGGAACAGTTCTGCGGCCGCCGACGCCTCCCCGGCCGCCCCCGGGTTGAGGCAGTCCAGACGCCTGCTGTGGTGCTTGAGGACCACGCCCGGACCCGAGCCGGTGCGGTGCAGGGAGATCTGCTCGCCGAGCCGGAAGGAGTGGTGGCACACCGGGCAGGTGGTGCCGGCCCGGCCCAGCTTGCGCAGCAGCTGCGCGGTGACGGCCGTGACCTCCGAGCCGGACTCGCCCCGGACGCCCGCCGTCGTGGAGCCGCCGGACCCGCCCGCGTCCTCCGGCGGTCCCGGAGGCTCCACCGCGTCGCGCCGTCCGCCCGCCTGGCCCACGAGGAACTCGTACGCCGTCCGGCTGGTGCCCTCCCCGGACGGTCCGGGCGCGTCCCCGTCGGCCCGCTCCCGCTCCCTGCTGCGCCGGCGCCGCTCGGCGACGTCCACCCCCGGCGGCACCCGGACGCCCGTCCCGTCCGTGTCCGGCCCGGTCATCGCGGGCTCACCACCCGCCGCAGCTCCGGCGGGTCGCCCGGACCGAGTCCCACGGTCGCCACTCCCGCCTCGAAGGACCGCTCCCACGACTCGCCCAGCGCCAGCGCCGCGTAATACCCCTGGCAGAACGCCAGCGCGTGCCGGTCCGTCAGGGCCCGGGCCGAACCGATGACCTCCCCGGCGTACGGGCTGACGACGTCCAGATAGCGGCCGAAGTGACAGGCGGTCAGCACGGCCACCGAGACCCCGCCGGCCGACTTCAGGACCCCCGCGAGCGCCTCGGCGCTCACCGGCGCGGTCCGTCCGTCGTCCTCCTCCAGCAGCAGAGAGCCGTCCGGGGCGCCGTGACCGGCGAAGTGCACCACGTCCGGGCGGTGCTCACTCAGCGCCGGCAGCAGGTCCTGGCGGCGGGTCGCCGCCGACAGCGCCACCCGCAGCGTGCGCCGCCGGCCGCGCCGCGCCGCCTCCTCGATCGTCCGGAACTCCCGCCGCAACTGCAGCCGCGAGGGCTCCTGCGGCCCGGCCAGCAGGCACAGCACGGTCAGCTCGTCCGGCGGCGCCCCCTCGGGACCGCCCGCCAGGGCGCCGAGCACGGCGTTGCCGGGGAAGTCGCGGTGGGCTGCCGCCACCAGGTCCTCCAGCGTGAACGCGAACGCCCCGTGCTCGATCGTCAGACAGGCCTGGAACCAGCTGGTGACCGGCACCTGCGACCCCGCGAAGTGCGGAAGCCGCGACAGATCCGCGCCCAGGCCCTGCAACAGCGCCTGCACCCCGACGGGATCCGGGTACAGCGAGGCCAGCACCCGCAGCACGCCGTCCCGGTGCAGCCCCGCCGCGGTGAGTGCCGCCACGGCTGCCTCCTCCCCGTCCTGGGTCGTCCTGGGTCGTCCTGGGTCGTCCTGGGTCGTCCTGGGTCGTCCTGGTCGCCCCGGCCGTCCCGGGTCGCCGTGGGCCGTCCCGGGCCGTCGTGGGCCGTCGTGAGTCGTCGTGGGTCGCTGTGGGTCGCTGTGGGTCGCTGTGGGTCTCGGTGCCCACGACTCTAGCGGCCCGCACCGGGTCCCGACCGGCGTTTAGGGAACGGGAGTTGATCAGACGTCAGACACGCCGCGCACGGGCGCGCGGAAGGCGGCACAGTGTCCGAACAAGCCGTCGCGCACGCCCTGTTCTGTGATAGTTGATGGGCAGGACGGGACCCGCCGCGACGGTGCGGCCCCGACGGGGGGAGGGGGCACGGGGGTGGAGGAGTTCCGGGGGCGGCGGCCCGGGGGCGACGGCAGGGAGCCGGTCCGGTACACGCTGGAGGCCGAGACCGGCGCTCAGGCCGGCTTCGAGGAACCCCCCTACCGGGTGCGGCGGCTGCGCCGCACGCCCGGACGGCACCCGGTCATGGTGCAGGAGGCGCACCGGCCCGAAGCCGAGCAGCGCATGCGCCGCCACTTCGAACTCCTGGGCGGCCTCACCGACTTCCACGGCTCCCGGCTGCCCCGGCAGCTCGCCCGCGTCCTCGCCTACGACGACACCACCCGCCCCCACCGACTGCTGCTGGACCGGCACGGGCGGCGTCTGTCCGACCTGGCCTCCCCCGACCTGCTGCACGGCCCCCGGCTGCGCCATGTCGTCGAGGACCTGTTCGAGGCGGTCGCCGCGCTGCACGGCCCCCGCCTGGTGCACGGCCGGATCAGCCCCGAGCACCTGTGGTGGGACGAGACCGGCGGTCTCCAGCTCTCCGGGCTCGACGGCGCCGTCGCCGCCGGCGAACCGCTGCCCGACCGGACGCCCACCGACTGGGACGCCCCCGGCTTCCGGCCCGGCCTGGCCGCCACCGCCGAACAGGACGTGCACAGCGCGGCCCTGGTGGCGTTCTGGATCGCCACCGGCGAGACCGTCCCGCGCGGCGCCTCCCGCGAACACCTCCACGCCCTGCTCGACCAGGGCCACGAGCCGTGGCTGGCCGCGCTGATGCGGGCCGCGTTCCCGCTCGGCTCCCAGGTCTTCGCCCCCGCCCGCTCCCTGCTGCGCGGCCTCACCGGCGGCGAGCCCGGCGGCCTGTTCGAGCTGCCGTTCGCCGAACACGCCCGGCGCAGCGAGGAGTCCGCCCGTGCCGAGTTCCGCGCGCTGCGGGCCCGCCAGCGGCAGGCCGCCGGCGGCTTCGCCGGCCCCGCGGTGCGCGCCGCGTCCGACACCGCGGCGCCGCCCGGCCGGTGGGGGCGGTTACGCGCCCGGCTGCGCCCGCACCGCACCGACCCCGCCGCGGTCCGCGGGCTCGTCGTCGAGTGCCCGATGTGCCTGACCGACCTGGACTGGAACGCCGCCGAGCGCGTCGTCCTCGACGAGGCCCGCGGCATGGTCGCCGAGGCCGAGCGCACCCCCGGCGGCCGCGAGGCCCGCAACGCCCAGCTCGCCCGCACCTACGTCGTCTGCCCCGGCAACGACGACGTGCCCCAGCACGAGATCCCCTACCGCTACCCGGGCTTCGGCACCGAACCGGTGCGCATCGGCCTCGTCGGCGCCTCCAGCACCGGAAAGTCCCACCTGCTGGCCGCGATGATCGACCAGGCCCGCAAACCCACCGTCATGGCCCGCCACGGCCTGCGCGTCGAGGCACTCGACCCGCTGCACTACCACCGCTACCTCACCGAGGTCGTCACCCCCTTCATCGACCGCCGCCAGGAACTCCTCCCCACCGCCAACCGGCCCGACCCGCGCTACTCCACCGGCATGGTCGTCACCGACGAGCACACCGGCCGCTCGCACAGCGTGATCTTCTTCGACGTGGCGGGCGGCCGCCTGGAGCGCACCGGCCGCGACATGGACTTCCTCAACCGGCTCAACGCCCTGCTGTGCGTGGTCGACCCCACCCGGGTCCCCGGGCTCACCGGCCAGCGCGGCGCGGCCGGCCGCGACCCGGCCTTCGAGCACGTGCGGCAGCGGCTGCGCCAGCAGCTCGCCGACCCTGCCGTGCCGTTCCTGCCGGTGCCGTGCGCCCTGGTCGTCACCAAGTGCGACCTGCTGCGCTTCCGCGGCTACCGGGAGATCGACGGCTGGCTGCACGAGCCCCCGGACGCCGAGAGCGATCTGGGCACCGTCGAGCAGGAGAGCGAGGACGTGCACGCCTTCCTCGGCGCGCGGGGCGGCACGGACTGGCTGCAACTGCCCGGTGAGTGCGGGTACTCCACCCTCCACCTGGCCTCGGCCACCGGCACCCGGCCCCGCGACCGGCCCGGCGGCACCGGCCCGCGCCTCTTCGAGGAGTCGATGTTCCGCCAGCAGCGCGTCCTGCGGCCCCTGCTCTCCCTGTTCGCCATGCGCGGCGTCATGACCGGCCCGGCCGCCGACGCCCTGCTGCGCACCCCGGAGCGGGTCCGGTGATCCGGTCCGTGCGCGCCGACCTCACCGTCTACCGCTGGTCCGAGCGCTCCCTCATCGGCCGCGGCGACGTCGGGCCCGTCACCACCTCCCTGGAACGCGAGGCGCTGCTGCGCTGGAACAGCCGGATCGAGCACATGGTGTGGGCCGCCCAGTACGACGGCGCCGACCCCGCGGAGACCGCTCCCGGCTTCGTGTATCTGCGCCACGGCCACGAGGCCGCCCTGCTGCGCAAGCTCCCCGCCCGCGACCGGCACGGCCGCTCCGGCTCCACCCTCACCCATGTGCTGACCGGGCCCGCCGACGCCCTGGACCTCCACCTGGCGCTGGCCGCCTGTCGCAGCGACTGGGACGACTGGCTGCCGCCCCGGGCCCGCCTCGCCGCCCTCCTCGACGACGGCACCCCGCCCGTCCCCGACCCCGAGCTGCTGCCACGCGTGCCCCTGGACCGGGTGCGCAGCCTGCTGCTGCACCAGCACCACCTCCTCGACGACCTCGACAGGGCCGCCCTCGGTCTGCCCGACGACCTGCTGACCCGGCTCGCCGAAGCCCTCATGGAGCAGCCCCGCGCCCCGCTGACCGTGGTGGACTCCCCGGTGCCGGGCGAGGTCGTGGTGCACGCGCTGGCCGAGCTCCTCGGACAGGTCGTACTGGCCGACTGGACGTTCGCCACCCGCGAGGACACCGACGCCGCCCATGAGCTCCCGCAGTTCGTCTTCGTACGGCGGGACGCCCCCGGGCTCCAGGGCGCGCGGCGCCGGATCGACGCGACGGCACCGGAGTGCTCCGGCCGGCCGGCCGGAGCCGGCCCCGGCGGCACGGAGGGCTCCCACGAAGCGGCCGCTCCGCACGGCGCCGGCGGCCCCGGCCCCACGGGAGGACCGGACGACACGTCAGGCCCCGACGGCGGGGGCGGACCGCTGTACGCGTACGCCGCGCTGCTCGTCGGACTCCGGCGGCGCCGCGGACCGCAGGCCCTGGCCCGGCTGCGGCCCCCGCATCCGCTGACCTCCGCCGAACAGGTCCGGACCTGGCTCGACGCGCACAGCATGGCCCCCGGACTGCTCAGCGACCTCACCAGCCTGCTGGAGGCCGCCCCGCAGGGCGACCTCACCGCCGCCGAGGCCGCCTACCTGCACAGCCCCGCCGCCCTGCCGCGGGTCCGGCTGGAACTGGACCGCGCGGGCGACGGCCACCTCGCCCACCTCCTCCACCTCTGGTCCGCCCCGGCCCCCGGGCTCGGCCACTACCACGCGGTGCGCGACGAGATCCGCCTGGCCGCCGTGCAGCGCTGCCTCGCCGCCTCCGCCCGCGGCGCCCGCTCCGGCCTGGAGGACACGCTGCGCGCCGCCCCGCCCGAGCCGCGCCTGGTGCGCACCGTGCTGGAGGACCGGATGGAGCACGCGGCCCGCCGGGCGGAGGTCTTCGACGTGCTGCCGCTGCTGGTCTGCGCCGGACGGCTGGGACTGTCCCGGGCCGGCCTGGACGACCTGACGGAGGTACTGGTGGACCGCTTCACCCTCACCGACCTGATCCGCGAGATCGACCGGATCAGCCGCACCGAACCCGAACGGGCCCGCGCCCTGCTCGAACGGTGCGCCCGGCACGCCCGCGCACCCGGCCGCCGCGACCGCCGGGACGTCCTCGACAGTCTGCGGCACACCGGATTCCTCGCCGACGCCGTGGACCGCATGGCCCCCGACAGCCCCGAACTGGCGGTCCACCTCAACCAGTTGCTGCTGGGCTGGCTCCTGGGGGGCCGACTGGGCCGACTGGGCCGGCGCGCGGTGGAAGCCGTCCTCGACGCGGCCGGCCCCCATCCGTCCCCCGCCCTGCTGTGGGCGCTGCTGGCCGGCTGCGGCCGCGGCCGGGCGCGCCGGGCCGTCGTCGACACGGCCGTCGACGCGTACTTCCGCCTCCACCTGCCCGCACACGGCACCCGCCCGCCACCGCACCCGTACGACACCCGGGACTAGCCGGGACCGAGGGAGAACCAGTGCCCAGCGACACCGCCCCGCGCCCCGAACCGCCTCCGGCGCCCGCGCCCTCACCCGCCCTGAACAGCGCGGCCGCCGCGCTCGGGGCCACCGCCCGCCGGCTGCCGGAGCGCAGTGCCGGACGCACCGTGCTGACCTGGATCGCGCAGGACGCCCTGGCCGGAGGGCGCGCCCTGGCCGGCACCGACCTGCTGCACGCCTACCCGCCCGAGGTGCTGGTGCCCGACGCCGAGCCGCGGAGCAGCCGGCTCACGGCGGTGCTGTCCGCCGTGCGGGACGTCGCCGTGTTCCTGCCGATCGCGGTGACCTGGTTCTCCCTGTGGACGGCGTTCGACGACTTCGAGGAGGCCCGGAAGGGCACCACCTTCCTTCAGGTGTGGGCGTCCGGCTTCGGCGGCACCGCCGTCCTGCTCGTCGTCCTCCTCATCACCGCCGTCATCGTGACCACCCTCTGGCTGCAACGCCTGGAGTGGGCCGCCGGGCGGGAGGCCTCCCGCGCGGAGCTGCGCGGCCGGATCGCCGGGGAGCTCGCCGTCCTCACCATGGAGCTGTCCCGGCACGCCGTCCTGGAGGCGGCGACCGTGCCCGCCCGCAGGCTGGTGGGCATCGCCCGGGACATCACCACCGGCACCGCCCAGCTCTCCCGCACCATGCAGACCAGCACCGACCGCCTGGAGAAGATCTTCGAGCCGGGCCCCGAGGGCAGGTTCGTCACGGCGATCGACAAGTGGAGCAGTTCGGCGCACGAGTTGAGCGAGATGGGTCGCTCCCTGACCGTGCCGCACCAGCTCCTGCGGGACTTCGCCGCGATGCGCGAGCAGGTCCGCGCCGACGAGGAGGCCACCCGCCAGGCGCTCACCCGCCTGCTCGCCGAACTCCGCTCGGCCGCGGGCAGTTCGCAGGAGGCCAACCGGGTCCACGCCACCGTCGCCGACGAGGTGTCGGAGACCACGCGCCGGGTCGGCGAGGCGATGCTGCTCTTCGTCGACAACAGCCAGCGCCTGTACGCGTACATGGACGCGCTGGAGCGGGTCCTGGCCGTCCTCCAGGCGGGCCGCGGGCCGGATCCCGCGTACGCGGGGGCGATGACCAACTCCGACGGAGAGGCGGGACACGCGGAGTACGGCGGGTGGTACGGCGGCCCGGACGGAGCCGGAGCCGCGGGCGGGCCGGGCGCCGCCGGGCCGGGCGGCTTCGGGGCAGACGGCGGCCCCGGGGCGGGCGGCTTCGCCGGGTCCGCGAACGGACGGGGCGCCGCCCGGTTCGGCGCGCCGAGGCATCCGCAGGAGCCGGCGTACCCGGGGGAGGGGAACGCCCCGGTGGAGGCACAGCCGCCGGAGCGGCCCGCCGCGCCGTCCCGTGACGGCACCGAGGCCGCTCCACCGCCGCCCCGGCGCCCCGGCGACGACTGGTACGGCGAGGACCGCACATGAGGACCCGGCGGCCCGCCGGGCCCGCCATCGCCCCCCGCCATCTCGCGGGCTGGCTCTTCGCCGACCTGTTCCTCGTGCTGTTCCTCGTGGTCATCGGCATGGCCGTGTCCGACGGCCCCCCGTCGGACACGGCCGGCACGTCCCCCACCGCGTCGCCGTCGGTGTCCCCGTCCGAGGCGGCGTCGCAGACCCCGTCCCCGTCGCGCACCCGGCAGGGCCCGGTCGGCCTGGACCCCCAGCGGCACACCTTCGCCGTGGCGCTGAGCGGCGGCGCCACCAGCCGGTCCGCGGGCGGCGGCACCCTGACCTCCGGCGACCGCCAGAGGCTCGCCGACGCGCTGGACCGGGAGATGCGGCGCAGCGCCGACGGCCGCCGCATCGGCATGGTCCTCACCTTCGGCCTGGCACCCCAGCAGATGCTCGGCGCGGCGACCGACCTCGCCGAGGACGTCAACCGGGCGCTCACCGCGGACCGGCCCGGGGCCTTCTGCGGCGGCCAGGCAGGCACCCGCGCCTTCTGGTTCGGCGGTTCGGCGGACCGGGTGGAGGTGGAGCTGTACTACATCAACTCCTGTGCGAGCCCGGGATGACCGGCCCGACGGGAGCGGCCGGCCCGACGGCGCCCGCGACGCCGGGCGCGCGCCCGGCGCGTCCGGCTCAGCCCAGACGCGGGATCTCGATCGCCGGGCAGCGGTCCATCACCATGTCCAGCCCCGCCGCGCGGGTGCGGTCACAGGCGGCCTCGTCGACGACGCCGAGCTGGAACCAGACGGCCTTCGCCCCCTTGGCGACGGCCTCGTCGGCGATCTGCCCGGCGAGGTCGCTGTTGACGAAGACGTCCACGACGTCCACCGCGAAGGGGATGTCCGCGAGCGAGGCGTAGCCCTGCTCGCCGTGCACGGTCTCCGCCTTGGGGTGGACCGGCACGACCCTCTTGCCGTACCGCTGGAGCACCTCGGCCACACCGTGGGCGGCGCGGTCGCGGTTCTGCGACAGGCCGACCACGGCCCACGTGTCACCGGACTCGGTGAGGATCTTGCGGACGGTCGCTGTGTCGCCGTGCACCATGGCCTCCTCGGCCTCGTCGTCGCGGAGGGCGGGAACCCGCCACCCGCTCAGAGCAACCGCGCGGGGCGCGTCCCGATTCCCGCGCCGGGCCAGGGGCCGCACCGTGGTCCGCGGCGGCCGGGACGGCCGCCACGGCACCGCGCCGCGTTCCCGCACCACCCGGCTGCGCGGCACGGCCCGCCCGGGCCGGGCCGGGCCCGCCCGGTGACACCCCCGTACGCGGGTGATGCTCCGCCCTGCGGTGCATGCACCGCATCCGGGGCCGCGCGCCGATCCGCCGGGCAGCACAAGACGTCCCCAGGCACCTCCCCCCTCGGCCGGCACCGTCTCCCGCTCACACCGCCCGCGCGGGGCGCACCTGCCGCGCGCCCGTCCGCACGTTTTGCGCCGGGGGCGCGCGGCACCGTGACCTGAATGCGTACGACATGACTGCGCGCTCCGGCCCGCACGCCTACGCTCACCTCGTGCTGCGCATCACCGACGCCCGTACCGGCGAGCCCGTCGAGGCCGCTCCCGTCCGCCGGGGCCTGACCCGGGTCGAGGCCCACCCCGGCGGCCCCGGCCTGACGGCGCTGCGCGTCCTGCTGGTCGCCGACCTCCTGGTCCGCGCGCTGGAGCTGGGCGGCACCCCCGTGTGGGCGCTGCTCGCCGCCGGACCCGAGGAGGCGCGGCTGCGTGCGGCTGCGGCGGCCCTGGGCGTACGTCCCTTCGAGGACGGCCGCGAGGTCGCCGCCGGACTGGGGGAGGCGCAGGTCATCCGAGTGGCGGAGGCGGGCCCGGGCGGGCCGCCCGGCGCGGACGGCCGGACGGTGCATCTCGCGGTCGCCGCCGCCCGCACGGCTCCCGGCCTGACCGTCCCCGGCCTCGGTGACGCCGGTCCGGCCGCTCTCGACGACTCCGGCCCCGACGGCCCGGTTCCCGGCCGCTCCGGCCTCGGCGCCCCCGGTCACCCCGGCTCAGCTCGCGGCGGGCCGGGTCAGCCCGGCTCAGGCAACGGCGGCCCGGCTCACGGCGGCCCTTCCGCCGACGCTGCCGGCGACGACGGCCGGGGTCCCGTCGGTCCCGTCGATCCCGCGGTGCTGCGGCTCGCCCTGCTCGGCCGGCCGCGCGACACCCCCGTGCACCTGGACGCCCCGGCGCTCGCGCAGGCGCGGGAGACACTGCTGCGCTGGCGGCGGGCGGTCACCGGGTGGGCCCGCGAGCCCTCCCGTCCGGTTCCCGCCGACGTACGGCAGCGTCTGCGCGAGGCGTGGGAGGACGACCTGGACGCGCCGGCCGTCCTGCGGGTGCTGCGGCAGACGGAGGAGGCCGGGCCCGGACTGCCGGCCGGCGCCCGCTTCGAGACGTACGCCTACGCCGACCGGCTGCTCGGCCTCGACCTCGTCCGCGACCTCGGGGCGCCCGCGTGAACGCCCGCACGGGGCCGGGCCCGCTGCGCCGCCTGGTGGTGCTGCGGCACGCGAAGTCGGCCTGGCCGGAGGGCGTCCCCGACCACGAGCGCCCGCTGGCGCGGCGGGGCTGCCGGGACGCGCCGGCCGCGGGGCGCGCCCTGGCCGAGGCCGACCTGCTGCCCGACCTCGCGCTGTGCTCCACCGCCGTACGCGCCCGCCGGACCTGGGAACTGGCCTCCGCCGAGTGGGGCACACCGCCCCCGGTCCGGCTCGACCCGCGGCTCTACGGGGCTGAGGTCCCCGACCTGCTGGCCGCCGTGCGCCAGGCGCCGTCGCATGTCGAGACCCTGCTGCTGATCGGGCACAACCCGGGCCTGGAGGACCTGGTCGTCGAACTGGCCGGGGACAGCATGGACGACGCACTGGAGGAGCTGCGGGTGAAGTTCCCCACCTCCGCGATCGCCGTCCTGGCCTGGCGCGGCACCGCCTGGAGCGCCCTGGCCCCCGGCAGTGCGCTGCTGACGTGGTTCGCCGTGCCCCGGGGCAGGAAGCGGTAGCGGCCCGAGAGCCCCCGCGGGCAGGGCCGCGGTGTGCCGTCCCGCCGGCCGCGGCCCCGCCGTGGGCGGGGCGCGCGCTCCGCCGCACCCCCACGGGACGCCGCCGGACCGCGGGGGACCTGGCCCGGCCTGCTCGGCCGGGGACCGCATAGGCTGTCCGGATGCAGGACGAGTACCGCACAGTCGCCCGGGCGGGCGTGCACGAGACCGAGGTCAACCGCTCCCGCTTCCGCTGCGCGCTCGCCCCGGCGGCCACCGAACAGGAGGCCCAGGACTTCGTCGCGGCCGTCCGCAGGGAGCACGCCGACGCCACCCACAACTGCTACGCGTACGTCATCGGCGCCGACGCCGCCGTCCAGAAGGCGAGCGACGACGGCGAACCGGGCGGCACGGCCGGCGTGCCCATGCTGCAGATGCTGCTGCGCCGCGACATGCGGTACGTCGTCGCCGTCGTCACCCGCTACTACGGCGGCGTCAAGCTCGGCGCGGGCGGCCTCATCAGGGCCTACGGCGGCGCGGTCGGCGAGGCCCTCGACACCCTGGGCGCCATCACCCGCCGCCGCTTCCGGCTGGCCACGGTGACCGTCGACCACCAGCGGGCCGGCAAGGTCCAGAACGACCTGCGCGCCACCGGCCGCGAGGTGCGCGAGGTGTCCTACGGCGAGGAGGCGGTCACCATCGGGATCGGCCTGCCCGACGCCGACGTGGACGCCTTCCGCGCGTGGCTGGCGGACGCCACGGCCGGGACGGCGCGGTTCGAGCCGGGCGGGGAGGCCTACGGGGACGCGTAGCGGGCCGACACCCGGCAGACACGGGTGACCGACGACGACCGACGACCGACCACCGACCACCGACCACCGACGGCGGACGGCGGACGGCGGACGGCGGACGGCGACTGACAATGACCGACGACGACCGACTGACGGGGCAACCCCTCCACGAGGGGCGGGGGACGGCGCACGATTCGGGAGTGACCGCCCGTGCTGTCGGACCCGGCCGTTAGTCTCAAGGATCATGAGGCTCCTGCACACGTCGGACTGGCATCTCGGCCGGGCGTTCCACCGGGTGAACCTGCTCGGCGCCCAGTCCGAGTTCATCGGCCACCTCGTCGACACCGCACGCGAACGCGAGGTCGACGCCGTGGTCGTGTCGGGGGACGTGTACGACCGCGCGGTGCCGCCGCTCGCCGCGGTCGAGCTGTTCGACGACGCCCTGCACCGCCTCGCCGCGCTGGGCGTGCCCACCGTGATGATCTCCGGAAACCACGACTCGGCGCGGCGGCTCGGCGTGGGTGCCGGGCTGCTCGGCCGGGCCGGCATCCACCTGCGGACCGACCCGCGGGGCTGCGGCACCCCCGTGGTGCTGTCCGACGCCCACGGCGACGTCGCCTTCTACGGGCTGCCGTATCTCGAACCCGCCCTGGTCAAGGACGAGTTCGGGGTGGACCGGCCGGGACACGAGGCGGTCCTCGGCGCGGCCATGGACCGGGTCCGGGCCGATCTCGCCACCCGCCCGCCCAGCACCCGCTCGGTCGTCCTCGCCCACGCCTTCGTCACCGGCGGCGAGGCCAGCGACAGCGAGCGGGACATCGCGGTCGGCGGCGTGGCCGCCGTGCCCGCGGGGGTCTTCGACGGCGTGGACTACGCCGCCCTGGGGCACCTGCACGGCTGCCAGACCCTCACCGACCGGGTGCGCTACTCGGGTTCCCCGCTGCCGTACTCCTTCTCCGAGGCCGCCCACCGCAAGAGCATGTGGCTCGTCGACCTCGACGCCGCCGGCGCCGTCGCCGCCGAACGCGTCGACTGCCCGGTCCCGCGCCCGCTGGCGAGAATCAGGGGCACCCTGGAGCACCTGCTCGCCGACCCCGCCCTCGCCCCGCACGAGGACTCCTGGGTCGAGGCCACCCTCACCGACGCCGTCCGCCCCGCCGACCCCATGGCCCGGCTCACCGAGCGGTTCGCCCACACCCTCAGCCTGGTCTTCGACCCCGAGCGCGCCCCCGGCGGCCCCGACGTCTCCTACGCCCGGCGCCTGGCCGGGCGGACCGACGAACAGATCGCCGAGGACTTCGTGACCCACGTCCGCGGCGCCGGCCCCGACGAGCCGGAGCGGGCCGTGCTGCGGGAGTCCTTCGACGCCGTCCGCGTCGACACGGACGCGCGGGAGGCGACCCGATGAGGCTGCACCGCCTGGACCTGACGGCCTTCGGCCCCTTCGGCGCCCGCCACACCATCGACTTCGACGCGCTCTCGGCCGCCGGGCTGTTCCTGCTGCACGGCCCGACCGGCGCCGGCAAGACCTCCGTCCTCGACGCCGTCTGCTACGCCCTGTACGGCTCGGTGCCCGGCGCCCGCCTCGGCTCCGCCCTGCGCAGCGACCACGCCGCACCCGCCACCCGCACCTCCGTCACCCTGGACCTGACGGTCTCCGGACGGCGCCTGGAGATCACCCGGCAGCCGCCCTGGGAACGCCCGAAGAAGCGCGGCACCGGCACCACCCTCGACAAGGCCCAGACCTGGCTGCGCGAACACGACGCCACCGCCGGCGCCTGGCGCGACCTGAGCCGGTCCCACCAGGAGATCGGCGAGGAGATCACCCAGCTGCTCGGCATGAGCCGGGAGCAGTTCTGCCAGGTCGTGCTGCTGCCCCAGGGCGACTTCGCCCGGTTCCTGCGCGCCGACGCCGAGGCCCGCGGAAAGCTGCTCGGCCGGCTCTTCGACACCCGGCGCTTCGCCGACGTGGAGAAGAGCCTCGCCGAACGCCGCCGCGGCGCCGAGGCCCGGGTCCGCGACGGCGACGCCGCCCTGCTCGCCGACGCGCACCGCATGCAGCAGGCCGCGGGCGACGCCATGGACCTGCCGCGCCTCACCCCGGGCGAACCGGGCCTCGCCGAGGCCGTGCTGGCCGCGGCCGCCGTCGCCCGCAGCACCGCGCGGGAGCAGCTCGCCGTCGCCCGCAGCGGCCTCGCCGCCGCCGAGTCCGCCCAGGCCGCCGCCGACCTCCGGCTGGCCGCCGTACGGGAGACCGCGCGCCTGCAGCGGCGGGCCGCCGAGGCCCGGCGCCGGGCACAGGACCTCCAGGACCGCTCCGGCGCGCACCGTGCCGACCGGGAGCGGATGGACCGCTCCCGCAGGGCGGAGACCGTCGCACCCGCCCTCGCCCTGCGGGACACCACCGGCACGGAACACCGCCGGGCGGCCGCCGCCGAGGCACAGGCCCGCGCCGCGCTGCCCGGCCACCTCGCCGACGCCGGCCCGGACGGCCTCGCCGCCGCGGCCCGCCGCGCCGCCGAAGAGCTCGGCCAGCTGGAGTCCGCCCGGCGCGCCGGACAGCGGCTCTCCGCCCTGCGCCACGAACGCGCCGAACTCGACCGGCAGGAGCGTGCGGACGAGGACCTCCGCGCCGACGCGGACCTCTGGCTCGCCGGGTGGGACACCGCCCGCACCGCCCTGCAGTCCCGGATCGACGCCGCGCAGGCCGCCGCCGCCCGCGCCGAACAGCTCGCCGCGCAGCGCGAACCGGCCCGCCGCCGGCTCGACGCCGCCGAGCACCGCGACCGGCTCACCACCGATGTCCTCGCCGCGCGCCGCCGGGCCCTCGCCTGCGCGGAGCGCGCCGCCGCCGCCCGCACCCACTGGCTCGACCTGAAGGAGCAGCGGCTCCACGGCATCGCCGCCGAACTCGCCGGGAACCTGCGCACCGGCGAGCCCTGCGCCGTGTGCGGCGGCACCGAGCATCCCGCACCCGCCCGCCCGGACGCCGGGCACGTCGACCGCGCGGTGGAGGAGACGGCGCTGGCCGCCCACCAGCGCGCCGAGGAGGCCCGCGCCGCGGAGGAACGCCGCCTGGCCGGCCTCCGCGAGGCCCTGGCCGCCGCCACCGCCGAGGCGGGCGACCGCCCCACCGCCGACCTCACCGAGGAGATGGACCAGCTCCTGCGGCAGTACTCCCGGGCCCGCGACGAGGCCTCCGCCCTGCACCCCGCGCTGGAGGAACTCCGCCACGCCGAACAGGAGCACCTGCGGCGCAGCGACGCGGCCCAGCAGGCGGCGCTGCGCTCGGCGTCCCGGGCCGCCCGCCGCGACGCCCTGGAGCGCGAACGCACCGCCCTCGAAGAGGAACTGGCCGAGGCGCGCGGCAGCGCGGACAGCGTCGCCGCACGGGCCGCCCGGCTGGAGCGGCAGGCCGCCCTGCTCGACGCCGCCGCGACGGCCGCCCGCGCCGCCGAGGACGCCGCCCGCCGGCTCAAGGACGCCGACGCACGCCTCGCCGACGCCGCCTTCCGGGCCGGATTCGACACGCCGCGGGCGGCGGCGGACGCCCTGCTGGACGCCGCCGCCCACCGCGAACTGCAGCACCGGCTCGACGCCCGGCAGCAGGAGGAGGCCGCCGTCCGCGCCGTCCTCGCCGAACCGGACACCGCAGCCGCCGTCCGGCAGCCGCCCGTCGACCTCGCCGCCGCCGAGCGGCACGCGGCCGACGCCGCCCGGCGGCTGCGCGAGAGCGCCTCCGCCCGGGACGCCGCCGCCCGCCGCTGCACCGAACTCGACCGGCTGTCCGCCCACGCCGCCACCGGCGTGCGCCGGCTCGCGCCGCTGCGCGCGGAGCACGACCGGGTGGCCCGGCTCGCCGCGCTCACGGCCGGCACCTCCGCCGACAACGAACGCAGGATGCGCCTGGAGTCCTATGTGCTGGCCGCCCGCCTGGAGCAGGTGGCCGCCGCCGCGTCCGCCCGGCTGCTGCGGATGTCCTCCGGCCGCTACACCCTCGTCCACTCCGACGACCGCACCGGGCGCGGCCGCAGCGGGCTGGGTCTGCACGTGGTCGACGCCTGGACCGGACGCGAACGGGACACCGCCACCCTGTCGGGCGGCGAGACCTTCTTCGCCTCCCTCGCCCTCGCCCTGGGCCTCGCCGACGTCGTCACCGACGAGGCGGGCGGGGTCCGCCTGGACACCCTCTTCATCGACGAGGGCTTCGGCAGCCTGGACGACGAGACCCTCGACGAGGTCCTCGACGTCCTCGACTCCCTGCGGGAGCGGGACCGCAGCGTCGGCATCGTCAGCCACGTGCCCGACCTGCGCCGCCGCATCCACGCCCAACTGGAGGTCGTCAAGCGCAGGGCGGGCTCCACCCTGCGCCAGCACACCGACGCAGCCGCACCGGGCGGCTGACCCGGCGACCGGCTCGCGCCGCCGGCCGTGGGCGCGGACGCCGCTCAGAACCGCCGTGCGGCGGCGCGGTCACTGGGCGAGAGGGCGGCGCGGGAGCGGGGAGGAGTACACGACGCTGGTCGTCACCGAGCCGAGGGCGCCGATCCGGCCCGACACCTCCTCCAGATGCCGCATCGAGCGGGCGGCGACCTTGATGACGAAGCAGTCGTCGCCCGTCACATGGTGCGCCTCCAGGATCTCCGGCGTGGCGGCGACCAGGTCGTGGAAGGGCTTGTAGTTGCCCGTCGGATAGCGCAGCCGGACGAACGCGAGGATCGCCAGCCCCAGCCGGTCCGGGTCCACGACCGCCGCGTACCCCTGGATGACACCCGCCTCCTCCAGCCGCCGGACCCGCTCGGTGACCGCGCTCGCGGACATCGACACCGCCCGCGCCAGGTCGGCGAAGCTGGCGCGTCCGTCGCGCTGGAGGACATCGAGGATGCGCCAGTCGGTGGCGTCCGGGGAAAACGTGGTCATCTCGCATGGATACCAGGGCGATCCCCGGTCGTTCAAGACTCCTGCCGTGGATCGGCCCTTCAGAAAGCGGCCCGGCGGCCGTAGATTTCTGGTCACCGGATCAGGCCCGTCGGACCGGCCGGACACCGTGCAGGAGCCCGGGTGCCACGTGCCCGGGGCCCGCCCGCGGCTCGTCTGCTGCGGCCTGTCTGCGTTCTGTCTGCGTTCTGTCTGCGTTCTGCCCCCGGGCACCCCTGGACGAAAGGCTCCTGCGATGACCACCACCGTGCCCCACCCCGTGCTGCGGGTCGCCCCCGCCGCCCCGGCCGAGGCCGCCGCCCACTTCCGGGCGAGCCTCGCCCTCTACGCCGACGTCTCCGACGTGGCCGCGGGGCTGGCCGTCGACGGCGACCCCGGCTTCGTGGTACTGGACTCCCGTTCCACCGAGTCCTGGAACCAGGGCCACGTCCCCGGCGCCGTCCACCTGCCCACCGCTCTGATACCGGAGCAGGCGGAGCGGCTGCTCGACCGGGCCGTGCCCGTGGTGACGTACTGCTGGGGACCCGGCTGCAACGGAGCGACCCGTGCCGCGCTCGCCCT
Source organism: Streptomyces sp. B8-7 (assembly GCF_058833805.1). Taxonomy (NCBI): domain Bacteria; kingdom Bacillati; phylum Actinomycetota; class Actinomycetes; order Kitasatosporales; family Streptomycetaceae; genus Streptomyces; species Streptomyces sp. B8-7. The sequence goes on along the minus strand of NZ_JBYRRL010000003.1, from coordinate 982,349 downwards.
CGCGGAACTCGGTTACCAGGTCAAGGAGATGCTCGGCGGGTTCGAGTACTGGGCGCGCGAGGGCTTCGCCTACGAGACCTGGGAGGGCAGCGAGCGCCGCACCGCCGACCCGCTGACCGCGCCGCTGGAGGCGGACGACTGCGGCTGCTGACCTCCGGCTCCACCGTCCCCGGCGTGCCCCACCGTCCGCTGCCGTCCGCGTCCGTCCGTTGGCGTCCGCGCTCGTCCGCTGCCGTCCGCGCCGTCCGGAACCGCCCGCGCCCGCCCGCCCCGCATGCGCGGCACCCGGAGCCTTCCGGGGCGGACCGGGCGGCGCGGGCTCCGCGCCGCGGCAGCGCCGACGGCGCCCGGGTGGGGACGGCGCACGGGCGCCGGGAGCGGAACGGGCGCCGGGGAGCGGTGCGGGACGGGGCGCCGGGGGCGGTGCGGGGCGACCCGTGCCGCCCCCGGCTCGGCCGGAGCCCTCAGAGGGCGGCCAGCTCCTCCACCAGGTCGTCCAGGCCCAGCGAACCCTGCGACAGGGCCGCCATGTGCCACGCCTTGAGGTCGAAGGCCTCGCCGTGCCGGGCGCGGGCCTGTTCGCGGCCCAGCAGCCAGGCCCGTTCTCCCAGTTTGTAGCCGATCGCCTGGCCGGGGATGGTCAGATAGCGCGTCAGCTCGCTCTCCACGTAGTCCGCGGGACGGCTGCTGTGCGCGCCGAAGAACTCCTCCGCCAGCTCGGGCGTCCAGCGCTCGCCCGGATGGAACGGCGAGTCCGCCGGGATCTCCAGCTCCAGGTGCATGCCGATGTCGACGATCACCCGGGCCGCCCGCATCATCTGCGCGTCCAGGTAGCCGAGCCGCTCCTCCGGGTCGCCGAGGAAGCCCAGCTCGTCCATCAGCCGCTCCGCGTACAGCGCCCAGCCCTCGGCGTTGGCGCTGACCCCGCCGACGGTGGCCTGGTAGCGGGAGAGGTTCCCGGCCACGTACGTCCACTGGGCGAGCTGGAGGTGATGGCCCGGCACGCCCTCGTGGTACCAGGTGGAGACCAGGTCGTAGACCGGGAACCGGTCCAGGCCCATCGTCGGCAGCCAGGTGCGGCCCGGCCGGGAGAAGTCCTCGGACGGCGGCGTGTAGTACGGGGCGGCGGCGCTGCCCGGCGGCGCGATCCGGGACTCCACCTTCCGCACCGGTTCGGCGAGTTCGAAGTGGGTGCCGTCCAGCGCGGCGATCGCCTGGTCCATCAGGCCCTGCAGCCAGGTACGGACCTCGTCCACGCCCTCGATGTGCCGCCCGTGCTCGTCGAGATGGGCCAGCGCCACCCACGGCGTCTCGGCGCCCGGCAGGACCTTCTCCGCCTCCCGGCGCATCTCGCCGAGCAGCCGGTGGTACTCGGCCCAGCCGTAGGCGTACGCCTCGTCGAGATCGAGGTCGGTGCCGTTGTAGTAGCGCGACCAGCGGGCGTAGCGCTCGCGGCCCACCGCGTCCGGGGCGCCCTCGATCGCCGGGACGTACTCCTCGCGCATCCAGTCGCGCAGCCCGGCCACGGCCGCGGTCGCGCCGCGGGCGGCCTCGTCCAGTTCGGCGCGCAGCGCCTCGGGGCCGGCCGAGGCGAAGTCCTCGAACCAGCCGCGGCCCTCCCCGTCGGTGTCGGCCCACTCGCCGAGCTGGGCCACGAACGTGGCCGTCGGGCGCGGCCCCGCGAAGAGCTTGCGCTCCAGGCCGGCGGTCAGCGACGCACGGTAGCCCGCCAGCGCGTCCGGTACCGCGCGCAGCCGCGCGGCGATCGCCGCCCAGTCGTCCTCGGTGTCCGCAGGCATGACGGTGAAGACCTCCCGCACGGAGTGCGCGGGAGTGGCCATGTTGCCGACGGCCCGCAGGCTCTCGTCGGCGTCGTGCACGGCGAGTTCGGCGGTCAGCCGCTCCCGCAGCAGCCGGGCGCAGCGGCGCTCGGCGTCGGAGTCCGCGCCCGGGCTGCGCTCGGCCTCGTCGAGCCGGGCGAGGGTGGCCCGCTGCAGTGCGGCGAGCGCCTGCCCGCCCGCGGGTGAGAGATCGGGCAGCCGGCTCGAACTCTCCGGCACCCCCAGGTAGGTGCCGGTGATCGGGTCGAGGGCGACGAGGTCGTCGACATAGGCGTCGGCGACCTCGCGGGGCAGCGGGCTCGTGGTGTCTGACATGCGGACCATCCTCGTACGGCGGCCCGCCGCCCGTCACCCCGGGTGCTCCCGGTGCGATGGCCGGAAAGGTCGGCAGCACGCCGCGGGCCCGTGCCGGGGAGCCGCTACGGCGAGGGCGGAAGCAGCGGTCCGCAGTCCCACCGCTGGAAGATCAGCCGGGTCTCGACCCGGGCGACCTCCCGGTGGGCGGTGAACTCGTCCAGCACCAGCCGCTGGAGGTCGGCCATGTCGGAGACGGCGACGTGGACGAGGTAGTCGTCGGGGCCCGTGAGGTGGAAGACGGCCAGTGACTCGGGCAGCGCCCGCACCCGCTCCACGAACGGGCCCACCAGCTCCCGCCGGTGCGGGCGGACCTGCACCGACAGCAGTGCCTGCAGTCCGCGGCCCAGTTTGGCGGGATCCAGCCGCAACTGGTGGCCGAGGATCACGCCGGCCCGCCGCAGCCGCGTGACCCGGTCCAGGCACGTCGAAGGGGCGACCCCGACGTGGGCGGCGAGGTCGCGGTAGGTCGTCCGGGCGTCGTTCTGCAGAAGGGTCAGCAGCTGAAGATCGACCGGATCCAGTACGACAGATTCAGCCACCTGCCGAACGTAGCACGGGGTCCGGCCCCCGTGTCCCGGTCGGTGTTCACCCTCTGCGTCCATGGACACCGACATGGACACGACCACGGGCTCGGCCGGCACCCCGGCTTCCGAGACCCGCCGCCCCGTATCCCGGGCTCTGGCCACCGAGGCCGTGCACGCCGGCCGCGACGACCTCGCCGGCCTGGGGCTGCACGCTCCGCCGATCGACCTGTCCACCACCTACCCCTCCTACGACAGCCGCGGGGAGGCCGCCCGGATCGACGCGTTCGCCGAGACCGGCGCCGACCTCGACGGCCCGCCCGTCTACGCCCGCCTCGGCAACCCGACGACGGCCCGGTTCGAGACGGCCCTGGCCCGGCTGGAGGGCACCGAGTCGGCCGTCGCCTTCGCCAGCGGCATGGCCGCGCTGAGCGCGGTGCTGCTGGCCCGGGCGTCCGAAGGACTGCGTCACGTCGTCGCCGTGCGGCCGCTCTACGGGTGCAGCGACCACCTGCTGACCGCGGGGCTCCTCGGCTCCGAGGTGACCTGGACCGACCCGGCGGGCATCGGCGCGGCCCTGCGGCCCGACACCGGCCTGGTCATGGTGGAGTCGCCGGCCAACCCGACCCTCGCGGAGGTCGACCTGCGGGCCGTCGCACAGGCCTGTGGGCCGGTGCCGCTGCTCGCCGACAACACCTTCGCCACACCCGTGCTCCAGCGCCCGGCCGAGCACGGCGTCCGCATGGTGCTGCACAGCGCCACGAAGTACCTCGGCGGGCACGGCGACGTCATGGCCGGCGTGGTGGCCTGCGACGAGGAGTTCGCCGGACAGCTGCGGCGGATCCGGTTCGCCACCGGCGGTGTCCTGCACCCGCTGGCCGGCTATCTGCTGCTGCGCGGGCTGTCGACGCTGCCGGTGCGGGTGCGCGCGGCGTCGCGGACCGCGGCCGAGCTGGCCCGCCGGCTGGCCGCCGACCCGCGCGTGTCCCGGGTCCACTACCCGCGCATCGGCGGCGCCATGGTCGCCTTCGAGGTGCTCGGCGAACCGCACGAGGTGATCGCGGGCGTGCGGCTGATCACCCCGGCCGTGAGCCTGGGCAGTGTGGACACGCTCATCCAGCACCCGGCGTCCATCAGCCACCGCATCGTGGACGCCGACGACCGCCGGGGCGCCGGGGTCTCCGACCGGCTGCTGCGGATGTCCGTCGGCCTGGAGGACGTCGACGACCTCTGGGCCGACCTGGACCAGGCGCTCGGACGGCGGAGCCCGGCCGCCGTCACCGGCAGCCGCGTCGCGGCGACCGCCGGGGCCTGACGGCGGTCCGCGCCCGACCGGGCGGCGGGCGGCGGGTCGCGGTCCGCGGTCCGCGTCCGGTCCGGTGCGGACCCGAAAGGCCGGGGGAGCCGCGGCCGCACCCGTGCCCGGCGACCAGCCCGCCGGGCACGGCGGACGTGAGGGCCGGGCCGGTCGGCGTACGGGCCCGGGCCCGGTCGGCGCCCGGGCCGCGGTCCTGCCCCCGGACCGACGGCGGCCGCCCGGGCACGTACCTCCGACGACCCGGCCCGTGTCCGGAGGACCGGTGGATCCGCGGAGAGCGCGTCGGCCCGGAGAGCGCGAACGGACGGCCCGGAGCGCATGCACTCCGAGCCGTCCCGGGCGGCCGCGGCCGGGTCAGTCCCGCAGGCCCGAGGCCCGGGGCACGTCGTACGGCAGCCGGGACGCGACCGGCGTCGCCTCCAGCCGCGCCGTGATCACCAGGGTGCCCTCCTCGATCTGGTAGTCCAGCGGCAGGCCGAGCCGCCGCATCGCCGCGACCATGCCGGTGTTCGACGCCTGTGTCACGGCGTACACGCTGTCGCACCCCGCCTCGACGGCCATCGTCACCAGCCGGCCCAGCAGCTCGCCGCCGATGCCGCGGCGCTGCCACTCGTCCTCGACGAGGAGGGCGACCTCCGTCTCGTCCCCGTCCCACAGCAGGTGGCCGAGTCCCACGATCCCTCCCGAGCGCGTCTCGGCCGCCAGGGTGCGTCCGAAGCGGGGGCTCAGCAGGTGGCGGAGATAGCGGTCGGCGTCGTTGACCGGCCCGTGGTAGCGCATGCCGAGCGTGCGCGGCGAGCAGCGCTCGTGCATCTCCCTGGCGGCGGCCGCGTCACCCGGCCCGGCCCGGCGCACGGTGATCGACTCGCCCTCGGGCAGCGTCAGCACGTCCCGGCCGCGCGGCATCCGCGGGCCCAGCCGCGCGTCCAGCTCCACCAGCGCCCGGGCGCGGGCGAACTCGGTGGGCGTGAACGGCAGGTACGGCCGCTCCACGGTGATCACCTCGCCCTCCGGCGCGCGCAGCCGCATCACGGTGTCCTCCATCGCTCCCTCGACCGGGCCCCCTTCGATGCCCTCCGCGGTGTCCCGCCGGGCGGCGGGCACCGAGCGGATCGTGCACCTGCCCAGCAGCTGCCGCAGCGCCAGCGGGAGTTCGGAGGTGTCCAGAGCGGTGCGGGTGGCCAGCGAGAGGACCCGGGTGGGTGCGTCCACCAGGTCATGGGCATCGGCCCGCTCGATCCAGGTGTGCGTGCCGCCCGCCTCGGACACCGCGCGGGTGATCTCGGTGGCGGTGAGCGTGTCCGGCGAGCGCAGCAGGAACTCGTCGACGGTGTCCGCGCCCAGCGGGTGTGTCTGGAGCGTGAGGATGTCGACCTGCCGTCCGGCCAGGGCGGTGCACAGCGAGGCGAGCGAACCGGGGGCGTCCTGCACCGTGGTCCGCATCCGCCACAGGGTGCTGCGCGCCGCGAGGGTGCCCGAGGACGTCCGGGAGGCTTCCGGCTGCCCGGCCGGGCGCTCCGCCGAGCGCGGCCGGGCACCGGTATCGAGGGCCGGCGGCGCGTGGCCGTGGCGGCGTGCCCACCACACGTGGAAGGCGGCCGTGGCGAGCAGCACGGCCGCCGAGATCACCAGGAGTCCGGGGCCGTCGGGCCCGTGCCCGATCAGGTTCGCCACGGCGTCGGCCACGGCGACGGCGGTGAACAGGGCGGCGAGTTCGACCACGTCGCGGCGCCAGTGGTGGACGGGGCGGCCGTGCCGCGCGCGGGTGACGTCACACATTCTGCGTTTCATGCGCCCACTGTGACCGAACGGTGTTGCCTGATCACGAACGCATTGTGACCGATGAGTAAAGCATGCTTCCGTACGTTTTGTTGCTCCTTTGACCGTTTCGCTGTCGGCGCTGTCGGCGGTGTCGGCGGTGTCGGTGCCCCGTTCCCGGGCCGGTTCCCCTCGTCGAGGAGGGGTCCGCCCGCCCGTGCGCCGCCCTCGCCGGGGAGGGCTCCGCCTGCCACCCGCTCCGGGCCGAGCGTCCGGTCGAGGGTGACGACCGGGGACGCGCCCGCGTTCAGCGGACCGGACACGAACACCCGGAACGGCCCGAAGCCGCCGAACGCCGCCCGCGAGGGCTGGTGGTGCCGGGCGGAGGTGTGGCGGACGACGGCGGTGAGCCACACCGTGCCCGTGATCCGCCGGTGTCTGACGCACCGCGGCAGTTCGGCGCGTTGCAGCCGGCGGCCGGGCGGCGCGCCCGGGTCGCCCCGGGCGATCGCCTAGCGGTGCGGCCCGCCCTCGGTGCCGTCCGGCACCACCAGCGCGGCGCACCTGCGAACCGCAGACGAACAACTCCCGGCCCGCCCTGCGCAGCAGACGCTCCGTCGGACCGGGCGGCCCGCGGCCGCCGGCGCCGTGGGCGTCCGGTCGTCGCCCTGCGCCGCCCCGGCCGGTGCCCCGGCCCGCTGTCCCGCCGGCCGCCGACCCCTGTCGCCGTCCCGTCGGCGGAGGCTCAGCGCGGGCGGCTGCCGTCCAGGAGGACGCGGGCGACCAGCGCCGGGTCGTCGTTCATCGGGACGTGGCCGCAGCCGGGCAGCCGTACCAGCCGGGCGCGGGGGACGATCCCCTTGGCGCGCACTCCCTGCCGGGGCAGCAGCAGACGGTCCCTGGTGCCCCACGCCACGGTCACGGGCATGCCCGGCACGTCGTCCGTGAACTGTACGGATCCTCCCGCGCGCAGCGTCTGCTCGAAGCCCGTCGCCTCCACCAGGGCGCGCGTCTCGGCGACCACGGCCTGCGGAGAACGCCGGCCGGGGCGCGCGTAGATCGTGCTCGTCAGGACGGCCCGGCCGGCCGCCGTGCGCGCGAGCCGCTCGACGAGGGGGCGCGGCAGCCGGCGTGCGCTGTGCCGCATCGCCAGCAGCACCCCGAACGCGTAGCGCCGCTCGGCCTGTGTCCAGAACCCGGCCGGCGACAGGGCGGTCACCGAGCGCACCAGCTTCTCCCGGCCCAGTTCGAGGGCGAGCAGGCCGCCGAGCGAGTTGCCCGCCACATGGGGCCGGTCCACGCCGAGCGCCTCGCACAGCGCGGCGAGCGTGGCGGTCGTCGTGGGCAGGTCGTACGGCAGTCCCTCCGGCAGCGGTGGCGACACGCCGAACCCGGGCAGATCGACGGCGATCACGTCCCGCTCGGTGGCCAGGATGTCGACCACCGGGTCCCAGGCCTGCCGGTGATGGCCGATGCCGTGCAGCAGGAGCAGCGGCTCCCCGCCGCCCACGCGCGCGTAGGAGACGGTCGCGGGCCGCCGCCCCTGCGCCGAGGGCACGTCGAAGGTCACGGTGGCGGACATGGGCAGCTCCTTTGTCCGGGGCGCTTCCTCTCTCCGGGGAGCGGCCCCGGGGGCGCGCCGGCCGACGCTCGATGGACAGCTTGTCAGCAATCCCTACTCGCGGGTAGCCCCGACGGGGGCCGGATCGGGCGGGAACGCCTGTGCGGTGCTTGTCCGTTGAAGGCTCCGACGAAGTTTTTGCCCTCATGTCACGAATGCCACCTCGTGCGAACGCACCATGAAGATCGGCTCCGGATGCTTCCCCTGCCGCCGAGAGGGCCGAGGATTGGTCTTGACCAAGGGTGTGGGCCGTCCTATGGTCGCAGATAAGTGCAACAACCTTTAATAAACAAGGGCGCTAAAACGCCGCCGGCTCACGGCGATTGCGGAGGACAGGGTGGGGACCCAGCAACTGGAATCGGTGCCGGAACCGAAGTACTGGCACCTCAGGACCGTGCTCAGCGAGGCACTGGACTCCGAGTTCGCGGTGGGGGAGATCCTGCCCAACGAGCGTGACCTCGCCGCTCGTTTCGGCGTCGCCCGGGCCACCCTCCGCCAGGCTCTGGAGCAGCTCGAACTGGAGGGCCGGCTCCAGCGCCGCCGTGGGGTCGGCACGACGGTCGCCCCGCCGCGCGTCGGCGTGGCCGTGGACAGTGAGCGGCACGCCTGGCCCGGCGGGCCGGGCGACGAGTGGCGGCCCGCCGACTGCGGCCTGGGCGCCCCGCCCGCGGCCGTGGCCGCCGCACTGGAGACCGGCCCCGCGGAACCCGTGCACACGGTGCGCCGCCTCCGGATGACCCACGGGCAGCCGGTCGCCGCCGAACTGCTGTACATCCCCGCGTCCTCGGTCCCCGACCTGTCCGGGATAGACGCCCCCTCGGGCGCCGCCCGCGCACGGGCCGTACTGCGCGAACTCCAGCACCTGGAGCTGGAGGGCCACGAGAACGCGGTGGAGCTGGGCTCGGCGGGCGCCGACGACGCGAAGGAGCTGGACCGCCTGCCCGGCGCCCCGGTCCTCATCGTCACCACCCGCTTCCTCGCCCGGGGCCGCACCGCCGCGCTGTCCGTCGCCACCTACCGCGCCGACACCTGCCGGCTCACCTTCGGCGACTCCGGCGGCGTCGAGATCCACCAGGACCCGCAGCCCCGGGCCTCCTGACCGCTCCCCGCGCACCCACCCCGGCCGGTCGGAGCCCGCGACGCCGGCCCGGTCCGTGACCTCCCCCACGGGCCACGGGCCGGGCGGCGGCGCCCCGGTGCGGCGCACCGGCCGCCCGGGCCCGCAGGGTGCCCGCCCGCGACTCCGGCCCGCGGCCTCGGCCGACGACCCCGGCCCGTGGTTCCGCGGCCCGGGGTCCGCGAACTCCTGCCGGTGTCCCGGGCCCCGGCCCGCGGCTCCACGGCGCCGGTCTGCGGGACCACGGGCCGGGGCGCGGCGGGTCACCGGCGGGCCGTGACCGTGCCCTCCACCGCGAAGAGCTGCTCCTCGACATGGTCGAGAGCCAGCCGTACCGCGCCCGTCGCCACGGCCGCCTCGCCGAGCAGGGACAGCGCCACCCTCGGCGGCCGCAGGCAGTAGCGGGCGAGTTCGCGCCGCAGCGGTTCCAGGACGTCGTCCAGGCCGGCCGCCCAGCCGCCGACCACGACCAGCTCCGGATCGAGGGCCAGCGCCAGCGCCGCCACGTCGTGCACGAGCCGCTGGATGAAGCGGTCCACGGCCGCGCGGGCTCTCCGGTCGCCCCGGCGCGCCCGGGCGAACACCGCGGCGACCGCCTGCTCGTCCAGCGGGTGCAGCGGCTCGTCCGTGGTGGACAACAGCGTCTCCGGCGTCACCTCCCGCCCCAGCAGGTGCAGCGCGCCGATCTCCCCGGCCGCTCCGCCGTAGCCCCGGTGCAGCCGGCCGCCGATCAGCGAACCCGCTCCCGGGCTCAGCCCGGCCAGTACGAACACCACGTCGTCGGAGTCGGTCGCCGCGCCCTTCCAGTGCTCGGCGACCGCGGCCGCGTTCGCGTCGTTCTCCACCAGGACCGGGCACTTGAAGGACCGGCCGAGCCGCTCGCCCAGCGGCAGCCCGGTCCACCCGGGCAGCGCGGTGCCCAGGCGTACCGTGCCGTCCGCCTCCACGATCCCGGGCGTGCCGACGCCGACCGCGCGCAGCGAGGACCGGGCGACACCCGCCCGGCGCAGCAGTTCGGCCACCGCGCCCCGCAGCCGCTCCAGCCGATCGTCCGCGTCGACCGTCTCGTCGACCTCCCGCGCCTGGGCGCCGACCACCCGTCCGTCCAGGTCCGCGAGGAGCGCGGCGACCCGGTGGACGCCGATCTCCAGGCCCAGCAGATGCCCCGCCTCGGCCCGGAACCGGAACCGCCGCGCGGGCCGTCCCTGCCGCCGTGCCGCGCCCTCCTCGGCCGCGGTCTCCACGACCAGACCGGCCTCGATGAGCCCCTCGACGACGCCCTCGACGGTCGGCCGGGACAGGCCCGTGACGCGGGTGATCTCCGTGAGCGTCGCGCAGTCGGCGGCACGCAGCGCGTGCAGCACCACCGCGGAGTTGATCCTTCGCAGCAGCGAGGGATCCCCGCCGGTCAGCCGCCCCACCGTCCGTCCTCCCAGCTCGTGCGCATGATGGCCGGATGGTACTCGGGCACGGCGGACCCCGGCGAGTGCCGGAGTGACATATTCCGCTTCAGGGTCGCGGCGCCTGCCGGTCGCCTGCCCGGTCGCCGGCCCGGCCGCAGCCGCCCGGGACCCGCCGGACGCGGCCTGCGGTCCGGCTCGCCGGCCGGGCCGGGTACGGCCGCGCCGCTCCGGCCGACGGCCCGCCCGGCCCGCCCCGGCAGGTGCTGACGCCCCGCCAATTGTCAGTGCCGGCCGGTTTACTGGGGATATGGACATCGCGCGGTACCTGGACAGGATCGACCGGCTGTGCTCCCGCCCGTTCCCGGCGGAGCACGGCTGGTCGGAGATCGGCCGGGCGGGGCCGGGCTACTGGCTGGCGGAGCTGGCGGCCGCGGACCGGGACGGCTCGCACGAGGGGCGCACGGTCCGGGACCTCGCGGCCTGTGGCGAGAGCCTCGCACGGCTGCTGGACGCCCGCTGGGGGCCGCAGCCGCTCTGGAGCACGGTGACGCTCAGGGTCCGCCTGGAGCGGGGCGAGGACATCCCCGAGCCGTGGGGGAGCGTGGGGGTGCTGCTGGACGAGGTGTCGCTGTGGCAGGCGCCGGACAGCGACCGCTGGGTGGCCGTCGGCGTGGCCGCCGGAGGCGGGGAGGATCCGGTCAGGCTGCTCGCCGTGGTCACGGACGTCGACCCGCCCTGAGCCGCGCGGCGCCGATCGCGGGGCCGTGCCGCCGTCCTGGGCCGTGCCGCCGTCCGGGGCGGTCCGGCGCACCGGACGGTCCGAGGCACACGACGGAGGCCGCCGCCGGGACGGCACCGCCGCCGCCGGCAGGCCCGTCCGCCGGGAGCGCCCTCCCCGGGGCCGGTGGCCCGGCCGCCCGGGACGGCACCACGTACGGGTGGCCCGACCGCGTGGGGTGGCGCGGAGCCACCGGACAGCCGGCCGGCCGGGACGAACCCGGCCGGGCCGTGGGAGGCGGCATCCGCGGCCACGTCGATGCGCCGGCCCCGTGGCAGACGGCCAGGAACCGGATCACGGAAGCAGCCGGTTCCACCTTGCTCTGCTGGCCTGCGGGGCGGTGTAGCCGGGCGGCCACCGGCAGACACACCGGACGGGGCAGGAGCGGTGGCTCCACGACCAGGCCGAGGACGACGGAGCAGGTGTCGTGACCGACCTGGTCGCGGCCCCGGCACTGCCGTCGTGCTGCCAGGCGGCGCCGAAGACCTTCTTCCCGCGCCGTGTGAACAGCGTGACGTACCACCACCGTCAGCAGGCTGCCGTCGGGTACCAGAGCGCGCACCACCAGATGGGACGGCGACGCGCCCGGCGTCTGCGGGCCCCAGCGGGCGAAGAGCATGCGCCGTGAGGCGCTGTTGGTTCGGGTCCCCTGAGGTTCTCGCACGCTGCCGCGGGCCGTGTGCCTGTCCGAGTCGCTCCCCACTGATCGCTCCCCCGTCCTCCTGCGGTGGGAGAGCGATCAGTGGCGTATTCCGTCCCGTGGCGTCACTCCGTCGGCCGTGCCCTGGTGTGCAGGTGTGTCAACGCCTCGTGAAGCGGTAGATAGGCTCGGTCCTTGTCGCGCTCCCAGAGCCTCATCACCTCGGCGGTCGCGCTGGCGATGTCGTCGGGCAGGCCGGCTCCACGCAGTGTCTCGGCCACCTCGCGCATCTCGGGTGCCCATCGCCAGGCGCGTGCTGCCACGCTCGGCAGGTAGTCGGGGTCCGAGAGGATGTTCGCGGGCATGGTCGTGGCCTCGTCGGTGAGGAGGTCGGCGACACCGTGGTGATGAGCCAGAGCGTGGGCAACGCCGGCGAGTGTCCGTGCCGCCTTCTGGTAGCTGGCGAAGGCCATCTTCAACGCCGACGCCGAGCCGACCTCTTACCCTGCGCGTCGCACATGTACGTCGCTACCGGCGAACAGCTTCTCCACCGCGCTGGCTGCTTCGCTGGGCCCAGAGAGGTAGAGCCGGGCGCTTCGTCCGTGGGCGGGCGGTGGTCCGACGATGCAGCCGTCGAGCACGGTGCACTCGGCGGACAGGCGCTCGGAGATACGGCGCATACGCTGTGGGCTGATCGCGTTGGCGTCGACGTACGTGCCGGTGAAGCGGTGCCGCGACATTGCGTCGGCGACGTCCTCGGCGGCGTGAGGTGGGCAGACGGAGAGCACCATCTGGCTTTCGGCGAGGGCTTCTTCAAGGCCGTCGCGCGCTGCGAGCCCGGCCTCATGTGCTCGCTGCCGTGTGCTGGTGCTCCGCCCCTGGTCCACCCACATCACTCGGTGGCCTGCGGAGACGGCGTGGCCGGCGAGCGGGGCGCCCATGGAGCCGGGGTGGAGCAGCGTGATGGTGGTCAATGTGGATCTCCGGGTGAGAGTTCGAGACTCGTGCGGTCTTCGTGTACGACGAGTGCTTCCCGGAGCCCCATGGCCGTGGCTGTACTGGCTGCGGTGGTCAGTGCCAGGTCACGCCTGAAGTGCCGCAGCCGTTTGCGGACGCTCTCGGTTCCTCGCTGTGCGTTGACGTGGAGCACAGCATGCACTTCCTGTGCCGCGCCTTCGAGGTCGCCCCGGTTCAGTCGGGCCGTGGCCAGGTCCATGCGTGCCGGGCACATCTCCCCGAGGCGCTTCCTCTCCGGCTCGGCGGCGTCGAACAGGTTCACCGCTTCTTCTGCTGCCTCCTCGGCGTCGCTGAGCTGTTGTCCGCCGCCCAGCCACAGGTGTGTGGTGCTGTTGTAGAACAACTGCTTCTCCAGGGGGAAGGCCATCATCCCGCCGGGCACGTCATCGCCGGCAGTGATCCCATCCCGTAGCCGATCAGCTTCGGTGAGGGCGGCGACTGCGTCCGCTGTCTGCCCGAGCTGGCCGAACGCCCGCGCCTTGATACTGGCGAGCCTGATCTGTGCTGTGCCCTCTTCGGGAGTGAATCCGGAGCCGGCCTCAGCGAGCCGTGTCGGCGACGGGTGAATCCTGACCCTCTGACGGCGGATCAAATCTGACCCTCTGTGGTGGTACATCCCTCCTGATCTTGATGAAGGTCAGGAGGAGAGAGAGGGCACGGCGACCGCGCCGCGCAGTCCGCCACGCTTGCCGTTCCCGCCCACGTGCCCCCGCCGCGTGCCCTGCCCGCGGAGGGTTCCGGCGGCCGCCACCGGGCGCCCCGCCGGGGCCGTGACCTGTACGCCGCGGCCCTGCCGGTGGGAGTGGCTCGATGACCAAGACCAAGACGTGTGAGCACCGGCAGACCGAGAGGCGCGACGGCAAGACCTACTGCCGGGGCTGCAAACGACAGCTCTACCTGTGAAGACTCCGCCCCCTGCCGGGGATGACCTGTCAACTGGTTCTCCCACACCACCCCCCGGCAGGGGAGCGGGAACCACCCCCGCCCCGGTTGGATCATCCGCCCGCAACCCTTGGACAGGTGGAGCGCCGACCGGGGCGGGGCACGCCAGTACACGACACGACGCGAAGGAGTGCGCCACGTGAAAGCCATCGTGGACAGCCCCGTCAACACGCCAGTGGAACGGCTGAGTTCGCTTGCGCTGGAAATCACCGGCCAGTGCCAGAACACCTGTGCCTCACACTGCTACGCCAAGTCCGGCCCGCACGGCAGCCACGGCACCATGCGCCGCGAGGACTGGTTCACCCTCTTGGACCAGGCTGCCGCGCTCGGAGTCACCATGGTTCAGTACATCGGCGGCGAACCCTCCCTTCACCCCCACCTGCCGCAGCTCATCGACCACGCGCTGAACCTCGGTCTGCGAGTGGAGGTGTTCTCCAACCTCGTGCATGTACGTCCCTCGATGTGGCGTGTCTTCGACCGGCCCGGGGTGAGCCTGGCCACCTCGTACTACAGCGACAACGCGGCCGAACACGAGAAGATCACCGGCGGGCGCGGGTCCTACGCCCGCACCCGCGCGAACATCGCCGAAGCGGTCCGCCGCGGTATCCCGCTGCGGGCCTCGCTTGTGCACGTCCTTGACGGGCAGGCCGTCGACGGCGCCCGCGCGGAGCTGCGGCAGCTCGGCGTCACTGGGGAAATCCGCCTCGACCGGGTGCGCGCCATCGGCAACGGAGACACCGCGGGCGTCACCTTCCACGACCCGGCCGAACTGTGCGGGCGGTGCGGCGGCGACCGCGCAGCCGTCAACCCCGACGGCGTGGTGACCCCGTGTGTCATGTCACGGTGGCTTACGGCTGGGTCGGTCCGTTCACAGAGCCTTGCCGAGATCCTGAACGGGGCCGAGTGGGCCGACCGTATGGCGGTCATTCCCCGCCGGGGGACCGGGGGCACCTGTGTCCCGGACTCGTGCACCCCGAAAGAGGACTCGTGCCAGCCCTCCCCGGGGGTGGTGACGGCGTGCAATCCCGACAAGGACGGTTCGGACTGCTCGCCGGCGGAAACCCCAGCCTGTAACCCCAAGTACTGAAAGTGGGCTGTTCATGGACTGGGAGACACACGCGCGTCGTCTGGCGGCCGACACCGTCCGTCCCGAATCCCGCTGGCACGGGCCGCTCGCCACCGTCCCCCGGCATGTCTTCGTGCCGCGGTGGTGGGCGAAGGACGGCGGCCGGTGGGTACTGCGGGACGGCCCCGGCGACCCCGAAGCGTGGGCGCGGGCGGCCTACAGCGACCGCACGCTCGTGACCCGCGTCGGTCCGCTGCACGCCGACGAAGCCGAGTCCTGCGCCGAGATCACCACGGGGCACCCCACATCATCGTCAACACTGCCGGGTCTGGTCATCACCATGTACCGGCACGCCGTGATCGATGACGAGTCGGACGTGTTGGTCACCACCGGAACCGGCTACGGCACCGCGCTTGCCTGCCGACGCCTCGGCGACAAGCGCGTGACGAGCATCGACGTAGACGCCGCACTCGTGGAGAAGGCCAGTGACCGGCTCGCGTCCGTCGGCCTGACCCCGCAGACGGCCGTCTGCGACATCACCGGCCCCCTGCCCGGCCTGTACGACCGGATCGTGTCCACCGTGTCCGTACCGCTTGTTCCCGCCTCGTGGCTTGCCGCGCTGAGACCGGGCGGGCGCCTGGTGACGACGCTCGCCCGCACGGGCCTGATCGTCACCGCGGACAAGACCCCCGACGGCGGCGCCATCGGCCGTACCGCGCCGGACGCGGCCGGATTCATGGCCACCCGCCACGGCGACGACTACCCGCCCGGCCTCGACGCGGTGTACGAGCAGGCCAAGACGGCGGAGGGGGAGGAGGTGACCACCGGCCGGTATCCGGTGCTGTACGTACCGGACGCGTGGGATGTGTGGTCCATGCTCGAACTCACCGTGCCGGGCATCGAGCACAGGCGCACGGACGACGGAGACCGGCGCACGGTATGGCTGTTGCACCCGGACGGCTCATGGGCGCGCGCTGAGGGCCAGTGGACCGACCCGCCCACGGTGCACCAGAGCGGCCCACGCCGCCTGTGGGATGAACTCGAACGCATCCGACACCGCCTCAACCGCGAGGGCGGCCTACCCGTCTACGGTGCAAACGTCCGCATCGACCCGGACGGCACCACACACCTCAAGCGCGGCGCCTGGTCAGCCACCATCGAGTGACCAACCCCGCCGGACCGGTAGAGCGGCCCCGGCAACCCCATTGCCGCCCCGTCCGTCCGTCGTTCCCCCGTGGCGGACGGGCGGGGCTTCCCCTACGCGCCCGCGCCCTCACTGCCGGACTGCTCGGGGGCGGAGACGAACGCGCCGCGCTGCGGAACGACGAACACGGTCCCCTCGTCGGCGAGCACGCGAACGGCTTTCCGGGCGGTCATGCGGGCGACGCCGAACTCGTCGGCGAGGCGCTGCTCGCCCGGCAGGGGGCGCATGGGTTGCCAGTCGCCGCGCTTGATGCGGGCGCGCAGTACCCCGGCGATCTGCACGTATACCGGCACTGGCCCGCCGTGGACGATCTCGTCATCCGGCCCGTAGTCGCTCATGCCTCAGAGGGTAGGGCGCTAGGTTCCAACCCGCTCCACCCTCTACGTACAGTCTCCGGGCTATACGACTAGAGACCACTGGTATAGCTTCGTCTACGAAAGAGCCCCGGCAACGACGGGCAAGGTCGTCACCGGGGCGGACGCCCATCAGCTGTATAGGAGCTGACGAACATGGCCGACCTTATCGCGCGCGCCCTCGCGTGCCTGTGCTCGCTGCTGCTGCCCTCCCGCGGCAAGCACCGCGCCACCCCCGCCCCCGCGCCGGACGCGGCGCCCGTCCCGTCTCTGCGGCCCCGGCGCTCGCTGCCGGAGCACAAGAGCCCGTACGCCCGCGAGGCTGCCGAACGGCGCCCCTTCGTGGACACGATCAGTCCCGTGCGCCCGTACGTGCTCGCCGAACCTCGCAAGCGGCCGGACACTCCCAAGCGGCGGGCGCAGGCGGAACGGCGCTGGGCGCTGGAGATGGCGGAACGCGGTTTCGACGTGGGGCCGAGTGTGATTCACGGCGTGCACGTCGGCGCCGGAACCCACACGGTCCGGGCGGCGGTGGGAGCGTGAGCGCCGCTGTCTGCTGCCGCTGCGAGCGGCTGACCCTCGCCCCCGTCGCGGTGCGCTACGTCGAGCGGGCGAGCGGCCCGGGGTGGACGCTGTACGCCTGCCCGGACTGCGCGCCCCTCGTCACCCCTGGCCCCCTGACTGTGGAGACTGCCCCGCCGCGCGGCTGACCCGACCTCCACCCATGCCCCGTCCGGACGCTCCGTTACCCGGCCCCTTCACCGCGAAGGCGCCGAGGTTCCCGGCTGATGGGTCGGCCATGACCCCCACACGCGCACGGGAGCCCGCTACCGACACGGGCACAGCAACCAGGGCGCAGCACACGGCATCACCGGACCTCTTCTCCTGCTCGCCCACGCAACACGACAGGGCATCACCGTGCCAGGCCAACACGAGGCGATCAGCACGATCTGAGCTGTCGGTCCTGCTGTGTAGTGCGCTGATGCGGGGCGCCGGACTGGAGTGGTACGAGCAGGGTGACGCATGGGCGCGAGTCGCAGACGACAGACCGCTTCCGGAAGCAGCGACCGCAGCCCGAATGCGGTCGATGGTGCGCGACGTGCGAACCCTGGTTCGTGTCGACCTGAGCGCCGAGAGCCCCCTTCTCACTTCGGCAGGCACGGCCGCCTTCACGGACTGGGTGGCCGCCTTCCACCGTGCCGGTCGTGCCCTCGGCGACGCCGCGCGTGACGGTACGCTGGAACGCGGTCTGCGGCAGGTTCTCGCCTACCACTGCATCTTCCACTGGAACCGGCTGGGGCTGTCGGCCCGCGCTCAAGGCATCCTCGCCGGCGCCGCGCGCTCGGCCATCCTGGAAGACCAACCGGCCCAAGAGGATGCAGGCGTGCGGAGACCAGGAGGACGGGTGTGATGGAGCGCCCACCGCAGAACGCTGCTCTGGCCGCAGAGCTGCTGGCGAGGCGGGACGCTGACCAGGAGGTTCGCTCCGTGCCGGTACGTCGTTGGACGGATGAGGACCGTGCCAGAGTGAGGGACGTGGATGCCGGCAACACGGCGGCGATGCGCCGGATCATCGACGCCCACGGCTGGCCGGGGCTGGCCTTGGTCGGGGCGGAGGCGGCTGCCGCGGCATGGCTCCTGGTCCAGCACGCGGATCTGGAACCAGAGTTTCAGCAACGGGCGCTGGGGCGTCTCGACGCAGCTGTAGCCGCCGGGGATGCTGAGCCTGCGCACGCGGCGTACCTCAGCGACCGATGTCGTGTCGCGCAGGGAGAGCCGCAGTTGTACGGCACGCAGTTCTTCGACGACGGCGACGGCCGGGGCTTCCGCCCCTACCCGATCGACAGCCCCGATGGTCTCGACGAGCGTCGGGCTGCCGTCGGCATGGAGCCGTTCGCGGACTATGTGCTTCGACTCCAGGCCATGGAATAGGGGGCACGTGCTAGGGCGTGTTTCGAAAGTAGCGTCGTCTGCCCGAAGGGCAGGCCTGGCGGCGTCTGGTGCGTGCGATCGCAAGGCGGAGGGTCGCCCCGATACTGGATGTATCGGGGCGAGCCCGACAACGCGGCGAGCGTGCGTGCCAGACGCCGCCAGGCAGGCGGGACTTTCGAAACACGCCCCAGCGCACTGGGCACACGAGCACGCCCCCTGGGGATCCGCGAGTCTTCAGTTGTTCGCAGGTGACAAGGATTGGTGCTTCGCCGGAACCGGAGTCATCTGGGACGAAGAGTTCGCCACCGTACAGCAACTTGAAGCGGACGAACCCCTGTTCGTCGAGTGCGGTACCGGCTTCCTACAGGTCCGCCCGATCTCGCTGGTGCCCGGTTCCCGCACTCGCGCATGCTCTTGGCGTTCTTCATGACCCATCAGCAGCGGCCGCCTTCCAGCATCACCAACACGTCGGCGACGCATCAACGTCCAGGGGAACATGCCGCGGAACAGCACGCGGAGGCCGGCCGCGGCGACGTCCGGCACCAGCCGGTCGCGGGCGGCCTCCAGCTCCTCCGGGGCCGGGCGGGTCAGAGAATCGCCCCCGGCGTGTAGCCCGCGGCCTCCGGATGCCGCTTCACGATCTCCTCGATGCGGCCGGCCACCGATGCCACCTGGTCGGCGGCCGCGCCCGTGAAGGACAGCTTGTCCGCCATCAGGGCCGCCAGCTGGGCGCGGTCCAGCGGCAGCCGCTCGTCGGCCGCCAGCTTGTCCAGCAGGTCGTTGCGCTCCGCCCCCTGCTCCCGCATGGCCAGCGCGGTCGCCACCGCGTTCTCCTTGATGGCCTCGTGCGCGATCTCCCGGCCCACACCGGCCCGCACGGCACCCATGAGCACCTTGGTGGTGGCCAGGAACGGCAGATAGCGGTCGAGCTCCCGGGCGACGACGGCGGGGAACGCACCGAACTCGTCCAGCACGGTCAGGAACGTCTCCAGCAGCCCGTCCAGCGCGAAGAACGCGTCCGGCAGTGCCACCCGGCGCACCACCGAACAGGACACGTCGCCCTCGTTCCACTGGTCGCCCGCCAGCTCGCCCGTCATCGAGGCGTAGCCGCGCAGGATGACCATCAGGCCGTTCACGCGCTCGCAGGAGCGGGTGTTCATCTTGTGCGGCATCGCCGAGGAGCCGACCTGGCCCGGCTTGAAGCCCTCGGTGACCAGCTCGTGCCCGGCCATCAGCCGGACCGTCTTCGCCAGCGACGACGGCGCCGCCGCCAGTTGCACCAGAGCGGTGACCACCTCGTAGTCCAGCGACCGCGGATAGACCTGGCCCACCGAGGTGAAGGCCTGTCCGAAGCCGAGGTGGCCGGCGATCCGCCGCTCCAGCTCGGCGAGCTTCGCCGCGTCGCCGCCCAGCAGGTCGAGCATGTCCTGCGCGGTGCCGACCGGGCCCTTGATGCCGCGCAGCGGGTAGCGGCCCAGCAGCTCCTCCAGCCGCCCGTGGGCGACGAGCAGTTCGTCGGCGGCCGTCGCGAAGCGCTTGCCCAGGGTGGTGGCCTGCGCGGCCACGTTGTGGGACCGGCCGGCCATGACCAGCTCGCCGTACTCCCCGGCCAGCCTCCCGAGGCGGGCCAGCACGGCCACCGTGCGGTCGCGCACCAGCTCCAGGGAGAGCCGGATCTGGAGCTGCTCCACGTTCTCGGTGAGGTCGCGGGAGGTCATGCCCTTGTGGACCTGCTCGTGTCCGGCGAGGTCGTTGAACTCCTCGATCCGCGCCTTCACATCGTGCCGCGTCACCTTCTCGCGCTCGGCGATCGACGCCAGGTCGACCTGGTCCAGCACCCGCTCGTAGTCGGCGAGCGCCGCGTCCGGCACCTCGATGCCGAGGTCCTTCTGGGCGCGCAGCACCGCGAGCCAGAGCTGACGCTCCAGCCTCACCTTCTGCTCGGGCGACCAGAGCGTGGCGAGCTCGGCGGAGGCGTACCGTCCGGCGAGGACGTTCGGGATGCGGGGCTTGACGGGCGCAGAAGTCACGGTCCCAGAGTCTACTGGCGATACGTGCAGGCCAGCGCCATGGCCCGGTTCGGCGGATGCTACGAGACGAGGGTCACCCGCCCCGCGCGCAGGGCCGGCCACCGCTCCTCCGGGCGGCGCAGGCCGGGGCGGGCACCGGCACGGGCCGGGCGGGACCGCCGGGACGGGCCGGGCGGTGCCGGGCTCCGGCCGGCCGGGACCGCGGCTCCGGCTACCGGGCGAGCTCCTCGTAGGGCCGCAGTTCCGGCCGCTTCGGCGGGCGGCCGTCCCCCGAGGACCTGCCGGTCAGCCGCCGGCCGACCCACGGCAGCAGATACCGCCGGGCGAACCGGGCGTCGGCGGTGCGGCGGGCCAGCCACCCGGGCGGTGCCGACGGCGGCATCGGCACGTGCCAGTGCGGGTCCTCGTGGGGATGGCCCAGCGCCTGCCAGACCGCCTCCGCGACCCGGCGGTGGCCCTCCGCCGTCAGGTGCAGCCGGTCGGCGTCCCACATCCGCGGATCGCCCAGCGCGGGCGCCCCGTACAGGTCGACCACCACCGCGCCGTGCCGGACGGCCAGTTCGTCGACGCAGGCGAACAGCTCCTCCATGCGCGGCCGGAACCGCTCCAGGACCGGACCCCGGCGTCCCGGGCTGCGCATCAGCACCAGCTGTGTGCAGGCCGGGGCGAGCCGCTCGACCGCCTCCGTGAGCAGGCCCGTCACGCGCCCCATGTCGCACTTGGGCCGCAGGGCGTCGTTCAGGCCGCCGACCAGGGTGATCACGTCGGGCCGCATCGCGGCCGCCGCGTCCACCTGCTCGTCGACGATCTGGCCGATCAGCTTGCCCCGCACGGCCAGGTTGGCATAGCGGAAGCCGGGGGACCGGGCGGCCATCCGGGCCGCCAGGAGATCGGCCCAGCCCCGGTAGGAGCCGTCGGGCAGCAGGTCGGACATGCCCTCGGTGAAGGAGTCGCCGACGGCGACCAGACTGGTGTGCGCGGGGTTCTTCTGCATGGCGTCAGCGATGGTATCCCGTGCACATACCCAGCGGTCGGTCGGCTGCCGTCCAGGACCGGACGGGCACCCGGAGCGGAGCCCGGACAGGCGCGCGGAGGGGGCCGGGGCAGGGCCGGGGCAGGCGCGTGGAGCGGGGCCGGGGCAGGCACCCGGAAGGTGCCGGGAAGGGCGCCCGGACCCGCGGCGGAGGGGCCCGGGGCCGGAGCTCACGTCTGTTGCTCGAACAGTTCCCGCAGCACGTCCTCCACGGTCACCAGTCCGGCAAGCCGTCCGTCGTCCCCGAGCGCGGCGGCCAGGTGGGTGCGGCTGCCCCGCATCGCCGTCAGCACGTCGTCCAGCGGCGTGGTCTCCCGTACCCGCGCGATGGCCCGCAGGTCGCGCAGCCGGAACGCCTCGTCCCGGGGCGAGGCGTCCAGCGCGTCCTTCACATGCAGGTAGCCCACGATGCGGCGGCCCTCGTCCACCACCGGGAACCGGGAGAACCCGGACTCCGCCGACAACTGCTCCAGCTCCTCCGGAGTGACCCCCACGCGCGCGTAGACGACGCGCTCCAGCGGCAGGACCACATCCCGTACCGGCCTGCGGCCCAGTTCGAGGGCGTCGCTCAGGCGTTCGCGCGCGCGGGCGTCGATGAGCCCGGCCTCGCCGGAGTCGCGCACCAGACGGGCCAGCTCGTCGTCCGAGAAGGTCGCCGTCACCTCGTCCTTGGTCTCGATCCGCATCAGCTTCAGCAGCCCGTTCGCGAAGGCGTTGATCGTGAAGATCACCGGCCTGAGCGCACGGGCCAGCGCCACCAGCGGCGGACCGAGCAGCAGCGCGCTGCGCACCGGCTCGGCGAGCGCGATGTTCTTCGGCACCATCTCGCCCAGCAGCATGTGCAGGTAGGTGGCCAGGGTCAGCGCGATCACGAACGACACCAGATGCCCGGCGCCGGCCGGCACGCCCAGCGCGTGGAAGACCGGTTCCAGCAGGTGCGCGATCGCCGGTTCGGCCACCACACCGAGGACCAGCGTGCTCAGTGTGATGCCCAGCTGTGCGGCGGCCATCAGCGCCGACACGTGCTCCAGCCCCCACAGCACACTGCGGGCGCGCCGCTCGCCGTCCTCCGCGTGCGGCTCGATCTGCGAGCGGCGTACGGAGATCAGAGCGAACTCGGCGCCGACGAAGAACGCGTTGGCGACCAGCATGGCCAGACCGGTCAGCAGCTGTACGGCGATCACGCCCGGTCACCGCCCCCCTGCTCGGCGTCGTCACCGCGGCCGGCACCCCCGGCACCCCCGCGCCCGGCCGCCGTCCGCCGCGGCGCGTGCAGCAGCACGCGGGCGGCGCGGCGGCCGGACGCGTCGACCACGTCCAGGCGCCAGCCGCCCACCCGGAGGGTGTCGCCCTCCGCGGGGATGCGACCGAGTTCGGCGGCCACCAGCCCGGCGAGCGTCTCGTACGGTCCCACCGGCACGCGCAGGCCGACCCGGGCGAGCTGATCGACGCGGGCGGCGCCGTCCGCGGAGTAGAGCGCACGACCGTCCCGGTCGGTGCCCGCCGGGGCGAGGTCGGGCGTCTCGTGCGGGTCGTGCTCGTCGCGGACCTCGCCCACCACCTCCTCGACGATGTCCTCCAGGGTGGCCACTCCCGCGGTGCCGCCGTACTCGTCGATGACGACCGCCATGGTCCGCCTCCCGGACAGCCGGTCCAGCAGCCGGTCCACGGTGAGGGTCTCCGGCACCAGCAGGGGCTCACGCATCAGCTCCGCGACCCGGACCCGGCGCCGGCGGTCGGCGGGCACCGCCAGCACGTCCTTGACATGGGCGGTGCCGACGACCGAGTCGAGGTTGCCGCGATAGACGGGGAACCGGGACAGGCCCGTCGCCCGGGTGGCGTTGGCGACGTCCTCGCAGGTCGCCTGCACGTCCAGGGCCACCACCTGCACCCGCGGCGTCATCACGTTCTCCGCCGTGAGGCCGGCCAGGTTCAGGGTCCGCACGAACAGCTCGGCCGTGTCCGGCTCCAGCGCGCCCTTGCGCGCGGAGTGCCGGGCCAGTGCGGCCAGCTCCTGCGGCCCGCGGGCGGAGGCCAGCTCCTCGGCGGGCTCGATCCCGAACCGGCGCACCACCCGGTTGGCCGTGTTGTTCAGATGCGCGATGAACGGCCGGAACAGCGCACTGAACAGCCGCTGGGCGTTGCCGACCCGCTTGGCCATGGCCAGCGGCGCGGAGATCGCCCAGTTCTTGGGCACCAGCTCGCCCACCACCATCAGGAACACCGTCGACAGGCCCGTACCCAGCACCAGCGCCAGGGACGACGCCGTCGACGCCTGGATGCCGGCGGACCGCAGCGGGCCCGCGATCAGCCGGGCGATCGACGGCTCGGCGAGCATGCCGACCACCAGGTTCGTCACGGTGATGCCGAGCTGTGCCCCGGAGAGCTGGAAGGTCAGGTTCCGTACCGCCTTCAGGGCCCCGGCCGCCCCGCGCTCACCGCGCCGGGCGGCCCGCTCCAGCTCACCCCGCTCCACGGTGGTGAGTGAGAACTCGGCCGCGACGAAGCCACCGCAGGCGAGCGAGAGCAGGATGGCCACCAGCAGGAGCAGCACTTCGGTCATCGGGTCACCTCCGTCCCATGGTCGGACACAGTGGCGGGGAGTGCCCGGTGTCCGCTCCCCGGAGAGTGGCCCGCCGCGGCGGTCTCACACCCGCCTCATCGGCCCGGCACGCACCGCACGGTGACGGACCGGCCACAGCGGCCGGGGCCCCGGGCCCGTCCCGGCCGGCGCGCCCGGGGCCCGTCCGGAGCCCGCACCGGCCGGCCCGTGAGCCGGCTCGGCGCTCCCGGGGGCGTCGTCCGGCGAGCGCGCGAGGGGTCAGTCCGAGCCGTCGACGAGCGGCTTCACCCAGCGCCGCCAGTGCTCCTCGGGCAGGTATCCGGCAGCCCGCCAGGCGTGGTGCGCGGTCTCGTTCCGGGTCAGCACCATCGCGTCGCCGCGGCGCCCCCCGAGCCGTACGAACCGTTCCTCGGCGGCCGCCAGCAGGGCCGCGCCGACCCCGCGCCGCCGCCGTGCGGGGTGCACGGCGAGCCGGTACAGATGACAGCGCCAGCCGTCGAACCCGGCGATGACGGTACCCGCCAGCTCTCCGTCCAGCACGGCCAGCAGCAGCGCGCCGGGGTCGCGCTCCACCAGGCGCCGCACCCCGGCGAGGTCGTCGCTGATGCTGGTGCCCTCCGCGGCGGTGCGCCAGAAGGCGAGCACGGCGTCGAGGTCGTCGGGGGCAGCGGTCCGTATCCGCAGGTTCTCGGTCACGCGGTGATCACATCACGGGCGGCAGGACGGGGCCGCGGATTCCGGCATGCGGGACGCGAGGCCCCACCTCCCGTCCGGCGTGCCCGGAACCTCCCGGCAGGCGACCCGGAGTCCCAGCGCCCATGGGGGCCGCGGTCACCGGCTGCGGAGCCGGAGCCGGAGCCGCGACGCGGCGGCGGACCGGGCCGCCTGCCGTGGGCCGGGCCGTGGTCCGCCGGTGGTCCGGGCCGGCCGCCGGTGGTCCCGGGGTCCGGGCTGTCGGTCGGCATCCCCGGTGTACGGGGCGGCACCCGGCCCTCAGTCGTGGGCGATGGCCTCCAGCACGTTCATCCGGGAGGCGCGCGCCGCGGGCAGCAGCGCGGCGACCACGCCGACCACGGCCGATCCGAGCACCACGGCGACGATGGTGCCCCACGGGATCGCCAGCGCGGTCATCCCCTGCAGGGCCAGCACCTGTTGCATGCTGACGCCCCACACCAGTCCGAGCCCGAGCCCGAGCAGTGCTCCGAACACCGCGATGACCACCGACTCCAGCCGGATCATCCGCCGCAGCTGCCGGCGGCCGAGGCCGATCGCGCGCAGCAGTCCGATCTCGCGGGTGCGCTCCACGACCGACAGGGCGAGCGTGTTGACCACGCCGAGCACGGCGATGACGATCGCGAGCCCCAGCAGCGCGTACACCAGGTAGAGCAGCACCGCTATCTGGTCGTGGATCAGCTTCTTGTAGTCGGCGATGTCGCGCACCTGGACCTGCGGGTAGGCCTCCAGGGTCCGCTCCAGGCCCGCGCGGAGCGCGTCGTCGCCGGTGCCCGCGCCGCCGTTGACGTAGACGACGGAGTCCTGCCCGCCCGGTGCGTACCGCTCCAGGGTGGACAGGGCGAAGTAGATGCCGCCCCGGCTGCCGAAGCCGTCGGTGGACTCCTGGTCGGTGAGCGCGCCCACGGTGAGGTCGGCGGTGCGGCCGTCACGGAACTCCACGGGGACCGCGCTGCCGACCCGTACGCCGTGGTCGCGGGCGAAGCCGGCGTCCATCCCCAGGTGCCCGCCGGCCAGCGCCGCCGCGGTGTCGCCCTGGGCGTAGGTGAGGTTGGCGACCTCGTCGAGCTGCGGGTCGTAGCCGGCCGCCGTGGTCTCCACGCGCTCGCCGTCGGGCAGCCGCACGGCGACCGGGGTGAAGCGCGAGCGCACGACCAGGCCGACGCCCCCGGTGTCGCGGATCCGGTCGGTGACCTCGGCCGGGAACGGCACGAAGTTGCTGTTCTGCACCACGAAGTCGGCGCCGAGCGTCTGGTCGATCTGCTGGTCGAAGGACCGCGTCATCGACGCGCTGGCCACCGACATGCCGCCCACCAGCGCCAGCCCCACCATCAGGGCGGCGGCGGTCGCGCCCGTCCGGCGCGGGTTGCGCAGCGCGTTGCGCTGGCTCATCCGCCCGACCGGCCCGAACAGCCTGGGGAAGCCGCCGCCGAGCACCCGGATCACCGGGCGGACCAGCAGCGGGCCCACGATCACGGTGGCCACCAGGGTGAGGACCACACCCAGGCCCAGCAGGGAGGCGGCGGTGGCGGCCTTCGTCGCCGCCGCGCAGCCGGCCAGGGCCGCAGCTCCGGCAGCCCCGACGACCGAGCCCACCACGGCACGTACCCGCATCGGCCGGCCCACGCCGGTGATCTCGGCGTCCGAGAGCGCGGCCATCGGGGACACCGAGGCCGCCCGGCGGGCCGGGAGGTACGCGGCCACGAAGGTGACGCCGACACCGACGACGTACGCCGAGACGGGGGTCGGCCAGCCGATGACCATCTCGGTGGCTTTGATGTTCATGCCGAGCGCGCCCATCAGCCCCAGCAGCCCGACGGCGAGCCCGATGCCCGCGGCCAGGCCCAGTGTGGAGCCGACCACGCCGAGCAGCAGCGCCTCGGTGAGCACGGAGCGGCGCACCTGCCGCCGGTCGGCGCCGAGCGCGCGCAGCAGGCCCAGTTCCCGGGTGCGCTGCGCGATCAGCATCGAGAAGGTGTTGACGATCAGGAACACACCGACCAGGACGGCGACCCCGGCGAAGCCGAGCATGACGTACTTGATGACGTCCAGGAAGCCGCCGAGCCGCTCCACGTCCGACTCGGCCTGCTCGTCGGCGGTGCGCAGCGTGTAGCTGCCGCCGCCGTCGAGCACCGCGGCCACCCGCTGCTTGAGCTGGTCGTCGCTCACGCCCGCCACGGCGTCCACGTTGATGCTGGTGGCCGCGTCCGGGTCGCCGAGCAGCTCGGCCTGGGCGGCGGGCGGGTCCAGGAACAGCAGGGACGCGCCGGGGTTGGTGGTGGTGAACGTGGCGATCCCGACGACCCGCACCTCGAAGGAGCCGGGCGCGGCGATCACGGTGAGGGTGTCCCCGATCGCGACACCGCCCCGGTCGGCGGTCTCCGAGTCCAGCAGCGCCTCCGCGGAGCCTCGCGGGGCACGGCCCGAGGTGAGTTCGACCGGGCTGCGCTTCGAGGGGTTCCAGCCCGTGCCGATGGTCGGGGCACCGCTGGTCGGGCCGAGCGACCTGTGGTGGTCGTCGACGACGGTGATGCCGGACACGTCCACGTCCACGCGCGCGTCGGCGACGCCGTCGGCCTGCCGGATCCGGTCCGCGAGGGCGGCCGGCAGAGTGGCGGTGAAGCCCGTGGGCACGGCCTCGTCGAGCCCTTCGGCCGGGCTGACCGTCACATCGGCGGCCGTGGAGGCGAAGAGCCGGTCGAAGGTGCGGCCGACCGTGTCCGAGAAGATGAGGCTGCCCGCGACGAACGCGACGGACAGCACGACCGCCAGCGCGGACAGCAGCAGCCGCCCCTTGTGGGCCAGGAAGCTGCGCAGGGTCGCCTTGAGCACGGGGTCAGTCCTCCTCGGCGGCGGACCGGCCGTCGCCGCCCTGCGGCGCGGCGCCGCCCGCCGTCGTGTCCGTCTTCGCCGTGCCTGCCCTCGCGCCGGGTGCTGTGGCGCCGGGCACTGACGTGTCATGGGCCGTGGTGCCGTCCGCGGAACTCACGCCGGCGGTCGCGCCGTCCTCGGCGCGGTCGTCCGCGGGGCCGTCGTCCGCGGTGCCGCGGTGGACGTCGAAGCGTTTCATCCGCTCCAGCACGGCCTCCGCGGTGGGCCGCTCCATCCGGTCCACGATCCGGCCGTCCGCCAGGAAGAGCACCAGGTCGGAGTGGGCGGCGGCGCCCGGGTCGTGCGTCACCATGACCACGGTCTGGCCCAGCGTGTCGACCGCCTCGCGCAGAAAGCCCAGCACCTCCAGCCCGGCGCGCGAGTCCAGGTTGCCGGTCGGCTCGTCCGCGAAGATCAGCTCCGGACGGGAGGCCAGGGCCCGCGCGCAGGCCACGCGCTGCTGCTGGCCGCCGGACAACTGCGCGGGCCGGTGCCTGAGCCTGCCCCGCAGCCCCAGCGCGTCGATCACCCGGTCCAGCCACTCGGTGTCCGGCTTCTGTCCGGCGATGTCCATCGGCAGGGTGATGTTCTCCAGCGCGTTGAGCGTGGGGATCAGGTTGAACGACTGGAACATGAACCCGATCCGGTCCCGTCGCAGCCGGGTCAGCTCCCGCTCCCTCAGCCCGGTGATCTCGGTGCCGCCGAGCCACACCTGCCCGGCCGAGACGGTGTCGAGCCCCGCCAGGCAGTGCATCAGGGTCGACTTCCCCGAACCCGACGGCCCCATGACCGCGGTGAACCGGCCGCGGTCGATGTCCACGTCCACCGAATTTAGGGCCAGGACGGCGGTCTCGCCCGAGCCGTAGGCCTTGGTCAGGCCCCGGGCCCGCGCGGCGACCCCGTCGGTTGCCGGACCCCGGGCATGCTCTGCGGCGGACTCCGCAGCGGATATGGACAAGGCCGCCTCCTCGGGCATGGGCATTCGGCCACTCCTTCGACGGGGCGAGCCTAGTGTGGCCGAGGACCGGCCCGGTATCCCCCTCGCGTCCCGCCCGTCTCCGTCTCAGGTCGGGGACACCGCGGCCTGTGTAAGGGGCACGGGCCGCCTGTGCGGGGCGCCGCCCCCGGTGTGCTCCCGTGCGCCCCTTGTCGCTGCTAGCGCTTGGACGCTAGCTTCGAGGCATGGCGAAGACCCAGCTGAACGTCCGGGTGGACGAGGGCACGGCCCGCGCGGCCCGCGAGCGCGCCCTGGCCCGCGGCATGAGCGTCAACCGGTACATCGAGGAACTGGTCCGGCAGGACACCGGCGAGGTGGGCCACACCTTCGTGGAGGCCGCGGCCGACTTCATGAAGAACTACGAGTCCGTCTTCGCCGAGGAGTTCGGCGACGGCAGGCACGAAGGCCGCCGCTGAACCGTTGGACGACGTCAGAATCGACCTCGCCTGGCTGCTGATGCTCGCCGAGCAGAACACCCCCGGCGACCCCCAGGTCACCGACTGGGGCGCCCTGGTCGCCGCCGTCGCCCGCCACCGCGCCGAGATATTCGACGTGCCGGTGTACGACACCCCGCACGCGCGCGCGGCCGCCCTGCTCCAGCTGCTCATCCATGTTCCGGCACTGGAGCGTTCCAACGCCCTGTTCGCCTGCGCCGTCGCCTACGCGTACCTGATCGCCAGCGGGCTGAAGGTGGTCACCACGCCCGAGCAGGTCCGTGACCTGGCCCGGCTGGTCAAGACCGGCGAGGCCTCCGTCCACGACATCACGCGCGAACTGCGCGGATGGAGCGCCTGACGCGACACCGCCCGCGCCCCGGCACCCGGCCGGTGCGGGTGTACCGGTGTACAGGTGTACCCGGTGTACAGGTGTGGCGTGCTGCCGGTCCCGCCCCGCTCGTCACCGCCGGGGCACGCCCCGGACCCTCATCGCGGGGCCGGCCCCTCCACACCCCGGCCTCTCCACACCCGGCGCACCCGGCGCACCCGGCGCACCCGGCGGCCTTCGTGCGCCGGTGCCTCCCGGCAGCCCCGGGGCCCCGCGCGGCGGTCCTACGCCGCCCGGTCCGGCTCTCCGGGTCGCCACGCGGTGCCCAGCACGCAGTACGACGTGGGCAGCGCGGGCCCCTTCTCGGGCATCAGCAGCGAGCGGTACGGCCCCAGCTCGAACCCCGCGGTGCGCAGTGAGCCCACCGGGTCGCGGGACACGTGGCAGCCCCCGGCGCACAGCGGCCACACCGTGCGGTCCAGCGCGCGCTGCGCGGTGCGCATCGCCCGGCCCCCTCCGAGCCCGTGCTCGAAGAACCGCACCTGCCCGCCCGGCCGCAGCACCCGCCGCACCTCGGCCAGGGCCCGCGGCACGTCTCGCACGCTGCACATCACCAGGGACAGCACGACCGCGTCGTACGCCTCGCTCTTGACCGGGAGGGCCTCCGCCACGCCCGGCACCACGTCCACCGGCACCTCGGCGCGCACCGCGGCCTCGACGGCCAGCAGCCGCAGCGTCCGTTCCGGTTCGATACCGACCACCTCGGAGACGGTGCCCGGGTAGTGGCCGAAGTTCAGCCCGTTCCCCGCACCCACCTCCAGCACCCGCCCCGACAGCCCGGCGAGCAGTCGCCGGCGCATCCCGGCCATGCCCATCCGGGTCTCCGCGGACACGCTGACACGGGCGTAGTAGCGGGCGAACAGCGGGTGGTGCACGGGGTCGCGCCCGGACCTGCGCGACACGGCCGACCACAGCGGCATGGGGACCTCCTTCACCGGGCGGGCCTTACCGCGATTGTGCCCCCGAAGCCGCCCGCGCACCCGTGTCCCGCGGCCGTGCCCGCGCGTCGGCGGCACGCAGTACGCAGCACGCGGCACGCAGCCGAAGGCCCACGGCCGACGTCCGGCAGTCGGCACGGGGCGCTGCACGTGACGCCGTCCGGCCCGGCCTTCGGCCCCGCGGCGCCGCGGTCCTCCGCCCGTCGGAAGTACCGGCCGGGACCGCCGGGTCTTCCGCCCGGCACAGCCACCGGTCAGGGCCGCTGGGACTCGGGGTGCGGGGACCCTGCGGTCTCCCCGCCGCCGGCGCCGTCGCGGCTCCCGCACCTGCGGCTCGCCGGGGCGCCCGGCCCCTCAGGCCCGCGCGGTCTCCCGGGCCGTGAACGACGCCGCGTCCCACAGGCCGTCCAGGGGCGGGGCGAGCCAGCGCGGTGCCTCGGCGCGGAACCGGTCCGGGGCGTAGCCGCCCGCGCCCTCCGGCAGCGCACCCAGCAGCGGGGCCCCTGCCACCTCGGGAAGGTCGGCGAGATTGCAGCGGCAGGCCAGGTCCGGCTCGGCGGGCCAGCTGCCGATGACCGCTCCCCACAGCTCCAGGCCGCGTCGCCGCAGCTCACGCGCCGTCAGCTCGGTGGTGTTGAGCGTGCCCAGCCCCGCCGAGGCGACCAGCAGGACGGGCGCGCCCAGCAGTCCGGCGGCGTCGGCCAGGTTCGCGCCCTCCTCGTCGAAGCGCACCAGCAGTCCGCCGGCGCCCTCCACCAGCACCAGATCGTGCGTGTCGGCCAGACGGCCGGCGGCCTCGGCGATCTCCGGCGGCCGCACCGGGGCGAGCCCGGCCCGCCGCGCCGCCGTCGCCGGGGCCAGCGGCTCCGGATAGCGTGCGAGTTCGGCCGTCGTCACCCCGGCCGCGAGCCGGGCCACCTCGTCGGCGTCCCCGCGCTCGTCCGGCCGGACGCCGGTCTGCGCGGGCTTGAGGACCGCCACCGTCCGGCCCGCCGCGACCGCCGCGGCGGCGACCGCGGCGGTCGCCACCGTCTTGCCGACGTCCGTGCCCGTACCCGTGATCACCAGGACCGGCATGCCGTCCGTCCCCTCCCGTTCGCCTCCGCGGCCGAGGAGCGCGCCGGCCGGACCGTGCCGCGCCCCGGCCGGCTCATCCCGCGGCCGCGGCCGCGCACACCGCGCGCGCGATCCGCGCCACGTCCTCGTCCCCGGTGACGTACGGCGGCATCGTGTACACGAGGTCGCGGAAGGGCCGCAGCCAGACGCCCTCGCGCACCGCGGCCGCCCCGGCCGCCGCCATGTCGACCGGATGGTCCAGCTGCACCACACCGATCGCGCCGAGCACCCGCACGTCCCGCACCCCGGGCAGCTCCGCCGCGGGCGCCAGCCCCTCGCGCAGGCCGGTCTCGATCCGCTTGACCTCGGCCTGCCAGTCCTGGCCGAGCAGCAGGTCCACCGACGCGCAGGCCACCGCGGACGCGAGCGGGTTGCCCATGAACGTCGGGCCGTGCGCCAGCACCGGCACCTCGCCCCGCGAGATCCCCTCGGCCACCTCCGGTGTGCACAGCGTCGCCGCCATGCTCAGATAGCCGCCGGTCAGCGCCTTGCCCAGGCACATCACATCGGGGGTCACCGCCGCGTGGTCCGCCGCGAAGAGTGCCCCCGTCCGCCCGAACCCGGTGGCGATCTCGTCGAACACCAGCAGAACCCCGTGCGCGTCGCACGCCTCGCGCAGCACCCGCAGGTACGCGGGGGAGTGGAAGCGCATCCCGCCCGCGCCCTGCACCACCGGCTCGACGACCACCGCGGCCAGTTCCCCGGCGTGCTCGGCGATCGCCGCGCGCAGCAGATCGGCGTACGCCTCCTCGTACCGGGCGGGCGGCGCGTCGACGAAGACCTGGCGGGGCAGCAGTCCGCTCCACAGCGCGTGCATGCCGCCTTCGGGGTCGCACACGGCCATCGGCTGCCAGGTGTCCCCGTGGTAGCCGCCGCGCCAGGTCAGCAGCCGGCGCTTCTCCGGGCGGCCCAGCGAGCGCCAGTACTGCAGGCACATCTTCACCGCGACCTCGACCGACACCGAGCCGGAGTCGGAGAGGAACACGTGCTCCAGCCCGTCGGGGGTGATCTCGACCAGGCGCCCGGCCAGCCGGACGGCGGGCTCGTGGGTGAGCCCGCCGAACATCACATGGCTCATCCGGCCGAGCTGGCCGGTCACCGCCTCGTCGAGCACCGGGTGCCGGTAGCCGTGGACCGCCGCCCACCAGGACGACATGCCGTCCACCAGCTCGCCCGCCCCGTCCGCGAGCCGCAGCCGCACCCCGCTCGCGGACTCCACGACGAGCGGCCGCGCCGTGCCGGGCATCGGACCGTACGGATGCCAGACGTGCCGCCGGTCCAGTTCCAGCAGCTCCGGCACGTCCAGCAGCTCCGGCACGTCCAGCGGCTCCGGCACGCTCGGCTCAGGCATTGGGCGCGAGGTCCGTTCCGGCACCGCGGCGGCGGACGGCGACCAGGTCGGTACGCGCCTCACCCACGGCCGGGGCCGGGGCGGCAGGTGCCGAAGCGGCCGGGGCCGGGGCGGCCGTACCGCACACGCCGCCTCCCTCGTGCGAGCCGCAGCCGCCGCCCGCCGTAGCCGCCGTACGGCCGGCGTCCTCGGGCGAGCCGCAGCCGCCGCCCCCGTGGGAGCCGCACCCCCCGGCGGCGCGGTGCTCCGGCAGGGTCACCTCGTCGGAGCCCTCCACCTCGAAGCCCGCGTCCGCGATCATCTCCAGGTCGGCCCTGCCGGCCTGGCCCTCGCTGGTGAGGTAGTCGCCCAGGAAGATCGAGTTGGCCAGGTGCAGCGCCAGCGGCTGCATCGACCGCAGGTGCACCTCGCGGCCGCCCGCGATCCGGACCTCCACGTCCGGGCAGACGAACCGGACCATCGCCAGAATCCGCAGGCAGCGCTGCGGAGTGAGGTGCCACTCCTTGGCCAGCGGGGTGCCCTCGAACGGGATGAGGAAGTTGACCGGCACCGAGTCCGGGTCCAGTTCGCGCAGCGCGTACACCACGTCGACGAGGTCCTCGTCGGACTCGCCCATGCCCGCGATCAGGCCCGAGCAGGCCGACAGGCCCGCCGCGTGCGCCTTCTGCACCGTGTCGACGCGGTCGGCGTAGGTGTGTGTGGTCGTGATGTCCCCGTACGTCCCCTCGGACGTGTTGAGGTTGTGGTTGTAGGCGTCCGCGCCCGCCTCGCGCAGCCGGTCGGCCTGGCCGTCGGAGAGCAGGCCCAGACAGGCGCACACCTCGACGCCCTCGTTCTGCTCCTTGATCGCCTTGATCGTGTCCGAGACCCGGTCCACGTCGCGGTCGGTCGGACCGCGCCCGCTGGCCACCAGGCAGACCCGCTTCGCACCCCCCGCGAGGCCCGCCGCGGCCGCCTCGGAGGCCTCCTCGGGCTTGAGCCAGGTGTACTTGAGGATCCCCGCCTGGGAACCGAGGCGCTGTGAGCAGTACGAGCAGTCCTCCGGACACAGGCCGGACTTGAGGTTGACCAGGTAGTTCAGTTTGACGCGCCGCCCGAACCAGTGCCGCCGCACCCGGCCCGCCGCGGCCACCACGTCCAGCAGCTCGTCGTCGGAGGTGGCCAGCACCGCGAGCGCTTCCCCGCGGGTCGGCAGCTCGCGCCGAAGCCCCTTGTCCACCAGCGTGTTCAGCAGATCCATGAGATCCGATCCTGTCGTACGGAACCACCCGCGGCCAAGGAGGCTTCGTACAACGAAGCCGCTTCACCGTGTGGGTATCGCCACACCCCCGGTGGCGATTCGTCCCGCTAGTGTCGGTCAGCCGCCCACACCTACCGCGGAGGACCCATGGCGTTCAGCTGGATCGACGAGCAGGCGCGGCTGCGCCGCCGCGCCGGGCTCGTACGGACTCTGCGCCCGCGCCCCGTCCGGTCGCCCCTGCTGGACCTCGCCAGCAACGACTACCTCGGCCTCGCCCGGCACCCCGAGGTGGTGGCGGGGGCGGCGGACTCCGCCCGGGCCTGGGGCGGCGGCGCGACCGGCTCCCGCCTGGTCACCGGCACCACCGAGCTGCACGCCGAGCTCGAACGCGAGCTGGCCGGCTTCTGCGGCTTCGAGGCGGCGCTGGTCCTCTCCTCCGGCTACGCCGCCAATCTCGCCGCGGTCACCGCACTGGCCCCGCACGGCTCGCTGATCGTCTCCGACGCGGGAAACCACGCCTCGCTCATCGACGGCTGCCGGCTGGCCCGCGGCACCACCCAGGTCGTCGGCCACGCCGACCCGGACGCGGTCCGCAAGGCGCTCGGCGGGCACGACGGTCCGGCGGTCGCCGTGTCCGACACGGTCTTCTCCGTCGACGGCGACGCGGCCCCGCTGGCCGCGCTCGCCGAGGCCTGCCGCGCGCACGGCGCCGGACTCGTCCTGGACGACGCGCACGGCCTCGGCGTCCTCGGGGACGGGGGCCGCGGTGCGCCGTACGCGGCGGGCCTGGCCGGCGCCGACGACGTGGTCGTCACGGTCACCCTGTCGAAGTCGCTGGGCAGCCAGGGCGGCGCCGTGCTGGGGCCCGCCCGCGTCGTCGAGCACCTCGTCAACACGGCCCGGACCTTCATCTTCGACACCGGACTGGCCCCGGCCGCGGCGGGTGCCGCGCTGGCGGCGCTGGGGCTGCTGCGGCGCGAGCCGGGGCGGGCGGCGCGGGCCCGGGAGGTGGCGGCCGAGCTTCACGCCCGGCTGACCGCCGACGGCCACGAGGCGGTACGCCCGGACGCGGCCGTGGTCTCGGTGCGTGCCCCCTCCCCGGAGCAGGCCGTGCGCTGGGCCGCCGACTGCCGCGCCGCCGGCGTGGCCGTGGGCTGCTTCCGGCCCCCGTCCGTGCCGGACGGCGTCTCCCGGCTGCGGCTGACCGCCCGCGCCGACCTGTCCGGGGCGGAGATCGCACGCGCGGTGCGGGTGATCGGCCGGACGCGGCCGTGACACGGCGCATCACACCCGGGTTGTGGAACCGGTCCGTCGTCATGCGCCGCTCGTCATATGCCGTCTGACGGTTGCCTTGTGCGGGTTGCCTTGCGCGGCTTGCCTTTCGTGGGCTGCCTTTCGCAGGCCGCCCGTTGCGGGCCGCCCTCTGCCGGCCGTCTGCCGGCCTCCGGGATTCACGGACGGCGGACGGAGGGCGGCGGTATTCGCGGAGGTTCGTTTCGGGTCGGATACCGGGGGTCAGCGGAACGAGCCCGTGAATCCCGCCCAGCTCTCGGGGGAGAAGAGCAGCGCGGGTCCGTCGGGCCGCTTGGAGTCGCGCACGGCGAGGCGCCCGGCCCACGGGGCCGTCTCCACGCAGTTGTTCGCACCGGTGCTGTGGCTGCTGCGCCGCCAGCGCGGGACAGGCGGCGGGATGCTGGAAGGAGCGGGCCGGAGCAGTGCGGTCATGGTGCCTCCTTACGCGCCGTCAACTGTTCTGGCGATCAGGTCCAGTGAGTCCTCGGGGGACAGGGCGAGTTCCTGAAGGGTGGCGAAGGCCTCGGTGTAGGCCTCCAGGTCTTCTTTCCGTTCGAGATAGAGGCTACTCGTCATATGGTCAAGAACCACCACGTCCAGATCGGAAGTGCGCGGGAATGAGAAAACAACGAAAGGCCCGGTGACGCCGATATGGGCCCCGGCCGAGAACGGCAGCACCTGGATCCGCACCTGCGGCAGCCGCGCCGCGGCCAGCAGCCCCAGCAGCTGTCCCCGCATCACCTCCGGGCCGCCCACCTGACGGCGCAGCACCGCCTCGTCGAGCACCGCGCTCAGCTCCAGGGGCGGCCGCGCCCGCAGCACGTCCTGCCGGGCCAGCCGCACCTGCACCAGCGCGTCGAGACGTTCGTCCGGCTCCCCGCGCTGGTCACCGACGGTGGCCCGGGTCACCGCACGGGCGTACTCGGGCGTCTGGAGGAGCCCCGGCACGACGGACGTCTCCAGGGTGCGCATCGCCCCGGCCTGCGACTCCAGGCTGATGAAGTCCCGGTAGGCGGGCGGCAGGACCCCGCGGTAGGCGTGCCACCAGTGGTGCCGGCCGACCCCGTCACCGGAGCCCGCGAGGGCCAGCATCACCTCCCGCAGCCCGGTATCGGCAACGCCGTAGACATCCAGCAGTAACCGCACGTCAGCCGGTTTCACGCCACTGGTGCCCGTCTCGATCCGGCTCACCTTCGACTGATGCCAGCCCACCAGACGGGCCGCCTCACCGCTGGTGAGCCCCGTCCGGGCGCGCAGGGCGCGCAGCTCGGCGCCGAGCTTGCGCCGGCGCACCACCGGACCGTGCTGCATGGGCCTACTCCCTACTCCTTCAGAGCCGCCCAAATACGTGCTGCCGTCGCAGAGTTCACCGCTTCGAGCGACAGATATATGCATATCTTGGTGGATCGGCACCATCAGCGGCGCACTGGTGGCAGTCTGGCGGACAAGCACCAGTCCGGGACCGTACTCGAACCATCCGATCCTTGTCGGACCGCGGCCCCGTGGGAAAGGGACGGCGTGGCCATGGCAGATCACCTGGAAGCATCCGTCACGATGCCGAGCGATCCCGCCTCGGTGTCCGCCGCCCGCGCCTACGTCGCCGACACGCTCGTGGAGTGGGGTCTGCCGCCCGACACGGACCTCGCCGACACGATCCGGCTGATCGTGTCCGAGCTCGCCACCAACGCCGTCCAGCACACCTTCGGGCAGTCCCCCACCTTCACCGTGGACATGCGGCTGGAGCGGGACGAGCACCTCAGCATCGGCGTCACCGACAGTCATCCGCGGTTCCCCCGGAGGCTCCCGGCGGCCGTGCAGCAGGACAACGGCCGCGGCCTGGTCATCATCCGCTGGCTGACGGCGGAGTGCGGCGGCAGGCTCCGGGTGCGGCCCACCCGGGAGGGCGGCAAGACCGTCTCCATCGAACTGCCCTGGACCGTCCCCGTCCGGCCGATGCCCACGGCGGGCCTCCAGGAGCCCTGAGGCCCGCGGGTGTCCGGGCGGGGAGCCCGCCCGGACACCGCGCCCCACGGGGAGGTGCGGGGCGCCGGGCGGGTGACGTCGGGCCGGCCCGGCGTCCGGACCGGCCGGGGACGGTCACCTCACCCGGCCGTACCAGACGCTGTTCGTCCAGATCTTCTGGAGCCGCACCACGTCGCCGGACTTGGGGGCGTGCCAGATCCGGCCTTTGCCCGCGTAGATGCCCACGTGGTAGACGTTCGAGCCGGAGTGGAAGAAGACCAGGTCGCCCGCCCGGCGGCGGCCCGCGGAGACGCGGCTGGTCTTGTTGAACTGCTGGGCCGCGGTGCGCGGCAGCCGCTTCCCCGCCTTCTTGTACGAGTAGAGCGTGAGCCCGGAGCAGTCGAAGCGGCGCGGACCCGCGGCGCCGTACAGATACGGGGCGCCCTTCTTCGAGGCGGCGACCTTGAGGGCGGTCGTGGCGGGCGTGGAGGCCGCGGCTCCGGCCGCGGCGCCCGGCACCACCAGGGGGCCGCCCACCGCGACGATGGTGAGTGCCGAGACGGTGCCGGCACGGGCCATGAGGGAGGGGACACGATTCTGCGCGGTCATGCGCAACCCTTCGTCAAACCGCCTGAGAAGGATGACCTGTCGGATTCGGGCTGGCGAAGTAGCCCGGCCGCCCGAGGGCGGCTTCACCCCAAGGTCCGCTCGGAGAACGTGCTCCGGCGGGCCGTCTTGCTCGGGTCCTCCACTCCTGCCGGTCCACTCCTGTCGACCGGTCATCCGGGCGGCGGCAGGACTCGGCGTCCGCCCGGACCGCCCCGCCGCGGTGGCGGGGTCTTGTCGTCAGACAGGGATCTTCACTCACCGGTGTCCGAAAAACCCAATGGAATCGGCGATTTGTGGTGTTGCTCACCGTTCACCCGTTCGGGTGGACACGGGGATGAACCGGGTGTCGCCGGGGCCACCGAACGGCCCCGGACCAGCACCGGAACCCGCTGTGGGGCCGTGGCGGCCGGCCTCTGACGCAACCGTTCGGGTCACGCAAGACGAGCCGTCGATACTCCGACAGAGGGTCCGTCGTTCGGTCCGTTTGACACCCGGTCCGCCGGTTGCGGCGGACCGGGGCGAAGGCGCCGCGAGCGCGCCCCGGAGGCCGCCCTCGCGCGACGTGCGGTGCCGGTGCGTGGTGCGTCCGCTCCCGGCCGGCCCCGGGCCCCGGACGTCTCCGGGCCGGCCGCCCCGGGGACCGCGGGGCCGCCCCGTGCCGCCCGCCCCGCGCCCGGTGCCGGCCCGGTGCCGGGCCGGCACCGGGCCGGTGTGCGGTGGCACACCGGAGGAGGCGCCCCCGGCGCGCCGGGGCCTCGCCGGGGCCTCGGCCGCCAGGGACCGACAGGTTCGGCAGGAGCGAAGGGCACGGAGGCGGGGCACAGGGGCACAGGGGCACGGGGGCACGGGGGCACGGGGAACGAAGGGCGCGGGGGGAACGACGGGCGGAGGCGCCTGCCGCAGGAGACCGGCCGGTTAACGCGCCCGAAACGCGTCGCAACTAGCCTCCCTCCACGCCACCAGGGACTTTGCCCGGGGCAGCGGCAGCCGGGCCCCGCACGGCCCGGAGCGAGGAAGTGAGGTGGGACGTGCAACTGACCCCGCACGAGCAGGAGAGGCTGCTGATCCACGTGGCGGCCGACGTCGCGGAGAAGCGCCGGGCCCGCGGACTCCGCCTCAACCACCCCGAGGCCGTCGCCCTGATCACCTCGCACATCCTCGAAGGCGCCCGCGACGGGCGTACCGTCGCCGAGCTGATGTCCTCCGGGCGCAAGCTGCTGACCCGCGACGACGTCATGGAGGGGATCGCGGAGATGATCCACGACGTGCAGGTCGAGGCGACGTTCCCGGACGGCACCAAGCTCGTCACCGTCCACGACCCGATCGTCTGAGGAGGCGGCGATGATCCCCGGTGAGATCCTCTTCGCGGACGGCCCGGTCCCTCTCAACGAGGGCCGCACGCCGGTCCGGCTGACCGTCCTGAACGCCGCGGACCGGCCCGTCCAGGTCGGCTCCCACTACCACTTCGCGGAGGCCAACCCCGGCCTGGACTTCGACCGGACCGCCGCGCACGGCCGTCGGCTGAACGTCGCCGCGGGCACGGCCGTACGGTTCGAGCCCGGCATTCCCGTCGAGGTGGAGCTGGTCCCGCTCGCCGGGGCGCGGATCGTGCCGGGGCTGCGCGGCGGGACCGGAGGTGCCCTCGATGCCTGAGATCGCCCGCCCCGCCTACGCGGACCTGTTCGGTCCCACCACCGGTGACCGCGTCCGGCTCGCCGACACCGACCTGCTCATCGAGATCGAGGAGGACCGCTGCGGCGGCCCGGGGCGCGCCGGGGACGAGGCCGTGTTCGGCGGGGGCAAGGTCATCCGCGAGTCCATGGGCCAGTCCCGGGCCACCCGCGCCGAGGGCACCCCGGACACCGTGATCACCGGTGTCGTGGTCGTCGACCACTGGGGGATCGTCAAGGCCGACATCGGCATCCGCGACGGCCGGATCAGCGGCATCGGCAAGGCCGGCAACCCGGACACCATGGACGGCGTCCATCCCGACCTGGTCATCGGCCCCGAGACGGAGATCATCGCGGGCAACGGGCGGATCCTCACGGCCGGCGCCGTCGACGCGCACGTCCACTTCGTCTGCCCGCAGATCGCCGACGAGGCGCTGTCGTCCGGCATCACCACGCTGGTCGGCGGCGGCACCGGCCCCGCCGAGGGATCCAAGGCCACCACCGTCACCCCCGGCCCCTGGCACCTGGCCCGGATGCTGGAGGCGATGGAGGCCCACCCCCTCAACATCGGCCTCCTCGGCAAGGGGAACACGGTTTCCCACGAGGCCATGCTGTCCCAGATCCGCGGCGGCGCGGTGGGCCTGAAGCTGCACGAGGACTGGGGGTCCACCCCGGCCGTCATCGACGCCTCGCTGACCGTGGCCGAGCGGACCGGCGTCCAGGTCGCCATCCACACGGACACCCTCAACGAGGCGGGCTTCGTCGGGGACACCCTCGCCGCGATCGCCGGCCGCGGCATCCACGCCTACCACACCGAGGGAGCCGGCGGCGGGCACGCCCCGGACATCATGTCCGTGGTGTCCGAGCCGCATGTGCTGCCCAGCTCCACCAACCCCACCCGGCCGTTCACCGTCAACACCGTCGAGGAACACCTCGACATGCTGATGGTCTGCCACCATCTCAACCCGGCCGTCCCCGAGGACCTCGCCTTCGCCGAGTCCCGGATCCGGCCCTCCACGATCGGCGCCGAGGACATACTGCACGACCTGGGCGCCATCTCGATCATCTCCTCCGACTCCCAGGCCATGGGCCGGGTCGGCGAGGTCGTCCTGCGCACCTGGCAGACCGCCCACGTCATGAAGCGCCGCCGCGGCGCCCTGCCCGGCGACGGCCGCGCCGACAACCACCGGGTGCGCCGCTACGTCGCCAAGTACACGATCAATCCGGCGCTCGCCCAGGGCCTCGCCCGTGAGGTCGGCTCCGTCGAGACCGGCAAACTCGCCGACCTGGTCCTGTGGGAGCCGGCGTTCTTCGGCGTCAAACCGCTCCTCGTCATCAAGGGCGGCCAGATCGCCTACGCGCAGATGGGTGACGCCAACGCCTCCATCCCCACGCCGCAGCCGATCCTGCCCCGCCCCATGTTCGGGGCGCTGGGCCGGGCGCCCGCCGCGAACTCGCTCAACTTCGTGGCCCCCCAGGCGATCGAGGCCGGACTGCCGGAACGGCTCGCGCTCGGCAAGCGGTTCACGGCCATCGAGTCCACCCGTTCGGTGACCAAGGCCGACATGAGGGAGAACGACGCCCGGCCCCGCGTCGTCATCGACCCCGACAGCTTCGCCGTACACATCGACGGCGAACTCGTCGAGGCCACTCCGGCGGCCGAACTGCCCATGACCCAGCGCTACTTCCTCTTCTGATGTCCAGGGCAGCGCTACTGGTCCTCGCCGACGGCCGCTTCCCCGCCGGAGGGCACGCCCACTCCGGCGGTGCCGAGGCGGCCGTCCGGGCCGGGCGCGTCACCGACGCGGCGAGCCTGGCCGACTTCTGCCGGGGCCGGCTGCACACGGCCGGACTGGTCGCGGCGGGGCTCGCGGCCGCGGCCGCGCTCGGGGCGGCCGCCGCGGAGCTCGACGCGGCCGCCGACGCCCGCACCCCGTCGCCCGCACTGCGGACCGCCGCCCGCCGGCTCGGCCGGCAGCTGCTGCGGGCTGCCCGCACCACCTGGCCGTCGCCCGAACTGGACGCCCTGGCACGGCAGTTCCCCAAGGGCGCCCACCAGCCCGTGGTGCTGGGGAGCGCCGCCCGCGCGGCCGGACTCGGGCCGCTGGACGCGGCGCACTGCGCGGTGTACGAGAGCGTCAGCGGACCGGCGACCGCCGTGGTACGGCTGCTCGGTCTCGACCCCTTCGACGCCACGGGCGTACTGGCCCGGCTCGCCCCCGAGCTGGACCGGGCCGCCGACCGTGCGGTCGAGGCGGCCCGGCGGGTCGCCGACGACGGCGTCGACGCGCTGCCCGCGGCGTCCGCGCCGCTGCTGGAGATCTCCGCGGAACTGCACGCCGCCTGGCCGGTACGGCTGTTCGCGTCCTGAGCCCGTGCCCCGGCCGCCCCGCCGACCGCCTCGCCGACCGCCCGTCCCCGCCGACCGTCCGGCCGGGCCGCCCCGGCTCCGCCGCCCGGCTCCGCCGCCCGGCTCCGCCGCCCGGCCTCTCCCCCGACCGCCCTCCTCGAACAGGAGCCGTGACCATGCACCTCGACCACTCCCACCCCGGTCCCCGCGCCGTCAGCGCGGACGCCCACCGGCCCGACGGAGCCCGCCGCGCCCTGCGCATCGGGCTCGGCGGCCCCGTCGGGTCCGGGAAGACCGCCACCGTCGCCGCCCTGTGCCGGGCGCTGCGCGAGGAGCTGTCCCTGGCCGTCGTCACCAACGACATCTACACCCGCGAGGACGCCGAGTTCCTGCTCCGCGAGGCCGTGCTGCCGCCGGAGCGGATCACCGCGGTGGAGACCGGCGCCTGTCCGCACACGGCCATCCGGGACGACATCTCCGCCAACCTCCAGGCCGTCGAGGACCTGGAGGACGAGGCCGGGCCGCTCGATCTCGTCCTGGTCGAGTCCGGTGGCGACAACCTCACCGCCACCTTCTCCAGGGGCCTGGTGGACGCGCAGATCTTCGTGATCGACGTGGCCGGCGGGGACGACGTCCCGCGCAAGGGCGGCCCCGGCGTGACCACGGCCGACCTGCTCGTGGTCAACAAGACCGACCTCGCGCCGTATGTCGGCTCCGACCTCGCCCGGATGGCCGCCGACGCCAAGGCCCAGCGCGGCGAACGGCCCGTCGCCTTCCAGTCGCTCCGCGGCGAGGAGGGCGTGGCGGAGGTGGCCGCCTGGGTCCGCGCGCAGCTCGGCGCCTGGCGGGCCCGCGCGTGAGCGGCGTCCGGGCCCGGGCGCGGGTCGTCGCCCGGTCCGACGGCCGCGGCGGCACGTCCCTGCCCGTCCTGCACGGCGAGGGCCCGCTGGCCCCGCGGCGCACCCGCGGGCGCTCTCCGGCCGAGGCGAGCGTGACGCTCGTCGGTGCCATGAGCGGACCGCTCGGCGGCGACCACCTCAGCGTGTGCGCGGAGGCCGACGAGGGCGCCCGGCTGCGGGTCGGCTCGGCCGCCGCCACCCTCGCCCTGCCGGGCCAGTCCAAGGCCGAGGCGTGCTACGAGGTCCGGCTCGACGTCGCCGACGGTGCCGCACTGCACTGGCTCCCCGAGCAGCTGATCAGCGCGCGCGGCAGTGACCTGCGGGTCACCACACATGCCGAACTGGCCGCCACGGCCCGGCTGGTGCTGAGGGAGGAGCTGGTGCTCGGGCGGACCGGTGAGGAGCCCGGCCGGCTCAC
Source organism: Streptomyces sp. B8-7 (assembly GCF_058833805.1). Classification (NCBI taxonomy): domain Bacteria; kingdom Bacillati; phylum Actinomycetota; class Actinomycetes; order Kitasatosporales; family Streptomycetaceae; genus Streptomyces; species Streptomyces sp. B8-7. The sequence continues at coordinate 939,584 of NZ_JBYRRL010000003.1, read as the reverse complement.
CAGCCGCCTCACCGTGCGGGTCGCGGGCCGTACGCTTCTCGATCAGGAGCTGTCCTGCGGGACGGGGGCGCCGGGCGGCTGGGACGGGCCGGCCGTGCTCGGAGGGCTCCGGGCCGTCGGTCAGCTGGTCGTCGTCCGGCCGGAGTTCGCCGAGCGTCCGCCCACGGCGCGGGCGCTGGGGGAGGGGGCGGCCACCCTGGTGCCGCTGGCCGGGCCGGCGGTGCTGGTCACGGCGGTCGCCCAGGACGCGCTGCGACTGCGCCGGGTGCTGGACGAGGCACTGGCCGCGTGCGACGAGGAGGGGGTACGGTCCGGCTGACGGGCTGACGGGCTGACGGGCTGACGGGCTGACGGGCTGACGGGCTGACGGGCTGACGGGCTGACGGGCTGACGGGTGGGGCCGCGCGTCTCAGCTCAGCGGCAGCCGCGGGAACCTGCGCTCCCTCGCCGCGGCCTCCTGCGCCTTCGCGTCCGCCGCGTACATGTCGACGTACTCCTGCTCGGACAGCGACAGGATCGCGTACATGATCTCGTCGGTGACCGCGCGCAGCACCGTCTTCTCCCGCTCCAGACCGGCGAACCGGGAGAACTCCAGCGGCGGGCCGAACCGGATGACCACCCGGTGCGGGTGCGGCACCACCCGGCCGGGCGGTTGCGCCTCGAAGGTGCCGATCATGGCGCAGGGGATCACCGGAACCCCCGAAGTCAGCGCCATCACGGCCACACCGACCTTGCCCTTGTACAGCCGCCCGTCGTGCGAGCGGGTGCCCTCCGGGTAGATGCCGAGCAGCTCGCCCCGGCCCAGCACGCCCAGGCCCTCCCGGATGGCGGCCCGGCCCGCCTCCCTGCCCGAGCGGTCCACCGGAATCTGCCCCGCGCTGCGGAAGAACGCCGCCGTCAGACGCCCTTTGACGCCGGAGCCGGTGAAGTACTCGGCCTTCGCGAGGAAGGTGATGCGGCGCTTGAGGACGGCCGGCATCAGGAAGTGGTCCGAGAAGGAGAGGTGGTTCCCGGCGACGATGGCCGCGCCCGACGCCGGCACGTGCTCCAGACCCTCGATGCGCGGCCGGAAGACCAGCCTCAGCAGCGGTCCCAGCAGTACGTACTTGAGCAGGTGGTAGAACAAGGGCCCTCCTCACTCCGGCGAGGCCGCGCAGCGCCGCGTTCCGGCAGGTCGACCGGCCTGTTCTGATGGTCAGTCAGTGTAGGCGCGGGGGCGGGCGGCGGGAACGGGGCCGTTCTTCCCCCCGCCTCGTGCCGCCCCGCCTCGTGCCACCGCGCCTCGCGACATCCCGCCCGGGCCGCCCCTCGTCGCCCCGGTCCGCCGCCTCGCCGGCCCATCGCAGGCCGGGTCCGCCGCCGTCCCGGCGCCGCACCCCGCCCCGGGCGGCTCACCGCACGGAAGGCCGCGCCCCCGCACGCGCATGCGTGCGGGGGCGCGGCCGCGGCCCGTGATCCTCCGTCAGCCCGCCAGCACCTTCTCCAGCGTCTGGAGCGCCTGGCCCAGCTCCTCGCCCGTGATGGTGAGCGGGGGCGCGATCCGGATCGTCGAGCCGTGGGTGTCCTTGACCAGGACCCCCTCGCGCAGGAGCCGCTCGCTGATCTCCCGCCCGGTGCCGACGGCCGGGTCGACGTCGACACCCGCCCACAGACCAAGCGAGCGGAAGCCGACCACGCCCTTGCCGACCAGGTCGGTCAGCGCGCCGCGCAGGACGACGCCCAGCTCCGAGGCGCGGCGCTGGTACTCGCCGGTCTCCAGCAGCTCCACCACGGCCGTGCCGACCGCCGCGGCCAGCGGGTTGCCGCCGAAGGTCGAGCCGTGCTCGCCCGGCCCCAGCACCCCGAGCACGTCCCGGGAACCGACCACCGCCGACACCGGCACGATGCCGCCGCCCAGCGCCTTGCCCAGCAGCACCAGGTCGGGCACGACGTCCTCGTGGTCGACGGCGAGGGTGCGCCCGGTGCGGCCCAGACCGGACTGGATCTCGTCGGCGACGAACAGACAGCCCTTGCGGCGGGTCAGCTCGCGCACTCCGGCGAGATAGCCGTGGTCGGGGACGATCACCCCGGCCTCGCCCTGCACCGGCTCGATCAGCACCGCCGCGGTCGTCTCGTCGACGGCCTCCTCCAGCGCCGCCAGGTCGTTGTACGGCACGACCGTGAAGCCCGGCGTGAACGGACCGAACCCGGCGCGTGCCGACTCGTCCGTGGAGAAGCCGACGATGGTCGTCGTCCGGCCGTGGAAGTTCTCCGCGGCGACCACGATCCCCGCCCGGTCGGCGGGCACGCCCTTGACGTCGTAGGCCCACTTGCGGGCCACCTTGATGCCGCTCTCCACCGCCTCGGCGCCGGTGTTCATCGGCAGCACCATCTGTTGCCCGGTCAGCTCCGCGAGCCGCTCGGCGAACCCGGCGAGCCGGTCGTTGTGGAACGCCCGCGACGTCAGGGTCAGCCGGTCCAGCTGGCGGTGCGCCGCGTCGACGAGGCCGGGGTGGCGGTGGCCGAAGTTCAGCGCCGAGTACCCGGCCAGCAGGTCGAGGTAGCGCCGGCCCTCCACGTCCTGGACCCAGACGCCCTCGGCGTGCGCCACGACCACGGGCAGCGGGTGGTAGTTGTGGGCGAGGACCGGCTCCTCGGCGCGGATCAGCTCGGCGGAGGAGCGGGTACGGACGGGTGCGGTCATCAGCGGATCTCCTGGGTACAGCACTTGATGCCCCCGCCGGCCTTGAGGAACTCCGACAGGTCGACGGGGACGGGGACGTAGCCGCGCCCGGCCAGGTTCCCGGCGAGGGCCTCGGCCTGCGGCGCGATGAACACGTGGCGGCCGTCGGACACGGAGTTCAGCCCGAAGGACTCCGCGTCCTCGCGGGTGGCGAGCACCGCGTCCGGGTACAGCCGTTCCAGCACCTCGCGGCTGCCCGGGGAGAACGCCTCCGGGTAGTAGACGATGTTGTTCTGCTCACCGTCGCTCCCGTCGTTCAGGACGAACAGCGCCGTGTCCAGGTGGTAGAAGTACGGGTCCACCAGCGTCAGACTGATCACCGGCCGGCCGAAGAACTCCTGCGCCTCGCGGTGCGCCTCCCGGGTGGTCCGGAAGCCGTGCCCGGCCAGCAGGTACCGGCCCGTCCACACCAGGTCGCCCTCGCCCTCGCACACCGACTCCGGGCGGTGCACGGCGTAGCCGGCCTGCTTGAACCACATGTCGTAGTGCACGGACTCCGGGCGCCGCTCGTCCGCGTGGAAGAGCGAGCCGAAGACACGGCCGTCGACGACGACCGCGGAGTTCGCGGCGAAGACCATGTCCGGGAGACCGGCCACCGGCTCCACGGCCTCGACGGAGTGCCCGTGGGTCCGGTAGGCGCGGATCATCTCCCGCCACTGCTCCTGGGCCAGGTCGACGTCGACCTCGACGTCGGGATGCATCCAGGGGTTGATCGCGTACTGCACGGCGAAGTGTCTGGGCTCGCAGACGAGGTAACGCCGCCGGCGCGGCACACGGCTGTCGGTCACAGAGGGGTCCCTCCGCTTCCTGCGGTGATCGGTCAGGGGTGACACCAAGGTAAGGACCGACAGCGGCGAGCGACAAGAAACGAAAGCTGCGTGTCCCCGCAGGATCGCTGCGTCCTGATCAGGGAAGACGCACGTCTGCTGCGCTCTGCGGGGCCGGCTGGGACGCACTCGCCTCCGGACTCTCCGGGAGCAGATGGGACAGCACCATCACACTGATCGTCTTGCGGATGAACGGCTCGGTGCGGATCCGCTCCAGCACCTCCTCGAAGTGCTCCACGTCCCGCGCCCGCACGTGCAGCAGCGCGTCCGCGCCGCCCGTCACGGTCATCGCCGCGGTGATCTCCGGATGGTTGCGCACGACCTCCGCGAGCCGCCGCGGCGGGGCCGCGCCCTCGCAGTACACCTCGACGTACGCCTCGGTGCGCCAGCCGAGCGCCGACGGCTGCACGGTCGCGGTGAACCCGGTGATCACCCCGGTGTCCCGGAGCCGGTCCACGCGCCGTTTGACCGCCGTCGCCGACAGCCCGATCGCCGCACCGATCTCGGCGAAACTGGTCCTGGCGTTCGCCATCAGAGCGGTGATGATCTTCCGGTCGAGCCCGTCGAACGGGGCGTTCCTGCTGTTCACGCCGCCACTGTAGCCACCGCGAACGCCCCCGCCGTCCCGGCGCGGCCCGCGGCATCTCCCCGCCCGGCCGGGGACCCCGCCCGCTGCCCGCGAGGGCCCGGCCGGACTGTCACGGGGAGCGGGCAACGGCGCGCGGGCGGCCACGGCGGCGTCCGTGCCGGGCAGGACACGTCCGGGGCACTCCCCCCGGCCGCGCCTGCAGCCTCCCACCGCGCCCGCCGCGGCCGCAGCCTCCCGCATCGGCCGCAGCCTCCCGCATCGGCCGCAGCCTCCCACCGCGCCCGCAGCCTCCCACCGCGCCCGCAGCCTCCCACCGCGCCCGCAGCCTCCCACCGCGCCCGCAGCCTCCCACCGCGCCCGCAGCCTCCCACCGCGCCCGCAGCCTCCCGCCGCGGCCGCAGCCTTCCACCGCGGCCGCCGCCCTCCCTCCGCGCCCCGCCCGGGGCGGCACCCCCGCCGGCGCCGCCCGACCGGTGCCGGGCCCGTGTCCCGGCGCGCCGTTCGCCCCTACACTCCACGTTCATGCTGCGCGCCCTGGCCGTCGACGACGAACGCCCCTCGCTGGAGGAACTGCTGTACCTGCTCAACGCCGACCCGCGCGTCGGCAGCGCGGAGGGCGCCGGCGACGCCACCGAGGCACTGCGCCGCATCAACCGGGCCCTGGAGTCCGGGCCCGACGGCCCCGAGGCCGTCGACGTGGTGTTCCTCGACATCAACCTCCCCGGCCTCGACGGCCTGGACCTGGCCCGGCTGCTCACCGGCTTCGCCCGGCCCCCGCTGGTCGTCTTCGTCACCGCCCACGAGGACTTCGCCGTGCAGGCCTTCGACCTCGACGCCGTCGACTACGTCCTCAAGCCCGTACGCCGCGAACGCCTCGCCGAGGCCGTACGGCGGGCCGCGGACCTGCGCACCGGCGGCGCCCGCCCCGCAAAGCCGCCCGGTGGCCCGGCCGCCCAGGCCGCCCCGCGCATCCCCGTGCACGAACCCGATCCGGACCAGATACCCGTCGAACTCGGGGGAGTGACCCGCTTCGTCGCCGTCGACGACATCACCCACGTCGAGGCGCAGGGCGACTACGCCCGGCTGCACACCGCCCGCGGCAGCCACCTGGTCCGCATCCCGCTGTCCACCCTGGAGGAGCGCTGGCGCGCCCGCGGCTTCCTGCGCATCCACCGCCGCCACCTCGTCGCCCTGCGCCACATCGCCGAACTCCGCCTCGGCGCCGGATCGGTGAGCGTCCTGATCGGCACCGAGGAACTCCAGGTCAGCCGCCGGCACGCGCGCGAGCTGCGGGATGTGCTGATGAGGAGGACCTGACGTGCCCCAGGACCCCGCAGGGGCCCGCGTCACCGTCACCGGCCCGCCCCGCCGTGCCCGCCGTACCCCGGTCCGGCACCGGCCGCGCACCGAGATCGACGAGCAGACCACCCTCGGCCACACCTACGTCCGCTCCCTGATGCGCACCCAGCTGCGCGCCGGGCTCGCCGCCTTCGCGGTTCTCGTCCTGCTCGCCGGCCCGCTGCCGCTGCTCTTCACCGCCGTACCCGCCGCCCGCCGCCTGCAGTGGGGCGTCCTCGGCTTCGGGCTGTACGCCCCGCTGGTCCTGCTCGCCCGCTGGTACGTGCGCCGCGCCGAACGCAACGAGCGGGACCTGGTCCGCCTGGTCGGGGACCGGTGAACCGGTGAACCCCGCCTACGCCGTCCCGGCGGTCGCCCTGGTCGTGGTGGCGACCGTCCTCGTCGGCGCGTTCGGCCTGCGCGTCTCCCGCACCACCTCCGACTTCTACGTCGCCTCCCGCACCGTCGGCCCCCGCCTGAACGCGGCCGCCATCAGCGGCGAGTACCTCTCCGCCGCGTCCTTCCTCGGCATCGCCGGACTGGTCCTGGTACAGGGCGCCGACATGCTCTGGTACCCGGTCGGCTACACCGCCGGATACCTCGTCCTGCTGCTGTTCGTCGCCGCCCCGCTGCGCCGCTCGGGCGCCTACACGCTGCCCGACTTCGCCGAGGCCCGCCTCGCCTCCCAGGCCGTGCGGCGGCTCGCCGGGGTGTTCGTCGTCGGCATCGGCTGGCTGTACCTGCTGCCCCAGCTGCAGGGCGCCGGACTGACCCTCGCCGTGCTGACCGGCGCCCCGGACCGGCTGGGCGGCGTGATCGTGGCCGTCGTGGTCACGGTCACCGTCGCCGCGGGCGGCATGCGCAGCATCACGTTCGTGCAGGCCTTCCAGTACTGGCTCAAGCTCACCGCGCTCCTCGTCCCGGCGCTCTTCCTGGTGCTGGCCTGGCAGCAGGACGGCGCTCCCGGCCGCGCCTTCGACGAACCGCCCGCGTTCCGCACCCGGCACACCGTGCAGGTCGACGACACCCTGCGGCTGCGGCTGCACCGGCCGCTGACCGCGACCGTCACCGGCACCGTCGACGGGAACCCGTACCACGGGCAGGAGACCACCCTGGCCGCCGGAACCCACCGCGTCGACGGCGGCACCCGCCTGACCTTCGCGCCCGGCACGCCCGTACCCGCCGCCGACCGCGGCGGCAACGGGGGCATGTCCACCTCACTCGCGGCGGGCCGCTCCGAACGGCCGCTGTACGCGACGTACGGCCTGATCCTCGCCACCTTCCTCGGCACCATGGGCCTGCCGCACGTCGTCGTCCGCTTCTACACCAGCCCGAACGGGGTGGCCGCCCGCCGCACCACGGTCGCCGTGCTCGCCCTGGTCGGCGCCTTCTACCTGCTGCCCCCCGTCTACGGCGCCCTGGCCCGCCTCTACGCCCCCGAACTGACGCTCACCGGTGACGCCGACGCCGCCGTGCTGCTGCTGCCCGGCCGCGTCGTCGGCGGGGCCGGCGGCGACCTGCTGGGCGCGCTGGTCGCGGGCGGGGCGTTCGCCGCCTTCCTGTCCACCGCGTCCGGCCTCACCATGGCCGTCGCCGGGGTCCTCACCCAGGACGTGCTGCCCACCCGCGGCGTACGGCACTTCCGGCTGGGCACCGCCCTCGCCATGCTGATGCCGCTCGCCGCGAGCACCCTGGCCGGGGGGCTGCCGGTGGCCGACGCCGTGGGGCTCGCGTTCGCGGTGTCGGCGTCCTCGTTCTGCCCGCTGCTGGTGCTCGGCATCTGGTGGCGCAGACTGACCCCGCCGGGCGCGGCCGCGGGGATGCTGGCCGGCGGCGGCTCGGCGTTCCTCGCCGTCACCGCCACCATGTCCGGCCTGCTCGGCGCGGGCGGACTGCACGCCCTGCTGGCCTGGCCCGCGCTGTGGTCCGTGCCGCTGGGCTTCCTGACCATGACCGTGGTGTCGCTGGCCACGCCCGGCCGGGTCCCGGCGGGCACGGCGGGCATCCTGGCCCGCTTCCACCTGCCGGAGGAGCTGGCCGGCGGGCAGGTGCGCCCTCAGGTGCGGGCATGAGGCCTCCGGGCCGGCCGGGACGGCCGCGGCGGAGGCGGAGAGGGTCAAGCGCACGGCCGGAGCCGCCGGAATGACCGGGTTCGTCGCGGGCCTGTGCGTGGCCGTCCTGCCGCTCCTCGCCGCCGGCTTCTGGCTGGGCCGCCGCACCGCCCGTCCCGGGCGCCGCGGCGGCGGACTCGGCACGCCCGTGGAGCACGCCACCTTCCGGACCCTGCACACCGCTTCGCTGGCGGCACCACCGCTGCGGGCGGGACTCACCGAGGAGACGGCCCGCCGGTCCGCGCGGCGGCTGCGCTCGCTGCTGGGCACCGACGCGCTGTGCCTGACCGACGAGGAGCGGGTGCTGGCCTGGGACGGTGCGGGCGCCCACCACCGAGAGGAGATCATGGAGCGGCTGGCCGGCCCGCTGGACACCGGCCGCGGCGAGGCGTTCTCGCTGACCTGCGACAGCCCCGCCTGCCCGGTCCGCTGGGCGGTGGTCGCGCCGCTCACCGTCGACGACCGGGTGCACGGCGCGCTGGTCGCCTGCGCGCCCCGCGAGTCCGCGGTGCTGGTCCGGGCGGCGGGCGAGGTCGCCCGCTGGGTCTCCGTCCAGCTGGAGCTCGCCGACCTCGACCGGTCCCGCACCCGGCTGATCGAGGCCGAGATCAGGGCCCTGCGGGCGCAGATCTCGCCGCACTTCGTCTTCAACTCGCTCGCGGTGATCGCCAGCTTCGTGCGCACCGACCCCGAGCGGGCCCGGGAGCTGCTGCTGGAGTTCGCCGACTTCACCCGCTACTCGTTCCGCCGGCACGGCGACTTCACCACCCTCGCCGACGAGCTGCACGCCATCGACCAGTACCTGGCGCTGGTCCGCGCCCGCTTCGGCGACCGGCTGTCCGTCACCCTCCAGATCGCGCCCGAGGTGCTGCCGGTGGCGCTGCCGTTCCTCTGCCTCCAGCCGCTCGTGGAGAACGCCGTCAAGCACGGCCTGGAAGGCAGGGCGGACACCTGCCGCATCGGCATCACCGCGCAGGACGCGGGCGCCGAGGCGCTGGTGGTCATCGAGGACGACGGCGCGGGCATGGACCCCGCGCTGCTGCGCCGCATCCTGGCGGGCGAGGGCAGCCCGTCCGGCGGCATCGGCCTGTGCAACGTGGACGACCGGCTCCGCCAGGTCTACGGCGACGACCACGGCCTCGTCATCGAGACCGCGCCCGGAGCGGGGATGAAGGTGACCGCCCGGCTGCCGAAGTACCAGCCGGGCGTGCACTCGGGGGCCCGGCTGGGCCGGGAGTGAGCCTCAGGTGCTGCGGGTGGCCACCATGCCGAGGGTGATCAGACCGAGCACGACCCAGCCGAACCACAGCCAGCCGTTGCTGCCGAGCACCGCCGTGTAGGCCGTCACCACGACGAGTCCGCCGACGGTGAGCACCCCCATGGCCTTCGTGGAGCTGTCCGTGGAACCGGGCATCGCGACACCCTCCTCGTCGTCCGTCCCCTCCATGGTGCCCCGGATCGGCGCTCCGCGGGCCGCTCGCCGGAACCCGGCGGCCGGGCGGCGGGGTGAAGAGGGGGCGAGGGGACCGGAGCGCGGCGGCTCAGCCGCGCGCGTTCAGCGAGGCGAGGTAGGCGTTGTACGCCTCCAGCTCCTTGTCGCCGTCCCGGTCCGCGGCCCGGTCCAGGCGTTTGGCCTGCCGCTGTTCGGAACCGTGCCACTGGAACAGCAGCGCGATCAGTACCAGCACCGAGGGGATCTCGCTGAACGCCCAGGCGATACCGCCCGCCGCGTTCTGGTCGGCGAGCGCGTCGATGCCGAGCGACGCGGCCGGATGCGCGTACGTCGCCACCATGGGGGTCGAGCCCATCATCAGTGCGATGCCGAAGAAGGCGTGGAACGGCATGCCCGCGAACAGCTCCAGCATCCGCATCAGGTACCCGGGCCGGTGCGGGCCCGGGTCCACACCCATGATCGGCCAGAAGAAGACCAGGCCGACGGCGAAGAAGTGCACCATCATCGCGATGTGCCCCGTCCGGGAGCCCATCAGCGTGTCGAACAGCGGGGTGAAGTAGAGCCCGTACAGGCTCGCGATGAACATCGGGATGGTGAACACCGGATGCGTGATCACCTGCAGGTAGCGGCTGTGCAGCAGCGCCAGCAGCACCTCCCGGGGCCCCCTGCGCCCGCGCCCCGCCACCGGCAGCGCCCGCAGGGCCAGCGTGACGGGCGCGCCCAGCAGGACCAGGATCGGCGACAGCATGCTGATCACCATGTGCTGCACCATGTGCACGCTGAACATGACCATGCCGTAGTCGTTCAGCCGGGTGCACATCATCAGGGCGACGGTGAGCACACCGGAGAGGAACGCCAGCGTCCGGCCCGAGGACCACGCGTCCCCGCGCCGCCTGAGCCGTACCACACCCCACAGGTACAGCCCCGCGCCCAGCAGGCACGCGACCAGGAAGAAGGAGTCCGGCGACCACTGCAGGCCCCGTCCCAGCGTGAACGGCGGCAGGTCCGTCATCATGCCGTGCCCGCTGTGATCCATCCGCCGGCTCCTGTTTCGTGGGGGTTGTGCGTGTACGTCCGCTCCACAGAGTAGAACCGCCCCCGGCGACGGACGTCACCGGGGGCGGCCTGCGCACCAGCCGGCGGCGGCGGACGCGTGGCGCGCTCACCTCCGCGGAGCGGACCTCGCGGGACGCGTCACAGCACGCACTCGGCCTCGGCGTAGCGCCCGGCGGGCACGGTCTTCAGCGTCTCGACGGCCTCCGCCAGGGACACCATCACGATGTCGGTGCCGCGCAGCGCCGTCATCATCCCGAACTCCCCGCGGTGCACCGCCTCCACCGCGTGCCATCCGAACCGGGTGGCGAGCACCCGGTCGTAGGCGGTGGGCGTGCCACCGCGCTGCACATGCCCGAGGATCACCGGCCGGGCCTCCTTGCCGAGCCTGTCCTCCAGTTCGACGGAGAGCTGTCGCGCTATCCCGGCGAACCGCTCGTGACCGTAGACGTCCTTGCCGCCCTCGTCGAAGTCCATGCCGCCCGGCCTGGGCTTGGCGCCCTCGGCGGCCACCACGATCGCGAACCGCTTGCCCGCCGCGAACCGCTCGCCGACCACCGTGGTCAGCTCCTCGATGTCGAAGGGCCGCTCGGGCACCACGATGGCGTGCGCGCCCGCGGCCATGCCCGAGTGCAGGGCGATCCAGCCGGTGTGCCGCCCCATGACCTCCACGACCAGGACCCGCTGGTGGGACTCGGCGGTGGTCTTGAGCCGGTCCAGGGCCTCGGTCGCCACGCCGACGGCCGTGTCGAAGCCGAACGTGACGTCCGTGACGGCGATGTCGTTGTCGATGGTCTTCGGCACGCCCACCACGGGCAGGCCGCTGTCCGACATCAGCCGGGCCGCCTTCAGCGTGCCCTCGCCGCCGATCGGGATGATCGCGTCGAGGCCGAGGTCGGCGACGTGGCCCCTGGCCCGCTCGACGCCGTCCCGCAGGTGGGAGGGCTGGACCCGGGAGGAGCCGAGGATGGTGCCGCCCCGGGCGAGGATGCCGCCGACCGCGTCCAGGTCGAGCTTCATGTAGTCGCACTCCAGGAGGCCCTTCCAGCCGTCCCGGAAGCCGATGACCTCGTCGCCGTGGTCGGCGACGGCGCGGTGCACGACGGACCGGATGACGGCGTTCAGGCCGGGGCAGTCGCCGCCGGACGTGAGGACACCAATGCGCATAGCCCGAGATACCTTTGCAACGTGGGCCGGGGACCGGACCACGTCGTCCGGCTTGATCCCGGTCACCCTACCGGCGTGAGGGGGTGGCTCTGTACCGGACGTCCGCCTGGTGGACCAGCCCGCACATGTGAGCGGACGGCCCGTCAGAGGGGCCCGCGAAGGAGGGTGCGGGAACCGCGTTGCGGCCGCCTTGCGGGCGTCCGGCGCGCAGGCGAAGGAGCGCCGAAGGACGCCGCCCGGGGGCGTGGCGTCCCCGGCCGGCCCGGTGCGAGCGCCCCGGACGGGCGACGGCGTGAGGCCGGGGAGAGCCGGTGCCGCGCAGCCCGGGTGGCGGGTGGCGCGGGAACCCGGGGGCCGGCGGCGCCGGGCCCGGCCGCCGGGGCGACGGGAGCACCCGGCGCGCCCGGGGATGGAACCGGATCCCCGGACGGCCGGGGTGCCGCAGGGCCGCAGGCGGTCGGGGCACCGGGGACGGCCGGGGCGCGCCGCCCCGGGCTCGGCTCAGTCCGGCTGCTGCGCGGCGGCGATGCGCTCGTTGCGCAGCGCCTCGTACCAGCGGTCGTCGGTCGGCGGCAGCGCGTTGACGTCCAGCGCCAGCTTCAGCAGCAGATCGGCGATCAGCGGGTTGCGGGCCAGCACGGGACCGTGCATGTAGGTGCCGAACACGGTGTCGTTGTACGCGCCCTCGGTACCGTCGCCCGTGCCGTTGCCGTTGCCGAGGGTGACCCGGGCGAACGGGCGGGCCGTCGGGCCCAGACGGGTGACGCCCTGGTGGTTCTCGAAGCCGGTCAGCGGCGGCAGCCCGAGCCGAGGGTCGATGTCGGCGAGCACGTCGCCGACGCAGCGCGCGCCCTCGCCCCGCGTCGACACCACGTCCAGCAGGCCGAGGCCGGGCTCCCGCTGGCCGAGGTCGTTGATGAACTCGTGGCCGAGGATCTGGTAGCCGGCGCACACCGAGAACACGATCGCGCCGTTCTCCACCGCCCGGTACAGGCCCCCGTCCCGGCGCAGCCGCTCGGCCGCGAGCCGCTGCGGCCGGTCCTCGCCGCCGCCGATGAGGTAGATGTCGCCGGAGGTCGGGACGGGCTGGTCGCTGCGCACGTCGATCCGTGCCACGTCCAGGCCCCGCTGCCGCGCCCGCCGCTCCACGACGAGGACGTTGCCCTGGTCGCCGTAGGTGCTCAGCAGGTCCGGATAGACCCAGACGACCCGCAGCTGGTTGTCGCTCATGAAGTCTCTGTCCTTAACGCTGGTCAGTTGCCGACGCGGCGGCGCAGGTCCTGGAAGGCGGTGTAGTTGGCGATGACCTCGATCCTGCCCGGCGGGCACAGCTGCACCGCCTGGTCCAGCGTGTCGCACACCTGGAAGTGCTGGTCGGCGACCTCCAGGCGGACCGCGAGGTCGAGCCTGCGGTCCCCGACCACGACGATCGGATGGCCGGTCAGCCGCGTGTAGTCCACGTCCCACAGCCAGGAGGTGTCGGTGCCGTCGGCGCCGCGCGCGTTCACCGACAGGATCACCGGAGCGGGCGGCGGGTCGATGAGGGAGAAGGTCTCCAGCCAGCCCGCCGGGTTCTTGGCCAGCAGCAGCCTCAGGTCACGACCCTCGAACTGCACCACGTCGTAGCGGCCGGCCACCGCCTGCACCTGGTACATGCGCTCCAGCGCGACCTGCGGCGGCACCCCGAACACGGCGGCCACGGCGGCCGAGGAGGTGGCGTTGGCCTTGTTGGCGCGGCCCGGCAGCTGGAGGTGGATCGGCCAGGCGGAGCCGTGCGGGTCGAGGACGTGGTCGCCGGACAGCGCCCAGGCCGGGGTCGGCCGGCGGAAGCCGCAGTCGCCGCAGAACCAGTCCTCGCCGGGGCGCTGCATCACACCGCCGCAGGAGGGGCAGGACCAGGCGTCGTCCTTCCACATCTGGCCGGCCGCGACCCAGATCACGTTCGGGGACGAGGACGCGGCCCAGACCACCAGCGGGTCGTCGGCGTTCGCCACGATCACCGCCTTGGCGCCGGCCAGCCCCTCGCGCCAGTTCTCCGCGAGCATGCGGGTCTCGGCGGCGCGGTCGAGCTGGTCGCGGGAGAGGTTGAGCAGGGCGATGCACTTCGGGTCGGTGTCCCGGGCGACGCCCGCGAGGTACTTCTCGTCGACCTCGATGACGCCGAACTTCGCGTCCGAACCGCCCGCCAGCGCCGAGGTGATGCCCGCGGGCATGTTCGCGCCGAGCGCGTTGGACACCACCGGCCCGGCCGCCCTGAGCGCCTCGGCGATCAGACGCGTGGTGGTGGTCTTGCCGTTGGTCGCCGAGACCAGGATCACGTCCAGGTGCTGCGCGAGCCGGGCGAGCAGGTCGGGGTCGAGCTTGAGGGCCACCCGTCCGCCGATCACCGAACCACTGCCGCGTCCTGCGGCCCGGGATGCCGCCGCGACCGCCTTGCCCGCGGTCACGGCGAGCTTGGCCCGCGGCGTGAGCGGGTCCGAGTTGCCTGCCATCACTCCTCGATCCTCCTTGCGTACGCGACGCGCCGAAAGCCTCTACGGCAACGTGGTGTGGCCTCAGCCTATCGAGATCCACTCAGGTGCCCGAATCGCGGCACGGTCACGATCCGGGCCCGCACGGGACGCGGCTGGCAAGACCGTACCCTTGCCGCCATGCGACACGGCTCGATCCCGGGCGCCCGCGGGCGCGTCCGGCCCCTCACCCTGTTCGGTGACCCGGTGCTCGGCGCCCGGTGCGCCGAGGTCACCGACTTCGGCCCCGGACTCGCCGCCCTCGTGGAGGACTTGTTCGCGACCATGTACGCCGCGAACGGCGTGGGCCTGGCCGCGAACCAGGTGGGCGAGCCGCTGCGGGTGTTCGTCTACGACTGCCCCGACGACGAGGACGTGCGCCATCGGGGACATGTCGTCAACCCCCGGCTGGTGGCGGCGGACGGCGTCGAGATCCGCGGCCCGGAGGGCTGCCTGTCCCTGCCGGGCCTGGAGGCGGGCACGGTGCGCCACGACCACGCGGTGCTGGAGGGCCGCACCCTGACCGGCGAGCCGGTGACTCTCCACGGCACGGGCTTCTTCGCGCGCTGCCTCCAGCACGAGTACGACCACCTGGAGGGCACGCTCTACCCGGAGCGGGTCACGGGGCTGCGCCACCGCCGGCTGATGCGCCGGGTCGCCCGGGCCCCCTGGAGCACGCCCTAGGTGACTGGTGTTAATCGTGTGAGCTCGCGTCGGTTCTTCAACGTGTGCCAGGCTGCTTGGTGTTGGTCGCTGGGTGTGGGGAGAGGTTGAGCGATGGCAGTGGGCCGGACCCCGATGCAGCCGGGGTTGCTCTCCTCCACGGCGGGTTTCTGCGAGGGTCGGCTGGCGCCGAACTCGATCTACGCGGTGCTGCACCGCGAGTGCCGGGCGTTGTTCCCCGATGAGATGTTCGCCGATCTGTTCGCCGAGGACGGCCGCAGGTCGGTGCCGCCGGTGATCGTGGCGGTCGTGATGGTCCTGCAGCGCCTGGAAGGCTTGTCCGACCGTGAAGCGGTCGAGCGGTTCGCATTCGATGTCCGCTGGAAGTACGCCGCCGGCGGGCTGGACTTCGATCATCCCGGGTTCGTGCACACCGTCTTGGTGGACATGCGCGCGCGGCTGGCCGCGTCCGCCCGCCCGGACCGGATCTTCGAGCGGACGGTGGACGTGGCCGCCCAGGCCGGGCTGGTGGGTCGTCGGCGGGTGCTGGACTCGGCTCCGGTCTATGACGCCGTGGCCACGCAGGACACCATCACGCTGATCCGCTCGGCCGTCCGCGGCCTGCTGCGGGCGGCCGATCACGGGCTGCGGGCCGAGCTGCGGGCGCAACTGACCAGCGGCGATGCCTACACCGACACGGCCAAGCCGGTCATCGACTGGACGGACGCCGGTGAGCGGGAGGCGCTGATCGATTCGCGGGCCCGGGACGGGTACGCGCTCTTGGCCGTGCTGGAGGGCCGGGTGCTGGAGCCGGAGGCGGACCAGGCCGCGCGCCTGCTGGCCACCGTGCTCGGCCAGGACCTGGACCAGGACGGTGACGGAGTGTTCCGGATTGCCCGGAAGGTGGCCACGGACCGGGTCATCTCCACGGTCGATCCCGAGGCCCGGCACGGGCACAAAACCGTCAACCGGTCCTTCGACGGCTACAAGGGGCACGTGGCCGAAGACCCCGACAGCGAGGTCATCACCGCAACCGCAGTCACTGCGGGCAACGCCGGCGACGCCGAGCCCGCCGCCGAGCTGCTGGCCGACGTCCTGAACGCGCCCGCCCCGAACGAAGGGGCCGCGGGTGAGCGGGCCGAGGTCTACGGCGACGCCGCCTACGGGACCGGACCGCTGCTGGCCGAGCTGGACGGGGCCGGCGTCGAGGTGATGGTCAAAGTGCAGGCCGCCAACGCGCCCGGCGGACGGTTCTCCAAGGACGCCTTCACCGTCGACCTGGGGGCGGGGCAGGTCACCTGCCCGAACCAGGTGACCGTCCCCATCCGCCCGAAGTCCGACGGCCGTGGGGCGGCCTGCTTCAAGGCCGCCTGCGCCGCCTGCCCGCTCGCGGCCCAGTGCACGACCGCCAGGGACGGACGCGTCATCACCATCGGCCCGCACGAGGAACACCTGGCACGCGGCCGGGCACGCAGCGCCGACCCGGCCTGGCTGGCTACCTACCGGGCCACCCGGCCCAAGGTCGAACGCAAGATCGCCCACCTCATGCGGCGGCGACACGGCGGACGCCGGGCCCGGGTGCGGGGGCGGGCCAAGGTCGCCGCCGACTTCTCCCTGCTGGCCGCCGCCGCCAACATCGCGCGGCTCGGCGTGCTCGGAATCATGTCCACAGCCGCTGGAAACTGGGCCATCGCCACCGGCTGACCACCCGGAAGGGGCTCAGAGGCACGCGAGCGACTCGACCGCGGTCGCATCACCCCCTCAACAGCCATCAGGCCGGACACGAACCGTCCACAAGTCGCCCTGTCACCAGCCGCCGACACGATCCTGACACCCTCCATGGCGAACCGGCACACTCAGGAAGACCCGCTTAACACCAGTCACCTAGGGCGTGTTTCGAAAGTCCCGCCTGCCTGGCGGCGTCTGGCACGCACGCTCGCCGCGTTGTCGGGCTCGCCCCGATACATCCAGTATCGGGGCGACCCTCCGCCTTGCGATCGCACGCACCAGACGCCGCCAGGCCTGCCCTTCGGGCAGACGACGCTACTTTCGAAACACGCCCTAGAACCCCGGCCCGCCCACGCGGTCGCCCGCCGCGGCCAGCCGCCCCCACAGCAGGTCGGCCAGGCTGCGCACCAACTCCGTGCGGGAGCAGGGCCGTTCGCCCAGCCACCAGTCTCCGGCGGCATGCATCATGCCGACGATGCCGTGCCCCCACACCCGGGCCAGCTGCCCGGTGCCCGGCCCGAGGTCGAGGCGCTCCTCGATGACGGTGGCCAGTTCCTCGCCCATCCTGCGCAGCAGCGGGGCGCTGTGCCGGCCCACGTCGAAGCCCGCGTCCCCGGGCTGGCCGCCCTCCGAGGGGTGCATCAGGAAGCGGTAGACCTGGGGGCGCGCCTCGATGGCGGCGAGGTAGGTGTCGAGTGTGGCCTCCACCCGCTCGCGCCGGTCCGCGGGGGCGTCCAGCGCGGCCCGCAGCGAGGCCAGCAGCGCGTCGGTGTGGCGTTTGGCGAGCGCGGCGTACAGGCCGCCCTTGTCGCCGAAGTGCCGGTAGAGGATCGGCTTGGTGATGCCGGCCTCCGCGGCGATCGCGTTCATGGAGGCCTGCGGGCCGTCCCGGAGCACCACCCGGTCAGCGGCCTCCAGCAGCTCGCGCCGTCGGCGGTCGGCGGACCTCGGCTGCTCGGCCCGCTGTGTGGTGTCCATGAGTTCTCCCCACCCGTGCTGATTCGGTGACGCCAGCGCAAACTAACACCCGGCAGGCCGCGCGCATCGAACGGGATGCCGGGGGCGGAGGACGAGTTGACTTTCTCTACCCGCCGGTAACAGACTTCGGTTACCGCAAGTAACATGCAGGTGCCGCCGCTGGAGGGGACATGGCCGAGTTCACCATGGAGCTCAACGACGAGCAGAAGGAGGTCCGGGACTGGCTGCACGGCTTCGCCGCCGACGTCATCCGGCCCGCGGCCGCCGAGTGGGACGAGCGCGAGGAGACGCCCTGGCCGGTCATCCAGGAGGCCGCCAAGGTCGGCATCTACTCCCTGGACTTCTACGCGCAGCAGTACTTCGACCCGACCGGCCTCGGCATCCCGATGGCCACCGAGGAGCTGTTCTGGGGCGACGCCGGCATCGCCCTGTCGATCCTCGGCACCGGTCTGGCCGCCGTGGGCGTCCTCGCCAACGGCACCCAGGAGCAGGTCGGCACCTGGATCCCCCAGATGTACGGGGACGCGGGCGACGTGAAGGTCGCCGCCTTCTGCTCCTCCGAGCCGGACGCCGGCTCCGACGTCGCCTCGATGCGGACCCGCGCGGTGTACGACGAGGCCAGGGACGAGTGGGTGCTGAACGGCACCAAGACCTGGGCGACGAACGGCGGTATCGCCAACGTCCACGTGGTCGTGGCGGTCGTCGACCCCGACCTCGGTTCCAAGGGTCACGCCTCCTTCATCGTCCCGCCGCACACGGCGGGACTGTCCCAGGGGCAGAAGTTCAAGAAGCACGGCATCCGCGCCTCGCACACCGCCGAGGTCGTCCTCGACGACGTCCGGGTGCCGGGCTCCTGCCTGCTGGGCGGCAAGGAGAAGCTGGACGAGCGGCTGGCCCGTGCCCGGGAGAAGGCCCGCGCGGGCGGCGGGCGCGTGAAGAACGCGGCGATGGCCACCTTCGAGGCCTCCCGGCCGGCGGTCGGCGCGATGGCCGTCGGCACCGCGCGCGCCGCGTACGAGGTGGCCCTCGACTACGCGTGCACGCGGGAGCAGTTCGGCCGTCCCGTCATCGACAACCAGGGCGTGGCCTTCCAGCTCGCGGACATGCGCACCCGGATCGACGCGGCGCGGCTGCTGGTCTGGCGCGCGTCCTGGATGGCGGTGAACGGCAGGCCGTTCACCGCGGCGGAGGGCTCCATGTCGAAGCTGTTCGCCTCCGAGACGGCCAAGGAGGTGACGGCGCAGGCGATACAGATCCTCGGCGGCAACGGCTACACGCGGGAGTACCCGGTGGAGCGCATGCACCGGGACGCCGCCATCTACACCATCTTCGAAGGCACCAGCGAGATCCAGCGGCTGGTGATCGCCCGCACCCTGTCCGGCGTGCCCATCCGCTGACCCGGCGGACCCGCCCTCCCCGGCCGGTCCCCGGCGCCCCCGCCGTCCCGCCTCCGGTGCGCTCCTAAGGCGGGACGGCCGGGGACGGGACGGCCGGGGACGGCGGCGGGCCCGGTGGCCCGCCGCCGCCCGGGTCAGCCGTGCCGGAGCGGCGTCAGCTGCTCGATGTCGTAGCGTGCGCGCAGCTCCTCGATCGCCGCATGGTCCGGCGCACCGCCGCCGCGCAGGATCTCCAGCAACTCCTCGAAGTACCGCTCGTGGTCCGGGGGAGGCGACGCCTGGAAGAACATCTTCGCCGGCTCCCCGGTCGGGTTGGCGAACGCGTGCGGACAGCCCGGCGGTACGGCGATGACGGTGCCCGGCCTCGCCCGCACCACCCGGTTGCCCGAGACCGACTCCCAGCGCCGCCAGTTGTCCGGGGTGCGCACCCGCGGCTCGAAGGCGAGCACGTCCAGCTCGCCCTCCAGCACGTAGAACAGTTCCTCGCTGCGGGTGTGCACATGCGCGCCGACGTCGAACCCGGGCGGGACGACGACCTCGAACGCGGACGCCGTCCGCGAGTGGGCGCCGGTCACCTTGAAGGTGACCTCGTGGGCGGGTGCCCGCACCACCCGGCCGTGGCCCGGCGGCACCAGGAGCCCCTCCGTCGCGGTCATCGGCACCTCACCAGGTGACGGGGAGTGCCTCGGGGCCGCGGATCAGCGCCCCCTTGCGGAACGGCACCTGCTCCGGCGGCACGGCGGCGCGCAGCCCCGGCACCCGGTCCAGCAGGGCGTCGACCAGCAGTTCCGACTCCAGCCGGGCCAGCATGCCGCCCACGCAGTAGTGCGGCCCGAAGCCGAACGCGACATGCGGGTTGGGGCTGCGGTCCAGGTCGATCCGGTCGGGGTCGGCGAACACCTCCGGGTCGCGGTTGGCCGCCAGGTAGGACACGTAGACGGCGTCCCCCGCGCGGATGCGGTGGCCCCTCAGGTCGACATCCTCCAGGGCGATCCGGGACAGGCCGACGGCGTTGCGGTGCGGGATCCAGCGCAGCAGCTCGTCGATGGCCCGCGGCCGGCACTCCGGCTCGGCCCGCAGCCGGCCGGCCAGCTCGGGACGGGTCAGCAGCAGGTAGAACATCTGCCCGCTGTTGTTGGTCACGGCCTCGCCGCCGATCTGGATCAGCACCGCGAGCCCGACCGCCTCGTCCAGGGTGATCTCGCCGCGGTCCACCGCCGCGCCGAGCAGCGAGGCGACGTCCTCGCCGGTGCCGTCCCGGCGCAGCCCGATCAGGTCGGCGAAGCAGGCGCCCATCTCGTTGCGGGCCCTCTCGCTGACCTCGGCGCCGTGCGCGGAGGACAGGATGAGCTGGGTCCAGGTGTGCATGGCGTGCCGGTCGCCGGCCGGGACGCCCATCAGCTCGCAGATCACCGCGATGGGGAACGGCCCCAGCACCGTCTCGACCAGGTCGGCGGGTGGGCCGGCCCGCAGCAGCTCGTCGACCATGGCGTCGAGCGTCCGGCGGGCCTGCTCGCGGATCCGCTCCACGCCCCGGGCCGTGAAGGCCGGCGCCACCGCACGGCGCAGCCTCGTGTGGTCGGGCGGGTCGAGGAAGCCGACGGCGCCGCGGGCCGGGATGAAGTGCGGAGCCAGCCGGGTGACCGGCCGGTCCATGACCGCCTCGCGGCCGAACCGCGGGTCGTTGGTGACCATCCGCACGTCGTCGTGGCGGGTGACCAGCCAGGCCCAGCCCTCGCCGTTGGGCAGCCGGATCCGGGTGACCGGGCCCTCGCGCATCAGTTCGGCGAGGACCGGGTCGAAGTCGGTGCCGGACAGGTCCGGCGCCGGCCAGTCGCGGACCGGCGGAGCGGTCTCGGTGATCGTCTCGTCGCTCATCTCAGCCTGTCTCGTCGCACTGCCAGCGGCCCAGGGACATCTCGGCGGTGATGCCGGGCCCGAACCCGGCGAGCAGCCCGCGCGCGTCCTCGCGGGGTCCGCCCTCGTCGAACAGCCGGCGCAGTGCGTCCAGGACGACGCCGCTGGCGATGTTGCCGTACTCGGTGAGGGTGGCCCGGCTGAACCGGAAGGCGTGCGGGTCGACCTGGAGGAACGTGCTCAGGTCGTCCAGGATGCGCGGACCGCCCGCGTGGACGACGTAGAAGTCCAGGTCCGCGGCGTCCCACCCGTGCTGTCCGGCGAGCTCCCGGAGCGCCGGGGCGAGCGGCTCCATGGTGGCCGGCACCCGCTTGTCCAGCAGGAAGTGGAAACCGGTCGCCCGCACGTCGTACATGATCCACTCCTCGGTCTTGGGGATCAGGTACGAGCCGTTGCGCTCCAGCCGTACGCCGGTGCCGCCCCGGCCGCGGACCACGGCGGCGGCTATGCCGTCCCCGAACAGTCCGTTGGACAGCAGCGACCCCACACCGAGGTCGGTGGGCTGATAGCACAGTGAACAGAACTCGCAGGCCACGATGAGTGCGTTCGCGTCCGGGTAGGCCGTGCAGAAGTCATGGGCCCGGTTGATCGCCGCGCCGCCCGCCGCGCAGCCCAGCTGGGCGATGGGCAGCTGGCGGGTGGTGGAGTCGAAACCCATGTCGTTGATCAGCCAGGCGGTGAGCGAGGGCATCATGAAGCCCGTGCACGACACGTAGATGATCACGTCGATGTCGCTGGTGAGCAGCTCGGCGTCGTCCAGCGCGCGCTGCACGACCGCGGGGACGCGAGCCTTGGCCTCGGCCTCGTAGACCTTGTTGCGCTGCTCGAAGCCCGGGTGCTTCAGGGTGTCCCCGATCGGCTGCACGATGTGCCGGGTACGCACCCCGGTGTTCTCGATCAGCCTCAGGGCCAGCGGCAGTTGGGGGTGGTCGGGATGACGCGAGCGGGCCAGCTCCAGCGTCTCCTCCATCGTGATGACGTGTTCGGGAACGGACACCGAGGGTCTGCACAAAGTCGCCATGAACCGTGCCTGCTTTCGAAGGTGGTTCACCTCAGAGGGTGCTCCACCCACGATCACCCGGCAGGACCGCGATCTCGCGCGGGGCTACTCCGTATCGGGGACGGGCCCCGCCCGGCCGGGGTCCCGGACCCGCACCGGGTCCGCCGCGCGACGGACGGGGCGCGCGGGCCGGGGCCGGCCGGGCGAGCGGCCGGACCGCCCGCGGCGGGAACCGGGTGAGGAACCGTCAGGACCGGCCGCTGCTGTGCGCGATACAGGCCACGTCGATCCGGTCGGCCAGCTTCGCCAGCTCGATCGTCAGCGCGGCCACGGTGTCCTCGTCGAGGCCGTCCTCACCGGCCTCGACCAGATGCACCCATCGCGCGCCCACCGTCCGCAGCAGCTTGCTCACATCGGACGCGGACACCTGCAGGGCGCCGCGGTCGTCGACAATCAGCGGCAGAGTCACTTCGCGCACACCGGCGATCGTAGTGGCGCGGCCCTCAGGCACCGTGCCAAACCGTGGTGATGTTGCAGAACTCGCGGATTCCGTGCCCGGACAGCTCACGTCCGTAACCCGACCGCTTCACCCCGCCGAACGGGAACGCCGGATGCGAGGCGGTCATGCCGTTGACGTACACCGCGCCCGCCTCCAGGTCGCGCGCGAACCGCTCCGCCTCGGCCCCGTCCCGGGTCCACACGTTCGAACTCAGCCCGAACGGCGAGTCGTTCGCGATCAGCAGCGCCTCGTCCAGGTCGCCCGCCCGGTACAGGGTGGCGACCGGGCCGAACGCCTCCTCGCGGTGGATGCGCATCCGCCGGGTGATCCCGGCGAGCACGGTCGGCGCGAAGTACCACCCCGGCAGCTCCGGCCGGCGCAGCCGGTGCCCGCCGCACAGCGCGCTCGCTCCGGAGCGTACGGCGTCGTCCACCAGTTCCTCCAGGTCCGTGCGCCCCTGCTCGGTGGCGAGCGGCCCGACGTCGGTGTCCTCGGCCATCGGGTCGCCGACCCGCAGCGCCCGCATCCCGGCGGTGAAGCGCTCGGCGAAGGCGTCGTAGACGTCCGCGTGCACGATGAACCGCTTCGCTGCGATGCAGGACTGCCCGTTGTTCTGCACGCGCGCGGTCACCGCGACCTGCGCGGCGCGGTCGAGGTCGGCCGACGGCATCACCACGTACGGGTCGCTGCCGCCGAGCTCCAGGACCGTCTTCTTGATCATCTCCCCGGCGGTGGCGGCCACCGCCCGACCGGCCGGCTCGCTGCCGGTGAGGGTGGCGGCCCGGACCCGGTCGTCGCGCAGCACCGCGTCGACCTGCCCGGAGCCGATCAGCAGGGTCTGGAAGCAGCCCTCCGCGAAGCCCGCCCGGTGGAACAGGTCCTCCAGGTACAGGGCGGTCTGCGGCACGTTGGAGGCGTGCTTCAGCAGGCCCACGTTGCCCGCCATCAGCGCGGGCGCCGCGAACCGGATCACCTGCCACAGCGGGAAGTTCCACGGCATCACCGCGAGCACCGGCCCCAGCGGGCGGTAGCGCACCCGCACCCGGGACGCGCCGGAGTCCGACACGTCCGGCGCGGCGGGCTCCTCGTCGGCCAGCAGGCCCTCGGCGCGCTCGGCGTACCAGCGCATGGCCCTGGCGCACTTGGCGGCCTCGGCGCGGGCCTGGGCGAGGGGCTTGCCCATCTCGGTGGTCATCACCCGGGCGATGTCGTCCCGGTCGGCCTCCAGGAGCTCGGCGGCCCGGTTCATGAGGCGGGCGCGGTCGGTGAACGCGCTCGTGCGATACGTGCGGAACGTGGCCTCGGCGAGCTGGAGCCGGCGCTCCAGCTCCTCCTCGCCCATGGCCTCGTACGTCTTGAGCGTCTCGCCGTTCGCCGGGTTCACCGTAGCGATGGGCATGACCGGACCTCCCTGGGAGCATGCTGTTTCTCGACGATCCCGCGCCGTGGCCGGGGCCGCAACGCGTACGCGTCTGCTCAGGGCGAGTGCTCCGCCAGGCGGTCCAGAAACGCGGTCTGCGCGGAGACGAGCCGGGTGCGGGCCCGGTCCAGGCCGAACCAGGCCACCCGGTCCAGCTCCGGGAACTCCCGCAGCCGCCCGGACCGCGGCGGCCACTCGAGGGTGAAGGTCCCGGGGACCACGGCGGACGGGTCGAGGTCGGCCTCGACCGCCCACACCGTGACCGTCTTGCCGCCGCTCTGCCGGACCTCGCCGAGCGGCAGGGCCGCACCGTCGGGCGGGTCGAGCCCCAACTCCTCCCGGAACTCACGCCGGGCCGCCTCCCAGGCCGGCTCCCCGGGACCGTACTCACCTTTGGGGACGGTCCACGCGCCGGCGTCCCTGCGCGCGAAGAACGGGCCGCCCATGTGGCCGAGCAGCACCTCCAGGCTGCCCCCGGCGCGGCGGAACAGCAGCAGCCCGGCGCTGCGCCGGCCGGACGTCACGGCGCCGCTCCCGGGTGCGCGGCCAGCAGCGTCCGCACGGTGTCGGCCTCCTCGGCCCGCTTGTCCTCCCGGTAGCGGACGACGCGCGCGAAGCGCAGGGTGACGCCGGCCGGGTACCGGGTGGAGCGCTGCAGGCCGTCGTAGGCGATCTCGACGACGAGTTCGGGGCGTACGGTCACCACCCGGCCGTCGTCGTGCACCGCGATCCGCCGCAACCGCTCGGTCTGCCAGGCCAGCATCGCGTCGGTCATCCCCTTGAACGTCTTGCCGAGCATGGCGAAGCCGCCGTCGTCGGTGCGCGCCCCGAGGTGGAGGTTGGACAGCCTGCCGGTACGCCGGCCATGGCCCCACTCGGCCGCCAGTACCACCAGGTCCAGCGTGTGCACGGGCTTGACCTTCAGCCAGGACGCGCCGCGCCGGCCCGCGCTGTAGGGGGCGTCGAGGGCTTTGACGACGACGCCCTCGTGGCCGCGGGCCAGGGCCGCGGCGAGGAAGTCCTCGGCCCGGGCCACGTCCCCGGGGCCCGCCGCGAGGGCCTGCCGCACCCGGGCCGGCTCCGGCACCAGACGGGCGAGTTCGGCGTGCCGCCGCGCGAACGGCAGGTCCAGCAGGTCGCGGCCGTCCACGGACAGCGCGTCGAAGAAGACGGGGGAGACGGGCACCGCCTCGGCGGCCGCGGCCACGTCGACGCGCGAGCCCACCCGGCCGGCGGTCTCCTGGAACGAGCGCGGCCGGCCGTCGGCGCCGTAGGAGACGACCTCCCCGTCCAGGATGAACCGCTCGCCCGCCAGCCCGAGCGCCAGCGCGGTCACCTCGGGCAGCCGGCCCGTGATCTCGTCCAGGGTCCGCGTGTACACGTGGACGTCCGCGCCGTCGCGGTGCACCTGGACGCGGATGCCGTCGAGCTTCTCCTCCACCGCGCAGCCGCCGAGCCTGCCGACGGCCTCCGCCACCGAGGACGCGGTGTGCGCGAGCATCGGCAGCACCGGGCGGCCGACGGTCAGCCGGAAGCGGTCCAGCGCGGCCGGGCCGTCCCCGAGCAGTGCCTGGGCGACCGCCGGCAGCGACCCGGCCAGCATCACCGCGCGCCGCACCTGGGTGGAGGGCGCCCCGGTGGCCTGCGCGAGGGCCTCCACGGCCACCGCGTCGAGGGCGCCCTGCCGCACCTCGCCGGTGATCAGTCCGCGCAGGAAGCGCTGTTCGCCCGCCGTGGCCGCACCCATCAACTCGCCCACCAGACGCGAGCGTTCGGCCTGGGAGCCAGGTCCGGAGACCGTGCCGAGCGCCCTGAGCCGGGTGTCCACCTCGCGTACCGTCAGGCGCGGTGCGAGGGCGGGCGCCGCCGGTTCGGCGAGTGCCTTCCAGCCGAGGCCGAGCCGGCCCTGCGGCAGCCGGCCCGCGAGATACGGGATGACGACCGGCACGTCCCGCACCTCCGTCTCCCGGAACAGCCCGGCGAGCAGGGCGATCTTGCGGGACCGCGCCGAGGTGGCGGCGACCTCCCGGGACACCTCCGCGAGCCGGGCCAGCAGCATGCAGCCATCGTGCAACGCCCCGGCGCCGGGCACACCCCGGCCGGGGCGGAGCGCCCCACCTGGGTGCGGGTGCGGGTGCGGCTGCGGGTGCGGCTGCGGGTGCGGGTGCGGGTGCCGTGCGGCCGGGCCGTCCCCGGGCGCGTGTGTCCGGGCGCCGTCCGGATCGCGCGGCGCCGCCTGAGCGCCCGCACCGCTTCCCGGCGGCGTCCGGGCCGCGCCGGGCCGGGCTGCGCCGGGCTGCGCCGGGCCGGGCGGCCGGACGCGGTACGGCTGCGTCCGGCCGGGCCCGCCGGAGTGCCTACTGCCCGGCCGCCGCGTCCAGGTCGGCCATCAGCAGTTCCCCGTTGAGCGCGGCGGCGGCCCGGTAGCCGCGGCTCGCCGCGTTCACCACCTGCTCGGAGTGGCCCGAGGCGTTGCCCGCCGCCCACACTCCGGGGACGCTGGTCAGCCCCCGCTCGTCGATCACCGGGTAGTCGCCGAACGGCGTCTGCTTCAGCTCCGCACCCAGCTTCACCAGCAGGTCCGTGCGCGGGACGGCCCGGGGCGCGACGAACAGCACCTGCCGGCCGTGGACCGTGCCGTCCGCCAGGCGCACCCCGGTCAGCCGGTCGTCCTCGACCACGAGCCCCGCCACCTCCCCGGGCACCACCGTCACGCCGGCCGCCGCCAGCCGGCGGACGTCCTGCTCGGGCAGCTCGGACGCGGAGACCCGGTGCAGGAAGAACGTGACGTCCTTCGACCACCGGGACACCATCAGCGCCTGGTGCACGCTCTGCGGCCCGGCCGCGAGGACGCCGAAGGCCCGGTCGCGGACCTCCCAGCCGTGGCAGTACGGGCAGTGCAGCACGTCCCGTCCGAACCGTGTCGCGACGCCGTCCACCGCGGGCAGCTCGTCCCGCAGGCCGGTGGCGACGACCAGGCGGCGGGCGTGCACGGTCCGCCCGTCGTCGAGCGCCACGGCGAAGTCCCCCGCCGCGGGCCCGGCCGTCCCGCGGCGCGCCGCCCCGCTGCCGGCTGCCACCGCCTCCCGGTGCACGTCCGTCACCCGGCCCCGGACCAGCTCGACCCCGTAGCGGGCGACCTCCTCCCGGCCCGCGGCCAGGAACTCCCCGGGCGCCATGCCGTCCCGGGTGAGGTACCCGTGCATGTGTGCGGCCGGCGCGTTGCGCGGCTCGCCCGCGTCGACGACGAGCGTGCGCCGCCGGGCGCGGCCCAGGACCAGCGCGGCGGACAGGCCGGCCGCGCCCGCGCCGACGACGACCACCTCGTACCGGTCCGTCCCGCCCATTCCGCCCATTCCGTCCGTCCCGTCCATCCCGTCCATCCCGTCCGTTCCATCCGTTCCATCCGTTCCGTCCGCCCCGTCCGCCCGCTCGGCGGTGCCCGTGCTCTGCGTGTTCCGGGTCATCGTGACCACCTCCGGGGAGACCGTCGCGCGACCGCGGACGGATTGACAAACCGGTTTGCCGAAACTGCAATGTCCGTCATGAGCACCGAAGACGTTCTCGCGGACGTGGGCCCCCGGCTGCGCCGCCTGCGCAAGGAGCGGGAGGTCACGCTCGCCGGGCTGTCCGAGGCGACCGGGATCTCCGTGAGCACCCTGTCCCGGCTGGAGTCCGGGCAGCGCAAGCCCTCGCTGGAGCTGCTGCTGCCGATCGCGCAGGCCCACCGGGTCCCGCTGGACGAGCTGGTCGGCGCGCCGCCGGTGGACGATCCGCGGGTGCGGGCCGCACCGATCGCGCGGCACGGGCGCACCCACTGGCCGCTCACCCGCCACCCCGGCGGCCTGCAGGCCTTCAAGGTGCTCGAACCGCAGCGCGCCCAGGAACCCGACCCGCGCACCCACGAGGGCTACGAGTGGCTGTACGTGCTCTCCGGGAAGCTGCGGCTGGTCCTCGGCGAGCACGACGTGGTCCTCACGGCGGGAGAGGCGGCCGAGTTCGACACGCGGGTGCCGCACTGGTTCGGGTCGACGGGGGAGGGGCCCGTGGAGTTTCTGAGCCTGTTCGGACCGCAGGGCGAGCGGATGCACGTGAGAGCGCGTCCGAAACGGGCCTGAGAGCCGGGCGGTGCGGGCGGCGGAGCAAGCCGGACGACGGGTCGGCGGAGCCGGACGGCGGGGCGCGCGGCTCGTCGCCGGGGCCGCTGCGGGGCGGACTGTTCCCTGATCGGCAAGCGACCGCTTAGTATGCGGTTGGTCCGGTCGTACGACGCAGTCCGTGGAGGCCCCTATGCAGGCATGGCAGGTGCACGAGAACGGCGAGCCCGGCGAGGTGATGCGGCTCGACCACGTCGAGCGGCCCGCGCCCGGCGACGGCCAGGTCCTGCTGAGGGTGCGCGCCGCCAACGTCAACTTCCCCGACGCGCTCATGTGCCGCGGCCACTACCAGGTCCGCCCGCCGCTGCCGTTCACGCCGGGCGTGGAGATCTGCGGCGAGACCGAGGACGGCCGCCGCGTCATCGCCACCCCGGCCCTGCCGCACGGCGGCTTCGCCGAGTACGCCGTCGCGGACGAGGCCGCGCTGCTGTCCGCGCCCGGTTCGCTGGACGACGCCGAGGCCGCCGCCCTGCACATCGGCTACCAGACCGGGTGGTTCGCGCTGCACCGGCGGGCCCGGCTGGAGGCCGGCGAGACGCTGCTGGTGCACGCCGCCGCCGGCGGTGTCGGCAGCGCCGCAGTCCAGCTCGGCAAGGCGGCGGGCGCCACCGTCATCGGCGTCGTCGGCGGCGCCGCCAAGGCCGCCGTCGCCCGCGAACTGGGCTGCGACACGGTGATCGACCGGCGAGCCGAGGACGTCGTCGCCGCCGTGAAGGAGGCCACCGGCGGACACGGCGCCGACGTCGTCTTCGACCCCGTCGGCGGCGAGGCCTACACCCAGTCCGCCAAGACCGTCGCCTTCGAGGGCCGGATCGTGGTCGTAGGCTTCGCCGGCGGCACCATCCCCAGCCCCGCCCTCAACCACGCCCTGGTGAAGAACTACGCCATCCTCGGCCTGCACTGGGGCCTGTACAACACCAAGAACCCCCGGCTGGTCCGGCACTGCCACGAGCAGCTCACCGAACTGGCCGCGCGGGGCGCCATCAAGCCCCTGGTCAGCGAGCGCGTCCCGCTCGGTGAGGCGGCCGCCGCCGTGCAGCGCGTCGCCGACGGGACCACCACCGGCCGGATCGCCGTCCTCCCGGAGGGCGCCGCGTGAGCCGCCCCCAGTACGGCCCCACACAGCAGGAGCGGGCATGACCGACACGGCACGACTGCGTGACCTCACCCGGGAGTTCCTGGCCGCGCACCCGCCGGCCGGCACCACCCGCCGGGACTTCCTGCGCGCCCGCTTCGACGCCGGACTGGCCTGGGTGCACTTCCCCGAGGGCCTCGGCGGCCTCGGCGCCCCGCGCAGCCTCCAGGCCGTTGTCGACGCCGAACTCCAGGCGGCCGGCGCCCCCGACAACGACCCGCGGCGCATCGGCATCGGCCTCGGCATGGCCGCACCGACGATCCTCCAGTACGGCACACCCGAGCAGAAGCGGCGCTATCTGCGGCCCCTGTGGACCGGTGAGGAGGTGTGGTGCCAGCTGTTCAGCGAACCCGGCGCCGGCTCCGACCTCGCCGCCCTCGGCACCCGCGCGGTCCGCGACGGCGACGACTGGGTGGTCGACGGTCAGAAGGTGTGGACCTCCAGCGCCCACCTCGCCCGCTGGGCCATCCTCATCGCCCGCACCGACCCGGACGTGCCCAAGCACCGGGGCATCACCTACTTCGTCTGCGACATGACCGACCCCGGTGTCGAGGTCCGGCCGCTGCGCCAGATCACCGGCGAGGCCGAGTTCAACGAGGTGTTCCTCACCGGCGTACGCCTGCCGGACACCCAGCGCCTCGGCGAGGCCGGCGACGGCTGGCGGGTCGCGCAGACCACCCTCAACAACGAACGGGTCGCCATCGGCGGCATGCGCCTGCCCCGTGAGGGCGGCATGATCGGCCCCGTGTCGCGGACCTGGCGCGAGCGCCCCGAGCTGCGCACCCACGACCTGCACCAGCGACTGCTGACCCTGTGGGTCCAGGCCGAGGTGGCCCGACTGACCGGCGAACGCCTGCGCCAGCAGCTCGCGTCGGGCCAGCCCGGCCCCGAGGGCGCCGGCATGAAGCTCGGCTTCGCCCGCCTCAACCAGGAGATCAGCGGCCTGGAGGTGGAACTCCTCGGTGAGGAGGGCCTGGCCTACGACGACTGGACGCTGCGCCGCCCCGAACTCGTGGACTTCACCGGACGCGAGGCCGGCTACCGCTACCTGCGGTCCAAGGGCAACAGCATCGAGGGCGGGACCAGCGAGATCCTGCTCAACATCGTCGCCGAGCGCGTCCTGGGCCTGCCCGCGGAGCCGCGCACCGACAAGGACGTCGCCTGGAAGGACCTCGCCCGATGACCGACCTGCTGTACTCGGAGGAGGAGGACGCCCTCCGCGCGGCCGTACGGCGCCTGCTGGCCGACCACTGCGACGCGCCCGGCGTCATCGCCCGCACCGAGTCCGACGCCCCGCACGACCTCCGGGCCTTCAAGGCCCTCGCCGACGGGATGGGCCTGGCCGGGCTCCTGGTGCCGGAGCACCTCGGCGGCCAGGGTGCCACCCACCGCGAGGCCGCCGTCGTGCTGGAGGAACTGGGGCGGGCCGTCGCCCCCGTGCCCTACCTCTCCGGCGCCGTCGTCGCCACCGAGGCCCTGCTGGCCTGCGCTGCCGGAACGGACCTGCTCGCGGAGCTGGCGGCCGGCCGGCGCATCGCCGTACTCGCCGTCTCCCTGAGCACCGCCCCCGGCACCGCCCCCAGGACGGTCCGGCACGACGGCGGGCTGCTGCACGGCGAACTCACCGCCGTCGCGGACGCGGTGGCCGCCGACGTGCTGCTGGTGCCGGCCGACGACGGCACCCTGTACGCGGTCGACGCGCCGGCGGCCACCGTCACTCTGCAGGTGTCCCTCGACCTGACCCGTCCGCTCGCCACCGTCACCCTCGACGGCGCGCCCGGTGTGCCGCTGGGCGAGGCCGGACCCGCCGTGCGGCGGGCCCTGCGCGCCGGGGCCGGACTGCTCGCCTCCGAGCAACTCGGCCTCGCCGAATGGGCGTTGACCGAGACCGTGCGCCACCTCAAGGAGCGCAAGCAGTTCAACCGGCCCGTCGGCGGCTTCCAGGCGCTCAAGCACCGGCTGGCCCTGCTGTGGCTGGAGGTCGTCAACCTCCGTGCCGCCGCCCGCAACGCCGCCGCGGTCCTGGCACAGGGCGCCTCCGACGAGGAGACGGACCTCGCGGTGGCCGTGGCCCAGGCGTACGCGGCCCCGGTCGCCGTCCGGGCCGCCGAGGAGGCGCTGCAACTGCACGGCGGCATCGGCATGACCTGGGAACACCCCGTCCACCTCTACCTCAAACGGGCCAAGGCCGACTCCCTCGCCTACGGCACGGCGGGCGCCCACCGTGCCGCGCTGGCCGGCCTGGTGGACCTGCCCGCCCCCTGACGCGCACGGCGCCCCCTCGGAAGCCCGCCCGTCCGGGGGCGGGCTTCTCCCGTCCCGCCGCGGCCCCGGTGAACGGCTGACGGCGGTCCGGCCAACTCCCGTGCGCCCGCCCCTGCTTGAGGTGTCCCTGCCGCATACTCGCCGGGGAGCCACACCGGCATCTTCACGGGAGGCAGCGCATGGCCCTCACCACCCGCCGCAGAGTCCTCACCGCCTTCGGCGCCGCCGTCGCGGGCACGGTGGCCCTGCCCGGCGCCACCGCCTTCGCGAGCGAGGGCGGCACCCGCCGCCGCGCCCCGCTCCGGCAGGCCCACGCGCACAACGACTACGAGCACCCCCGCCCCCTTCTCGACGCCCTCGACCACCGCTTCGGCAGCGTCGAGGCCGACATCCACCTCGTCGACGGCCGACTGCTCGTCGCCCACGGGCCCGAGGACCTGGACCCCGCCCGCACCCTGGAGTCCCTCTACCTCGACCCGCTCGCCGCCCGCGTCCGTACCCACCACGGCTCGGTGTACCGCGGCCACCGGCGGCCCTTCCAGCTGCTCGTCGACATCAAGACCGAAGGCGCCTCCACCTACCTGGAGCTCGACCGCCGTCTGCGCCGCCACCGGCACCTGTTCACCACCTACGCCCACGGCAGGGTGCTGCCCGGCCCGGTCACCGCCGTCGTCTCCGGCGACCGCGCGGCCCGGACCCCCATGGAGGCCCAGCGGGTGCGCCACGCCTTCTACGACGGGCGCCTGACCGACCTCGGCGGCCCCGCCCCCGCCTCGTTCGTGCCCCTCGTCAGCGACAACTCGACCAGGATCTTCACCTGGCAGGGCGTCGGGCCGTTCCCCGCCGCCGAGCGGCAGACGCTGCACGCCCTCACCGCGGCGGCCCACCGTCGCGGCCGGACCCTCCGCTTCTGGGCCACCCCGGACACCCCCGGACCGGCCCGCGACGCCCTGTGGGCCGAGCTCCTCGCGGCCGGCGTCGACCTCCTCAACACCGACGACCTCGCGGGCCTGGAGGCGTTCCTGGACGCCCGCCGCACCGGCTGAGCCGCACCGGCAGCGGCAGCGGCACCGGCACCCGCACGCCCGCACATCACACGTTCGGAGGACAGGTCAGCGGCCCGGACGACCCCTCCGCTGCGCCACACTTGCGGCCGGACGCCGTGAACCGGACGCGACCGGCGTGGCGGAGGAGGTTGACGATGGCCGTTTCCATCTCTGTGGTCCTGCTGCTGTTGATCCTTGCGGTGATCTTCCTGCGCAGTGGAGGGCTCAAGGTCTCCCATGCCCTGGTGTGCGCGCTGTTCGGTTTCTGCCTCGCGGGCACCAGCATCGCCCCCACCGTGTACAGCGGCCTCACGGCCACGGCTGACATCGTGAGCGGCCTGCGGCCCTGAGCACGGGGCCGGCCGGGTGCGGCAGGCGGCGCGGGCGGCAGGCGGCGCGGGCGGCGGGCCGGGCCGTGGCCGGGACGGTGTGCCGTGCGGAGTGCGCCGGCGAACCTTCCGGCCGCGGCGCCGGCGCGACGTGCGTGCCGCGGCGCGGGCGCCGTGGTCCGAGCCGGCCCGGCAGGCTGTCAGGGCAGTGGAGGCAGTGGAGGCAGTGGAGGCAGTGCGGGCAGTGCGGGTCGTTCGGGTCATGAGAGCCGTTCGGGTCATGCGGGCCGTGCGGGTGCTCACCCGGCGCTGAACACGCCGATGCCGTTGGGCACGGCGCGCTCCGCACCGGCGCTCGGGTGGTTCAGGACGGTGACGCCCGGCCCGTCCCCGGTGCGTGCGACGAGGGTCGACGAGCCGCCGCCGTCCAGGCTGAAGGCGTCCAGGGCCCCCAGGTCCCGCATGGTGGCGGCCAGTTCGGCCATCGTCAGGCCGGTGCGGTACCGTGCCGAGCCGTCCAGGCCCAGGAGCAGCACGCGGCGCCCGCCGTCCGTGATCCCCACCGCCGTACGCACCGCGGAGGTGCGGTCCTCCAGCCCCGTCACCGGCCGCCCGCCCCGCAGAACCGGGCAGCCCCCGACGGCGAACTGCAGCGGCACCGCGGAGACCGACGCCCGCAGCCGATGGCTGATCTCCACGGGCTCGCCGAGGCGGAACGCCCGCAGTTGCCGTGCGCCCGCCTCCCGGCCGACGAGTACGGTCGTGCCGGCCGGGATGGGTCCGCCGCCCGGGGAGCCGGACGCCGCGACGACCCGGCCGTCGCGCACCGTCACCTCGTGGGTGTCGTCGCTGCACGGTGCCGCCCGGTCGGTGTCGGTGCCGCAGGTGGCGCGCAGCCGGGACACCGGCCCCCAGTCGGCGGTGAACGCCCCGACGGAGCCGACCGGGAGGGCGTACTGGTTCAGCCCGCCCAGCGGCAGCCGGACCTCGGGGCTCTCCACGGAGCCCTCCAGGGTGAGCCGGTCGAGCCGGGCCCGGTGGTCCAGGCCCACGCCGACCACGTCCTCGGTGCCCGTCCCCGGCGGCAGCTCCGGGCCGAAGCGCTGCCCCTTCGGGACCGCCGCCTTCAGTGCCCGGCCCTCCGCGACCGCCGGTCCCACGCTCGCCCCGGTGGCCGGGACCCCGGGGTGCTGCGTCTCGGTGATGTGGAAGAAGTCCCCGTTGACGCCCGCCACCGCGCCACGGGCCCGCGCCAGGGCGGAGACCGTCCCGCGCGCCGCGACCACCCCGGGGTGCAGCAGGTCCAGGTGCACCCGGGGGTCGGCGAGGTCCACGCTCAGCACGTGGGCGCGGGCCGGACCCCGGGCCGCCCGGAGGTCGTACCGCTGGTAGGTGACGCCCGGCGCGACGGACACCACCGGCTCGGCCGCGGCGGCCGGCGCGGCCCCGGCGAGGGCCGTACCGGCCCACGTCACAAGTGCCGTGAGGAGGGCCAGTGCCGTTCTGCCCGCCCCGG
The DNA here is from genome assembly GCF_058833805.1 of Streptomyces sp. B8-7. Lineage (NCBI taxonomy): Bacteria > Bacillati > Actinomycetota > Actinomycetes > Kitasatosporales > Streptomycetaceae > Streptomyces > Streptomyces sp. B8-7. Next base: position 905,764 of record NZ_JBYRRL010000003.1, on the reverse strand, counting down.
ACCGGCGGTGTGGAGCCATGGACGCCTGCCTCCAACCTCGCTGAGTGCTCGTCAGATGCGCTCTGGCGCAGGGCGATTGGACCACGGCGTCGGCGGCTGCGGACGGCCACGCGCCGAGCGGGCGGGAGCGGGCCGGGAAACGTGCCCCGTCCGGCGTCCGCCGCCGGCCTCCCGCGCGGCGGACGCCGGACGGGCGCGGGGGCTCCGGGGGACCGGCCCCGCCCGGCGACGCGGGCGCGGGCCGTGGCCGCCGAGGCCGGCCCACCGCGCGGCAGGGGCCGGTGCCGCCGCCTCAGGCGGCTTCCTCCGCTGCCGCCCGCGGCCGGGGTCCGGCCGCGCGGCCGAGGCCGCGGATCGCGGGCACGCAGAGCATCCCGGCGAGGCAGACCACGGACACGGCCGAGGAGAACAGCAGCACCCGGTCGGCTCCGAAGGCCGCCGCGGCCGGCCCGGCCAGGGCGCGGCCCACGGGGATGACCATGATGGAGCCGGCCACGTCGTAGGCGGAGACCCGGCTCAGCACGGCCAGCGGGATGTGCGACTGGATGCTCGTCGCCCACATCACGCCCCAGAACGCGAATCCGCACCCGGCCAGCACACCGGTGACCGCGGTGACGGTGAAGGACCAGCCCAGCGCGGGCGCCAGGGGGTTCAGCGCGAAGAGGAACATGGCGCAGGCGCCCGCGACGAGCGGCCGGCGCGGCCGCACCCGCATGCCGAGCAGACCGCCGAGGATCGTGCCGGCCCCGTCGGCGGAGGCGATCCAGCCGTAGCCGGTGGCCCCGTGCTGCTCGGTCAGCAGCGCCGCGCCCAGCGGCAGCGCGGGGCCGAACACGAAGAGCCCGTACACCGCCCACAGCGAGATCACCCCCCACAGCCAGGACCGGGCCCGGAACTCCTGCCAGCCGGTGGCGAGGCGGTTCCACAGCGGGGCGTCGCTCTCGTCGCGGACGGTGGCGAGCCGGCGCAGCGGCGCCAGACCCAGCGCGCTCAGGGCGTAGGCGGCCGCGATGACCACGTACGAACCGGCCACCTGCCAGTACGCGACCAGGAAGCCGGCCAGGCCGGGGCCGATCAGCGCGCTCATCGCCTCCGAGACCCGCAGCAGGGCGTTCGCCCGCTGGATGTCCTCGGTGAGCTGCGGGACCATGCCGGCCAGGCCGGGCTGGAACATCGCGGTCGCCGCGCCGCTGACCGCCATCAGCGCCATGATCTGCCACAGGGGCACGGGGGAACCGGGGGCGTACAGGAGCACGGCCATGGCGAGCATGGCCAGCATCCGCACCAGGTCGGCGCCGACCATCATCACCTGGGGCGTGAAACGGTCCGCGAGCACCCCGCCGAGCAGCACGAGCAGCACGATCGGTGCCATCCAGGCGGCCAGCGCGTAGCCGACGCCGCCCGCCCCGTGGCCCGCGCCGAGCACCGCGGCGGTGAGCGAGACCATCAGCATGCCGTCGGCGAGGAGCGAGGTGCTGCGGGCGGTGAAGAAGAGCCGGAAGCGCGAGGAGCGCCACGGGCTGGGGAGGGGGGCCGGGGCGTCCTGAGGTGCGGTCGCCCGTCCCGTCGCATCGTGCGTCATGTCGTGTCGGCCGCTTCCCGGCCGGTTCCCTCCCTCAGGATGCGCTGCTGGAGCCAGGCGTCGGTGCGGTCCGCCGCTTCCGGCGGGTCCGCGACGACGACATACCGCCGGGGCGCCAGCACGCCCGGGCGGCCGGGCAGGACGGCCATGAGCGCGGCGTGCACGCCGGCCGGGGTGAGCGGTGCCGCACCGGAGGCGACGTACGCCGTCAGATGCCCGTCGGCGCCGGTGGCGACATGGACCGCGTGACCGTCCCGGAGGGCGCCGGGGCCCGCGCCCGGGGCCCCGCCCAGTGCCTCGCCCAGCGCGGCCGCGACGGCGGGCGGCGAGACCCAGCAGCCGTCCACCCGGACCCAGTCGGCGCCGCGTTCGACGGGGCGGACCCCCGACACCCCGGTGAGCGCGTCGAGCGGCACGTCCCCCTCGGCGGCCGCCTCCAGGAGCCGGACGAGCCCGGTGGCGAGACCTTCCGCCCGGTCCCTGCCGAACAGCGCCGGGTCGGTCCAGGTGGCCAGCCGCAGCACCGGGTCCGTCTGGTACACGAAGGTCAGGACGCGGGTGGGCAGCGCCTGAGCCGGTCCCCAGGTCAGTTCGAGGTCGGGGGCGGTGGTGTCCGGGGGAGCGGCGCCGGCCGGCGCCGCGGGCAGCGCGCTGATGTCGTTGAAGACCACGTCGCGGGCGAAGTGGCTGCCGCGGGCGAAGGTGACCCGGCCGATCATGTCCCACAGGCGCAGCGCGTCGAACCGGCTGTGCCGGTAGGCGTTGAGGGCCGCTCCCCAGGCCTTGCGCAGCAGCGCGTCGAAGGACGCCACATCCGTGTCCAGGCAGATCAGCGCGTCCTGGGAGGCCGTGGTGACGGAGCGCGCCAGGCGCGGCAGGAACCGGTTGGAGGTCGGTACGGCCGCCACGCAGGCCCGCTGCCCGGCCCGGTGGGCGACCAGCGCGCACCAGGCCGTCAGCAGCACGGTGGACGGCAGCGCCCCGGTGCGCTCGGCGGTGCGGGCCAGGGCGCGGGCACCGCGCACCGACCGCAGGGTGAGGCCGGGGGCCTCGGTCTCGGTGCCGTGGGCGTCCGGCTCCGCGAACATGGCCTGCGGTCCGGTGCGCAGGATGCGTTCCCAGTGCCGCAGCGACGCCTCGGACCTGCGGAGCCCGGCGGGGGACGCCTCCTCGGCCGCGAGGCCGAGCGGGGTGAGGGCGGTGACGTCCGGCAGCTCCCTGCCGGCGAGCAGGCCGAGCCACTCCTCCCGCAGCACGGCCAGGGCACCGCCGTCGGTGGCGGCGTGGCTGGCGGCCAGGGCGAGATGGTGCGGGGTGCCGCGCCGGGCGACGACGGTGACGCGGAGCGGGAAGTCCCGGTCCAGGCGGAAGGCCTGCGCGCGGGAGGCGCGGGCCACCTCCTCGGCGTAGCGGGCGTGGTGGCGGGGGAGTTCCTCGTGGTCGAGGACGGTGACCGGCACGGCGACCTCGGCCGCGACGGCCTGTTCCCGCGGGGCGGCGCCGACCGGGTGCGGGAAGGTGGTGCGCAGCGCCTCGTGCCGTACGGCCAGGGCGCGCAGCCCGTCCAGGGCGTCCTCGGTGGCGGTGCCGGCCGGGACCAGCCACACGTCGTGGATGTTGATCTGGTCGGGCTCGTCCCGCAGGATGCACCGGATCATGTTGGCCTGCCCCATGGTGACCGGGCCCCGGCGCTCCCCGCCGTCCGCGCGGGCACGCAGGACGGTCGTGGTGCGGCTGACCCGGACGGGGGTGCGTCGCGCGTGCTCGGTGAGCGCGGCCCAGGCGTCGATGAGGTCGGCGAAGTCCCCCATGTCGGTGCGTGCTTCGGTGAGCAGCCGGTGGCGGTGCGCGGCGAACCGGTCCGCGGCCTCGGCGTACCGGCCGCCGAGCGTGCGGTAGGCGCGGTCGAGGACGGCGAGCCGTCCGGCGTCGGCGGCCGTGTCGCGCCCCGTGCTCTCCCGGACGAGTGCGGAGACGGCGCCGGCGCGGATCCGGCCGTCGGCGTCCAGGAGTTCCGCGCCGGCCTCCGCGGTACGGGCGTACACGGCGTGCAGGTAGGGGCTCGCCAGCAGGAACTTGGCGAAACGCCACTGGTAGTCGAGAAAGCCCGCATCCGAACGGCGTTCCCCGGTGTGGTAGTTGACGATGTGCCGGTTGTGCAGCACACCGGGCAGGCGCGCGTCGTGCACGAGGTGCACGAGGAAGTAGTCGCTGCCGATGGTGTCGGTGGCGGGTGGCAGCGGCACCCGTGCGTACACCGCCCGGTCGAGGCTGATGTTGCACATGTCGACGCGGGTGGCGGCGACGTGGGTGAGGGTGCTGTGGTCGGTGCCGGGCGGCGTGCTCCCGGCGCCGCGGAAGGCCTCCTCGACGAGCTTGCGGCGCCAGATCTCCGGTATGCCGTCCGGCAGGGACAGGCCGACGACCTCGTGGTAGACGGCGGGGTCGAGCCGGTGGATCTCCTCGACGTCCACCGACATCGCCCCGGTGAAGGAGCCGCCGACCAGGGCGACGCGCCGGTCGGCGCACGCCGGGTCCAGCCTGCTGCGGGTCACCAGCCCGGCCGCCTCCGCGGCCGGGCGGCCGAGGGCGGCGAGCTCGTGGTGGAGGGGGAAGACCGGCTCGCCGTCGAGGTACGGGTAGCGGCTGTCGGAGTCCCGGCGGTGCACGGACGAGCAGCCGAGGGCCTCGGCGAGGAGGAAGGCCCGGTTGGTGCAGGCGCCGTAGGAGACGGCGTCCGGCAGCATCAGGTCCAGCACCCGCTCCGGCCGGGGCAGCGCGGAACGCGCGATCACCTCGCGCAGGAAGTCCCGCTGCTCGTCCTCGTCGAGGTGGTGGACGATCACGCCGGGCGCCGCGGGCAGGGCCGCGACGGCCGCACGGTGCGCGGCGAGGGCGGCCGGGCCGGAGGAGTCGAGGATGAGCAGCCGCACCTCCACCCCGAACCGCCGGGCGCCGTAGGCGGCTTCCTCCGCGACGGCGGCGATGGTCCGCGGACAGGCGCGGTGGGTGGGGAGGGTCAGACAGACACGGCGCACGCCGGCTCCCCGCTCTGCCGCTCGTCCCGCCGGCCCTGCTGCCCGTGCCGCCCGTGCTGGTCCGCCGGGTCCGCCGGGTCCGCCCGGCCCGTCCGGTCCGCGCCGTCCTGCCCGTCCGGGGCGTCCCGCCAGGAGGTCAGGCCGAGCAGGCGGCTGCCGAGACCGGTCAGCTCGGCCGTGGCGTAGCGCTTGGACTCGTGCAGTACGGGGTCGCCGACCAGGGTGCGATTCCAGCGCGGCGTACGCAGACGGCGCCAGGACTCGACCCGGGAGCGCCTCAGCCGCTCGTGCTCCTCCAGGGCCGGCATCATCGACAGGTACTGCACCGCCCGGACCCCGTTCCGCGAGAGGTTGCGGGCCACGCCGTGGGCGAGGAGGCCGTTCCAGATCAGCAGGTCGCCGGGGTGCAGTCCGGGCCGGACGACGGGGAACTCCCGCCGGTCCAGATCGGGCCGGAGCGGGTCGCGGCCGGCGCTCTGGCCGGTCTTCCACGCGTCGAAGTGCCGGAACAGCTCCGGGCAGCACTGGAAGCCGCCGGTCTCCGGGGTGGTGTCGTTGAGCGCGATGATGCCCTGCACCCGCTGCGGCGGCACCGCGAGGACGGTGTCGATGTCCCAGTGCAGCTCGATGTCGAAGCCCCGCTCGGTGGGCTCGATGAGCGCCCGGTCGCGGTTGCCCCGGTTGGGCGGGTTGAGGTTGAGCCGGTCCAGGGTGACCCACAGCTCCTCGCAGTCCCACACGTCCACGAAGGCGTCGTACACGCGCCGGCTCTGCCGGCTGTCCCACAGCAGCTGGTGGTGGTACGCCTCCACGAAGCCGTAGATGTGCAGCTGCCGGTCCAGCTGGTTGCGGAACGGCCGGTCCTCGTACCAGCTGTCCGGGCGGTCCGGGTCCAGGCCCTGGAACTCCCAGGTGAAGTCCAGCAGCCTGCGCGCGGCGTCCGCCGGGATCGCCTCGGGTACGACGACGTAGCCGTAGGTCTGCCAGTGCGCGAAGTCCTCCTCGGACAGCACCCGCAGCGGCAGGGACTTCGACAGCTCCCGCAGGGCCGTCCGGGCCAGGTAGGACTCGCCGTCGGTGCTGAAGTAGGGGCGGTCGGAGGCGGCACGGTGCAGATACGGGTGCGGGCGTGGACGGGTGCCGGGTGCGGGTGTCGTCATGGGGTCCCTCCAGGCGGGTTCGCGGACGGGTGACGGGTGACGCGCGCTGATGCGGAGGGGCGGTGGCGACGCCCCGGAGTAGCAGAATTGGTGTAGACCAACCGTGATGTCAAGTGACCCGGCGGTATGCGGTGCGTATGTGCGCACACCGGTCAAGTTCCGCCCGAAGGGCGGGCGTTCGCGCCCGGAAGATTTATCGGATTGGTCTAGACATCGAGTGGACGGCTGACCTAACGTCCCCCCTGTGCGGCCCCGGACCCCGACCCGGAGCGAGCCGGCTTCCGCACGGCGCCGCGGTCGACGGCGACCACCCGCGGCGCCGTGTGCGCCACCACGACACAGCGGCGGACCACCCCGCGGGCCGGGCCCGACCCCCCGGCCGGCGCGCCCGGCGGGTCCGTCGCGCCGAGAGGGGACGGTTCCCTTGAGCACGCCCAGCACCACCGCCCTGCCCGACGGCCTCCTGCGCAGCCCCGGACCGGGCCTGATCGCCCTCGACCCCGTCCGCACGGCCCTGCTGCGCGGGCTCGACGACCTGCTCACCTCACTCGCCGCCCGGCTCGCCGCCCCCGAGGTGGTGGGCCCGCCGATGCTGTCCGCGGCCGGACTCGCCCGGCTCGACTACTTCCGCAACTTCCCCCACCTCGGCGTCTCGGCCGCCCGCTTCCCCGCCCGGACCCACGACGACGTCGCCGCCGACACCGCACCGGCCGACCTGCCGCTGGAGCCGACCGGGCATCTGCTGCCCTCCGCCACCTGCTACGGACTGCTGCTCTGCCTGGAGGGCCGGGACGTGGGCGAGGGCGGGCTCCGGCTGTCCGCGACAGGCCGCTGCTTCCGCAACGAGACCCACTACGACGGACTGCGCCGCCTCTGGGGCTTCCACATGCGTGAGGTCCTGTACCTCGGCACCAAGGACGGATCCCTCGAACACCTCGCGCGCGGCTCGGAGTTCATCCAGGAGACCGCCGGGCGACTCGGGCTCGCCCTCACCCGCGCCGCGGCCGACGACCCCTTCTACGACAAGGGCGGCTCCCGGGCCCGGCTGATGGCTCTCGACCCCGTCAAGCACGAGTTCAGCGCGCCCGACGGCACCGCCATCGCCTCCGTCAACCGGCACCGCAACTTCTTCGGCGAACGGCTCGGCATCCGCGCCGGCTCCCACGGCCCCGCCTACAGCGCCTGTGTCGCGTTCGGCCTGGAACGCTGGGTGCACGCGATGATCCTCGCCCACGGCAGCCCGGAACAGGCCCTGGACCGCCTGCGTGCCGCCACCGGCACCCCCGCCTGAACCGCGCCCCCGGTCAACCGGCCCCCGGCTCTCCCCGGGCCCGCCGCTCCTCCGATCCCCACCACACACCCACACGCAAGGAGTGGAGCCTCCCCATGGCCATGGAACGTGTCGCCGCCTGGATCCACGAGAAGAATCCCGGCCTCGACGGACCGATCGCCTCCGACGAGGACCTCATCGAGGCCCGTCTCATCGACTCCATGGACTTCCTGGAGTTCGTCGACCTGCTGGAGGAGATCTCCGGCAGCTCCATCGACCTGGAGGACGTCACCATCGACGACTTCCGCACCCTCACCCGCGTCCGGGAACGCTTCCTGGGCACCGCGGCGTGAGCCCGGCCGCCGGCGTCGTGGCCGACCGGACGGTGCCCGGCCCGGCCGGGACCGACGGGGCAGCGTCCGGCCGGACGCCCCCCGCGAGGGGAACGCCGGCCGGCCGGACCCTCGCCGGAGGGACGCCGGGCCGGGAACCCGTGGCCGGCGGTACGGTGGCCGCACCCCGGGCTGCCGAGGGCCGCGCGGCGGCCGGAGGGCCGACGCCCGGCGGGGCGAGGTCCGGTGCAACGACCACGGGCCGGCCGGAGGCCGCCGGGCGGGCCGGGACCGCGAGGGCGCGTGCCGGGGCGGAGGAGGCCGGGGGACGGCGCGCCCGAGCGTTCGGCACCGGCGGGCCGGGCACCCCGGCGGCGGCAGCCACCGGGGCGGAGGGCGCCCGGGCTGCGGCAGCCACCGGGGCGATCGGTGCCCCGGTGGCCGGAGCCGGCGGACCGGAGGGCGACCAGGTGGTGTTCGCGGCGGTCGCCGCCACTGCCGAGGTTCTGGCCCGCCCGGACCTCGCGACGGACCTGCTGGCCCCCTGGGAACTGCACCGCCTGACGCGGATCCGGGTGCCGCGGCGCCGCGACGACGTGCTCGCGGCGCGTCTGCTGCTGAGGCTGTGCGTCGCCCGCCTCACCGGGCAGCCGCCGGGCGCGACGGAACTCGCCCAGCACTGCGCCGGATGCGGCCGCTCCGGCCACGGCCGCCCCGGTCTGCCCGGCCTCCCGGCCGTCGGCGTCAGCCTCAGCCACGCCGACGGCCTCGTCGCGGCGGCCGCCGGGCCCGGCGCGGTCGGCATCGACGTCGAACCCCGCACCCGCCGCCCCGGCCCCCTGCCGGTGCTGCGCCGCCTGTTCCCCGACACCGACCCGTACGACGGCGCGGCCCTGCTGCGGGCCTGGGTACGCCGGGAGGCCCTGTTCAAGGCCGGGTGGAACGACGCCGAGGACCACGACGGCCCGCGCGGCGCCCTGCACCTGCTGGAGTGGACCGACCTCGACCGCGGGGCCGTGGCCGCCCTGGCGGGCACCGGCCCGGCCATCGCCCGGGCGGTGTCGCCGCTGTGACGTACCGCCAGGTGCACCGCCCCGGGAGACCGCGGACGGGTGAGCCGGGCCCCGGCCGGGGGACCCGGAACGGGTGAGGGCCTTCCGGTCCGGCGGACCGCGGCGCGTCCGCACCGACAGAAAAGCCCACGTGCCCCAGGGCAACGCGCCCCCGGCCGGGACCGGACGGCCGGACCGGCCCCGGTGGCGACGCCGCCCCCGGGCACATGCCCGGCGCTGGCGCCGCGGGCGCGCACGGTGGCGGGGCGGTCGCTCCAGGACCGTCCCGTTCCTGCCCCGTTCCTGCCCCACCCCTGCTGTACTCCCCACCGTCAGGCCGTCGAACCGGGGAAACGCAGGAGTGCGCCGGTCGCAGGGCGCCCTGGTGCCGCGGCAGGCGCCGTTCGCCCTGTCGCGGCACCAGGCACGCACTCCCGCCGCGCCGCCCGACAGCCCGGGTACGTCCGTACGAGGGCTTCCGGCCAGCCCGCCGAGAGCACGCACCGGGCGCCGCTCCCCGACGGGCGACCGTCGCCTGCCGCGGCCTAGGTAGCTGGTGTTAAGCGGGGCTTCCTGGGCGTGCGGTGTCGTCACTGGGGCGTCAGGGGCGTGTCGCCGGGGCGGTGCTCCGGGCGGCCCGTGGCCTGGTCTTGAGGCTGTTGAGGGTTTGGTGCGTCCGGGTGCGGTCGTTCGTGTGTGCCCTGGGCCTTGCTGGCCGGTCAGCCGGTGGCGATGGCCCAGTTTCCAGCGGCTGTGGACATGATTCCGAGCACGCCGAGCCGCGCGATGTTGGCGGCGGCGGCCAGCAGGGAGAAGTCGGCGGCGACCTTGGCCCGCCCCCGCACCCGGGCCCGGCGTCCGCCGTGTCGCCGCCGCATGAGGTGGGCGATCTTGCGTTCGACCTTGGGCCGGGTGGCCCGGTAGGTAGCCAGCCAGGCCGGGTCGGCGCTGCGTGCCCGGCCGCGTGCCAGGTGTTCCTCGTGCGGGCCGATGGTGATGACGCGTCCGTCCCTGGCGGTCGTGCACTGGGCCGCGAGCGGGCAGGCGGCGCAGGCGGCCTTGAAGCAGGCCGCCCCACGGCCGTCGGACTTCGGGCGGATGGGGACGGTCACCTGGTTCGGGCAGGTGACCTGCCCCGCCCCCAGGTCGACGGTGAAGGCGTCCTTGGAGAACCGTCCGCCGGGCGCGTTGGCGGCCTGCACTTTGACCATCACCTCGACGCCGGCCCCGTCCAGCTCGGCCAGCAGCGGTCCGGTCCCGTAGGCGGCGTCGCCGTAGACCTCGGCCCGCTCACCCGCGGCCCCTTCGTTCGGGGCGGGCGCGTTCAGGACGTCGGCCAGCAGCTCGGCGGCGGGCTCGGCGTCGCCGGCGTTGCCCGCAGTGACTGCGGTTGCGGTGATGACCTCGCTGTCGGGGTCTTCGGCCACGTGCCCCTTGTAGCCGTCGAAGGACCGGTTGACGGTTTTGTGCCCGTGCCGGGCCTCGGGATCGACCGTGGAGATGACCCGGTCCGTGGCCACCTTCCGGGCAATCCGGAACACTCCGTCACCGTCCTGGTCCAGGTCCTGGCCGAGCACGGTGGCCAGCAGGCGCGCGGCCTGGTCCGCCTCCGGCTCCAGCACCCGGCCCTCCAGCACGGCCAAGAGCGCGTACCCGTCCCGGGCCCGCGAATCGATCAGCGCCTCCCGCTCACCGGCGTCCGTCCAGTCGATGACCGGCTTGGCCGTGTCGGTGTAGGCATCGCCGCTGGTCAGTTGCGCCCGCAGCTCGGCCCGCAGCCCGTGATCGGCCGCCCGCAGCAGGCCGCGGACGGCCGAGCGGATCAGCGTGATGGTGTCCTGCGTGGCCACGGCGTCATAGACCGGAGCCGAGTCCAGCACCCGCCGACGACCCACCAGCCCGGCCTGGGCGGCCACGTCCACCGTCCGCTCGAAGATCCGGTCCGGGCGGGCGGACGCGGCCAGCCGCGCGCGCATGTCCACCAAGACGGTGTGCACGAACCCGGGATGATCGAAGTCCAGCCCGCCGGCGGCGTACTTCCAGCGGACATCGAATGCGAACCGCTCGACCGCTTCACGGTCGGACAAGCCTTCCAGGCGCTGCAGGACCATCACGACCGCCACGATCACCGGCGGCACCGACCTGCGGCCGTCCTCGGCGAACAGATCGGCGAACATCTCATCGGGGAACAACGCCCGGCACTCGCGGTGCAGCACCGCGTAGATCGAGTTCGGCGCCAGCCGACCCTCGCAGAAACCCGCCGTGGAGGAGAGCAACCCCGGCTGCATCGGGGTCCGGCCCACTGCCATCGCTCAACCTCTCCCCACACCCAGCGACCAACACCAAGCAGCCTGGCACACGTTGAAGAACCGACGCGAGCTCACACGATTAACACCAGTCACCTAGGGCGTGTTTCGAAAGTAGCGTCGTCTGCCCGAAGGGCAGGCCTGGCGGCGTCTGGTGTGTGCGATCGCAAGGCGGAGGGTCGCCCCGATACTGGATGTATCGGGGCGAGCCCGACAACGCGGCGAGCGTGCGTGCCAGACGCCGCCAGGCAGGCGGGACTTTCGAAACACGCCCTAGTCGCCCCGCAGCCGAGGCGCGCGGGCGGCCGGGTCCACCGGCCCGGACGCGGACTCCACGTCCTCCGCCAACTCCTCCGCCCACCCCACCAGGCCCGCCAGGTCCAGCCCGTGGGGCCGCGGCCGGCGGCTCCGTGCCGCCCACTGCTCGGCCGCCGCGGCGCCCCGCCGCAGCAGCCGGGCGCCCCCGGTGGCGTTGCCGCGGGCCGCGTGGGTGAGCCCGACCGCGAGCTGGGCCAGGCCGCGCCACAGGCCCCGCTCCTCCTCCGGGCCGGTCTTCCAGGCGTCCTCGAAGACCTCGTGCGCGTGGAACGGCCTGCCCGCGGACAGCAGCGCCTGCGCCTCGTCGACCGTCGCGTCCGGGGTGCGCCGTACGCCCTCGGGCTGCCGGGCCACCCCGTCCGCGCCGTACGGCAGCGGCCTGCCCAGGCCGTCCCGCGGCCGGGCGTTGCGCGCCCGCCCCTCACCGTCCCGGTCCCGTCCGCTGTCCGGGTCCCGTCCCCGGCCCGTCGTATCCGCCATACGGCCATTGTCCGCCCTGCCGGGCGGACGGTTTCGGACCGCCCGGCAGCGTGGGGTAAAGTACTGACCGCGCGATCACGCGGATCACCGCTGATCACAGCACCGGGACGTGGCGCAGCTTGGTAGCGCACTTGACTGGGGGTCAAGGGGTCGCAGGTTCAAATCCTGTCGTCCCGACTGGAGACAGTCGCAGGTCAGGGCCGGTTTCGGAGGCATCCGAAACCGGCCCTTGATCATTCTTGGGGACCAGTTGGGGACCAGGGGGCCTTGACCGGGGTCAGCGGGTCACGACGATCGGGATCGGCAGCGAGCGCGGCGCGCGCAGCACGCCGAGGTGTGCGGAGAGCGCCGCCCCGGCGGCCGTGATCGTGTACGTCGGGGTGCAGGTATCGCTGAGTGGTGGTCAGGGAGCCGTGGCCGGCGATCCTGCGCAGGACGTGCACCTGGACTCCGGCGTCGGCGAACCAGGTCAGTCCGGTGTGCCGGAGGTGACCCGGAGTTCGCGATCGAGGGCGTGCAGGGCTCCGAGTCCGCTCCGCGCAGGCGGAGGTGACCCGGAGGACGAGACGTTCGTGTGGTAGAAGCACGGGCATGACCGACGCGACCGCTTCACCGCTCCGATGACCGCCGGGACCGACACCCCCGACCGCCGGGGGCGCACCGGACTCGACCGCACCGGACTGGATCTGACCGGGAACCCGCGCGTGAAGGTGCGGGAGGTGACGCTGCTGTCCAGTCACTGGTACGTGGAACGCGCCACCACCTTCGACCTTCAGCGTGCCGACGGCACCTGGACCACCCAGCAGCGTGAGACGCACGACCGCGGCAACGGTGCCACCGTGCTGCTCTACGACCCCCGCCGCGAGACCGTGCTGCTCACCCGGCAGTTCCGCTTCCCCGTGTACGTCAACGGTCACCCCGACGGGATGCTCGTCGAGACCCCGGGCGGCCTTCTCGACGACGCGGACGAACACCCCGAGGCGGCCGTGCGGCGCGAGGTGACGGAGGAGACCGGCCACACCGTCGGCGCGGTCCGGCACGTCTTCGACGTCTATATGAGCCCCGGCTCGGTCACCGAGCGGGTCAGCTTCTATGCCGCCGTGTACGGTCCCTCCACCCGGACCCATGACGGCGGGGGACTCCGCGAGGAGGGCGAGGACATCGAGATCCTCGAACTGCCCTTCCGCAGGGCCCTGGAGATGATCCGGACCGGTGACATCGCCGACGCAAAGACGATCATGCTGTTGCAGTGGGCCGCTCTGGACGGCCCGTTCGCCCGCTGAGCCCCGGCGCCCGTCGGTCCGCCCCTGCGAGGCGTCGTGCCGGACCGGCCCGCGCGGTCCGGCGTACCGTCGGCCGCTGCGCCCGGGGTGGTGCCCCGGCGGCGGTGCGTATCGGGCAGGCACGATGTGCCATGGGCCGGGGAGCCGGGGAGGCACGGTGTGCCACCGTCCGGGGAGCCGGGGAGGCACGGTGTGCCACCGTCCGGTGTGCCGCGGGCGGGCGTGCCCTCGGCTGCCGCGCCCGACCGGCCGCCCTCGGCGGGCGGCCCCGCGCACCCTGTGGGAGATTTCGGACAAGAGGGGGCCGGTGGCGGCGACGCAGTCCACATGTGCTGCTCGGGCGATCGCTTCCGGCCTCCCTCGACCACGTCCTCGACCGGGGGTGACCTCCGCATGGCACTGCACCAGACGAACGGCCCGGGCGCCGGACCGTTCGACGATGTGTACTCCCTCCCCATCAGCGAACAGGCGCTGCCGCGCTACCGGATTCCGCAGGGCCCCAACGACGCCGAAGCGGTCCGCGCGCTGATCCACGACGAGCTGACCATCGACGGGAACGCCTCACAGAACCTCGCCACGTTCTGCACCACCTGGGCCGAGTCCGAGGTGCACGAGCTCATGGACGAGTCCCTCGACAAGAACATGATCGACAAGGATGAGTACCCGCAGACCGCGGAGATCGAGAACCGCTGCGTGCACATCCTCGCCGACCTGTGGAACTCCCCGGAGGGCGGCGCCACCGTCGGCTGCTCCACCACCGGCTCCAGCGAGGCCGGCATGCTCGGCGGCCTGGCCCTGAAGTGGCGCTGGCGGGAACGGCGAAGGGCCGAGGGCAAGCCCACCGACCGGCCGAACATCGTCGCCGGACCGGTCCAGGTGTGCTGGGAGAAGTTCGCCCGCTACTTCGACGTCGAACTGCGCCAGGTCCCCATGGAGGAGGGCGCGGTCGGCCTGCGCCCCCACCAGCTGCGCGACTACGTCGACGAGAACACCATCGGCGTCGTCGCCATCCTCGGCGTCACCTACACCTGCGCCTACGAGCCCGTCGCCGAGATCGCAGCCGAACTGGACCGCATCCAGCAGGAGACCGGCCTCGACATCCCCCTGCACATCGACGCGGCCAGCGGCGGATTCGTCGCACCCTTCCTCCAGCCGGACCTGGTCTGGGACTTCCGGCTGCCGCGGGTCGCCTCCATCAACGCCTCCGGACACAAGTACGGCATGGCTCCGCTAGGCGTCGGCTGGATCGTGTGGCGCTCCTCGGCGCTGCTGCCCGAGGGCCTGGTGTTCCGCGTCAACTACCTCGGCGGCGACCTGCCCACCTTCGCCCTGAACTTCTCCCGGCCCGGCGGCGAGGTCGTCGCCCAGTACTACAACCTGCTGCGCCTGGGACGCGAGGGCTACGCCAAGGTGCACGGGGCGTGCGCGCAGAGCGCCCGGATGCTGGCCCGCGAACTGGCGGAGATGGGCCCCTTCACCGTGCTCCACGACGGGCGGGACGGGCTGCCCGCGGTCTCCTGGACCCTCACCGACCCCGCTGCCAGCCCGTTCACCCTGTACGACCTCACCGACCAGCTGCGCAGGCGCGGCTGGCAGGTCCCCGCCTACCCCCTGCCGGCCGACCGCCAGGACACCGTCATCGCACGCGTTCTGGTCCGGCACGGCATCGGCTACGACAAGATCGCCCTGCTGCTGCGAGACCTGCGGGAGGCCGTGGAGCACCTCGGCCACGGGCCGGTCGGACACGTGGAGGAGCGGTCGGTGTTCCACCACTGACGCCGGATGGCGGGGCCCGAGCGGCTCACCCGAGCGGCTCAGAGGGAGATCGCGTACGCCTTGCGCAGCGTCTCGTGGACCGTCCACGTCGTACGGTCCCCCGCGCGCAGGACGGCCAGGTCGCCCGGCCCGACCCGCAACGTGTCCCCGCCCTCCACCTCGATGGTCGCCGAGCCGCTGACCACCACGAACAGCTCGTCGGCCTCGGTGTCGGTCACCACCCCCGGGGTGATCTGCCAGACGCCCCGGATCTGCCGTCCGTCCGCCGACTCCCAGACCACCTTGCCGGTGACCTCGGGCGTGCCGGACACGATCTGCGCCGGGTCGAGCGGCTCCGGTTCGAGCTCGGCGGAAGGGATGTGGAGAGCGAAGCTGTGCGTCATGCGGCGACCCTAGCCAGCCTGCCGGGCCCCGTGCCGCAGACAGAGTGTGGGGTGTCGCCGCCCCTGACCGGACAGTCCGTCGGGCCCGGGCCCGACGCGCCGGCCGCGACCGGCCGGGCCGTGGCCATGAGGTAGGGTTTGACCGCGCGATCAAGGGGCCGAACCCGCTGGTCGCAGCACCGGGACGTGGCGCAGCTTGGTAGCGCACTTGACTGGGGGTCAAGGGGTCGCAGGTTCAAATCCTGTCGTCCCGACTCGAGAGAGTCGCAGGTCAGGGACGGTTTCGGAGGCATCCGAAACCGGCCCTTGATCATTCTTGAGGACCAGATGGGGACCGACGCCCGTGACCGAGGTCAGCGAGCCATGACGATCGGTCCCCGTCAGCGAGCGCGGCGCGCGGAGCACACTGTGGTGTGCGGAGAGCGCTACTCCGGCGGCCGTGATCTTGTGTATGTCCGCGTGTGATGGTGGAGTCGGGTATTGGAACTGCTCGAATGCCTCAGCCGCTGTGGCCCCAGGTCGTGAAGTCGTCGGCGAGTCCGGGCGGGTTGGCGGCCTCGGTCCGGCGGGCGATTCTCTCGCAGTACTCCAGTTCGTGGAGGATCACGGGCACTGGGTTGCCGATGGCATTCTTGATGACGCCGTCGTTGTGGAGGTCGCGAGCGAGTTGGACGCATGCCTGGTTGAAGTTGGCCTCGATCAGCTCGGCGGTCGGCTCCACGGTTGCGGTCCGGTCCTCGGGACGGGTGGGCTCGTCTTACCAAAGTCCGAGTTCGCTGATCCATTGGTGGCGTGCTGCGGCTCCATCGGGGTCTCGGGTGAGGTCGCCGATGACAGTGAGCTCGTTCTGTAGCCACAAGGCGTAGTTCCAGCGGGCTTCCGCCTCGTCGGAGGCGTCCGCGATGGTGCGTCGGAACTGGGCTTCGGTGTCGTATCCGATGGTCAGGGTGGGCTGTCGTGGTCGTCCCTCTCGTTGTCGATGAAGAACGAGATGACATAGATGTCCTCTGCCTCGCCGGCCGGGATCGAGCTGATCGCTCGCTCGGCAAGGGTTCGGAGATGATCCTGGAAGGTCACGGGCTGGAGCCATTCGAGAGCGGTTGCTGACGTCGGCGGCGGTAGGCGGCCCGGTCGCCGACGGCGGCCCGCTGCCGTTTGACGGCGACGGTGATGAGCCGAGGCGAGTCGGTCTGGGCGAGGACCGCGTGGCTGCGGCGGGCGGAGAGCTACTGCAGGGCCAGCTCGGCGACGGGCCCAGGCAGGGCCACTGCGACATCACCCAGGCGGATGCGGACCGTCGCCGCCGTCTCCTCGATATGACCGGTGGTCAGCCGGGAGATCGACGCTGGCCACTGGGCATAGAGGAGCAACAGCAGGCCGACTAGAAGGCTGCTGAAAATCTGGTGTTCTGGCCCCGGCTCCGTGGAGTCGGGGCCAGTCTTGTAGGCATGCAGGGGGAATGGGCCGGGGAGCCGGTCGGGCCGGATGTGTGGGAGACGTGCCGGGAGCTGATCCCGGCGGGGAGTGTGTTCGCGTTCCTGGCCGAGCACCGCGAGGTGCTGTTCCCGGCGGAGATGTTCGCGGACATGTATCCCTCGTCCAACGGCCGTCCAAGTCTGCCGCCACAGGTCCTGGCCGCGACCGTGGTGCTGCAGAGCCTGCACGGGCTGTCGGACTTCGAGGTCGTTCAGGAATTGCGGTGTGACCTGCGGTGGAAGGCCGCTTGCGGGCTCGGCCTGCACGACACCGCGTTCGATCCGTCGTTGTTGACGTACTTCCGGCGCCGCCTGCGCAACTCGGCCGATCCGACGCGGATCTTCACCAAGGTCAAGGAGGTCGTGGCCGCGACCGGGGTGCTCAAGGGCAAGCAGCGGCGGGCGCTGGACTCCACCGTCCTCGATGACGCGGTGGCCACCCAGGACACCGTCACCCAGATCATTTCCGCGATCCGGCGGGTGATCCGAGAGGTTCCCGGCGGCCAGGAGACGGCCGGCCGGTGGTGCACGGCCCACGACTACACCAACCCGGGCAAACCGAGGATCGCCTGGGACGACGAGACGGCCCGCGCCGCGCTGGTCGACGCGCTGGTCACCGACGCCCTCAACCTGCTCGGACACCTGCCCGAGCAGAACCTGGGCGAGAAGGCGGCGGACGCCGTCGGCCTGCTGGCCCTGGTCGCCGGACAGGACGTGGAACCCGCCAAGGACTCCGACGGCCGCGACGGCCGCTGGCGCATCGCCAAGCGCACAGCACCCGACCGGACGGTGTCCACCGTCGACCCCGACGCCCGGCACATCCACAAGAACCGCACCCGCCACCAGGACGGCTTCAAAGGACATGTCTCCTTCGAGCCGGAGACCGCACTGTTCACCGCCGTCGCCCTGACCGGCGGCTACGGGCCCGGCAACCACGAGGCCGCCATCGCCGCCGACCTGCTGGCCGACGAAGAAGAGGGCACGGAGTTAACCGTGCTCGGCGATTCCGCCTACGGCACCGGCGAACTGCGCGAGCGCCTTCAAGGCCAGGGCCACACCCTGGTGATCAAACCGCCGCCGATCCGGACGGCCGTCCCCGGCGGCTTCACCATCGACGACTTCCGCCTCGACCTGGCCGCCGGCACCGCGACCTGCCCGGCCGGACACACCGCCAACCTCGGGCAGGTCAAAGCAGACGGCGCCCGCACCGCCCAGTTCAAACGCCTCTGCGCCGACTGCCCCCTGCGGGAACGCTGCACCACCTCCAAGACCGGACGCACCGTGAACGTCCACCCCCAGCACGAACTGCTGGCCGCCGCCCGCCACCAGGCCGCCACCGACCCCGCCTGGCAGGACGAATACCGCCGATGGCGGCCCCCCGTCGAACGCGCCATCGCCTGGCTCGTCGGCAAAGGCAACCGCAGAGTCCCCCACCGCGGCGTGATCGCCAACAACATCTGGCTCCACCACCGCGCCGCCGCCCTCAACCTCCGCCGACTGATCAACCTCGGACTCACCCGGACCAGCACTACCTGGCACCTCACCCCCGCCACCGCATAGGGAAAGGGGCCATCCGGCCTCAGGCCGGACAGCCCCCAACAAGATTTTCAGCAGCCTTCTAGGCGGTCTTCGGTGCGGATGGTGTCGTCGTGCAGCAGACGGCGGCCGGTGGCCCAGCGGGCGTCGTCGTCCATGGCCTGGGCGCATTGAAGGGCTGGCGCACGCCAACGGCGCCTCCACTTGCGGCCGACGTCGGAGGCTGTAGAGAGAGGCTTGTGGACCACCCCGACGGGTAAGTTTTTCGGGCGCTTCGAACTGCGACCGGGGCCTCCAGGCAGCTACTGCTGCCTGGAGGCCCCGGGTAGGTGGTCACGCCCTGGCAGAGGTCTGTCGTTGACGGGTGTCCGCGTCAGGGGGTGATGTTGGTGCTGTCCCAGACGCGGTAGGGGTTGTCGAAGCCGGGGCCGGTGCTGGTGAATCGCCACCAGGCGGCGCGGTAGGAGTCGTCGGCCTGTTGGCCGTAGTCGTACAGGACGTGGATGTCGTCCTTGCCGTCGTCGTTGAAGTCGCCGGTGACGGGCTTGGAGCGGTTCCAGTCCCAGGAGCCGTTGCCGGATTCCCACTTGGTGACGGGAGCGTCGAAGCCGTCACCGTTGCTGGTCCACAGCCTGGTCTGGTTGCGGCCGTCGGCGGTCTGGCCGTTGTTGTAGAGGATGCCGATGTCGTCCTTGCCGTCGCCGTTGTAGTCGCCGGCGAACGGCTTGGACCGGCTCCAGTTCCAGGACGTCGCGCCTGAGTACCACTGCTCGACCGGGGCGTCGAAGCTGGCGCCGTTGCTGCTGAGGGTCCACAGCCGGACCTGGTTGATGCCTTGCGCGTTCTGGCCGTTGTTGTAGAGGATGCCGATGTCGTCCTTGCCGTCGCCGTTGTAGTCGCCGGACATGGGCAGGGACCGGTTCCAGTCCCACGAGTAGGTGGAGGTCCACTTCGCGGCGGGCGCTGCGAACTCTGTGCCGTTGCTGGTGAAGGTCCACAGCGTTGTCATGTTGCGGCCGTCGGCGGCCCTTCCGCTGTTGTAGAGGACGCCTACATCCGTCTTGCCGTCTCCGTTGAAGTCGCCCGCGAACGCCTCGGAACGGTCCCAGTCCCAGGAGAAGGTGGAGTTCCACTGGACGACCGGCTTGTCGAATCCTGCGCCGTTGCTGCTGAGGGTCCACAGCCGGACCTGGTTGATGCCTTGCGCGTTCTGGCCGTTGTTGTAGAGGATGCCGATGTCATCCTTGCCGTCGCCGTTGAAGTCGCCCGCGACAGCCTTGGACCGCTCCCAGTCCCATGATCCAGAACCCGCGGCCACGCTGTCCCACCCGCGCACCGGGTCGTAGGAACCGGTAGCGGTACTGGTGAACTTCCACAGCGCGGTGTGGTTCGCCCCGCTCGTGGTCGGCGCGTACTTGTGCAGCACTGCCGTGTCCGTCTTGCCGTCACCGTCGAAGTCACCTGACAGCTCCTGCGACGCGCCGGCGCCCTCGCTCGCCTGACCCCAGCGTGCGCCGGTCGCCATCGCGACCCACGGCCCGAGACCGTCGACCCGGGTGTCGACCGCGCCCGTACGGGTCTCGTCGGGATCGGTTCCCAGGCAGCCGCCCTGCCAGGAGCGTGCGTTGACCGCGACGAGCTCCGGGACGCCGTTGACGGTGCGCAGGGCCGGCCCACCGGCGTCGCCGCGGCATACGGTAGCGGTGCCGGAGCCGTTGAGGTGGACGTCGGTGACTGTTGTGGAGGTGACGGTGAAGGTGCCGGTATGGAGCTTGTTCGGCACCCATTCCGTCTTGGTACGCCCGAAACCGGCTAGCGTCAGCTCCTCGCCCGCGGCAGCGGGGGTGGTGGCGAGTTTGACGGGCTTGATGGCCGGATCGGTGATGGCAGTGGCGAGACGGACCAGGACAAGGTCGCGGTCAGGGTGGGGGATGAGATCGACGGCGTGCTGGACGCTTCCACCGGCCTGCGTCAGGTTGGTAAGTCCAACAGTGACGGTGGTGGTCGTGTTCGGATTGCCGATAGCTGGTTTGCCGTCGGCGGCGAAGCAGGTGGCGGTGGTCAATACCCACTGAGGGGCGACCAGGGAGCCCGTGCAGGCAGCCTGCTCGCCGATATTGATCTTGGCTATGAAGGTGGGCTGCACGGCCGCTGTGCCGGTAAGGGCATCGGCGGGGGCTGCGGCCACCAGAGCGACGAGCGCGGCAAGTGTGCCAGAGGCCAGGGTCCGGCGCGGACGATGAGTGGTCATGGGGTTCCTTCGCGTGGTGCTGACCGGGTGCTACTTGGTGGACCTGATCTCTACGAGCATGAAATCGCGTCCCTGCTCGTCCGCGCTTTCGCCCACCCCGGTCCAGGCGTTCTTGGCGATCTTGAACGATTTCTCCTCGGCGCCGACGGTCATGTCGATCTGCGTCGTGTAGTCATTGCCCCTGACCGCGTGGACCGCGGGCATCTCCAGAGTCAGCCAGCCGGAGTTGCCAGCTACCTTGAAGCAGGTCTTCTGGGCCTGCTGGCGGGCCAGCACCTCGATGAACCCGGTACCGCTCGCGCAGTCCGCCAAGGTGATGTGACCGTCACCGCGCTTGAGCACGATGTTCCGCTCCGCCAGGATCCTGTCTGCGCCGGGGTAGTCGAAGTCCTCGATGGCATAGCCGGGTGCTTCGTCGGCGACGGGGCTGGCGGCCTCGGTGTTGGTGCTGGCCCCGGTGGGGGCGCCGCCCGCAAGCGCGATCCATGCCAGGGTGCTGGCTGCGGCCGCGGCGCTGAAGGTGCGTACTATGAATCTCTTCCGCCGCGGCTTTGCTGCATGTGTGGTAAGCGCCTTCATTACAGCCCTTAAAATCGTCGGTTCTGGTCGATCGGCCGAACATGACTCAAGGGGATGTGGAGTCGACCGGAATCGGAATAGAGCCCTCTCGCCCTCGGCGCGGGCATGTCCTTTTGGCGGCTTCCCTTTTCGGCGTGGTGTGCTGAGAGAAGACCTCACCCTTACTCCGGGAGTCATCTCGGCTTCACCATGGAACCCTGCATCTTGATCTTTGTCTACTACGTAAAACCGCCTAAACTGGGCGAAAATGTAGGCACAGCTGTGACCTCCGGCACCTTCTGAAAAGGTTGTACATGTAAACGTGAAGAAGGTGTGAAGGCTCTTTGGTCGGCCGACCCTGTGATACCTGACGACTCGTCATCGTTGCTTTCACTCGGTGTAGTTTTCTCTTGCAGTGCTGATTGGCGTATGTTTGAAAGGGTGTTGTTGTCATCTCGCGTCAATGCGCAGACAGCGCATGCCTTTTATTCGTCCGCAGGTGGCAGTTCGGACACGCAGGAGCGTGTCGCAGCAGTGCTCACTGCGCTGCCTGACGGGCAAGTACTGGAGGAGAACTTCCCCTATGCAGACAATGTTTTGGAGTCGGCGCCGTGTCCTCGGAGCCCTCGCCGCCGCCACGGCTGTCGCTGTCTCCCCTGCGGGGTTGGCGCCCGTGGCCCGCGCTGCCGTTGAGGGAGGTGAAGCGATCGACCCGCTCGCGCTGCCGGACACCGAACGGGCGAAGGTGGTCAAGGCGTGGATGACGGGCGGAAAGGCCACCAAGGCGGCAGCGGCAGACGCCCTTTTCGGTACTGACGGCGAGATTCAGACCTTTCTCGCCGAGACACTGCCGAAGGTAACGCTGGAGGACAACCGCGTCGCCATCGCCAGCGCCCTCGCCCATGCCGGCAAGGGCATGCGCCGCGAGGCCTCCGCAGCCCTCGACAACGGTGACAGCGCCATCGCCTCCTTCCTCAAGGACGGATTCAGGGCCGCTCTCCTGGAAGACCTGCGCGTGGCGGCCTCCACTGTGGCGTCCACGGGCGGCAAGGCGGTCAAGCGGGAGGCGTCCGCCGCTCTGGACGCGGACTCGCAGCAGTCGCTGGAAGACTTCCTGACGGAAGGCCAGTACACGGCCCGTCTCGAGGACGCCAGGGTCCAAGTCTCCACCGTACTGTTCAATGGTGGTCCCGAGGTGCGCAAGTACGCGGACCGCGCCCTGAGCGGCACGGCTTCAGACATCCAGTGGTTCCTCGATACAGGTCAGCACATTGCCCGCGCCCGCGACCAGGAGACGGCGACTATCGAGGAACTCGTCGCGGTCGTTGAGCGGGAGGGCAGGCGCGCGCAGGCCGAGACCGCCATGGCTGTCGAGAACTCCGAGCGGGCCCAGGCCGCAGCCCAGGAGGCCAAGAAGGCGGCGGAGACGGCCGCTGCAGAGGCAGCGGCCGCCAAGGAGGACGTGCAGAAGTCCGCAGCCGCCGCCCGCAAGGGGGCTAGTGCCGCCAAGGGCGCGGCCAACGCCGCCCGAAACGCAATTAACGCCTCCAGCGCCGCGGTGGCTGCCTCCCGCCGTGCTTCGTGGGCGGCCACCGCGGCCTCCCAGGCTGCGTCGACCGCTGGCGCCGCCGCGGCCCGCGCCTACAACGCCGCCATTGCAGCCTCCAAGGACGCCTCTCAGACCGAAGCGGCCAAGAACGCCGCGGTCATCGCGCGCAACTCCGCCGCGAAGGCCAGATCCGCGGCGAAGGCCGCCGACTACGCAGCGGCCGCTTCCGCGCAGGCCGCCCGCGCGGGTTCCACGGCCGCCGCCGCCGCCCACAACGCTGCTGCCGCGGCCAGTGCCTCCGCGCAGGCCGCGGCCTCAGCCGGTATCGCCCAGTCGCAGGCTGCGGAGACCAAGCGCCAGGCCAGCATCGCGACCGCTGCTGCCAACCGCGCCACCGACGCCGCCTCCACCGCCCAGGCACTCGCCAGCACTGCGGCCTCCGCGGCCCGCACCGCACGAGACGCCGCCAACTCTGCTGCCGACCACGCGGAAGTGGCAGCCGACGCCGCAGACGAGGCTGTGAAGTACGCGGGCCAGGCCATCGACTACGCGAACAAGTCAACTGCGCAAGCCGCCGAGGCCGTGAAGGCTGCCAACATCGCAACCAAGGCCGTAGGCAACGCCCTCTCGGTGGAGCAGGCAGCACGGGAGGCCGAACTGGCCCGCCTGCAAGAGAACAAGCTGCAGGCCCTGGATGAGGCCCGGCTGCTGTCTCAACTCGAGACCGAGGAGCGGGTCGCGTACGAGAACAAGCGAGCTCAGGAAGCACAGACCGAACAGGCACTCAAGGACCTGATCGCCCAAGCCGAGCAGACACTGTGGGCGGGCGACCTCGCACTCGCGGCCACACTGGGTCGCAAGGCCGCCGCTGGCCTGCTCGGGGCCAAGGGAGCGTGGACGCGGGAGGCGGCCCAGTTCGCGCTGGCCGGCAGCGACTACGACGTACTCTCCTGGATCGACCTGGACCGGGGCATCGCCCAGCACCAGGACGACCGCGAAACCGTCCTCTACATCGCCCAGATATCCAGCCCCGCCGTCGCGGAAGCTGCGCAGGCCGCTCTGGAGAGCTCCAGTTCCGTGGCGGTGGGCGACTTCATCACCTCCGGAGTGATCCGGGCCGCCAAGGACGACAACCGCGTGCAGATCGCCCGCCTCCTCACTCAGAAGCCTGGCAAAGCCGTTACCAAGGCCTGCAATGACGCTCTTGACGCGGATACCCCGGAGGCCCTGCAGGACTTCTTCAACCGCACCTACCCCGAAGCAGCACAGGAGGACGACGCCGTCACCACCTCGACTCGGCTCGCCACTGGCGGCGAGTACACCAAGGCGTACGCGGAGGTCGCCCTGGAGGGACCGACGTGGATGCGCAGGAACTTCGTCCAGGTCGTGCAGTACACGGCGGCGCAGCTCGACCACGACTCCGCCACTCACATCGCCGCGATCCGCGGGGCGATCGCGGCCGCGGCCAAGAGCGCACATACCGCGCAGAAGAACGCGGCGCTGGCGTCGAAGACGGCGGCTGAGGCCCGCCAGGCGGGCGCTGAGGCGCAGGAGTGGGCAGACAAGGCGCTGGCGTCTGCGCAGCAGGCCGACGACTATGCCGTGCAGGCGCGGCAGAATGCCGACGCCGCAGACAAGTCCGCCGCGGATGCCCAGGCCTCGGCGAACCAGGCGATATCCGCGGCGGCGAGCGCCCGCGGAGCGGCCCGGTCAGCGAACTACTCGGCGAACAGGGCCATCGACGCCGCCCGCTCGGCCGTGAACTCCTCGTACAGCGCCCAGGCATCCGCAGCCAGTGCCCGCCAGTCCGCGTTCGCCGCCGGCCGGGACGCCAATGCGGCGGCATCCGCAGCCAGCGAGGCCCGCTCCGTTGCCACACAGGCGCGTCAGGCCGAGATCGCGGAGGCCGCTCGCGAGGCTGCCGAGAAGGCGAAGCAGGACCGGGAGAGCGGGCGTAACCCGGCCGACAGCGAGACCCATGACCAGGTCAACCCCAACGGAAGCGGCGGCGACAACGACGAGTGGTGGAACGACGCCCAGTTCTACGCCGATGCCTTCAGCTACATCAGCATCGGAACGGGATTCGTCGCTGTCGGCCTTGGTCTGGCTGCCCTCGTCTTCCCGCCCGTGGGCGCGGCTGCGGCGGTTTTCGGCGCCGTCTCGTTTGGTGCTGCCGCGCTGAGTTCCGTGTTCACCGGGATCGAGCACGGCTTCTCGAGCAGTGAGTTCTACGACTCCGCGATCGGTACCGCCGTGAGCGTATTCACCCGCGGCATGGGCAAGGGACTGGCCCCTGCCGCTAAGAAGGCAGTGTCGCCCGTGGTCAACAGGGTCGCGGAGGAAGGCAAGGAACTCGTGTCCTCGATCACCAGCGGACTGTCAAAAGTCTTCTGACCGCCATCCCGCCCGGCCTTGTGTGCAGCGCCCAGGCACCCGAGATGGGCGTTCCCCTCAGTTGGAGACCAGCGGCTTCGCGCCTCAGCAACCCTTGGGACCTTGCGGCCTGATTCCCCTCCCACCTCTCCGGGGGTGCCGCGATCGAGCGGCTACCCCGTCCGCTTCCTGTCGATGAATCGATGAAAGGTCCAGCTCCTATGCATGAAATACGTGGCGGGCGCGCCACGAGAAGACGCGCCCGCTCTACGGTCCCGACCGTCCTCACGGCTCTGACCCTCGTCCTTACGGCAGCCGCGACGAGCCAGGCGGCCGAGCCGCCCGCGACGACGAAGACCTCGTCCACCACGAAGCCCGCGGCACCCGGGGCAGAGACCACCGGGACCAGCAGGTTCACGGCCAACTCCTATGAGGGCTGCACCGCTATCGCGCCGGGTTCCAAGGAGGGCCGCGCCGGTGCCGTCGAGTCCTGCGTGACGGTCACCCCCGTCCCTGCGAGGTCGAAGACCCGCGCAGCCCGCGCCGCTCCTGCCACAACTGCCGCTGCCGCCGGAAGCTGCGACACCACCAACCCCGGCAACTACAGCTACGAACGCTTCTCGTACTGCGTGACCGGCATCAACGTCACCTACATCCTCCGCGACAGCAGAGGTGCGGAGATCGGTCAGGGCATCCTGGCGGTCTCCACCAGCGCAGACCTCTCCGCGACCGCCACGACCTGGAACGAGCAGGTCTCCGTCACCATGACGTTCGCGTCGGGTGATGTCACGGCCCTGAACGCCAAGTTCCGCGCGTCCTGCGACGCCGGCTGCACGGCCATCAGGACCGCCCCCTGGTACGGCGGTGCCATCACTCTCAACCAGACCCTCACCGGCAACGTCACCTTCTCCTCGGCGCAGACGCCGGGCTCCTCGGTCTCCTTCCTCACGGCGTACGCGATGTACGTGACGTCCCCGGGCGCGACGGCGACCGACCCGAACGCGTCGTGGAAGAACCCGCGTCAGATCAGATGCGACGACTCCGTCGGCGGCACTTCCGTGGCGGGCTGTGCGGTTCCCTCCGTCATGGCCGTCGTGCCGATGAAGGCAACGAGCGCGGACGCGGGCGGCGCCGTGGCCACATACGGCTGGGCCCAGAAGAACCTCAAGGGCGCCTGGGGCAAGAAAGGCACCCCCCTGACCCGGTCGACGAGCGGAGTGGCCAGCCGCACCGCCAGCACGTGCAGCGGCTTCCTGGCGCAGACGGAACTCGTCGAAGCGGATAGCTGCGGCGACTTCCCCTTCGGCGAGGCCAAGGAGGGTGGTGCCCCCGGCGACCGGTGCGTCGAGGTGATCCCCAACCTCGGCAATGGCGAATGGGACACCTACGTCCTCAACGACGGCCATGCTCTGGACCCCACTTCGCCGTGCGTGCAGGCCCACGTCACCCCCGCCGAGGCGCAGTTCGCCGAGACGCAGCTCGCCAACGGCTTCGCGGACCAGCGGGTGATCGACGCCGACCAGTTTGAGTTGACGGTCTCGACACCGGACACCGGCCCGCAGGCCAGCTGTCTGGACGGCCCCCCGCCGGCCAACTCGCTTCCCAACGGGGACGGCTGGTTCAAGAACACCACCGAGTCGGTTCCCCTCGTCAACCAGACCATCCCCACGAGCGGGGCCGGTAAGCGGCCGGCCCAGGCACAGGCATGCCTGGGGAAGAAGACCTCCAAGGGGAGCGGAACCAGCGATCCCATCACCGGGTGGAGGGACGCTGAGGAGTTCAGGAAGGCGAACTCAGTCCCCAACGGGCTGGCCCGGTGCCATCTCATCGCAAGGATCCTCGGCGGAAAGGGAACGACTGCGCTGACTCGTTTCAACCTGGTTCCCTGCTGGCAGTCCGGGATGAACACGGGCACGCCCAGCATGCGAACCTACGAGGACATCGCGCAGAGGATGGTCCAGGACCCCAACTCCACTCTCGGAGCGGACGATGCGATCTTCTATCAGGTGACCCCCGTCTACAAGGACGCGAACAGCACCATCCCGGTGGGCGTCACGATGCGTGCTGACGTCCAACGGGCGAACGGGACGACCGAGGACCTGTTCCCCAACGTCTACGTCACCAACACCCTGATGAATACTGGGACGCTCAACCTCGGGAACTGATTCGCAGGTATCCACCACTGCACACCCACGGGAGTCGGCATGAGTTTCACCACCCCACCGCGGCCGTTCGACGTCACCGCGCTCTTCCCTCAGCTGGCCCCGTTGGCGCGCTCGGCGACCCGGTTGCACCCGCGGCCGGGGTCGCCAACCTTGCACGACAGCTCGGTCGGCGGGCCGCTCCTGTGGCCCGCCGACGAACCGTGGCCGTACTGCGACGAGCCGCACGACAGCCGAGCGGCCCGGGTGGTCCACTCACCGGACGACATCCGGCTCCAACGCCGCATCCACGCCGCATCGGCCGAGCGGCTGCATCTCGATCCCGAGGCCGCCCAGTGGACCCCTGAGGAACTGGAGGCCTTGGAACGGCTCAAGGCGGGACGCCCGTGGTTCGACGGCCCCATCCCTCTTCTGCCCGTCGCCCAACTCTACGGTCGCGACGTCCCCTTCGCGTGCCCGTCCGGCGCAGACCTCCTCCAGGTCCTATGGTGCCCCTTCGATCACGCGGAACACGCCCACCCCAGGACCGCCCTCTTCTGGCGCTCCTCCACCACCGTCACTGACGTCTTCGGCACACCGCCCGAGCCGCCCATCGTCCAGAGCAGCTACTACCTCCCGGAGCCGTGTCTGTTCTCACCGGAGCAGGTCACGGAATATCCCAGTCCCAGGGATCTGGACGACGAGCTTCGGGAGCAGTTGGACGACGTGAGCCGGTGGGAGACAATCGACCCCGCGCGGTACAGCATGTACACGGACGATCTGGGCGAGCTCTACCTGGGCAACCTCTCCACTGCTCCCGGCTGGAAGACCGGTGGCTGGACCAACTGGGACGTCACCGATCCCGGCGATGGCTTCTGCGCCGAGTGCGGCGCGGAGACGGTCCCGCTGCTCACCATCGCGTCCTCGGAATGGGACAGCGTCACCAAGTCCTGGATCGCCAAGGATGACCGGACTAACCCGGGCCCGCCTCCCCTGGGCGCCCGGGACGGTAACTTCACCCTGATCGACATCTCCGGCGGCAACAACCTCCAGCTCCAGGCCTGTCCGGCCGACCCGTCCCACCCCCACATCGCACTGGTCCCGTGAAGCGAGCGGTCGCGCCGCGCCATGCCCTTGTCTCCGGCCTGGCGACGCGAACCTCCAAGAACAGGCCTTTTCACCCGACCGCGACTGACGTACTCTCACCGACACGAAGCCGACGCATCAGCCATCGGTGCGGCCGGAACGGCGACCCTGTAGGCGAGGCCGGTCACCGGCGCGGGTCAATCGAGCGGTGTAACCGGAGTAGTGGGGTTGCTGACGGACTGCGGGGAGCCGGCCGGGCGCGCCGGGCGGGGGACCGCGGACGTCGGCCTGCAGGGCGTCTTGGGCCGGGCGTGCGGCCGGGGTCCGTCTCCCTCCCCCGAAGGAGACGGACCCCGGCTGCCCCCCGGTGCCGGACTTGTGGTCCGTTGCCCCGTGTGCGGCGGCGTGCCGGACGGCGGTGCCGTCACCAGCACATGACCGCCGTCTCGCCCGGACCCCGGCTGGAGTACAGGCGTACACGGAGGACATAGCGGCGGCCCCGGACCAGCCGGGCCGCGATCCTGGCGGTGCGCGAGGTGCCGCCGTCGTCGTCGGCGGCGAGGTAGCGGGGTTCGCCGTCGCGCTCCTCGAACAGCACGGCGACCGTGTCGCACTCGCCGAACACGGCGACCGTGTACTCGCGTGTCTCGGCCGGTTCGACGGTGAAGTCGGCCTGCTCGCCCGGCCCGAGGCGCAGCGGGGCGGACCGGAAGGGCACCAGCTGCGGCGGCCGCTCCGGGCCGGGCGGCGGATACCAGCGGAGCACGAACTCCTTGTCCCGCGGCGACAGCGTCCCCGGCGGGGTGAGACCGCCGCGGAACTCCTCCGGCTCCAGGATCAGACCCGGCGGGAACGCGAAGTGCATGATCGACTGCGGGTCCCAGACGGATCCGCCGGCCTCGGCCGGGCTCAGCTTGTCCAGGACGTTGGCGTACGTGGTGTCCCGGCTCCAGTGGTTCGGCGGGCCGGCCAGCTCCGCGCAGACCGCCTCGTCGTCCCAGTGGATCGCCGCGTGCGGGTTCTGGTGCTCGTGCCGCATCCCCAGCGCGTGCCCGATCTCGTGCAGCGCCGTGCCGTGCCCGTCCGGCGCCGTCAGGTCCCAGCCGAAGTTCATGGTGCGCTCGTGGATGCCCACCCTCAGGGCGTCCTTGCCCACCGCGGACCACGACCCGCCGCCGCACTGGAACCCGATCCGCAGCTCCGCCTCCGAACGCTCCCCGACCTCGGTGAAGGACAGCCCTGTCCCGAGGTCGCGCCACTCGGCGAAGCAGGCGCGGACCACGTCCCGCTGGTCCTGGGAACCGGCCCAGGACACCCGTCGCGTCCGGCCGGAGCCGGGCACGTGGATGACGGAGCCGTCGGAGTCGCCGTCGAAGAAGTGGTAGTGCAGGACGGTGCCGTTCACCCACATCGACCGGCCTGCGACGAGCGCGCCGAGCCGCTCGGCTGTCAGCCCCGGCGCGTGCACGGGGGCCGACGCCTGCGTGAGCGCGCAGTAGCGTCCGGTCATGGGACAAGCCTGCCGTCCGGGCGCCTGGCCGCGCCTGAGTCGGGGTCTACTCAAGTCGGGCTGTATCAGAGGTGAGCAGGCGGACTCCTGTTGTCGTGACACCTTTCGACACCGTCGTGCCGTGTTCCGGGACCGTGGTGCCCCGCCCGGGGGCGGCGCCGCGCCCGGCCGGGACGACACCCGGGACAGCACGCGGCACCACCATGAGGGACCCGGACCCCGGCGGAACCGTGTCCTCCGGGGCCGTGTTCTCCGGGGCCGTGTCCTCCGGCGACGCGCCGTCCGGGGGCGGCCCGTCCGCACCGGCGCCCCGTGACGCACCGGCGCCCCCCGGAGGAGTGCCGTCCGGGCCGGGCTCCCGGACCCTGGAGCGGCCCTGGCCGTTCACCGGCCGGGAGCAGGAACTGGAGCTGGTCCGGCGGTCGGTGGCCGCGGGACGGCCGGGCGTCGTCGTCACCGGACCGGCCGGCTGCGGCAAGACGCGCCTGGCGGAAGAGGCCGTCCGGGGCACCGGCTGCGTCCGGGCCGCCGGTACCCCGGACGCCCGGGACATCCCCTTCGCCGCGTTCGCCCACCTGCTGCCCGAGTCCGTCACCCTGCACCGCGCCGCGCGTCTGCTCTCCGGGACACGGCTGCTGGTCGTGGACGACGCCCACCTCCTGGACGACGCCTCCGCCGCGCTCGTCCACCGTCTCGCCGCGCACGCCCCGACCCGGCTGATCGTGCTGGCCGCCGACGACGCCCCCGCCCCCGACGCCGTACGACGCCTGTGGGCGGGCGAACTCCTGCCCCGCCTCGCCCTGGAGCCGCTGCCCCGGGACGAGACCGCGGTGCTCCTCGCGGCCGGCACGGGCGGCCCCGTCGCACCGCTCACCGCGCACCGGCTGCACCGTCTCGCGCACGGCGACCTCAGGCTCCTGCGCGAGCTGCTCGGCGCGGTCCGCGCCCAGGGCTCGCTCCTCCCCGACCCCGACACCGGGGAACACACCTGGGACGGGCCGCCGCCGCTCACCCCCGCCGTGCGCGAGCACGCCGCGGCCGTGCTGCACCGCACCGGAGCCGCCGAGCGCGAGACCCTCGACCGGCTCGCCCTCGCCGAACCCCTGCCGCTCGACTCCGGCAGCTGCGATCTCGCCGTCCTCGAACGCCTGGAGGCCGACGGGCTGATCCACGTCGGCACACCCGGCCGGGACGGGCACACCGTCCGGCTCGCCCACCCCCTGCACGGCCCCGCCCTGCGGGCCGCCGCCGGCCGGCTGCGGGCCGCACGGCTCGCCCGCGCCCACGAGGACGTCGGCCACGCGCTCGCCTCGGAGGCCGCCGCACTGCGTCAGCGCATCGACCGGGCCGACGTACGGCAGACGCCGACGCCCGTGGGGGACCGGCTGACCGAGGCGGGAGAACCGGTGCCCGCCGCCTACGCCGCCGTACGAGCCGGGTACGCGCGTCTGCGCGGCGAGCTGCGCGACGCCGCGGCATGGGCCCGCGCGGGCCTGCGGCACACCCCCGGAGACGGCCCCTGCCGCCTCGAACTCGCCCTGAGCACAGCTCAGTCCGGCGCCGTCGGCGAGACGGACCCGGCAGCGGCTGCGGACCCGGCTGCGGACGCGGAGACGGGTCCGGAGACGGACCGGGAGACGGACCCGGAGACAGACGTGGCCTCCGCCCGCCCTCCGCACCCGGACGGTCTCCGGAACGGGCCCGGAGCGCGGCGCGACGGCGCCGGCCAGGCCGCCGCCGGACGGCTGCGGGCCGCGCGGCCCGCCCACGCCCCCGAGGGCACCCGCCCGCGGTGCACCGCCCGTCCGCACGGCACCCGCCCGGCGGACCCGCGGCCCGCGGCAGCCTGGCGCGCCGCCGCCCGAGGTGACCTGGACGGCGCGCTCGCCGCTCTCGGCGACGACAGCCCCTACGACGCCGTACGCCTGGGCGCGCCCGAACGCGCGGTCGGACGGCTGCCCCGGGACGGCGTGTTCGCGCAGCACGCGCGGGCGCTGGCACGCGCCGACGGACCGGCCCTGGACCGGGTGGCCGAGGCGTTCACCGAGCGCGGCTTCCTGCTGTTCGCCGCCGAGGCGCACGCCCAGGCCGTGCGCGCACACCGCGACCCGCTCGCCGCCCGCACCTCACGGACCCGCGCCGCCGCCCTGGCCCGCCGCTGCCAGGGCGCCCGCACCCCCGCCCTCACCGGTCTGGTGCTCGGCGAACTCACCGCCCGCCAGCGCCAGATCGTCACCCTGGCGGCCGCCGGACTCAGCAACCGGCAGATCGCCGAACGCCTCACCCTGTCCGTGCGGACCGTCGGCAACCACCTCCACAGCGCCTACACCCGCCTCGGCGGCGACCGCCGGGCCCTGCCCTGCCTGGTGACCCCGCAGGATCCCGAGCCGGCCTGAAACACGGGTGATCTCCGGTACGGGGCAAGCCGGCGAGGATGCCGCACAAGACGCCGACGGGACGGGCACAATGGAGTCGCTCGCTGCGCCGAAGTGCCGGTCTCCCTTCAACCCACCGCCCCACAGAGGGCATGAACCGAGGGAGACCGATCAGGTGGATCCGGGAACATCGAGCCCATTGCCGCGAAGGCCGGCGAACCGGCTGCGACAGAAGGCACCCCGGTAGGAGAGGTGTGACGGGCCGGCCGGGGGCCTCACCAGCCCCCGGCCACTCCCCGCCCCGCGGCAGAACCGCGCTCACGCCGCGCCGAACGCCGTGAACGCCCACCCCGTCGCCTGGTGCACGGCATCGTCCGGGACGGCGGCGCGGGCGTCGCGCAGGGCCTCGCCCAGGCAGAGCCCGGCGGCCAGCCCCTTGTGCAGCGCCAGCATCAGCGGCACCACCGCCTCGTCGTTCACCGGAGCGGTGCACGCCACCACGCCCGCCGTGCCCAGGGGCAGCAACGCCGTGACCAGACCGAGCAGTTCGTCCGCACCGACGGAAGCGAACCGCGCGGTGTCGCAGCAGGACAGGATGATCCGGTACGGGCTGCGCGCCAGCCGCTCGAAGTCGTGCACCACGATCGGGCCGTCGGCCATCCGCAGCGACGAGAACAGCGGGCTGTCGGCGCGGAACGCGCCGTGCGCCGCGATGTGCGCGAGGGCCGCCCCGTCCAGCTCCGCCAGCACGCGCGGCGCCCTCGCCTCGTCCTCCTCCAGGACCGTGGGCGCCCCGTAGCGCCCGGCGAGTTCCGGCACCTCCGCACCACCCGTCGCCAAGCCCGGCCCGCGCACCAGCACATGGCGGCCCCCCGGCGGCGGCGCCGTCTCCCGCGCCCGCAGCCAGCTGCCCGCCGACGGCGACACGCTCAGCACCCGCTCCCGCAGCGACGGCAGCAGCGCCCACGGCACCCGGTGCAACCGCCCCGGCGGCACCACCACGACCGGGCCACCCCCCAGCCGGCCGGCGGCCGGGCCCAGCAGCAGCTCCTCCAGCCGCCGCCCCATCGCCTCCACCAGCGGCAGCCGCGCCTCCGCACCGGGATGCGCCAACCGCCGCAGCGCCGCCTGCACATGCTCCGCCTCGGTCTCCGCCTGCGCGAGCTGCCCGGCCTCGAAGCGGCGCACCCGCCCGTCCCCGCACAGCAGCACATGCACCCGGCCGTCGACCACCGCCAGCTCCACCAGCCGGGTCTCCCCGAGGGCCGACAGCAGCCGGCCCGCGTCGAAACGGCCCCCGTCACCGGACCGGCCGCCCCGCATGCGCAGCGTCCGCGACCGGATGTCCCGTTCCAGGCGCCGCTGTTCACGCTCCAGCGCCGGCACCGGCCGCCCCTCGCGGCGCGCCTCCTCCGCGCGGGCGGCGATCTCCCGGAACGCGGTCAGCTCCCGCTGCAGCGCCGGGTCGGCCGGCGGCCGGGTCGGCGGCGCCGACAGGGCCGTCGCCCGCCAGCGCTCGCTCCACTCCAGCAGCCTCCGCGGCCCGCCCGCCGCCAGCGAGGCCCGCTGCGCCAACGCCGCCAGCTCCGCGCCCTGTTCGGTGGCGCGGGCCCGCAACTCCGAGGCGCCCAGTGTCGTCCGGTGGTCGTCCAGGACCGCCAGGCCCCGCCGGCACGCCTCCAGGACCCCGCGCCCCGACCCGGCCGCCTCCGCGCGCAGCGCCTGCGCCGCCCAGCCGGTGATCCGGGCCAGCGGCGGACCGCCGTGCCGGCTGCGCGCGGCGACCGCCAGATGCCGCTCGGCGTCGGCCTGCCAGCCCAGCGCCAGCGCGATCCGGCCCGCCAGCAGCGACGCCTCCGGCGCGGCCGGCGCCCCGAACGACTCCAGCCGCTCGGCGACCGCGGCGGCGTCCGCGACCAGCCGCCCCGCACGCCGCCCCGCCGCCACCCGCGCCTCGATCAGCACCAGCCGGGCGTGCGTCTCCCACCACACCCGCCGCTGCCCGGCGAACAGCCGCACCGCCAGCGCCGCACGCGCCGTCGAGGTGTGCGCGTCGCCCGCCAGCCGGGCCGCACGGGCCGCCGTCAGCAACAGCTCCGCCTTGCGGGTGGACTGCCCGCCGATCCCGTCCAGCGCGGCGATCGCCGCGTCCGCCTCGGCCAGCGCCTCCGGCGCCAGCCCCGCCGCCATCAGCACCTCGCAGCGACGGATGTCCAGCATGAACGTCGGCGTGCCCAGCGCCGCATAGCGCCCCTCCGCCTCGTCCAGCAGCCGCAGCGCCGCCGGGATGTCCCCGGCGCGGAACGCCGCGAGCCCCCGGCTCTCCACCGCGTCGGCCTTGTCGTGCTCCTGGCCGGTGGTGTCCCACAGCGCCTCCGCCGCCGAGAAGTCGGCCTCCGCCCGGTCCACCGACCCCTGCGCCAGGTGCACCGTGGCCCGCAGCGTCAGCGCCCGCGCCGTCCAGATCACGTCATCGGCCTGCCGCAGCACCGGCACCGCCCGCCGTACGTCCTCCAGCGCCTGCCGGTGATGCCCCAGCACCCACCAGGCGTACGCCCGCCGGTACAGCACCCGTGCCCGGGTGTGCCCGCTGCCGCGCCGCATGCCCCGCTCGAAGGCGGCGAGCCCCTGCCGGGTGCGCCCGGCATGCACCAGGGCCACCCCGAGGGTGCCCAGCACGTCCGCCTCCCGCTCCGCCGAGTCGGCGCGCGCCGCGCAGTCCCGCGCCCGGCGCAGATGGTGCAGGGCGAGCCGCATGTCACCGAAGTCCCGCTGCCAGATGCCGATCACCTGGTGGGCGACCGAGGCGTGCAGCGGCGGCGCGTCGGACTCCAGCACGCCCCGAGCCCGCGCCAGAGCCTCCTTCGGGGCGGCGAACACCATCGGCAGCAGTTCCAGCACCGAGTCGCTTCCCGCCGTCACCCCACGGATGGTAGTGGCCCGTGGAACCGTGTCACACGGGCCGGGGTCTGTATCAGGCAACGGCCCCGCGGCTCTCTTTGACGACCGATGCCCCACCGGGAGGATCCGCCATGGCACCACAGCGCTTCCACGAGCAGTTCGACCAGATCCAACGCTCGCTGCCGGACGTCCCCCTGGCCATGGGACCGGACGACTCCGCCGAGTTCATCTACGAGAAGGGCGTCGTCCTCGCCCGCGACGGCGAGGAGGCCCGGCTGGTCGAGGACACCGTGCGCGCCCACTTCACCGAGGCGCCCTCGCTGACCGCCGACACGGTACGGCGGGCCGGGCCGCAGACCAACCGCTCCGGCATCACCCGCATCCAGGTCGGCGACCCCGGGCAGGGCATCCTCGGCGCCGACCGCGACGTCGCCGCGGCCCTGCGCGCGCTGCGGCAGACCGAGGGCCGTGCCGGACGCCGGCTGGTGAGCCGCAACCATGTCGTGTCCATCGCGGTCAACGCCTGCCCCGGCGACGAGCCCGCGCCCGTCGCACCCACCGACACCCCCAACCCCGGCCTGGACGGCACCCCGTACGACGCCGCGACCGCCGTCGGCGTACTGGTCGTCGACACCGGCCTGATGCACGACTACCGCTCCTACCCGCCCCTCGCGCACACCGACGGCGACGCCCAGCTCAGGGAGATGGACGACGACGGCGTCCTGCAGCAGTACGTCGGCCACGGCACGTTCATCGCCGGGCTCGTCGCCGCCGTCGCCCCCAACACCGAGATCACCGTGAGCAACGCGCTGACCGACGCGGGCGCCGTGCTGGAGTCGGAGTTCGGGGAGAGACTCTTCGAGGCCGTCGACCGGGGCGGCTGGCCCGACATCCTCTCGCTGTCCGCCGGCACCTCCAACGGCCGCACCGACGGACTCCTCGGCATCGAGAACTTCATGCGCGAACTGCGCGCACAGCGCACCCTGCTGGTCGCCGCCGCCGGCAACAACGCCAGCGCCACACCCTTCTGGCCCGCCGCCTACGCCGGACTGCCCGAGTACGAGGACGCCGTGCTGTCCGTCGGAGCGCTGCGCGGCGACGGCGAACACGGCGCCTGCTTCTCCAACCACGGTTCCTGGGTGCGGGCGTACGCCCCCGGCGAGCGGCTGGTCAGCGCCTTCACCGGCTTCGGCACACCGGTGCCGTACGTCTACCAGCACTCCACCTACGACGCCTGCCGCTACGGCTTCACCTACGCCTGCACATGCCAGGCACCCAGTCACACCGGAGTGCTGTCGGAGAGCCGGAGCGAGAACGCGGGCAAACCCGACCAGGTGATGTTCGAAGGGTGCGCGAGCTGGAGCGGCACCTCGTTCGCCACCCCGGTCGCCGCCGCGATGATCGCCGCCCTGATGACCGCCGGCCAGGAGCCGGACCCGCGCGCCGCCCGGCTCCGGCTCCTCGCGGAGAACACCGGGTTCGCCGAGGTCCGGGGCGCACACGTGCCCGCACTGCGGCCGGCCGGCTGGCGCCCGGTTCCGGTCACGGCCACCTCGTGAACGGCGTGGGGGACGGGCCCCGTTCGCAGACCGTGCCGGAACGGGCGGCCCCGGACCCGCGGACCGGGCGAGGCCGGCCGGAGCGGGAGCACGGCCCGAGGCCGTTCGGACCACGGCCGGAAGAGAACCCGACGAGGACCAGATGTGGACCGGAGCATGCCCCACCACGGCGTACCATGACAGGCCGTACACGAGGGGTGGGGCCGTGGACCGAGCAGATGTCGGCACGCTCGTCCAGTCCGCCGCCGACGGCGACGCGGCGGCCTGGAAAGCGTTGGTGGAGGGCATGAGCCCGCTGGTGTGGTCGGTGGTGCGCGCCCACCGGCTGTCGGACGCCGACGCGCACGAGGTGTACCAGACCGTGTGGTTCCGCTTCACCCAGCATCTGGGGCGGCTGCGGGAACCCGCGAAGGCCGGCTCCTGGCTGGCCAGCACGGCGCGGCACGAGAGCCTGAAGGTCATCAAGAGCCACAAGCGGCTGACCCCCACCGACGACCCGCACCTGCTGGACCGGGTCAGCGAGGACCGCACCCCCGAGCAGTCCGTGCTCGACTCCGAGGAGGCGGCCGCCGAGACCGAGCGGATCCGCCGCATGTGGCAGGAGTTCGAGGCCCTCGGCGACCGCTGCCGGGAACTGCTGCGCGTGCTCATGGCCTCGCCGCCGCCCACGTACCAGGAGGTGTCCGCGGCCCTGGGGATCGCCGTGGGCAGCATCGGACCGCTGCGCCAGCGCTGCCTGCGGCGGCTGCGCGCCCGAATCGACGCACGGGGAGCGCTGTGAACGACGACCACGACGACCACGCCAAGCACGGCGGTCACACCGACAACGCCGACAACGCCGGCCGCGACAGCCGGGACGGCCGGGACGACCGGGACAGCGGCGTGAGCCGCGCCGGCCGCGACGTGCCGGCCGGCGGCCTCTCCGGCCACCGCGCCGACGCCGTCCGCGCCGCCGGCTCCCACGAAGCCGATGCACCCGATGCACCTGATGCATCCGATGTGTCCGATGCATCCGACGACTCCTACGACACCGCCCTGCTGGAGGAGGAGCTGCGCCGCGCCGCGGCCGTTCTCGACCCGGTTCCCGCAGAGCTGCGGCGGATCGCCGTCGAGGCGTTCGCCCTGCACGACCTCGACGCCCGGATCGCCGAGCTCACCTTCGACTCGCTGGTCGACGCCATCCCGGTCCGGGGAGTGACCGACCCGCCGCGGATGCTGACCTTCCGGGCGGGGGACCTGACCGTGGACGTCGAGGTCACCGGGGACGGCCTGATGGGGCAGGTGCTGCCGCCCCAGCCGGCCGGCATCGAGGTGCTGGGCGGCCCCCACCCGGCCGCTCCCGGCACGCTCGCGGCGGACGAACTGGGGCGCTTCAGCAGCGAGGTGCCGCCCTCCGGGCCGTTCGCCCTGCGGCTGCGGGCCGGCGGGCAGGTCGTGGTCACGGAGTGGCTGCGGGCCTGAGCGGCACCGGCGCGCGGCGGCCCCGCCCGTCCGGGGCCCTCCCGGCGGCGGTGTCGCGGTACGGGTCCGGCAGCACCGCCCGCCGGGCTCGTACGGCGGGCGCCTGGTCCCGTCGGCGAGGCCGGCCGCGGAGCCGGTGCGCCGCGGTCACCAGGTGCACGGCAGGCTGCGCGGCCCCCTGATCATCGTCCTGGTCCGCCAGGGCACGTCCTCGGCCGGGACCGCGAGCCGCAGCCCCGGCAGCCGGTCCAGCAGCGTGTCCAGGAGGAGTTCGGTCTGCATGCGGGCCAGTACCGCACCCGTGCAGAAGTGCGGGCCGTTGCCGAAGGCCAGGTGCGCGTTCGGCTCCCGGCCGGGGTCGATCAGGTCGGGGTCGGGGAACACCCGGGGGTCGCGGTTGGCCGCGAGGTAGGACACGTACACCGGCTCCCCGGCGGCGATGAGCTGCCCGGCCACCTCGACGTCCTCCAGCGCGATCCGCGCCAGGCCGACGCTGCTGCGGTGCGGCACGAACCGCAGCAGCTCGTCCAGGACCCGGCCGCGGTCCTGCGGCTCCTCGCGCATCCGGCGCAGCAGGTCGCGCCGCGTGAGCAGCAGGAACAGCATCTGGCCGCAGTTGTGGGTGACGGCCTCGCCGCCGATCTGGAGCGGCCCGGCCAGGCCGACCGCCTCCTCCTCGCGCACCTCGCCCCGGGCGACCGCCCGGCCCAGCAGCGCGTACACGTCGTCTCCGGCACCGTCCGCACGGGCCCGTACGGTCTCGGTGATCCACCCGTACAGCCCCTGCTTGGCCAGCTCGGCGGCCTCGGCACCGCCGGCGGTGGAGATGATCTGCCGGGTCCAGGTGTGCACCCGCTCGCGGTCGGCCGCCGGCACGCCCATCACCTCGCTGACGACGGCGATCGGGAACGGCTCCAGCACCTGCTCGATCAGGTCGGCGGGAGGGCCGTCCCGGACGACACCGTCCACCAGCTCGTCGAGCAGCTCCTGAGCCCTCGGCCGGAGCCGCTTCGCCGCGCCCACCGTGAACGCGCCCGCGACCGCCCTGCGCAGCCGGTTGTGGTCGGGCTGGTCGGCGAACGCCAGTGAGCCCGGCCGCGGCTTGAAGTGCGGGGCCATCCGGGTCACCTGACGCCGGGTCACCTCCGCGCGTCCGAAGCGCGGGTCGTTGGTGATCTGCCGTACGTCGTCGTAGCGCGTGGCCAGCCACGCCCAGCCCTCGCCGTGCGGCAGTCGGATACGGGTCAGCGGGCCCTCGCGCATCAGCCGGGCCAGCACCGGATCGAAGTCCGTACCGGTCATGTCCAGCGCGGGCCAGTCGCGCACGGGCGGCGGCGCCTGCCCGGTCAGCGTGGTGGTCTCCTCGGTCATGACCTCACCCTCGCCGCCCCTGCGCCGCCTGTCGCGCGGTGGTGCTCCAGGCGGCTGGCCGGGCGTCCGGTCCCACCGGCCGGTGCGGGCCGCCGGGCCGCCGGGCCGCGAGGACGGTCCGTGCGGTCACCTCGGTACGGCGTCCACCAGGCGGGCCAGGGCGGCGGCGAGCCGGACCAGACCGGGGCCGGCCGGCCCGCCCGGCTCACTCATGTAGGTGTCGCGCCGGATCTCCACCATCAGCGCGGAGACCCGCGGGTCGCGTCCGTGGAACTCCAGCGGTACGTACGTGCCCGCGAACGGGCTGTCCAGGCCGGTCTCCCCGACCGGTGCGAACGCCTCCGCCGCCGCCGCGAGCAGCTCCGGCGGCGTGTGGAACGGGTCGGTGCCCAGGCACACCGGCGGCCGCGGCCCGCTTGCGTGCAGCTCGTAGGGCAGGGCCCGGGCCGGGTAGGAGTGGACGTCGACGATCACGGCCCGGCCCGTCGCGGCCAGCCGGCCGGCGACGGCGGCGGTCATGGCGCCCGCGTAGGGCCGGAAGTACCGGTCGAGCAGTGGACCGGGGGTGCCGTCGCCCGCGCGGAGCACCTCCCGGTGGGTGGTCCGTGTGTACACCGCCCCCATGCCGACGGCGCGCATCTCCTCGCGCTCGTCGGGGAACCGCTCCGGGTCGACGACCAGCCGCGACAGGCGGTTCACGAACCGCCAGGGCGTCAGCGCCGCCCGTCGGGCGCCCTCCGCGGCGATCTCCGCCGTGTGCGCGTCCGTGATGTGGTCGAGCTCCCGCGCGAGCGAGGCGTCGTCCAGCACGATCCCGGCCCGCACGTCCGGCGGGATCTCCCGCGACGAGTGCGGCACGTGCAGGATCACGGGCGAGTCGGCGGCACCGGGCTCGACGGCGAAGGACGGCCGGGCGGAGGACGGTCCGGCACCGGGGGGTCCGGCAGGGGACGGCACGGCGGGGGACGGTCCGGCGGAGGTCATCGGCCGGCTCCCCGGGTGAGGGCGGGGGCGGAATCGGACGCGGTCGGGCCTGGCACATGATCACGATGCCACACAGCCCGGCCGGGACGCAGCCGTTTCCCGGGCCGGCCCGGGAACCCAGCCCCTCCGCGTCGGGTCCTTCCTGTGCGGCCCCGCGCGGGTACGGGTCCGCGCGGGTACGGGTCCGCGCGGGTACGGGTCCGCCCCGGCAGGCGGCGGGCCTGCCGGGGCGGAACCGGGAGTGACCGGGTGGTGTCCGGGAGCGTCAGCTCAGGGACGCCAGCGCCTCGTTCCAGGTGGCGGAGGGGCGCATCACGGCGGCGGCCTTGGCCGGGTCGGGCTGGTAGTAGCCGCCGATGTCGGCGGGCCGGCCCTGGGCGGCGATCAGCTCCTCGACGATCTTCTGCTCGCTCGCCGCGAGCGACTCGGCGAGCGGGCCGAACGCCTTCGCCAGGTCCGCGTCGTCGGTCTGCGCGGCCAGCTCCTGCGCCCAGTACAGGGACAGGTAGAAGTGGCTGCCGCGGTTGTCGATGCCGCCGACGCGGCGGGTCGGGGACTTGTCCTCGTTGAGGAACGTCGCCGTGGCGCGGTCGAGGGTGTCGGCCAGGACCTTGGCACGGGTGTTGCCCGTGGCCTCGGCGTACTGCTCCAGGGACGGCACCAGCGCGAAGAACTCGCCCAGCGAGTCCCAGCGCAGGTAGTTCTCCTTGACCAGCTGCTGGACGTGCTTGGGCGCCGAGCCGCCCGCTCCCGTCTCGAACAGGCCGCCGCCCGCCATCAGCGGGACGACCGACAGCATCTTGGCGCTGGTGCCCAGCTCCAGGATCGGGAAGAGGTCGGTGAGGTAGTCGCGCAGCACGTTGCCGGTCACCGAGATGGTGTTCTCGCCGCGGCGGATGCGCTCCACCGACAGCCTGGTGGCCGCGACCGGGTCCAGGACGCGGATGTCCAGGCCCTCGGTGTCGTGCTCCCGCAGATAGGTGTCGACCTTGGCGATCAGGGCGGCGTCGTGGGCGCGGGTCTCGTCCAGCCAGAACACGGCCGGGTCGCCGGTGGCGCGGGCCCGGGTGACGGCCAGCTTCACCCAGTCCCTGATCGGAGCGTCCTTCGTCTGGCAGGCGCGGAAGATGTCGCCCGCGGCGACCGGCTGCTCGATCAGGACCTGCCCGGCCCGGTCGACGAGGCGGACGGTGCCCGCGGCCGGGATCTCGAAGGTCTTGTCGTGGGAGCCGTACTCCTCCGCCTTCTGCGCCATCAGGCCCACGTTCGGCACCGAGCCCATGGTGGCCGGGTCGTAGGCGCCATGGGCGCGGCAGTCCTCGACCACGGCCTGGTAGACGCCCGCGTAGGAGGAGTCGGGCAGCACCGCGAGGGTGTCGGCCTCCTCGCCGTCCGGGCCCCACATGTGGCCGGAGGTGCGGATCATGGCGGGCATCGAGGCGTCGACGATGACGTCGGAGGGCACGTGCAGGTTGGTGATGCCCTTGTCGGAGTCGACCATCGCCAGGGCCGGGCCCTCGGCGAGCTCGGCCTCGAAGGAGGCCTTGATCTCGGCGCCCTCGGCCAGCTTGTCCAGGCCCCTGAGGATGCCGCCGAGTCCGTCGTTCGGGGACAGGCCGGCCGCGGCCAGTGTCGCACCGTACCGTTCGAAGGTGCGCGGGAAGAAGGCGCGTACCACGTGGCCGAAGATGATCGGGTCGGAGACCTTCATCATGGTCGCCTTCAGGTGGACGGAGAACAGCACGCCCTCCGCCTTCGCGCGGGCGATCTGCGCGGTGAGGAACTCGCGCAGGTGCGCGACCCGCATCACGGAGGCGTCCACGACCTCACCGGCGAGGACCGGCACCGACTCGCGCAGCACGGTGGTGGTGCCGTCCTCGGCGACCAGCTCGATGCGGAGCGCGCCGTCCTCGGCGACCACCGCGGACTTCTCCGTCGAGCGGAAGTCGTGCTCGCCCATCGTCGCCACGTTCGTCCGGGACTCGGAGGTCCAGGCGCCCATGCGGTGCGGGTGGTTCTTGGCGTAGTTCTTCACCGAGGCGGGGGCGCGCCGGTCGGAGTTGCCCTCGCGCAGGACCGGGTTCACCGCCGAGCCCTTGACCTTGTCGTAGCGGGCCTTGATCTCCCGCTGCTCGTCGGTCTTCGGGTCGTCCGGGTAGTCCGGCAGCGCGTAGCCCTGGCCCTGGAGCTCGGCGACGGCCGTCTTGAGCTGCGGGATGGACGCCGAGATGTTCGGCAGCTTGATGATGTTGGCCGAGGGTGTCCTGGCCAGCTCGCCCAGCTCGGTCAGCGCGTCCGGGATGCGCTGGTCCTCGCTCAGGTACTCCGGGAACACCGCGATGATGCGCCCGGCCAGCGAGATGTCCCGGGTCTCCACAGAGACACCCGCCTGCGAGGCGTACGCCTGGACCACCGGCAGGAAGGAATACGTCGCCAGGGCCGGGGCCTCGTCAGTGTGCGTGTAGATGATGGTCGAGTCAGTCACCGGTGCTCCGCTCCACGTCTGCAACATTGCTCGATATCAAGATATCTCGTGCGCGGCCCCGTCTCGACAGGGGTCCGGCCGAACCCGGCCACGGAGCGGGACGGCCCCGCGCGACCGGACGGGCGCTCCGCGCGGTCATGCGCGACGATCACCAGTGGGGCCAGCGCCGGGTCGTCCTCCGGCGGCCGGAACCGGCCGCCCGCCCCCGCGAGAGCGGGAGCGGTCCGAGGGCGGCCCGAGGGCGGCCCGCGGACGGTCCCGGGCCGTTCCGGGCCGTTCCGGGTGGTCCCGGGTGGTCCCGGGTGGTCCGGGGTGGTCCGGGACCGGTCGACGCGAGCAGTCCGGCATCCGACAGCAGGTGGAGAGCAGCCATGGAGCGCGGAAGGCCGCCGAAGGCGCCGAAGACGGCCACGGCGGTCGGAAGACGGCCACGACACGACGAAAGCGGGCCATGAGATATCGCACCCGACTCACCGCCCCGGCCGCCCTCCTCGGTGCGGCCGCCGTCGCCGCGGCCGCGCCCCCGGCCCGCGCCCGCCCCGCGAGCGCCCCCGGCCCGGAGACCCTGGGCGATCCCGTCTTCGCGGGCCTGGGCAACGGCGGCTACCGTGTCTCGGCCTACGACCTCGACCTCGCGTACGACGCCACCACCCGGCGCGTCGACGGGACCGCCGCACTGACGATCACCACCACGCAGGCGCTGAGCCGGCTCTCCCTGGACGCGCTCGGTCTGGACATCGGCGCGGTGACCGTCTCGGGGGCCGCGGCGGCCTTCGGGCAGGCCGGGGAGAAGCTGCGGATCACCCCGGCCCGGCCCCTGGGCGAGGGGGAGACCGCCGACGTCCGGGTGGCCTACTCGGCCGACCCGCGTCGCGCCCTGCCGCGCACCGCCTGGGTGCCCACCCCGGACGGCTTCGCGGTGTGCCCCCAGCCGGACACGGCGCACACCGTCTTCCCCTGCAACGACCACCCGTCGGACAAGGCGGACCTCACGGTGCGGATCACCGTCCCCGCGGCGCTGCGCGGCGTGGCGAGCGGCCGGCTGGTGTCCGCCGTGGACCTCGGCGGCGGCCGGACGGCGTACTCCTACCGGTCCCGCGAGCCGATCGCCACCGAACTGGTGCAGATCACCGTCGGCGACTACCTGGTCAGGGAGCGGCCCGGCCCGCACGGCCTGCCCCTGCGGGACGTGGTCCCGGCCGCCCGTGCCGACGCCCTGGAACCCGCGCTGTCGCTCACCCCGGGCCTGCTGGCGTGGCTGGAGGAGCGGCTCGGGGCCTACCCCTTCGAGACGTACGGCCTGCTGCCCTGCAACACCGACGTGCCGGACGCGTTCGGCTTCACAGGGCTGGAGACCCAGACCCTCACCCTCTACCGGCCGGACTTCCTGCTGCGCCCGGAGCGGGAGATCGCCGCGCACATGGTGCACGAACTGGCCCACTCCTGGTTCGGCAACAGCGTCACCCCCGCCACCTGGGCCGACCTCTGGCTCAACGAGGGCCACGCCGACTACTACGGGCTGCTGTACCGCTACGAGCGCGGCTGGCCCGACTCCCTCGGCCTCACCACGATGGAGGCCCGGATGAGGGACACCTACGCCCGCGGCGACCAGTGGCGTGCCGCGTCGGGCCCGGTCGCGGAACCGGACGCGGCGAACCTCTTCGACAGCCAGCGCTACCTCGGCGGGGCCCTGGTCCTGTACGCGCTGCGCCGAAGGATCGGCGAGGCGGCCTTCGACGCCGTCGAACGCGCCTTCCTGCGGCGCTTCCGCCACCGGACCGCGTCCACCGAGGACTACGCCGCCGTCGCCTCGCAGGTCTCCGGCGAGGACCAGTCCGGCTTCCTGCGGGACTGGCTGCACGGCACCAGGACGCCGCGGATGCCCGGTCACCCGGACTGGCGGGTCGCACCCGTGGGCGGGCCGTTCGCCGTCCCGCACCTGCGCGGGGGCGGGCACGGCCGCGACAACTCGGCGACCCTGTGAGCCGCCCTCAGCCCAGCCGGGACACCTCGCCCGGCTCGGCCGCGCCCGCGCGCTGCTGCGGGATGACCACCCCGCCCGGCTCCAGCGACACCGCCCGGGTCGGCGCCGGGACACGGATGCCCTCCATCCGGTACCGGTGGTGCAGCCGCTTGATGAACTCGTGTTTGATCCGGTACTGGTCGCTGAACTCCCCGACGCCCAGGATCACCGTGAACCCGATCCGCGAGTCGCCGAA
This sequence comes from Streptomyces sp. B8-7, assembly GCF_058833805.1. Taxonomy (NCBI): domain Bacteria; kingdom Bacillati; phylum Actinomycetota; class Actinomycetes; order Kitasatosporales; family Streptomycetaceae; genus Streptomyces; species Streptomyces sp. B8-7. Next base: position 860,950 of record NZ_JBYRRL010000003.1, on the reverse strand, counting down.
GGTGTGGAACCGCACGGCGGGTTCGTGCTCGGGCAGCGCGCCCGTGATCTCCCGCATCACCTCGGCGACGACCTCGACCGTCACCCGCTCCACGTGCTCCAGGTCGCTGTCGTAGCCGACGCCCGCCTGCACCAGGACCGTCAGCTCCTGCTCGGGGTGGTTGTAGTTCGTCATGTTGGTCCCCGCCAGACGGCCGTTGGGGATGATGACGAGGTTGTTCGCCAGCGAACGGATGGTGGTCTGGCGCCAGTTGATGTCCGTGACATAGCCCTCCTCGCCGCTGCTGAGCCGGATGTAGTCGCCCGGCTGCACGGTCCTGGAGGCGAGGATGTGGATGCCCGCGAAGAGGTTGGCGAGGGTGTCCTGCAGCGCCAGCGCCACGGCCAGGCCGCCGACGCCGAGCGCGGTGAGCATCGGGGCGATCGATATGCCCAGCGTCTGGAGCATCACCAGGAAGCCGAGCGCCAGCACGACGACCCGGGTGATGTTCACGAAGATCGTGGCCGAGCCCGCGACCCCCGACCGGGACTGGGTCACCATGCGCACCAGCCCGCCGACCACCCGGGCCGCCGCCACCGTCACCGCGACGATCAGCAGCACGGTCAGCACCTGGTTCACATGCCGCTGCACCGTCCGGGTGAGCGGCAGCACGGCCCCCGCGGCGGCCGCACCGCCCAGCACCGCCGCCCACGGCAGCACGGTGCGCAGACCGTCCACGATGACGTCGTCGCCGCCCCAGCGGGTACGGTCCGCCTGCCGGCCCAGCCAGCGCACCACGACGCGCAGCACGAACGCCGCCAGCAGGCCCGCGGCGAGGGCGATACCGGCGACGATGCAGTCGTCCAGGACCAGCGCGCGTGTCATCGGTCGCCTCCGGAGGCGCGTTCTGCGGCGGAACGGGCCGCCGACGGCCGGATGTGAAGTGTCGTCACCTGATCACCTGCTCGTCTCGGGATGTGCGCGTGCGCGGGCCGGACGGCATGCCGCGGACCGGCGCGAGCGCTCATCCTGCCGTATCCGCGGGGCCGGTTCGCGCACACGTCCCGCCGGCAGCGGCAGCGGCACCGGTACCGGCACTCGGACCCGGACCCGGAGCGGTGCCCGGGTCCGGACTCCCGCCCGGGCCCGGACCGGTGTACCGACCCGGCTTCGGACCCGGAGCGGAAGCCCCCCCCGTTGCAGGCTGCCCGGGGACGCCGCGGCACCGTCGGGTCCGGACCGGTCCTCGGTGGGGGCCGCGACGGCGTACGGCGTGAGCCGGCAGCCGTGTGCGCCCGGCGCCGCCCGACCGTGCGCCGTCGCCCGGTTGCGGGCGCGGTGCGCCGAACGCCGTCCGGGAGTGTCCGGCCCGGCGGGGTGCGGACGGTCCGAGGCGCCGGACCCGGCCGTACCGGCGGCCGGGTCCGCTGCTGCCGCCGGTGCCGCCGGTGCGGCCGCGGCGGTCAGGGCCCGTCGAACGCCCCGTGCCGGCCCGCGCCCGCGGCGAAGCGCGCCGCGCCCTGCAGGCTCTCCGCCAGCACTCCGGAGCCGTGCCGCAGCTCGCCCCGCAGGGCCGCCGCCTCGTCCAGCCCCTGCTGGTCCAGGACGGACGCCCGGTCCGAGCGCAGACAGGCCTGCGGGAAGCGGGCGATCTCCGCGGCCAGCGCTTCGGCGTGGGTGCGGGCGCCGCCGCCGGGCACGACGCGGTTCACCAGGCCGATGTCGTGGGCCTCCCCGGCCGGGACCGGGCGTCCGGTGAGGATGAGGTCCATGGCGCGGCCGGTGCCGATCAGCCGCGGCAGCCGTACCGTGCCGCCGTCGATCAGCGGCACGCCCCAGCGACGGCAGAACACCCCGAAGACGGCGTCCTCCTCGGCGACCCGCAGATCGCACCAGAGGGCCAGTTCGAGCCCGCCGGCCACGGCATGTCCCGCCACGGCTGCGATCACCGGCTTCGACAGTGCCATCCGGGTCGGTCCCATCGGCCCGTCGCCGTCCTCGGTGACCCGGTTGGCGCGCTCGGTGCCGAGTGCCTTGAGGTCCGCACCGGCACAGAACGTGCCGCCCTCGCCCCACAGCACCGCCACCCGGGCCTGCCGGTCGGCCTCGAACCCGCGGAAGGCCGCCGCGAGTTCCGCGGCGGTCGGGCCGTCCACCGCGTTGCGCACCTCGGGGCGGGAGAGGACGACCGTGGTGACGGGACCCCGGCGTTCGACTCGGACCGGCATGGGCGTTTCCCTTCGGCTCGGGAGCAGTGAGCGGCGCGGGGCGTCGGACGGAGGGCGGATCGCCGCCGGGCGGCGGACCGCCGAAGCGCCGCCCCGGCACCGCAGGGGGAGTGTTCCACGGGGGACCGCCGTACCGCCGTACCGCCCGTACCGCCGTACCGCCGTACCGCCGTACCGCCCGTACCGCCGTACCGCCGTACCGCCCGTACCGCCGTACCGCCGTACCGCCCGTACCGCCGTACCGCCCGGACCGCCCGGACCTCAGATGACCTTCAGCCGCACCAGCGCGCCCAGTGTCAGGGCCCCGGGCACCAGCGGCACCCACACGGTGATGATGCGGTACGCCAGCACGACCGCCGTGGCGACGGCGGCCGGGCCGCCCGCTGCCACCAGCGCGAGGACCAGCGCGGCCTCCACCGAACCGAGTCCGCCCGGGGTGGGCACCAGGGCCACGGCGACCGTGGCCGCCAGATAGGCGACGACCATGTGCGCGGGCGGCACCGGCAGCTTCAGTGCCACGCCCACCGCGACGAGCCCCCCGGCCTGGAGGGCGGGGAAGGCGAGCGAGCCGCCCCACAGGGCGAACGCCCGCGCCGGCCGGGTGTGCACCGAACGGGCCTCGCCCAGCGCGGTACGCAGGAACGTGCGGACGGCCCGCCGCAGCCGGGGTACCAGCAGCACCACCGCCGGCGCGAGCAGTCCGCCGGCACCCAGCACCGTGAGCAGCGGCCCCCCGGCCCCCTCGGGCAGCAGGCCGCCCAGCCGCAGCGCGTGCGGGAACGCCAGCAGCAGGATCGCGAGCAGCCCGACCCGGGCCACGCTCTCCGCGAGAAGGAACAGCGCGAGCGCGGCCGAGGAACGGGCCAGCGGCAGCCCGCACACGGTCAGGAACCGCAGGTTGACGGCGCCTGCGCCCAGCCCGGTCGGCAGCAGGTGGTTGGCGGCACCCGCGGCGAACTGCGCGGCGAGCAGCCGCCGCCGGGGCAGCCGTTCCACGACCGCGCCCTGCCGGCTGACGGCCGCCGCGACCCAGGTCAGACAGGTGGCGCCGCCCGCCGCCAGGAGCCACGGCCACCGGGCGTGCGCCAGCTGCCCGAAGCCGTCGGCGAGCACGTCGTGATGGCGTACCGCCATCACGACGACCAGCGCGGCCGGGAGCAGGCACAGGACCTGGCGGACGGGGACGCGCCGGGCGAGCCGTCCCGCAAAGAAGCGAACCTCTGTCACATCCGGACAGGTTTTCCCTGCCGCGCCAACTGCGGGTTGCGACCGCGCGGACGGCGCCTTACACGACCGGAACCGGACGCCCCCGCCCGCGCGGCCCCGCCGCTCCCTCGCCGGTGTCTCACCAGTGCGCGGGCCGGGTCAGTGCGCCGGGCAGCCGGGTCGCCGCGTTCCCGCGGGCCGCGTTGACCTGGGCCTGGGTGAGGAAGACGCTGCCGGTGAGGTCGGCCCCGCCGAGGTCGGCGTCGCGCAGGTCCGCGCCGATCAGGTCGGCCATGCGCAGGTCGGCACCGGTCAGGTCGGCGGCGACCAGCAGGGCTCCCCGCAGACAGGCTCCCCGCAGATCGGCGCCGGCCAGCCGGGCGCCCATGAGATCCGCCCCGCGGTGCCGGCGGGTGGGGCCGGGCACCTGCCCGCGGACCAGTTCGCCGACCCGCACCAGCAGAAGGTTCACCTCGCCCCGCAGCGCGTCGGTGTCCAGCTCCCGCAGCGCGTCCGCGTCGCCCCGGGTGAGGTCCCGCAGCCTGGCCAGCTCCCGACGGAGCCCGGGGTGCACGGGCCGCGCCACGGGCAGGTCCAGCGCCTCGGTGACGTACCAGAGCAACTCGTGCAGCTGCCGCATGACGGGGAACACGGCGAACATCTGCGACGCCGTGGCGGGCGCCCGGCGCCAGTCGACTCCGCCGAACGTCACCTGCGACACCTGCTGCCCGGCGCCGAAGCAGTCGAACACGGTGCAGCCCCGGTAGCCCTCCTCCCGCAGACGGGCGTGGACGCCGCAGCGGAATCCGTCGTCCAGGTTCCCGCACGGCCGCCCGGCCGGCTTGTCCGCAGCGAAGTCGGCGGACCGGGCGAACGGCAGCGCGACACAGCACAGGCCGAAGCAGCCGGCGCAGTCGGCGCGCAGGCCCGTACGGTCCGTACGGACGGCGTGGTCCGTGCGCTCCGTGCGCTCCGTGTGTTCCGTGTGTTCCGGGGCGTCCGTCGTCCGGCCCGGCCTCCGGGAGGCGGAGGGCCGTGTGCGGCTTTCCGGGGGAGAAGGGGGAGGGTGCGGGGACGACACGGGGCGGGCTCCTGGGGGAAGGCGGGCGCCGCGTCGCGCGACGCCCGGGGACGAACGCCGCATATTGTCACAGCCGGCCCCCTTCCGGCGACAGCCGTTTTCCTCGCGGGCGGCTCGTCTCACCGGTGGCAGCCGCTTGCGCGGTGGGGCCGCCTGCCGTGGTGGCCCCGCTTCCCCGACGGGGCCGCCTGCCGTGGTGGGCCTGCACGGGTTCACGTGCTCGCGGTGCGTCCGCCGTGCCGTGGCCGGACCCGTGTCCCCCTCGACGACCGCCGGTCCCGGCCGCCGTGCCGGGCGGGCTTCAGCGCACGGCGACCGCGGCGATGTGCTCGCGGATCTCCGCCCGTACCGCGTCGGCGTGCTCGTCGATGAAGAAGTGGCCGCCGGAGAACACCCGCATCCGGAAGGACGCCGACGTGTGCCGCGCCCACGCCTCGACCTCGGCGACGGGCGCGACGGGGTCGGCGTCCCCGCCCATCGCGACGACGGGGAAGGGCAGCGGCGGAGCCGTCGGGTTGTGGTACCGCTCGATGGCGCGGTAGTCGCTGCGGATGGTCGGCAGCACCATCCGCAGCAGCGCCTCGTCGGCGAGGAGCCGGGACACCTGGTCGTTGTCGGCGTTGAGCCGCTTGAGCTCCGCCACCAGTCCGGCGTCGTCGGCGAACCGGATGCGCCGGTCGCGGGGCAGCGAGGGCGCGCGGCGTCCCGACACCACCAGGCCCCGCGGCGGCGTTCCGCGCTCCTGCAGACGCAGGGCCACCTCGAAGGCCACCGCGGCCCCCATGCTGTGCCCGTAGAGGACGAACGGCCGGTCGCACCGGGCGGGCAGCTCCTCGGCCACCCGGTCGGCGAGGCCGCCGATGTCCTCGATGCACGGCTCCTCGGCGCGGTCCTGGCGGCCGGGGTACTGGACGGCCAGCACCTGCACGTCGGGCGCCAGGGCGCGGGACAGCGGGTGGTAGGCGGAGGCGGCACTGCCGGCGTACGGGAAGCAGACCAGCTGGACGGGAGCGTGCGGGGCCGGGTGGAAGCGCCGGATCCAGGCACTCCTCAGGGACGTCTCGGTCACGGTCCGCTCCTCTCCGCCGTACGTCGCCGACCACCCTAGAGCGTGCGTACGACGCGGCCGGACCCCACTGACAGGGCGGGCCCGCGCTGACATCCGGCTGTCAGCGCGGGCCCGCCCCGTCCGCCGGGTACGTCGAACACGTGCCCGGTACGGGGCCTTGGCGGGAGGGGCACCGGGTGCGCCCTGCGGGGCGCGGCGCGGTCGGGCGTGCCGGGCCGGCCGGACCGCCACCCGTGGCGGACGTCAGCGCACCGGCTGGTCCACCCGCTCGACCCGCTGTGTGCCGTTGCGGGTCCGGTAGGAGCGGACCCAGGCGGCCGTGGCGTCGGCCTTCGTCCGGTCGGAGAGGATGTAGTAGTCCATCTGCGCGTGTTCGGCCGTCACGTCCAGGATGCCGTACCCGTGGTGGTCCAGGTCGGTCCACTTCACATGGCGGTTGGCGAGCTCGATGGCGGCGCTCGCCACCGGTGAGACCGTGCCGGGGGGCACGTGCAGGAGGTCGTCCAGGTTCTCGGTGGTCACCGAAGCCACCACGAACTCGGTGGCGGCCGACCGCGAGAACGGATATGTCGCCGCCTTCACCGGGACGTCGTTCGCCCAGGCCGTGTGGATGTCCCCGGCGAGGAAGACGGTGTTCTCGATGCCCCGGTGCGTCAGATGGCCGAGCAGTTCCCTGCGGTCGTCCGTGTAACCGTCCCACTGGTCCACGTTGACCGCGAGCCCCTCTGCGGGGAGCCCCAGCAACTCGGCGAGCGGCCCGAGGAGATGGGCGGGGAGCGAGCCGAAGGCGAGCGGTGAGATCATCACCGAGGTGCCCACCAGCTTCCAGGTGGCGTCCGAGGAGGCCAGGCCCGCCTTCAGCCAGTCGAGCTGGGCGCGGCCGGTGATCGTACGGTCCGGGTCGTCGACCCTGCCGCTGCCCACGGACGCCTGCTGCGAGCGGAACGAGCGCAGGTCCAGCAGGTGCAGGTCGGCCAGCTTCCCGAAGCGCAGGCGGCGGTAGACGGTGCCCTCGGTGGAGGGGCGGACGGGCATCCACTCGAAGTAGGCCCGCTTGGCGGCCGCGGCGCGGTCGGCGTAGTCGCCCTCGGTGCCGGGGGTGTGGTTCTCCGCACCGCCGGACCAGTTGTTGTTCGCCGTCTCGTGGTCGTCCCAGATCGCGATGACCGGGTGTGCGGCGTGCATCGCCCGGAGGGCGGCGTCCGTCTTGTACGTGCCGTGCCGGATGCGGTAGTCGGAGAGCGTCAGGATCTCGTGCCGGGGCTCGTGTCGCCGTACGACGTACTCCTCGGCGGGCAGGCGGCCCGTCCCGTACTCGTATATGTAGTCACCGAGGTGGATGATCGCGTCCAGGTCGGCACGGTCGGCCAGGTGCCGGTAGGCGGCGAAGTGCCCGGACTCCCAGTTGGCGCAGGATGCCACGCCGAAGCGCAGGCCGGGAGCCGTGGATCCGGCGGCGGGCGCGGTGCGGGTGCGGCCCACGGGGGAGCGCACGGTGCCGGCGGAGAAGCGGTAGTGGTAGGCGGTGGCCGGCCGGAGGCCTCGCACGTCCGCCTTGACCGTGTGGTCGTCGGCGGCGGTCGTGGTGGTCCGGCCCCGGGCGACGACCCGGGTGAACCCGCTGTCCTCGGCGACCTCCCAGTCCACGTCGGTGTCCGGGCCGCTGCCGGAACCGGGCACGGCGTCCGGGGCCGGGGTGACCCGGGTCCACAGGAGCACGCCGTCGGGGAGCGGATCCCCGGAGGCCACTCCGTGGAGGAACGCGGGGGCCGGTTCGGCGGCGAGCGCGGGGGAGGCGGAAGCGGTGCCGGCCATGACGGACCCGGCGACGGCGGTGCCGGCCGCGGCCTTGACGACCGTGCGCCGGCTCGTGGTGGTGCGGACTCTGCTGTTCACGTCCGGTGAGGCTCCTGACTGGATCGGTCGACTGGTGGGCGACGCGGGGTGGGTCCGCCTTCTCGTCGGCGACGCGCGAGAAGCTGAAGACACCTCGGCTGCGCCGCTTGGACGCCGAGCCGGGCGCCTTCGGGCGCGGCGGCACACGGATGCGGGTCGAGCGGCGCGCCGCCGGGAGCGGGGACGGGCGCCCGTGGCGGTCGGGCAGGTGCTGCCGTGCACCGCTTCCCGTGCTGCGGCCCGGCCCGCGGGCCCCCGGAGGTCCGCTGCCGGTGCCGGGCGAGGCGGGGACGTGCAGCGCCTTCCGGCCGGCCCCGCCCGGCACGGGGTCGCCTGTGGGGCGGCCGGGAGGCGTCCGCCGGCCGGCGGACCGCCGTGTCGCCGGAGGCGGCCCGGCCCGCCGCGCCGGGCCGGGCCGGGGACGGGGCGTGAGGTGCGGCGGGAGGTGCCCCGCCGGCCCGGCGGAGCACCGCTGCACGGGATGCAGCGCGGTCCCGGGCGGCGCGGCAGCGGGCCGGGCACCGCGCGGCACGAGCGGCCGCTCACCGCCCTCCCCGAGGACACCGGCCGGCCCGCCGGGAGGCGGTCCGGCGTCCCGGTCCGGCGACGCCGGTCGCCTTGCGCGGCCGACGCCACGGCCGGGGCGCCGCCCCGTCAGAGGCGGACCGGGCGCCGCCAGGACCGCCCAGGACCCGACAAGGCGCCTCCGCGCCCGGGTCGCGGCCTCGTACGCCGCGCCCCGCGCCCCGCGGACCTGGCCTCCGATCGGCCGGCTCAGCCGATGGCCGTGGAGGTGAGCACCGGGTTGGGAGAGGGGTAGCAGGCCGTCGGCACGCTGACGGTGACGAAGAGGATCGGGACGCTGGCGGTGAAGGTCAGGCCGGGGCTGCCGTAGCTCGTGCCGGAGAGGCGGGTCTCGATGACACCGGAGGCCGCGGCCGTCAGGTCCAGGGTCAGCGTCGGCAGGGTGAAGGTCTTCCCGCCTCCGATCGGACCGGGCACCGACATGACCACCTCCCCGCCGCTCACCTTCACGCTGGGGGTTCCCGACCCGAGTCCGGAACCGCCGGTGAGGCGGGTGCCGGTCAGCGTCGCGTTCGCGGGGACGGGAGCCTTGAGGGTGATGTTCTTGATCGACTTGACCGTGTAGCCGCTGACCGAGCCGGGCACGGTCATCGGCTCGGTGGCCAGGGTGACGGAGAGGGCGCTGCCGGGGGCGACGGTGTCCGGCGCCACGGCGTCGACACCGGCGGAGAGGTCGAACTGCTGCGCGGAGCCGATCGGCGGGCTGGCCTGGCAGTCCATGTCGAGGGTGGTGCCGGCCGCTGCGGCGGGGCTCATGGCCAGGCAGGTGAGTGCCAGAGCCGCGGCCGCTGCCATCGGCAGGCGTAAGTGTGCTGGTCTCGGGCTCATGACCGTCCTCCTCGGGGATCGGGTGCCTCGGGCGGAGCGCCGGCGCACGAGACGTCGGCATGTCGCGTGCATGACAGCACCTTCGGCGTGTGATGTACAGGGCCGTGCAGGCGCTGGTGCGGGCGCTGGTGCGGGCGGCGGTGCGGGGGCGCGGTCGCGGACCGGAGGAGGGGAGGACGGCGCGAGGGCGCGGACGGACGCGGGACAGGCCGGTGTGCCGGTGCCCGCGGGGGCGGGCACCGGCACACCGGGGCGCGACCGTCAGAAGGTCAGGCTCCAGGAGTCGATGTATCCGGTGTCGCCCGGGTAGGCGTCCGCGACCCGCAGCTTCCAGGTGCCGTTGGCGGCCACCCCGGAGGCGTCGACGCCGTACGTGGTGACCAGGTCGGCGCCGCTGTCGTTCGAGGCCTCCTTCAGGCGCAGGGAGGCGCCGCTCGGCGCCACGATCTCGACGACCAGGTCACCGCGGTACGGGTGCTTGATGTCCACCGCGACCTCGAGGTCCGACGGGGCGTTGCCGGCGATGCCGGTCACCTGTACCGACGAGGTCACCCAGGTGCCGTTGTCGGGGATGCCGACGTTCGTGCCGTTGCTGAAGACGGTCGGGCCGGCGGGCGGTGTGGTGGTTCCGCCGACGCCGAGCGCGGCCGCGGCGTCGGCGAGGCCGGCCCCGCACCCCCCGGAGCAGGAGCCGGGCAGTGGGCGGGCCGTGCTCTTGATCGTGGACTCGATCCGGGCCGGGGTCAGCGACGGGTCGGCGTCGAGCATCAGCGCGGCGAGACCCGCGATGTGCGGAGCCGCCATGCTGGTGCCCTGGTAGGCGACGTAGGTCTCGCTGCCGACACTGCGGGTGCCGGTGTTGAGCGTGGACAGGATGCCGTTGCCGGACACCGCCGTCTCGCCGCCGGGGGCGGTGATGTCGACCGAGCTGCCGTAGTTGGAGTAGTACGCCCTGTTGCCCTGGCGGTCGCCGGCGGCGACGGTGATGACGTTGTCGCAGTTGCCCGGGTTGTACCCGGCGGCGTCGTCGGCGTCGTTGCCCGCCGCGACCACGACCGTCGTGCCGCGGCCCACGGCCGCGTTGATCGCGCTCTGGGTGCCGGAGTCGCAGCTGCCCGGCCCGCCGAGGCTCATGTTGATGACGTCGGCGGCGTAGGGGTTGCTCGGCACGCCCTGCACCGAGCCGCCGGAGGCCCATGTGATGGCGTCGATGATGTCGGCTGTGGTGCCGCCGCAACGGCCCAGCACCCGCACCGGCTGGACGGTCGCGTCGTGCGCGATGCCCGCGATGCCCTTGCCGTTGCCCGCCACCGCCGCGATGGTGCCGGCGACATGGGTGCCGTGCCAGGAGTTGTCGAGGTCCTGCCGCGGCCACGGCTGGCCGGTCTCGTCGACGCCGCACTCGCCCCGTCGCGTCCAGTCGCCGGGGTCGGCCGGGTTGCTGTCCCGTCCGCCGCCGTCCTGCGAGATGAACGGGTCCGAGATGAAGTCGTAGCCGCTGACGACGTTGGCCGCCAGATCGGAGTGCGCGACGTAACCGGTGTCGATCACGGCCACCTTGACGCCCCGTCCGGTGGCCTTGTCCCAGGCGGCGGGGACGTTCATGCCCGCGGTGCTCTCGAAGAGGTCCCACTGGCTGCTGTACCTGGTGTCGTCGGGGGTCACGGCGGTGGCGAACACACGCCGGTCGGGGACCACGTAGGCGACGTCGGGGTCGGCGCGGAACGCGGCCATGACGGCGGCCGCCTCGTCCGCGTCCAGTTCGTCACCGAGGTCCACGAGCGCCGCGCCGGTGCCCAGGCGGCGGTCGAAGCCGAGGTCCTTGCCGGTCCTGCGGCCCTTGGCCGTGGCGTCCCGGCCGGCCGCGGAGTTCGAAGCGGCCTCCGCCGCCCCCGGCCTGTAGCCGACGATCAGACGCTCGACGGGGACCTCGGCGGTGGGCGCGCCGGGCGTGGCGGCGCGGGCCGACGGCCCCGGCGCGGCGGCGGACGGCGCGGCCAGGGCCGGCGCGGCGCCCGCGGAGACCAGCGCCGCGGCGGTCGCCACGAGCGCGGTTATGCGAAGAGACCTCGATCTGCTTGTTCTGCTCGATCTGCTCGATCTGCTCAAGGTGCTGCCTTTCGGGTTGGTTCCCGGCCGACCGGAACGGACCAGTCGTGGTCAGTGCATGACAAGCCGGGCCCTGCGGCCGCTCAGGGTGGGGGATGCGGCCGAGCCGGGCAGGGGAGTTGGGGAGTGCCCCTGCGTCCGGCACCGGCCGGCCGTCGCGTGCGTCGTCGGGTTCTGCGCTGCAGAGGCACGGTCGGCCGGTCGGGTGGGAGGAACGTACAGCCGTCGTCCGCGGGCGAATATCCGGGACCGGGCGGCCACGGATACGTGATTAATTCCTGAGCAAGCGCTTGCGTGTCCGGCTGATCACGGAATGCGGCACCGACGGAGCAGCTGAACCGGCGTATTTCGCCCCCGGGAAGGAGGTGGGCATGTGGGGCGGCGGATGGGCATGCGGTCCGGTCCGGCCTCGTGTCCGCACCCGGGCCGGGGCGGGCCCGCGCTCACCGGCGCGCGCCGGACCCCCGCTGCGGCGTCCCGCGGGCCCCGCCGCCGCGCGGCGGTCCTTCGGTCCGGCGTGGCCCCGTGCGGTCCTTCGGTCCGGTGTGGCCCTGTCCGGTCCTTCGGTCCGGTGTGGCCCTGCCCGGTGCGGCCCGTTGGGCCTCCCGGTCCCGTACGGCGCGTCCGGCCCGGTCACTTCCCGTGCGGGGAGAGGTCCTGACGCGATGGGGTGCCCAGCTTCCGCATGGCGCGGGCGACGTGCTGCTCGACCGTCCGTGGTGACAGATGCAGGGTCGCCGCGATCTCCCGGTTGGTGAGTCCGGCGGCGGCGAGTTCGGCGACCTCGCGTTCGCGCGGCGAGAGCTGCGTCCCGTACGCGGGGCGGCCCGGCGGGCGGCCCTCCCGGGACGGCTGGTGGCGGCGCAGCTCCGCCCGGGCCCGCGCCGCGTCCCACACCGCCCCGAGTGCAGTGAACTCCGCGACGCAGAGCTCCAGTTCGTCGACGGCGTCGGTGCCGCCGCGGTCCGCCGGAGCGCCGCCCCGGTGCGCGGCGGCCGGCCCGTCCGCGGCGGCGGCCCCGAGCACGCACCGTGCCGCGCCCTCGGCCACGAGGGCGCGGGCGTACGGCCGCGTCGCCCGGCCGAACAGCCCGGCCGCCTCCCGGTACCGGGCCGCGGCGTCCCCCGGCCGGCCCGTCACCTCGGCGAGTACCGCCCGGCTCCAGGCCAGTGCGGCGCCGGCGGAGGGCGAGTCCACTCCGGCCAGGCCGGTCGCCAGCTCCTCGACCATGGTCCGCGCCGCCGCCCCGTCTCCCGCCCGCGCCGTCGCCTCGACGGCCCAGGGTGCCAGCTCCGCGGCCCACGCCCACACTCCCTTCGCCGCGGTCCTGGCCCAGCCGCGCCGGGCCTCCTCGGCCGCCGCCGGCACGTCCTGACGGGCGAGGGCCAGCCGGACCAGAGCGCCGGAGGTGGCCGCCGCGAGCGGGGCGGCGGCATGCTCGGCCGACGGCGCGTCGGGACCGGCCAGCCAGGAGAGCGCGGCGCTCCACGCGCCCCGGGCGAGCGCCAGCAGCCCGCGGACCACACGGGCGTCGGCGCTGATGACGGGCATGTCGGCGGTGGCGGCGACGAACTCCTCGCAGCGCTCGGCCAGGCCCGCCCACCGGCCGGTGAACCACTCCAGCAGCAGCCTCGCCCCGAGTGCGGTGTGCTTCGTGTACGGAGCACCGCTGCGCGCGGACAGCTCCAGCCCGTCACGCAGCAGGTCCTCCGCCCGCCCGAGGTGACCGAGCCACACGGCCGAGTCGGCGGCGTTGCACATCCCGCGGGCGGCGTGCCGTCGGATGGCGGGCTCGGGGTGGTCGGCCGGCAGCGACTTCAGCAGGTCCCACGCCTGGGGATCGCCGCAACTCATGGCCAGCCCGAGGCGGTTGGCCTGCACCGCGGCGCGCACCACCTCGTCCCCGCTGTCGTCCGCGGCCGCCTGCGCACCCTCGAGCCAGGCGCGGTGGGCGTCGATGGAGGAGGCGGGCCAGTAGGGCATCGCGAGCGCCGACATGGCCCGTGCCGACAACGCGGGGCGCTCGCCGCGCAGTTCCTCGGCGGCGCGCTCCAGTTCGGTCCAGCCGGTACCGCCCATCCCGACCTGGTTGCACAGCAGCAGCCCGAGGTCGAGCCGGATCTCGCCGCGCAGCACGACGGGCAGGCTCTCGTCCTCCACGATCTGCGACAGGACCTCGACGGTCTGGTCCGAGCGCAGCCCGTTGACAGCGATGTCGGCCAGCTGCGGAGCCAGCGCTGCCCGTGCGTGCCGCGGTACGCCGGGGGAGGCGAGGGTCTGTTCCAGGAGCCGGATCGCCGTCTGGTGGTCGCCGGCGCCGGTCGCCAGCGCCACGGCCTGTTCCACGGCCCGCAGCCAGGCCCGCACCCGGCCCGCCTCGCGACGGTGCCGCACCAGTGCCGCCCAGGGCACGGGCTGTCCGCGCACGAGCACGTCGGCCGCCCTGGCGTGCAGCCTCTGGCGTACGGGGCCCGGCACCGTCCGCCGTACGGCCTCGGCGGCCAGCGGCACGAAGAACCCGTACCGATTCCCGGGGTGCTCGGTGAGGAGGCCCAGGTCGAGCGCCGCGACCAACGCCTCGTCGAGCGCCGGGCCCTGCCCGGGCCTGCCCGCCGGTGCCGGTCCCCGGTCCCGGGCCCCGCCGGGCGGGCGCCCGTGGGGCGTCGCCGCGGAGGCCACGGCCAGCAGCACCTCCCGTGTCACCGGCTCGTCCAGGACCGCCGCCGCCCACGCGACGGGGCGCTGGGCGGCGGGCAGCGAAACGGTGCGGCTCAGCGCCAGTTCGGTGAGGCGAACGGGCACGCCCGCGTCGTCCACGTCGGCCGCCGTGCACCGCTGGGCGTCCCGGTCCCGCAACACGGTCAGCAGGTCGGCCACCACCTGTGCCACGCCGCCGGACCGTTCGTGCAGCCGGCTCACGGCCTCGGGCGTGCACCGGTCGCCGAGGGCGTCCGCAGCGGCGCCGCGGACCTGCTCGGTGGTCCACGGCGCGACCTGATGCTCCAGGACGACCAGATCCCGGGGATAGCGCACGGGCGGGGCGCCCAACGGCAGTCCGGCCGAGGCGAGTTCCTCGGGCCGGTACAGCAGGACGACCGCGAGGGCGGGCCGCGGCCGGCCCAGCAGGCGGCGCAGCTCGCCCGTTTCGGCGGCGGTCGCCCGGTGCAGGTCGTCCACGAGCAGCAGGGCGGGTCCGTCACCGTCCGGCCGGGGCAGGGGTGTTGCCTCACCGCAGGTCCGGGTGAGCACCTCGCAGCGGGCTGTCCGGGCCAGCCCGGCGAGCCGGTCCGCGAGACGGCTCTTTCCGGTTCCGGCCGCCCCGGCCGCCAGGACGAGCACCGAGTCGGCCGTCTCCGCCCTGAGCGTCCGCAGCAGTCGGCGCTCCCAGCCCGGCGTGTCCACGCGTCCGGTCCTCCTCCTGCCGGTCCACCGGGCCTCCCGGCCCCTCGCGGGCGCCAAGTCTGCCTCACCGGGGGCACGGTGCGGACGGGGGAGCGGTGCCGGGCCCGGCACGGCGGGCATTCCCTCCCCGGCGGTGCGGGGACGGGCGCCGGCGCGGAGCCGCGCAGGGCCCCTGGCCGGAGAGCCGCCCTCGGACGCCGCGGCCACCCCGGCGGCCCGCCGCGCGGAGCGGTCCGTGAGCTGTGCCCCTGCGGCCGGGCGAGCGGCGGCCGGGTCGCACGGAGGCTGACCATCGCGCCATCTTAGTCATGGCCATGTCAGTTCTCTGTCGGATGCGGCCCGCTGCTCCTATGCTCTGCGGCTGTCCGTGCCGGTCTCCCCCCAGGAGGCTCCATGTTGCTCCGTCGCGCCCTGGTCGCCGCAGTCCTGGCGATCGCCACCCTGGCGTTACCCGCCCAGTCGGCGGCGGGTGCTCCCGCCGACGACGTGCCCTTCACCTCCGCCACGACCGTCGGAATGCACAACACCTACGAGCGCAGCGCGTTCTCCTACCTCGCCCAGGCCCTGGACACGGGGACCGGCCTCATCGAGATCGACGCCTGGCCCGACGTCTTCACGAGGCGATGGCACGTCAGTCATGAGAAGCCGCTCGCCAACGACAACAACTGCACCACGGCGTCGGGTCCGGGCGACCTCTACACCGGCGCTACGAGCAAGTACCTCGAACACTGCCTGGACGACGTGCGCGTCTGGCTCGAAGCGCACCCCGGCAGCGGTCCGCTGATGATCAAGCTGGAACTGAAGCTGGGGTACGCCACGGCCTTCGGTATGGGCCCGGCGCAGCTGGACGGGCTGATCCGGGATCACCTCGGGTCGCGCGTCTTCCGCCCCGCCGACCTGCTGGCCAGGCCCGGCGGCGGCACGTACGCCTCCCTCGACGAGGCCGCGCGCGCCGGGAACTGGCCCACCCGGCGGCAGCTGGCCGGACGGGTGGTGCTGTCCGTCATCCCGGGGACCGTCGAGAACAGGAACCCGTTCGACTTCTGGCCCACCAACGAGCAGTACGCGGGCCGACTGCGCGACCTCGCCGGGAAGGGGAGGCTCGCGGAGGCGCAGATCTTCCCCGCGGCGAGGTTCGGGACCGGCGACCCCCGCACGGCCTACGACAGCAGCATCCGGCCCTGGTTCGTGCTGTTCGACTCCAGCGCCTCGGCCTGGCTCGGCGGCTCGGTGGACACGTCGTGGTACGACACCCGCCACTACGTGCTGGTGATGACCAGCGCCCATGCCGTCCAGCCGCCCATCAGCAGCACCAGGCCGACCGAGGAGGAGGCGCGAGCCCGGGTGGCCCGACTGGCCGCGGCGCACGCGAGCATCGTCACCAGCGACTGGCACGCGCTCCCCGCCGTCCAGTCCCTCGTCCTGCCGCGGGGTCCGTCGGCGTAGCGCCGTGGCCGCCCTCCGGGCGTGGCCGGGCGGGTCGGCCGTCCGCCGCCGCTCCCGGGGAGCGGCCCCGCCGGCTCCCGGGCGCCGCGCGGACGTCGCCGCCCGCAGCGGGCCGGCCCGTGACGGACGGTGAGATCCCGTGGCGCGGTCAGGCCCTCTCGCCCGACGAGGCCGCGGCGGGGGCGTCCCGCAGGCCGAGGCGGAGGTGCTCGACGTGGTAGAGGGCCTGCTCCAGGAGTTCGGCCACGTGGTTGTCGTAGAGGGCGTAGATCACCGAGCGGCCCCGGCGTTCGCCGACGACCAGGCCGAGGTTGCGGAGCAGGCGCAGTTGGTGGGAGCAGGCCGACTGCTCCATGTCGACGGCGTCCGCGAGTTCGGTGGCCGCGCAGGGTCCTTCCTGGAGGCGGGCCAGGATGCGCAGCCGGGACGGTGTGGCCAGCGCCTGGAGGGTGGCGGCCACCTCGGCGGCGCCCACCGTCTCCAGGCGCTCGCGGGCGGTCGCGGTGGTCTCGGCGTCAGCTCCATGGCCCATGGAGTCATCCTACGGAGACCGCATCATGAACACATGAATGAGTCTTCATGTGGTCCTGTATCGTGAGGTGGCGCGGCGCCGCGTCCTCGGGGCGGAGGTCCCGCGATGCCGTCCCCCGATGCCGTTCCGCGATGCCGTTCCGAAGGGCCTTTCTGCGATGACCACAACCCTTGTCCGGCCCGTGCCGGACCGATCCGCGCCCTCCCGTGCGGGTGCAGGCTCCAGGGGGCGCACCCGGGCCCTCGCGCTGGCCGAGGTGCGCTGGGCCGCCGCTGCCGCGCTCCTGTTCCTGGCGGCGCTGCCGCTCCAGCTCACCGGGGCGCCGGCGTGGACCTGGGGCCCGCTGTACGCGCTGGCGTACGCGGCCGGCGGCTGGGAACCGGCCCGGGCCGGTCTGCGGGCCCTGCGGGAGCGGACGCTCGACGTCGATCTGCTGATGATCGCCGCCGCGCTGGGGGCCGCCGCGATCGGCCAGGTGATGGACGGTGCTCTCCTCGTCGTGATCTTCGCGGCCTCCGGTGCCCTGGAGGCACTGGCCACCGCCCGTACCGCCGACTCGGTGCGCGGTCTGCTGGACCTCGCTCCGGCGACCGCCGTCCGCGTCGGCGCCGACGGAGCCGAGAGCGTGGTCCCGGTCGGGGAACTGGCCGTCGGCGACACCGTCCGGGTACGCCCCGGAGAGCGCATCGGTGCCGACGGCCGGGTGCTCGACGGGGCGAGCGACGTCGACCAGGCCGCCATCACCGGCGAGTCCCTCCCGGTGGCCCGGGGTGCGGGCGACGAGGTCTTCGCCGGCTCGCTCAACGGCACGGGTGCGCTGCGCATCAGGATCGAACGGGACGTGTCCGACTCGGTGATCGCGCGGATCGTCCGGATGGTGCAGGAGGCCTCCGGGACCAAGGCGCCGACCCAGCTGTTCGTCGAGCGGATCGAGCAGCGCTACTCGCTCGGCATGGTGGTGGCGACCCTCGCGGTCCTCCTCGTCCCGCTCGCCTTCGGCGCGGGGTTCACCGACGCGCTGCTGCGGGCGATGACGTTCATGATCGTGGCCTCGCCCTGCGCGGTCGTGCTGGCGACCATGCCGCCGCTGCTGTCCGCCATGGCCAACGCCGGCCGCCACGGGGTGCTCGTCAAGTCGGCCGTGGCCATGGAGCGGCTCGGCGAGGTCGACGCGGTCGCGCTCGACAAGACGGGCACGCTGACCGCGGGCGACCCGCACGTCACCGACGTCCGCCCGCTCCCGGGATGCGGTGTGGACGAGGAGGGGCTGCTCTCGCTCGCTGCCGCGGTGGAGGAGCCCAGCGAGCACCCGCTCGCCCGGGCGGTCGTCAGCGCGGCGCGGGACAGGGGGATCACCCTCGTGCCGGTACGGGACTTCGCCTCGGCACCGGGCGTCGGCGTCCGGGGCGTCGTCGGCGGGCGCGTGGTCGCGGTGGGTGCGCCGGCCCGGCTCGCGGGCACCGACGGCGGCACCGCGTCCGCACACGCGGCGGCCGAGGCCGCAGAGCTGGCCGCGGAACTGGAGGACGGCGGCCGTACCGCCGTCCTCGTCAGCCTCGACGGCGCCCCCGCCGGCGTGCTGGGTGTCACCGACCGGCCTCGTCCGGATGCGGCCGGCACGGTGGCCGCACTCACCGGCCTCACCGGCGGCGCACCCCTGCTGCTGACCGGGGACAACCCGCGCGCCGCCGCCCGTGTCGCCGCGGAGGCCGGCATCGAGGACGCGCGGGCCGGGCTGCTCCCCGAGGACAAGGTACGCGCCGTCCGGGAACTGCAGGCGGCCGGGCGCAGAGTCCTGTTCGTCGGCGACGGCGTCAACGACGCCCCCGCCCTGGCCGCCGCCCACTGCGGAGCCGCCATGGGGCGGGTGGGCTCCGACCTGGCGCTGGAGACCGCCGACGCGGTGATCGTGCGGGACGAACTGGGCGCCCTGCCCGCGGTGGTCGCGCTGTCCCGGCGGGCCCGTCGGCTCGTCGTGCAGAACCTCGCCGTCGCCGGGGTCTTCATCGCCGGGCTGGTCGTCTGGGACCTCGCCGGGCACCTGCCCCTGCCGCTCGGTGTCGCCGGCCACGAGGGCTCCACCGTCCTCGTCGGCCTCAACGGCCTGCGCCTGCTCCGCGAGTCGGCCTGGCGCAGGGCCGCCGGCTGAACCCCGCAGGCCTCTCCGCTCCCGCCGGCCGCACCGGTTCGGGTCCCCGCGCCCCGGGGCGCCGTCGGCGGGCGGCAGGACGCGGTCCGCGCCGTGCGCGGGCCGCCGGCAGCGCTCCGCCCGGCAGCGCCCCGCCGCGCACCCCGCGCACGCCGTCGCCGTGGGATCACCGCATACGGAGCTTTCCGGCCGCCTCGAAGGTCCTCAGCACGGCGTTCTTCAGTACGGGGTTGCCGCGCACCAGAGCGTGCGCGGCCCGGACGGGTTCGCGGCGGAGCCAGTGCAGGGCGGCGCCGGGGCCGGTCGTGCGCAGGACTCCCTCGTGCACGGACAGGTCCCTCGTCTTGAAGGAGTTCTTGTAGACGGCGTCGCCTCGTCCGAAGTCGAAGAGCTGGACACCGGACGCGGCGCAGGCCTCGATCATGCGCAGATACAGCACCCGGCCCGGCGAGTAGGCGGCGGCCGTCCTGTCGTAGGAGGGGAACCAGCAGGAGAAGACCGTGGACGAGCGGAGGCCGAAGTGGGCGGCGACGGGCCGTTCGCCCGCGTAGAGCACCGACAGGACGCCCGAGCACTCGGGGTCGGTGCTGCCGGACAGCAGGTGCACGAGCCGGTTGATCCACGGCTGTGCGAACGGGTCGCGACGGCCCGTGCGGCGGTAGTGGGCGGACTTCCAGGCGATGAGGGTCTTCAGGGCGGCGGGGTCCTGCGCGCCGTGGACGAAGCGCAACGGGCCGAGGCGGCGGCCCATCCGCCGTTCCTGCGCCCGTGCCGCCTTGAGGAAGCCGCGCGAGTGCGTGCGCAGATGGGCCTCGTAGGGCGCGAAGCCGGCCGTGAGGTCGACGGCGGGCGAGGCGAACCGGCTCGTCGCGTACGGGAGGAAGAGCCGCTGGCCGCTGCCGAGGTGATTGAACTCCCAGGCGTTCAGCGAACAGGCGCGCATCAGGCGCAGCGGATCGGGGTGGGCGTCGGGGCGCAGGACGGCCCCCTGGCAGTCGGAGACGCCCTGGCCGACCGCGCGGCCGTGTCCCCAGCGGTCTCGCTGGAAGGGGAAGTAGCCCATCGTCTCGTGGCCCCGGCGCAGCACCGCCACCTGGGTGTCGGGCCGCACCCGGCCGACGGCCTGCGTGAAGCGGGCGCTCATGAAGGGGTTGGTCAGGGCCGTACTCGCGGTCGTGTTCTGCAGTTCGCTCCACAGAGCGAGGTCCGCGGAGGCGAGTTCACGGGGATGCACGACGTCGATGCGGATGTTCAAGGGGTCTCCTGAATGCGGTGCGCAGGGCGAGCGGGCAGCGTGGCCGTGCCCCGACGGGCGGCGCGGCGACTGCCGTTGGGTGTCCCGGGCGTCCCGAGGGTGCGGCAGCGCTCGGAGGGGCCGGGCAGGGGAGTCGCGCTGCGGTTCAGGGAGGCCCGCGGCGCCCGGTCGCTCCCGGGGGCGGCACCTTGACGGCGGCCTTCTCGTCCCCGTCGTCGCGGGCGACCGGCGCGAAGCCCACCGCCGCCGCGACGGCTGGAGTGGCGAGCGCGAGCCCCAGAGCGCGACAGCACCGCGCGACCGCGCCCGGTCCCGGCTGCATGCGGGTGCCTGGCCGGATCCGGCAGGCCGGCCAGGGCCGCAGGGACGCGGCGGCGTGCAGCCCGCAGGTGCCCGCCACCGTCACCACGGCGTAGACCCCGGTGCCGTGCGCACCGTGGAGGCCCGGAGCCGGCCGGCCGGCCACCGCGCCGATCCAGGTGACCCAGCAGCCGGCCGACGCCGGAGCGAGCGTCACGGCGGCGAGGTCCCCGGGCCGGGGCCTGGTTCCGGCAGGCAGAGTCAGCCCGAGCCCCAGCAGGACGAGTGCCGCCCCCAGGCTCACGGCGGGCACGGGCCTGCCTGCGAAGGCCGGGTGGCATCCGATGCCGGCGACGGCCGCCGCCGGTACGGCGAAGCGGGCGGCCCTCATCCTGCCCCGCCGGTCCGCTCCCTTCAGGAGCGGACGGTCGGGCCGGGACCGGAGCGAGGGGCGTGCCGTCATGATCTCTCCATGGTGGGCGGACGGGCTCCGCCCGCGCCGGTGAACGGAGAGTTCGGGCATGGGGATCTTTGATCGAGGAGTCACCGGGGCGAGTGGGGCCGTACGGCAGACGGCCGCCGGTCCGCACCTCGGGCAGCTCCGTGTCCGCGCCGGGCGGCAGACCCCGGCGGGAAGGTGCGCCACGCGGTCCGCTCCGGAGGCCGGGGCACCCTCACGAGTCCGCCCCTGACGCGGCACCGCTGCGGGCGGGACTGCTCTGCCGATGACGGCCGTGCGCTGAGGGGCCGATACGGATCCGCGGCGCATCCGACAGGAACCCGACAGGAACCCGACAGGAACCCGAAAGGACCTCAGCCGGGCCAGCGTTCCGCCCGACCGCTGTCCCGGCTCGGGCGAACGGTGCGCTGCGGCGGTGCACGGAGCCGACGGGGTACCTGTACCGGTGGGGCGGGACGCGAGGAGTCCCTGCGGCGTTCCCGTCGGCGGCGAGGTCGGCGTGCGGCCGGTGGGGGTCAACCGGGCGGCACGGGAGCCGGCCGGGAAAGGGCCGGTCCGCCCTCCGGGCGTCGTGCGGCCGTCGGGTCCCGCACGAGTATGCGGGTTCCCGCACGAGTATGACGGAAGGACATTGCCCCGTGCGCCATATTTGAGGTTTACTTGAGGGAGTGTCGGGTAGACGCTTCCAGAATTGTATTCTGTGGCGCAGATCACTGGGGCAGAGTTGGTTTACGGCGCCCTATCTGGGTGATCTTGACGCGCTTTCAGATCATTACCCCCTCGGTATGTTCACGACAGTGTCACGACCGTGACGCGATTGGGCATCAAGAAACCGAGGAAGCATGTCGGTTCACATATCCGGCCCCGAGGAACGGGGGCGGTTGTGGTCCGGGGGGAGCCTTCGCTATATCGCGGGGGGCCTCTCCCTGGCCTTGGCCATCACTTTGCTTGAGGGCGTGGCGGTGGCCACTCCCTCGGGGGAGAGCAGCAGGAAGCCGGCGCAGGAGGCGGCCGCGGCCACACAGGCGGCGGACATCGCTTCGGCGCGGGTGGCGGCGCGCCTGTCGGGCAAGCGCGTCGAGGCGCTGTCGGAGCGTACGGAGACGTCGACGACGTGGGTGAACAAGGACGGTTCACTCACCACCGAGCTGTCCGCCGGCCCGGTCCGGTTCGAGGACTCGGCGTCCGGCCGGTGGCGGGACGTCGACCTGGACCTGGTCACCGCGGACGGCGCCGTCGAACCGAAGGCGCACCCGGAAGGTCTGACGCTGGCGGGCAGGTCCGGCGGAGGCCCGGCGAAGTCGCTTCGGGCGGCACAGAAGAGCAAGCCGGTGGACCTGGTCACCCTGGGCGAGGGCGACCAGCGGATCACGCTGCAGTGGAAGGGCGGGCTGCCCGCGCCGCAGCTGGAGGGCAACCGAGCCGAGTACGTCAACGCCGTGCCCGGCGCGGATGTGGTGGTGGAGGCCACCCGTACCGGGTTCGAGCAGTTCGTCGAGATCAAGCAGAGGCCGACGACGGACGGCTACACCTACACGCTGCCGCTGAAGTCCCGGGACCTGAGGGCGAAGCAGCAGTCCGACGGCAGTGTGGTGTTCACCGACAGGAAGAACAAGAAGCGGGCGGTGATGCCCGCACCGGTGATGTGGGACTCCACCGTCGACCCGGTGTCGGGTGAGCACACCCGCAGAGTGCCGGTGGCGATGAAGGTGGTCCAGAAGGGTTCGACGATCGACCTGGTCGTCACCCCGGACGCGGACTTCCTCGCCGACCCGGAGACGAAGTACCCGGTCGTCGTCGACCCGTCCACGTCGTCGCTGGGCAACCTGTTCGACACCTATGTGCAGCAGGGCGAGACGGTCGACTGGTCGGCCGACACCGAGCTGGACCTCGGCAACCCGGGGACGAAGAACGCCGACGGCACCTACCGTACGGCGCGGTCGTTCATCACGTGGAACACGGCGCCCGTCGCGGACGCGCTGGTCTCCAAGGCGACGCTGTCGCTGTGGAACTTCCACTCGGGCAACACCGACTGCAAGGCGTATCCGTGGGAGGTGTGGACGGCGAACAACGCCTCCACGTCCTCGCGGTGGACGAACCAGCCGTCGATGGTGACCAAGATGGCCACCTCGACCGAGACCAAGGGCAACCCGGCCTGTACGGCGGACGGCTGGATCAACGCCGACGTCACCGACCTCGTCCAGCACTGGGCGAACAACAAGTGGTCGTACTCGGGCATGGGACTGCGTGCTGCGAGCGAGTCGGTGGTGGCGCAGTGGAAGCGGGTGAACTCCGCGAACGCGGCGTCCAATCCGCCGAAGCTGGTGGTGACCTACAACTACCGGCCGAAGACCGGCACGAAGCAGGAGGCGGGCCCGCCGTACTTCTCCTACGGCGGCCGGTACGTGGTCAACACCACCGCGCCGACGCTGCGTGACACCTTCGTCGACGCCAACGGCGACAAGGTCAACGGTACGTTCCAGATCTTCGACGATGCCACCAACACCCAGGTCGGCAACGTGCTGGTCTCGCCGTGGGTGGCCTCCGGCCAGGTCGCCTCGGTGACCGTCCCGGCCGGGGTGCTGACCAACGGCAGGACCTACCGGTTCCGCACCTCCCCGTACGACGGCACGCACTACAACACCGGCTGGTCGGAGTGGAAGTACTTCACCGTCGACACCGCCGGCCCGTCCGCCCCGCTGTCCATCGCCTCCACCGACTACCCGACCGGGCAGTGGGTCAAGGGCGCGGGCCAGGCGGGCACCTTCACGGTCACCCCGAACGGATCGGACCACAACTGGCTCGAGTGGTCGCTGGACGGTGTGACCTGGACCAAGGTGGCCACCGGCGGCTCCACCGCCGCCAAGGCCATCAGCATCGCCCCGCCCAAGGACGGCACCCACACCCTGCAGGTGCGGCAGGTCGACAAGGCCGACAACAAGTCCGAGGCCGTCGACCACACCTTCCACGCCGGTCCGGGCGGCTTCATCCAGCCCACCGAGGGCGAGCGCACCGCCCGCCGCCTGCCCCTGGTCGCCGAGGCCGATGCCGGCACCTACGACCAGGTCTCCTTCTCCTGGCGGCGCTCCGAGGCCGATGCGTGGGTGAAGATCCCCGCCGGTGACGTCACCGCCGGCGGCACGGCGCTGACCACATGGCCCGTCCCGCTCACCAACGGCAAGAACGCCGCCCTGGTGTGGAACGCCACGAACACCGTCGACCCCGACGGCACGGTGCAGATCAAGGCCGACTTCACCGGCCCGGACAGCGCCTCGGGCAGCACCCTGCCGCTGACCGTGGTCGTGGACCGCAACGCCTCCGGCGCAGCCACGAGCGGGGTGGGTCCGGGCTCGGTGAACCTGCTGACCGGTGACTACAGCCTCTCGGCCACCGACGCCTCCCTGTTCGACCTGTCGGTCTCCCGCACGGCTTCCTCCCGTACCCCGGACAAGGGCGCGCAGCAGGAGGGCCAGGCGGCGATCTTCGGCAAGGAGTGGGTGGCAGGCACCACCGCGGAGGCCACCGAGTCGGACTTCTCCCACCTGCGCAAGGTCTCCGACACCGCCGTCGCGGTCGTGGACTCCGAAGGCGAGGAGACCCACTTCACCGCGAACGCGGCCAGGACCGGGTGGATACCCGAGCCGGGTGCCGAGGCCCTGACGCTGAAGGGCAGCACCACGGGCTCGTTCACCCTGTCCGACACCGAAGGCACGGTGACGGAGTTCACCAGGCCCGACGCGGCCGCCACCACCTGGCAGGTCTCCAGCACCCTGCTGGACGGCCTGGCCAACTCCACCACCACCGTGGTCTCCGAGACGGTGACCGTGGACGGCAAGAAGCTGTCCCGCCCCAGGCGGGTCATCGCCCCGACCTCGGCGGCCACCGCCGCGGCCTGCACCGGCGACCCGGCCACCAAGGGCTGCCGGGCCCTGGAGTTCGTCTACGCCACCGCCACCACCGCGACCACGAACGCGTACGGCGACTTCACGGGCCAGGTCAAGGAGATCCGCGCCTGGTCCACCACTTTGGGCGCCGCCGCGGCGACGTCCAAGACGGTGCAGACCTACGCGTACGACGACCAGGGCCGCCTGCGCCAGGCATGGAGCCCGCTGATCACCCCGTCGCTGAAGACGGAGTACGCCTACGACAGCGCGGGCCGGGTCACCGGCCTGACCTCGCCGGGACAACTGCCCTGGACCTTCGTCTACGGCAAGGCCGGCAACGCCGCCACGGCCGGTGAGGGCATGCTGCTCAAGGCGTCCCGCCCCGGCCTGCAGCAGGGCACGACGGGTGCCGAGTCCGGCACCGCCGCCACCAGCGTCGTCTACGACGTCCCGCTGACCGGCACCAAGGCCCCCTACAAGCTGGGCGCCGCCGACGTGAAGGCGTGGGGTCAGCTGGACGCGCCCACGGACGCGGCCGCGGTCTTCCCCGCCGACGCCGTCCCGGCCTCGCACACCGGTGACTCCCTCGGGGCCACCGACTACCAGCGCGCGGGCATCACGTACCTGGGCGTCTCGGGCCGCGAGGTCAACACCGCCACCCCGGGCGGTCACATCTCCACCACGGAGTACGACCGCTTCGGCAACACGGTGCGCGAGCTGTCGGCCGGCAACCGGGCCGTCGCGCTCGGCCTGACCGCCGGCGACCAGGCCGTCCAGGCCGACCTCGGTATCGCCGCGCTGCCGGCCGCCGAACGCGCCGACCTGCTGGCCACCAAGTCGCTCTACAACGAGACCGGCACCCGCGAGCTGGAGGAGTTCGGCCCGCTGCGGCGGATCGACCTCACCGCGGACCTGAAGTCGGGCACCACCGTGCTGGTTCCGTCCGGCACCTCGGTGACCGCCCGCACCTGGACGGTCAACGAGTACGACGCGGGCCGCCCGACCGACGGCACCGCCAAGATCAAGGACCAGGTCACCCAGGCCACCACCGGCGCGCAGGTGCGCGAGCACCCGACCGTCCACGGTGAGACCCGCGCGGTCCAGACGGTCTACGACTGGGCCAAGGGCCTGCCGGCCAGGACGGTGAAGGACCCCGGCGGTCTGGCGCTCACCGACAGCATGGAGTACGACGCCCAGGGCCGCCTCGTCAAGCAGATGCCGCCCGGTGCCACCGGCACCGACGCCGCCACCCGCGTGACGACGTACTGGTCCGGCACCGGCACCGGCACCTGCCAGGGCCGCCCCGAATGGGCCGACATGATCTGCTCCACGGGCCCGGCCGGCGCCATCACGAACGGTGGTGCCAACCCGGCCCAGCTGCCGACCACCACCACCGAGTACGACTGGTGGGGCAACCCCGCCAAGGTCACGGAGACCGCCAACGGCGTCACCCGTACGACCACGACCACGTACGACGGTGCGGGCCGCGCCGTCAAGGTGGCCGTCACCGGCGGAACCGGCCAGGCGGTCCCGGAGGCCACCACCGAGTACGACCCGGCCACCGGCCAGGCCGTCAAGACCGTCTCCCCGACCGGCGGCACGATCAGCCGGACGTACGACAAGCTCGGCCGCCTGGTCTCGTACACCGACGCCGACGGCGCCACCACCACGACCGAGTACGACCTGCTCGACCGCCCGGTCAAGACCACCGACAGCGTCCCGTCCACGGTCACCTACACCTACGACCACACCGCCGAACCGCGCGGCCTGGCCACGAAGACCACCGACTCCGTCGCGGGCAGCTTCCAGGCCACGTACGACGCGGACGGCTCGGTCAGCTCGGAGAAGCTGCCGGGCGGCTACACGGTCAGGCAGACCGAGGACACCACCGGCTCGGCCGTCGACCGCACCTACACCCGTGACAGCGACGGGACGGTCGTCTACTCCGACACCGTCACCGAGTCCATCCACGGCCAGGTCACCTCGCACGCCGGCTGGGGCGAGCAGAAGCACCGGTACGACGCCGTCGGACGCCTGGCCGCCGTCGAGGACACCTACGACACGGTCTGCACCAAGCGCACCTACACCTTCGACAACCGCACCAACCGCAAGACGCTGACCACCGCGGCCGGCACCCCCGGCAACGACTGCCCCGCCACGGGAGGCACCACCACCAGCCACACCTACGACAGCGCCGACCGCCTGGTCGACACCGGCTACGCGTACGACGCGTTCGGCCGCACCACCGCCGCACCCGGCAACGGCACGATCGGCTACTACGTCAACGACCTGGCGTACCAGCAGACCGCCGACGGCAAGCGCCAGACCTGGCAGCTCGACGCCAACCACCGCTTCCGCTCCTGGAAGACGGAGACCGGCAGCGGCAGCACCTGGACCCAGACCGGGTCGAAGCTCAACCACTACGACGGCGACGGGGACAGCCCGCGCTGGATCGTGGAGGACACCGCCACCGGGGCCCTGACCCGCAACGTGGAGTCCGCGTCCGGCGACCTGGCCGCCACCACCACCAAGACCGGCGACACCGTCCTGCAGCTGACCACCATCCACGGCGACGTGGCGCTCCGGCTCCCGCTCGCCGCGGGCCAGGCCCCCACCGCCCAGGACGGCGACGAGTACGGCAACCCCCGCGCGGGCCAGGCCGCCACCCGCTACAACTGGCTCGGGGCCAAGCAGCGCTCCACGGAGACCCTCACCGGCCTCACCATGATGGGCGTCCGCCTCTACAACCCCACCACCGGCCGCTTCCTCTCCCTCGACCCGGTCTACGGCGGCAGCGCCAACGCGTACGACTACGTCAACGCGGACCCGCTGAACAGCTACGACCTGGACGGCAAGTGGAGTTGCGGCTGGTGCAAGAAGAAGTGGAACCGCTTCAAGCGGAGCAGCGTCGGCCAGCACATCAGGAGGAACCGCCAGTTCTACGGCTGGGCCGCGGGTATCGGTATCGGCATCGCGGCATCAGCCTGCGTCGCCGCCACTGCGGGCATCTGCGCGGGAGCCGGCGGCCTGCTCATCGGCGGTGCCCTCGGCGCGGCAGGTGGCGCGGCGAGGTACCGTATCAGCGAGAGTCGGCGTACCCGCGCCGGATACCGCAAGAACATGATCTACGGTGCCGCGGCCGTCGTCGGACCCGGCATCTGGTCCCGCTTCCGGCTCCGCGGCGCAGCGCAGAGCCCGAAGCGCTGGATCGACAACTTCCGCCGGGAGAAGAGCTGGGGCAAGCACCGCCGCAAGGTGAACGTGCACTGGGGATTCGGAACCCGCTGGATCAGGTGAACCACTCGGTGACACACCGTCGGTGAATCGCCGGGGTGCACCCTCGCAGGGGGACCGGCCGGGCTCGCCCGGGCGGTCCCCCCGTACACGCGGGCGCCTCGCGGCGGCCGCGGCGAATTCGGGAGACAAGGATGCTCATGGGTAAGTCCCCGTCGGATTCCCCGTCCACTGGAATGCGCTGGATTCTGAGAATCGACGCCGTCACGTCGTCCGGGCCCTGGTTCGTGGTCCTGTGCCTGGTGCTTTTGGGGCTGCTGTTCACGGATTCCCCCGCCGGCTACGTCGCCGCGGGTGTTCTCTTCGTGGCCTGGCTGTGCATCGGAATCATCGGCAAGAGGCACCAGACGGCGAACGCGAAGGAACGCGGGACCCCGCCGCACCCGGAGGGGTGACACCCGGGCCGTCCGAGGGTCCGTCCCGGTGCCTTCACGGACGGGGCGGATCCCATTCGCCTTCGCGGACGGGGCGGATCCGACTCGTCCGTGTCGTGGAGACGGGCCTCCGGTGAACCACCGGCCGACGCGCCGACCGGGCCCTGCCGCGCCACGGGCACCGGTCGAACGCGGCGTCGCCGCCTGAACCGTCCGTCTCCGGACTTGTCCCCGTCCTCCCGGGGGCGGCTTCCGTCAGGCTCGGGACACTCCGGTGCCCGCAGCCGGCGCGACCACCCGGCCAGGACTCCTGGTGAGCCTACGCTCCGGTGGGTGGCGGCCTGCGGGCGGAGCGCGGGACCCGTGCACGGTCAACGTGCCGGGCTTTCCAGCCGCGGGAGAGGCGGACCGGCGGACAGGCCGGCGGATCAGGTCGGGCACCCGGCCAGGGTGCCGGTCGCCGGGCCCTGCCCCGTCCGGCGCATCACACCGGATCGTCCCCTTCCCCTAGGGCGAAACACGCCCTAGAAGAAGCCGAGCTTCTTCGGCGAGTACGACACCAGCACGTTCTTCGTCTGCTGGTAGTGCTCCAGCATCATCTTGTGGGTCTCCCGGCCGATGCCGGACTGCTTGTAGCCGCCGAACGCCGCGTGCGCCGGATAGGCGTGGTAGCAGTTGGTCCACACCCGCCCCGCCTGGATGGCACGGCCCGCCCGGTACGCCGTGTTGATGTCCCGCGTCCACACGCCCGCACCCAGGCCGTACGGCGTGTCGTTGGCGATCCCGACAGCCTCGTCGAACCCGCTGAACGACGCCACCGACACCACCGGTCCGAAGATCTCCTCCTGGAAGACCCGCATCCGGTTGTCGCCCTCGAAGATCGTCGGCTGGACGTAGAAGCCTCCCTTCAGCTCACCGTCGTACTCGACCCGCTCACCTCCCGTCAGCACCCGGGCGCCCTCCTCCCGGCCGATGGCCAGGTAGGAGAGGATCTTCTCCAACTGCTCGCCCGAGGCCTGGGCGCCGATCATCGTGTCCGTGTCCAGCGGATGCCCCGGGGTGATCAGTTCGGTGCGGGCCACCGCGGCCTCCATGAACTCCCCGTACCTCCCGCCCTGCACCAGCGCCCGCGAGGGACACGTGCACACCTCGCCCTGGTTCAGGGCGAACATGGTGAAGCCCTCCAGCGCCTTGTCGCGGAAGTCGTCGTCCACCGACCACACGTCGTCGAAGAAGATGTTCGGCGACTTGCCGCCCAGCTCCAGGGTGACCGGCTTGATGTTCTCCGAGGCGTACTGCATGATCAGCCGGCCCGTCGAGGTCTCCCCGGTGAAGGCCACCTTCGCCACCCGCGCACTGGACGCCAGCGGCTTGCCGGCCTCCTCGCCGAACCCGTTGACGACGTTCACCACGCCCGGCGGCAGCAGGTCCGCCACCAGACCCAGCCAGTAGTGGATCGAGGCCGGGGTCTGCTCGGCCGGCTTGAGGACGACCGCATTGCCCGCCGCCAGCGCCGGCGCCAGCTTCCACGCCGCCATCAGCAACGGGAAGTTCCACGGGATGATCTGCGCCACCACACCCAGCGGCTCGTGGAAGTGGTAGGCCACCGTGTCGTCGTCGACCTCGCTCAGCGACCCCTCCTGCGCGCGGATCGCCCCCGCGAAGTAGCGGAAGTGGTCGATGGCCAGCGGGATGTCCGCGGCCAGTGTCTCCCGCACCGGCTTGCCGTTCTCCCAGCTCTCCGCCACCGCGAGCGACTCGAGGTGTCCCTCCATCCGGTCCGCGATCCGCAGCAGGATCTCGGCGCGCTCCGCCGCGGAGGTGCGCCCCCAGCCCGGAGCCGCCGCGTGCGCCGCGTCCAGCGCCAGCTCCACGTCCTCCGCCGTGCCCCGCGCGATCTCCGTGAACGGCTGCCCGTTCACCGGAGACGGGTTCTCGAAGTACCGGCCCCGCACCGGCGGCACGTACTGCCCGCCGATGAAGTGGTCGTACCGCGCCTGGTACGACACGATCGCGCCGTCACTGCCGGGTGCCGCGTAACGCGTCATCTTCCCTCGCCTCCCGGTGCACCGCCGCCCGCCGTTGGACGGCCTCGGGGGGAGGCTAGGGAGGCCGAGGTTGCACGGAGGTTGCACACGAGGTGAGCGGGCCGGGGCGCACGCGGCCGGGCGCCCGGGGCCGAACGCACGGACAGCGGCCCCGGCCCGGCCCCGGACTCCGCCCCTGCGGCCGCTCCGTCTCCGGCTCCCCTCCGGTGCCGCCCGCTAGGGAGGTGCGCCCGGCTCCGCTGGGGCGGCGGACCCACGTGGCGGACCGGCCGGCCCGCGGGGCCCGCCGGGCGCGGGAGCGCGGGTGCGGCCGCCGGAGCGGGGGGCCGGGCCGAGGACCCCGTGCCGGGCGGCACCCGGCGCGGTGGGGACCGGGCCCTCCAGTTCGGCCTCCAGCGCGGCGAGCCGGGCCCGCACCGCCCCCGACGGACGCAGAGCGGCCAGCGCCCGCCACACCTCCAGGTCCTCCTCGCCCCAGGACGCGTACGCCCAGTCCGCCAGCAGGTCCGGGTCCCCGCGTTCGATGAGCGCCGCGCGCATCCCGTCGGCGAGCAGGCGCCGCAGCCGCACCACCGCCGGAGCCCGGGATCCGGGCAGCAGGGGACCGGTGTACCCCGTCGCGGCAGCGGTGACCGCCCCGGCCGCCAGCCGCCGTTCCACCACCCCCAGGTCCGACTCCACCGGCAGCGCCAGCCGGTACGGGCGCGAAACCAGCAGCCCCGGGCCCAGCACCCCGCGCAGCCGGGCCAGTTCGGCCCGCAGGGTCACCGGCGTCACCGACTCGTCCTCGTACAGCGCGCACAGCACCTCGTCCCCGGTCAGCCCCTCCGGATGACAGGCCAGCAACACCGCTATCTCGCTGTGCCGCCGGCCCAGCCGGACGACACGGCCCCCGCGGCGCAGCCGGGCCTCGTCCCGGCCGAGCACCCTCAGCTCCAGCACATCGGCCTCCGCCGCGGGCGGATCCGGGGCCAGCAGCGCGAGCTGGGACTCGGCCGCCCGCGCGACCGCCTTCACGAAGCCGAGGCTGTGCGGATGCGCGAGCTCGTTCCCGCCGGTGATGTCCACCGCGCCCAGCACCTGCCCGGTACGCGGATCGTGCACCGGCGCCGCCGCACAGGTCCACGGCTGGACCCGCCGTGCGAAGTGCTCCGCCGCGAACACCTGCACCGGCCGGTCCACGGCCACCGCCGTGCCCGGCGCGTTCGTGCCCATCGCGCTCTCCGCCCAGCGCGCACCCGGTACGAAGTTCATCCGGCCCGCCTTGCGGCGCGTCGTCGGATGCCCCTCCACCCACAGCAGCCGGCCCTGTGCGTCGCAGACCGCGACCAGGTGCTCTCCGTCCACCGCGAACGTGCCCATCAGCTCCCGGAACAGGGGCATCACCCGCGCCAGCGGATGCTCCGCCCGGTAGGTGCCCAGCGCACCCTCTGTCAGCTCCACGCTCGCCGTGCCGTCCGGCCCGACCCCGGCCCGTGCCGAGCGCCGCCACGACTGCGCCACCACGGACCGCACCGGCCGCGGTACCCGGCCCGCCTCCGTGAACGTCTGGTACGCCCGGCGCAGCGCCCGCGCGTGTTCGACGGGGTCCGTCCCCGGCTCCAGGGCAACCCAGGGATCCGCCAACTCGGCCTCCCGGAAAGCGACGTGATGCGGACATCGTCACTCCGGGTGTCTGCGCCGACAACCGTTTCGACGCGGCTCACTCCGCCGGTGACTCGACTTCCAGCCGGTATGTCCGGTTGCGGCGAGTCAGGTGGCTTCCGGGTGGGGGACGCGATGTCCGCAGCGCCATGCCACGTGTGTGGCTGATGCACTCCGTGCCACGGGTGAGCCGGTCGGGTCGCGGCCGGGCGGGAGAGCCCGTGCCGGCGGCCCGCCAGGGGGCGGCGGTGTGAGCTGGTGCGGGTGTCAGGTCAGGCCGTCGGCCCAGGTGGGCCCGCGTCGGTCCGGGTGGGCCCGCGTCGGCCCGCTTTGGACGAGTCGCAGGTACCGCGCCCGGTCCCAGTGAGCTCCCGGGCGGGGAGGGGGCCGCGCCGGGAGGGGCCCGGGGTGCGGATGGCGGCCGCGCCCTGTACGCGGGCGCCGCGGCCTGAGCCGTGCCGTCCCGGGAACCGGCCCTCCGCGGCACGGGAGCAGCGGCCGGGCCGAGGGCGGTGGTGGGAGTGTCGGGCAGGTCCATGGAGGTACGGCTCCGTTCTGCGGCAGACCGCGGTGGGCGGGCGTGCGAGGTGCGTGAGGGGTGGGAGGTGCCCGACCGGTGCCTCATATGGCAGTCGGTCCACGGGCGCCTCGTGTGAATCACCGTACGGCGAGTAACCGTTCGGCCCGTCGAACCGGCCGGCTTCCGTGGACGACGGCGCCGATGTGGACAACTCGCTCACCCGGAAGGGTGACCCCGCCGCATCCGGTTGCCGACGGTCCGCCCCGCACCCGCCCTCGGACGACGGCATCCCACGCCGCACGACTCCGCACCGCTCTCCCGCCCGTCCGGTGAGCGCAGCAGCCCGGCGGGGGACCGCACCGGGACGGGTGAGCGGCCTCGGACGCCGCCTCGCACGGCCGGCCGGACCGCCGGGGCGTGCCTCGAAAGTCCCGCCCGGCCCCCGGCCCCCGGCCCCGGCCCCCGGCCCCGGCCCCCGGCCCCGGCCCCCGGCCCCCGGCCCCCGGCCCCCGGCCCCCGGCCTCCGGCCCCCGGCGCCGGCCCGGCACCTCGCCGCGTTCGTTGTCAGGACCGGCCGCGTACGCGCGTCACGCGAAGCCCCTCCGCCTTGCGGTGCCCCCGTCAGGGCATCAAGGGCGTGGGAGGTACCCCCGCCACCGGACGCCGCGGGCCTCCGCCCTCCGGGCGGACGACGCCACCTTCGGTACACGCCCTACCGCCGGGCGACCCCCGCCGGATCGTCGAGAACCCCCCGCACCACCCAGTGCGCCGCGCCCAGCAGGGGCCCCTCGCGACCCAGCTCCGAGACCGACACCGGGCAGGCCGGGCCGGCCGTGCGGTCCGCCAACTCCGCCTCCAGCGTCGGGAGCAGCCAAGGCGCGAGCGCGGCCAGCGCCCCACCGAGCACCACACTCCGCGGGTCGAGCAGGTTGACGGCCCCGGTCAGGGCGATGCCGAGCGCCTCGCCCGCGTCGCGCAGCGCACGGCGCACGGCGGCATCACCGGACGTGGCCCTCTCCGCCAACTGGCCGATGCCGTCCTCGTGCGGCTCCAGCCCGGCCGCGCGCAGCACGGCTTCCTCGCCGGCGTACTGCTCCAGGCAGCCCCGCCCGCCGCAGGTGCACTCCGGACCGTCCGGGCGCACCGGCACATGTCCCAGCTCGCCGGCGAAGCCGCGCGTTCCGCGCAACAGCCGGCCGTCCACGACCACCGCCGCGCCGATGCCGATCTCCGCCGAGACGTGCAGGAAGTCGCCTGGCGTGTCCGTGCCCAGCCACAGCTCGGCGAGGCCGCCGAAGTGGGCCTCGTTGTCCACGGTCAGCGGGTACTCCCGCGGCAGCAGCGTGCCGAGGTCGACGTCCCGCCAGCCCAGGTTCGGGGCCCGGACGACGGTACGGGCGTCACGGGCCACCAGCCCGGGAACGGCGACGGCGAGGCCCGCGGGCCACAGACCCGCTTCGTCCGCCTCGGCGATCACCTCCCGGGCCAGCGCGCTGAGTTCCGCGACGACGGGCTCGGGGGAGCGGCCGCGGTTGGTGCCGTGCCGCACCGCCCGGGCGCGCACCCGCCCGCGCAGGTCGACCGCACACGCCGCAAGGTGGTCCACGCCGATCTCCGCCCCGATCCCGGCGGGGCCGTGCCCGCTGACCGCGAGGGCGGAACCGGGCCGCCCCACCCGCCCCGGCCGCCCGGCGCGCTCCGGGCCGAGTTCCTCGAGCAGACCGGCCCGGATCAGCTCGTCCACGAGCGTCGACACCGCCGCCCGGGTCAGCCCGATGCGCGAGGCGACCGCCGCCCGCGACAGCTGCCCCTCCTCGCTCACCGTGTGCATCACCCGCGCGAGGTTGCGCCGGCGCATGCCCTGCTGAGTGTCGGCCAGTGCGCGCCCCGGACCGCCGGGCCGTGCTGTCTGTGGTGCGGTCATGCCTCCGTCAGTCCTCCAGTCCTCGGTTCCCGTCGTCGACTCACCTGCCCTGTGTGTGTCTGTGCCTGTCTTTGTGTCTGTGCCTGTGCCTGCCCCCGAGCCTGGTCGAGTCCCCGTACGGGCGGTGTCCGGGGACGGACTCCACGGGCGGCGTACGCGCCCCTCGTCCGGCGCCCGTGCCGCTGCCCGGTCGAAGCGTCCGTCCCGGGTTCCGTCCCGGTCTCCGTCCCTGCGTTCGGCGTCCCGGCGGCCGGGCGCCTCACCCGGCGGTGCCGGCTTCCCGTTCGAGCAGCGGGGCCGCATCGGAGAGTACCCC
The DNA here is from genome assembly GCF_058833805.1 of Streptomyces sp. B8-7. Classification (NCBI taxonomy): domain Bacteria; kingdom Bacillati; phylum Actinomycetota; class Actinomycetes; order Kitasatosporales; family Streptomycetaceae; genus Streptomyces; species Streptomyces sp. B8-7. The sequence goes on along the minus strand of NZ_JBYRRL010000003.1, from coordinate 826,421 downwards.
GGTGATCCGGTCCAGGGTTCCTTCGTCCCGCTCCACCGCCTCCAGTACGGGCCCCTCTGCCGTGTTCCAGCGGCGCGCGACGGCGGCCGCGTCCTCACCGGTGAGGACGCCGGCAGCCTGGGCGGCCGCACCCAGCGCGACCAGCTCGCGGGCCGAGGGCACCTGGACGGGCCGCCCCGACAGCCGGCGCACGGTGTCCTGCCAGGCCGTTCCGCGGGCACCGCCGCCGATGAGGAGCAGGGGCGTCGAGCGGTCGGCGTCCTGGTCGAGCACCAGGTCGAGAGCGCCCAGCAGGGCGTGCACGGCACCGTCGTAGGCGGCTTGGAGGAGCTGGCCCCCGGTGGTGTCGTGGCGCAGCCCGTGCAGCAGTCCGGAAGCGTCCGGCAGGTCCGGGGTCCGCTCGCCGTCCAGATACGGCAGGAAGGTGACGTCCGAGCCGGGTTCGACGGCCTCGCGGTCCAGGCCGAGCAGCGCGGCGACCCGGTCGACGGCGAGGGTGCAGTTCAGGGTGCAGGCCAGCGGCAGCCAGTCGCCGCGGGCGTCGGCGAAGCCCGCCACCGTGCCGCCGGGGTCGGCCGGGCGGTGCGCGGACACGGCGTACACCGTCCCGGACGTGCCGAGGCTCAGGACGGGCACCCCCGGGCGCAGTCCCAGCCCGAGCGCCGCGGCCGCGTTGTCGCCGGTGCCCGGCGCGACCAGGGTCCCCTTGGAGAAGGGCAGCCCGTGGCCGTCGCGCACGGTGCCGACCACCTCACCGGGCCGGGCCACTCGCGGCAGCAGCAGCGGGTCCAGCCCCACGTGCCGCAGGACTTCGGCGTCGTACGACTCCGACGCCGAGTTCCACCATCCCGTGCCGGACGCGTCAGCGCGGTCGGTGGTCGCTCCGCCGGTCAGACGCTCGGTGAGGTAGTCGTGCGGCAGCCGCACGGCCCTGGTCGCGCGGACCGAGTCCGGCTCGTGCGCGGTCAGCCACGCCCACTTCGTGACCGTGAACGAGGCCGCGGGCACGCTTCCGGTTCGCTCGGCCCAGGCCGCGGGACCGCCCAGTTCCCCCACCAGCCGGCGGGCCTGGGGCGCGGAGCGCACGTCGTTCCACAGCAGGGCGGGGCGCACCGGTTCGCCGTGCTCGTCCAGGGTGACGAGACCGTGCTGCTGGCCGCCGACGGAGACGGCGGCCGCCTCGTGGGCGGCGTCGCCGCACTGGCGCAGCGCCTCACCGAGGGCGTCCCACCACTGGCGGGGGTCGCTCTCCCGGGCCGGCCCGGCGGAGACGGCGTGCGGTGCCTGTCCGCTCGCCACGATCCGGCCGGTCGATGCGTCGACCACCAGCGCCTTCGTGGACTGCGTGGACGTGTCCACGCCGACGACGAGCGGACCCTCGGCTGCTGACATCGGACTCTCCCTCTCGGTACGGCTCTGCGGCGTCCGGCCTGCCGCTCTTCGATTGTTTCCCGGGCGGTGCCCGCAGGCCCGCGTTCGTCCCGGGCCGGGGGTGCGGGGGGCCTGCGGCTCCGGGGCCCGGTCTCAGGACGCCTGCGGGAGCCCGGGCCCAGGAAGGGCCCAGGAAGGGCCCGCGGAGCCTCGCTCGCGAGGTGCGGTGACGGTCCGGGTGTGGTCCGTCCGCCGCAGCCTGCCGTGTCTCCCGCCTTCTTCCCCGTGGCGCGTCGGCATACTAGTTTGTAAAGTGCCATGACGAAATAGGCCGAGTGAGAACGAGGAGCCGTGGCATGAGCTATCAGCCCACCCCCGAGGACAGATTCACCTTCGGCCTGTGGACCGTCGGCTGGCAGGGGCGGGACCCCTTCGGCGACGCCACGCGGCGTGGTCTCGACCCGGTCGACACGGTGCTGCGCCTCGCCGAGCTGGGTGCCTACGGGGTGACCTTCCACGACGACGACCTCATCCCCGCCGGGGCCTCCACCGGCGAGCGCGAGGCCTGCGTCAAGCGATTCCGCCAGGCGCTCGACGCGACCGGCCTGACCGTGCCGATGGCCACCACCAACCTCTTCACCCACCCCGTCTTCAAGGACGGCGCCTTCACCGCGAACGACCGCGACGTACGCCGCTACGCCCTGCGCAAGACCCTGCGCAACATCGACCTGGCCGCCGAGCTCGGTGCCGGGGTCTACGTCGCCTGGGGCGGCCGTGAGGGCGCCGAGTCCGGCGCGGCCAAGGACGTCCGCGCGGCACTGGACCGGATGAAGGAGGCCTTCGACCTTCTGGGCGAGTACGTCACCTCCCAGGGCTACGACCTGCGCTTCGCCATCGAACCGAAGCCGAACGAGCCGCGCGGTGACATCCTCCTGCCGACCGTGGGCCACGCCCTGGCGTTCATCGAGCGCCTGGAGCGGCCGGAGCTGTACGGCGTCAACCCCGAGGTCGGTCACGAACAGATGGCCGGGCTGAACTTCCCGCACGGCATCGCCCAGGCCCTGTGGGCGGGCAAGCTCTTCCACATCGACCTCAACGGGCAGTCCGGCATCAAGTACGACCAGGACCTCCGGTTCGGCGCCGGCGACCTGCGCGCCGCGTTCTGGCTCGTCGACCTGCTCGAAACCGCCGGCTACACCGGGCCCCGGCACTTCGACTTCAAGCCGCCGCGCACCGAGGACCTCGACGGGGTCTGGGCCTCCGCGGCGGGCTGTATGCGCAACTACCTGATCCTCAAGGAGCGTGCGGCGGCCTTCCGGGCCGATCCCGAGGTCCGGGAGGCCCTGCGCACCTCCCGTCTCGACGAACTGGCCCGGCCCACCGCCGCGGACGGCCTCCAGGGACTTCTCACCGACCCCGCGGCCTTCGAGGAGTTCGACGTGGAGGCGGCCGGTGCCCGCGGGATGGCCTTCGAACGGCTCGACCAACTCGCCATGGATCACCTGCTGGGTGCCCGGCACTGAGGATCATCCGCCGCCCTGCCCGGCCGAGCACCGCCGGCCCCCGCGCGGGGTGCCGTGGTTCGGGTCTCCCCGGGTGGGCGGCGCGGCGGGCGCCGGGGCGTGGGGGAGGCGTGACGCCCGTGTGATACCTCGGTTTCGGCTCCCGCACGCGGGTCGCCTTCCGGCGTGCCCGCCGCGATGGTTGTCGGTATGGTCACGCCGCCCGAACCGCCCCGTCCTCCGGACGACTCCACCCCACGCGCGCGTGGTGCCTTCGGACCGCCGCCCGGCGGAACCGGCAGCCGGGGCGGCGGCCACGGGCCGCCCGGGCCCCGCCGCCTTCCTCTTCTCGTCAGTCTGCTGGTCTTCGCGGCCGCTACCGGCGCCGTGGCCGCCGTCGTCATCGCGGGCACGCCGGGCGAAGATCCCGCCGGCCCCGAGGACCGGGCGCCCGGTGCGCCGGGCGCGCCGCTCACGAGCGCTTCGGCACGCCCCTCGGCCGCGCCGTCGTACGCGCTTCCGACGGGGGTCCCCACCTGGGGGTCGACGCGGATGCCGACGCGGATCCCGACAGGGATCCCGACCGGTCTGCCCGGCAGTTCGCCCGGGGGGCTTCCGGCCCGGCCGGCGGGGTCGGCCGGGTGGCCGCGGCCGCCGGCGCCCTCGGTCCCGGCAACAGGCGTCCCCGGTCACTCTCCCGGCGGGCTGGGGCCGGTGATCCCGTCATGGGCCGACGACCTGCTGTCATAGGTCCGGTGATCGCTGCCCACCGCCCGGAACCGGGCAGCCCCGCCCGGAACGGGGCAGCCCCGCCGGCACGTGAGGCCGGGTACGACGGGGGACGGGAGGCAGTCTCCTACGGGAGGCCACCTCTGACGCCCGGCCGCCCCCGCCCCGCCGGGTGGGTGCGCGGTCACTCCGTGTGAGGAGATCCTTACCGGGTCGGCACGATCGAGGGCGCCCGGGCGGGTATCAGGGTGGAGTAGGGGCCTTTTCTCAGGGACGTCTCAGGGTCAGCCTCCGGAACTCCGGCAGAAGCTGGGACCGTTCTCACAGCAGACAACCGCAGTGCCCGCCAAGGAGGCGACACCATGTCGAACAACGCGAAGATCGCCGTGGGAGGCGTGGCGGTCGGGCTCATCCTGCTGATCTGGCTGCCCTGGTGGGCCGCGCTGCTGATCGTGCTGGGTGTCCCGGCCGCCGCGTACCTCGCGCTCGACCCGGCACAGCGGCGCCGCCTGCGCCGCGTGACCCGCAAAGAGATCGGCCGCTGACGCGCTACCGCCCGCGCGCGGCGCCGTCGTCCAGGGCGCACGAGTCGACCACGTCACCGCTTGCCGGCCTCGTCACGATGTGATCGGCAGGCGGAGGCGTTCCCCGCTCCACCCACGCCACCAGCGCGTCGAACGCTGCGCGATAGCAGGGCAGGATCGGCCGCAGCCGGCCGGGATAGGTGTCGTACAGACCGTCGACGTGCGTGCCGTCCTGGACCGTGTAGTAGCGGTGCAGAGAGCCCCGTCCGCGCCGGTCGACCATACGGGCGTACACGTCGGAGTCCGCCGCCTTCGGCAGCAGCGCGTCCATATCGCCGTGCAGCGTGATCATCGGCCGCCCGATGCGCCCGCTGAGGGCGACCCGGGCCACCGCGCGCCGTACCGAAGCGGGCCGCGCGGCGTAGTCGTAGAAGGCGTCCGAGGCGCAGGGCGCCAGGATCTCCTCCAGCGTGTCCCCCGCGGACGGCCCGGGACACTCCCGGTCGTACGCCGGGTCGAACTCGGCACGGTAGATCTTCTGCGTCACACCCCAGTAGGCCTTCTCGTGATAGGGCCACAGGAACTCCGAGCCGCGTGCGAACCCCGCCGCGTAGAGATCCTCGTCCCGGGCGGATCCCGCCGACCACGCCACCGCGGCCGGCAGGACGGTGAACAGACTCGGCCCGCGCGCCGTCCACAGGGTTCCCTCCCAGTCGACGCCGCCGTCGTACAACTCCGGATGGTTCTCCAACTGCCAGCGAGTGAGGTAGCCGCCGTTGGAGACGCCGGTCATGTACGTGCGGCGTGGGGCACGCCCGTAGCGCTGCGCCACCACACGCCGGGCCGCGCGCGTCAACTGGGTGGTGCGCTCGTTCCACTCGGCGACCGCGTCCCCCGGGCGCACCCCGTCGCGGTAGAAATCCGTCCCGCTGTTGCCCTTGTCGGTCGCGGCATAGGCGTACCCGAGAGCCAGCACCCGATCCGAGATGGCCCGGTCCGTCGCGTACTGCCTGCGAGTGCCCGGAGCCCCCGTGACGACGAGACCGCCGTTCCAGCGCTCCGGCAGCCGGATCACGAACTGCGCGTCATGCCGCCACCCGTGCGTGGTGTTGAAGCCGGACGTGTCCGGGAAATAGCCGTCCACCTGGACCCCCGGAATCCCCGACGGCCCGTGTGTGTTCTTCGCCGTCAGCCCCGCCTGGTCGGCCATGTCGGTGTACGGCGTACCGGCGAGGCCGGTCGTCGTCAGGTCGGCCAGGCATGCGGCCCGCTGGAACTCCGCCCCCGGCACGTGCACCCGCTCCCGGCGCGCACAGCCCTGATCAGTCACCGCCCCGGCGGCGGGAGCGGGCCCGGTGACGGTCACCGCAAGCAGCGCGGCGACCAGCGGGACACCTCGGGACAGACGCATGGCAGACCTCCGGAGCGGCTACGGCTGGTCCACACGGCGAATCAGCCGCGGGCAGCCCCATCGTGCAGCCGCGCCCCACCCCCAGCCACAGGCTCGCACCACACCTCAGCGCACCCCTACGTAGAGCCGCAACACACGGCATCAACCCCGAGCCGCACACACCACGCAGACAGCCCTTGCGGAGGACCGGAGCCGGAAGACGCCCCGGACACCGGGGAATCGTGGCCCGAATCCCACAAACGGGTCCCGCGTCAGTTGGGGCGTACCGCCAGTCTGTCCAGTGCCTCCAGCAGCCCCGGCAACTCCGGGCCCCTGCCCACCGGAAGTACCTCTCCCGGCGCCTCGTCGAGCAGCACGAACGCGATGTCGTCGGTCCTGGCCACCAGCGACCAGCCGGGACCGTCCGCGCGCAGCGTCCGCGCGTCGCCGGGCGCGAAGGAGGACCGGACACGGCCGAGTGGTGGGGGCGAGTCCACGTACGCCCGTGCTTCGGCGAGCACTCTCCGCACACCGCTGTGACCGCCGGGCTTCCGCCCCGTGCCGCCACCGGCCTCCGTGTCCGCCCGACCGGACGCCGTACCCGCCGCGGCGAATGCGTCGTCGTCGATCTGCTCCCGCCACACCGACCACTGCAGAGCGACCTCGTCCGCTCCCATGCGGCGCTGCGCCGGACCCCAGACGCCGGCGTCCGGCGGGGCCAGCGCGGTGATGTCCACCAGCTCCGGGTCGGGATCATGAGGCGCCGGAACTCCGGGTGCCGCCACGGCGACCGCGAGCGGCCAGCCGGGCAGCGCGGCCACGACCGTGTGCTCCGCCGGCGACAGGTCGTACTCCATGCCGCAGTCCCAGGAGGCGATGGCCACCGCCGCCAGAGAGACGTCGTCGGTGGCGATGGTCCACCGGGCCCCCTCGCCGTCCTGGCCGAGTACGAGGCCGTACCCGTCGGCCAGCGGCGCCAGCCCCAGCGCCGCACAGGCCTCCGGATAGTCGTCGCCCAGCACGCTCGGGAACTGCGCGGGCGTCAGCAGCACCGCCGTGAGCACGAACAGCTCATCCTCGGCGGCGACGGCCTCTTCGTCCGTCCCGGCCATGACAGCCTCCCCATGGTTCGTCCGATCGCGCGCACCCTAGTGCGAGCCGCACTCCCTTGTCACGACCACCGAGTGCACCCGGAGCTGCGGTTTCCCGGCGCGCCGGGACGAAACGCCCACAGCCCGGGACGTTCCCGCGAGCCACCGCCGGACCCGCCGGCCCTGCTGGCCTCCGATACGGCGACCAGGCCGACCACCCCGGACAGCCACCCGCCCGGCACCCTCGCAACCCACCGCCCCGGGCGCCGCACACCGTCCGGAGGTCTGGCATCCCCTCTACCGCCACGGCCACCGCCACCCCTACGGCCACCCTTACTCCTTCACCTCCTCCGGCAGACCCCGGTGATCGTCCACCCGCTGCCGCTCGACGTAGAGTCGGAGCTTCGACGGCTGAAGGGGGACGGCGCGGTGAAGCGCTACGAGAGGCTCGGACAGATCCGGCAGATGGACCCGTACGGGCAGGCGACCGAGATCTACCTGCTCAGTTCGGCCTGCGAGTTCCCGTGGGACTACACGCGGGCCCTGGAACTCGCGCTGTACCGCACGTACGCCGTTCCCTCCATCGGACGGCTGCTGGCCGACACCGCGGAGCTGACCGACCGCACCCAGAAGCGCTACGACGACACCTCGCTGCTCCTCGACGCCGTCGTGGAGCACGGTTTCGGCAGCACGCAGGGCCGTACCGCCATCCGCCGCATCAACCAGATGCACCGCAGCTACGACATCAGCAACGACGACATGCGGTACGTCCTCAGCACGTTCATCGTGATGCCCAGGCGATGGATCGACGCCTACGGCTGGCGCCGGCTGTCACGGCACGAGACGGTGGCCGCAACCGTCCACTTCCGCACTCTGGGACGGCACATGGGCATCAAGGACATGCCGGAGACCTACGAGGAGTTCGCGGACCTCCTCGACACCTACGAGGCCGCCCACTTCGCATGGGACGAGAAGGGGCGCCGGGTCTCCGACGCCACGCTCGGCCTGATGACCTCCTGGTATCCGCGTGTCCTCACCCCCTTGCTGCGGACGGCCACGCTCGCGCTGCTCGACGACCCGCTGCTGCGGGCCTTCCGCTACGCGCCTCCCTCTCCCGCCGCGCGCACGCTCGTGCGCCGGGCGGTACGGCTGCGCGGGCGGGCCGTCCGGCTGATGCCCCCGCGTCGCGCGCCCCACCACGCGCGACAGAACTGGGAGATCAAGGGCTATCCCGACGGCTATGAAGTGAACGAACTGGGGACGCGGCCGGTTCCCGGTGTGCGCGGCTGCCCTGTGCGGCATCTGGACACCTCCGCTTCCGACTGAGCCGGACAAGCCGCCCGGCCGCACGTGCCCGGCGGCGCGTGCCCGGCGTGGGGCCGCAGCGATGCCCGCCCGTTCGCCCCGCACCGGCCTCCGGGACCCGGCATCCGGGTTCCGGGCCCGTCATCCCGCGTCATCCCGCGTCATCCCGCGTCATCCCGCGTCCGGGCCCGGCATCCCGCGTCCGGGCGCGACGTCGGGCGGCCCGGCACCCGATCGCGACGCCTGCGCGCCGCACCGGGTGCCGCGCACGCGGCGTCGCAGGCCGCACCGTCCCAGCGGAGGCTGCCTCAGCGGCCGGGTTGTTCCACACCCCGCCCGCCCGGGCTCAGCCCTCGCGCACCGCCAGTGCGAGGAAGCGGGCGTCCTCATCGACGTACGACGTCAGGTGCCAGCCCGAACGTGCCAGCAGCGGGCCGAGAACGGACTCGGCCCGCAGGTCGTCCGAGGTGATCCGCCGCCCCTGACGTGCGGCCAGGGCGGCTCGCCCGAGCGGGTGAAACAGGGCCAGGGTGCCGCCGGAGCGCACCACACGCCCCAACTCCCTCAGACCGACCTCCGGTTCCGTGAGGTGGGAGATCAGGCCCGCGCCGAACACGGCGTCGAAGGAAGCCGAACGAAGCGGCAGCGCGGCGACGTCCGCCTGGACGAGGGACGCCGCACGGCGCCGTCCGGCCAGGGCGGCCGACCGCAGCATGGCCCCGGTGAGGTCCACGCCCACCACAACGCCCGAGGGGCCCACGGCCGCGCGCAGTGGGGCCAGCGCCCGGCCGGTGCCGCAGCCGGCGTCGAGCACCTGGTCCCCGGCCCGCAGCCCCAGCTCGGTGACGGCGGCCGCGTAGGCCGGGCCGTCGTCGGGAAAGCGGGCGTCCCAGTCAGCTGCGCGCGCCGTGAAGAACGCCTGGACGCGCGTACGGTCTTCGCTCATGCCTCGCATGATCCCCTACGGGAGGGGCAACAACTCGCGCGCAGGTCCGTACGAGACGCGATCGTTCCACGACCTCTCCGTGTCACATTGCGGCAGCTTTCGAAATGCGCCCCCTGTGTGACTCCGTGCCCCGGCTAGCGTCCCTGGGCCATGGGACACATGGACCACGCCGCGTTCGGCTGGCTGACCCCGGTGCTGTCGTACGTGATGGCCTGCACCGGCGCCGCACTCGGACTGCGCTGCACCGTACGCGCCCTCGGCGCCACCGGGCGCTCGCGCCGCAACTGGCTCTTGACGGCAGCCTCGGCCATCGCTACCGGCATCTGGACGATGCACTTCGTGGCCATGCTCGGCTTCGCCGTCCACGGCACCGAGATCCGCTACGACGTGCCGCTGACCGTCCTCAGTCTGCTCGTCGCCATGGCCGTCGTCTCCGCCGGTGTCTTCGTCGTCGGCCACGTCCGCGACCGGGGCCGGGCGCTCGTGATCGGAGGGTTCACCACCGGTCTGGGCGTGGCCAGCATGCACTACCTGGGCATGGCGGCGGTACGCCTGCACGGTGAGACGACCTACGACCCCGTGCGGGTCGCGCTGTCGGTCCTGATCGCCGTGGTCGCGGCCACCGCCGCCCTGTGGGCGGCCCTGAACATCAGATCGCCGGCCGCGGTCGCGGTCGCCTCCCTCGTGATGGGCGCGGCGGTCAGCAGCATGCACTACACGGCCATGTTCGCGGTGAGTGTGCACGTCACGCCCTCCGGTGAGGAACTGCCCGGGGCGACGGCGATGCAGTTCATCTTCCCCCTCGCCGTCGGCCTCGGGTCGTACCTGTTCCTGACCTCGGCCTTCGTCGCCCTGTCACCGGCCGCGGGACGGTACGGGGCGGTGGCCGCCCCGCGGCCGGCGGAGCTCGCCCGGTGAGCGCGCCGGACGCGCGCCCCCACGACACGCCCCTGACCCGCCGTCCGAACGAGGAGGCCATGTCCCCAACTGCCCCACCCTCCCCGCCGTCCCCTCCCCGCCGCACCCTCGCGGAAGGCACCGGGCCGCCGCCTCCCACACCCCCGCGCGGCCGCCGGGCCCACGCCGGACCCGCCGCCGACGAAGGACCCGACGAGCCCGCGGGGGACACTCCGGAGGGCACGCCCCCACCCGCGCGTCGACTGCGCATACGCCCCCGCACCGTGCGCGCCAGGGTCATCAGCCTGCTGATGGTGCCGGTGGTGTCTCTGCTGGCGCTGTGGGGCCACGCCACCGTGACCACCGCCCAGGACGTGTCCCGGCTGCGGCAGTTGCAACGGGTGGACGCGGAGATCCGCACCCCCCTCACCACGGCCGTCGCCGCTCTCCAGGCCGAACGCGCCGCGGCGGTGCGCCAGGCGTCCGCCCCGTCCGCGACCCGCGCCACCGAACTCGACCGGCTCGCCCGGACCACCGAGCGCACGGTGCGGGCACTGCGTCTCGGTTCCGGCCACACGGTCGCGGACGGCCAGGACCTGCCCGACGCCGTGGGACGGCGCCTGGAGGAGTTCGTCAGCGGAACGGAGCGGCTGGGCGCGCTCCGCGCCGGGCTCGCCGACGGAGAGGTCGACTGGCGCGGCGCCTACGAGCACTACACCCGCAGTATCGCGACCGCCTTCACCGTGGGCGGAGCCCTCAGCGGAATCCAGGACTCCGGACCCGGCTCCGACGCTCGCGTGCGGCTCGAGTTCTCCCTCGCGGGCGAGGCACTGGCCCGCGAGGCCGTACTGATGGACGGCGCGCGCCCGGCCGGGGAACTCTCCGGCGAGCGGCTGCGCCTGTTCACCGGCGCCGTGCACACGCGCCGCACCCTCGTCGAGTCCGCAGCGCCCGACCTGCGCGGCCCCGCGCGCACCGCGTGGCGGGAGCTTGCCGACGATGACGCCTACACCGCGCTGGTCGCTCTGGAGGACGGCGCCCTGCGTGCAGCGCCGGGCAGCGCAGCCCTCGCGGCGGCCCCACAGGAGGCGTGGACCAGCGCCCACGCGCGCGTGCTGAGCGGTGTGCGGGCCATCGAGCGGGCGCCGGCCCGCGACGTCGCCGGCCGCGCGGGCCCCTTCGCCCGCGGACTGCTCACCCCGGCCGGGGCTGCCGTCCTCCTCGGCCTCGCCGCCGTCGCAGCCTCCCTGGTCATCTCGGTCCGCATCGGACGAGGCCTCGTCCTCGACCTGGTCGGCCTGCGCGACGGCGCCCTGGAGGTCGCCCGCCGCAGACTCCCCGACGCCATGCGCCGGCTGCGCGCGGGCGAGGAGATCGACATCCGAGCCGAGGCTCCGGCCGGGCCGCGCGCCGAGGACGAGACCGGCCAGGTCGCCGAAGCCCTGGGCACCGTCCACCGGGCGGCCCTGCACGCGGCCGTGGAGCGCGCCGAGCTCGCCGGGGGTGTCGCCGGGGTGTTCGTGAACCTCGCCCGCCGCAGCCAGGTCCTCGTCCACCGCCAGCTGAGCCTGCTCGACGCCATGGAGCGCAGGGCCGAGGACCCGAACGAGCTGAGCGACCTGTTCCGGCTGGACCACCTCACCACCCGCACGCGCCGCCATGCCGAGAACCTCATCATCCTCTCCGGCTCGGCACCCGGGCGGGCCTGGCGTGCACCGGTCCCGCTCACCGACGTGATCCGCGCGGCGGTCTCCGAGATCGAGGACTACGCGCGTGTGGAGGTGCGCCGGCTGCCGGAGGTCCTCCTGGCCGGGGCCGCCGTCGCCGATCTCACCCATCTGCTCGCCGAGATCGTCGAGAACGCCGCGCAGTTCTCGCCGCCCCACACGCGCGTACGGATCACCGGTGAGCCCGTCGGCAACGGCTACGCCGTCGAGGTCGAGGACCGGGGCCTGGGCATGGGCCGGGAGACCCTCGCCGAGGCCAACCGGCGGATCGCGAGGCCCGAGGATCTCGACCTGTTCGACAGCGACCGGCTGGGCCTGTTCGTGGTGAGCCGGCTCGCGGCGCGACAGGGCGTCAAGGTCCATCTGAGGCCCTCACCCTACGGAGGCACCACGGCGGTCGTCCTGCTGCCCGTCGCACTGCTGCAGAACGGTGCGGCGGAACGTTCCGCCGGTGAGGTGACCGGCCTCGCGCGCCCCGCCGGAGCCGGGTACGCACGCGTACCCGCGGCGTGCCCGCCCGAACGGGCGGCGCCGGGGACCAGGGACCTGCCCGCTCCCCTCGCCCCGGGGACCCCGGTACCGGTCGGGACCGCCCCGTCCGAGAGGCCCCGGCCCGAGGCCGCGCCGCCCGACACCACACCACCAGGAGTGACGGCCCTGCACCCGCACCGCATACCGGACGAGCCCGAACCCGCGGCCGGCCTGCCGCGCCGGGTCCGCCAGGCCTCCCTGGCACCCCAGCTTCGCGCGGCACCCCGCGACGAGGCCGCCCCGGCCTCCGGTCCGGACGCCGACGACCACCGCACACCCGAACTCGTACGGGCCCGCATGGCCGCCTACCGCGCCGGCTGGGTCCGGGGCGGCGGCGGACAGCCCGGCCGCGCCACGGCCCCCGCCGACCGTCCGGCCGGTGGCCGCAGAGAAGGAGATCCCACATGACGCAGGACCCCGGCACGACGGCCCGGCAGCGGCCGGGTGAACTGGACTGGCTCCTGGACGACCTGGTACTGCGTGTACGCGAGGTCCGGCACGCCGTGGTGCTCTCCGGCGACGGACTCGCCGTCGGTGCCTCCAGCGGCCTGGGCCGCGAGGACGCCGAACACCTCGCCGCGGTCTCCTCGGGGTTCCACAGCCTCGCCAAGGGGACCGGCCGGCACTTCGGCGCCGGAGGGGTGCGCCAGACGATGGTGGAGATGGACGACGGCTTCCTCTTCGTGGCCGCCGCGGGCGACGGCTCCTGTCTGGCCCTGCTGACCGCCGCCACCGCGGACATCGGACTGGTGGCCTACGAGATGGCGCGACTCGTCCGGCGCGTCGGCGAGCACCTCCGCACGCCCCCGCGTGCGACCGCACAGCCGCCCGCCGCGGGCTGACACGAGAAGGCGGTCCCGACCATGACCGATGCCGCGCAGGACGCCCCCGGCCCGCCGGGCGGACAGTGGTACGACCAGGAGGCGGGCCCCCTCGTCCGCCCGTACGCCGTGACGGGCGGACGGACCCGGCCCGGGCCCGCCGGCGTACGTCTCGACCTGATCGCCCTCGTCACCCACGGCCCGGAGGCGCCGGCCGCCGGGGACGACATCATGCTCGGGCCGGAGCACCGGGCTCTGCTGGACCTGTGCCGCACGGACACGCAGTCCGTCGCGGAGCTCGCGGCGGGCGCCGACCTCGCCGTCGGTGTGGTGCGCGTGCTCCTCGGCGACCTCCTGGAACTCGGCTCCGTCACCGTCAGACGTCCGGTGCCGCCCGCGCAGCTCCCCGACGAACGGGTTCTGCGCGAGGTCATCGCGGGCCTGCGGGCCCTGTAGCGGACCGCGGACGGGAGCCGCGGACCGCCACAAGGACACCGGCCGCGGCCGCCCCGCGAACCGACCACGTATCGAACGGGTCCGAGGTGGTCACATCACTCCATATTCCGTCCAATCCCCCGAAGAGGGGCCATTCTTGTCATCATGCTGACTTCGTACATCCGCTCCGCATCCGCGCGTCCGTCCGCCCGGGCGCGCCGGTCCCCGCACGCCGCCCGCATTCCGCAACTCCTGAGAGAAGTGATCCATGGCCCACGACCACTCCTGCGCTCCCGGCGACGAGTCGGCCCCGCTGGCCCTGAAGATCCTGGTCGCCGGCGGATTCGGCGCAGGCAAGACCACCCTGGTCGGCGCGGTCAGCGAGATCAGGCCGCTGCGCACCGAGGAACCGCTCAGCCAGGCCGGCCGGTCGGTGGACGACACCGACGGCGTGGACCGGAAGACCACCACCACGGTCGCCATGGACTTCGGCCGGATCACGATCCGCTCCGGGCTGTCCCTCTATCTGTTCGGCACTCCCGGGCAGGACCGCTTCTGGTTCCTGTGGGACGAACTCTCCCAGGGCGCACTGGGCGCGGTCGTCCTCGCCGACACCCGGCGGCTGGAGGACTCCTTCCCTGCGGTGGACTACTTCGAGCACCGGCACATCCCGTTCGTCGTGGCCGTCAACTGCTTCTCCGGCGCCCGCGCGCACGCCGCCGACGACGTCTCACACGCCCTGGACCTCGACCCGGGCACACCCGTCGTCCTGTGCGACGCACGGGACAGGGAGTCCGGGAAGGACGTGCTGATCCGCCTCGTCGAGCACGCCGGGCGGATGCACACGGCCCGGCTGCTCGAATCCGTGGGCTGACCGCACGACCGGTCTCACGGCAGGGGTGAGAGCCCCCGCCTCAGTCGGCCACCGCCCTCTGCGCGACGACCCTGTCGACCGCCACGCGGACGAGCAGTTCCCCGGGGACCCCGTTGCGCGCGCCGAACTCCTCGGCGCGGTCCTCGCCCATGTACCGGGCCGCGATGCGGGCGGCCCAGCGACGCAACTCCGCGGGGTCCTCCGAGACCCGGGCCCGCCCCTGGAGCACCACGAAGTCGAACGGCGGCCGGTCGTCGTCCACACACACGGCGACCCGGCCGTCCCGCACCAGATTGCGGCCCTTGACGGTGTCCTTGCCCGTGTTGAACACCAGGTCGTCCCCGTCCAGCAGGAACCAGACCGGCGTCACATGCGGGCTGCCGTCGGCGCGGACGGTGGACAGCTTGCCGGTGCGGGTGCCGTACGAGACGAACTCCCGCCATTCCCCGTCGGTCATCTTGTGTGCCATGTCCCCATCCTCCTTGCCCGGCGGCCCGCCGGTGGGGAAGGCTGGCGGAGAGTTCCTCCGGGGAGGGGGAGTCGTCACACGGGGAGACCGGAACATGGCGCAGAACCACGGACTGGACTGGCTGCTGGACGATCTGACCGAGCGGGTCGACGCGGTACGGCACGCGCTGGTGCTGTCCACCGACGGCCTCGTCACCGCGGCGAGCACCGGGCTGCGCCGCGAGGACGCCGAGCACCTCGCCGCCGTCGCATCCGGGCTGCACAGCCTGGCCAGGGGATCCGGACGCCACTTCGGCGCGGGACAGGTCCGCCAGACGATGGTCGAGTTCGACGAGGCGGTGCTGTTCGTCACCGCCGCGGGCACCGGCAGCTGCCTGTGCGTCCTGAGCGACGCCGAGGCCGACATCGGCCGGATCGGCTACGAGATGACCCTGCTCGTCAACCGGGTCGGGGAGCACCTCGCAGTGGATGTCCGAGAGTCCGCCCGGGGGCCACACTTAGAGCCTTGACCTGCGTTCTCTCCTCTCCCGCGGAGTTATCCACAGGGGTCCCGCGAGAGCGGCCGCAGCGGCTACCGTCTTCGTACGGCCACGCACACCGCGTGAGCCACCGACTCCACGGGGGAGACCGCTCATGTCCGGCGACACCGTCACAGGTTCCGAACACTCTTCCCGCACGCCCGGCCACGCCGCCGGCCCGCCCGGCCGGGCCACCCGCGAACTGGGTTCCGGGCGCGACGAGTTCCGTCCCGCGGTCCGACCCGGGCGGATCCACACCGTGCCCGACGAGGGCGGAGGAGGCCTTCGGAAGGCCGTACCGCCCGGACGCCGGCGCCCACCGGGTGCGCGGACGGCACCGGCGGTCCGCACCGGTGTGCCGGCGCGGCCGCGTGCGCGCGGGCCGGCGTCCACCACCGGGGCCGTCCGCGGCCCCGCCCCAGGACGCGGGCCTACAGCGCCCTGAACAACCCCTCCTGGACGACCGAGACGAGCAGGCGGCCGTCGAGGTCGTAGATCCTGCCTCGGGCGAGACCGCGCCCGCCCGTGGCGACCGGCGACTCCTGGTCGTACAGAAACCACTCGTCGGCGCGGAACGGCCGGTGGAACCACATGGCGTGGTCCAGCGACGCCATGTCGAAACCGCGCGGGCCCCACAGCGGTTCGACCGGGATCCGCACGGCGTCCAGCAGCGTCATGTCGCTGGCGTAGGTCAGCGCGCAGGTGTGCACGAGCGGGTCGTCGCCCAGCGGACCGACCGCGCGCATCCACACCGCGCTGCGCGGTTCGGCACCCGCGATCTCCTCCTCGGTCCACCGCAGCCGGTCCGCATAGCGGATGTCGAACGGCTGCCGTCGCGCCATCCGCTCCAACTGCTCCGGCAGCGTGCCCAGATGCTCCCGGATCTCGTCCGCGACCGTCGGCAGCGCCTCAGGTCCCGGCACCTGGCGGGCGGGCGGCAGCTGGTGCTCGAAACTCCCCTTTTCCGGTTTGTGAAAGGAGGCGGTGAGATTGAAGATCGTGCGGCCCTGCTGCACGGCCGTGACCCGCCGCGTCGTGAACGACCGTCCGTCCCGTACCCGTTCGACCTGGTACACGATCGGCACGCCCGGCCGCCCCGGCCGGAGGAAGTACGCGTGCAGCGAGTGCACGGGGCGGTCGCCCTCGGTGGTCCGCCCGGCGGCCACCAGCGCCTGGCCCGCCACCTGCCCGCCGAAAACCCGCTGGAGGGACTCGTCGGGGCTGCGGCCGCGGAAGATGTCGACCTCGATCTGCTCCAGGTCGAGCAGGTCCACGAGTCGCTCGGCAGGGTTCGTCACGGGCGGGTTCCTCCAGTTCTCACAGCTGACCGACGTCCGTCACCCGGACCACCGCGCGGCCCTCCGCGTCGGAGGCGGCAAGGTCGATCTCGGCGCTGATGCCCCAGTCGTGGTCCCCGGCGGGGTCGTCGAAGATCTGCCGGACGCGCCACAGGCCGTTCTGCGGCTCCTCTTCGATGACGAGCAGCTTCGGACCACGGGCGTTCGGGCCGGTGCCGAGGTCGTCGTACTCGTCCCAGTAGCGGTCCATGGCCTCGCCCCACGCGTCCGCGTCCCAGCCGGATCCGGCGTCCAGATCGCCGAGCTCGTCCACCTGGTCCAGGGCGGCCAGCTCCACACGCCGGAAGAGGGCGTTGCGGACCAGCACCCGGAAGGCGCGCGCGTTGCTGGTGACCGGCTTGACCTGGTCGGCCTTCTCCTGCGCCTCCTCGGCCGTCATCTCCTCCGGGTTCGCGAGCTGCTCCCACTCGTCCAGCAGGCTGGAGTCGACCTGCCGGACCATCTCGCCCAGCCACTCCACCAGATCCTGGAGGTCCTCGGACTTCAGGTCGTCGGGCACGGTGTGGTCCAGGGCCTTGTAGGCGCCGGCGAGGTAGCGCAGCACGATGCCCTCGGTACGGGCCAGCTCGTAGAACGACACGAGTTCCGTGAAGGACAGGGCCCGCTCGTACATGTCCCTGATGACGGACTTCGGCGACAGCGGATGGTCACCGACCCACGGGTGGCTCCTGCGGTACGTGTCGTAGGCGTGGAAGAGCAGTTCCTCCAGCGGCTTCGGGTAGGTGACGTCCTGCAGGCGCTCCATGCGCTCCTCGTACTCGACGCCGTCGGCCTTCATCGCGGCCACGGCCTCGCCGCGGGCCTTGTTCTGCTGGGCGGCCAGGATCTGACGCGGGTCGTCCAGGGTGGACTCCACCACCGAGACCATGTCCAGGGCGTAGGACGGCGACTCGGGGTCCAGGAGTTCGAAGGCGGCCAGGGCGAACGTGGACAGCGGCTGGTTGAGCGCGAAGTCCTGCTGGAGGTCGACCGTGAGCCGGACGATCCGGCCCTCGGTGTCGGGTGCGTCGAGCTTCTCGACGATCCCGCCGTCCAGCAGCGAGCGGTAGATCGCGATCGCCCGCCGGATGTGACGCAGCTGCTGCCGGCGCGGCTCGTGGTTGTCCTCCAGCAGATGCCGCATGGCCTCGAACGCGTTGCCGGGACGCGCGATCACCGACAGCAGCATGGTGTGCGTGACCCGGAACCGGGAGGTCAGCGGCTCCGGCTGGGAGGCGATCAGCTTCTCGAAGGTGTCCTCGCTCCAGGCCACGAAACCCTCGGGCGCCTTCTTGCGCACCACCTTGCGGCGCTTCTTCGGGTCGTCGCCCGCCTTGGCGAGTGCCTTGTCGTTCTCGATCACATGCTCCGGGGCCTGGGCCACCACGAAGCCCGCCGTGTCGAACCCGGCGCGTCCGGCCCGGCCGGCGATCTGGTGGAACTCCCGGGCCCGCAGTGTGCGCACCCGGCTCCCGTCGTACTTGGTGAGAGCCGTGAACAGCACTGTCCGGATGGGCACGTTGACTCCCACACCGAGGGTGTCGGTGCCGCAGATCACCTTCAGCAGACCGGCCTGCGCGAGCTTCTCCACCAGCCGCCGGTACTTGGGCAGCATGCCGGCGTGGTGCACTCCGATGCCGTGCCGCACATAGCGGGAGAGGTTGCGGCCGAACTTGGTGGTGAAGCGGAAGTTGCCGATCAGCCCGGCGATCTGATCCTTCTCCTCCCGCGAGCACATGTTGATGCTCATCAGCGCCTGAGCCCGCTCCACGGCCTGAGCCTGGGTGAAGTGCACGATGTACACCGGCGCCTGCCGGGTCTGCAGCAGCTCGGTGAGTGTCTCCGTCAGCGGCGTGCGCCGGTACTCGTAGGACAGGGGCACGGGGCGGGTGGCGGAACGCACCACCGAGGTGGGGCGTCCGGTGCGCCGGGTGAGGTCCTTCTCGAACATCGAGACGTCGCCGAGTGTCGCGGACATCAGGATGAACTGCGCCTGCGGCAGTTCGAGGATCGGGATCTGCCAGGCCCAGCCGCGGTCGGCCTCGGCGTAGAAGTGGAACTCGTCCATGACGACCTGGCCGACATCGGCGTCCTTGCCGTCGCGCAGCGCGATCGAGGCCAGGATCTCCGCGGTGCAGCAGATGACCGGGGCGTCCGCGTTGACGGACGCGTCGCCGGTGAGCATCCCGACGTTCTCGGTGCCGAAGATCTTGCACAGTTCGAAGAACTTCTCCGACACCAGTGCCTTGATCGGAGCGGTGTAGAAAGTGACCTCGTCGCGGGCCAGCGCGGCGAAGTGGGCACCGGCCGCGATCATGCTCTTGCCGGAGCCGGTGGGCGTCGACACGATCACGTTCGCGCCGGACACCACCTCGATCAGCGCCTCTTCCTGATGGGGATAGAGCGTGAGACCTCGCTCCTGGGTCCAGGACTCGAAGGCTTCGTACAGGGCGTCGGGGTCGGCGGTCGGCGGGAGCTGATCGATGAGGGTCACGCCCCCATCTTGCCTGGCCTGTGGCCCCAGCGGGGAATCGGATGCCTGCGTGAAGATCGGGACCGCTACGCTGTGGCGCCGACGTGGCGTCAGCCCACGCGGTCAACAGGACAGCGACACACGAGGAACGGGGCGGGAACCGGCGATGATGGGACCAGCACACTCACTGTCGGGGGCGGCGGCCTGGCTCGGCGTCGGGGCGGCGGCCGCCGCGGCCGGAGCACCGATGCCGTGGCCGGTGCTCCTCGTCGGCTCCCTGATCTGCGCCGGAGCGGCCCTCGCCCCGGACCTCGACCACAAGGCCGCCACCATCTCGCGCGCCTTCGGTCCGCTGTCGCGCGGCCTGTGCGAGATCGTGGACAAGCTCTCCTACGCGGTCTACAAGGCCACCCGGAAGCCGGGCGACACGCGCCGCTCGGGCGGGCACCGCACCCTGACGCACACCTGGCTGTGGGCGGTGCTGATCGGGGCGTCCTTCTCGGTGCTGGCGATCACCGGCGGTCGCTGGGCGGTGCTGGGGATCCTCTTCGTGCACATGGTGCTGGCGATCGAGGGACTGCTGTGGCGTGCGGCCCGGGGATCGAGCAGCGACGTGCTGGTATGGCTGCTGGCCGCGACCAGCGCCTGGATCCTCGCCGGAGTGCTCGACAAGCCGGGCAGCGGTGCGGACTGGCTGTTCACCGAGCCCGGCCAGGAGTACCTGTGGCTGGGCCTGCCCGTGGTCCTCGGCGCGCTCGTGCACGACATCGGGGACGCCCTGACCGTTTCGGGATGCCCGATCCTGTGGCCGATCCCGCTGGGCCGCAAGCGCTGGTACCCGCTCGGGCCGCCCAAGGGCATGCGGTTCCGTGCCGGCAGCTGGGTGGAGCTGAAGGTGCTGATGCCGGCCTTCATGGTGCTCGGCGGAGTAGGAGGGGTCGTCGCGCTCAACGTCCTCTGAGGCGTCCGGGCGGCCTGCGCACCTGCGCGGGCGCCGGGCGACAGCGCGTGGGGCGCGCAGGGGACTCAGCCGGTGCGGCCGGGCGTGCCGTCGCCGTAGCGCCGCTCGAAGCGGGCGATCCTGCCCTCGGCATCGACGGTGCGGGCCCTGCCGGTGTAGAAGGGGTGGCTCTCGGACGAGATCTCCACGTCCACCACCGGGTAGGTCGCGCCGTCGTCCCATTCGATGGTCTGGTCGCTGGACGCCGTGGACCGGGTGAGGAAGGCGTACCCGGCGGCGCGGTCGCGGAAGACGACGGGCCGGTAGTCGGGGTGCTGGTCCTGCGGCATGAGGCCTCCTGGTCCGGTGGGGCTGGTCCGGTGGGCTGGTCCGGTGGGGCAGTGGGGTCGCGGGGAGGGTCAGCCGGACAGCTCCTCGTCGACGATGTGCACGGCCGCCTCCTCGGCGGAGGCCGCCGCACCGTCGATGCCCACGTCCGTGGCGACGAGCGCGCTCTCCTCGTCCTCGTGGACACCCTCGTCGGGAGCCACGAGGCGGCCCGAGCGCACCGCGCCGACCTCGCTGTCCAGAGGCTCTCCGTCGGTGTCGCGGTCGCCGATGCCGTCCCCGTCCGGCGCGGCAACGTCCGGCACCTCCTCGGCCAGCCGCTGCTCCAGGCTCTCCCCCTGCGTCCGCTCGGCCGCCGTCACACCCGAGTGCTCCACGGCCCACGGACGCTCCGGAGGGGACCAGCCGCGGTCGAGAGGGTCGCCGACACCGTCGTTCATCAGGGTGTCCTCGGCATCGAGCAGACCCGCGTCGTCCTGCACGTCCGACCCGTCGGGCTGATAGACGTCGTCTCCCCATCCGTCGGCGCTGTTCACGAGTACCTCCAGTGGGTGGGCACGGTGCCGTTCACACCTCGGGCCGCGGGGCGTCGTCGCCGCGCGGGGCGCGGCCCCGAGCCGTCACCGCGTCACCTGGCCCGCGGACTTCTCCGGAGCCGGTTCCGCCTTCCAGCCTTCCACTGTTCTTCGCGACCGCGCAACGCCACAGGGGCAGCGGCGGTACCTGGCACAGGCCGCGGCGCCCTCCCCGCTCCGCGCGACCCCCGTTCTCCCCGGCACCCGCCGTCTCCGAGTCCCGCGACGGTCTCCCGCACGCCCTGCGCCCCGCTGCGGCCGGCCACCACGACGCCGAACCCGTTCCGGTGATCAGCCGCCCGAACGCGCTTCGGCCCTCGCAGGCGTGCTCACCGCTCCACCGACACCCCGACCGAGCCGGGCCGGTCAGCCGCCGTGCCCGGCCTCGCCGTGCCCGGCGCCGGACACACCCCGGTGCCCGCCGGCCGGCCCACCGCCCCGGGCGTCACCGGGCCCGCCCCCGTCGCGGGCGCCTCCGCCATGGGCGTCGTCGTGCGCGGCACCCGCACGGGCGGCGCCGTGCACACCCTCGGTCCGGGCACCACCGGGCGCCCCTCCGCCCGCGCAGCCGTCCATCAGGACGTCCAGCAGCCCTCCCAGCGCCGCGCGCTGCTCCTGGGTCAGCGGAGCGAGGATCTCCTCGGCCGCCGACCGTCGGGCCTGCCGCAGTTCGCGCAGGGCCTCGCGTCCCTCCTCGGTGACCTCGATCCGGATGACGCGGCGGTTGGCCGGGTCGGGAACACGGCGCACCCTGCCGCTCGCCTCCAGCCCGTCGACCAGGGTCGTCACCGCGCGCGGCACCACTTCCAGCCGCTCGGCGAGATCGGCCATCCGCGGCGGGGAGCCGAAGTGCGCCAGTGTGCGCAGGAGGCGCGACTGGGCTGGAGTGATACCGAGGTCGCGGCATTCCAGATGCCGCTTCTGGATGCGATGCACCCGGCGGGTGAGCCGCAGCAGCTGTTCGGCGAGCAGGCCCTCGGGGTCGGGGGAGGTCATGCAGGAACAATATCAGGACAACATTCATTGTGAGCATAGGTAACAATGAGCTATGATCCGTCAGTCACCGTAGGCATCCGTCCCGTGAGCACGGCCGCCGGCCCCCTTCCCTCCGTAGGAGCCCATGCATCCCGACCATGAAGCCGCCTGGAAGCCGCCCGCCGACGCCGCGGCGCAGCCCCGGCAGGTGCGCCGCATCCTGTCCCTCTTCCGCCCCTACCGCGGCCGGCTGACCGTGGTGGGCCTGCTCGTGGGCGCCTCCTCGCTGGTGTCCGTCGCGACCCCCTTCCTGCTGAAGGCGATCCTCGACACGGCGATCCCCGAGCAGCGCACCGGTCTGCTCACCCTGCTGGCCCTGGGCATGATCCTCAGTGCCGTACTCACCAGCGTCTTCGGTGTCCTGCAGACGCTGATCTCGACGACCGTCGGCCAGCGCGTGATGCACGACCTGCGCACCGCCGTCTACGGCCGCCTCCAGCGGATGTCCCTCGCGTTCTTCACCCGCACGCGCACCGGTGAGGTGCAGTCGCGCATCGCCAACGACATCGGCGGCATGCAGGCGACGGTCACCTCCACGGCCACCTCGCTGGTCTCCAACTTGACCGGTGTCGTCGCCACCGTCGTGGCCATGCTCGCCCTCGACTGGCGGCTCACGGTCGTCTCGCTGGTTCTGCTGCCGGTGTTCGTGTGGATCAGCCGCCGGGTCGGCGACGAACGCAAGAGGATCACCGGTGAGCGGCAGAAGCAGATGGCTGCGATGGCCGCCACCGTCACCGAGTCGCTGTCCGTCAGCGGCATCCTGCTGGGGCGCACGATGGGCCGCTCGGAGTCGCTGACCAGGGCGTTCTCCGAGGAGTCCGAGCGCCTGGTCGGGCTGGAGGTCCGCTCCAGCATGGCGGGTCGCTGGCGGATGGCCGTGATCACGATCGTGATGGCCGCGATGCCCGCTGTCATCTACTGGACGGCCGGCCTCGCCCTGCACCTGGGTGGCCCCGGTGTCTCCCTCGGCACGATCGTGGCCTTCGTCTCGCTGCAGCAGGGCCTGTTCCGGCCCACGGTGAGCCTGCTCGGCACCGGGGTGCAGATCCAGACCTCGCTGGCGTTGTTCCAGCGCATCTTCGAGTACCTGGACCTGCCGGTCGACATCACCGAACGCGACCGTCCCGTCCACCTCGACCACGTCAGGGGAGAAGTCCGTTTCGAGGACGTGGAGTTCCGCTACGACGGGGAGGACACCGGCCGCCCGGTCCTGGACGGCATCGACATCGCCGTCCCGCCGGGCGGCAGCCTCGCACTGGTCGGCCCCACCGGTGCGGGCAAGTCCACCCTGGGCTACCTGGTGCCGAGGCTCTACGACGTGACGGGCGGCCGGGTCACCATCGACGGGGTCGACGTGCGCGACCTCGACTTCGCCACCCTCGCCCGGGCGGTGGGGGTCGTCTCGCAGGAGACGTACCTCTTCCACGCCTCGGTCGCCGACAACCTCCGCTTCGCCAAGCCCGACGCCACCGACGAGGAACTGCACGCGGCGGCGAAGGCGGCGCAGATCCACGACCACATCGCGTCCCTGCCCGACGGGTACGACACGGTCGTCGGCGAGCGGGGCCACCGCTTCTCCGGCGGCGAGAAACAGCGTCTCGCCCTCGCCCGCACCATCCTGCGCGACCCGCCCGTGCTGATCCTCGACGAGGCCACCAGCGCGCTGGACACGCGGACCGAGAGCGCGGTGCAGGAGGCCATCGACGCGCTCTCGGCCGGCCGTACGACGCTCACGATCGCGCACCGCCTGTCCACCATTCGGGGCGCCGACCGGATCGTGGTCCTGGACTCCGGCCGCGCGGTCGAACAGGGCACGCACGAGGACCTCTTGCGGCTCGACGGACGGTACGCCGCACTGGTGCGAGGGGACGCCCGACTGGCGCCGACAAGATGACGATATGCCGGGTTTGCGGTGAATAGCGGGTTACCGTGCCCGCATGCAGACGAACACTCCGCCACGGAGCACGATCCGACTGACGCGCCGGGGCCGCATCGCCCTCATCGCGACCGGGGCCGTCGTGGCCGGCACCGCCGTGGCGGTGCCGCTGCTGACCCTCGAAGAGAAACCGGAGCCCAAGCCCGCCACCCTGGTGATCCCCGAGGGCTGGCGCGCCGGCCAGGTCTACGAGGCCGTGGACAAGGCCCTCGGACTGCCCGCGGGCAGCACCAGGAAGGCGCTGCCCAAGGCCCGTCTCAAGCTGCCCAACGACGCGGAGGGCAACCCGGAGGGCTATCTCTTCCCGGCGACCTACCCGCTGCCGGAGAAGAAGACGACGCCCGAGGCGCTGCTGGCGTACATGGTCGACACGGCGAACAAGAAGTTCAACGGTGCGCCCGTCTCGGCCGGCGCCCAGCGCAACGCGATGAACGTCTACCAGGCCGTCACCATCGCCAGCATCGTCCAGGCCGAGGCCGCCACGAAGGCGGACATGGGCAAGGTGGCCCGGGTGATCTTCAACCGGCTGGAGCGCGGCATGCCGCTGCAGATGGACTCCACCCTCAACTACGCGCTCGGCCGCTCCACCCTGAACACCACCCTGTCCGACACCCGCCTGGACAGCCCCTACAACTCCTACCGGCGCATGGGGCTGCCGCCGACCCCGATCGACAACCCGGGGGAGGACGCCGTGCGGGCCGCGATCACCCCCACCCCGGGCGACTGGCTGTACTTCGTCACGGTCAAGCCCGGCGACACCCGCTTCACCGCCGACTACGCCGAACACCAGCGCAACGTGGCGGAGTTCAACGCGCAGCAGAAGCAGCAGAAGCAGCAGAAGCAGCAGCAGAAGACGAGCGCCCAGGCGAAGCCCTGACCCGATGGCCCGGCCGCGGGCGGGACGGCCCCGGGGGCCGGGCGGCCGGCACCCCCGCGGTCCGGCGCGTCTCCGGGCGGTGCGTCACGCGGCGACCGCCTCCCCGGCCAGCAGCCGCCGGATGTCCCGTACGGCGGCCCGCCCGGCCCGGTTGGCGCCGACGGTGCTCGCCGACGGGCCGTAGCCGACGAGATGGACGCGCGGATCGGCGGCCGCGCGCGTGCCCTCCATCCGGATGCCGCCGCCCGGCTCACGCAGCCGCAGCGGGGCCAGATGGTCGATCGCGGCCCGGAACCCGGTCGCCCACAGGATGACGTCGGCCGCCACATGCCGTCCGTCGTCCCAGGCCACACCGTCCGGCGTGATCCGGTCGAACATCGGCTCGCGTCGCAGGACCCCGTCCCGCAGTCCCGCGCGGACCGCGTCGTTCAGCGGCAGCCCGGTCACCGACACCACACTGCGCGGCGGCAGCCCCTGCCGCACCCGGTCCGCCACGAGTGCCACCGCGGCCCGGCCCGCGTTCTCGTCGAACGGGCCGTCACGGAAGACGGGCGGACGCCGGGTGACCCAGGTGGTGGCGGCCGCGTAGGGGGCGATCTCCAGCAGATGCTGGGTGCCGGACGCGCCCCCGCCCACCACCACGACCCGCTGTCCGGCGAACGCGAGGGGGCCCGGGTACCGCGCGGTGTGCAACTGCCGCCCCCGGAAGGCCTCCTGCCCGGGATAGTGCGGCCAGAACGGCCGGTCCCAGGTGCCGGTGGCGTTGATCAGCGCACGGGCCTCCCAGACCCCGCCCGAGGTCTCGACGCGCAGCCTTCCTCCCCCGCCCTCCCGGACCGCGTGCACCTCGACCGGCCGCCGTACGCGCAGGTCGAAGGTCTGTTCGTACGCGGTGAAGTACTCGGAGACCACCGCCGCGGACGGCCGGCGCGGGTCGGCGCCCGTCAGCTCCATGCCCGGCAGCGCGTGCAGGCCGTGCACCTTGCCGTACGTGAGCGAGGGCCACCGGAACTGCCAGGCGCCGCCCGGACCGGGGGAGCGGTCCACCACCACGAAGCCGCTTCCCGGTTCCAGACCGGCGCGGCGGAGGTGATAGGCGCTGGACAGGCCCGCCTGTCCGGCACCGATGACGGCGACCTCGACCTCACGCATGTGGTTCACGCTTCTACCAACCGTGGCGGGGCTGCCGGTCTTCCCGCCGGGGACCCGCGCCACCCGCCCCGTGCCGCGAGCCCGTCCCCCGTTCCCCCCGCTCCCCGTTCCGGTGGCCGGGGAGCCCGTCCCCGGCCACCGAACCGGAGTCCGCGACGAGAACGTCCGGTGCGGGCCAGGACGGCCGTGCATGGGCCAGGATGGAGGGCATGCCAGACGCCTTCACCACCCGAGTGCTGCACGTCGCCTCCGGCTCCGTGGAGCGGATCGTCGACCTCACCGACGACTGCCGTGCCTTCCTCGCGGAAGCGGCCGGCGGCCGGGACGGCCTGCTCAACGTGTTCGTGCCGCACGCGACCGCCGGGGTCGCCGTCATCGAGACCGGCGCGGGCAGCGACGACGACCTCCTCGCCGCCCTGCGCACCCTGCTGCCCGCGGACGACCGCTGGCGTCACCGCCATGGCAGTCCGGGGCACGGGCGGGACCACGTCCTGCCCGCCCTCGTGCCCCCGCACGCCACCCTGCCGGTCGTCGGCGGCCGCCTCGACCTCGGCACCTGGCAGTCGGTGTGCCTGGTCGACACGAACAAGGACAACCCCGAGCGCCGGGTGCGGCTGAGCTTCCTGGGCTGACGGGCGGGCCGGAGGCGGGCCGCCGGACTCCGGCCCGTCCGGACTCCCCGTGGCCCGCGCGGACGCCGGGTGGCCCGCGCGGGCCCGGTGGAACCCGTGCGCCCCGGGCGCCCCGTGCGCCTCGGGCGCCGGGGTCCCGGGGGGTGAGCACGGCTCCGCCGGCGGCGCGGAGTCCCTCACTGTGCGTGTCCGCCGCGCGATCCGCTGCTGTGGGCGAAGCGACTCCCGGTGGTATTCAATGGGATGTGCGGTGGGGGATCTCGGGGCCCCGTCGCAGGGTCCGAGTACGGCCCCGGCGCTGCGCCGGGGATTGCCGAGGGAGCCGCATGGACTCCACACCCTCTCCCTCGTCCTCGTCGCCCTTCGAGCTGGTCAGCGGCGCCCTGGGGCGCTACATCCCGCGCGGCGCGCGCGCAGCCGCCGGCGGTCCCGCCGACGCGCGGGACGAACGCACCACCCAGCTGCGCGAGCCCGACGACCAGGCGGCCGGCCGCCACGATCAGATCCTCGGCGCGGTCAACCTGGACAGGAACCTGAGAATCACCCGCCGCAACCTGGACGCCCCCGTGTTCGCGGGACTGGAGGCGGCGACCGGAAGCCTGTTCGCCGATCTCCTGCCCCCCGGGGACGTACCGACGGTCACCCGGCGGTTGCGGCAGGTCCTGGAGACCGGCGAGGCGCACGTCGCCCGGATCCAGCGCCTGCGCCGCCGCGACGGGTCGGAGCTCGTGGTCTCGCTGAGCATCCTGCCCGCCGCGGAGCCGGAGGACGGTCTCACCCTCTCGCTGATCGCCATGGCCAGGAGACTGCACCTGTACGCCGCCGAGACCGCGATCGGGACCTCGCTGGACATCGGCGAGACCGCGCAGTCGCTTGCGGAGTCGCTACTGGCCTGGGGAGACGTCGCCGCCGTCGACCTCGACTTCGCCGTGTGGACGGGCGAAGGAGTCACCGAGCAGGCGCAGGGCCGCATCCGGCTGCGGCGAGCGGCGCTGGTGCCGGACCGGGCCTGGCCCGAGGGCTACGTGACTCCGGGGGACGACCTGCCCGGCGACGCCAGTCGCCTGCTGGCCCAGGCGGTGCGGCGGGACGACGCCCCGCAGACCATCGTCATTCCCGACCGGGACACCATCGAGCGGGTGCTCGGCAGCCCGCGCGTGGTGCGCGCCCTGGTACCCGGTGACCGGTCGGCCGGTGTGGCCTGCATCCCGCTGGTCCTGGACGGCTCGCCGCCCGTCGTCCTGGGCGTGGCGGAGGTCTGGCGGCGGGCGGACCGCCCCTTCCGCGACAGCGAGCTGCTCGACCTGCAGGAACTGGTGGCCAGGACCGCCCACCACGTCGATCTGGCCCGCCAGCACCAGCGCGAGCACACGCAGGTACTGGCCCTGCAGCGCCGGCTGCTGCCCCGCACCGGCGGCGACACCGTCGAGATCGCCAGTGTGTACCAGCCCGCCACCCCCGACAGCGCGGGCGTCGGGGGCGACTGGGTGAACAGTTTTCCGCTGGCGGACGGCCGGACCGCGTTGGTGGTCGGCGACGTCGTCGGGCACGGGCTGGGAGCCACGGCGACCATGGGCCAGCTGAGCATGGAGGCCCGCGCGCTGCTGTCCGCGGGGCTGGCGCCCGACGAGGTGCTGGAGCACCTGGACGAGACCGTGACGCTGCTGGACGACACGGAGGCCGGGCTGACGGCCGGCTACAGCGCTCTCGGGTCGACCTGCTGCATCGCCCTCTACGACCCGGTCAACCATCGGGTGGCCCTGTCGAGCGCCGGGCACCTGCCCCCGGTCCTGGTCTCCCCGGACGGGCGCGCGGGCCCGCTCGCGATCCGACCCCACCCCGGTCTGGGCGCCGAGTTCGCGCTGCGGGAGCCGTTCGACGTGCACACGTTCGAGGCGCCTCCCGGTGCTCTCCTCGCGCTCTACACGGACGGCCTGGTGGAGGATCCGGCCCTGCCGATCGACGAGGGCATCGGCAGGCTGGCGGAGGCCGTGTCCGCGGTGCACCCCTGGGACGCCCTGCAGCAGGCCGCCCGGCGCGTCGTCGCCGCGCTGGCTCCGGCGCGTCAGCGCGACGACGTCACCCTGCTGCTCGCCCGCATGATCGGGTACCGCAACGAGGACACCGCGACCTGGCGGCTCCCCGCCCGCAGGGACGCGCCCGCCCGGGCCCGCTCCCAGGTCTCCGCGCTGCTGCGGCAGTGGCAGGTCAGGGACGACACCCGGTGCACCGTGTCTCTCCTGGTCAGCGAGCTGGTCACGAACGCCGTGCGCTATGCCACCGGCCCCGTCACGGTACGGCTGATCAGGTCCGGTCACGGCCTGCTGTGCGAGGTGGGCGACACCGGCAACGGCAGGCCGCGTCTGGGCCGGGGCGGCCTCCTCGACGACGACGGTCGTGGCCTGCGTGTGGTGCACAGGCTCACCACCCGGTGGGGGGTGCGGTGGACGGAGACCGGCAAGGTGGTCTGGGCGGACGTCGCGAGGTGACCCGGCTGCCGTCCGGGGCGCGCGGCCGGAGCGGTCCGGCGTACTGATCCCGCTGGAGTGCCAGGGGAGCGGTCAGGGCCGGTGGCGGCGCGCCGCCACCGGCCACCGGTGCCACCGGCCACCGGTGCCACCGGCCACCGGTGCCACCGGCCACCGGTGCCACCGGCCACCGGTGCCACCGGCCACCGGTGCCACCGGCCACCGGTGCCACCGACGACGCCGGTACGTACGGAGCCCGTGGCGCCCGCCGGTACGGACGACGCCGGTGGCGCCGGTACGTGCGGTGCGGGCTCGTCCTACAGCCACTCCCCTTCCAGGGCCGTGGCGGTGAGCCCCGGTGCAGCCGCGTACAGGACGGCGCGGTCGCCGGGCTTCTGCCCTGCGTCGTACGCCCGCCGCATGATGTCGAACACGGCGGCCCCGCCGCGGTTGCCGCTGGTGTAGCTGTCCCGGCTGTGGTCCAGCAGGCCCGACGGCCATGTGTCGGGCATGGTCTGCTCCATGTACTCCAGCACCCGGGTGCCGCCGGGGTGCGCGAGCAGGACGTCGGGGTGCCAGGAGCCGGGGTGGTCCTGGTTGCGCCGGCGCAGCCATTCCCACATCGCGGTGACCGTCTCCTGAACGGCACGCGGGCCGCGCCGGTCCATCACGAAGTGGGTGCCGTCCGCCCGGGTTTCCAGACGGTGCAGGTCCTGCGTGCCGGGCAGGGTGTGGTGCCAGGCGGCGTCCAGCCGCAGCACCGACTCGTGCCTCGGGCGGCCCGTGACCACCGCGGCGACCGCGGTGTCCGCGAACAGCAGCCGGACGATCAGGGATTCGAGGCTGTCGTCCGCGGGCTGGTAGGTCGTGCTCAGCGCCTCGGCGATCACGACCAGGACCACCCGGTCGGGGTCCGCGGCCACCAGGTCGGCCGCCAGCGCCAGGGAGCGGGTCCCGGCCACGCAGGCCCACTGCGTGGCCGGCAGCAGCATCACGTCGTTGCGGAGCGGCAGCCTTCCGGCCAGGGCGATGTCCAGACCCGGCAGCGCCGGGGTGGTGGAGTGACTGGTGATCAGGCAGTCGACATCCGCGGCGTCCAGCCCGGCGATCTGCAGAGCGCCGCGCGCCGCCCGCTCTCCGTAGGACTGCACGGCCTCCCAGGCCGGCGCGGTGCGCTCCTGGACGGTCTGCGGGGCGGGTATCGCCTCAAGGGCGGCGATGGCGCGGTCCACGTCCTGCCGGGTGAACCCGTCGCGGGCCAGCGCCTCTTGGGCCGGCCCGACGCCGACAGCGCTCAGGGCCCCGCTGTTGCCGGGTGCGACGGCGGTCTCCAGCGGCAGCATCCATCCGCGGGTCTCGATGCCCGTGCTCGCCGCGATGCCGTCGATCCGCGGCGCCCAGGCCGCCTGCGGATGCCGGTCACGCACCTCCGCCACGATCTGACTGGTCCGGACGGCGTGCTCGCCGTGTATCACGGCAGGAGGACAGAGGTAAGCGGCCATGGTGAGGCACCTTTCAAGGGGACGGGCCGGAACATGACGAGTGCTGTGTCATGGGTGACTTCGGAACTTCGCGCCCAGGAAGGTACCGAGGGGCTCCGCTTCGGGCGACGGTGTCCGGTTCGAGCATGGACGATAATCGGACATTTCCGCTGTGATGTAGGCAACTTGGACAGGTCTTGAGTGCGTGACACGGCACACACCGCCGAGCGGCTCCTTCCCCGGCGCGATGCCGAGGCCCCTGACTGACGTGTGGTCAGCCAGGGGGCCGGCCGTCCGGACCTCGCCCCCGGTCGCCGAACGGCAGACCGGAGAGGGGGAGCTGACCCCGGACGGACTCCTGCCCTCGTCGTGGCCGGCCGGTCACCGGAGCCCCCGGGTCCCGGCCGTGCGGACGGCCTCCCGGAGCCGCCCGTGCGTCACGGCCGGCCGACGCCTCTCGCCCGTCGCGGAGGATGCCCTCGCCCGGTCGCGTACGGCCGTCGTGACGATCCGGCCGGTCGCCGGCGGCGGAGTCACCGCGGTCGCCGGCGGCGGAGTCACCGCGGTCGCCGGCGGCGCGGACGTGCCGCCGCCGAAGGATCCCGCCGCGGACATCCTCGGCACGCGCAACGCGGCCGTCCCCGCCGCCGTCCCCGCTGCCGTCCCCGCCGCCGTGTCCGCTGCCGTGTCCGCCGTCGTGTCCGCCGTCGAGCCGGGCGACGCCGACGGGCTCGTGCCCGGCGCGGCGTTCGAGCTGCTCCCGCCGAGGACGACCGGGCGCTTCGCGCCGCCCGGTCGTCCTCGGCGGGAGCCGCCTTCGCGGACGCCGGCAGGGGGGAGTCCTCCTGTCCCGGAGCCCGGGTGAGGGCCGGGCTCGGGGCCTGTCGGAGGGGTGTTGCGCGGCTCCGTGATCGAGTGGTGATCGTCCCGGGCCCGGCGTACGGTCGAACGGTGGACCAGTAGGCGGACGCCGTCCGCCTACCCCTCGTGACCAGGGCGTGACGCCTCATGAGCAGTCATCCGCAGCCCGGCGGGGCGACGAACACCGCCACCCCCCGGAAGGGTGGCGGTGGCAACGCGATGGCGCTGCTGGTCATCGCCTCCTGTCAGCTCATGGTGGTGCTGGACATCACCATCGTGAACATCGCGCTGCCGCACATCCAGACGGCCCTGGGTTTCTCCACCACGACCCTGTCCTGGGTGGTCAACGCCTACACGCTGACCTTCGGCGGGCTGCTGCTGCTCGGCGGGCGGACCGGCGACATTCTCGGCCGGCGGCGTGTGTTCATCTTCGGCGTGCTGCTGTTCGTCCTGGCCTCGCTGCTGGGCGGTCTCGCCCAGAGTGCCGGGCAGTTGCTGGCCGCGAGGGCGCTGCAGGGCGTGGGCGGCGCCATCGCGTCGCCGACGGCGCTGGCGCTGATCAGCACCACGTTCCGGGAAGGCCCGGAGCGCAACCGGGCGTTCGGGGTGTTCGCCGCGGTGTCGGCAGGCGGTGGCGCCATCGGCCTGCTCGCGGGCGGGATCCTCGTCGAGTGGCTGGACTGGCGGTGGGTGCTGTTCGTCAACGTGCCGATCGGGCTGCTGATCGCGCTCGCCGTACCGCGCTGGATCAAGGAGTCCGAGCGTCACCCCGGGCACTTCGACGTGGCGGGCGCGCTCACCTCGACGGCGGGCATGGTGCTGCTGGTCTACGGCTTCATCCGGGCGGCGCAGGACGGCTGGCGCGATCCGTGGACGCTCGCGTCGTTCGGTGCGGCCGTGGTCGTGCTCGCGGTGTTCGTACTGATCGAGCGCCGGTCCCGGCAGCCGATCACGCCGCTGCACATGTTCGCCGACCGCAACCGCGCCGGCACGTACGGGATCATGCTGTGCCTGGCCGCGGCGATCTTCGGGATGTTCTTCTTCCTCACCCTGTTCGTACAGAACGTGCTGGACTTCAGTCCGCTCCAGGCCGGGTTCGCGTTCCTGCCGGTGAGTGCGGTCATCGCGGTCGGTGCGGGCCTGGCCTCGCGGTTCCTCCCGGTCTACGGACCCAAGCCCTTCATGGTGGTGGGCGCGCTGCTCGCGTCGGCCGGTCTGGGCTGGCTGACGCTGACCGACGTCCACTCCACCTATGCGGGCAGCATCCTGGGCCCGATGCTGGTGTTCAGTCTCGGCATGGGCATGGAGTTCGTGTCGCTGACCCTGATGGCCCTGTCCAACGTGAGGACGCGCGAGACGGGCGCGGCCTCCGGCCTGCTGAACGCCACCCAGCAGGTCGGCGGATCGCTGGGCCTGTCCATCCTGGTCACGATGTACGGCACCGCCAGCGCGAACGAGGCGGACCGGCAGATCCCGCTCTTCCTGCAGCAGGCCACCCCGGCCGAGCGCCTGCGCTTCCGGCGGACCGGCGAACTGCCGCCGCCGTTCTCGGACGAGATCCTCAGCTCCGGTGTGTCCGCCGCGTTCGTGATGGCGGCGATCTTCACCGCGGTCGCCGCGGTCATCGCGGTGCTGGTGATCCAGATACGCCCGTCCGACCTGGAGCGCCTGCAGGGCGGGACGGGCCCCGGCCCGGGCTGACCCCGGGGCCGGGAGGGACGGGGGAGCGGGCCGGCGGGGTCAGGAGAACAGCAGTTTCCAGGTGAGCGGACCGGGGTATCCGTCGGCGTCACCGCGGAGTTCGGCCCGGGACTTCTGGAAGTCGCGCACGTTGAGCCGGTCGGCCTCGCTCCAGGACCGGCTCGGCCCGACTCGGTAGTGGCAGTCGAAGTCGCGTCTGACGAGTTGTCTGCCGAGCGTCAGGACGTGGTCGTTGACGGCGCCCGC
The DNA here is from genome assembly GCF_058833805.1 of Streptomyces sp. B8-7. Classification (NCBI taxonomy): domain Bacteria; kingdom Bacillati; phylum Actinomycetota; class Actinomycetes; order Kitasatosporales; family Streptomycetaceae; genus Streptomyces; species Streptomyces sp. B8-7. Next base: position 793,230 of record NZ_JBYRRL010000003.1, on the reverse strand, counting down.
GCGGAAGAACTTGCGGCCCGGGAAGGGCGGGGCCTTCGGCCTGCCGGAGGACGGCTCGGGCCGCGGCTCCGCCACGTCGAGGTCGGCACGGGCGCGCCGCAGGATCTCGGTGATGTCGACCGCACCCGGGTCGCCGTGCTGGTTCTCGGGGACGTGCATGTGGCCGCACACCCCGTGGAAGGAGTTCCAGGCGGCGGCGCTCATCCGCTGTCCGTGCCGGTTGCCGTACGAGTCCGGATACGCCGGCCACGCCCTGGGGCCGGTCAGGGGCACGCCGTGCTCCTCGTGCATCCACGCCAGGAACCGGGAGACGCCCTCCAGCGCCCAGTCCGGGGCCTGCGGCCAGAACAGGTGCCGGCGGCCCGCGCCCAGCCAGTCGCGGTGGGTCTTGGGATCGCAGGTGCCCACCAGCTCGACCTGGCAGACGTTGAGGGTGTTCGTCTCGACGCCGCCCCTGAGGTTCACCAGGGCGCGGGAGGAGACCTCGATGTCGAAGTGCTGGAACCAGCGCAGCCGCCGGGTCTCGAAGTCGGGCACCGCCGACAGGTTCGGTGCGACTGCCCCGTCCCTGTAGCCCGGGAGGCTGGTGCCCTCGGTGGTGTGCAGGACGACGACGTTGACCTCCATCGGATCGCCGGGGAAGTCGTCCTGGTACCAGCGGGCGCGGCTGGAGCCGGGGTAGCGCTGGGGGCCGGTCTTCACACTCATGCGCAGCCTTTCGAGTCATGAGGTGCCCCGGGCCCGCTCCGAGCGTCCTCGGGGCTCACCTGATGATGACTCAACTTGTCCCAGTTGCGCGGAAGATGATAGAAGTCAGCATATTTCGCCCACGTCGGACCGCGAGGTGACCGAGAGTGGTCGGCCGGTGTCGCCCTCGGTTTGTCGGCGCCTCGCGGCCCCGGCGCCGCCCGGCGCGTCCCTGCGGCCTCGGCGGCCTCGGCGGTCTCTACGCGGTCCGCGCGCGGCGGGCGCCCGTGCCACGGGACGGGCCCCGGCCGCGCCGCCGTGCGGAGAGGGGGTCCCGGCCCTCCGGGACCCCCCGGATCAGGAGTCCTGTCGCCCGGCGCGTTCCGCGTCGCGCTTCTTGATCCGGGCGGTCTCCTTGCGGACCTCGGCCTGGGTGGCGCGCTCCTTCTGCAGCCACGGGGGCATCTCGGACCTCAGCGCGTCGATCTGCTCGCTGGTGAGCGGTTCGGTGACACCGCCGCGGGCGAGGCCCGCGATGGACACACCCAGCCTCGCCGCGACCACGGGGCGCGGGTGGGGGCCGTTCTGTCGCAGCTCGCGCAGCCATGCGGGCGGGTCGGCCTGGAGCGCGTTCAACTCGGCGCGCGTGACGACCCCCTCCTGGAACTCGGCGGGGGTGGCGGGCAGGTACACACCCAGCTTCTTCGCCGCGGTGGCGGGCTTCATCGTCTGGGTGGTCTGGTGCGACTTCATGCCGTCCAGCCTAGACGCCGGGTGACCTGCCCCCGACCACAGCCGGTAGCCTGGCGGGGTGACAGGCTCGGATGTTCCCCCCTCGTTCCGGCTCGCGTACGTACCCGGGGCGACGCCCGGCAAGTGGGTGCGGATCTGGGAACAGCGCCTGCCGGGCGTCCCGCTCGCGCTGGTGCCCGTGGCCGCCGCGGACGCGGCCGGGTCGCTCCGCTCCGGCGGGGCCGACGCGGGCCTCGTGCGCCTGCCCGTGGACCGTACCGTGTTCAGCGCGATCCCCCTCTACACCGAGACGACGGTCGTGGTGGTGCCGAAGGACCACCTGCTCACCGCCGCGGACGAGGTCGCCGTCGACGACCTCGCGGACGAGGTGGTCCTGCATCCCCTCGACGACGTCCTCGGCTGGGAGCGCCTCCCGGGCAGGGCGGCCCTCGAACGCCCCGCCACCACCGCCGATGCCGTCGAGCTGGTCGCGGCCGGGGTCGGCGTCCTCGTCGTGCCGCAGTCCCTGGCCCGGTTGCACCACCGCAGGGACCTCACCTACCGCCCGGTCGCCGGCGCCCCCGAGTCCGCCGTCGCGCTGTCCTGGCCGGAGGACGCCCACACCGACCTGGTCGAGGAGTTCATCGGCATCGTCCGCGGCCGCACCGTCAACAGCACGCGCGGCCGCCGGCCCCGTCCCGAGGGCGGTGCGGGCGACGACGGCGGGCGGGAGCCTGCCGTGCGCCGCTCACCGTCGTCCGGCCGGGGCGCCCGCGCCGGCACGGGTGCCCCGAGCGGCTCCGCACAGGGCGGCGGCCCTCGGAGCGGAGGGAAGGGCACCGCGAAGGGCGGCGCCAAGGGGACGGCGAAGGGCGGCGCCAAGGGCGGGAAGGGCGCCGGGAAAGGCGGCGGCCGCGGCAGACCGCGCCGTCGCGCCTGACCGTCCGGCGTCCCCGCTCACGGTGCGGCGGCCGCTCTGCCGATCGACTCCACGAGCGGCAGCAGCCGGTACGGGACGCGTTCGCGCAGCGCGACCTCGGAGCGGGTGCGGACGACCCCGGGGAGGCTGATCAGCTTCTGCACGACGTCCTCCAGGTGCGCGTTGTCGCGGGCCACCACCCGGGTGAGGAGGTCCCCGCCGCCGGTGATCGAGAACGCCTCGACGATCTCCGGCACGGTCGCCAGCGCGTCTCCCACGTCGTCGAGGTGGCCCTGGGTGACCTCGATGTGCACGAACGCGAGCACGGGATGGCCGAGCGCGGCGGGGGAGAGCGCCGGGCCCGTGCCCGTGATGACGCCGTCCCGCTCCAGCCGGTCCAGGCGGGCCTGGAGCGTGCCGCGGGCGACACCGAGAACACGGGCGTACTCGCGCACGCTGGTGCGGGGCTGCTCCAGCAGCAGGCGCAGAATGCGGGTGTCGAGTTCGTCCACGGCCACGGCGCACGGCCCCCTCGCAACTTGTCGATCTTCATCGACTGTACCAACGGTCCACCGCCTCGCGACCCGGCTGGACCAGGCCCTGTGGTCCGTTGGCCCGGTCCCGGCCAGGCGGAAAGGCCTCTTGCTGTGCCATTGGCTCAGTCGACGGGAGCCGACTTGAGCCAGTGGCGGCAGGGATGCTGTCATGGAGAGGTCGATGGCGCTGCGGATCCCGCGGCGCCTTTTTCATGCCGGTCGTTCACACGCCGGTCGTTCAAGGGAGCGGACAGCAGTGGTCAAGCGGGTGTTCGTGGCTCCGGACCCGGGGCGGACGCGGCTGCGGTTCGCGACCCGGGCCGTGCTCGGCATCGGACTCGCCGTCGTCGTGTGCGGCCTCGCGGGTCACTCCCTCGTCGGTGCGATCACCGGCGGGCTCGCCGCACTGCTCGCGCTGTTCACGGTCACCGACGCCACCGTCCGCGGGCAGGCCCTCACCACCGCCCTGCTGCCCGCCGTCGGCCTGCCGGTGCTCGCCCTGGCAGCCGAACTGCACGACAGTCCCGTCGCCCGCGATCTGGCGTTCCTCGCCGTGGTCGGGGCCGGGGTGTACGCCCGCCGCTGGGGGCCGCGCGGCCACAGCCTGGGCGTGTTCGCCTTCATGACGTACTTCATCGCCCAGTTCCTGCGCGCCACCCCCGACCGGCTGCCCGAGCTGTACGCCGCCGTCCTGCTGTCCGTCCTCGTCGCGGCGGCCGTGCGGTTCGGGCTGTGGTGCTACGAGCGGCGGCTGCCCCCGCCTCCCGCCGTGGCCCCGCCGGGAGGCACCGGACTGGCCCGCATCACCACCCGGCAGGCCGTCCAGGCCACCGCGGGTGCGGGCTTCGCGCTCTGCGTCGGCCAGCTGGTGTCCGGACAGCGCTGGTACTGGGCCGTCGGCGCCACCTGGTGGATCTTCGTCAACACCACCTCCCGCGGCGAGACCCTGGTACGCGGCTTCCGCCGGGTCCTGGGCACGGTGCTCGGCATCGGCCTGGGCCTGCTGGTCGCGATACCGGTACAGGGCGACCCGGTGGTCTCCTCGGTGGTGCTCGCCGCCTGTGTGTTCGGCATCTTCTACACGGCGGCCGTGTCCTACACGTGGATGATGCTCTGCGTGACGCTGCTGGCCTCGCTGCTGTACGGACTGCTGGACGTGCTCGACCCGGCCCTGCTCGCGCTGCGGCTCGCCGAGACGGGCGTGGGCGCGCTGGGCGCCGTCCTCGCCGTGCTGTTCGTCCTGCCCGTCACCACCCACGCCGTCACCGACGCCTGGATCCGGCGTGCCCTGCACTGCGTCCACGCCTGCACCGCGGAGGCCGCCGCCCGGCTGGCCGGGGTTCCCGGCGCCGACCCGGCCCCCCGGGTGGCGGAGCTGGAGCAGCTCCTGGGCCGGGTGCGGCTCGCCCTCGCGCCCCTCGTGCACCCGCTGAGCCCGATGACGGTCCGCAAGGGCCGCGCCCTGCGCGTGCTGGCCCTCCTCGACGACTGCGCCCGCCAGATCCGCGGCCTGGTCGCCGTCGCCGCCGACCCGGAGGCCTCCCACGACGCCCGCCTGGCCAGGGCCTGCGACCGGGTCCAGGCCTCGGTGGAGGCGCTGCTCATCGGCTCGGCCGGCTCGGTCGGTTCAGCCGGTTCAGCCGTCTCGCAGGCCTCGCACGGCCGTGCCGCGGAGGGCCGCGGAGGCAGGGGCCGTGAGCCCCGCCCGGCCGTCACCCCGGCGGCTGCGCACCATCTCGCCGAGCCCGCCCTCGCCCACCTGCACGGTCTCGAACACGCGTTGACGGAACTCGCCGCTCCGCTGCGGGCGCCCTCCGGCTCCCGGCTCGTGGGGGCCTGACCGCGCGGCCGTGCGCTCGCCCGGCCGTGTGCGAGCCGCGGTGCCCCGGCCCGACGCGAGCCGCGGTGCCCCGGACCGCCTCTTGGTCTAGACCGCAAGTGCTACCGTCGCCCCGGACGGGCAGCCGACCGGCGAACCGGCAGACCGGCGAACCAGTTGGCCGGCAGGCCGGCATACCGGCAGGCCGGCAGACCGGCATACCGACAAAAGGGGACAGCGGTGGCAGAGCGCGGCAGGCGGAGGGCGTTCATCGGATCGTTCACGGCGGCGGGCGGCCCCGGAGTGATCACGGCGGCGGTGGACGCCGAGGACGGCTCCCTGGCCGTCCTCGGCGGTGTGAACGGTGTGCCCGACCCCTCGTACCTCGCGCTCGCCCCCGACGGCGGCACGCTGTACGCCGTCAGCGAGACGGCCGCCGGCGCGGTGGCCGCGTACCGCGTGCACGGCGACACCCCCGAACCGGCCGGCAGACCCGTCCCCGTGGGCTCCGGCCCCACCCACCTCAGCCTCTTCGACGGCCATCTCCTGACGGCCGACTACGGCTCCGGCACCGTCTCCGTCGTCCCCCTGCGCCCCGACGGCACTCTCGGGGCCGCCGCCTCCGGAGTGCTCCGCCACACCGGCTCCGGCCCGCACACCCCCCGCCAGCAGGGCCCGCACGCCCACCAGGTGCAGCCCGACCCGAGCGGCCGCTGGGCCGTCAGCGTCGACCTCGGCACGGACTCGGTGCGGGTGTGCGCCCTCGCGCAGGGACGGCTGCGGCTGCACCGGGAGACCGCCCTGCGCCCCGGCTCGGGCCCCCGCCACCTGGCCTTCCACCCCGACGGCGAGCGGGCCTACGTCGTCAACGAGCTCGCCCCGACCGTGACGGTCTGCCGCTGGAACGCCGTCGACGGCACCCTGAAGCCGCTCACCGAGGTCGCGGTGCTGCAGGGCGCGCCGCAGGGTGAGGCCTTTCCGTCGGGGATCGTGGCCGCGCCCGGCGGCGGGTTCGTGTGGACGGCGGTCCGCGGCGAGGACGTGCTGAGCGTGCTGGCCGTCGACGGCGAGAGCCTGCGGCTGGTCGGAACGGTGCCCTGCGGCGGTCACTGGCCGCGCGCCCTCACCGAGGCCGACGGCCGCCTCTACGTCGCCAACGAGCGGTCCGGCGATGTCACCTGGTTCCACGTCGACCCCGGTACCGGCCTGCCCCGGCGGTCCGGCGCCGTGCGCGTGCCGGCCGCCTCCTGCGTCGTCCTCGGCTGAGCCCGCGCCCGGGGACCCGGGGCGGTCCGCCGCTCAGCGCACGGGTGCGCCCTGCGCCGTCTGCGGGGTGATGCCCAGTGCCTGCGTGTACTGGGCGAGCGCCAGCTTGCCGATCGCCGGGTACGGCCCGAGTGGCTCGGCGGCGGAGCAGCCCGCCTCCTGCGCGGCCGCCTCCACGAGCGAGGCGTCGATCTCCGGGCCGATCAGATAAGGGGCCAGGGCCAGCTGCTGCGAGCCGGAGGACCGCAGTTGCTCGGCCACCGCCTGGACGGAACCCTCCTGGTCCAGCGCGGCCGCCATCACCGGTACGGCCAGCCGCGCGGCCAGCAGCATGCCGGTGATCCCGGCCGCCTGCACGGCCTCCTCCCCGCCCACGGACGCCAGGACGATGCCGTCCGCGGCCGTCGCCACGGTGAACAGCCGGGCCCGGTCGGCGCGGGCCAGGCCGGCCTCGGACAGCCGCACGTGCAGGGCCTCGGCCAGCAGCGGGTGGGGGCCCAGGACATCGGTGAGGTCGGCGGCGACGCGGCTGTCCATCACGGCCTGCCGGACCTGGCGCAGCAGCGCGCTGTCGGGGCCGGCCAGCAGCGGCACGACCACCGCGACGGGCCCCTCGGGCTCCTTCGCCTCCGTGCCCGCGGAGAGCGCCAGCTCGTAGCGCGCGGTCCGCTCGTCCGCCGTACGCGCGAGCACGGTGGTCACGGAGGGGTACTCCACGTCGTCCCCGTCGACGTACCCGATCCGGGCGTCGAGGCCGGGAAGCTCGGAGCGGGCGATGCTCACGATCTCCTCGGCGAGACCGCGTACGGCGGCGCTGGGCGTGCCCGGAACCGCGAGGACGAGCGCGGGCGCGCCCTCTGGAGCCGCCAGGGGCTCGGGTCGGCGGTGCCGTCCCGGCTGACGGGGGCGCGGCATTCGTACAGGCAGGCCGGACGCGGGTCCAGTGGGGGAACTCATGGCGCCGCATGTTACTGGCTTCCTGGGTGTCCCTGTTCGGGGAGGGGGCAGGTGAGCGGTATCCGTCCGGTTTTGTCCGATGCGGTGCGACGCGTGACGGCGGCAGCCATCTGGCGAGGCGGGTCCGGGCGGCCGGTCCTCGGTCAGTCCAGGGCTGTGACCAGCAACATCCGGTCGTCGCGCGGCAGAACGAGCCGGCCGGCGACCAGCGCTGCGGCGATGCGCACCGCCCCCAGCAGAGGATCGCCGTCGGCGGGTGCCGGGCGGACCCGGGGCAGCCGTCGCTCCAACGCGTCGGCCAGCGGGCCGGTGAGCGGCGCGCCCATGCGGAACAGCCCGCCGGTGAGGGCCAGGACGGGCTCGCCTTCGCGGGGGCAGACCGCCGCCGCCGAATCGGCGATGTGCCGTGCCGCCTCCCGCAGGATCGCGGCGGCGACCGGATCGTCGGCCGCGCACGCGGCCACGTGCGGCGCGAAGGAGGCGAGCACCGCCGGCCGGTCGGCGCGCGGGTACAGCCTGCCCGGCAGTTCCTGCGGCGGCCCGAACACCTCCACGGCGTGCGACAGCAGCGGGGCGGAGCCGTCGGCCCGGCCGTCATGGGCGCGCAGCGCGGCCTCCAGTCCCGCGCGCCCGATCCACGCGCCGCTGCCGCAGTCGCCCAGCAAGTGGCCCCAGCCGTCGGCGCGGTGCCAGCGCGTCAGGTCCGTACCGATCGCGATCAGTCCCGTGCCGGCGGCGACCACCGCGCCGGGTCGCGGCCCCAGGGCCCCGGTGTACGCGGTGACGGCGTCGGCCGCGAGCGCGCTGGTGCGGATGCCGAACTCCCGCCGCAGCGCGCCCGGCAGCTCCGCCCGCAGCGTGTCGCCCAGCGTGCCCAGCCCGGCCGCGCCGACCGCCGCCGCGGACAACTCGGTCACCCCGGTCTCCTCGGTCAACGCCCGCACCAGGGGGAGCAGTTGCTCCATCAGGTGCCCGGCGTCGATGCCCCGGGGGCCGGTCCGCACCGGAACGGCCGTCTCACGCCGCGCGGACAGCCCGCCGTCCGCGGTGGCGACGACGACACGGAGTCCGGAGCCCCCGGAGTCGACGGCGAGGAAACCGGGGCGGCTCGACGGGGCACGGGCGGTGCTCCCCGGCGGCCGGGTCACGGCAGGCGCCAGTCCACGGGTTGTCCGCCCTGTCCGATCAGCAGCTCGTTGGCCCTGCTGAAGGGACGCGAGCCGAAGAAGCCCCGGTCGGCCGACATGGGGGAGGGGTGGGCGGACTCCACCGACGGCAGGGTGCCCAGCAGCGGGCGCAGATTGCGCGCGTCGCGTCCCCACAGGATCGACACCAGCGGCTTCCCGCGCGCGGCCAGGGCGCGTATCGCCTGCTCGGTGACCTCCTCCCAGCCCTTGCCCCGGTGCGCGGCCGGCCGGCGCGGCGCGGTGGTGAGCGCCCGGTTCAGCAGCAGAACGCCCTGCTGCGTCCACGGCGTCAGATCGCCGTTGGACGGCTGGGGCAGCCCCAGATCGGTGTGCAGTTCCCGGAAGATGTTGATCAGGCTGCCGGGCAGCGGCCGTACGTCCGGCGCCACCGAGAACGACAGCCCGACCGCGTGTCCCGGGGTGGGGTACGGGTCCTGGCCGACGATGAGGACGCGGACCTCGTCGAAGGGCTGCTGGAACGCCCTGAGGACGTTCTGTCCGGCGGGGAGGTAGGTGCGCCCCGCGGCGATCTCCTCCCGCAGGAAGGCGCCCATCTCGGCGATTCGTCCGGCCACCGGCTCCAGGGCCTGTGCCCAGCCCGGCTCGACGATCTCATGCAAGGGTCGTGGTGCCACGGCGTCACCCTACTGCCGTACACGGCATGGAGATCAACCGGTGGCCAAGGGCGGCCGGTGCCGGCCGCCCGCTCCGCCCCGTTCCGCGCCCGGCACCGTCCACGCCTCTCCCGCTCGGCGTGCGCCGCTTCCCGGCGCGGCTCCGACCCACGCGACGGCGGCCTCGGACGACGCCCTCACGCGGCCACCGCCCCACGCGGCTGCGCCCCGGACGGCGGTGGCCGCGGGCGGCAGGTGCCTCACCCGACGACCGCGGCCCGCACGCACAGCACGTCGGGCAGGTGTGCGGCGAGCTGCCGCCAGGTGTCGCCGTCGTCGGCCGAGGCGAACACCTCTCCGTTGCGGTTGCCGAAGTACACGCCCGCCGGGTCCGCGTCGTCCGTGCACAGCGCGTCGCGCAGCACGGTCCCGTAGTGGTCGCCCTGCGGCAGCCCGGCCGCGAGCGGCTCCCAGGTTCTGCCCGCGTCGGGGGTGCGGAACACCCGGCAGCGGCGGCCGGCCGGAACCCGGTCGGAGTCGGCGTTGATCGGGAACACGTAGGCGGTGTCGCCGCGGTGCGGGTGGGCGGCCACGGCGAACCCGAAGGTCGACGGCAGGCCCTCGCCGATGTCGGTCCACCGCGCGCCCCCGTCGTCGCTGCGGTACACACCCCAGTGGTTCTGCAGGTACAGGCGGTCGGGGTCCGCCGCGTCCCGCGCGACCTTGTGCACGCACTGCCCGAACTCGGGGTGGGGGTCCGGCAGGAACACCGCGGAGACACCGCTGTTGGACGGTGCCCAGCTCGCGCCCCCGTCCGTGGTGCGGAACACCCCGGCCGTGGACACGGCGACCGTGACCGCGCGCGCGTCCCGCGCGTCGGTGAGGACGGTGTGCAGCCCCTCGCCGCCGCCGCCCGGGACCCACCGGGAACGGGTGGGGTGCTCCCACAGCGGACGCACGAGGTCGAAGCTCTCGCCCCGGTCCTCCGAGCGGTACAGCGCGGCCGGCTCCGTGCCCGCGTACACCACGTCCGGTTCGGCCGCCGCCGGGTGCAGCTGCCACACCCGCTCCAGCGAGGCCCCCGTGTCCTGCGGGAACCTGACAGCCGGTCTCTCCGGCTCCGTCCAGGTCCGGCCCAGGTCGTCGGAGTGGAACACCGACGGCCCCCAGTGCGCGCTGTCGCCGGCCGCCAGCAGACGCGGAGCGTCCCCCCTGGTGTCGATGGCGACCGAGTAGACGGCCTGTGCGTTGAAGCAGGGCTGCTCGTCGAACTCCCAGGCGCCTTCGCGCCGGCGCCCGATGAACAGACCCTTGCGGGTACCCACGGCGAGCAGTACGCCGGTCATGCCGATCACCTCCGCGACGTCTTCGTCCCAGACACCGGCCAGTCTGCACCCCACCACTGACAGTCACCCCCGGAGGAGGCGTCGCCGCAGGTCGGAGGGTGTCGGCGACAGACGCGGCCGCGGCGCCGCACGGGCGCGCCCGGCGACTGCACGGCACGGCCGCCCGCCGCGGTGCACCGTCGGGGCGGCGGAGGACCCTCCTTGAGCATCGGGGGGCCGCCGACCGTATGGGACGGGGACCGGGATGCTCGTGCGCTCGTGAGGAGGCGGCCTTCGATGGGGCTGCGGGGTCGGAGGGTTCGGCGCGTGTGGCTGTGGCGCTGGCGGCGCAATCCGTTGCGGCGCCGCTCCGACGAGGCCGAGGCGTGGATGCTGCTCGCCGTGTGGGTGCTCACCGCGCTGTGCGGCCCCGTCGCGGGGTGGGCCGTGGCCGGGTCGGTGGAGCAGGGGATGGCGCGCGAGCGTGCCCAGTGGCGGCCCGTCGCGGCGCGGTTGACCGGACGCGCGCCGGGCGCCGCCGCGCACGGAGCGGCGGACGGCCGGGCCGTCTGGGCGGAGGCCGGGTGGACCGCGCCCGACGGTTCCGCGCGGTCGGGCCTGGTCCGGGCCCGCCCCGGTACGCCTCCCGGGGCGCGGGTCACGGTCTGGACGGACCCCGAGGGCCGCCTGGTCACCCGGCCCGCGTCCGCCGCCCAGGCCCGGCTCCGCTCCGCCCTGCTCGGCGTGCTCGCCGGCCTGGGCACCGCCATCGTCCCCTTCGCCTGCGGACGCGTGGCCCGCGAGCGCCTGGAGAGGCGCCGCCTGGACCGCTGGGAGGCTGACTGGGCGCGTTTCGACCCCCTCTGGGGCCACCGCACGGGACCGGGGCCCCAGGACCCCTGACACCGTGCCCGGCGCCCCGGGCCGCCCGGGCTCCGGCCACGGCGGCGGCGCGCCGCGCGGCCGCCCCGGACCGGTCACCCGTGCCGCTCGCGGGCCGCCGGAGGCGCGGCACGGCCGCCGCACGCACCGGCGGGCGCCCGCCCGCTCAGCCCGGATGGCCCAGCGCCCTGCCCAGGATGCCGGTCAGGTCGGCCGTGTCCGGGAGGGTGCCGAAGGCGTGGCCCCAGTCGCCGCCGAGACGGGTGGCGCAGAAGGCGTCCGCGACCGCGGGCGGGGCGTGCCGCACCAGCAGGGACGCCTGCAGGGTGTGGGCCATGGCCTCGACGAGCCGGCGGGCGCCGGTCTCGGACGTGGAGGCGAGACCGTCCCTGAGCCGGCCCACGGCCGCGTCCAGCCGGGCGTCCGCGCCCCGGGCGAGGGCGAGTTCGGCGAACAGGGCGTCGGCGGTGCGCGGGTCGCGCGCCAAGGCCCGCAGGACGTCGAGGGCGTTGACGTTGCCGGAGCCCTCCCAGATGGACAGCAGCGGCGCCTCGCGGTAGTGGCGGGGCATGCCGGAGTCCTCGACGTAGCCGTTGCCGCCCAGGCACTCCAGGGCTTCGGCGGTGAAGGCGGGGCCCCGCTTGGTCACCCAGTACTTGCCGACGGCCGTGGCGATCCGGCGGAAGGCCCGCTCGCCCTCGTCCCCGCGCACGGCCCGGTCGGCCGCCCCGGCCAGACGCAGCGTGAGCGTGGTGGCGGCCTCGGACTCCAGCGCCAGATCGGCCAGCACGTTGCGCATCAGCGGCTGGTCCGCGAGGCGGGCGTCGAAGGCGCTGCGGTGGCGGGCGTGGTGCCCCGCCTCGACCAGCGTCCTGCGCATGAGTGTCGCGGACGCCATCACGCAGTCCAGGCGGGTGCAGTTGACCATCTCGATGATGGTCTTCACGCCCTGCCCCTCCGGCCCGACGCGCCAGGCGACGGTGCCGTCGAACTCCGGCTCGGAGGAGGCGTTGGACCGGTTGCCGAGCTTGTCCTTCAGGCGCTGGATGCGGAAGGTGTTCCGGGTGCCGTCGGGCAGCACGCGCGGCACCAGGAAGCACGACAGGCCCCCCGGTGCCTGGGCCAGCACCAGGAACACGTCGCACATCGGCGCCGACGTGAACCACTTGTGCCCGCGCAGCGTGTACACGCCCGGCTCCGCGGTGGGGGTGGCCGTCGTGGTGTTGGTCCGGACGTCGGAACCGCCCTGCTTCTCCGTCATGCCCATCCCGGCGAGCAGCCCGCGCTTTTGGGCCGGGACGCTCAGCCCCGGCTCGTACACGCGGCTGGTGAGCAGCGGCTCGTACACCTTGGCCAGTTCCGGCTCGCGGCGCAGCGCCGGGACCGCCGCGTAGGTCATGGACGTCGGGCAGCCGTGCCCGGCCTCGCTGTGGTGCCACACCAGACCGCCCGCGGTCCGGGCGACGTGTGCGCCCGGCCGGGGGTCCGCCCAGGGTGATCCGGCCAGCCCCTCGGTGACGGCGACCCGCATCAGCCGGTGCCAGTCCGGGTGGAAGTCCACCTCGTCCACGCGGTGGCCCCAGCGGTCGTGGGTGCGCAGTTCGGGCTCGTGCCGGTTGGCCCGTTCGCCCCATTCCTGCGCCTCGGCGCCGCCTGCCAGCAGGCCGATCCTGCGGATGTCCGCCTCCGCCCAGCCCGCGCCCTCCCGGCACAGGCCCTCCAGGAGGGCCGCGTCGTCCGCGGCGTCGTAGGGGGCCAGGGGCGGGGCCTGGTTGGTGACGTCGTGCGTCACGTGCTGCTCGTACCGGTGCTGCGCGGATGTCGGGACCATACCCGAGTGTTGCACTAATCCTGCGGTCGCAGCAATGATGCAACATCCGGTGTCGGGCCGTACAGTGGCCGGGCCATGCACCGCCACGACTCCCCGGCCTCCCGATGACCGCCCCGGCCCGGCCGGACCCCGTCGTCCTGCGCCCGCTGTCGGCGCGGTCCGTCGTGCTGAGCCTGCTGCTCGGGGCGGACCCGCCCGAGCTGACCGCGAAGGACCTCGCACGCGTGGTGGAGCCCTTCGGCGTCGGCGGGTCGACACTGCGTGCCGCGCTCTCCCGGATGGCGGCGGCCGGAGACCTGCGCCGCACGGCGGCCGGCTACCGCATCGGGGAGCGGCTGCTGGAGCGCCGCCGCCGCCAGGACGAGGCGGTGCGTCCGCACACGCGGGACTGGAACGGCGACTGGGAGACGGTCGTCGTCACCGCGACGGGCCGCAGCCCCGCCGAACGCGCCGCGCTGCGCGCCCGGCTGGCCGCCCTGCGGCTCGCCGAACTCCGCGAGGGCGTCTGGCTGCGCCCCGCCAACCTGTCCCGGGAGCTGCCCGCCGGTCTGGAGCAGGTGGCCGAACTGGCCATGAGCCGCCCGGCCCGGTCCCCGCGCGAGCTGGCCGCGCGCCTGTGGCCGGTGCGGGCCTGGGCCGGCACGGCGTACGCGCTGCTGGAGCACGGGGAGCGGGCGGACCGGCCCGCCGAACGACTCACCGCCTACGCGGCGATGGTCCGGCATCTGCTGGCCGACCCCGTCCTGCCGGACCCGCTGCTGCCCGCCGGCTGGCCGGGGCCGGCCCTGCGGGCCGCGTACGCCGGCTACCGGCGGGAGCTGGCCCGGCAGGCCCGCACGGGCGGGTCCGCCGTCCGGTGCCCCGAGTGACCGGGTCCGGCCGGATCAGGCCGACGCCCGGTACTGGTCCGGCGTCCGCACCTCACCTCCGAGCTGCCGGGCCGCCGCCCGGGCCCAGGAGGGGTTGCGCAGCAGCTCGCGGCCCAGCAGCACGGCGTCCGCCTCGCGGTTGGCGATGATCTTCTCGGCCTGCGCGGCGTCGGTGATCAGCCCCACGGCGGCGACGGGCAGCGTGCTGCCGGCCTTGACCTGGGCCGCGAAGGGGACCTGGTACCCGGGGCCGGTGGGGATCCGGACGTCGGCGACGTTGCCGCCGCTGGAGACGTCGAGCAGGTCCACGCCGTGGGACCGGAGGTCGCCGGCCAGCCGGACGGTGTCCTGCGCGGTCCAGCCGCCCTCGTCCAGCCAGTCGCTCGCCGAGACGCGGAAGAACACCGGCCGGTCCTGCGGCCAGACCTCCCGCACCGCGTCGACGACCTCCAGGGCGAAGCGGGCGCGGCCTGCGTAGGAGCCTCCGTAGGCGTCGGTGCGGCGGTTCGAGTACGGCGAGAGGAACTCGTGGATCAGGTAGCCGTGGGCGCCGTGGATCTCGACCACCTCGAAACCCGCCGCGAGCGCCCGCCGGGCCGCGTCCGCGAAGAGGCCGACGATCTCCTTGATCCGCTCGACGCTCAGCTCCTCGGGCGTGGTGTGCCGCTCGGTGAAGGGCACCGCGCTGGGCGCCACCGGCGTCCAGCCGAGGTCCCGCGGGCCGAGCGGCGTGCCGCCCTTCCAGGGCCGGTCGGTGGACGCCTTGCGGCCGGCGTGCGCCAGCTGGACCGCCGGGACGGTGCCCTGGGCGACGAGGAAGCGGGTGATCCGGCGGAACGCGGCCACCTGCGTGTCGTTCCAGAGGCCGAGATCGTAGGGTGAGATGCGGCCCTCGGGGCTCACCCCGGTCGCCTCCACGACGATCAGGCCGGTGCCGCCGGCCGCGCGGGCCGCGTAGTGCGCGAAGTGCCAGTCGTCGGGTGCGCCGGTGCCGGGGCCTTCCGCGGCGGCCGAGTACTGGCACATCGGGGACATCCACACACGGTTGGGGATGGTCAGTTCACGCAGGGTGAAGGGCTCGAAGAGCGCGGTCACGGCGCCTCCAGTTCGTCATGGGCCGGGCCGGTGCGATACGGCTCGTACGATATCCCTCGTAGTACGGCGGATGTCAAACTACGAAGAGTCTCGTACCATGCAGGCATGACCGCGACCGCGCCCCCGGGCCCCCGAGAGCTGCCGCACCCGACCCGTGAGGAGATCCGGCTGGAGGCGGTGCTGCACGCCCTGGCGGATCCGCTGCGGCTGCAGATCGTCCGCGAGCTGGCAGCCGTCGGCGGCGAGGAGCTCAGCTGCTCGCAGTTCGACGTGCCGGTCGCCAAGTCGACCACCACGCACCATTTCCGGGTGCTGCGGGAGGCCGGTGTGATCCGGCAGGTCTACCGGGGCACCGCCAAGATGAACGGCCTGCGCGACGACGACCTCGACGCGCTCTTCCCCGGGCTCCTCGGCGCCCTGCTGGTCGCGGCGGCCCGTCAGCCGGGGCCCGGCGGCAGCGGCTGACCGGGCGCGGAGGGCCCGGCGGGTGCCACCGGGCCGAGGGCCCGGCCCCGCGCGGCGTCCAGCAGCGACGTCCAGTCCGGGAGCTTGACCGGGCCGCGGCCCAGGGACGCGCCCAGACGGGCCTCCGCCCGCTCGATCGCCTGCCACCCCGCCCAGTCCACCGGGTCGGCGCCCAGCGCCCGCAGTGCCCTCAGCGGGTCCTCGGGAACGTCCCGGCCGAGCAGCAGCGGCGCGTCCTGGAGCAGCGACGTCGCCGTCTCCTTCGCGCACGGCCGGTTCGTGCCGATGACCCCCGTCGGACCCCGCTTGATCCAGCCCGCCACGTACTCGCCGGGCGGCGCGGCCCCTGCCCGCAGGACCCGGCCCGCGCGATGCGGCACGGTGCCGGTGGCCTCGTCGAACGGCAGCCCCTCCAGCGGCACTCCGCGGTAGCCGACCGAGCGCAGCACCAACTGCGCCTCGACGTCCAGGAACTCACCCGTTCCGAGCACCGAGCCCCGCCCGTCGGGGGCCGTCCGCTCGAAGCGCACCGCGCCCACCCGGCCGCCGTCCGCGAGGAGTTCGACGGGGCGCAGGAAGAAGCGCACCTGGATCCGGCGGGCCGCGTCGTCCGGCGGCGAGGTCCAGCCGCGCAGGACCTCCATGTTGCGCCGCTGTACGGCCGGCAGCGCGGACGGATCGGCGGACGCCGGGTCCATGGCCAGCTCGGCCGGATCCACGGCCACGCCGGTCCCGGTGAGGGTGCCCAGCTCGCGCAGCTCCTTGGTGGTGAACCGGGCCTGGGAGGGGCCGCGCCGGCCGACCATGTGCACGTGGGTGAGCCGGCTCGCGGTGAGTGCGGTGAGCGCGGCCTGCGGCATGTCCGTACCGGTCAGCTCGGCCGGGCCGCGGGCCAGGATCCGGGTGACGTCCACGGCGACGTTGCCGAGGCCGATGACGACGGCCGACCGCACACCGCGCACGAAGGCGTCGTCCGGGGCGTCCGGATGGGCGCTGTACCAGGACACGAACCGGGTCGCCGACCAGCTGCCCGGCAGATCCTCGCCGGGGATGCCCAGATGCCGGTCGGTGGCGGCGCCCACGCAGTACACCACCGCGTGGTACAGCTCCCGCAGCCGGGCCGCGGGCACGCCTTCGGGGCCCACGTGGACGCCGCCGAGGAACCGTACCCGCTCGTGCTCCAGCACCGTCCGCAGGGCGTTCTGCAGCGACTTGATCTTCTCGTGGTCCGGGGCCACGCCGTAGCGCACCAGGCCGTACGGGCAGGGCAGCCGGTCCAGTACGTCGACCCGCACGGCGGGATCCCGCTGGACGAGCGTCTGCGCGGTGTAGACCCCGCTGGGTCCGGAACCGACGACGGCGACACGCAGCACTGCGCAACTCCTTGTCCCGGGGTGTGGCAGGAGATCGCTGACGCCTCCAGCATCGCACCGGCGGGCCCGCCGGGGGAGGGGGCGGGCCGGGGCCGGCCCGTTGCGGGGGCGGGCTGAGCCGTCGGAGTGCCGGACGCGCGTGTCCGCTCTGTCCTTTCGTATGGAATGTGATGATGCGGTTACGTTGCGTGTGTGCTAGAAGCATCCTTTCTTAATCTTTCTGACCGCCGTTTCGAGGACGGCGCGGTGTCCGTGTGGCCCGCGTGGGAAGTGCAGGAGAGCGACGGGGCCACGTCCTGGTTCCAGGTGCGGCTCGGCTTCGCGGACGGCGCCCGGGTCGACGCGCTGGCCGTGCTGAGCGCGGGATGCCTGTCCATCGAGGACGTGCGGGCCCACCCGGCTCTCTCCCTCGCCGACCTCACCGTCCTCGCCGACTGGATCGAGGGCCCGCTGGCCGAGGCGTGCGGGATCGAGATCCGGGAGGAGGGGGCGCCGGACCGGTGGCCGGATGGCGGTGCCTCGTACGACGGCGCCCCGTACGACGGCGCCTCGTACGGTGATCCCCGGTACGGCGATCCCCCTTGCGTCGGCTCCGCGTCCGGCGGAGGCGACGGCGGAGCCGGTGCCGGGGGCGGCTCCCGGGCCGGTGCCGAGGGCCACCCTGCCGGCCCGCCCGACCTGCACGACCCCGCCGAGGTGGACGACCTCGGCGGACTGGCGGACCGGGCGGGACTTCCCGACGGTCCGGCTCCGCGCCGTGCGCGCCCGTCCTGGCCGCGCGGCGTGGAGGGGTGCTGGCTGGCTGCCGAGGAGTACCGGGCGGCGCAGGAGGACGGCCTCGATCCGGTCCTGGCCGTGATGTGGGCGACCGGGCACAGCCGCCGCAGGTCCCTGAAGCTGATCGCCCAGGCCCGGGACGCCGGGTTCCTGACGCCACGTCACGCGCGGCGCTGAGGCGGCGCGTCCGGCGCGTCCGGCGCGTCAGGTACCTCGTGCGGATGCACCGGATGCACCGGATGCACCGGATGCACCGGACGCGCCGGACCGGGCGTCAGCGATCGGCGACCGAGCCGTGCCTGCTGCCGTCCCGGTGCGGCGTCGCTTACAGCGCACCGGCGCGGCGTCCCCGGTGCGGCCCCGGCCCGGCCCGGCGGGGCCGGGTCCCGTCCGCCTCAGGGCATGTCCCGCATCCGCGAGATCTCGCTGGTCTGCTGGGCCACGACGTCGTCGGCCATCTCCTCGACCTGGATGTTGTTCCCCCGGGCCTTCACCTCGGTGGCCATGGTGACGGCCCCCTCGTGATGAGTGATCATCAGCTTCAGGTACAGCGCGTCGAATTCCTCGCCCCGCGCCGCCCGCAGCCGTGTCAGCTGCTCCTCGCTCGCCATGCCGGGCATCTCCGCGTGGTCGTGCTCCTCGCCCCGTTCCGGCAGGCCGTGTGCGGTGAGCCAGCCCCTCATGGCGCCGATCTCCGGCTCCTGCGCGGCCTTGATGCGCGCGGCGAGCCGCTTCACCTGCGCCGATCCGGCCTGTTCGGGGGCGAGTGCGGACATCACGACGGCCTGTTCGTGGTGCTCGATCATCATGCGGACGTACGACACGTCGGCGGAGTTGGGACTGTCGTCCTCGGCCCGCCGGGTCGCGGCCTGCTCCGCCGACAGGGTGCGGTTGTCCTCGCCCGGCAGGCCGGGCTGAAGCACGAAGGGCCCGCTCGGCGCCACGGCGGCGGCGTCGTCCGAGTCGCAGCCGGTCAGGGCGAGCGTCGCGGCCAGGGCGAGCGCGGCCAGGGCGGCGAAGGGCACGGTCGTGAGCGGGACGCGGGACGTGCGGCGGACGGGCACGACGACCTCCTGTGGCGGACGGGACCGGGACGAGCACTACCCGGCCGGTGCCCGCGGCACTCCTCCCCGGCCGGTGTGTCCGGCCGTCGAGGCGCCTCCAACCGGGCTGAAAACGCCGGGAGTTGTCCAGGGAGGCACTGTTGATCTGTGCATGATGAGTTCGATACTTCGGGGGTCCGAGCACCGTTTCGACGTGCACGGCACTAGGGAGGAAGCAGTGACCCTGTCGAACCATCCCCGAACACGGCGCAGAGGCCGGGGTGCCGCCGCCGCGGCGGCCGGACTCCTCGCCGCGCTGCTCACGGCCCACCCGGCGAACGCCACCCCCGACCCCGGCGACGCCCCCGTGACCGGCACCGGCGTGTCCCGCGGCGTCGAGGCCCAGGTCCGCGAGGCCATCGCCGAGGGCGAGGTCCCCGGCCAGGACGAGGTCGTGCACTCGGCCAACGTCGAACACGTCGCGAACGTCCCCAAGGACCTGCTGCCGGGCACCAACTCGGACCTGGCCTTCCAGGGCCGCTACGCCTTCGCCGGCAACTACGACGGCTTCCGCGTGTTCGACATCAGCGACCCGGCCCGCCCTCGCACGGTCGCGCAGGTGCTGTGTCCGGGCTCCCAGAACGACGTCTCCGTCTCCGGGAACCTGCTCTTCCTGTCCACCGACTCCTCCCGCAGCGACAGCAGTTGCAACAGCACCACGCAGCCTGCGACCGAGAAGTCCTCCTGGGAGGGCATGAAGGTCTTCGACATCACCGACAAGGCGAACCCGAGATACGTCGCCGCCGTCGAGACCGCGTGCGGATCGCACACCCACTCGCTGGTGCCCGAGCGCCGCAACGTCTACATCTACGTGTCCTCGTACTCGCCCAACGCCGCCTACCCGGACTGCCAGCCGCCGCACGACGGGATCTCCGTCATCAAGGTGCCGCGCAGGGCCCCCGAGAAGGCTCGGGTCGTCAGCTTCCCGGTGCTGTTCCCCGGTGACGGACCCGACGGCGGCGGCAACCCCGGCCCGCCCACCAACCCGGGCGTGTCCAAGACCACCGGATGCCACGACATCACCGTCCTGCCCTCCGAGGACCTCGCCGCGGGCGCCTGCATGGGCGACGGCATCCTGTTCTCGATCAAGGACCCCGAGCACCCGAGGGTCCTCGACCGGGTCCAGGACAACGTCAACTTCGCCTTCTGGCACTCGGCGACGTTCAACCGGAAGGCGAACAAGGTCGTCTTCACCGACGAGCTCGGCGGCGGCGTCGGCGCCACCTGCAACGAGGCGACCGGAGCCACCCGCGGAGCCGACGGCATCTACGACATCGCCGGCCGAGGCAAGCACCGCAAACTGGTCTTCCGCAGCTACTTCAAGATCCCGCGCATGCAGGCCGGCACCGAGAACTGCGTGGCCCACAACGGCTCGCTCATCCCCGTCAAGGGCCGGGACATCATGGTCCAGGCCTGGTACCAGGGCGGCGTCTCCGTCTGGGACTTCACCGACTCCTCACGGCCCCGGGAGATCGCCTACTTCGAGCGGGGCCCGCTGACCACCGACCGGCTCAGCGTCGGCGGCTCCTGGTCGGCGTACTACTACAACGGCTACATCTACTCCAACGACATCGCCAAGGGCCTCGACGTGCTGAAGGTCCGCGACCGGCTGACCGACCCGGCCCGCCGTGTCCACCTCCGCGAGCTCAACGTGCAGACCCAGCCGGACTACTTCGACTGACACCGGCTAGGGCGTGTTTCGAAAGTCCCGCCTGCCTGGCGGCGTCTGGCACGCACGCTCGCCGCGTTGTCGGGCTCGCCCCGATACATCCAGTATCGGGGCGACCCTCCGCCTTGCGATCGCACGCACCAGACGCCGCCAGGCCTGCCCTTCGGGCAGACGACGCTACTTTCGAAACACGCCCTAGTCCGCCGTACCCACGCCTCCCGCGCCCCCCGGGCCCCGCGTGCCCCCCGTGTGTCGCGTGCCACCCGTGCTCCGTGCGCGGTCCGGGCCGGTGGCGGACCGGGTGCCGGTGGCGAAGAACCGCGACAGATCCCCGTCGCACCTCCCGCCGGGCACCTCGGTGTCCGGCGGGGCCCCCATCTCCCGGTCCAGGCCGTAGCGGCGGAACAACTCCGCGCGCAGCGGCCCGATCGGCATGCCCACGTTCGGCAGCACCATGGCGTACACCGCCCCCATCAACTGGGCGCGCAGCATGGGGTACTCGACGTCCGGGTCGCCGCAGCCGAGCCGCTTGACGGTGTCCCGCAGCAGTTCGGCGAGCCGCTGCTGCTCCACGCACCGCACAAAGCCCTCCGCGTCCAGCAGGCCGGCCATGTGCTGGCGCATCAGCACCGTGCGGTCCCGGGCCAGTCCCAGCACCGCGTCGATCGCCCGCGCCATGCGCTCCCGGCCGTCGTCGGTGCGCGGCTCCCGCTCCAGCGCCTCCTCCAGCGTGCGGTGCATCAGCCGGTGCACCGCGGACTGCACGAGCTGCCGCTTTCCGGGGAAGTAGTACGAGACCAGACCTCGCGCCGAGCCCGCCCGGTCCGCGATGTCGCCGAGTGTCGTGGCGTCGTAGCCGCGCTCGTTGACCAGCTCCACGGCCGCCTGCAGGAGGCGTTCCCGTGAGCGTCGGCGCAACTCTTCATTGACCTGGGCGCTGCGCGGGGACATCCTGGACTCCTGCGTTGACTGGCTGCCAGCCAACTATACTCAGCGCATCGGGTTCCGCCCTGCCCGGGGTGCGCTCCCGAATGCCGTCCGCCTCGGGCGACGCGGGGGATCGTCCGAGGCGGACGGCTCTTTTCACGGTCCCGCACCGTGTCGGCGCCACGTTTTCACGTCCCGGGCGGCCCACCGGAACAGCGGCCCGGAGAACCTGCGGAACCCTAGAAACCGCGGAACCCGTGGAACCCGTGGAACCCGTGGAACCCGTGGAACCCGTAGAACCCGGACGGCGCTGCGGCCGTGCGCGGAGTCCGCGCGGCCGTGCCGCGCGGACGCGGCGGAACCGGCAGGTCTCCGCGTGGTGTCAGCGGGCCCGCCGGGGCGGGGGCGGGAGCAGGCGCCGGTGCACCGCCACCGCCAGCGCCACCACCGTCGCACCGAGCAGCCAGCCGCCGGCCACGTCCGTGGGCCAGTGCACGCCCAGCCACACCCGGGTCAGTCCGGCACCGAGGACCGAGAGCGCGGCCAGGGCGGCCGCGGCGCGGAGCACGGCCCGGCTCACGCCGTAGCAGAACAGCAGCCACAGCAGCAGACCGCACACCACGGTCGCGGTCATGGCGTGCCCCGACGGGAACGCCGCGTAGTGGGCGGAGTCGACGGGGTCGGACCAGACGGGGCGGTCACGGCCGACGGCGGCCTTGAGGGTCTGCTGCACCCCCGTGCTCACGGCGACCGTCACCACCAGCCACAGTCCCGTCCACCACGCGGCGTGCCGCAGGACCAGCCACGCCACGGCGAGGGTGACCAGGACCCGCATGGTCTGCGGGTCCCACACCCAGTCGGTGAGGACGCGGGCGACCCGGGTGACCGCGGGGTCGGCGACGGCCCAGCCGTGGGCGGCGCGGGCGACCGACCGGTCGGCGGCGGTCAGCGGGGACCACCCCACCGCGACGAGCGCGGTCAGCAGCGCACAGCACACCGCCAGGCCGCCCGCGAGCCGCTCCGCGCCGCCGGGGCGCGGGGGCGTGGCGGGGGTGACGGTGTGCGTGGGGGTCATGGGACGATCCTCGCCCTGCCGTGCGGTCCGGACAACAGCCGGGTGGCGGCGGCGCCGTCCGCGCCACCGCTACCCGAGTGCCCGAAGTCCCGGGACGAACGCCACCAGCACCGGCACCACCGGTACCAGCGCGGCCGCCGCCGTCAGCCGCAGCCTGCGGCCCGCGGTGAGCCGCCGGGGAGCCGTGAGCAGCCGGTCCACCCGCCGGGGGACCTCCGTGCGACCCGCCGGGCAGGGGCCGAACACGCCGCGGCCCTCGTTCAGCTCCACCAGCGCCAGCGCGGTCGTCAGCCGCCCGAACCGGCGGGAGGCCGTGTCGTCGGCGGCCAGCTCCACCAGCCGGTGCATCTCCGCCCGGAACGCCGCGAACACCGGTACCTGCCCGAACCCCGCGGCCAGCGCGGACGAGCAGTGCAGCAGCCAGTCGTGACGGGCCTGGGCGTGGCCCATCTCGTGCGCGAGCACGGCGTCCAGCTGCCGCCCGGTCAGCCGGCGCAGCGCACCCGTCGTGATCACCAGACGGGGGGTGCCGCCCGGCAGCCACCAGGCGTCCGGCCGCTCGCTCTCCAGCACCACCAGCCGTCCGCGGCCGGGCTCCTCACCGGGCAGTAGCGGAGCACGCACCAGCATCCCCGCCCGGCGGCTGCGACGCCTCGCGGCCGCCCGCAGGACCTCGCGCACCAGCATCGCCGCGCTCCACAGCCCGCCCAGCGCGAGCGCCACGGCGGTGACCGCCGCCCAGGGCCCGTCGGCCGTGCCGAGCGCATAGGCCTCCACGACCGGGCGCGGCGCCGGGGCGAACAGCCGGCCGCGCACCGCCTGCCAGGCGGCCGCCGCGCTCAGGGCCATCGACAGCGCACAGCACAGCAGCACGGCCGCCACCACGCACTGCCACACCCACAGGGCCAGCACCGGCTCGCGGTCCGGCCAGTCGGCCCGCGCCAGCATGCGGGGCGCGACCACCGCGGTCAGGGCGCCGAGCAGCAGCAGTGCCACGGGGACCATCATGTCCACCACCCTATGAGCGCGCGCCCGCCCGCGGGTACGGGCCGCCCTGCCAAGTGACGCAGACCACGGCGCCGTTCGGCCCGCGGCGACGCGCGCGCACGGTGCCGCCCCGGGCGGTCCGCGAGACCCGGGCCGTCCGTGCGGGGGTGCGGGCCGCGGCGGACCGCGGGGCTCACATCGCCGGCAGCATCGCCACCATGGCGATGCCCATCGCGAGACGGCAGACCCGGGCCAGTTCCGGCCGGTCCTCCCAGGCGAGGGGTCCGCCGGGGACGCCCGGTGCGCCGGGCACCGGCACCAGGCGCGCGCCCGACAGCAGCACGTAGCCGGTGAAGTACACCAGCAGGACACCGGTCAGCAGCGGGACACCGGCACCGCCGTGGCGGTGACCGCCGGGCGGGGCCGCCATGGCGAGGGCCATGTAGACCATGGCCGCGTCCCCCACCAGATGGTGCAGGTGGTGCGCGCTGCGGCGGGCGGCCCACAGGGCACGCAGCGCGGCCACGCCGAAGACCGCGGCGAGGACGGGCCACACCCACCGCGGCGGGGTGACCGCGCTCGCGGGCACCGCCATGGCGGCCATGCCGAACCCCATGAGGGCCTCGGCGCCGGCCGTGCGGCGCTGCTCCTCGACCCTGCTGCGCAGCCGCAGCAGGCAGTACGCACCGGCCGCGGCGCACAGCGCGACCAGCAGCCAGCCCGGTGGCGCCGGTCCGTGCACTGCTACCTCCCCGCGTCGGCAACCGCCCCAGCGAAGCGATGCCCGTACGGGGCGGGAGGTACGCGAAGGGAAGTGGCAGCGGGTGAAGGCAGCGGAAGCGCGGGGGGCGCGCGGCAGATCCCGGCGCGCCCCGCCGCCCGCCGCCCCGTCGCCCGCCGCCCCGTCGTTCTCGCGCCGCCCCGCCGCCCGCCGCCCGCCGCCCCGTCGTTCTCGCGCCGCCCCGTCGTCCTCGCGCCCCGGCGGCGGCGGGGTGCGAGGACGGCGGGGTGCTTCAGAGGGCCGGAGCCCGCGGCCTGCGGGGGGCGGGCCTCACAGACCGGGCCGGTAGCGCAGCGGGTGGTCCGCGGGGACCTCGACCAGCACGATCCGGGTGCCGTCCGGGTCCGCGATCCACATCTCGATCAGCCCCCACGGCTCGGTGACCGGGGGCCGCTCGATGACGACGCCCTTGTCGCGCAGTTCCCGGTGCGCCGCCGCCACGTCCTCGACCTGGAGCCACAGCCGCATCGCCGGCGAGGGCTCCTCCTCCTCGCAGCGGCCGGACAGTTCCAGGAAGCCGCCGCCGAGGAAGTAGACCGTGCCCCGGTCCGGGCCGGTGCCGAACTCGCGGTGGACGGCGAGGCCCAGGGCGTCGCCGTAGAAGGCGCGGGAGCGCTCGGGGTCGCGGGGGCGCAGCAGGATACGGCCGCTCAGCACATGCACCATGACCCGGAGCGTAGTACCGGCGTTAGGCTCCTGGTGTCCCAGCCGCGACACACACCGGAGTTGTGCCCATGGAATCCGCCGCCACCGCCACCGCACTGACCTTCCGGGACGCCACCGGTGCGGACGTGGACACGCTGGTCGCCCTGATCGAGTCGGCGTACCGGGGGGACTCCAGCCGGGAGGGCTGGACCACGGAGGCGGACATCCTTCAGGGCCAGCGCACCGATCCCGAAGGCGTGCGGGCGGTGATCGAGTCGCCGGACAGCAGGCTGCTGACGGTGGAGCGGGACGGCCTGGTCGTGGCTTGCTGCCAGCTCGAACGCCGCGGCGAGCACGCGTACTTCGGCATGTTCGCGGTCAGTCCCGCCCTGCAGGGCGCCGGCCTGGGCAAGACGATCATCGCGGAGGCGGAGCGGCAGGCCCGCGACGTCTGGGGCGCGGCCGAGATGCACATGACGGTGATCTCGGTGCGCAGCGACCTGATCGCCTGGTACGAGCGGCGCGGCTACCGCCGTACGGGACGGATGACGCCCTTCCCGTACGGCGACGAGCGCTTCGGCGTTCCGCAGCGGGCCGACCTCCAGTTCGAGCTGCTGGTCAAGCCGCTGGCGTGAGGGCACCGGGGTCGCTGTCCCGGGGCCGCTCCGGCGCGGGGGACCGGGCCGGGGGTGACCGGGGCGGGTTCCGCGTCAGGCCGTGAAGCGGCCGGTGCGTTTGATGTCCGGGTAGTCGGTCGTCGCACCGTCCAGTTCCAGGGCGCGTACCAGCCGCAGGTGGGTCTGCGTGTTGACGACCCAGCCGACGATCCCGAGGCCCGCCGCACGGGCGTGCTCCACGATCTCCAGGGTCAGCCTGCGGATGTCGAGGCAGAGCGTGCCGGCGCCCACGGCCAGCGCCCGCTCCACGACGTCCGTGCCGACGCCGCTCCTCCCGTCCTCCCCGCCGGCCCGCACGCGGGAGTGCGGCAGGCCGTCGACCAGTGCGGTGCGTACGCCGGGCACCAGCCGGGCGATCTCGGCGACCGCCGCGTCGTGGAAGGAGGACACCTCCACGCGGTCGGCGAGGCCGCGGGCCCGCATGAGCTCGGCGAGGACCCGTGCCGCCGCGGTGTCCTTGATCTCGGCCTGCAGCGGAGCCCGCACCGCGTCCAGCACCTCCTCGAACAGCGGGATGCGCTCGCCGCGCCCGGCATCGAGTGCGCGCAGCTCGGCCAGGGTCTTGTCGGCGACGGCGCCGGAGCCGTCCGTGGTGCGGTCCACGTCCTCGTCGTGCAGGACCACGAGGGCCCCGTCCTTGCTGAGGTGCAGGTCCAGCTCGATGACGTCCAGGCCGGCGCGCTCGGCGGCCACGAAGGACCGCAGGGTGTTCTCGGGCTCCACGCCCATGATTCCGCGGTGACCGATGGTGACGAAGTTCAAGGGGTACCTCGCTTCCGTCGACGGCGGCTCTGCGCCGTACGGACCGGGGCGGACGTCCGCACGGCAGGTCCCGCAGCCTAGTGTGCCGGTCCGGGGATGAACCCGCTCGTGACGAACCCGGGCTTGGCCGATTCCCGCTCCTCTTCCGTCCTCCCCGCGACACCGGCCGTCCATGCCCGGGACACGGCCCGGCTACTCCGCCGTAGCGGGTTTCGACAGGAAAAAGTGAGGTAGAAGGCGGGTGTGAGCAGGAGATTTTTCGGGGACCCCCCTTGCTCGAAGAAACGGCGTATGTCTACGGTGTCCCCACGAGAGGATCTCCCGTGGAGGATGGGACATGACGGAAATTCTTGTGCAGGCGGCGGCGGGGGAGCGGATTCCTCCCACGACCAGGGTGATTGAGCACCCGGCGTGGCCGGTGCTCAAGGATGCCGTGGAGCAGATCCGGCCATGGCAGTCCAAGGACGGGTCGATCGACTTCTCCGCCGAGGGCGCTCCCGGGCGTGCGGCGGCCGAGGCCGCGGTGTCCCGGATCGTGGACGCCGTCGAGGCGCTGTCCCCGCTGCTTCCGCACGACGCCGCGTACCACGCGGCTCTGGCCGGCGATCTGCGCCGCTGGGCCGACGGCGGCTTCGGGGTGCCGGACTTCCTCGACTCGCTGCTGGCCTTCCAGCCCGCCGCGAGCCGCGCGGACGGCCTGCAGCACCTGGTCGTCTTCCCGATGTACACGCAGAACGGCAACCCGGACCGCAACCTGGAGGCGGTCGTGCTGCGCATGGTCTGGCCCGACTGGCTGGCCGAGCTGGAGCGCACCCGCTACGACAACCCGCTGTTCTGCGGCATCAAGTTCGAGGACTTCACGGCCGGCTACGACACCAACTCCGCCGTCCTCTTCCCCGAGACGATCGCCGTGCGCGAGGCGCCGGAACGATTCACCTGGGGCGGCATCTTCTGCGACCGCGAGGCGGCCCGCTTCCGCCGCGTCTCCGAGGCCGCCGTCGGCATCCTGGGCCTGGAGCTGCCCGAGGACATCGCCGCCATGCTCGACGACCAGAAGCGCTGCGAAGAGGCCTTCGTGCTGTGGGACATGGTCCACGACCGCACCCACAGCCACGGCGACCTGCCCTTCGACCCCTTCATGATCAAGCAGCGCCAGCCGTTCTGGATGTACGGCCTGGAGGAGCTGCGCTGTGACCTCACCGCCTTCAAGGAGGCCGTGAAGCTGGAGGCCGACGGCGTCCCGCAGGCCCGCGACGTGCAGTACGCGGTCCTGTTCGACCGCATGTTCCGCTTCCCCGTCACCGGCGACCGGGTACGCAACTACGACGGCCTCGGGGGCCAGCTCCTCTTCGCCTACCTGCACAAGCACGACGTGGTCCGCTGGACCGACAACAAGCTCTCCATCGACTGGGAGCGCGCCCCGCAGGTCACCAACGAGCTCTGCGCCGAGATCGAGAAGCTCTACCGCGACGGCATCGACCGTCCCAAGCTCGTCCACTGGTTCGCCGGCTACGAGCTGGTCTCCACCTACCTCGCCCCGCACCCCGGCTCGAACTGGGCCAAGGGCCCCGACGCCCTCGACCTGTCCCTGCCGCCGCGCAAACTCGTCGATGACGTGCTTGCGGACGAGTTTCCGCTGAGCATGTTCTATGAGGCCCTGTCCAAGAAGCTGAAGAACGTGATCGCCTCCACCAAGGGCATCACGGCGGACAGCGCCGAGCGGGTCGCCGCGTGAGCGACGACCGGCGGACCGAGAACACTGCTCAGGAGGCGAAGATCATGGGGAACGGGGCTCTCAGCGGTGCGGTGATCGCGGTCGCCGGAGCGGGCGGGCCGGCGGGCCGCGCCGCCCTGCGGCGACTGGCCGAGGCGGGCGCGACGGTCGTCGGCGCGGACAACGATCCGGAACGGCTCGCGGAGGCCGTGGACGCGGCCCGCTACGCGTCCGGCGGCGCCGCCGTCACGGGCGAGACGGTCGACCTGCTCGACCTGGACTCCACCCGCGACTGGGCGATCCGCACCGAGAAGGAGTTCGGGCACGTCGACGGCCTGGTCCACCTGGTGGGCGGCTGGCGCGGCAGCGAGACCTTCACCAAGACCAGCCTGGACGACTGGGACTTCCTGGAGCTGCTGCTCATCCGCACCGTCCAGCACACCTCCCTCGCCTTCCACGAGGCGCTCCAGCGCAGCGACCGCGGCCGCTATGTGCTGATCAGCGCCGCGGGCGCGAGCCGGCCGACCGCCGGAAACGCCGCGTACGCCGCCGGCAAGGCGGCCGCGGAGGCATGGACGCTGGCGATGGCCGACTACTTCCGCAAGGCCGGGGGTGAGCAGGGGCCGACCTCGGCGGCTGCGATCCTGGTGGTCAAGGCGTTGGTGCACGACGCGATGCGCGCCGAGCGGCCCAACGCGAAGTTCGCGGGCTTCACGGACGTCAAGGACCTCGCCGAGGCCATCGTCGGCGTCTGGGACAAGCCCGCCGCGGAAGTGAACGGAAACCGTCTGTGGCTCACCGAGCAGCCGTGAACCCCCCGAAGACCGACGCGCGCCGCCACCACGACCCGGAGGTCCGGGGCTTCGCCAGCGACAACTACGCCGGGGCCCACCCGGAGGTGATGGCCGCCCTCGCCCTGGCCAACGGCGGCCATCAGGTCGCGTACGGCGAGGACGCGTACACCGAGAACCTGCAGCGGCTCGTGCGCAGCCACTTCGGGCCCACGGCCGAGGCGTTCCCGGTCTTCAACGGCACCGGCGCGAACGTCGTCGCACTCCAGGCGGTCACCGACCGCTGGGGCGCGGTGATCTGCGCCGAGAGCGCGCACATCAACGTCGACGAGGGCGGTGCGCCCGAGCGGATGGGCGGCCTGAAGCTGCTCACCGTGCCCACCCCGGACGGCAAGCTCACCCCCGAGCTGATCGACCGGCAGGCCTGGGGCTGGGAGGACGAGCACCGTGCCATGCCGCAGGTGGTCTCGATCACCCAGAGCACCGAGCTGGGCACCCTCTACACGCCCGACGAGATCCGCGCCGTCTGCGAGCACGCCCATGCGCACGGCATGAAGGTGCACCTGGACGGCTCCCGGATAGCCAACGCCGCCGCCTCCCTCGACGTGCCCATGCGGACGTTCACCAACGCGGCCGGGGTCGACATCCTCTCCCTGGGCGGCACCAAGAACGGCGCCCTGTTCGGCGAGGCGGTCGTCGTCATCAACCAGGACGCCGTCCGCCGGATGAAGCACCTGCGCAAGCTGTCCATGCAGCTCGCCTCCAAGATGCGCTTCGTGTCCGTGCAGCTGGAGGCTCTGCTCGCCAGGGACCTGTGGCTGCGCAACGCCCGGCACGCCAACGACATGGCCCGGCGGCTGGCCGAGGGCGTGCGCGCGGTGCACGGCGTGGAGATCCTCTACCCGGTGCAGGCCAACGGTGTCTTCGCCAAGCTCCCCAACGACGTCAGCGAGCGGCTGCAGAAGCGCTTCCGCTTCTACTTCTGGGACGAGGCCGAGGGCGTCGTGCGCTGGATGTGCTCCTTCGACACGACCGAGGAGGACGTCGACGCGTTCGTCGCCGCGCTCAAGGAGGAGATGGCGCGCTAGCCCCTCACGCTGTGCATGGATATGCGGTTGCCTGAAAAGTCATTGACTGCCGGGTGGCCGCATTCCTACGCTCTGCGGCCATGGAGCTGATTCAGAACACCTCTGACCTCTCCGCCTACTTGGCGGCGGACGAGGTCATCGACCATCACCGGCCGACGGTCCGGGCCCTCGTCGACCGGATCGCCGCCGAGGTCGCGGACTCGTATGAGTATGCGCAAGCGGCCTTCGAGTACGTGCGGGACGCCGTGCTGCACTCCGCCGACTCCGCCGACTCCGGTGACCCGCGCGTCACCTGGCGCGCCTCCGACGTCCTGGCCCGTCGGACGGGCGTCTGCCACGGCAAGGCCCATGCCCTGGCCGCTCTGCTGCGGGCGCAGGACATTCCGGCCGCCCTGTGCTACCAGCGGCTGCGGCTCGACGACGGCCGGGGGCACTGCCTGCACGGGCTGGTCGCCGTCCGGTTCGGCGGCGCCTGGCACCGCCAGGACCCGCGCGGCAACAGGCCGGGCGTCGACGCCCGGTTCTGCCTGGACGGCGAGCGTCTGGCCTTCCCCGTCGACCCGGGCCTGCACGAGGTGGACTACCCCGCTCTGTACGCCGCGCCGCACCCGGCGGTGCCCGGGGCGCTCAGGGCCGCACCGGACCGGGAGCGCCTGATGGAGGCGCTCCCCGACGTGCTCTAGGACGCCTCCGGCGGGCTCAGCGCGCCTCGGAGGCGCGTACCTCCTCGGGGGTGGGCGCGGTGCCCCCCAGGTGGGCGGGGAGCCACCAGGAGTCCTCCGGGCCCTTCGGGCGGGCCGGGTAGGCGCGCTGCGCGGCCTCCAGCAGCTCCTGCACCCGCTCGCGCAGCTGGCGGGTGATCGCGCCGGCGTACTTGTCGCGGGAGGCCTCGATCGCCTCGCCCACGCGGATGGTGATGGGGATGTGGCTGCGCTTGAAGTTGCGCGGGTGCCCCTTGGTCCACAGGCGCTGCGTGCCCCACACGGCCATCGGGACCAGCGGTACGCCGGCCTCCTGGGCCAGGCGCGCGGCACCGGACTTGAAGCCCTTGAGGGTGAACGACGGCGAGATGGTGGCCTCGGGGAAGACGCCGACGACCTCGCCGGAACGCAGCGAGTCCAGCGCGTGCCGGTAGGCGGCCTCACCCTGCGCGCGGTCCACCGGGATGTGCTTCATGCCGCGCATCAGCGGGCCCGAGATCTTGTGGCGGAAGACCGACTCCTTGGCCATGAAGCGCACCAGGCGCTTCTGCGGCAGCGCGGCCAGGCCGTCGAAGATGAAGTCCAGGTAGCTGATGTGGTTGCTCACCAGCACGGCACCGCCCGACCGGGGGATGTTCTCCGATCCCTTGCAGTCGATCTTCAGGTCCCACACCTTGAACATGGTCAGGGCCAGGCCGACGACGGGGCGGTACACGAGCTCTGCCATAGGGGGGACGGGCCCTTTCTGCTCAGCCTGGGAAAGGGGCTCCCGGCGGGAAAGTTACGCAGCCGTAGGTGTACGGCATCTCGCAGATCGTGCCCCAAGAACGCCTGTGGAGCCAGCCCGCGTGCCCGTCCCGGGCGAGATCCTCGTCACGTCCACGCCACCTCCACCTCGCACTTTGGGGAGCTCTTTACTCCGGGTGCGATGGTCGCAGCGGGCTCCGGCCGCAGGGCCGTCGAGCCCCGCGCGAGCGGGACCCCATGCCTGGCCGGGAATCATTGCGGGGCCGGGAGCGCTTGCGTCTGCGGGGGCGCGCACCCGCGCACCCGCGCACCCGCGAGCGGCAGGTGAGCACGCGGTGCCCCGGGGCGGCGCAGGACGGCGGAGCGCTCCGGGACCGGATGCTCCGGGACCGGGCGCTCCGGGACCGGACGCTCCGGGGCCGGGCGAGGAGCGGAAGACCGGCGCGCGGCGCGGGACCGGGCGCAGCGCCGATGACGAGAAACGGAAGACGAGGGACGGAAGGGGAGTACGCGGGTGCGCGGGCGCGACAAGGGCAGCAACGGCAGCAACGGCAGCAACGGCAGCAACGGCGGCAACGGCGGCAACGGCGGCACGGGCGACCAGGACGACAGGGACGCCGACGGTTGCGAGGGCGGCGAGGGCGGCAGGGCCGTCGGTGCCGCCGTTGCCGTCGAGGCCGGCGAGGGGGCGGTGCTGGGCCCGGCCGAACTGGGCGGGGGGCTGGGCGAGCGCGCCACGCTGGTGCAGTTCTCCAGTGCCTTCTGTGCGCCGTGCCGGGCCACGCGCAGGGTGCTGGGGGAGGTGGCGGCCATGGTGCCCGGGGTGGTTCACCTGGAGGTCGACGCCGAGGCCCGGCTGGAACTGGTGCGGGCGCTGGACATCCGCGCGACTCCGACGGTGCTGGTCCTCGACTCCGGGGGGCGGGTCGTGCGCAGGGCCGGCGGGCAGCCGCGCAGGGCGGATGTGATCGCGGCCCTCGGGGCCGCGGTCGGGCAGCGGTGAGGGGGCCCGCGGAGGGCCGGGGCGGCCCGGTGCGCCGACGGGTGCCGGACAGCGCGAACTTGCGGGTGCCGGACGGCGTGAACTTGACGCGGCGGCCCCCTTGTCGTCAGCCTGACCTCCATGCCGTCCCCGATCCTGCTGACCCGCCGGGTGCACATCGACCTGGCCCGTACGTCGAGCGCGCGCTGTCCGGGCCGCTGAGCCCCCGCGATCCGCTCCCCTACGGCAGAAGGACAACTCCATGACGGCCCTGTCCGGCCTCGGTACCCCTCAGCTCGCCTCCGCCGACCTGCTGCGGTCGGTCTTCCGGCGGCACGCCGCGGGTGTCGCGGTGATCACCGCGAGTGGCCCGGCGGGTCCCGCCGGCTTCACCGCCACCTCGCTCACCTCGGTGTCCGCCGAGCCCCCGATGATCTCCTTCGGCATCGGCACCGGCGGGTCCAGCTGGCCCGCGGTCGCCGAGGCCGAGCATGTGGGCGTGCACATACTCGGCGAGCACCAGCAGGAGCTCGCCGCCACCTTCGCCCGCAGCGGCGCCGACCGCTTCGGCCCGGCGACCGACTGGCGCGAGGGTCCCGGGGGTGTGCCCGTCCTCGACGGCGTGCCGGCCTGGCTGATCTGCCGGGTCGTCGCCCGGGTGCCCGCCGGTGACCACCGGCTGGTGCTGGCCGAGGTCGTCCTCGGCGATGCCTCGGGCGCCGGGCGTCCGCTCCTCTACCACCAGGGCCGCTTCACCGCTCTGCGGGATTGATCACGCCGTTCCCGCTCTGCGCGGCGGTCCGATTCCGGTTACGCTGCGTTGCGAAGGTCACAGTTCAAAGCGCTTGCTTAGTGGGAACGAACTGGGTGTACTGACGAGTAATATTTCGGTCGGAGCGCCGGGTCGCCCCGATCGGGACAGGCCGCTTGTGGCGCCTATGCTGCCTGCAAGAGGCAGTCGAGAAATGACGATGCAGTAGGAGAGCCGGCGTGAGCTTGAGGATCGTTGTCACTGTGAAGTACGTGCCCGACGCCACTGGCGACCGGCACTTCGCCGAGGACCTGACCGTCGACCGTGACGACGTGGACGGCCTGCTCTCCGAGCTGGACGAGTACGCCGTCGAACAGGCCCTGCAGATCGCCGAGAACTCGGACGACGACGTCGAGGTCACCGTGCTGACCGTCGGCCCCGAGGACGCCAAGGACGCGCTGCGCAAGGCCCTTTCGATGGGCGCCGACAAGGCCGTCCACGTCGAGGACGACGACCTGCACGGCACCGACGCCATCGGCACCTCGCTGGTGCTGGCCAAGGCCGTCGAGAAGGCCGGTTTCGACCTGGTCGTCTCCGGTATGGCCTCCACCGACGGCACCATGGGCGTCGTGCCCGCCCTGCTCGCCGAGCGGCTGGGCGTCCCGCAGGTCACCCTGCTGTCCGAGGTGTCCGTCGAGGACGGCACCGTCAAGGGCCGCCGCGACGGCGACGCCGCCTCCGAGCAGCTGGAAGCCTCCCTGCCGGCCGTCGTGTCGGTCACCGACCAGTCCGGTGAGGCGCGCTACCCGTCCTTCAAAGGCATCATGGCCGCCAAGAAGAAGCCGGTGGAGTCCTGGGATCTGTCCGACCTGGACATCGACGCCGACGAGGTCGGCCTGGAGAACGCCTGGACCGCGGTCACGAACGTGGCCGAGCGTCCGGCCCGCACGGCCGGCACCATCGTCAAGGACGAGGGCGAGGGCGGCAAGCAGCTCGCCGAGTTCCTCGCGGGCCAGAAGTTCATCTAAGGCCCTGCAGTCGCCGACCGCCCCTCAACTTCGTTACGCAGGAGAGCAATCCCATGGCTGAAGTCCTCGTCTACGTCGACCACGTGGACGGTGCCGTCCGCAAGCCGACCCTTGAGCTGCTGACCCTCGCCCGCCGCGTCGGCGAGCCCGTCGCCGTCGCGCTGGGGGCCGGCGCCGCCGGCACCGCCGCCGCCCTCGCCGAGCACGGCGCCGTCCGCGTCCTCACCCACGAGGCCGCCGAGTACGCCGACTACCTGGTCGTCCCGAAGGTGGACGCGCTGCAGGCCGCGGTCGAGGCGGTGTCCGCCGGCGGCTCCCCCGTCGCCGTGCTGGTGCCGTCCTCCGCGGAGGGCAAGGAGATCGCCGCCCGCCTGGCGCTGCGCATCGGCTCCGGCATCATCACCGACGCCGTCGACCTGGAGGCCGGCGACGAGGGCCCGGTGGCCACCCAGTCGGTGTTCGCCGCGTCCTTCACCACCAAGTCCCGTGTCTCCAAGGGCACCCCGGTCATCACGGTCAAGCCCAACAGCGCCGCCGTGGAGGCCGCGCCGGCCGCGGGCGCCGTCGAGGCCCTGGCCGTGACCTTCTCCGACAAGGCCACCGGCACCAAGGTCACCGGGCGCACCCCGCGGGAGTCCACCGGCCGTCCGGAGCTGACCGAGGCCGCGATCGTGGTCTCCGGCGGCCGCGGTGTCAACGGCGCGGACAACTTCGCGGTCATCGAGGCCCTCGCCGACTCCCTCGGCGCGGCCGTCGGCGCCTCCCGCGCCGCGGTGGACGCCGGCTGGTACCCGCACACCAACCAGGTCGGCCAGACCGGCAAGAGCGTGTCGCCGCAGCTGTACATCGCCAACGGCATCTCCGGCGCGATCCAGCACCGCGCGGGCATGCAGACCTCGAAGACCATCGTGGCCGTCAACAAGGACCCCGAGGCCCCGATCTTCGAGCTGGTCGACTACGGCGTCGTCGGCGACCTGTTCGACGTCGTCCCCCAGCTGACCGAGGAGATCAAGACCCGCAAGGGCTGATCCCCGCACGGCCGTACGAGGCCCCCGTGACCCGCCAGCCCGGTCACGGGGGCCTCGCCGTGTCCCGGCGCAGCCCCCGGATGTTGACCAGCGCGAAGAGCCCGGATAACTTCATTCAACGGATTGTTGATTCCGTACAGCGGAAAATGGAGGGTATGGGTATGGGCCAGGGCCAGCAGGAGCAGGTGGCGACGAGCCTCACGGACACGGTCGGTGCGGAGATCAGCGCCTCCCTCGCCCCCGTCGACGCCGAACTGGAGCGCCTCTACCCCGGAGACCCCGGCACCCGCCAGCCCGTGCACACCGTCTACGTGCCCGGCGACGCCTTCGCCGCCGACACCCTCCGCTCCTGGGGCGACCAGGCCCTCGCCGCCCTCGACGCCCACGCCCCCGACGCCGCCTCCTTCGCCCGGGTCCTCGGCCTGTCCGCGGAACTCGCCGAGCCCGTCCACGACCGCGTCCGCGCCAAGCTGGAACGCGAACCGGTCGAAGACCTGCGGGTGGACTTCGAGGACGGCTACGGCCCCCGCCCCGACGCCGAGGAGGACGCGGCGGCCGCCCGCGCCGCCCGCCTGATCGCCGAGGCGTACGCCGCCGGCACCGCCGCCCCCTGCATGGGCATCCGCATGAAGTGCATGGAGGCGCCCGTCCGCGACCGCGGCATCCGCACCCTGGACATCTTCCTCACCGGCCTGATGCGGGCCGGCGGCCTGCCCGGCGGGCTCGTCCTCACCCTGCCCAAGGTGACCTATCCCGAGCAGGTCACCGCCATGGTCCGGCTGCTGGACGGCTTCGAGAAGGCCCACGCCCTGGAGCCCGGCCGGATCGGCTTCGAGATCCAGATCGAGACCAGCCAGGCCATCCTCGCCGCCGACGGCACCGCCGCCGTCGCCCGCATGATCCAGGCCGCCGAGGGCCGCGCCACCGGCCTGCACTACGGCACCTTCGACTACAGCGCCTGCCTCGGCGTCTCCGCCGCCCACCAGGCCGGCGACCACCCCGCCGCCGACCACGCCAAGGCCGTCATGCAGGTGGCCGCCGCGGGCACCGGCGTCCGCGTCTGCGACGGCTCCACCAACGTCCTGCCCGTCGGCCCCACCGAGCAGGTCCACGAGGCCTGGCGCCTGCACTACGGCCTCACCCGCCGCGCCCTGGCCCGCGCCTACTACCAGGGCTGGGACATGCACCCCGGCCACCTCCCCACCCGCTACGCCGCCGTCTTCGCCTTCTACCGCGAGGGATTCCGGCAGGCCGCCGACCGTCTCGCCCGCTATGCCGGCCACGCCGCCGGTGACGTCATGGACGAGCCCGCCACCGCCAAGGCCCTCAGCGGCTACCTCCTGCGCGGCCTCGACTGCGGCGCCCTCGACACCGCCGAGGTCGCCCGCCTCACCGGACTGTCCCGTGCCGACCTGGAGGGGTTCGCCGCCCCCCGCCGCGGCGGCCTCACGGCCTCCGCCCAGTAGCGCCGCAGCCGGGCGCCGCCGCCCGGTTCCGCGGTGCCGGCCGCCCAGCCGCCCTCGGGGGCGCCGTCCACGGCCGCCCCCGGCCGGCTGTCCGGCCGCCGTCCGCACGGCCGCCCGGCCACGCCTCTCCCCGGTGGAGCGGCGGGCCGGATCAGCCGGGACGGCCCGGAGCGCCGGGGTGCCCGGGAGACCCGGGACGCCCGGGCCCGCCGCCCGGGTGCGGGCCGGGTCCCGGGCCGCCGTCCCGGCCGGCGCCCGGCCCCGGCCGTGGCGGAGGGTGCACGGGAGACGGTGCGAGAGGGGACGCGACGGGGGGCACGACGCGGGGCACGACCGGGCGGACGAACGGTTCGAGGCCGGACGGCGTCACGAGCCGCTCCCGTGCGAACGCCCGCGCGCCCCGCTCGCGCAGCGCCGCATCGGACCGGGCGCGCGCCACGAACTCCTCCGGCGTCCCCCCGAACAGCTCCCGCAGCGAGCGGTGCTCCCGCAGGAGAGCGGTGAGCAGCGCCCGCTCGCCGGGGTGCTCACGCGGCAGGCCGCGGCTGTCGCGGAGCACCCCGCGCCGGCCGACGTACGCGTGCACTCCGGGCAGGGTCCGCCCGTCCGCCGGGCACACCCGCACCACCGGTTCCGGCAGCCAGGCCCGCCGGTAGTTGCCGTCCGGCCGCGCCGCGCCCTCCCCGGCGTCGACGGCCGCAAGCTGCTCGGCGTCCAGCCAGAGCACGAACAGCTCCCGCACCTCGTCCGGCGCCCGGAACGGCGCCGCCGCCACATACCCGGCGCGGCTCACATGGGCCGAGACGCCGACACCGAGACCGGTCGTGCGGACCCGCACCATCGGCACCCGCGCGACGAGACCGGCCTCGGACAGTTTGCGGCGCAGCTGGCCCGGGCACGCGTTGGAGCCGACCGCGAGCACCGGTTCGCGCCCCGGATGCACGGAGCCCTCCAGGGGCAGCAGAGCGTCCCCGTCGAGCAGGCCGGACCGGTCCGGCCATGCGCCCGGGTAGCTCAGGGGATCGTCCAGCGGCACCCCGGCGAGTCCCAGGGCCTCAAGCGTGTGCCGCCGCGTCTCCACGAGCCGCTCAGTCCGCCGGCGGCAGCTCGCCCGAGCCGCGGGCGACCAGCCGGGTGGGCAGCTCGATCCGCTCCGGGGCGACCAGTCCGCCCTCCAGCCGCCCGAACAGCCGTTCCGCGGCCGTTCGCCCGAGCGTGGCGGCGTCCTGCGCCACCACCGTCAGGCCCGGCCGCAGCAGGTCGGCGAGCTCGACGTCGTCGAACCCGACCAGGGCGACCCGGCGGGTGTGCCCGGCCAGGACCCTGACCACGGTGACGGTCACCCGGTTGTTCCCCGTGAAGATCGCGGTGACCGGGTCGGGCCCCGACAGCATCTCCTCCGCCGCCCGGCGCACCCGCTCCGCGCCGGTCGCGCCGAGCGACATCCAGGAGGGCTGCACCGCTATGCCCGCGTCCTCCATGGCGGCCCGGTAGCCGCGCAGCCGCTCGGCCGCGGTGTGGATACGGGGCATGTCACCGATGAACCCGATCCTGCGGTGCCCGTGCGCGATGAGGTGGGCGACCCCGGAGCGGGCCCCGCCGTGGTTGTCGGACAGCACCACGTCCGCCTCGATCCGCCCGGCCGGCCGGTCCACGAACACCGTGGCCACGCCCGCCCTGATCTCCGGCTCCAGATAGCGGTGGTCCGTCCCCGCCGGGATGATCACCAGCCCGTCCACCCGCCGGGCGCACAGCGCCAGCGCCAGCTCCTGCTCCCGGTCGGGGTCCTCGGCACTGGAACCGTTGATCAGCAGCGCGCCGTGGGCCCGCGCCACCTCCTCCACGGCCCGGCTCAGCGGGCCGTAGAAGGGGTCGGCGAGATCCTCCAGAACCAGGCCGACGCTGGCGGTGCGGCCCTTGCGCAGCACCCGGGCGCTGTCGTTGCGGCGGAAGCCCAGCGCCTCGATGGCGTCCTGCACCCGCCGTTCGGTGTCGGGCGTGACGCCGGGCTCGCCGTTGACGACCCGCGAGACGGTCTTCAGGCCGACACCGGCCCGTGCGGCGACGTCCTTCATCGTCGGGCGGTTCCCGTAACGGGCGGTGGAGAGCCCGTCGGCTCGGCGGATGGCATCGGCCACGGTGGGGTGTCCTGTCCTGTCCTGTGGTCCCGGGGGTGCGTCGATCCGTGGATTGTATGAGGATGTGGCGTCGAGCATAGAGCCTGGACAACGTTGTCAGGCCCGGGGGACACTGTCCACCGCGCTCTTCGCCCGCGCGCCCCACCGCCGGACAGTGCTGCGCACGACCTGCCCTATCCCATGGCTGACGGGGAGAACAGACCTTGACGCACACCGCCCTCGTGGCCGCACTCGACATCGGCGGCACCAAGATCGCCGGCGCGCTGGTGGACGGCGACGGCCGGATCCTCGCACGCGCCCAGCGGCCCACGCCCGCCGAGGAGGACGGCGACACGGTGATGGACGCCGTACGGGAGGTGCTCGCGGAACTGGGCGGCTCGCCCCTGTGGGGCCGCGTGCGCGCCGTCGGCATCGGCAGCGCCGGCCCGGTCGACGCCTCCACCGGCACGGTCAGTCCGGTGAACGTGCCGGGCTGGCGCGGATACCCGCTGGTCGCGGAGGTCCGGGGGGCGACCGGCGGGCTCCCCGTCGAGCTGATCGGGGACGGCGTCGCCATCACCGCGGCCGAGCACTGGCAGGGTGCCGCCCGCGGCCACGACAACGCGCTGTGCATGGTCGTCTCCACCGGGGTCGGCGGTGGCCTGGTCCTCGGCGGCCGGCTCCACCCCGGCCCCAGCGGCAACGCCGGTCACATCGGCCACATCAGCGTGGACCTCGACGGCGACCCCTGCCCCTGCGGCTCCCGCGGCTGCGTCGAACGCATCGCCAGCGGCCCCAACATCGCCCGGCGCGCCCGGGAGACGGGCTGGCTGCCCGGTCCCGACGGTGACACCTCCGCCGCCGCGGTGGCCGCGGCCGCCCGGTCCGGCGACCCCCTCGCCCTCGCCTCCTTCGCCCGCGCCGCCCAGGCACTCGCCGCGGGCATCGCCGCGACGGCGACCCTCGTCGAGACCGACATCGCGGTGGTCGGGGGCGGAGTGGCCAGGGCCGGCGACGTCCTCTTCGCCCCCCTGCGCGAGGCTCTCGCCGACTACGCCGCCCTCTCCTTCGTACGGAACCTGAAGGTGGTGCCCGCCGCGATGGGCACGGACGCCGGGCTGGTGGGCGCCGCCGCGGCGGCCCTCGCGCAACGACCGGCCGCGGTCCGCGTCCGGGCCTGACGCGGAGGCACGGGACGGCCCCGCACCGGCCCGGCCGCGGGGACGGACCGGTTTGTCCGGAAGCGGCGCCGGTCCGCCCGCAGGGGGCACCGGCGGTCCGGGGCCGGCCGGCGGCGGACCGGTCCGTCCGGGCGGGTGGGGCGGGCGACGGGCTCGCCCCGCGGCCGTGACCTTCCCGCCACGGGTGGCGTTGAGACCGGTATGAAGAAGCGCAGCATGCTCGCCATCGCCTCCCTCGCCACCGGCTTCGTCGTCGCCGCGGTCACCCCGTCCCACGCCCTCGGCGAGGACCTGGGCGACCTCGACGTCAACGGCACCCTGAGCGCACTGGACCACACGATCGCCAGCGACAGCCTGGGCGCCGACGACAGCGCGCCCGGTGGCGACACGGCGCGCAACGGCTGACCGCCCGCCTTCCTCGCCACCCGCGACGGCCGGCCCCGACCACGGGCCGCCCGGCCGCCAGGGCGCCGGACCCCTCGTACGGGTCCGGCGCCCTCGCCGTTCCCCGGCCCTCAACTGCGCCTGGTTTCCGTGGCAGGGTGGAGCGGGCAAGCCACTGGGGGCCAACAGAAGAGGGGGAATCGTGACCGTCGTCTGGATCAACGGCGCGTTCGGTGCGGGGAAGACGACCACCGCACGGGAGCTGATCGACCTGATCCCGAACAGCACGCTCTTCGACCCCGAACTCGTCTCAGGGGCGCTCACCCACCTGCTGCCCGCCAAACGGCTCGCCGAGACGAGCGACTTCCAGGACCTTCCGGTCTGGCGGCGGCTCGTCATCGACACCGCCGCCGCGCTGCTCGCCGAACTCGGCGGCACCCTCGTCGTGCCCATGACGCTGCTGCGGCAGGAGTACCGGGACGAGATCTTCGGCGGGCTCGCCGCCCGCCGGATCGCCGTCCGGCATGTGGTCCTCACTCCGGCCGAAACGATCCTGCGCGAGCGGATCGCCCGCCGTGAGATCCCGCCCGACCTGCCCGACGGCGAGATCCGCGTCCGCCAGTGGTCCCACGACCACATCGAGCCCTACCTGGCGGCCCTCGGCGGCTGGCTGCTGACCGACGCACACCCCGTCGACAACGGAACGCTCACCCCGGACGAGACCGCCGCGCGCATCGCGGACGCCGTCGCCTCCGGTACCGCGCCCGCCTGTGCCATCGTGCAGACCGCCGAACCCACCGCCGAGACCGTCGCCGCGGGCGTCCTGCTCTTCGACGAGGACGACCGGGTCCTGCTCGTCGACCCCACCTACAAGCCCGGCTGGGAGTTCCCCGGGGGCGTCGTCGAACCCGGCGAGGCACCCGCCCGGGCGGGCATGCGCGAGGTCGCCGAGGAGACCGGCATCCGGCTGACCGCCGTACCCCGTCTGCTGGTCGTCGACTGGGAACGCCCCGCGCCGCCCGGCTACGGCGGCCTGCGCCTGCTCTTCGACGGCGGCCGGCTGGACCCGGCCGCGGCCGAACGCCTGCTGCTGCCCGGCCCCGAACTGCGCGCCTGGCGCTTCGCGAGCGAGGACGAGGCCGCCCGCCTGCTGCCGCCCGTCCGCTACGAGCGGCTGCGCTGGGCCCTGCGGGCACGCCAGCGCGCATCGGCGGTCTACCTAGAGGCCGGCGTCCCGGCCGGCGAGGGCGGCTGACCGCACGTCGTCCCGTCGTCCCGCCGTGCCGTCGTCCCGCCGTGCCGTCGTGCCGTCGTCCCGCCGTGCCGTCGTCCCGTCGTCCCGCGGGCCGCGGTCACACCGGGCCGCGCGACCGTCCGCGCCGGGCGGGGCGGGCGGGGCGGGTGTACCGGGCGAGGCGGACACGCCCGGCGGCGCCGGCCGTGGACGGTGATGCGCGGGGCCCCGCCGGGGCGGAGCCCCGCGCATCCGGAGGATGTCAGCTCGCGGCGTAGTTCCGCAGGAACAGCGCCTCCGCCACCGACAGGCGCTCCAGCTCCTGCGGCGACACGCTCTCGTTCACCGCGTGGATCTGCGCCTCCGGCTCGCTGAGGCCGATGAGCAGGATCTCCGCCTCCGGATACAGCGAGGAGAGGGTGTTGCAGAGCGGGATCGAGCCGCCCTGGCCGGCGTACTGCATGTCCTCACCCGGATAGGCGACCGCCATCGCGTCGGCCATCGCCCGGTACGCCGGGCTGGAGGTGTCCGCCCGGAACGGCTGACCCTGTCCGATCCGCTCCGTCGTCACCCGGGCCCCCCACGGCGTGTGGGCCTCCAGGTGTGCCTCCAGCAGCTTCGTCGCCTCGAGCGCGTCGGCCCCCGGCGGCACCCGCAGGCCGATCAGCGCCCGGGCGCTCGCCTGCACCGACGGCGTCGCGCCCACCACCGGCGGGCAGTCGATGCCGAGCACGGTCGCCGACGGCCGCGCCCAGATGCGGTCGGCGACCGAGCCGGAACCGATCAGCCCGACCCCGTCCAGCACCTTGGCGTCCGCCCGGAACTGCTCCGCGTCGTAGGCCAGCCCCTCCCACGGCGTTCCCTGGCCGAGCCCGTCCACGGTGGTGGTCCCGTCCTCGGCGCGCAGCGAGTCCAGCACGCGGATCAGCGCGGCCAGGGCGTCCGGTGCGGCGCCGCCGAACTGCCCCGAGTGCAGGTTCCCCTGGAGCGTGTCGACCTGCACCCGCAGCGTCGTCATGCCGCGCAGCGTGGTGGTCACGGTGGGCAGGCCCACCCGGAAGTTGCCCGCGTCGCCGATGACGATGGTGTCGGCGGTCAGCAGTTCCGGATGCGCCTCGGCGTACTGCTGGAGGCCACCGGTGCCCATCTCCTCCGAACCCTCGGCGATGAACTTCACGTGCACCGGTATGCCGCCGTTCGCCTTCAGCGCCCGCAGCGCCAGCAGGTGCATCACCACGCCGCCCTTGCAGTCGGCGGCGCCGCGCCCGTACCAGCGTCCGTCGCGTTCGGTCAGCTCGAACGGCGGCGTCGTCCAGCCCGCTTCGTCCAGCGGCGGCTGCACGTCGTAGTGCGCGTAGAGCAGAACCGTCCGGGCGCCCTCGGGGCCCGGCAGGAAGCCGTACACCGACTGGGTGCCGTCCGGGGTGTCCAGCAGGGCGACGTCCTCGAAGCCCTCGGCGCCGAGCGCGTCGGCGACCCAGCGTGCGGCGCCCTCGCTCTCGCTCTTCGGGAACTGGTCGAAGTCCGCCACCGACCTGAAGGCCACCAGCTCGGCGAGTTCCGTCCTGGCCCTGGGCATCAGTGCGGCGACGGTCTCGGCGACCGGGTTCGACGACATGGGCACGCTCCTCGTAGGTGCGACGTTGGACGACTTGGGTGGCGCGATTTTCCCACAGGGGGTCCCGGCCGGATTCCGGCGCATGGATCAGGCCGCAGGCCCGGGGGGCCGCCCCGGGAGACGGGCCGGACGCAGGTCCGGGGGCGGGGGTGTGAGGGCGGGCCGGCTGGGCAGGGGACAGGCGGTGCCCGTACGGCGGCACCGGCATGATCGGGAAGACGCGGGGGCCCGCCGTAGGATGCGGGGGACAGATGCGGCAGGCGGCTGGACCGGGAGCAGTAGACCATCGTGAGCAGCGAGAACTCTTCGGCGGACGACGAGCGGCAGGCGTGGGACGTCGTCGTGGTGGGCGCGGGACCCGCGGGGGCCTCCGCCGCCTACGCGGCGGCGGTCGCCGGACGGCGTGTGCTGTTGCTGGAGAAAGCCGAACTGCCCCGGTACAAGACGTGTGGCGGCGGCATCATCGGCCCTTCCCGGGACGCCCTGCCCCCCGGCTTCGACCTCCCTCTGCGCGACCGGGTGCACGCCGTGACGTTCACCCACCACGGCCGCTTCGGCCGCACCCGCCGTTCCCGGCACATGCTGTTCGGGCTGGTGAACCGGTCCGACTTCGACCGGCAGCTCGTCGAGCACGCGCAGAAGGCGGGCGCCGAACTGCGCACCGGTGTCGCGGTGTCCCGGGTCGAGCAGCACGGCTCCGCGGTGCCCGACCGGCGCACCGTCGCGGTCGTCCTGCAGGACGGCGAGACGGTCCTGGCGCGGGCCGTGGTCGGCGCCGACGGCAGTGCCGGCCGGATAGGAGCGCACGTCGGGGTGAAGCTAGGCCAGGTCGATCTCGGTCTGGAGGCCGAGATCCCGGTGCCGGAGACGGTCGCCGAGGACTGGAAGGGCCGCATCCTGCTCGACTGGGGCCCGATGCCCGGCAGTTACGGCTGGGTCTTCCCCAAGGGCGACACCCTGACGGTCGGCGTGATCTCCGCGCGCGGCGAGGGCGCCGCCACCAAGCGCTATCTGGAGGACTTCATCGGCCGGCTCGGCCTGGCTGGCTTCGAACCCACCCTCTCCTCCGGGCACCTGACGCGCTGTCGCTCCGACGACTCCCCGCTCTCCCGGGGCCGGGTCCTGGTGTGCGGTGACGCGGCGGGCCTGCTGGAGCCGTGGACCCGTGAGGGCATCTCCTTCGCACTGCGCTCCGGGCGGCTCGCGGGGGAGTGGGCGGTCCGGATCGCGGAGGCGCACGACGGCGTCGACACCCGCCGCCAGGCCCTCAACTACGCCTTCGCCGTCAAGGCCGGGCTCGGTGTCGAGATGGCCGTCGGCAAGCGGCTGCTCACCGCGTTCGAGCGGCGCCCCGGCGTCTTCCACGCCGCGCTCACCGGATTCCGCCCCGCGTGGCGGGCGTTCACGGACATCACCCGCGGGAGCACGACCCTGGGCGAGCTGATGCGGGACCGGCCGATGGTGCAGCGGCTGCTGACCGTGCTGGACCGGTGGGAGGGCGCACAGCCGGACGGTCCCGGCCGGGCCGGGACCGGGGCCCGCGGAGCGCGTGCGGGCCGGGGTGCCGAGGTCGGCGTCGGCGGCAGCGGTGCGGGTGAGGGGACCGGCGCCGGCGGCGGGGCCGACGCGGGGAGCGAGGGCGCCGGGGGCGCCGGGAGCGCCGGGGGACAGGGCTAGGGCGTTCTGCGAGGGTCCCGCCCGGTCCGCGGCG
The DNA here is from genome assembly GCF_058833805.1 of Streptomyces sp. B8-7. Taxonomy (NCBI): domain Bacteria; kingdom Bacillati; phylum Actinomycetota; class Actinomycetes; order Kitasatosporales; family Streptomycetaceae; genus Streptomyces; species Streptomyces sp. B8-7. Next base: position 748,729 of record NZ_JBYRRL010000003.1, on the reverse strand, counting down.
CCTGGCACGGCATCCTGCCGTGTTCGTTGTCGGGGCCGCCCGCGTCCGCCCGGTACGCGGGCGGTCCTCCGCCTTGCGATGCTCCCCCGCTGCCGCAAGGGCGTGCGAGGTACCCCGGCTCCGCACGCGCCGGGCCCCGCCCGTTCCGGGCGGACGGGCGTTGCGGTCGGAACACGACCCGGGACGAGCGCCGGGGCCCAGTCGTGAACAGGCCGATCGACGGGGCGGGATGCCCGGGCCCGGCGCCGCGCAGGCGTGCCGGATCCCGGGCGCGCTGCGGCTCGCCGGACCGGACCGGTGTCAGCCCTCGACGGTGATCCGGAACACGGGGTGGTCTCCGGCGGAGGCCAGGATCTCCTCGTCGGAGGACTTCGCCGTGACGCCCTGGAAGTACTGGTTGACCTCCCAGCCCCACTTCTCCAGGTAGGAGCGCAGGATCGGGAGCTTCTCGGCGTCGGGGAGCTCCTGCGCGGTGAACGCGCGCGCCTTGCGGCCCACCCGCAGCTCGCCGCCGCCGGCCGCGCGCATGTTGCGCACCCACTGGGAGTGCCCGCGGGCCGAGACGAGATAGCGGGCGCCGTCATGGGTGTGCGGGTTCACCGGGATGCGCTGCATCCGTCCGCTCTTGCGCCCCTTCACCGACAGCTCCGCCGTCCCCGCGAGACTGATGCCGTGCCGGGCGAGCCAGCCGATGACGCCGTTGAGGCGGGTGGCCACGGGGCCGGCCTTCAGGTAGTACGGCGCGGGCGACGGGGAGGGCGTGGACGTCGACATGAGGATCCCCTCGGGGCTGCGATGTGGTGGAGCACTGCTCCGGTTTGTGAGCACTGCTCTCGCTCAAGAACAGTGTGCACGGAGTCGGCGGCCAAAACAAGAGCAGTGCTCCGAATGGAGAGCACTGCTCTCTCTTTGTGTCGTGTCGTGTCGCGTGCGGCGAACGGTGCTCGCGTCGTGGAGCACCGCTCTCGAAGGGAAGCGCTGCTCCCATGCGCAGCTCACTGCCCTCGCGCGCGTGCAAGGCTCACGCGTGCGTCCGTCGCCCACCTGCGCGTTCGCTGCTCACAAGTGCGTGCACCGCTCCCGAATGCGTGCACCGCTCTCGAATGCGTGCACTGCTCTCGCCGCGTGGCACACTGCACCCCATGAAGCCCGCACAAGGAGCCCGCGCCCGCGCCCGGATCGAGGTCACCGCAGCCATCAAGGACGAGGCGCGCAGCCAGCTCGCCGCGGAAGGTGCCGCGAGACTGTCGCTGCGGGCCGTCGCCCGCGAGCTCGGCATGGCGTCGTCGGCGCTCTACCGGTACTTCCCCAGCCGCGACGACCTCCTCACCGAGCTCATCATCGACGCCTACGACTCGCTCGGCGAGGCGGCCGAGTCCGCGCACGCCGAGGTGGCCGACGCGAGCCCCGTCCGCCGCTGGACGGTCGTGTGCGAGGCCGTGCGCGGCTGGGCGCTCGCGCATCCGCACGAGTACGCCCTCATCTACGGCTCACCGGTGCCCGGCTACGCCGCGCCGCAGACGACCGTCCGGCCCGCCGCGCGGGTGGGTCTGCTCCTCGTCGCCGTCGTCCGGGACGCTCATCGCGGACTCGGTGTGGCCCGGACCAGGCTCCCCGCAGAGCTGCGGCCCGAGGCGGAGCGCATGGCGGCGGACCTCGCGCCCGACCTGCCCGCCGAGGTGGTCGCCGCCCTGGTCGCGGCCTGGGCCCAGCTGTACGGGCTGGTCGGCTTCGAGGTGTTCGGGCAGTTCACCCGGGTCGTCGAGGAGCGTGGGCCGTTCTTCCGGCACGCCGTGACCCAGCTCGCGCACGGGGTCGGCCTGGTGTACCCGCAGCAGGGACCCTCCGGGAACCCCGCCGGAAGCGCCTGAGCCCACCGCGGTCCGCGCCCGCCCTGCCGCGCCCGGCACCGGCCTCCCTGCCCGTGCCGGCCGACGGTCTCCGCCTCCGGTGCCGGCCGATGTCCTGCTCCGCCGGGTGCGGGCGGTACCGCGACCACGCGGGCGGTGGAGAGCACGGGTGTGACGACCGCTCCCGTGTACGGCAGCAGGGTCCGCAGCGGATGCGACAGGTCGAGGAGCCGCGGATGCGGCAGGTCGAGGAGCCGGACCGGCCCGGTGATCGCGCCACACACCACCAGGGCCGCGAACGCGGTGCTGAGCAGTGCGTAGCCGATCTCGACGGTCGGCGCGTCCCGTTCGGCCCGCGAACGCGGACGCCGCCCCCCGTGCGTCATCATGGCCGGATGCGAACAGGCGGGCGCCCGGAGGGGCAGGTCGCCCCGCCGGGCGCCCGGGGAGGCGGCCCCCGGTCAGTCGCGGACCGCCACGCGGTCCGCGTCCGCCTCCTTCGTGGTGGACCTGGCGACGACGAGCGAGTGCGCGGGGCGTCGTACCCGCAGTCCGGTGAGGGCGGTGAGCAGGCCGAGCGCCGCGATGCCGGCGACCACCGTCAGCCCCGGGCGGTAGCTGTCGAGGACGGCCTGCGGGGTGGGGTCGGCGGGTGCGCCGGCGGTGACCACGGCCGTCACCACGGCGAGGAAGACCGCACCGCCGACCTGCACGGAGGTGTTGAGCAGGCCGGACACCATGCCCTGTTCGTGGTCCTCGACGCCGTTGGTGGCCTGGATGTTGAGGGAGGGGAAGACCAGCGCGCAGGCCGCGCCGATGAGCAGCATGCTGGGCAGGATCGCGACGGCGTAGACCGGGTCGAGGTCGATGCCGAGGAACAGCACGTAGCCGAGGACCATCAGGGCGAACCCGGTGGCGATGAGCCGCTGGGTGCCGAACCGGTCGACGAGCGCGCCGACCTTGGCCGAGGAGAGCGCCACCAGGGCACCCGCGGGCAGGAAGGCGAGCGCGGTGTGCAGTGCGGACCAGCCGAGCAGGGCCTGCATGTAGAGCGTGACCAGGAACTGGAAGCCGACGTACGAGCCGAAGAAGGCCATGGCGCCGAGCTGGGCGCGGATCTGCCGCCCCGAGCGCAGTACACCGAGCCGGACCAGCGGGCCGGCGGAGCGCCGTTCCACGGCCACGAAGGCGGTCAGCAGTGCGGCGACGGCGAGGAAGGACAGCAGGGTGCGGGCCGACCCCCAGCCTGCCTCGGGAGCCTGGACGACGGTGAAGACCAGCAGCAGCATGGCGGCGGTGCCGAGGACCGCGCCGGGCACGTCGTAGCCGTTGTGGTCGCGTTCGCGGGCCGTGCGCGGCAGCAGCTTCAGCCCGGCGGCCAGCGCGAGCAGGGCCACGGGCGCGGGCAGCAGCATGGTCAGACGCCAACTCGCCTCGGTGAGCAGGCCGGAGAGCACCAGGCCCATGGAGAAGCCGGTGGCGGCGCAGGTGGTGTAGATGGACAGGGCGCGGTTGCGCAGCGGGCCCTCGGCGAACGTGGTGGTGATGATCGACAGGCCGGCCGGGGCGGTGAAGGCGGCGCTCAGCCCCTTGACGAAGCGGCTGGCGACGAGCAGCGGGCCGGAGTCGACGAGACCGCCGAGCAGCGAGGCGAGGGCGAAGACGCCCAGCGCGACGAGGAACACCTCGCGGCGGCCGAGGAGGTCGGCGGTCCGTCCGCCGAGCAGGAGCAGTCCGCCGTAGCCGAGGATGTAGCCGCTGACGATCCATTGCAGGGTCGCGGTGGACAGGCCCAGGTCGGATCCGATGGAGGGCAGGGCGACACCGACCATCGACACGTCCAGGGCGTCGAGGAACATCGCGGCGCACAGCACCAGCAGCGTGCCCCACAGCCGGGGTGTCCAGCGGTCCGCGGCCGGACGGGCGGCGGGGGTGGTGAGCGGAGAGGTCATGACGACGACAGTACATGCATATGCATTCAATGCAAGTGCAGTTAATGTCGGTGCAACTAAGGGCTGTTCTCTGCTACGGTGCGCGGATGGCTGCCGACGATGCTGGGCGGGCGCTGGCGGGCCGCTGGCGGGACATCCTCGCGCTGCACGCCCGCACGCAGTGCGAACTCGACCGTGCTCTGGGCGGGTTCGGCCTGTGCGCCAGTGACTTCGAGGTGATCGACGTGCTCGCGGACGAGGGCGACCGCCGCGTCCAGGAGATCGCCGAGCGGGTCCATCTGAGCCAGAGCGCGCTGTCGCGTCTGGTCGCCCGCCTGGAGGGCTGCGGTGTCGTCGAGCGGGGGCTGTGCCCCGAGGACCGGCGGGGCGTGCGCGTGGCGATCACGTCGAAGGGGCGTGCGCTGCACCGGGCGGCGCTGCCGGTGCAGCGGGCGGTGCTGGCGCGGGTGCTCGGCGGCGCCGGGGCCCGGGCGCCGGGTGACGGCCGGACCGACGCGGCCGGACGGGTCCGCGCCGCCGGGCCCGCCCCGGCCGGCGGGGCGCCCGGCACGGCAGGGGAGGGCGGCGTGGCGGGGGAGGGCGGCGCGGCGGGTCGGGAAGCGGTGGAGCCGCGCTGACCCGCCGCAGAGGCGATTCGCAGAGGTGCGGTCAGATCCTCGACAGCTCGCGCCACAGCGCGGCGAGCTTGGGATCGCCGGTGAGCTGCGGGACGGGTGTCCGGTTCCACAGCGCGAAGTACAACTCACTTGCCGGACCCGCGAGTTCGGCGTCGGCAGGGCCGTCCGCGCCGAGCGTGGTCACCGGCGGTCCGGCGGACAGCCGCACGCTCCACACCGCGTCCGCGTCCAGCGCCCGCACCCGCAGCACCCGCGGCTCGTCGGTGCGGACGCGGCTGCGGGAGCGGGCGTGGAAGCCCCGCAGCAGCTCGTCGATGCCGTCGGCGGCGACGTCGGGGCTGACGCCGTCGGGGTCGATGCCGAGCGCGCTCTGGGCGTCGAAGCGGTGCACGGTCGTCTCGTGTGCCTGCCGCCTGGCCCAGAAGGCCAGCGGGGAGGCGCAGGGGGCCGGGTGGAAGGTCCAGCACTCGATGTCGTCCGGGGCGTCCTCCAGGACCGCGACCAGCCGGCGGTGGCTGTCCGCGTACCAGTCGAGCAGCTCGTCGCCGTCGAGGTCGGGCGCTTCGCCGAACGGGCGCGGCTCGGTGGACCGCTCGCGCACGAACGAGGCGGCCCAGACGTGCACCGCTCCGGTGTGCCGCAGCAGGTCGCGTACCCGCCAGTCGGGGCAGGTGGGCACGTCGGCGTCGACTCCGGCCTTGCGCGCGGACTCCGCGAGGAGCCGGCCTGCCGTGTCGAGGGCCTCAAGGTGTCGGGCGATCTCCATGGCAGGAGTCTGCCGCATGGGCCGGGCCGGAGGTCAAGGGGCCCTCGGCCCGGTGCGGTCCGCGGGCTGGGCGGCCGTATCGTCCGCGGGCGGCGGGCGGGGCGGCGGCGGCATCCGGCCCCGCCGGGGCGGCGGGCGGCGGGCGGAGGGCGGAGGGCGGAGGGCATACGGCATACGGCATACGGCATACGGAGCCGCGCCGTGCCGGGCCGGGTGCCGGGCGAGGCGTCCGGCCGTCCGGCCGGGCCCCGTACACCCCGCTCCGGCCGGCCCCGGCGGGGCCGGGTGCCGCCGCCGCGCCCCGCCGGGCGCGCCGAGGGGGTCCTCAGGACGGGCCGTGCGTGAAGCGGCCCGCGAGCAGCGTCGCGTACACCGGCATGGCGCGCAGCAGGCCGGGGTCGGCCGTCGGCTCCGCGTCCAGCACCACCAGGTCGGCGGGGTCGCCGGGCGCGACGGTGCGCCGCCCGCGCGCCGACGCCGCCAGGGCCGCGGGCAACGGCACCCGCTGCTCCGGATGCCACGCCGGACGGCCGTCGCCGGTGCGGCCGACCGCCGCCGCGATGCCCAGCCAGGGGTCCAGCGGCGCCACGGGGGCGTCCGAACCGAACTCCAGCCTGGCCCCGCCGGACAGCAGGTCGGCGTAGGCGAAGGCGCACCCGGTGCGCCCGGCCCAGTGCCGGTCGGCCACGTCCCGGTCGTCCACGGCGTGCGCGGGCTGCACCCCGGCGACCACCCCGAGCTCCGCGAACCGCGGCACGTCCGCCGCCGACAGCAACTGCGCGTGCTCGATGCGCCCCGGGCATCCGACGGCCGAGAAGGCGTCCAGGGCCAGGGTGTTGGCGCGGTCGCCGATGGCGTGCACGGCGGGCTCGATGCCGTGCGCCCAGGCGCGCCGCATCAGCCGCACCAGTTCCTCGTACGGCGTCTCCAGGATGCCGCAGGCCTCCACCGTGTTCTCCAGGCCCGGGTACGGGTCGCGGCACAGCGCGGTCCGGGTGTTGAGGGACCCGTCCGTGAACAGCTTCAGCGGGCCCGCCCGGAGCAGGCCGTCGGTGCCGGGCAGGACGTCACCGGTGCGCAGCCCGCGGCCGATCGCCGCCTCCAGGTGGGCGGGGTGCACGGCCGCGTCCACCCGCACCGCGAGCGGTGCGGCCGCCGCCCGCCTGGTCCAGTCGGTGAGGTTGTCCGCGAAGTGGAAGTCGACCACGCCCGTGACACCCCGCGCCGCCGCGTCACGGCAGGCCTCGGCGACCCAGCCGTCGAGGACCTCCGGGGGGACCTCGGGCAGCGCGGCCACCGCGGCGAAGGCCTCGCCCTCGCGCAGCAGCCCTGTCGGGTGCCCGGACCGCCCGACGAGCGCGAGCCCGGCCGAGTTCAGCCACGCCGCGTGCAGGTCGGCGCTGACCAGGGCGACCGGCCGCCCCGGACACACCGCGTCCAGCAGGGACTTGTGGGGCGTGTCGGGCCACAGTCCGTCCCGGAAGCCGTACCCGACGAGCGGCTCCCCGCCCGCCCTGCCCGCGGCGTGCCGCCGTACGGTGCCGGCGGCCGAGTGCGCCGAGCCGGCGGCCGACAGGTCCACCCGGTGCCGTACGCTCGCCCACTGCGCGGCGTGCACATGGGCGTCCCACAGACCGGGCAGTACGGTACGGCCGTCGAGGTCGAGCACCGGGCCGGCGGGCCTCCTGAGGTCACCGTCGGCCCGGCGCCTCGCCCGCCCCCCGGCGTCTCCGGTTCCGTCGTCGGTGTTGTCGGTGTTGTCGGTGTTGTCGGTGACGTCGGTGTCGTCGGTGACGGCGGCCACCCGGCCGCCGGCGATGCGCACCCGGGCGAGCGGTCCGCCCGGTCCGAGGCGGGCTCGTGCCAGGGTGAACTCCGTGGAGGGTTCGGCGGGCCGGCCGGGCAGGGCGTCGGGATGCGTCAAGGCGGTCTCCGGGTCGGGCCCGGCCCGGGAACTCAGCCGAGCGCACGGTCGAGGTTGAACGCGGCGCTGATCAGGGCCAGATGGGTGAACGCCTGCGGGAAGTTGCCCTGCTGCTCACCCGACGGGCCGATCTCCTCGGCGTACAGGCCGAGATGGTTGGCGTAGGTGAGCATCTTCTCGAACGCCAGGCGTGCCTCGTCCAGCCGGCCGGCGTGCACCAGGGCCTCGACGTACCAGAAGGAGCAGATGGAGAACGTCCCCTCGTCGCCGCGCAGGCCGTCGGGGCTGGCCTGCGGGTCGTAGCGGTACACGAGCGAGTCGGAGACCAGGTCGTGGGTGAGCGCGTCCAGGGTGGACAGCCACTTGGGGTCGGTCGGGGCGATGAACTTGGCGAGCGGCATCATCAGCACCGCCGCGTCGAGCACGTCACCGTCCTCGTGCTGCACGAACGCGCGGCGGGCCTCGGACCAGCCGTTGCGCATGATGCGCCGGTAGACCGCGTCGCGGGCCTCCCGCCAGCGGTTGAGGTCGGCGGGCAGCCCGCGCCGGTTGGCCATCCGGATGGCCCGTTCGACGGCGACCCAGCACATCAGGCGCGAGTACAGGAACCTGCGGCGGCCGCCGCGCGTCTCCCAGACGCCCTCGTCGGGCTGGTCCCAGTGCGCGCACACCCAGTCCACCAGGGCGCACACGTCGTCCCACTGGTCGCTGGAGACGGGGCGGGCCCATTTGTCGTAGAGGTAGACCGAGTCGATGAGCGCCCCGTAGATGTCGAGCTGGAGCTGGTCGGCGGCGGCGTTGCCGACCCGGACCGGCGCCGAGCCGCGGTGGCCCTCCAGATGGGGGAGTTCACGCTCGGGCAGGTCGGTGCGCCCGTCGATGCCGTACATGATCTGGAGCGGGCCGGAGGCGCGGCTCTCGCCCGGGGTGATGTGCCGGGTGACGAACTCCATGAACGCCTGGGCCTCGTCGGAGAAGCCCAGCCGCAGCAGCGAGTAGACGCAGAAGGCCGCGTCACGTACCCACACGTACCGGTAGTCCCAGTTGCGTTCGCCGCCCGGCTGCTCGGGCAGGCTGGTGGTGGCCGCGGCGACGATCGCGCCGGTGGGGGCGTAGGTGAGCAGCTTCAGGGTGAGGGCGGACCGGTGCACCATCTCGCGCCAGCGGCCGCGGTAGCGGGACTGGGAGAGCCAGCGCCGCCAGTACGCCACGGTCGCGGTGAACTGGCGTTCCGCCTCGCTGTGGGCGCAGCCGCGCGCGGACAGGCCGTGGCCGACCTGGTCCAGGGCGAACACCGCCGCCTCTCCCTCCGACATCTTGAAGTCGGCGCGCACGTCCGCCCCGTCGGCCTCCAGCGGCAGCGTGGACGTCAGCGCCAGCCGGATCCGGTCGGAGGCGAAGACGGCTGTTCCGTCCTCCTCCAGGTGCAGACGGTGCGGCAGGGCGCCGTAGTCGAAGCGGGGCGCCACCCGCGCCCGGAACGCGACCGTGCCGCGCACGCACAGCACCCGCCGGATCAGCCGGTGCCGTTCGGCCTCCCCGGTCCCGGCGGGGGCGCCGGCCAGGACCGGGGACCGCCCGGGGCCCGCCCGCTGCTCTCCGACCGGCATGAAGTCCTGCACCTCGCCGACCCCCTCCTCGGTGAAGAAGCGGGTGATCAGGACGTTGGTGTCGGGGAAGTAGAACTGTTTGGTGCGGGCCGGGACGGTCGCCGTCAGCTCGAAGCGCCCGCCCCGGTCGGCGTCCAGGATCGAGGCGAACACGCTCGGTGCGTCGAACGCCGGACAGCAGTACCAGTCGATGGTGCCGTCGGTGCCCACCAGGGCGACCGTGCGCAGGTCACCGATCAGGCCGTGCTCGGAGATGGGCAGGTACCGGGAGTCCCCGGCCCCCTCGAACCTCGGTGTCCCGGCCATGGAAGCCTCCTCACCGGTGCGCGCGAGCGCGGCTACCAGCTTAGGCGCGATCCTCCGGCGGCACCCCGGCGAGCCCGCGCCTGCTCCGGGAAGCGCGCGGGGCCCCGGGCAGGCCGGCACCGGCTCCGGGCCCGGCACCCGGGCTCCGGGAAGGGTCCGGGCTCCGGGGAGACCCTGGGCCGGACCGCGGGCCGCGGGCGGCCCGTCACACGGTCCGTACCGTGACTCCCGCCTCCTCGAAGCGCCGGACCGCGGCCGGGTCCGCCGCCGCGTCGGTGACCAGCGTGTCGACGGCGTCGGCCGAGCAGATCCGGGCGAAGGCGCGGCGCCCCAGCTTGCTGGAGTCGGCGGCGACGACCACCCGCTCGGCGCGCTCGCACAGCAGCCGGTTGACGGCGGCCTCGGCCTCGTCGTGCGCGGCGGCCCCGTGCTCGGCGTCGAACGCGACCACGCCGAGCACCGCCACGTCGAGGGTGATCTGGCCGAGCACACCGTCCGCGAGCGGGCCGGTCAGCTCGTAGCTCTGCGCCCGTGCCACCCCGCCCGTCACCACGATCTTGAACTGGGGTCGTACGGCGAGCTCGTTGGCGATGTTCAGGGCGTTGGTGACGACCGTCAGCGCGGGCGAGCCGGAGGCCAGGTCGGCGCGCACCGCCAGGGCACGGGCCACCTCGGTGGTGGTCGTGCCGCCGGTCAGCCCGACCGCCTCGCCGGGGGCGACCAGATGGGCGACCGCGCGGGCCACGCGCTGCTTCTCCGAGGCGCGGCGGGCCGTCTTGTAACGCAGCGGCAGTTCGTACGACACCCCGTGCACGACCGCGCCGCCCCGCGTGCGGACGAGCATCTGCTGCTCGGCGAGCTGGTCGAAGTCGCGGCGGATGGTGGCGGCCGACACCCGGAGTTCGGCGGCGGCCTCCTCGACGTCCAGCCGGCCCCGCTCGACGAGCAGCTCCAGCAGCGTCTTCCAGCGGGCGTCGCGCGACATCCGCACCTCCAGCCGGCCGAAATCCGAGGTCATGGGCGTTCCCGGCGACCCTAGCGCACGCCTCGACCGCGGGAGTGCCGACAGAATGCTTGAAGATGCTCGAAAGGTCGCGATATCTTGCAGAAACAATCATCCAGGGGTGGCCGTCGACCACCGCGTGGGAGGGGTACGGCATGACGCATGTCGAGGACGAGCTCCGCAGCCAGCCGGAGTGCTGGGCCCGGGCCGCGGCCCAGGCACCGGAGTTCAGGGCCGTGCTGCCGGAGCCGGGGGAGCGGGTCGCGATCGTCGGCTGCGGCACCTCCTGGTTCATGGCCCAGGCCGCCGCCGCGCTGCGCGAGAGCGCGGGCCAGGGCGAGACGGACGCCTTCGCCGCCTCCGAGTTCCCCCACGGGCGCCGCTACGACCGCGTCGTCGCCCTCACCCGCTCCGGCACCACCACCGAGGTGCTCGACCTGCTGGGCGCGCTGCGCGGCCGCGTCCGCACCAGCGCCGTCACCGCCGACCCCCGTGCTCCCGTCACGGCCGCCGCCGACGAGGTGGCCGTCCTCGGCTACGCCGACGAACGCTCGGTCGTGCAGACCCGGTTCGCCACCACCGCGCTCACCCTGCTGCGCGCCCACGCGGGGCTGCACAGCGAGACCGCCGTCACCGACGCCCGCACCGCCCTCGCCGACCCCCTGCCCGACGAGCTGTCCGGGCGCGCCCAGTTCACCTTCCTCGGGCGGGGCTGGACCGTGGGTCTGGCCAACGAGGCCGCGCTGAAGATGCGGGAGGCGTCGCTGTCGTGGGCCGAGGCGTACCCGGCCATGGAGTACCGGCACGGCCCGATCAGCGTCACCGGGCCCACCACGGCCACCTGGATGTTCGGCGAGGCGCCCGAGGGGCTGGCCGATCAGGTGCGTGCCACGGGAGGGCAGTGGCTGGCCGGGGGGCTCGATCCGCTCGCCGAGCTCGTCCGCGCCCAGCGCCTGGCCGTCGCGGTCGCCGTCGCCCGCGGCCTGGACCCGGACAACCCCCGTCACCTCACCCGCTCGGTGATCCTCAGCCCCTGACGGACGACGCGTCCCGCTCGCCCGACCGTGGGTCTCCCGGGCCGTGCGGCGCGGACGGGCGCGCTGTCCCGTGTCCGGTCCGGGACCGGCTCCCCCGCCGTCTCCGCCCTCGGGGGCCACCCCTCCGCCCGTCCCAGCCCCAGCCCCAGCCCCAGCACCAGGGAGGTCCGCGTGCCCCTCACCACCACCGCAGAGCTCGTCGCCCGCGCCGCGGCGGACCGTCGCGCCGTCACCGCCTTCAACGTCATCACCCTGGAGCACGTCGAGGCCGTGATCGCCGGTGCGGAGAGCGCCGCCGCCCCGGTCGTGCTCCAGGTCAGCGAGAACGCCGTCAGGTTCCGCTACGGAAGGCTGCTCCCGCTGGCCCGGGCCGCCGCGGCCGCCGCCGAGGGCGCCGCCGTGCCGGTCGCCCTGCACCTGGACCACGTCCAGAGCGACACCCTGCTCCGGCAGGCCGCGGACGCGGGGTTCAGCTCGGTGATGTACGACGCCGCGCGGTTGCCGTACGCCGAGAACCTCGCGGCCACCCGGGCCGCGGCCAGCTGGGCGCACGCCCGGGGCCTGTGGATCGAGGCGGAGCTGGGGGAGGTGCGCGGCAAGGCGGGACGGCCCGCGCTGGACGCGCACGCGCCGGGCGCGCGGACCGACCCGGCCGAGGCGCGGGCGTTCGTCGCCGGCTCCGGCGTGGACGCCCTCGCCGTCGCCATCGGCAGTGTGCACGCCATGACCACCCGCACCGCCGCCCTGGACCACGCCCTCCTCAGGCGCCTGTCGTCGGAGCTGGAGGTGCCGCTGGTGCTGCACGGCTCCTCCGGGGTCCCCGACGCCGAACTGACCGCCGCCGTCGCCGGCGGCATCACCAAGGTCAACATCGGTACGGCTCTGAACGCGGCGATGACCGGCGCCATACGGGAGTTCCTCGCCGCGCACCCCGAGGCGGTGGACTCCCGCACCTACCTCAGCGTGGGCCGTCAGGCCATGGCGTCGGCGGTCTCCGCCATCGTCGGCGTCCTGGGCGGTTCGGCCCCGCGGCCCGACGGGACGGCCCCCGCGGACGTGACGTGACGTGACGTAGCGGGCCGGTCCGGGCCGGCCGCCCCGGCGCATCCGACCGACGGCACGGACGGAAGCCGACCACACCGACCACACCGACCACACGGGCCGTACGGACCCGACGGGCTCGACGGACCCGACGGGCTCGACGGACCCGGCGGGCTCTATGGACCAGGACGGAACCCGACCCGGGGCACGGCCCGGCCCGCGCTACCGCCGGACAGCCTTGAGCACCACGAACTTCGGGTCGCTCGCGACGAGTTCGCTGTTGCCGAACACCTTGCGCAGTCTGAGGTGGTAGCCCAGATGCCGGTTGCCGATCACCCACAGCTCCCCGCCGGGCCGCAGCACCTGCCGGGCGCCCGTGAACATCCGCCAGGCCGTGGCGTCCGTCGTCGCCCGGTGGGAGTGGAACGGCGGGTTGTTCAGCACCAGGTCGACGCTGCCCGGCGCCACACCGCTCAGCCCGTCCCCGACCCGGAACTCGGCGTGTCCCGGCACCCCGTTCGCCCGGTACGTCGCCTCGGCGGAGGCCACCGCCTGGAACGACTCGTCCGTGAACAGCACTTCGGCGTCCGGGTTGGCCAGTGCCACCGCCGTACCGACGACGCCGTTGCCGCAGCCGAGGTCCACCACGCGCAGCGCGCCGCGGGTGCCGGGCAGCCTGCCGAGGAAGAAGCGCGTACCGATGTCGAGGCGATCGGCGCAGAAGACGCCCGCGTGGTTGACCACCGTACGCCCCGACACCGGCCCGACCCCCTCCGGCAGCGCGTACCGGTACGGCCACGGGTTCGCGGGGCGCTCCAGCGCGACGTCCGGGGTGCAGAAGATCAGCCGTGCCTTCTGCTCCGCGAGCGAGGTCCGGGTCGGGCCGAGGATCCGCTCGAAGAGCCGGAGCGTGGAGGTGTGGATCTCCCTGACCATGCCGGTCCCGACGACGACCGTGCCCTCGTGCACGCCGGGTGCCAGCCGCTGCAGCTGGTCCTCCAGCAGCGCAAGGCTCTTGGGCACCCGCACCAGCAGCACGTCGATCCGCTCCGGCGGGGCGTCCTGGGTGGTGAGCAGCTGCACGGTGCCCGGCTCGGCCCCGGCCCGCGCCAGGTTCGCCCGGCTCGCCTCCTGCCCCAGCCAGGAGTCGGTGATCTGCACCGGCCGGTGCGACGCCAGCGCGGTCACCAGTGCCCCCCAGCGGTCGCCGAGCACCACGACCGTGCCGGACAGGTCGACGCCGCTCTCGGCGAGGTGTCGCAGCAGATACGCGTCGGAGGCGTCCCAGGCGCGCAGCCGGTCGCGCGGGTCCTCGGGGAAACGGGTCGGCGCGAACTCGCCCCACGGAGTCGTCATGCGGTCGTTCATGGTGCGTCCAGGCTAACCGAGCCGCAGCTCAGCACGGGTGGGGGAGGACGGGCACAGGGACGCCGGGCCGTTCCCCCGCCACCGTGTCGAGGTGACGCCGGGCGCGGTCCGCCGGCCGGACCGGCTCGCCCCGGCCGGCGGCGCGAGCTGCTCGCCGCCCGCCGGACGTGGGCCCCGCCGCCCCGCCGGGCCGCGCACGGTACGTGCCCCGGGCGGCGGCAGCATGACCGCACGGCAGGTCCGCCCGGTCCGGCACCGGTACCCGTACGTCCCCGCCCGTACGTCCCCGCCCGTACCGTCGGCGAGGGCCCGTCCGTGAAGCCCGTTCCGGCCTGGCTCGGTGAGGTGGCAGCCGCGCGGTGGCGGACGCCCCGGGGCCGAGACGGCCCCCGGGCGCGGCGTGCGACTCCCGATGGCCCGGATCACCCCGGGACGCGGATCACCCGGCGATACGGATCATGGGAGACTCGCCCTCATGAGCGGCAAGGCTGATCCCCGGCCGACGGGGGAAGGGACCACGGGCACCACGGGTACCACGGGTTCCACGGGCAGCACAGGGACGGCGGGGGCGGCGGGGGCGGCGTCGAGGACGCGGCTGGACCGTGGGCGCGGCGCGCTCGGGCCCGCCTTGCAGCTCGTGCACACCGGGCGGGCGCCCACCCGTGCCGTCCTCACCGCGGAACTCGGCGTGACCCGTGCCACGGCCGGTGCGGTCGCCGCCGAACTGGAGGCGCTCGGGCTGATCAGGGTCGACGCCCGGCCCGCCGCCGCGGGTTCCCAGGGCCGTCCCTCGCACCGGCTGGAGGTCGCCGGGGACGGCCCGGTCGCGCTCGCCGCGCAGGTGCACTCGGACGGGTACCGGGCCGCGCTGGTCGGCCTCGGCGGGCGGATCGTCGCCACCGCGCCGGGATGCGAGACCGTCGACGCGGATCCGGCGAAGGTGATCGGCTCGGTCGTCGACGCGGGCGCCCGGCTGCTCCGGGAGACCGGACGGACCTGTGTGGGTGCGGGCCTCGCCGTGCCGGCGGCGGTCACCGAACCGGAGGGCCTGGCCCTCAACCCGCTGCACCTGGCCTGGCCGGCGGGTGCGCCGGTGCGGGAGACGTTCGCCGCGTGCGTCCGCGCGGCCGGGATCGGGGGTCCCGCCTTCGCCGCCAACGATGTCAACCTCGCCGCGCTGGCCGAGCACCGGCACGGAGCCGGGCGGGGTGCCCGGGACCTGCTGTGCGTGGCCACCGGACACCGCGGGGTCGGGGGCGCGCTGGTGCTGGACGGCCGGCTGCACACGGGCAGCGCCGGACTCGCGCTGGAGGTCGGCCACCTCACCGTCAGCCCCGAGGGCCGGCCCTGCTACTGCGGCGGCCGTGGCTGCCTGGACGTGGAGGCGGACCCGCTGGCCCTGCTCACCGCGGCCGGGAGGGTGCCGGGCCCGGAGGTGTCGCTGCTCCAGCAGGCCAACGACCTGCTCCGCCGGGAGTACGCGGACCCCGCGGTGCGGGCCGCGGCCGAGGCCCTCATCGACCGGCTGGGACTGGGCCTCGCGGGCCTGGTGAACATCCTCAACCCGGACCGGATCATCCTCGGCGGCCTGCACCGCACGCTGCTGGACGCCGACCCGGACCGGCTGCGGGCCGTGGTCGCCGACCGCTGCCTGTGGGGCCGCAGCGGCGGTGTGCCCATCCTGGCCTGCTCCCTCGACCACAACAGCCTGGTCGGCGCGGCGGAACTGGCCTGGCAGCCGGTGCTCGACGACCCGCTGGGCGCGCTGACCGCGACCTGACCCCCGGCGGCCGCCGCCGCGCCGACTCCCGCCGCGCCGACTCCCGCCGCGGCGGCTCTTCCTGGCGTCCTGTCAGGTTCCGGAGGCGGTCCGGCGCGGCCTGGCGACCAGCTCTCCACCGCAGTTGGGGCACACCCCGTCCATCGCGTCGGTGCACGGCACGCAGAACGTGCACTCGTAGGAACAGATCCGGGCGGCCGCGTCGACGGGCAGCTCGGCCGTCCCGCACCGCTCGCAGCGCTCGCGCATCTCCAGGGCCATGGCCCGCCTCCTCGCCTCCGACGTCCGGGTGCCGGCCTCATCCTGTCGTACTCCCCGCCCCGGACACACCCGCGGTACGCACACACCCGCGGCACGGGCGCCCCGGCGGGCGGGCGGCGTCGGCCTGCCGGGGCGGGCAGGGCCGCGCACCGCCGGGCAGGGCCTCAGGGTCCGTACGGAGGACGCCGGCATGCCGCGGACGACCGCGCCGGGAGGTCCGGCGGGTGCCCGGGGACCCCCTCACCGCCCGGTCAGCCGGCAACGGCGGACCGGGCGGGAGCGTGGTCGGGCCGCAGCGCGTCGGCCGTGACGGCCACGGGGGCGACCTCGGGGAGCACGGCCGGCTCGACGGCGGACCCGACGGCGGGGAGAGCGTGCACCGGCTCTCCGTCGGTCACGGGCAGCGGCGGACGCGCGGCCCGGCTCCTCGCCCCGGCGGTGGCGGGCATCGGCAGGCTGAACCAGACGACCTTGCCGTGCTCGCCGTCCGGGCGTGCCCCCCAGCTCTCGCTGACCGCGGCCACCATCGCGAGCCCGCGCCCGCAGGTCGCCAGCGGGTCGGCCGCCTCCATCTCCGGCAGACGGGGATCGTGGTCGTGCACCGACACCGTCAGGCGGTCGAGCAGCAGCTCGATCTCGACGGTGCACGTCTTGTCGGGCCGGGCATGCCGGTGGACGTTGCTGAGCAGCTCCGTCACACCGAGCGCCGCCCGGTCTATCAGTGGATCGAGGTGCCAGTAGCGCAACTGCGCAGAAAGGATTCTGCGGACCTGGCCGATCCGCGACGGCAGGGCTTGGAGCTCCACCGTGCAGTGTCTGCTTGGGTGACTGATCACGGCTGCGACTCCCCGACGTTGAAGGTCCGGAAGAACACGGAGTTCGGATCCAGCAGGAGTCCGAGTCGAGACGGCCGCCTGCTGTCGTTCCCGGCGGGCTGGTTCACAGCGTTGTCGCCGGTAGACCCAGAGTGACGTGAGACCAGAGTGGCGCAAGGGGTGCCGGGCCGCAACTCGCCGTGCGTCAGCGGTTACGCCCCGCAGCCTTCCGTACGGCCTCCAGGAAGCGGCCCGCGGCCGGGGGCCCCGGCTCGCCCGGCGCCGGATCGTGGTCGCCCAGCGTCAGCACGTACCGCTTTCCGGCCAGATCCGCCACGGCCCGGTCCCCGGACCCGAACCACGGCCTCGACGCCCGGACCGATGCCAGCGGCGCGCTGTCGATCTCACTGCCGTAGCTGGTCAGCAGCTCCAGCCTGCCGCCGCTGATCCGGACCCGACCGGCCCGGGTCAGTGAGCGCAGGCCCTTCCCGATGCGCACGCCCGTGGCCGTGAACTCCGGTTCCGCCATGCCGTCCTGCCCCTCGTCGCGCCGGCGTGACGCGTCCGAGGCCCCGGCCGGGCCTGCGGCGCCGCACGCCGTGATCCCCTGTCGACAGCACCGGGGACACCCCTCGGCTACCCCGCGCGGTGCAGTCTGCCCGCCCCCGGCGCCGTGCACCAGTGTGCGCGGCCGGCTCGCGCCGGGCGCGAGGAGCACTCGGCCGCATGCGCCCCGGACGGTGCGCCCCTGCGCGCCCAGCCCTGCTTTGGGCCGCTCAAAGATGCGTTTATGCAGGTGGGATGGGTGTGCGCAGCTGCTTATGATCGGAGTGAGGACCGCGCCGACCGCGGCCGGCGCGCAGCGTGAGGAGCCCCGCCGTGAGCACGATTCAGCAGACCCCGACCGGTGCGACCCTGGATGTCGACCGCACCGACCACGCCTACCGGGACTGGCTGAAAGAAGCCGTCCGCAAGGTGCAGGCCGACGCGAACCGCTCGGCCGACACCCATCTGCTGCGCTTCCCGCTGCCGGAGGCGTGGGGGATCGACCTCTACCTCAAGGACGAGTCGACCCACCCCACGGGCAGCCTGAAGCACCGGCTCGCCCGCTCGCTGTTCCTCTACGGCCTGTGCAACGGCTGGATCCGGCCCGGCCGCCCGGTCATCGAGGCGTCCAGCGGCTCCACCGCCGTCTCCGAGGCCTACTTCGCCAACCTGATCGGCGTGCCCTTCATCGCGGTCATGCCGCGCACGACCAGCGCCGAGAAGATCCGCCTGATCGAGTTCCACGGCGGCCGCTGCCACTTCGTGGACGACTCGCGCACCATGTACGAGGCCTCCGCCCGCCTCGCGGCGGAGACCGGCGGCCACTACATGGACCAGTTCACCTACGCAGAGCGGGCCACGGACTGGCGCGGCAACAACAACATCGCCGAGTCCGTCTTCCGTCAGCTGGAGCGCGAGCGGTACCCCGAGCCCGCCTGGATCGTCGCCACCGCCGGCACCGGCGGCACCTCCGCGACCATCGCCCGCTACGTCCACTACATGCAGCACGACACCCGTATCTGCGTGGCCGATCCGGACAACTCCTGCTTCTTCGAGGGCTGGACCACCGGCGACCCGGACGTCACCTGCGACCGCGGCTCGCGCATCGAGGGCATCGGCCGGCCGCGCATGGAACCGAGCTTCGTCCCCGGCGCCATCGACCGCATGATGAAGGTTCCCGACGCGGCGAGCGTGGCCGCCGTCCGCGCCCTGGAGCGGGTCATCGGCCGCAAGGCGGGCGGTTCGACGGGCACCGGGCTGTGGAGCGCCCTGAAGATCGTGGCCGAGATGGTCGCCGCGGGCCGCACGGGCAGCGTCGTCACCCTGCTGTGCGACCCGGGGGACCGCTACCTCGACAAGTACTACTCCGACGCCTGGCTCGCCGCCCAGGGGCTGGACATCACTCCCTACGCCGAGGCCATCGACAGCCTGCTGCAGACCGGGGTCTGGCCGGACTGACCGCTGCCGCGCGGAGGACACCCCGGGCGGACCGGCCGCCGCCCGGCGTGCCCGCCGCCGCTCAGCGCGCCAGCCGGCGGTCCAGCGCCGTCACCGCGCCCCGGAACGCCCGCGCCATGCCCGGCCGCGCGAGCCGCACCGCGAGCCGGAACGGCGCCGGCCCGTCGACCGCGAAGGTCCAGCACACACGGGTACCGGAGCCGGCCGGCGTGAGCCGCCACTCCTCGGCCAGCGCCCGCGCACCGGGCGCGTTGGTGGCGTCCGCCCGGTACACGTACGACTCGGGTCCCTCCGCGGTGAGGACGGTCTCCTCGAACCGGATGCCGCCCCACAGCCGCACCTCCCGCCCGGCCCCGTCCCGCAGCGGCCGGGCCCGCCGTACGGCACCGAACCACTCGCTCCAGCCGGGAACGTCCCCGGCGAGCGCGGCGAAGACCCGCTCGGGCGGCGCGGCGACGTTGCGCGCGAACACCAGCCGGACGGGCGCCTCCCGCACGAAACCGGCGTCCACCGGACGCAAGGGACGAGCCATGTGTACCCCCCGGGGCAGCGGACGACAGCGGTGGCGACGGAGCCCTCTCACGCTACCTGACCGTCCGTCAGGCGTCTTCCCCGTCGGCCGCGTCCGCCCGCCGAAGGCCCGCGACGCGCCGACAGCGCCGTGGAGGACGCCCCGCCGGCCGGCCCCGCACGCTCGCCGCCCCGCACGCTCGCCTCACCGCTCACCGCTCACCCGCCGGGGCCGCGGGGGCAGGCCGGGGGCGTCAGGCCCCCGCGCCCGGCCCGTCGTGGTGCGCCCCGTCGGTGTCGTCCTCGCCCGCCACGACCAGGCGGCCCAGCCGCTCCGCCACCTCCGCGCGAACTGCGTCGGGCAGCCCGGCGTCCGTGACGAGGGTGTCCACCTCGTCCAGCGTCGCGAAGGAACTCAGTCCCACCGTGCCCCACTTGGTGTGGTCCGCCAGCACCACCACCCGGCGTGCCGCCCGCACCAGGTGCCGGTTGGTCTCGGCCTCCGCGAGGTTGGGCGTCGACAGGCCCGCCTCGGCCGATATCCCGTGCACCCCCAGGAACAGCACGTCGAAGTGGAGGGCGGAAAGGGTCCGGTCGGCCACCGGACCCACCAGTGCGTCCGACGGCGTCCGCACCCCGCCGGTCAGCACCACGGTCGCCGCCCCCGGCACCCTGTCCGAGGCGCGCAGCGCCGCATGGAAGACGTCCGCCACCGGCACCGAGTTCGTCACGACCGTCAACTCCGGTACGTCCACCAGCTGCTGTGCCAGCGCGTACGTCGTCGTACCGCCCGACAGGGCGATGGCGCTTCCCGGCGCGACCAACCGGGCGGCGGCGCGGGCGATGTCCTGCTTGGCCGTGGGCTCCAGGCTCGACTTCGCCTCGAACCCGGGCTCGTGCGTACTCGCCTCCGGTACCGGGACCGCGCCGCCGTGGACCTTCTCCAGGACACCCTGGCGGGCCAGCGCGTCCAGGTCCCGACGGACCGTCATGTCCGACACGCCGAGCCTGCGGGTCAGCTCGTTGACCCGGACCCCGCCCCGCCGGCGGACCTCGTCGAGGATCAGGGTGCGCCGCTGCTCCGCGAGGAGGTTCTGGTTCTCGCCCACGTCCGCTCCGGTCCCTTCCGCCGTCACCGTCACCACCACCGCCGGCCGTCCGCCCGCACCCGCTCCGAGGCGGTGTCCGCCCGAGGCGCGGGCGTCCCATCCTCGCACGGGCCGGTCCGGACCGCGTCCACCGGACGAGCCCGTGCCTCACCGGACGAGCCCGTGCCCCGCCGTCCGCCCGCCCCGCCGTCCGCCCCGTCGGCCGTCCGCCCCGCCGTCCGCCCCGCCGGCCGCCCGCCCCGCCTGCCGCCCGCCCCGCCGGCGGCCGCACTCCGCCGCACGGTCCGCGGCGGCGCCGGGCTCCGGCACCGGACGCGGTACGGCGCCCCGGAGCCGGGCCCGGCACCCGTCGGCCGGCGGGCACACATCACGTGAGCCTCACGGTCCCGCCACGGATCGGGGAGATTCGGTGACCATACGTGTACGCGGAACGCCCCACGGCGATCCTGATGAGCGCACCAGCCGACAGCCGACGCAGCGTCACGGGGGAAGTGCGACACAGTGGAACGCGCACACGAACACGCCGAGCACTCCCCTTGCGGCGGGCCGGCCGGCGGCCGCCCACCCGTGGCCGCGGACTCCGCGGCCGCCCTGGAACTCCTCGTCCACGGCGTCGGCGGCAGCTCCCCGGAGAAGATGCTGGGGGACCCGCGCACGGTGCGGGTGACCGGCGACGACACCGCGGCCGTCTTCCGCCGCGCCGCCGACGCCGGGACCGGGCCCCCCGCAGGCCCGGCCGCCACCGGCCGGCCCGTCCCCGAGGCGTACGTCTGGTGCAACCTCACCTCCGGCAACGGCAGCCGTGCGCTGTGGCTGCTCCTGCTGCCCTTCATGGTGGTCAACCTCGCGCACTGGATGCGCCCCGGGGCCGCCGGCCGCCCCCGCACCGTGCGCCTGTACGGGGTGCTGGTACGGCTCGCCGGCCTGACCCTGACGGTGCTGCTCGTGGCGAGCGCCTGCGAGGTCGCCCTGGACCTGGCGGCCTGGCAGTGCGCGGGGGCCCCGGCGTGCGTCCGGCGCAACTCCTGGCTCGCCCCGGTGGCGCCCGACGGCTCCGGCCACGGCTGGTGGAGCGGTCCCGGCCGCCGGCTCGCTCTGGCCGCCGTGGTGCCCGCCGCCCTCACCGCCCTGCTCTGGTACCTGTCCCACCGCACCTGGAACGCCTACGAGTCGCAGCGGCCCCTGCCTCGCCCGGCGGCAGCCGCCGACAGCTCCGGTGGCACCGCGCTGGGCCGGCCCGGGTTCTGGTACGGCCGCCGCCTGGTGGCGCGGCTGCGCGCCGCGCACACGGCCGCCGCCCTGCTGACCGCCGCGGCCGCACTGACCGCGGCCGCGTCGGGGTACGACCGCGCGCCGGGCGGTCCGGCCCTCCTGGACCTGCTGGGCCGGCTGCTGGCGGCGGGGCTCCTCGCCGGGGGCGCTGTGGTGGTGTGGGTGGTGTGCGTCCGCGGGCGCAGCGAGCACCGCCTGGACCGCAGGCTCGATCGGCGGCTCGTGCCGCTGCTGCCGCTGGCCGCGCTCGCGGCACTGCTCCTCGCCATGGTCTACGCCGGGTGGGAGCGGCCGGGCTGGCACGCGGCGGGGCCGCTGCCCGGTGACGCCGTGTTCGGCGGCATCGCTCTGGCCCAGGGGGCGCTGGCGGTCGCTCTCGCGGTCGTCGCCGGGGTGCTCCACCGCGCCCTGCCCGACCCGCGGGCCGTACTGCACGGCCTCGGCGGACCGGCCGTCACCCTGCTGGCGTGCGCGTTGGGCGGGGTGATGACGGGCGGTCTGTCCCAGCGGGTCGCCGACTGGCTGGACGGCACCCGGGGTGCCATCCCCGGCCCGCCGGTGATGCTGACGTGGCAGGCCTCGGTGATTCCCCCGCTGCTCGCCGTCCTGCTGGCGGTGGCGGCCGTTCTCGTGCGGCGCACCCTGCGGCTGGCCCGCGCCGGGCGGCCGGCGGTCGAGCGCGACTACCCGCGGGAACCGCGTGCGCCGGAGCGGACCCGGCTGATCGCGCGGGCCCGTGCGATGGCCACGCTCACCGACCTCGCGCCGGCCGTGGTCGCGGTCACCGCCGTCACCACGCTGCTGCTGGGGGCGGGTGCGCTCGCCGGGGCCTGGCTCAGCGACCGCACCCCGGGCGAGGCCACCGAGGGCGCGCACCCCCTGGTGCGGGGTGCCGCCGAGGTCGCGCAGGCGCTCGGCTCCTGGTTGATCGGGCTCGGTTTCATCCTGTTCGTCACCTGGGGGAGGCGCGCCTACAAGGATGCCTCCGCCCGCCGCACGATCGGCATCCTGTGGGACGTCGGGACGTTCTGGCCGCGTGCGGCGCACCCCTTCGCGCCGCCCTGCTACGCCGAGCGGGCCGTGCCCGACCTGACCTGGCGGATGTCGACGTGGACCCGGGCCACGGGCGGGCAGCTGGTGATCTCCGGCCACTCCCAGGGCAGTGTCCTGGCGGCTGCCGCGGTGTGGCAGCTGCCGCCCGGCGACCGGGCCCGGGTCGCCCTGCTGACCTACGGTTCCCCGCTGGAGCGCCTCTACGGCCGCTGGTTCCCCGCCCACTTCGGGCCCGCCGCGCTGGGTGAACTGCACCGGGAGGTGGACTGCTGGCGCAATCTGTACCGCACGACCGACCCGATCGGCGGGCCCATCGGTCTGCCCGGCGACCTCGGGGCGCAGGTGGACCGCCCGGCCCTGAAGGATCCCCTCGCGCACGGCCGTACCGACCGCCATCCGCTGCCGGCGCCCGTGCTCGGGCACTCCGACTACCAGGCCGACCCGGCGTTCGCCGAGGAGCGCGAGCGGCTGCTGGCCCGGCTCCGGCCCGGTGTTCCGGGACCGCGCCCCACGCCGGGCGCGGCGGCGTCCGGCGAGACCGCGGCCGCGGGAGAGGAGGACGGGGCCCGGCCGGGCGGACCGCGGGCTCAGGACGCCTGAGGCAGGTCCCGTGCGAACAGCAGCGTCAGGTCGTCGGTGCTGGGCTCGGTCACCTGCGCGACCCGGCCGGCGTGGCGCTCCACCATCGCCTCGAAGGTCTGCCGCGCGGTGCGCCCGTTGCCGAACGCCGGTCCCTTGGGCAGCGCGGAGAAGTACGCGAGCAGTGCGTCGGTGGTGCCGGGACCCAGCCGGTACTCGTGCTCCTCGGCCTGCTGTTCCACGATCCGCAGGAGTTCCCCGGGCCCGTAGTCGGGGAAGGTGATGGTGCGGGAGAAGCGGGAGGCGACGCCCGGGTTGACGGACAGGAAGTGCTCCATCTCGGCGGTGTAGCCGGCGACGATGACGACGACCGCGTCGCGGTGGTCCTCCATGAGTTTCACCAGGGTGTCGATGGCTTCCTTGCCGAAGTCGCGGCCCGCGTCCTGCGGTGACAGTGCGTACGCCTCGTCGATGAACAGCACGCCGCCGCGGGCCCGTTCGAACGCTTCCTGGGTGCGGATCGCGGTGGAGCCGATGTGTTCGCCGACCAGGTCGACGCGGGAGACCTCCACCAGGTGGCCCTTCTCCAGCACGCCGAGGGAGGCGAGGATCTCGCCGTAGAGGCGGGCGACGGTGGTCTTGCCGGTGCCGGGGGAGCCGGTGAAGACGAGGTGCCGCTTGACGGAGGCGGCCTTCAGTCCGGCCTGCTGCCGCCGGCGGCCCACCTCGATCATGTCGGTGAGGGCCCGCACCTCGCGTTTGACGCTGTCCAGGCCCACCAGGGCGTCCAGTTCACCGAGCACGGCCTCGGAGCTGCGTCCGGTCTCGGCTCCGGCGGCGGGGCCGCCGGTGCGGTCGGCGGGGCCGCCGGGCGGGCGCTGCCCCGCGGCGGTGAGCTGGCCGGGGACCGCGGTGAGCAGGCCGGTGGTCTGCGCCGCGGGCTGCGGGGCGGGGGCCGGGGCGGCGGGCTGACGCAGCCCCATGCTCTCGTCGCTGGTGCAGTTCTCGACGACCGGGCCGGTGCCGGCCGCGCCGTCGGGGCCGCCGTCGGCGAACTCGTAGCCGCCGCGCGCGCATCGCTCCGTGCGGCAGGCGCGCAGTGTGGTGCGGCAGCCGTCGATCACGTGGAAGCCGTAGCCGCCGCTGCCCGTCACGCGGCAGCCGAGGAAGCTGCCGCGGCCGCCCGCGGACACGTAGAACCCCGCCTCGGCGGGGGAGTCGACCGTGCAGCGTTCGACGGTGGGGTCGGCCCCCTTGGTGACGATCACCCCGGTCTGGGTGCCGGACAGGGTGCAGTTGGCGAGGGTGCCGCCGCTTCCGTGGTCGCGGAACCAGGCGCCGGTGGCGGCGTCCCGGATGCGGCAGTCGTCCAGTTGGGCGGTGGCGCCGTCGCTGACGGACACCGCCGTGTTGCGGACCTGCGTCAGGTCGGTGTCGACGACGTCGGCGCGGGAGCCCCGGTCGAGGACGAACAGCGCGTCCGGCACGTCGTGCACCCGGCAGGAGTCGAGGACGGCGGTCGCGCCGTCGCTCACCCACACCGCGGGGTAGTCGCCGGTGCTGTCGAAGATCTCGCACTGGTTGGCGTCGACCCGGGTGCCCGGGTCCCACACCGACAGGCCGTTGCGTCCGAACTGCCGCACGGTGGTGCGGGTCAGCGTCAGTACGGAGCGGGACCGCAGGTCGATCGCGTTCTCGGGGATGTCGTGCAGGCGGCAGTCGGCCAGGGTGAGCGCGGCGTCGGTGTCCAGCGTGACGCCGTCGCCGGTGGTGCGGTGCACATCGCAGTCGACGAGGTTCCCGGTGGCGTGGCCGGTGATCTGCACACCGCTGCCCCGCACCTCGTACACCTCGCAGCCCACCGCCTCCAGCGAGGAGTTCTCGCCGGTCGCGGTGAGGCCGGTGCCGCCGGAGTGGTGCACCCGGCAGCGGTCGAGCCGTGGGCGGCCGCCGCCGCGCACCGCGACGCCCGCCTGTCCGGCCGAGACCACCTCGCACTCCTCGAACACGCCGCCCGCGTCGTCGAGGACGGCGATGCCGATGCCGGCCGGGTTGTCGACGGTGCAGCGCCGCAGGGTGGGGCGCGCGCCGCCGCGGACCTCGATCCCGGCCGCGGACCGGGTGACGATGCGCAGATCGGAGATCTCCGGGGTGCCGTCCTCCACCAGCAGTGCGGGCGCGGCCGTGTCCTGGCCCTCCACATACAGGTCCCGGACCACGGCGGAGGCGCGCACGGTCAGCGGCACGCCGTCCGAAGGGGCGATGCGCACCGAGCCGGGGGCGCCCTCCGGGCCGCGCAGGGTCACCGCCCGCTGGACGACGAGGTTCTCCCGGTAGGTGCCGGGGGCGACGGTGAGGACGTCACCGTCGGCCGCGGCCTCCAGGGCGGCGGCGAGCGAGGCGTACTCACCTGTGCGGCGCCGCCACCGCGAAGTGCCGGTGTGCGTCACCTGGACCGTGCCCTGTGCCATGGCGTTGTCGTGCCCCCACCTCGTCGTACGGACGGTTCGCTCGCGCGGGTTGCTGCCGAAGGGGTTCGGCCGGTCAACCGTAGCGTGCGGGGAGGCGATGGGTTGACCGGAGCCGGAAGGCGGTCGAAGACCGTCAGCGGCCGGTGCCGGTCCCGCCCGGGTCCGGTCCTGCCCGGTCGCTCTCGCGGGTACCGCCCGCGGAGCGTCCGCCGGACGACGAGGGGGCGGACCGTCCGGACGAGCGCCGCGGCGACGGCGCCGGTGCCCGCGGACACGGCGTGTGCGGTGGCGCCGGCGGCGCACGCCGGGTGGGGGGCCCGCCCACCCGGCGTGCGCCGGGCGGGGCGGCGCGGCGCCCGGACGGGGGGCCTCACACAGCTCTCACGAGCCGTCGACGGGCGGGCGTCCCGCCGCGGTTCGCGCGTGCCGGCCCCGGAACACCGGGGAGCCTTCTCACGCGTGGCCGCGTCCCTTTCCCGTGCTGCGGCCGGAACGGTTCGGCGGCTCCGCGGCATCCATCGGGCCGGGCGGAGTCCGCTGCGGTCGGCAGCGCCCCGAACCGCTGCGCGGGGAAGCGCCCGCCCGGCCACGACGGATCTGCGGCCGACCGGCGTCGTGCCGCGGAGCGTCCGGCGGGACGCTCAGCCGAGGATCCGGACCGGGTCTCCCACCCGGACCGTGCCACCGGTCAGCGGCACCAGGTTCTGGCCGAAGACCACGGAGCCCGCGATCCGGCGGTGGCGGGCGAGGGTGTGCAGGGGCTCCCTGCCGCGGACGCCCCGGTCCTGGTCGGTGGTGGTCACCACGCACCGCCCGCACTTCTTCGCCACGCGGAAGGTGACCTCGCCGACGGCGAGGCGCGTCCAGTCGTCCTCCGCCCAGGGCCCGGTGCCGCGGACGACGAGGTTCGGCCGGAACCGGTTCATGGGGAGGGGGCCCTCGGCGGCGTGCGGGCCCTGCGCGATCAGCGAGTTGAGGGAGTCGAGCGAGGACTGCGTGGTCAGGAGCAGCGGGAAGCCGTCCGCGAAGGACACGGTCTCGCCCGGCAGGGCGTGACCGGGGGCGAGGGGGCGGCGGGTGGCCGGGTCGTCCATGTGGACGAGCTGCGTCGGGGCGCCGACGTACGTGCTGCACCACTCGTGTGCGCTCCGGCCGGCGGGCACGCCCTCGACCTTGGTGCCGTGGAGGTCGAGCGTGACGAGGTCCGCGGGCTCGGGCACCGGGACCGTCAGCGGCTCGAGGCCGGGGCCGGACAGCACGACGCCGCCGTCGGGAAGGAGCCCGGCGGCGGCCCGTGCGAGGCGCGGCTGCTGGCGTTGGGTGACGACCTTTCCCCCGTCGTCCATCAGCACCCAGCGCCGGTCTCCGGCCAGCCCCCAGGGCTCCACGACGGCCTCGCGGGGTGCGTGACCCCGCAACGCCTTGACCGGATGGACGTGTACCGACTGCAGCTCCGCGATCCCCATGGGGTCATCGTGCCATCGTGCGGCGACGACCCGGGAGGATCTCAGTAGCCGCGGTACTGCTGGCTGCCGTAGGGGTCCTGGTACGGCGCGGGGGCCGGACGCGGAGCGGCCGGGCGCATCGTCTCGTAGCCGGCGGCCCCCGACATCGGCGGGCGCGGCGGCTGCGGGCCGGGATACCCGCGCGGGGCGGACGCCTGCTGCGGGATGTACCCCGTGGGCGCCGCCTGGTGCAGCGGGGCGGGCTGCTGCGGTGCCTGGGGGTAGCCGTAGGCGGGCTGGGACGGCGCCGCCGGGAGGGCGGGCAGCGCCGACGGCAGCGCGGGCAGGCCGCCGCCCGGCATGTCGTACGCGGCGGGGACCCGGATCGGGGCGATCTGCGGGGTGCCCCGCTCGGCGACGAGCGAGTCGTAGATCGGGGTGTCCGGGAAGGAGGCGGAGTAGTAGCCGCCGCCATAGGTGGAGCGGGGGGAGGTCATGGCACATAAGTTAAGCCCACGATGTGCTGGTTGGGGAGACCGGTAAGAGGGTCGATTTCCGTGTCTGCGGAGACCTCAGATCCTCAATGCGAGTGAATTCGGAGAAAAAGGGGCGCACTACCCCCGTTGGATCGTGTAAAGGCTCAGTTTCCCGATGGTTACCGGCGGTTGGACACATCGTGCCGCAGTGTTCCGGACGGGTGCAGAGCGGGCGCCGGGCCGGGGCCCGGACGGCGGTGCTCACAGGGCGCGGCGGTGGGCATAGGTTGGGGCGGACAGAGAAACGGACACGGCAACGGATGAGGACCGCCGGGCGGGACCCGGCGCGTCCACCTGATGGGGGCGGACATGTCAATGCCGAAGGGATCGAACGTCCCGGTGCCCACGACGGCCCTGCGGGTCGAGCTGGGCTGGCGCTCCGGACCGGGGGTGCCCGACGCCGACGCCTCGGCGCTGCTGCTGGTGGGCGGGAAGGTGCGCACGGACGGGGACTTCGTCTTCTACAACCAGCCGGCCCATTCCTCCGGTGCCGTGCGGCACGAGGGCAAGCGCAGCGCCGGCGGGCAGGTCGTCGACACCCTCCTCGTGGACCTCGCGCGCGTGGAACCCGCGGTGGAGACGGTGGTGCTGGCCGCGTCCGCGGACGGAGGCACCTTCGGACAGCTGCCCGGCCTGTACGTGGAGGTGTCCGACACGGCCGGCGGCACGGTCGCCGCCCGCTTCGACAGCACCGGCGCGACCGTGGAGACCGCGTTCGTGCTCGGCGAGTTCTACCGCCGCCAGGGCGCCTGGAAGTTCCGTGCCGTGGGCCAGGGCTACGACCGGGGCCTGGAGGGCCTCGCGACGGACTTCGGCATCACCGTGGACGAGCCCCAGCACGCGCCCGCGGCCCCGCAGCCCGCGGCGCCGCCCACGGTCCCCGCCCCGCCGGCCGCTCCCGCGCCCCCGCCGCCCGCCGCGCCCGGCACGGCCGCGTGGCCGGCGGGCGGGTACGGCACACCCGCGCCGCCTCCCCCGGCGGCGCCGCCCGCCACTCCGGTGAGCCTGTCCAAGGTCACGCTCACCAAGGCGGCCCCCTCGGTGTCGCTGACCAAGCAGGGCGGCACCTCCGGTGCGATGCGGGTGAACCTCAACTGGCAGATGCGCAGGCAGTTCTCGGGCTGGGCGAGCAAGCTGGGCCGCCCGGCCGCCATGCACAACGACCTGGACCTCGACCTGTGCGCCCTCTACGAGCTCGCCGACGGCAGCAAGGGCGTCGTCCAGGCCCTCGGCAACGCCTTCGGCTCGCTGCACCGGCCGCCCTTCATCCACCTCGACGGCGACGACCGCACCGGAGCGGTGTCCACCGGTGAGAACCTCACCATCAACCTCGACCACAAGCACGTGTTCCGGCGCATCCTCGTCTTCGTCACCGTCTACGAGGGCGCCCGCTCCTTCGCCGACCTGCACGCCACGGTCACCCTGCAACCGCAGCACGGCGCCCCGATCGAGTTCTCACTGGACGAGTGCACGGTCCCCTCGACCGTGTGCGCGCTGGCCCTGATCACCGGCAGCGGCGACGACCTGATCGTCCGGCGGGAGGCCCGCTACCTCGTGCCCGACCGCGGCGTGAGCCCGCAGCGGACCGTCGACCACGCCTACGGCTGGGGCATGAACTGGACCCCCGGCCGCAAGTGAGGACACCACAGAGGTGACGAGGGGCGGCGCCCCGGCGCGGTGACGACGGGCCGCCGCCCCGGGCGGGGGTACGGGGCGGCGGCCCGGGCGGGGGTATGGGGGCGGCGGCCCGGGCCGCCCCGCGGCCCGCGGGAGAGGTCAGCCCTCGTCGCCGACCGCGTCCGGCCGGGCGTAGGTACGGCCCTTCCAGGCCGCGCCCCGCCCCCGGCGGTGCTGCACCGCCGAGTCGAGCGTCATCAGCAGGTACAGCAGCGCGGTGAACGGCAGCAGCGGGGCCTGCCACAGCGGCCGGCCGTAGTAGCGGAGCATCGGCACGTACGTCGCGGCCATCACCAGCCACGCCGCGCCGCCGAGCGCCGCCGTCGCCGTACCGCCCGTCGCCGCGCCCACCGCCAGCGCCACCGGCGGCACCAGGTACACCAGAGCCAGCCCGGCGACCGTGCCGGCCAGCAGCAGCGGGCTGTGCCGCAGCTGGGAGTACGCGCTCCGCGACACCATCCGCCACAGGTCGGCCAGCCGCGGGTAGGGCCGTACGCTGTCGGCCCGTTCGGCCAGCCCCAGCCAGATGTGGCCGCCGCCGCGCTTCACCGCACGCGCCAGCGCCACGTCGTCGATCACCGCGTGCCGGATCGCGTCCGGGATCCCGGCCCGCTCCGCGGCCTCGGTGCGCAGCAGTACGCAGCCGCCCGCGGCGGCCGCCGTCCGCGCGCCCCGCCGGCCGATCAGGCGGAAGGGGTAGAGCTGGGCGAAGAAGTAGACGAACGCGGGAACCACCAGCCCCTCCCAGCCGCTCGCCACCCGCAGCCGCGCCATCTGCGACACGGCGTCGAATCCCCCGGTGTCCGCGGCCGCCACCAGGGTGCGCAGACTGTCCGGGGCGTGCGCGATGTCGGCGTCCGTGAGCAGCAGGTACCCCGGTTCCCGCGCCCGGGCCAGTCCGATGCCGTGACGCACCGCCCACAGTTTGCCGGTCCAGCCCGCGGGCGGCTCGCCCGGCACGGCCACGGTGAGCGGCAGCCCTCCGTGGCGCCCCGCCAGCTCACGCGCCAGCCTCCCGGTCCCGTCCGTGCTGCCGTCGTCGACCAGGAACACCTCCGCGCGCCCGGGATAGTCCTGGGCGAGGAGCGAGGGCAGGCTGTGCGGCAGGACGGCCGCCTCGTCCCGGGCCGGCACGACCACGCACACCGACGGCCAGACCCCGGGGTCCCGGCGCGGCGGCAGCCGTACGTCGGTGCGCCAGAAGAACCCCCGGCACAGCAGCAGCCACAGCCACGCGGCGAGTGATCCGGCGGAGATCCACACGAAGGCGCTCACCCGCGCAGTCTGCCCCACGCGCCCGGCCCGCGGGCCGCCATCGACTATCGTGACCGGGTGAAGATCGCGCTCATGGACTCCGGAATCGGCCTGCTGGCGGCGGCCGCCGCGGTACGGCGCCTGCGCCCCGACGCCGATCTCGTCCTCTCCCTCGACCCCGACGGCATGCCGTGGGGGCCGCGCACGCCCGGGGATCTCACCCGGCGCGCGCTGGCCGTCGCGGAGGCCGCCGCCGCGCACCGCCCGGACGCCCTGATCGTCGGCTGCAACACCGCCACCGTGCATGCCCTGCCCGCCCTGCGCGCCCGCCTGGAGCCGCTGCTGCCGGTCGTCGGCACCGTACCGGCGATCAAGCCGGCCGCGGCCGGCGGCGGCCCGGTCGC
The DNA here is from genome assembly GCF_058833805.1 of Streptomyces sp. B8-7. Classification (NCBI taxonomy): domain Bacteria; kingdom Bacillati; phylum Actinomycetota; class Actinomycetes; order Kitasatosporales; family Streptomycetaceae; genus Streptomyces; species Streptomyces sp. B8-7. The sequence goes on along the minus strand of NZ_JBYRRL010000003.1, from coordinate 718,085 downwards.
GATCTGGGCCACGCCGGCCACCACCGGCAGCGACTACCAGCGGGGGCTCATCCGCGACCATGCCGACGGCGTCACCGTCGTCGAGGTGCCCTGCTGGGGACTGGCCGAGGCGGTCGAACACGCCGACGGGGCGGCCGTCGCCGCCGCCGTCGCCGCGGCCGCCGCGCTGACCCCGGCGGAGGTGACGACCGTCGTCCTGGGCTGCACCCACTACGAACTCGTCGCCGACCGCATCCGGGCCGCCGTACAGCGCCCCGGACGGCCGCCGCTCGCGCTGCACGGCTCCGCCGGAGCGGTCGCGGCCCAGGCTCTGCGCCGTATCGGGGAGAGCACGGCCCCCGAGGCCCCCGCGTCCGGCACGCTCACCGTGCTGCTGAGCGGACGCGAGGGCGCCCTGCCGGCACCCGCTCTCGCCTACGAGGAGGGCCGGCTGCTTCCGGTCCCCCGCCCGGCGGCCGACCTGCGCTGAGCGCTCCGCCGGCAGCGCCCGGCGGGACGCCGGAGAGCGCCGCGGAGGACGCCGCCCGGGCGCGGCGCCCGTCGCGGCCTGCCGCAGAGTTCCCCGCGCCCCTCGGGGCGCCGCCGGTTCGCGGCCTCGGCGCGAGCGGGCTTCGCCCGGACCGAGCGGAAGGTGCGCCGCCCCGCCGGCCGCGGCACCGGCGGCCGGACCGGGCGCGTCGAGGGCCGCGGACGTGCGGGGTGGCGGGCCGCGGGTGACCGGTGGCGGTGGCCCGGCGGCGCGGCCGGTGGCCGCGGCCGACGGGAACGGGGCGCGGGGCGGGCCCGGCAGGCGCGGTCCCCCGCGCCCGGAGGCTCGGCCCCGCCCGTCCGGAGCAGCGGCGGCCCCTGAGCCGGTACCGGCGGTACGGATCCTGAGTAGTCTCGAAGCATGAGGGAGTCCGCCGCACGCGACGTGTCGTCACACCCCGATGTCTGGACCGGCCGGGCCACCAACCGGTTCCAGTGGCTCCTCGCGCTGATCGGCGCGGCCTGTGTGGCGCTCGGCATCGAGCTGGCCGTGGACGCCCCGTGGACCTCCGGTACCGCCCCGCTCGTGATGGCCGTCGTCGGCTGCATCGCGGGCGGCCTGCTGGTGCTCTTCGGCACGCTCGCCTTCGTGCATGTCGCGCTGAAGGTCGACAAGGAGGCGCTGGAGGTGCGCTGCGGGCACATAGGGCTGCCGCGCCGCCGCATCCCCCTGTCGCACGTGGCCGGAGCGGACTTCGCCCCGCTCGTCACGCCGCGCCACTGGGGCGGCTGGGGCTACCGCTGGCGGCCGGAGAAGGGCACGGCCGTGGTCGTCCGCCGCGGCGAGGGCGTGGTGCTGCGGATGTGGGACGGCCACACCTTCACCATCACCGTGGACGATGCCGAGGTGGCCGTGGACGTCATCCGGGACCGCCTGCGCCGGAGCACGACGGGCGCCACGCGCTGAGCAACGCCGCGTGCCGGGCGGCGCCGCCCGCTGAGCGCCGCCCGCTGAGCGCCGCCCGCTGAGCGCCGCCCGCTGAGCGCCGCCCCGCTCGGGAGCTGTCCGCGGCGGGGACACGGCCCGTGGATCACCGTCGGCCGCGCCGCGTCCCAGTTCGCGTCACCGCTCGCCTCGCCGCCCGCCCCACCCCGGTCGCGCTCACCGCCCGATCCCTCACCGCCGGCGGAGCGGGCAGCGGCCGGCTGTGCTCGGGCCCGCGGACCGGCGCCGGCTTCCCCGGTCCGCCGGGGCTTCGGATTCGCCGGGTTCCCGAGTCCTCGGTTTCCCGGGTTTCCCGGGTTTCCCGGGCTTCTCGGGCTTCTCGGGCTCTCCCGGGTCCCCTGCTCCTCAGCCGTCGGCGGTGGCCGCCCCGGCGGGCGGGCGGCCGGTCAGCGGCCGGGCCGTGGCCAGACCCGCCAGCAAGCCCGCGCCGGCCGACACGGCGGTGAAGCTGAGCGCGTTGCCGACCGCCGCGACGACGGCGACCGCGGTGAGGGCCGCGCCCGCGGTGAGCGCGACCGGGGTGGGGCGGGCGGTGCGCCACAGCGCGTACAGCATCCAGACGAAGGCGGCCGCGAGCAGAAGCAGACCGACCGCGCCCTGCTCGGCCAGCTGCTGCAACGGAGCCGAGTGCGGCTTGCCGTCGGGCAGCGGTGCGCCCGCTGCCACCGGGCTCAGCTCGCCGAACCGTCCCGGGCCCACACCCAGCAGGGGATCCTCGCCGGCCAGGTGCAGCGCGTCGTGCCACAGGCCGATGCGCCGGGCGGTGAGCCGGCTCTCCAGCGTCACGGCGAGACCGTCCGGCAGGGCCCGGCCCGCGATCGCCCAGAGGGCTGCGGCGGACAGCGCCGCCGCCAGCCCGAGCGCGACGAGGCCCGGCCCGCGGCTGCGCGCCCCGCCCGCGGCCAGCGAGCACAGCAGCACCACCGCGCACAGCACGGCTCCCGCGGTCGAGCCCAGTACGGCGGCGGCCACGGCGATCGCGGCGGCCAGCACGCGCAGCAGCAGACGGGCGGCCGGGCCGGTGGCGGCCCACGCGGCGCAGCAGGCGGCGCCCGCGCAGAGCACCAGGAGGGCGGCGGTGGCACCCGCATGCCCGAGCGGTCCGCCGGGCTGCGGGCCGGGCAGGAGATAGGGCCGGGCGGCCGCGAGGGCCAGACCCGCCAGCGCGGCCGCGCAGGGCGTCGCCACCGGCAGCAGCGCACCGCAGATCCGTCCGGCGGAGTGCCCCGCGGCGACCGCCAGCACGGCGAGCAGCACACCCTCCGGGCGCCCGCCGTGCACGCTCGCCGAGATCAGCGACCAGGCGGCAGCGGCGCCCAGCACCACCACCCCCGCGGCGTCCGACACCGGGCGCCTGTCGCCGTAGGCCTCCGCACCGGCCGCGGCCGCGGTTCCCGTCGACCCCACCTGTCCCCCCGTACCTGGCCGCCCCCGACCTTCCCGCGCGCCCCGGTCCCTCGCGGACCGGTCGCACGGCTCCGGCACACCGTAACGCCGAACCGTCGAATTCGACCCCACCTGTCCCACCGCACCCGGGTTGCCCCGGCCTGCCCCGGCGTGGTGCGCCGCGCCTGCCTCGTGCGTCTCCCGGTCACCGTAGCCGCACCGTGGCCGGATGCCGTCGATCGCGGGCGATGGGTGCAGAAACGTTGCTTCGGGGTGGGTGTCCGGGGTGGCGCAGGTGAGCGGGGGAGCGCTGTCGGCCCGGACGCCACCCGCCGTACACTCCGGGAGTGACCGTCACCGCAACCTCCGTGGGCCAGTCCGGCCAGGTTCCGCCGCAGGACGGGGCCGCCTCGCGCGGCGCGTGGCTGCGGCGTCTGGCGCCGCCCGCCGCAGCGGCGCTCTGCGGAGTGCTGCTCTACGTCAGCTTCCCGCCGCGCACCCTGTGGTGGCTGGCCCTGCCCGCGTTCGCCGGGCTCGGCCGGGTGCTGCGCGGGCGCGGCACCGGAGCGGCCCTCGGCCTCGGCTACCTCTTCGGCCTGGGCTTCCTGCTGCCGCTGCTGGTGTGGACGGGCGTGGAGGTGGGGCCCGGTCCCTGGCTGGCCCTGGTGGCGATCGAGGCGCTCTTCACGGCGCTGGTGGGCGCGGGCGTCGCCGCCGTGTCCCGGCTGCCCGGCTGGCCGCTGTGGGCGGCCGCGGTGTGGACCGCCGGGGAGGCGGCACGTGCGCGGGTGCCCTTCCACGGGTTCCCCTGGGGCAAGGTCGCCTTCGGCCAGGCCGACGGGGTCTTTCTCCCGTTGGCCGCCGTCGGCGGCACGCCCGTGCTCGGTTTCGCGGTCGTCCTGTGCGGCTTCGGTCTGTACGAGGCCGCAAGGCTGCTCCGGGAACGGCGGCGCACGGGCGTGTGGCGGCGGGGCGCCGCGGCCGTGGCGCTGCTCGGTGTCGCCGCACCCGTCGCAGGGGCGCTGGCCGCCCGCTCCCTGGTCAGCGACGAGGCGGAGGACGGCACCCTCGCCGTCGCCGTCGTCCAGGGCAACGTCCCGCGTGCCGGACTGGACTTCAACGCCCAGCGCCGGGCCGTGCTCGACCACCATGTGCGGGAGACCGAGCGGCTGGCCGCCGAGGTCGACGCGGGCCGCGTCCCGCGCCCCGACGTGGTGCTGTGGCCGGAGAACTCCTCCGACATCGACCCCTTCGCCAACTACGACGCGCGCGCCGTCATCGACCGGGCGGCCCGCGCCGTCGGGGCCCCGATCTCGGTCGGCGCGGTGGTGGAACGCGACGGCCTGCTGCTCAACGAGCAGATCCTGTGGGACCCGGACAAGGGTCCGGTCGCCACCTACGACAAGCGGCAGATCCAGCCCTTCGGCGAGTACCTCCCGCTGCGCGGCCTGGTCGGCGCGGTCAACGACACCTGGACCGGCATGGTCCGCCAGGACTTCAGCCGTGGTGACCGGCCCGGCGTGTTCACCGTCGCGGGCGCCCGGATCGGCCTGGCCACCTGCTACGAGGCCGCCTTCGACTGGGCGGTGCGCGACACCGTCACCGGCGGCGCCCAGCTGATCTCGGTGCCCAGCAACAACGCGACGTTCGGCCGCAGCGAGATGACCTACCAGCAGCTCGCCATGTCCCGGATCCGGGCCGTGGAGCACAGCCGCACCGTCACCGTCCCGGTCACCAGCGGCGTCAGTGCGATCATCCTGCCCGACGGCACCGTCACCCGGCGCACCGGCATGTTCGTGGCCGGCTCCCTGGTCGAGGAGGTGCCGCTGCGGTCCTCGCAGACGCCGGCGACCCGGCTCGGCGTCCTGCCGGAGGCCGCGCTGGTGCTGGTCGCGGCGGGCGGCCTGGGCTGGGCGATCGGCTCGGGGATCCGCGGACGGCGTACCGGCGGCGCGTAGCCGCACCTCCCTCGAACCCCCGTGCGGGCCCGGGCCGGACCGGCCCGGGGCGTCTCGGCTACGGTCGACCTATGCCAACGCCTGACTTCATCCGCACGATCAGGGCCTCCGCGGGCCGGCAGCTGCTGTGGCTGCCCGGTGTCAGCGCGGTCGTGTTCGACGACGACGGCCGTGTGCTGCTCGGACAGCGCGCCGACAACCTGAGGTGGTGCGTGATCTCCGGGATCCCCGACCCCGGGGAGCAGCCCGCGCAGTGCGCGGTACGGGAGGTCCTGGAGGAGACCGGGGTGCGCTGCGTCGTCGAGCGGATCGTGGCCGTCCGGTCCGGCCGGGAGGTGGCCTACCCCAACGGGGACCGGTGCCAGTTCATGGACGTCACCGTGCGCTGCCGGGCGGTCGGCGGCGAGGCGGTCGTCGGCGACGACGAGTCGGTGGCGGTGGGCTGGTTCGCGGTGGACGCGCTGCCCGCGATGACCGCGTCCCAGATCTTCAAGATCAAACAGGCGATGTCCGACGAACCCACATGGTTCGAGCCTATGACGTCCGAGTGAAGTGTGGTGTCTGACCATATGGGGTGGTGCTGCGGCGCTGCCTAGGGTCGGGCCATGACCGAGCGCACCCCGCCCTCTGCGGTCCCCGGCCCGTCCGCCCCCGCACTCGACCTCGGCGGCCGCACCGCCCTGGTGACCGGCGCCGCCGGCGGCATCGGCCGCGCCTGCGCACTGCGCCTGGCGGGCGCCGGAGCCAAGGTCAGAGCCGTCGACCGGGACGACGACGGCCTGTGCTCGCTCGCCGAGGCGGCCGCGGGCCTGCCCGGCGCCCTCGAACCCCGCCTGCTGGACCTCACCGACCTCGACACCGCCGAACTCTCCGCGGCCGGCAGCGACATCCTGGTCAACAACGCCGGGCTGCAGCTCGTCCGGCCGCTGGAGGAGTTCCCGCCCGACGTCTTCCGCACCGTGCTCACCGTGATGCTGGAGGCGCCCTTCCGGCTCATCCGCGGCGCCCTGCCCCACATGTACGGCCAGGGCTGGGGCCGCATCGTGAACATCTCCTCCGTCCACGGCCTGCGCGCCTCCGCCTTCAAGTCCGCCTACGTCGCCGCCAAACACGGTCTGGAGGGCCTGTCGAAGACCGCCGCCCTCGAAGGCGCCCCGTACGGCGTCACCTCCAACTGCGTCAACCCGGGCTACGTCCGCACCCCCCTGGTCGAGCGGCAGCTCGCCGACCAGGCGCAGGCGCACGGCATTCCCGAGGAGCGCGTCCTGGCGGAGGTGCTGCTCCAGGACACCGCCGTGAAGCGTCTGATCGAACCGGCGGAGGTCGCCGAGGCCGTCGCCTACCTCTGCGGTCCCGCCGCCTCCTTCGTCACCGGCACCTCCCTCGTCCTCGACGGCGGATGGACCGCGCACTGAGCAGCGGCGCAGGCCGGGCGCCGGGAGTTTTCCACAGGGCTGCCGGGGAGCGCCGGTGATGGGTGATGCTGTGGGTATGTCCCGCGACCACGTGCAGTCCGCCGAACATCCGGCCGAGCACCCCGTCGGCACCGGAGCCGACGGGGCGGCCGACGGCGCCGTCCCCGCGCGTGACGGGACGGGGGCCGGCGCCCTGGACGGCCGAGGCGCCGAGGAGCCCTTCCTCGAACTGCTCGCGCGGGGCGCGCCCGCCGACGCCTACGAGCAGCCGGTGCAGGCCGCCCGCGCCGCGGGGCTGCCCGCCGCGCGGGTCGCGGCGCTCGACCGGGCCAAGCTGCTCGCCCTGCGCGTGCGGTCGGAGCTGGAGGGGCGCCGCCGCCGGGAGGCGGAGCTGTCGGCCCTGTTCGAGACCGCGCACGACCTCGCGGGTCTGAGGGACCTCGACGCGGTCCTCCGGGCGATCGTCCAGCGGGCCCGCTCCCTGCTCGGCACCGATGTCGCGTACCTCAGCCTGAACGACCCCGTGCGCGGCGACACGTACATGCGCGTCACCGAGGGCTCGGTCGCCGCCCGCTTCCAGCAGCTGCGCCTCGGCATGGGCGAGGGCCTGGGCGGACTCGTCGCCCAGACGGCCCGGCCCTACGTCACCGACGACTACTTCCAGGACGACCGCTTCCAGCACACCGCCGGCATCGACGCGGGCGTCCGCGACGAGGGCCTGGTGGCGATCCTCGGCGTGCCCCTGACCCTGGGGCACCACGTCATCGGCGTGCTGTTCGCCGCCGACCGGCGCGCCCGCGTCTTCGAGCGGGAGCAGATCGCGCTGCTCGGCTCGTTCGCCGCCCTCGCCGCGGCCGCCATCGACACCGCCAACCTGCTCACCGAGACCCGCTCCGCCCTCGCCGGCCTGGAGCGGGCCAACGCGATCATCCGGGACCGCAGCGGCGTCATCGAGCGGGCCTCCGACGTCCACGACCGCCTCGCCGAACTGGTGCTGCGCGGCGGCGGGGTGCACGACGTGGCCGCCGCCGTGTCCGAGGTGCTGGAGGGCACCGTCGAGTTCACCGAGGCCGCCGCCGTGCCCGCCCGCGCACTGGAGGCCTCCCGCGCCGACGGCCATGCCGTCCGGCACGACGACGACTGGATCGCCGCGGTCGCCGCCGGCGGAGAACTGCTCGGGGCGCTGGTGCTGCGCGGCCACCCCGGCCTCGACCCGGTCGACCAGCGCACCCTGGAGCGGGCCGCGATGGTCACCTCGCTGCTGCTGCTCGCCCGCCGCTCCGCCGCCGAGGCCGAGCATCGGGTCCGGGGCGAGCTGCTCGACGACCTGCTCGACGCCCGCGACCGCGACCCGCGCCTGCTGCGCGAACGCGCCCGGCGGCTGGGCGCCGATCTGGACGCGGTCCATGTCGTGCTGGCCGCCCGCCTGGACGGCGACACGGCCGATGCCGAGCAGGAGGCCGACGCCCGAAGACGCCTGTGGGCCGCGGCCTCCCACCTCGCCGCCACCCGGCAGGGCCTGGCCGCCGCCCGCGACGGCGGCACCGTCCTGCTGCTGCCGCTCGCCCCCGGCGACACGGCCACCGGGCTGGCCCGGCGTACCGCGGGGCAGCTCGGCACAGCCGTCCACGAGACCGTCACGGTGGGCGCCTCCGCGCCCGTCGAGCGGCTCAGCGCACGGCCGGACGCGGTCGCCGCCGCCTACGCGGAGGGCCGCCGCTGCCAGGACGCGCTGCGTCTGCTGGGCCGCAGCGGTGACGGCGCGGCCGCCCAGGACTTCGGCTTCCTCGGCCTGCTGCTGGCAGGGGACCGCGACATCGCCGGCTTCGTCGGCCGCACCATCGGCGAGGTCGTCGCCTACGACGCGCGCCGCGGCACCGACCTCGTCCGCACCCTCGACGCCTACTTCGCCTGCGGTATGAGCCCCGTGCGCACCAAGGACGACCTGCACGTCCATGTGAACACGGTCGCTCAGCGGCTGGAGCGGGTGAGCCGCCTGCTGGGCGACGACTGGCAGAGCCCGGCCCGCGCCCTGGAGATCCAGCTGGCGCTGCGCCTGCACCGGCTGGCGTCCCCCGCACCGCGCTGACCCCCCGTGCGCGACGGGCGCACGGGGGGGCGGTGCGGTTCCCGGTGCGGGCCGGATCACACGGTACGGGCGTCCGCGGGGTGCGTGGCCGGCCCCTGAGGTGCGGCGCTCCCGGTGGGACCGACCTCGGCCAGGTCGCGGTGACGGGTCTCCTGGGCCGCGCCGACCGCGACGAGCGTGAGGAGGGCGGCCGCGATCACGTAGAGCGCGATCGGCGTGGCGCTGTCGTACGCGGCGAGCAGGGCGGTCGCGATGAGCGGGGCGGGCGCGCCGGCCGCGACCGAGGCGAACTGGGCGCCGATGGAGGCGCCCGAGTAGCGCATCCGGGTCGCGAACATCTCCGAGAAGAAGGCGGCCTGCGGGGCGTACATCGCGCCGTGCAGCACCAGGCCGACCGTCACCGCGAGCAGCAGCCCGCCGAAGGAGGCGGTGTCGACGAGTGCGAAGAACGGGAACATCCACAGCCCGACACCGGCCGCGCCCAGCAGGTAGACCGGCCGCCGGCCGATCCGGTCCGACAGCGCCCCCCACAGCGGGATCACCGCGAAGTGCACGGCGGAGGCGATGAGGACCGCGTTGAGCGCGGTCTGCTTGGAGACGTCCGCCGCGGTGGTGGCGTAGACGAGGATGAAGGCGGTGATCACGTAGTAGCTGATGTTCTCCGCCATGCGGGCGCCCATCGCGATGAGGACGTCGCGCCAGTGGTGCCGGAGCACGGAGACGACCGGCGGCTTCTCGGCGTCGGCACCCTGTTCGGACTTGCGGGCCTCGGCCCGGGCCAGCGCCTGCCGGAACACCGGCGACTCGTCGACGGAGAGCCGGATCCACAGGCCGACGAGCACCAGCACACCGGAGAGCAGGAACGGAACGCGCCAGCCCCAGCTGGTGAACGCGCTGTCCGACAGCACCGACGTCAGCAGGGACAGCACGCCGGTCGCGAGCAGTTGCCCGGCCGGCGCCCCGGTCTGCGGCCACGACGCCCAGAAGCCGCGCCGTCGGGCGTCCCCGTGCTCCGACACGAGCAGCACCGCGCCGCCCCACTCGCCGCCCAGCGCGAAGCCCTGCACCAGCCGCAGCACGGTCAGCAGCACGGGAGCGGCCGTGCCGATCGTCGCATGCGTCGGCAGCAGACCGATCGCGAACGTCGCCCCGCCCATCATCAGCAGGCTGAGCACCAGCAGCTTCTTGCGGCCGAGCCGGTCGCCGTAGTGGCCGAACACCAGCGCGCCCAGCGGCCGCGCCGCGAAGCCGACGGCGTACGTGAGGAACGACAGCAGCGTGCCCACGAGCGGGTCGGAGTCCGGGAAGAACAGCTTGTTGAAGACCAGCGCCGCCGCGGAGCCGTACAGGAAGAAGTCGTACCACTCGATGGTGGTGCCGATGAGGGACGCGGCGACGATGCGCTTGAGGTTGCCGGGCGATGGGGGAGCGGATGCTGCGGAGGCCATGTGCGCCACTTCCTCGTGTGCGGTGGGGACGGGTACGTGTCGGCACACCGTAGGAAGACGCAGGTCAGCGGCGTATGTGGTGGGACACCATAGTTGTGCGGGTCAGAGTGCGCGCACCCACCATGCAGGGCCGTCCCAGGCGCGGTCGTGCCCTTCGTGGCACCCGTCGGTGCGCAGAAGCGCCGCCCACCCGGCCGGACCCGGCCGACCCGGCCCGGCCCGGCCGACCCGCGGGCGGACGGGACCGGGCCGGGTCCGGCGGGCGGCGTCAGCCGGGGGTTCGCCGAGTACTCCATATGGTGCATTGGTGAGGCTTTGAGGTTATCCGCCTCATAAGGTGTCAATGTGCTCGATCCTGCGGTGCCCGTACCCCATGCCGCGGGAGACGGAGGAGACACCATGACCGAGAACACCCAAGTCCTTGTGATCGGCGGCGGTTACGCCGGCGTGATGGCGGCCAACCGCCTCACACAGCGCGACGACCTCACCGTCACGCTGATCAATCCGCGCCCCGACTTCGTCCACCGGATCCGCCTGCACCAGCTCGCGGGAAGATCCTCCGACGCGGTGGTCGACTACCGCGAGATCCTGGCCGACGGCGTGCGTCTGACGGTCGACACCGTGACCCGTATCGACGCCCCGGCACGCAGCGTCACCCTGGCCGGCGGCGGCACGGTGGGCTACGACTACCTGATCTACGCGGTCGGCAGCGGCAGCGGGGACCCGGGTGTACCCGGAGCGGCCGAGTTCGCCCACCGGGCCGCCACGCTGGAGGAGGCGGAGCGGCTGCGGGCCGCCCTCGACGCGGCCCCCGCCACCGCGCCGGTCACCGTCGTCGGAGCCGGGCCGCTCGGCATCGAGGTGGCCGGCGAACTCGCCGAGTCCGGCCGCGCGGTGACCATGGTGTGCGGCGGAGACCTGGGCCCCTATCTGCATCCCCGGGTGCGGCGCTCCTTCGCCAGGCGGCTCGCCAAGCTCGGTGCGACGGTCCTGGAGGGAGCCGGTACGAAGGTCGTCGAGGTCTCGCGCGACGCCGTGCGCCTCGCCGACGGCCGTCTGCTGCCGAGCCAGGTGACGGTCTGGGCGGCCGGCTTCGCGGTGCCGGACCTCGCCGCACGCAGCGGGCTCAGCACCGACGTCCACGGGCGTCTGCTCACCGACGAGACGCTGACCAGCGTGGACGACCCGCGCATCATCGCCGCCGGAGACGCGGCGGCCCCCTCCGACCTGCCCCTGCGGATGAGCTGCCAGTCCGCGAACCCGCTCGGCGCGCACGCCGCCGACACGGTGCTCCACCGCCACGCCGGAGAGCAGCCGGTCCCCATCGAGGTCGGGTTCTTCGGTATGTGCGTCAGCGTGGGACGCCGCTCCGCGACGGTGCAGCTCGCCTCCAGGAACGACGTGTCGAACAGGCTCGCCGTCGGCGGGCGCCTCGGGGTCCTGGTCAAGGAGTCCAGCTACTCGGGGCTGCTCAAGCACCTCTCCCACGAGGCCCGCAAGCCCGGTTCGTACCGCTGGATGTTCAAGGACGGCAAACGCGAACAACTCGTACGGGCCAAGCGCGAGGCGGCCTCGGCCACTGCCGGGCGCGCGGTCTGAGCTCCCCGCCGGACGTGCCGTCGCAGGACGCCGGCCGGCCACGGCGCCGTCGTGGCCGGCCGCACGCCTTCCAGCGCCCTGCGGGGCACCGCCGGACCGCGGGGGACCTGGCGCGGCCCGCTCGGCGATCGGCCGCCGGACGAGGCTGCGGGAATCCGGGTGCCGGGCGGTGCCGGTGCCGTCCCGCGCACCGGCTTGGAACAGCTGGGCCCGGGAAAGCGTTCGCGCCGGTGCAGTTCCTGTACCGACTCTGCGGACGGGACCGCGGGCGGATGCGATGCCCGCGCCCGGCGCCGAGGGCACGCACCGGCCCGCGGACCAGCCGGACCCCGTCCGCCAAGGCAACGGACGGAGGGCCGATGACCGGCGACTTCCACGGCAACACCCCCGAGGACGGCCTCGCGCCGGACCGTCGGGTCGGCGCGCAGCACCCGTTCGACGATTGCGCGGGCGCCGCGCGCGAGGAGACCGCGGCGGAGCTCTGGGAGCGGGCGCACCTGTTCTTCGACGCCAAGGACTACGCCGGTGCCGCCCGGCTGCTGACCGCGGTGGTGGACGAGGTTCCGGAGCAGACCGGGCCCCGGCTGCTGCTGGCCCGCGCCTACTACCACTCGGCTCAGCTCGGGCGCGCAGAGGAACAGCTGCGGCTCGTCGTCGCGCGTGACCCGGTGGAGCACTACGCCCACCTCATGCTGGGCCGCACCCTGGAGCGCCAGGGCCGCCGGCGGGAGGCCGAGCCGTGGCTGCGGATGGCCGCCGCGTTCTCGGGGGAGTTCCCCGCCGGCTCCTGACCCCGTGCCCCGGCCGCAGGCTCGGGGAGCCTGCTCCCGGTTCGTGACCCGGTGCCCGTCCCCGGCGACTGCCCCGGTCCCGGCCCGTCCCGGTCCCGGCCCGTCCCGGTCCCGGGCCTCGCCGCCCCGGGGCCGGGGTGGACCGGGCGGCTCCCGGAAGCCGCGTACACGCCGGACCGCGGAGGACGGCTCGTGCGCAGCACGCCCCGGCCCGGCGCCCCGGTCGTGCGGAGGGCGCATGGACCCGCACGTTCCGGGTACGCGGGGGAGACGCCCCGGGCCGATTCGGTCCGGGCGCACCCCAGACCGCCGCCACCAGGGAAAACAGTCATGGACACACCCGAGCACCGACACAATGAGACCCCCGCCGGGCGCGCTTTGGACGCGCTCGCCGAGAACACCGAGGACACCGCCGCACTGGACACTCTGGCCGGCAGTGAGGTGCTGGTGCCCGTGCCGGACGACGCCACCGACGCGGAGGCGGGCGACCCCGGGACCGTGACGCTGCCGGTGATCGAGCAGCCGGGCGGTGTGCCCGTGGTTCCGGTGTTCACCTCGGAACCCGAGATGACGGGACTGCTGCCGTACGTCTCCCGCTACCGCCTGGTCCCGCTGGGCGCGCTCGCCTCGCAGTGGCCCGAGGAGGAGGGGCTGTCGCTGACCATAGACGCGGCCTCGGCTCACGGCCTGACGCTGACCTCGGAGGGGGTGCGCACCCTGCTGGCCCGGCCGCAGGGCTGAGGAGATCGGCCGGAAATGCCTCCCGGGGCGGAGTGGCCGGACGGCCCGGGGCGGGAAGACCCCTGCCGAGGGACCCGAGTCGAGTGAACACGGGGGGCGTGGTGAGGGTCGTCCTGCTCGGTACCGCCGCGGACGGCGGCGTCCCGCGGTGGGCGTGCGGCTGCGCGCGGTGCGCGGCGGCCCGCGACGGCAAGGCGCCCGCCCGGACCCAGGCGGGCGTCGCCGTCACCGGCAACTCCCGCGACTGGTGGCTGCTCGACGCCTCGCCCGACCTGCGCACGCAGCTCACCGGCACGGCGGCCCTGTGGCCTGGGCCGGCCGCCCGCGCCGCCCCGGTGCGCGGTGTGCTGCTCACCGGGGCCGAGCCGGCCCAGGCGGGCGGGCTGGCCGTGCTGCGCGGCGCGCCCAGGCTGACCGTCTACGCGGCTCCGCCCGTGCTCACCGCCCTGTCCGCGGCCCGCACGGCGCTGGACCGGTACGCACCCTGGGAGTGGCGGGACGCGCTGACGGACGAGGGTTTCGTGCTCTCCGGCGGCCTGGTCGTCACCGCGTACGCCGTCGGCGCCCGGCCGCCCGCCTACCTGACGGCCCGGTCGGAGGACCCGCGCTGGTCGACGGCGTACCGGGTCGAGGACCTGGCCACCGGAGGGGTGCTCGTCTACGCTCCCGCGCTCGGCACCGCCGGCCCCGCACCGGCCGGGCTGACCGCCGGCGCGGACTGCGTCCTGCTCGACGCCTCCGCCCGGGCCGCCGCTCCCGCCGATGTCCCGGCCGCCCTCGCGGGCGCTGCCCCGGCCGCCGCCGGTGCTCGGCTGATCGCCACCCGGCTCGACGACGCGAACCCTCTGCTGGACGCGTCACCCGGGACCTGTGGCCCCGAAGTGCTCCCGGACGGAGCGGAGTTCGTGCTCTGAGGCAGGGCCCGTCCGGGCGGCTCGCCGACCCGGCGGGCGCCGTACCCAGGGGCACGGCCCGGCCGCCGTCGCGCGGCGCGTCACGTGCCGGGGGCCGGTCCCAGCATGCGCGCCAGCGCGGCCCGTTGCAGAGGGAGGACCTCCGCGTGCAGGTCACGGCCCTTGCGGGTGAGTGCCACCTGGACGCCGCGCCGGTCCTCGGCGCACATCGAGCGCTCGACGAGACCGTCCTTCTCCAGCCGGCCGATGAGCCGGGACAGCGCGCTCTGGCTGAGGTGCACCCGTTCCGCCAGGTTCTGCACCCGGCAGTGCTCGCCGTCCCCGCCCCGCTCCGTGGCGAGGAGGTCGAGCACCTCGAAGTCACTGGCGCCCAGACCGTGCGGATGGAGGGTCCGGTCGATCTCGCACACCGTGCGCGCGTGCACCGAGAGGATGTCCCGCCACCGCTCTTCCAGCCGGGCCTCGGCCGAGTTGACTGCCATACTCCGCACGGTAACACCGTTCCGGCCATTGGTTGCGTGTGCAACTACCAAGGAGTGGGTCCGGCCCGGTGGTCCCGGCGGCCGGGCCTCAGGAGCGGGCCTCGGGGTCCTGGAGCAGTCCCACCAGGTTGCCGTCGGCGTCCTTGACGGACGCGATCAGCCGGCCGTTGCCGACGTCCCGGACGTCCTGGAGCGTCTCGGCCCCGGCCTCCAGCAGCGCGGCGAGCCTGGCCCGGATGTCGGTGACGTGCCAGTAGGGGACCGGGCCGGTCATGCCCTGGGCGTGGCCGTTGGGGTCGAGCCCGATGTCCGTCCCGGCGTCCCTGTAGCCGACGTAGTACGGGGTGTCCGCGTAGGGTGCCACGTCCAGCAGCGCCCCGAACACGGCCTTGGCGCTCTGCAGATCCTTGACGGGGTAGACGATCGTCTTCAGTCCCGCGGTCATGGCGTACTCCTCGGTGGTGGTCCGTGTGCCCGGCGCCCGTTCCGCGCCGGTGGTTCCACGCTAGGACCGGCGGGCCGGGCCCGGCTTCTCCGATCCTGACCGGTTGCTCCGTGAGGGTGCCGCCCCTCGGTGTGCCGCCCTCGGCCGAGGCCGGGCCCACCGCTACGGGCCGGGGCGAGGCCGCGGATGCCCGGCCCGCCCGGACGCGGGCCGCCGGAGGGCGCCGCGGCGCCCGTGGCGGGCGGGTCGGGGCGCGCGCCCGGAGTGCGCGGGGGCGGTCGTGCGCGAGCGCGCCGGGCGACTTTCGCCCGCACGGCAGTTCGATCCGGACAAAGGCGGCGAAGTCCCGGACGCCTCGGCGTGTGCGGCGCGAGAGTGGGAACGCCCCGTTACGAGCGCCCGTAGTCGAGGGGGATGCGATGCTGAACACTCCCACCAGCGAACTGCGTCTGGAGATCCTGGAGTTGATGAAGGATCCGGTCGCCCACTTCCTGCCCGCCCGGCGCGGCCGCCCCGCCGGGCGCAGTGCCGTCGAGGCGGGCGTCACCGCCGACGGTGTGACCGCGGACGCCGTCGCCGTCCGCTTCGGCCTGCGTCACGACGCCGCCACCAGCCATCTCCGTCTCCTCGCCGACCTCGGACTGCTGCGCGCGCGTACGGTCGGACGTCAGGTCCGCTACCGGCGGGACGAGGTGCGGATCGCCGAGGTGGCGCGGATGTTCGAGAAGGGGTGGTGACGGCGGCGAGGCGGCCGGCACCCGGACCGGCGGCCGTCCGCCCCGCACCGGGCGCGCCGGCGACCCGGGGCCGCACCGGGGCGCCCGGCCCCCGCCGCGGTGCCGTGTCCCCGTGGCCCCGGGCGCCTCAGCCGTGCTGTGGCCGCCCCGCCGGGGCCGGGACGAGAGCGGCGGCCCCGGCGGGGCACGGCGCGGCCGGCACCCGGACGGGCGCCGCCGTCCCCGGAGTACGGCCGGAACGGGCCGGGGCCGGGGTGGCCCCGCCGCGGAAGGGGGACCCCCGGGCGTCGCGGGCATCGCACCCGCTCCGCGGGCGGGGCCGCCGCCCGGACCCGGCGCGCCGCGCACCGCACGCCGGCGCCACCGCCCGCCGCGCACCGCACGCCGGCGCCACCGCCCGCCGTCCACGACCGCCCGCCGCCGAGTACGTGCAGCCCGAGCACGTGCCGTCCGCGGCGCGGGGGGCCGCGGGAGCGGGGCGGCGCGGGCGGGGCACCCGCGCGATGCCCCGCGGCCGTCCCGGCGATACCCTGTAGCCCGTTCGCGATCACGCCCGCCCAGGAGACCTGTGACCATGACCGCCCAGGAGACGGAGAGCGCCACCGCCGTGCGCGCGGCCCGTCGCCACGGTCAGGCACCGGTCGTCGCGGCGGTCGCCGCCGGAGGCGCGGTCGGCGCCTCGGCCCGCTACGGGCTCGCCCTGCTCTGGCCCGCGCACGGCGGGGGCTTCCCCTGGGCGACGTTCTCGGCCAACGTCGCCGGGTGCGCCGTGATCGGCGTGTTCATGGTGCTCGTCACCGAGGCGCGGACCGTGCACCGGCTGGTGCGGCCGTTCTTCGGCACCGGAGTGCTCGGCGGGTTCACCACCTTCTCGACGTACGCCGTGGACATCCGGCGGCTTCTCGACGACGGCCGGGCCGGCACGGCCCTGGCCTATCTGGCCGCCACCCTGCTCGCCGCGCTCGCCGCGGTGTGGCTGGCGGTGACGGCCGCCCGCCGGGCACTCGTGCGGAGCCCGCGATGAGCGGCCCGGCCGGACGCGCGCTGCGCCTGACGGTCATCGTCGGCGAGGACGACACCTGGCACCACCGCCCCCTGTACTCGGAGATCGTCCACCGCGCCCATGCCGCAGGCCTCGCCGGAGCCTCCGTCTTCCGCGGCATGGAGGGCTTCGGCACCACCTCCCTCATCCACACCTCGCGGCTGCTGTCGCTGAGCGAGGACCTGCCGGTGGCCGTGGTGATCGTCGACACCGAGGATCGCGTACGGGCCTTCCTGCCGCGGCTCGGCGAGGTCGTCGGCGAGGGGCTGGTCACGCTCGACGAGGTGGAGGTCGTCAGGTTCGCCGGGCCCGGCGCCGAGGGGGAAGAGGCCGGGGCATGAACTGGCTGCTGGTCGCCCTCGGCGGCATGATCGGGGCGCCGCTGCGCTACCTGACCGACCGTACGGTGCAGTCCCGGCACGACTCCGTCCTGCCCTGGGGCACGTTCGCGGCCAACGTGAGCGGCTGCCTCGTGCTGGGGCTGCTGACCGGCGCCGTCGTCGAGGGGGCGGCCGGCTCCTCCCTGCAGCTCTTCCTCGGCACCGGCCTGTGCGGGGCGCTGAGCACCTATTCGACCTTCTCCTACGAGACGCTGCGCCTCGCCGAGGACGGCGCCCGCGGTTACGCCCTGGCCAACGCGGCCGTGAGCGTGCTCGTGGGGCTGGGCGCGGCGTTCGCCGGAGCGGCGCTGGCCCACGCGGCGTGGGGCTGAGACCGGCCCGGCCCGGCCGCCTGTCGCGCAGGTCACCGCGCGGCCCCGGCCGCCTGCCTTGACACGGTCCGCCTGGTGGCCGGACCATCGCTCGCGTGAACCTGTCAGACAGCCAGACAGGTGGTCCGGCCCCGCGGCGTGTCAGCGCCATGGAAGCGGTGCTGCGCCACCTCCGCGGCGCCATCGAGACCGGCGTGTACGCCGTGGGGGACAAACTCCCCTCCGAGGCGGAACTCTGCCGCACCCTGGAGGTCTCCCGGCCCGTGCTGCGCGAGGCGCTGCGCGCCCTGCAGACCATGGGCCTGACCCGGTCCCGGACCGGCAAGGGCACGTTCGTCGTCGCCGACGCCGTGGAGGACCCCACCTTCGGCGACTACACCGCCAGCGACCTGCTGGAGGTGCGCCGCCACGTGGAGATCCCGGTCGCCGGGTACGCGGCCCTGCGCCGCACCCCGGAGAACCTCGACCGCCTCGCGCACCTCCTGGAGCGCATGGAGCGGGAGACGGACACCATCGCCTGGGTCGCCATGGACACGCTGTTCCATCTGGCGGTCGCCGAGGCCGCGCAGAACCCCGTCTTCCGCCGGGTCATCGAGGAGATCCGCGACGCACTGGCGCGCCAGTCGGCGTTCCTCAACGAACTGGGCGGGCGCCGCGAGCAGTCCGACCGCGAGCACCGGGCCGTCTTCGAGGCGCTGGCCGCAGGCCGTGCGCACGACGCGACCGAGGCCATGCGCCACCACCTCGACCGCGTGGAGACCACCCTCACCGACATCGTGCGGTCCTCCCGCACGAGCGGCCCCACGGAAGGCGGACCCCGGACGTGAGTGAGCAGTCCCGGCACCACGGCGTGCGGAAACGTTCCGGCAGTACCGTGGCCGGCCCCCGCACCTGTATCCGCACCCGCACCTGTACCCGCACCTGTACCCGGGCCTGTGCCGGCCCCCGCACCCGCCCCCGCACGCGCACCTGTATCCGCACCCGTACCCGTACCCGTACCCGTACCCGGGCCTGTGCCGGTCCCCGGGTCCGCACGCGGACCGCCGCATGAACGACGCGCCGGTCCACCCCGGCCCCCGCCCGGGGCCCGCCACGCACCGCACACCCGGGCCCGCGCACCGGACCCCCGCCCCGCACCCCGCCCCGCACGAGACACCGAACCAGGCAGTGATGCACAGCGACACCCCCGCAACCGGCCCCGCCGGAACCCCCGCTCCCGCCCCCGCCGTCCGCGAACCCCTCCACGCCCCCGTCGCCCACCTCGTCCGCAGCGGGGTCGTCGAGGGCGTCCACTACGGGTCGGCCGTCGTCCTCGGCGCCGACGGCGAGGTCGCCTTCCAGCTCGGCGACGCCGAGGCCGCGTTCTACCCGCGCTCGGCGGTCAAGCCCGTCCAGGCCGTCGCCATGCTGCGGGCCGGCCTCCCGCTGGACGGCGCGCTGCTCTCGCTCGCCGCGGCCAGCCACTCCGGGGAGGAGCGCCACCTCGCCGGGGCCCGCCGGATCCTGGACCTGGCCGGACTGACCGAGGACGACCTGCGCAACACCCCGGACCTGCCGTACGGGCCGGTCGTGCGGGACGCCTGGATCCGCGCGGGCCGCCCGGCCTCGCGGCTCGCCCAGAACTGCTCGGGCAAGCACGCGGCCATGCTCTACACCTGCCGGCTCAACGGCTGGCCCCTCGACGGACACCTCGACCCCGGCCATCCCCTGCAGCGGGCCGTCGCCGAGACCGTCGAGGACCTCACCGGCCAGCGCATCGCCCGGGTCAGCGTCGACGGCTGCGGCGCACCGCTGTTCTCCGTCTCCCTGCACGGACTCGCCCGCGCCCTGTCCCGGATCGCCACGGCCGCACCCGGCACGCCCGAGGCACGCCTCGCCGACGCCCTGCGCCGCCACGCCGGGATGGCCTCCGGCGCCGGCCGCGACGTCGCCGAGCTGATGGAGGCCGTCCCGGGGCTGATCGCCAAGGACGGCTTCGAAGGCGTCGAGGTGGCGGCGCTGCCGGACGGCCGGGCCGTCGCCGTCAAGATCGCCGACGGCGCGGACCGCGCCCGGATCCCGGTCGCCGCGGCCGCGCTGGCCCGCGCGGGGGTCGACCCGGCGCTGCTCACCCGGTTCGCGGGAGAGCCGCTGCTCGGCGGCGGCAGGCCGGTGGGGCAGGTGCGCGTGGTGCCCGCGCTGGACCGCCTCGACCCGCCGCCGCTGGAGTCCGTGGCGTAGGGGCGGCGTCCGCCGCGCGGGGGACGGCCGGGACGGCGCACCCCGTGCGGGGCCACCGCTCCCGGTCGCCGCCCGGCCCGGGGACCGTGGTCCGCCGCGTGCCGCCGTGCCGTGCGGCCGGCCGCCCCGCGCCGTGGCGCCCGGCGCCCCGCGCCGCCGCAGCGCCCGCCCCTCTCCGGCCGCGCCCCCGCGGCGCCCGGCCTCGCCACACGCCCCCGGCCTCCTCCCGGCCCGGGGGTCCCTGCACCCCGACCGTCGTACCGCTCCCCGCCCCGGCCCTGCCGCCGGGCCCGTCTCCGCCCCGTCCCGGACCCCGGACCCGCCCGTCGACCCCACCCGCCGGGCGCGCCCGGGCCGGCCCGGAGGCAGAATGGTGATCATGCCTGTCGCGTCGTCGTCCCTGCCCTTCCAGCCGGTCCTGGAACGCATCGCCGAGGAGATCGAGCACACCCCCGGCCGCGGGCGCCCCGCCGACTACATCCCGGCGCTCGCCGCCTGCGACCCGCGCAGTTTCGGCATGGCCGTCGCCGAGCTGGACGGCACCGTGTACGGCGTGGGCGACTGGCGTGAGCCCTTCTCCATCCAGTCCGTCACCAAGGTGTTCACCCTCGCCCTGGACCTGGCCCGGGAGGGCGACGAACTCTGGGAGCACGTGGGCCGCGAACCCTCCGGCAACCCGTTCAACTCCCTCGTGCAGCTCGAGTACGAGAACGGCATCCCGCGCAACCCGTTCATCAACGCCGGGGCCCTCGTCGTCACCGACCGGCTGCACACCCGTACCGGGGACGCGGCCGGCGAACTGCGCGCGTTCCTGCGCGCCGAGAGCGGAAACCCCGCCCTCGACTACGACGAGGAGGTCGCGGCCAGCGAGGCCGCGCACGGCGACCGCAACGCCGCCCTGGCCCACTTCATGGCCTCCTACGGCAACATCGACAACCCCGTACCGCAGCTGCTGGAGCAGTACTTCCGGCAGTGCTCCCTGCGGGCGAGCTGCGCCGACCTCGCCCGTGCCACCGCCTTCCTCGCCCGGCACGGCACCCGCGCCGACGGCACCCGCCTGCTCACCCGCAGCCAGGCCAAGCAGATCAACGCCGTCATGCTCACCTGCGGCACCTACGACGCCGCGGGCGACTTCGCCTACCGCGTCGGCCTGCCCGGCAAGAGCGGCGTGGGCGGCGGCATCGTCGCGGTCGTCCCCGGCCGGTGCGCCCTGTGCGTGTGGAGTCCGGGCCTGGACGATCACGGCAACTCGGTGGCCGGAGTGGCGGCCCTGGACCGGTTCACGACGCTGACGGGCCTGTCCGTCTTCTGAGCCCGGCGCCGTTCCTCGCGCGGACACGGCGCCGCGCGGACCGCCGCCGGCGACCGCGTCCGACGGCCCGGCACCCCCTGTCCGGCCACCGGCCCCGTGCGGCGGCAGACGGGCGGACGCCTCAACACCGCGTTGCCGCACCGTACCTCCAGGCGTCCGCCGGCCGCCACGGGCCGCCGAGCACGCACCCGACACGCATCCGAGACCCCACAGAGGGCTCCGTGTCGCCTTCCGGCCACTCCGCGCCGACACGCTGCCGAAGTGCTGGCCATCACTCACGCGGTCGAGCTGCGCCGCTGCCGGGCCCTGGGCGTCATCGCAACCGCCTTCCTCTCGGCGGGCGGCGAGACGGCCGGAGCCCTCCCCGTCCGGGAACTGCTCACCCCCGCCTCCCCGGGCGCAGCCCTCGGCCTGGTCGTCGTCTACTTCGGCGTCGTCCTGCTGATCGCGGCCTGGGCACTGCTGGGCCGTCTGATCCACAGCTGCGAACCGCCCTCGCCGCGGGCCCTGCTGCTGGTGCTGGCCCTGTGGGCGGCACCGCTGCTGCTCGCCCCGCCGCTGTTCAGCCGCGACGTCTACAGCTACCTCGCCCAGGGCGCCATGGTCGACGCGCACATCGACGTCTACACCCACGGCCCCTCCCACCTCGGCGGCCCGCTCGCCGACGAGGTCGCCCCCGTGTGGCAGCACACCGCCGCCCCCTACGGACCCGTGTTCCTCGCCACCGCCTCCGCGCTGTCCGCGCTGACCCGCGGTGAGCTGCCCGCCGGGCTGATGGGCATGCGGCTGGTCGCCCTGGCCGGCGTGGCCCTGATGGCCGCCGCTCTGCCCCGCCTGGCCCGCCACTCGGGCGCCGACCCCGCCGCCGCGCTCTGGCTGGGCGCGCTCAACCCGCTGGTGCTGCTGCACCTGGTGGCGGGCGCCCACAACGACGCGATGATGCTCGGCCTGCTCGGCATCGGCCTGGTCGCCGCGCTCGGCCGCCGGCCGGCCCTCGGCGCCGCCCTGGTCACCCTCGCCGCCCTGGTCAAGGCGCCCGCGCTGCTCGGCCTCGCCGCGGTCGCGCTGCTCCAGGTCCGGGCCGGCCGCAGCCCCGTCGCCGCCGTGCTGACCACCGGCGCGGCAGCCGCCGGCACCACCGTCGCGGCCACCGCCGCCGCCGGCACCGGCTATGGCTGGATCGGCGCCCTCGACACCCCCGTCTCTCCGCACAACTGGGCGCTCACCAGCCTCCTCGGCCGCGCCACCGGCGCCCTGCTGGAACGCCTCGGCAGCGACCTCGCACCGCTCGCCGTGCCCGTCTGGCACACGGCCGGCCTCGCCCTGACCGTGCTGACCCTGCTCGCCATATGGATCCGGCTGCGGCCCCGGCCCGTCTACGCGCTCGGCCTCAGCCTCGCCGCCGTCGCCGCCTTCGGCCCCGCCGTCCGCCCCTGGTACGCGCTGTGGGGACTGTTCCTGATCGCGGCCGCCGCACCGAGCGTCTCGGTGCGCCACCGCGTCGCCGCCGTCACCGGTGTGCTCGCGCTGACCGTGCTGCCCGGCGGCGGCCCCGCCGATCTCGACCAGCTGGTGCCGGCCGTCTCCGGCGGCGTCCTCGCGGTCCTCGTCCTGTGGCAGGCCCACC
The DNA here is from genome assembly GCF_058833805.1 of Streptomyces sp. B8-7. Classification (NCBI taxonomy): domain Bacteria; kingdom Bacillati; phylum Actinomycetota; class Actinomycetes; order Kitasatosporales; family Streptomycetaceae; genus Streptomyces; species Streptomyces sp. B8-7. Next base: position 695,693 of record NZ_JBYRRL010000003.1, on the reverse strand, counting down.
GGGCCACGCAGACCCCCGCCCTGGGACGCGCCGCGTGAGCGCGACCCGCACGGACCGCGACCGGCCGTCCTCCCTCCTGCCCGCGCCCCGCACCGAGCGCGGACGCCTGCTGCTCGTGCTGGCCGCCGCCACCGCCGTCACCGTCTTCACCGCCACCGTGCCGCTGCTGCGCGACTGGTTCGACCTGCGCGTCTACCACGGCGCCCTGCACAGCTGGATCCGCGGGGGCAGTCCCCTGTACGACTACCGGGTGCCGGGCACCGCGTACGGCTTCACGTATCCGCCGTTCGCGGCGCTCGCCATGCTGCCCCTGGCGTGGCTGCCGCTCGGCCCCGCCGTCGCGGTCGGCCTGCTGCTCAACCTGGCCGCCCTCGCCCTGGTGCTGCGCCTGCTGGCCGGGCGGGCCTGGCGGCGCCACGGCTGGTACGGCTGCGCCCTGGGCTGCTGCGTGCTGGCCCTGTTCGAACCACTGCGGGACACCCTCAGCTTCGGCCAGGTCAACGTGCTGCTGCTGGCCCTGGTCCTCGCCGACGGCCGGCTGCTCGCCACCGGCCGCAGCAGATGGGCCGGCCTCGGCATCGGCCTGGCCGCGGCGGTCAAACTCACCCCGGCGATCTTCGTCGGGCTGCTGCTGCTCACCGGGCGGCGGCGCGCCGCCGCCACCGCGGCGGCCGCGGCCGGCGGCGCGACGGCACTGGCCGCCGTGCTCGCCCCGGACGCCTCGCGCTTCTACTGGACCGTCGCCCTGTGGGACACCGACCGCATCGGCCGACTCGACTACGTCTCCAACCAGTCCCTGCAGGGCGTCCTCGCGCGTCTCGGCGAAGCGGACCGCGCGGTCTGGGCGGCGGCCGCCGTGGCCGTGCTGGCCGTGTGGGCGGTACGGGCCCGCCGGGCCGCCGCCGACGGCGACTGGCCGGCCGCGATCGCGCTGACCGGGCTGACGGCCTGCCTCGTCAGTCCGATCACCTGGGTGCACCATCTGGTGTGGCTGCTGCCCGCGTTCGCCGTGCTGGTCCGCACCGGGCGGACCCGTCCGGCGGCCTGCCTGTACGCGGTGATGTGCACCAGCCTGGTGTGGCTGTGGTTCGACGACGCGTCCGGCGTCGACGGCTTCGTCGGCGCCAACACCTACACCTGGATCACGCTGGGGCTGCTGCTGTGGCTGCCCGCCGGTCAGCCGCGCGCCGCCCGGCGGCGGCTCCCCCAGTGGATCACCAGCGCCGTGGTCCCGGCACCGAGGACGGCCGCCCCCGCGATCGCCGGCCCCGCCGGCAGGCCCGCAGGAGACCGTGCCGGGGCGGCCTCGGCGACCACGGGAGTCGGCTCCGGACCCGCCGCCGGCGGCGCCCGGAACGCATCCAGCGAACCCACCGGCTCCACCCGGCCGGCCGCACGAAACCCCCAGTCGAGCAGCGAGCGCGCCTCCTCGTAGACCCGGAAGCCGCCACCCGCCTGAGGATTCATCACCGTCACCACCAGGGTGCGCCCGCCGCGGCGGGCGGCGGCGACGAGCGTGTGCCCCGCCTTGCTGGTGTAGCCGTTCTTCACCCCGACCAGGCCCGGATAGCGGTCGACCCCGTCCGAGCCCGACAGCAGCCGGTTGGTGTTCCTGATGCCGTACGACGACCCGTTCCGGCCCGGGAACCGGGCCTCGACCGTACGGCAGTAGCGGGCGAAGTCGGCGTTGCGCAGCCCGGCCCGCCCGAACACGGCCAGGTCGTACGCGGAGGACACCTGGCCCGGCGCGTCGTAGCCGTCGGGGGAGACGACCCGGGTGTCGCGGGCGCCCAGCGCACGCGCCTTCTCCTGCATCAGCCGGGCCGTCGTCCGCCAGCCGCCGCCGAGCGCGGCCAGCACCCGCACCGCGTCGTTGCCGGAGCTCAGGAACACCCCGCGCCACAGGTCCGCGACCCGGTAGGTCCGGTCCTCGGCGACCCCGACGAGGCTGCTGCCCGCCCCGATGCCCGCGAGTTCCTCGTCCCGGACCCGGTGGCGCAGCCCGCCCGGCAGCAGCGGCAGCACGGTGAGCGCGAACAGTGTCTTGAGGGTGCTCGCGGGCGGGAGTTCGCGGTGCGCCTCGTGCCCGGCGAGCACCGCGCCGCTGTCCGCGTCGGCCACCACCCACGACAGGGCGGAGACGTCCGGGACCACCGGCGCCCCGTCCCGCGGCCGCACCTGCGTGCCCGAGCGGTACAGCAGGGCGGCCGGCGGGGCGGCGGCCCGTGCAGCGCCCGGTGTGCCGGGGTCCGGCCGGGCCGGGACGGCCGCCGCGAGCGGTGCCAGCGCGAGCAGGCCCGCCGTCCCGAACGCGCAGGTCGTCAGGGCCGCCCGGGAGCTTCGGCAGGAGAATCCGATCGTCATACGGTCAACCTAGGAAGCGGTCCGCGCCGCGCCCCGCCGCCCTCGCCGCGCCGCGCAGGTGAGCACTCGGATGCGCTAAGGCCGTCACGCCGTTCGCCGCACGGGCGGGCACCCGGCCGGGACGCACGCCCGGCCGGCGGGGGCGGTCCTGCGGCCGGACGGGCGGCCCGCCGGGCGGCGCGGGCGGCGTCCGGGGCGGTCACGCGGGCGACGGCCACCCCCGCCTCCGGCCCCACGTACGGCCGGTCGAGCCCGTCGGCGTATGGCGCGACGGCTTCTGTTCACGGTCCGCGCCGGACGGCAGAATCGGGGGTCCGCGCCTCGCCAAGTCCCCCTGACTGAACAGGAGTTCACCGGTGACGACCCCAGCGCACCGCCTCGACCCCGCAGGCGGCTGCCCGCACGCGGACAACGCCCGGCTGCTCGCCGAGGGCGCCGTCGCCCCGGTGGTGATGCCCGGCGGGGTCGAGGGCATGGCGGTGCTGGGCCACGAGGCGCTCAAGGAGTTCCTCGCCCACCCCGACGTCGCCAAGGACGCCCGGCACTTCACCGCCCTGCGCGAGGACCGTGTCCCCGAGGGCTGGCCGCTGGCCACCTTCGCCACCGTACGGGGCATGACGACCGCCGACGGTGACGACCACCGCCGGCTGCGCTCGCTGGTCAGCCGCGCCTTCACCACGCGCCGGGTGGCCGCGCTGCGGCCCCGCGTGGAGGAGCTCACCGAAGGACTCCTCGACGGCCTGCACCGGGCCGCGGCCGCCGACGCCGGGGGAGTCGCCGACCTGCGCGCCCACTTCGCCCTGCCGCTGCCGATGGGCGTGATCTGCGAGCTGCTGGGCGTGGCGCCGGAGTTCCGCGACCGGCTGCACCACCTGTCCAACCAGGTCGTGGCGACCGACATCGGCCCCGCGCAGGCCGTGGCCGCCAACCGTGAGCTGGTCGCCGTCCTCGGCGCGATCGCCGCCGCCAAGGCGGAGGAGCCCGGCGACGACCTCACCAGCGCCCTGATCGCCGCCCGCGACGAGGAGGGCGACCGGCTCGCGCACGAGGAGCTCATCGGTACCCTCGTCCTGATGGTGATCGCCGGGCACGAGACGACCCTGAACCTGGTCACCAACGCCGTCCGCGCCCTGTGCGGACACCGCGACCAGCTCGCCCTGGTCCGCGACGGGGGCGCGGACTGGGGCGACGTGGTGGAGGAGACCCTGCGCTGGGACGCCCCGGTCAGCTACTTCCCGTTCCGCTACCCGGTGCGCGACCTCACCGTCGACGGCACGCTCGTCCCCGCCGGGACCCCGGTGCTGGCGGGCTACTCGGCCGCCGGGCGGGACCCCTCGGCGCACGGCCCCGACGCCGGCCGGTTCGACGTCACCCGGCCGCGCCGCGCCGACGCCGTACGCTCGCTCTCCCTCGGCCACGGCGCCCACTACTGCCTGGGCGCCCCGCTCGCCCGGCTGGAGGCAGAGACCGCGCTGCGCGGCCTGTTCACCCGCTTCCCGGACCTGGACCTCGCGTCGCCGCCGGACGGCCTGCCCCGGCATGCCAGCTTCGTCGGCAACAGCGTGCGGGCCCTGCCCGTGCGACCGGGCACGCTCTAAGGCCGCGGCACGGGCACGGCGGCCGGGGGTGCGCCGGGTGCCGCGAGCCGGTGCGCCGTTCCGGGGCGCAGCACTACGCTGACAGGGATGTTCAGTCCCGAAGGTCCCACCCTGCGCGAACTCGCCGTCCAGGCCCTGTCGTCCGTCGAGCACGGCTACGACCTGCTCGCGCCGAAGTTCGACCACACCCCCTTCCGTACGCCCGACCCGGTGCTGCACGCGGCCGCGGCCGCACTGCGCCGGGCCGGCCCCTGGCAGGACGGGCTCGACCTGTGCTGCGGCACCGGCGCCGCGACGGACACGCTGACCGGACTGTGCGGGCGCAGCGTCACCGGCGTGGACTTCAGCGCCGGGATGCTGGAGGTGGCCCGCCGCGGCGCGGCCCGGCGGACGTCCCCTGCCGGAGCGTCCGGTGAGACGGCCGCGGGCGGGCCACGGGTCTCCTGGGTGCGTGCGGACGCGCGGCGGCTGCCGTTCACCCGGGCCTTCGACCTGGTGGTGAGTTTCGGGGCGTTCGGGCACTTCCTGCCGCGCGAGCTGCCCGGCCTCTTCGTCGGGGTGCACGCCGCGCTCCGGCCGGGCGGATGCTTCGCCTTCCCGGTCCTCGCCCCGCCCCGTCCCGCCTCGGCCGGGTACTGGATGCTGCTGGGTTTCGACGCCGTGATGCGGGTGCGCAACGCCCTGTGGCGGCCGCCGTTCGTGATGTACTACCGCGCCGTCCGGCTCGGGGACGTCCTGCGCGCGCTGGAACGGGCCGGCTTCCGGATCGAGTTGCGGCCCCTGGAGGAGTTCGGACGGCGCTCCGACGGCAGTCCCCGGGCCGGCCTGGTGCTCGCCCGCCGGCCCGCGGCCGGGGCTCAGCCGGACATGGCCGGCACGGTGAACTCGTAGACCAGGGCGTCCTGCTGGGCGTCCACCGTCAGATCCGTGATCTCCAGCGGCCGGCCGAACTGGTCGTGCACCACCCGGGTGACGCGGACCGAGGGGCCGTCCGGCAGACGGGTGATGCGGTCGCGGTGGTGGAGGGTCAGTCCGGCCCGCCGCATCCAGTCGTAGGCGCGGCGCAGCTGGGCGGCGGCGGTGCCGTCCGCGCGGTACCGGTAGCGGGCCAGTTCCTCCACCTCGGCGAGTGCCACCGCGGAGAACGACGACACCGCGGTGCGGCGTCCGTGCCCGTCGGCGGCGGCGGACTCGTAGCGGTGCACCAGCGTGGGCCGCAGCGGTGCCAGCCCCAGCGTCTCGGCGTGGTCCGGCGGCGGCATCTCCCAGGTCACGGTGGCCCGGCCGAGATCGCCGGGGCGCCGGGCGCCGATCGGGAAGGCCAGTGCCGAGGGCGGCTCCACCGGTGCCACGGGCAGGACCGCGTGGCTGCCGCGCCGGTCGGTGGCGACCAGGCCGTCCCGGCGCAGCACCTCCAGCGCCTGCCGTACGGTCTCCCGGCTGACGCCGAAGTGGTCGGCCAACTGCCGCTCGCCGGGCAGGCGTTCGCCCGGCGGAATGGTGCCGTCTCTGAGCTCGCCCAGCAGTTCGGCGGCGATCCGCCGGTAGAGAGGGTGCTCCGCGGCGGGTTGTGGCGCCGGGAGGGGGTCGTGCGGGGTGGTGCGGGCCATGCCGCGCCTCCTGTTGGTGACGTACCGTAGCCGTACCGGCTCATTGTGCCACCAGATCTAGCATTGGTCTAAACCACTAGGGAAGAGTGGACGGATGGTTCGTCCGAAACCGTGTGCCGGGCGAGGGCCTCGCACGGCCGCCGCCACCGCCGCCACCAGCAGATCCCGCGCCGCGAAGCCGGAGCGCGGCATCGCGCGCGGTGCGTCGGCCGGCCCGGTGGCGCACCCGTGTCCGGGCCTGTCGGCCCGCATGAGCGGTCCCGCACGGGCCGGTGCGCCCCGGCACCCGCTGCGGCGCCGACCGCCCGCGGCGCCGCTCGGAACGCACCGTACCGCCCGCCCGACGGCGGCCCGGAGGGCCCTCCGTCCGCGTCCGAAACCCGCCGGGCGCGGCACTCAGAGGCGGGAACGCAGCCAGTTCAGCTTGACCGCCTCGTGGTGCGGCCCGCCGCCCTCGTGGTCGTTGAACTCGTACACCTCGATCGACTTGTCGTCCCCGGCCCAGGCGTTGAACGCCGCGAACACGGTCGACGGCGGGCAGGTCTGGTCCTCCAGCGCCACCGAGAACAGTGCCGGGGCGCTGCCGCGGGCCGCGAAGTGCACCCCGTCGAAGTACGACAGGGTGCGCAGCACGTCCTCGGCGCGGCCGCGGGTCGCCCGCAGATACAGCCCGATCTCGCGGTACGGGGGACGGTCGGTGAGGGCCGTGGCGCGCGGGAAGTCGCACAGGAACGGCACGTCGGGCGCGACGGCCACCAGATCCGGTACGAGTCCCGCCACGGCCAGCGCGACCCCGCCACCCTGGCTCGAGCCGACGACGGCGGTGCGCGAGGCGTCCACCAGCGGGTGCGCGTGAGCGGCCTCGACGGCCCGCACGGCGTCCGTGAACACCCTCCGGTAATAGTACTGTTCGGGAGCCTCCACACCGCGCGTCAGGAAGCCGGGGTACGCCGGAGCCCCGCCCACCGGGTCGGCGGTGTCGCCGACCCCGCCGATCCCACAGGCCCCCTGCCCGCGGGTGTCCATCACCAAGTGAGCCCGGCCGCTGGACGCCCACAGCAGGTTCTCGTGGGGCAGCCCGCGCCCGCCGCCGTACCCCACGAACTCCACGACCAGCGGCAGCGGTTGTCCGGCGTCAGCCGGCAGCCGCAGCCAGCCCCGCACCGGATGGCCGTCGAACCCGGCGAACGTCACGTCGTACACCCGCACCGTGGACAGCCCCGCCTCGACCGGCACGAACCCGGCGTCCAGGGCGAACCCCCGGGCCTTGTCCAGCGTCGCGGCCCAGAAGGCGTCGAAGTCCTCCGGCTCGGCCGAGGTGCTGCGATAGCCGCGGAGGCTGTCGAGGGGCAGGTCGAACAGGGCCATGCGGAACCGCCTTCGGCAGGGGGCAGAGGGGCAGGGACGATCGATCACACCGTACGAGGGGTCGCGGAGGGCGGCCAGACCCGCCGGGGCGTGCCGTGCCGGCCGCGTCACCGCCGTGTGCCGACCGCGGCCGGACAACCGCGTCCGCCGTTCCCGCCTGTCTCGTGGTGCCGGCCTGTCTCGTGGTGCCGGCCTGTCTCGTGGTGCCGGCCTGTCCCGTGGTGCCCGCTGTTCCCGTAGTGTCGGCCGTTCCCGTGGTGACCGGCCGGGCACCGGAGGGACGCCCGGCTCAGCCGAAACGTTCGATGCGGATGCGGTCCACCGGCTGCCCCGCCGCCACCAGCAGGCGGGAGGCGTGTTCGGCGAAGGCGTTGGAGCCGCAGACATAGGCCTCCCAGCCGCCGGCCGGCGGCTCGGCCAGCAGCTCCGTCAGATGCGAGCGGGCGAGCCGCCCCACCGGCACGCCCGCGGGGGCGCTGCGGGTGAACACGGGCGTCGTCTCGGCGCCGTACTCGCGCGCGTAGACGAGATCCTCCGGACTGCGCGCGGACACCACGAGCCGGAGGGGCACCCCCAGCCCCTGCGCGCGGTGGTGGCGGACCATCGACATCAGCGGGACGACCCCGGAGCCGGCCCCGATCAGCAGCGCGGGCCGGTCGCCGGGCCAGGCGAAGAAGCCGCTGTGCGGGCCGCGCACCTCGACGGTGTCGCCGGGCCGGGCCTCGCGGTGGAACCAGCCCGACACCTCGCCGCCCGCGACGTGGTCCAGGGTCAGCTCGATGTGCCCGGAGCCGTCCGGCGCGGAGGCGAGGGAGTAGTGGCGCTGCGCGGTGTAGCCGTCGGGCGCGGTCAGCCGCAGCTGGAGGTGCTGGCCGGGCACGTGGCCCGGCCAGGCCGGCACGGCGAGGCGGAAGGTGGAGGCTCGCGGGGTCTCGCGGCGGATCTCGGTGATCGTCGCGGGCTGCCAGGCGGTGGATGCGCCGGCGGGCACCGCGATGCGGCCGGGGATCGCGAACCGGGCCATGGGGGCGCAGGCCGTGTCAGTCACCGGAGAACCTCTCCTCCTGCCAGGGGTTGCCGCGCCCGTGGTATCCGTTCTGCTCCCAGAAGCCGGGCTCGTCGTGGTCGAGGAGGCGTACGCCCGCCACCCACTTGGCGCTCTTCCAGAAGTACAGGTGCGGCACGAGCAGCCGGGCCGGGCCGCCGTGCTCGGGGCTGAGCGGCGCGCCGTCGACGTCCCAGGCGATCCAGGCCCTGCCCCCGGTGAGGTCGGCGAGCGGCAGGTTGGTGGTGTAGCCGGTGTGGGACCAGGCGACGGCGTGGGTCGCCTCCGGCAGCGGGCCGGCCGCCGCGAGGAACGTGTCCAGGGACACCCCGCCGAAGCGCACCCCGAACTTCGACCAGCTCGTCACACAGTGGATGTCGCCCTCGTAGACGGAGCCCGGCAGGGCGTGCGCCGCCTCCCAGCTCCAGCTCTGAGGCCGCGCCACGAGGCCGTCGATCCGGAAGGACCAGTCCGCCGGGGCGAGGTCGGGGGTGACCTCGGCGGAGAGTACGGGCCAGTCGTCGCCGACGTCGTACTGGCCGGGCGGCAGCCCGGGGCGGTCGACGCGCGGCCGCCCGGAGAAGCCTCGGGTGACGTTCATGGAGGGGGTGCCTGCCTGTGTGCGGGGCGATCGTGGTGTTCAGGTGTTCAGGTGTTCACCTGGTGCTCAGCTATTCAACCGTACGCGGACCGTCCGCCCGTCCCTGTCCTCCCGTCCCCGTCAGTCCGCCCGTGCCCTCCTGTCCCGTCCGTCCGTCCGTGTCCTCCCGTCCCCGTCAGTCCGCCCGTGCCCTCCTGTCCCCGTCCGTCCGTCCGTCCGTCCGCCCGTCCGTCCGTCCGTCCGCCCGTCCGCCCGTCCGTCCGTCCGTCCGCCCGTCCGTCCGTCCGTCCGCCCGTCCGTCCGTCCGTCCGTCCGTCCGTCCGCCCGTCCGTCCGCCCGTCCGTGTACGGTGCCCGCCGGTGGCGCGCGCACCCGGCGTCCGCCCCGCGCCGGCCCGAGGCGGATGCCGGGGCGCACCGGAGCCCGCCCCGGGCCGGCCGCCGGGGCTCCCCGGGGTGCCGGCGGCGAAGACAGAGGCCGCCCGGCCGAGGGCGAGGAGGGGCAGTGTCCGCGTCCTGGAGGGACCGCGGACGGCCGAGGCACCCGTCCGTCCGATCACTGGGCTAAAGTGGCCCCCTCATGCTCTCCTCCGCCCCCGATGCCGTGACCCGAGCCCGCCTGGTCCGATCCCTGCGCGCGGCCGGCTGCGTCTTCGCCGAGGAGGAGGCCGACCTGATCCTGGCTGCCGCGAGCGGCCCGCAGGAGGCCGCCGCGATGGCCGGCCGCCGCGCGGCCGGGCTGCCGCTGGAACTCGTCGTCGGCTGGGCGGAGTTCGCCGGCCTGCGGATCGCCGTCGAGCCCGGCGTCTTCGTGCCGCGGCGGCGCACCGAACTCCTGGTCCGCGAGGCGGTCGCCGAGGTTCCCGGCGCCCGGGTCGTGGTGGACCTGTGCTGCGGCTCGGGCGCGGTCGGAGCCGCCCTGGCAGCCGCCCTCGGCCCGGTCGAACTGCACGCCGCCGACATCGACCCGGCCGCGGTGCGCTGCGCCGTGCGCAACACCGGGGCGGCCGGCGGGCGCGTCCACCGGGGCGACCTGTTCGAGGCGCTGCCCGCCGCCCTGCGCGGCCGGATCGACATCCTGGCGGCCAACGTGCCCTACGTCCCCACCGGTGAGATCGCCCTGCTGCCCGCCGAGGCCCGCGACCACGAGCCGCGCACCGCCCTCGACGGCGGCCTCGACGGCCTCGACGTCCTGCGCCGCGTCGCCGCCGAGGCCCCCCACTGGCTGGCCCCCGGCGGCCGCCTGCTCGTCGAGACCAGCGAGCACCAGGCGGCCGAAGCCGAACGGGCCTTCACCGCAGCCGGCCTGACCCCCCGCCTGGCCGTCGACGAGGACCTCCACGCCCAGACCCTCATCGGCACCCGCCCGGCCTGAACCGCGCCACCGTGGGGCGGGATGCCCGCCCGTCGGGTGACGCACCGACACGGTTCCCACCGGCACGATGGCCGTGGGTTCAGCGTGACTGGGGGACTTTCACCGGGAACCCACGGCGTCCTCGGCAGGCGGGCCCGGAAGTGCGGTGGGTTCGTCGCTGCCGTTCCGGTCGGTTGGAGCCGGAGCCTCCGTGCCTGCGAGTCGAGTTCTTCGTCCCGGCCCATGGGGCAGAACGAGGACGCGTGCGTGGCCCCTCAGTCGATACAGAACTCGTTGCCCTCGATGTCCTGCATCGGGATGCACGACTCGTTCTCCTCGTCGGCGTACAGCGTCTGCACGTGTACCGCGCCGAGTGGGACCAGCCGTGCGCATTCGGCCTCAAGTGCGGCGAGGCGCTCTTCACCCACGAGTCCGGTGCCGACCCGCACGTCGAGATGCAGCCGGTTCTTGGCCGCCTTGCCCTCGGGGACGCGCTGGAAGTACAGCCGCGGGCCCACACCTGAGGGGTCTACGCAGGCGAACCATGCATCCTGCTGCTCAGGTGGCTGCGAGCGCTTGAAGTCGTCCCAGGTGGCGAACCCCTCTGGTGGCGGCGGTACGACATACCCCAACACCTCGCACCAGAATCGAGCGAGGCGCTCAGGTTCAGCGCAGTCGAAGGTGACTTGGAACTTCTTGATCGATGACATCGGTCCACCGTAGTGGCGCGTGCCTCTCACCGAGATCCCGGGGTTGCATCGCCGTGCGGGCCACTTGAGGTGTTCGGCACTGACGGGCCGCGTTCCCAGGGCCGTCTTCGCGTTGATCAGTACGTGCCGGTTGGGGGTCTTCGGCCAGGTGACGCGTCGCTGGGTGAGCCGGGCCGGCAGAGTCTGTGGGGGCGGTTCACCGGGTCGTCGGACGTGTCCGGCCATGGTGATCCGGCGGTTGGGCAGGTCGAGGCCGTCCAGGGTGAGGTGTCGGATGGCCGTGGCGCGGGCGGCGCCGCCGGCGGCCAGGGCGACGATCAGCCGCTGGGCCGGGGTGACTGCGATCTGCTGGACGGAGAACACCTCGGCGTCGGTCAACAGCAGGAGGCTGCGCGGGATGTCTTCGGTCTTGAGCCGGTTTCGACCTTCCAGCGGCCGCGGATCCAGGCGGCGGGTTCCGCGCCGGCGGCCGCGTCGGGCAGCAGGCTGGTGACCGGATGGATGCGCTCGATCGTCAGCTTGCCGGAGCCCAGGCCGCGCCTCCGGCGCACGACTTGCAGGGCCTGGCATGCGTGCGGGTATCCGAGGTGTGCGAACGCGGCGGTCTCCAGGCGGCGGATCTCGTCGCGGTGATGGGCCCGGGTGCGCTCCATATGGTCGAGGCGGATGTCGCGCCAGGGCGCCGCGGGACCCGCTCGTGCAGCGTGGGGTGGTTCCTCTCGACGACGGCCAGACAGTGGCCGCCTGATCCACGGCAGCATACCGACCATGTCCGAAAACGGTCCGCACGCTGCAACCGAAGGGCTGGACAGGCACGCGAGAGCGCTCTTCTCGGGCGATCGCGCGCCCATCGGACGGTGACGGTCCTCTGGCGTGGCGGCGAACAGCATGGCACCGTGATCTGAGACCCGAGACCTTGGTCGGCCCCCGCGCGACGTCTGCGGCATGCTGTCCCAGCCCGCAGAGCCGAATGTGGCCCCGCGGACACGGCAGCCGCTACGGTCACCTCGGAACGACTTTCGTCAACCCTTCGTCATCCTTCCGGAGTACGACCCCGGCCGACGGCACCAACTACGATCCCGTGCATGAACGATCACACGATGGACCGCACCGACAGCAACGCCACGCTGTCTACCGCCGGCTGGCTGGTCGCCGCCATCCTGGTCGCCCTCTGTCTGATGGCCTTCATCTGGTGGCAGGGCTGGGACATCCCCATCGCTGTCGGCTACGTGTCCGTCAAGATCGCGATGAAGATCGGTGCTCTCGTGGCTGGATCCCTGATCGTCCTGGCGGCATGGTGGCGCAAGCGCCGCGCAAAGGCCGCCGACCTCGACCACACCAACCCGTGCGGCCCGGGCGAGGGCGCGTCCGCGGAGGTCTAGAAGACGTCACCCCGCGAAGCGCTCGGGCGCGGGTCGCCGTGGATGTACCCCAAGACCACGGAGTTGTGGCCGGCCCGCGGCTGTCAACGGGGCTGGGGGCAAGGGCTGGTGGAGGTTGGGGGTGTTCCCTTCGGGTTCGAGGGCGTGGAGGCCCCGCCCGGTGCGGCGGAGGATTCCTTCGCGGACCCAGCGTCCCGGTTCCGCGCGGTCGGGTGGGCCCGGAGCTCCTGCCGGACCCCGGTCGCGTCCTGGGAGCGCAGTACCAGGGGCAGCGACCGTGTCCCGGTCTCGCACAGCACCTCGACCTTCAGCATCGGATAGCCGTCCGTGCCGTATCGGTGTTTGTGTCTACCTGGCCAAGCACAGACTCGCGGCCGGTCAGGGGCCTTGGTGGGGCTGCACCCGTCGAAGGCAACCGTGCGCCGGCACCGGTAGCGCACCCCGGGTGTGACCGCCTGCGCCACGGGGCCGTCCGGCGTCTCGAACAGCAACCGCAGCGGCGCGACCCCCAGCCGCCGGCGCACCTCTCGCAGTGCCTTCTCCGACGGACGCCGTGGAAGGAGTCCGCACAGCCCGGCGGCCAGCTTGTCCCGCACACGCACGTACCCCAGCTGCGGAAAGAGAGCCAGTGCCAGGATGAAGTACACGCGCACCCTCGACGGAAGCAGCCGCAGCCCCCGCTGAGTGCCGCCGGTACGTTTCAGCACGTCATCGACCACTTCAAAGGGCAACTGCCGGGTCAGTTCGCCCAGATGCCCCGCAGCGAAGACGCCGTCGGCGACGGTGGCGGACGACGTGAGCGTGACGGTGGAACACTGAACGGGCCACGGGGCTCCTTCAAGCGGGAAGACCTTGGTCGGCCTCCTCGCTCTACCAGGAGCCCCGTTGCCGCGACCTGCACTTCCCTGACTTCCCCGGCCCCGTTGACAGCCGCGGACCGGCCATGACTCCGTGGTCTTGGAGGTACTCGCTGGAGCTGTGTGAGCGTGCGGTGCGGATGTATCGCACCACGGATCCGAAGCCGCAGGTCAGGAAGTTGGCCGTAGACCTCGGCGTGTATCCCGAGGCCCTGCGCGGCTGGATCCGCCGGGCGCCGGGGCAGACGCCGGCTAGCGCGACGACCGGCTCACCCCCGACGAGCGGGCCGAGCTCGTGGCTCTGCGAAGGAAAACGCCCGCGAACCACGCGCTCTTCGGGTGCATCGACGGCTTCTACGACAGCCGACGCATCCAGAAAACGGCTCGACCGGCTCAGCCCCATCGAGTTCACGGAGAAGCACCACACCGAGCAGACGACGGCCGGGCCGACGGACCTGAAGTCCCGTCACCCTCTCCGACCGGCTGATCAGCACTCGCGGATGGTGGGGGAACCTCACCCGTCCAGACCCGCGTCGACGCGGATGGTCCTACAGCGGCGTCTCCAGTGTCTCCTCCACCTTGACCTGGGGTGAAGCCATGTGGTTCGGCCAGGGAATGGATACGGTTCCGGCGGCTGTCTGTTCGGCGTCCACGGTACGCGTGGCCCACGTCATGCTGGTGTAGTCGTCGTTGGTGAAGCTGAACCTGACTTTGTATCGGACTCGGGCCGGGCCTTGGTTTCGGATCGTGTAGTCGGCGATGGCCACGAACTCTTTCCCATGCCACCGAGTTCCGTGATCGGTTACCTCGACCTCTGGTGATGCGTCCGGCAGCGGTGAGGTGTTCATACAGCCGGTGATGGTGACGAGGAGGAGCGTGGTGGTTGCCACGGTGCGTGGTCGCATGATGCGACCGGCTAGGGGCAGACCCCTGGCGTAGACAACAAATGCCGCAACTGGCCTTGGAATCTAGGCGGTTGCTGGCCGTTACAGTGGGTTGGCCTTGACTCAGCATTGCGTTTGACCTCGCGGGTCACCCGACCTGCGGCTCTTTCCGGGACAGCGGAGGCGGCCGTTCTCCACCGAACCTCCTCCTGTCCGCCCTCGGGGTGTGGCTGTTCGCGTTCCTGCGACGCTCGGGGATGCGTTGAGTTCCGGCCTGGTGGGGGAGGTGTTCAAGAACGACCAGGAGGCCTACGAGCGGATCACCGCTGTCCTGCTGCCCGAAGCCGTCTCGAACCACGTCACCATGCTCTGCGTGGTGGGTGTGCTGCTGATCGGTTTCGTCCTGATGGTGATGATCTTCCTTCGGCAGAGCGCCATCCCATCATCTGCCTGCTGATCCCCGTGGCCGGCGGCGGCCGCACAAGCGGTGAGGCCACCCGGAAGTGGGCACCCGGCCTGATCACCTCCGGCCTGGTCATCGTGGCGTACAAGCCGGTGGTCGCCGTGATCAGCTGCACGGGGTTCGCCGAGTTCGGGAAGTCCCAGACCCTGGCGGAGTGGCTGCGCGGCTGCGCCATGCTGGTCCTCGCGGTCCTGGCCCCGGGCCCTCTCACCAGGATCTTCGCGCCGTTCGGAGCGGCGGTCGGTGCCGGGATGTCATCGGGCGGCGCCGTTGGAGCACTTGGTGGCGCAGCGAGCTACTTCGCGGGCCGTATGAGCAGGGGCGACGGCGGAAAGGGCGGCGGGGGAGAGAGCGAGCCCCCCCCACGGATGCCGTGGGCTTCCGGGCCCGCCGCAGCTCCGGGTTCGGCGGGCTGTCGCGGAACGCGACGATCTTTGCTGCGGTCATCCTGATGGCGGACGGTCTGATCGCCACCCAGGCTCCGCTGACGCTGCTGGTCAGCCTGCCGGTGACCGGCGCGGTCTCCGGACTGGCCGCTGCCAGGCGCCACGGCATGTCCGCGCTGAGCTACCGGGACTGTTCGCAGTGCACCGGGCTTCAGCCCGGTGGTGAAGCGAATCTGAGAGCTGCTCTGACCTCGGCTGTGTGCACGGATCTGCTCTGTTCGCCTCAGCCCAGGTCAGCGATCCAGCGCACCTTCGGTGCGCGCCGGGGGCGTGGTAAATGTCGTGGCGTGCGCCGAGGTGCTTCCTGTCTGCCCTGACGGGGGTTGATGCCGGTCCGGGACGCTGGTGGGGTTCGTTCCGGCCGAAGCCGATTGCTCTGTGATGCCGGTGAGCTCGCAGGTCAGCGTGGCGCTGAGGGCCGTCCACGGGAACCGTGGAGTGTTGCTGCGAAGCACGGGCGTCAGAATTCCTGTTCCACCCTGGCCCTCCCGGAACGGCGTACCGCTTGGCCGTTCGGTGAGGGAGGGAGCGGGGCCGTGGACGTGCTGCACGAACGCTGCGCCGGTGTGGACATCAGCAAGAAGGACGCCAAGGCGTGTGTCCGCAGCCCGAGTACGAAACGGCGAGGCTCTTTCACCAACGAGACCACGACCTGGGGCTCGACCACGAACGCCGTGCTCGCCCTGCGGGATCATCTGGTCGCTGCCGAGGTCACCCTCGTCGTGATCGAAGCGACCTCGGACTACTGGAAGCCGTTCTACTACCTGCTGGCCGAGGACCTGAACGTGATCCTGGTCAACGCCCGGCAGGTCAAGAACCTGCCCGGCCGCAAGACGGACGTTTCCGACGCCGCCTGGCTGGCTCAGCTCGGCGCACACGGCCTGGTCCGCCCCTCGTTCGTGCCACCCGCACCGGTGCGCGAACTGCGGGACCTGACCCGGGCCCGCACCCAGATGACCCGCGAACGCGGGCAGATCGTCCAGCGGCTGGAGAAGCTGCTGGAGGACACCGGCATCAAACTCGCCGCGGTCGCCTCCGACATCATGGGCGTCTCCGGCCGGGCCATGCTGGAGGCCCTCATCGGCGGGGAACGCGACCCGCAGACGCTGGCAGACCTGGCCAAACGCAAGCTCCGCAACAAGATCCCCGAACTCACCGAGGCCCTGACCGGCCGCTTCCGCGACCACCACGCCTTCCTCACCCGGCTGCACCTGGACCACTACGACCAGCTCACCGACGCCATCGGACAGCTCGATGAGCGGATCGAGGAGGCGATGGCCCCCTTTCGTCCCGCCCTCGACCTGCTCGACACCATCCCCGGCATCAACCAGGCCGTCGCCGAAGTGATCATCGCGGAGACCGGCGGCGACATGGCCCGGTTCACCTCCGCCAGGCACCTCGCGTCCTGGGCCGGGGTCTGCCCCGGCCACCACGAGTCCGCCGGCCGCACCAAGAACACCAAGGTCCGCCCCGGCAACCCGTACCTCAAAGGAGCCCTCGGCCTGGCCGCCTTCGGCGCGGTGAGGACCAAGGACACCTACCTCCAGGCCCGCTACAAGCGGCTGACCGCCCGCCGCGGCCCGATGAAGGCCCTGGTCGCCGTCGAGCACTCGATCATTACCGCGATCTGGCACATGCTCACCGACAACGTCCCCTACCGCGAGCTCGGCGGCACCTACTTCGCCCAACGTGACCCCGAACGCGCCACCCGCCGCGCGATCACCGCGCTCAACCAGCTCGGCTACACCGTCACCCTCAACCCGATCGAGGACGCAGCCTGACGCCCAGGGCCCGGACACCCGGCGACCACCACGGCCACCGGGCACTCAGATCTGCCTCACGCCACCCTGACCTCCACCTATTTACGCGTCAGAGTGGCCGGTTCTGCTGCTCGATGTACTGCTTCACGATGCTGAGCGGTGCGCCGCCGACGGAACCGGCGAAGTACGAGCCGGACCACAGGCGCTGTGCCCGCCAGTAGTGGCGGACCATGTCGGGGAACTCCTGGCGGAGCCTGCGCGAGGACACCCCCTTGAGGGAGTTCACCAGCCTGGACACGGCGACCTTCGGCGGGAAGTTCACCAGCAGGTGAACGTGGTTGGCCTCGCCGTTGAACTCGACCAGCTCGGCCTCGAAGTCCTCGCACACGGCCCGCATGATCTCCTCGCACCTCGTCAGATGCCGGTCGGCGAAGACGGAGTGCCGGTACTTCGTCACGAAAACCAAGTGGACATGCATCCGGAACACGCAGTGACGACCAGTGCGAACGTTCTCATCGATACCCATAAACCAACTGTGTATCATGATCCGTGTGCAGCTTCGGTACAGCTTCCGCCTGTACCCGAGCGCCGGTCAGCGCACGGCACTGGCGAGGGCGTTCGGGTGTGCGCGGGCGGTCTACAACGACGCCCTCCGCGCTCGGGAGACCGCCCGCCGCGAAGGCATGCCGTTCCCGAAGACCGGCGACCTGTCGAAGCAGCTCATCACCGAGGCGAAGAGCACCCCGGAACGCGCCTGGCTCGGCGAGGTCTCAGCGGCCGTCCTCCAGCAGTCCCTCCGCGACCTGGACACCGCGTACAAGAACTTCTTCGACGGCCTGAAGGGCAAGCGTCCGCGCATGGGCGCGCCCCGGTACAAGTCGCGGAAGGACACCCGGCAGTCGGTCCGGTTCACGGCGAACGCCCGCTGGTCGATCACGACCGGCGGGAAGCTGCGCCTGCCGAAGACCGGCGACCTCAAGGTCAAATGGTCCCGCTCCCTGCCGTCGACGCCGTCCACGGTGACGGTGGTCAAGGACAGTGCGGGCCGGTACTTCGCAAGCTTCGTCGTGGAGACCGGTCCGGAGGAAGTCCTTCCCGAGGTCGCGCCCGAGGTGGGCATCGACCTTGGGCTCGGGCACTTCGCGGTCCTCTCCGACGGTACGAAGGCCGACAGCCCGCGCTTCCTGCGCCGGGCCGAGAAGCGCCTGAAGAAAGCCCAGCGGGAGCTGTCCCGCAAGGAGAAGGGCAGCAAGAACAGGGACAAGGCCAGGATCAAGGCCGCACGGGCACACGCCCGTGTCGCGGACGCGCGCCACGAGTTCCACCACCAGCTCTCCACCAGGCTGATCCGCGAGAACCAAGCGGTTGCGGTGGAGGACCTGGCGGTGAAGGGGCTCGCGCGCACGCGTCTGGCCAAGTCCGTGCACGACGCCGGATGGTCGGCGTTCGTGAACATGTTGGAGTACAAGGCCGCCCGGTACGGGCGCACCTTCGTGAAGATCGGCCGGTTCGAGCCGACCTCCCAGGTGTGCTCG
Source organism: Streptomyces sp. B8-7 (assembly GCF_058833805.1). NCBI lineage: Bacteria > Bacillati > Actinomycetota > Actinomycetes > Kitasatosporales > Streptomycetaceae > Streptomyces > Streptomyces sp. B8-7. The sequence continues at coordinate 677,717 of NZ_JBYRRL010000003.1, read as the reverse complement.
CGGTGCGGCGTCAAGGACGGCCCCAAGCCTTTGAACGTCCGCCTCTGGACGTGCCCGGCATGCGGGGGCCGTCCTCGACCGGGACGTGAATGCGGCGGTCAACGTCGCCAAGGCCGCCGGACTGGCGGTGTCAGCCTGCGGAGCGCAGGTAAGACCGGGACTCGTCCCGGCACCGCGCAGCGAAGCAGGAACCCACCCGAAGCCCTCACCCATCCGGTGGGAGCAGGCGGGAATCCCCGGCCTCTAGGCCGGGGAGGACGTCAAGGCCCCAACCACTCGCGGGGAGTCAGACCCCAGGACCACCTCTGCGCCGATTGCCAGGCCAAGAGAAAACGCAAGTCACCGGATGAGATCCGCCGGGACAAGGGCGTTCATCCGGACGACATCCTCAGGGACCTCCCCGACTCTGCCCCACCCCGGACCGGCGGGCCGGGCAGAGGAGCCCGACGGGGAGGGCTGTACGCTCGCCTGCGCGCCGCTCTCCGTCTCAACGGCCGGGACCGGTAGCCGGAAGAGCTCCGCACGGGGCTGCAGGTCTCCGAGCTCGCGCAGGAGCTCTGAATCTTGTTCATCTGTCGACCGGTACATCAGCAAGATCGGAAATGGCGGCCCGGGGCCCTTCCGTCAGCGCCCGGCCGGCAGGTCGCCTCAGTGGCAGCGCATGCGGGTCGCGGTGGCGGGAGGGTGGCGCGTTGCCGCTCCCGCACGGCTACCCGCTGCGGGTCTGCCGGTCGATCATGGAGACCAGGGTCGAGACGAGTTCCTCGGCCGTGATGTGCCACTTGTCCGCGGACAGGTGCCCGCTGACCTCCATATCCGTGATCCCGTGCACACTGGTCAACAGCAGCGCCGCGTATCGACTGGTGTGCTGGGCGCCGACCAGATCGCCGACCATGGCGAGGAACTCGTCCTGGGCGCGGTCGCCCGCCTGCGTCGCCGCGTGGATCGCGGCCGGGTCGCCGGCCGGGGAGGCGAACATCAGCCGGTACAGGTGCGGCTGACGGCGGCCGATCGTCATCAGCACGCAAAGGGCGCGGCGCAGCTTGTCGGCCGGGGGCGCCTGCGGATCGGTGCGCACGTCCCGTGCCTGATCCGCGAGCCGGTCCAGGGCTTCGGCTGCCACGGCGGTCAGCAGGCTGTCCTTGTCGGGGAAGTGCCGGTACGGCGCCCCGCGGGTGACCCCCGCGCGCGCCCCGACCTCGCGCAACGTCACCGCGCCCGGCCCGCCGCTGTCCAGCAGCTCGGCGGCAGCGTCCAGCAGGGCACGTCGCGTTGCGGCGGCGGATTCCACTCGGCTGACCATGCCGATCACTATACAGTTGACACTGTCATCTGAGTGGTCCACTCTTGTTGAGGTGACAACGTCATCTGAAACTGCGCTGGAAGACCGCGGCTGCGTCGTCGTGACCGGAGCCTCGACCGGGATCGGCGCGGCGTCCGCCCGCGAGCTGGCCCGCCGGGGATTCCACGTCCTCGCCGGCGTCCGCCGCGACCAGGATGCCGACGCGCTCCGCGCCCCGGGCATCGAGCCGGTCATCCTCGACATCACCCGGCCCGACCACATCGCCGAGCTGGCCGCCCGCGTCGGCTCGCAGACAGGTGCGTTGCGGGCGCTGGTGAACAACGCCGCCATCTCCGTCAACGCCCCGGTCGAGGCCCTGCCGCTGGACGAGTGGCGCCGGCTGTACGAGGTCAACCTGTTCGGCCACGTCGCCGTCACCCAGGCACTGCTGCCCGCCCTGCTGCGCAACTGTGGCCGGGTGGTCAACATCAGCTCGGTCGGCGGGAAGGTCGCCATGGCCACCTTCGGCCCCTACGCGGGCACCAAGTTCGCCCTGGAGGCGGTCAGCGACGCGCTGCGCCGGGAAGTGACGCCGCTGGGCGTGCGGGTGGTGGTGGTCGAGCCCGGCGGGGTCCGCACCGAGATGGGCGACCGGGGCATCGCCACCACGAGCCGGCTGGCCGAGGCCATGTCACCGGAACAGCGGGATCGCTACGGGCCGCTGGTCCAGGCGGTCATCGCGCTGACCGCCGCGGGCACCGCGAGCGGAAAGACCGCCGACGACGCCGCCCGGGTGATCGCCAAGGCCGTGACCACCAGGAAGCCCCGCACGCGCTACACCGTCGGTCGCGACGCGGCCGTACTCACCCGACTGTCGCGGGTACTGCCGGACCGGATGCTCGACCGCATCAGTGCGGCCGCCCTCCGCCCGCACTACCCGAAGACCACCACCCCGCAGGAAACCCACGTTCGAGCGAGCAGCGGCTGACCACGCGGGCCTGCCGCTGCCCAGGCCCTGATACGGCCCGTACGCTCCCGGCGTCCCGGGTGGGGAGAGAGACGGCCCCGCCCGGGAGGCCTGACCGTGCATCTGCCAGGTCCGCCCACCCCGGCGGGACACTTCGCCGATACCCCCGCCCGCTGTACACCGCCGCCTCTACCGTCCAGCCCGGATACCGGGTGCAGGGGGTGACGGAAGGGGCTGAACAGCGGGGCGGGATCTGGGTCTGGACGGGGTGGTGGACCACGTCACCCTGTCCAGCGACGAGGCGGACCGGTCACGGAACAAGACCGGTGCCACCAGACCGGGGGGGATCGGTGGACAGTTCCCGGGCGTCGGCGGTGATCCTCCGGTAGCGCAGAAACTCCCGCTCGGGGGTCTCGGCAAGGGTCTGCGCGTAGGGGGAGATCGAGTCGGCCCTCTGCGCGCTCCGCCACACCCTGCAACGCGGCCTGGTACTGCGCTCCCAGGACGCGACCGGGGTCCGGCAGGAGCTCCGGGCCCACCCGACCGCGCGGAACCGGGACGCTGGGTCCGCGAAGGAATCCTCCGCCGCACCGGGCGGGGCCTCCACGCCCTCGAACCCGAGTGGACCACCCGCAACCTCCACCAGCCCTTGCCCCCGGCCCCGTTGACAGCCGCGGGCGGGCCACAACTCCGTGGTCTCGGCGGTACCCGTACCTGATGGGGATTGTTGAGAACAAGGCTGATGCCCCGCCTCGTGCAGGCGATGCAAGGAGTCCTGCCACTCGTGCGGCAGCTGACAGGGCGGCTGACTCACGGCGCTCCGTCCCTGGTGCCAGGGGCCGGACCGGACTGTGCGGCGCCCGGGCCGGCCCCGAGCCCGGCTCAGTGCGGGTCCGCGGTCTGCGCGGAGGGTCCGGCGGAAGGGGTGGCCCGGGCGATGAGGAGGGCCACGTCGTCGTGGTTGTCCGGGTGGTGGAGGGTGCGGACCAGGTGGTCGCAGACCTCGTCCAGCGGTCTGGTGGGCCCGCCGAGCAGGTCGAGAAGGGTGTCGAGGCGTTCGTCGAGGGAGTGGCTGCGGGTCTCCACCAGCCCGTCCGTGTAGAGGACCAGCTGATCGCCCGGGGCGAAGTCGAACGCGGTGGTGGTGAACGCGACGCCGCCCACCCCCAGCGGGGCCCCGGTCGGCAGGTCGAGCAGTTCGGGGTCGCGGCCGGCCCGCACCAGGGCGGGCGGCAGATGGCCCGCGTTGGCGATCCGGCACTGGCCGAGGGCCGGGTCGTGGACGGCGTACAGGCAGGTGGCGATGGCCTGGTCCAGGCCCGCGGTGATCCGGTCGAGGTGCTCCAGGAGGACGGCCGGGTCCAGGTCGAGCGTGGCGAGGGTGGTGGTCGCGGTGCGCAGCCGGCCCATGGTGGCGGCCGCCGAGATGCCGCTGCCCATCACGTCGCCGACGACCAGCGCGGTCTTGCCGCCGTCCAGCGGGATCACGTCGAACCAGTCGCCGCCGACCTCGGTGGTGGCGCCGGCCGGCTGGTAGCGGGAGGCCACCTGCAGGCCGCCGGTGACGGCCGGGTGGCTGGGCAGGAGGCTGCGCTGGAGGGTGAGCGCGGTGTCCCGGGCGTCCTGGTACCAGCGGGCGTTGTCGATCTGCACCGCCGCGCGGGCCGCCAGCTCGCGGGCGAGCAGCACGTCGTCCTCGGTGAAGGGCAGCGGGTTGCGGATGCGTTTGAGGTCGAGGGCGCCCAGTACCTCGCCGCGGGCGATCAGCGGCACCGCGAGGTAGGAGTGCACGCCCGCACGGGCCAGCAGCACGGCCGCCTCCGGTGAGCGGGCGATCCGCGGCAGGTCCGCCTCCGACATGTGCGGCAGCAGCACCGGCCGGCCCGACCGCACGCACCGGGTCACCAGGCGCTCCGGGCCGTAGCGGGCGACCTGGCCGGGCGGGTCGGCCGCCTGAAGGGCCAGCGGTGAGCGGTCGGCGCGCACGGCGAGCGCCCGGATCACGGCGGGCTGCGCGGGGCCGAGGCGGATGCGGCGTGCCTTGACCACGTCGTCGAGCAGGTCCACGGCGGCGACGTCGGCCAGTTCGGGGACGGCCACGTCCGCCAGCTCGCCCGCGGTGCGCTCCAGGTCCAGGGTGGTCCCGATACGGGCGGAGGCGTCCGCGATGAGAGCCAGCCGGCGGCGGGCGGCCTCGGCCTCGATGCCCGCCCGGTACCGCTCGGTGACGTCGACCACCGACATGGCTACGCCGAGCACCGAGCCCAGGGCGTCCTCCAGCCGGTACACGGACATGGACAGGGCGTGGTCCTCGTCCGGGTCGGCCGGGATGCGTCCCACCAGGGACCGGTCCACCACGGGCCGTCCGGTGGCCAGCGTCTCCAGGGCCGCGTCCTGCAGGCCCGCCACGTCCATCCGGGGCAGCACCTCGGCGAGGGTGCGGCCCACATGCTCCGCCTCGGGCACGCCGTCGATGCGTTCCAGGGCCGGGTTCACCGACACGTAGCGCAGCGTCGTGTCCAGCACCGCCAGGCCGATGGGCGACTGGGCGACCATGCGGTCGGACAGCGCCACGTCGCGCTCCAGGCGCCGTACGGTCGTCTGGTCGGCGGCCAGTCCGAGGGCGTAGGCGTCGCCGCGGTCGTCGAGCAGCCGCATGTTGCGGAACTCCACCACCCGAGTCGAGCCGTCCTTGTGCCGCACCGGGAACGCCCCGGCCCAGCCCTCGCCCGTGGCCAGCACGTCGGCGAACAGCTTGACGACCAGGTCGGTGTGCTGCTCGTGGACCATGATGTGCGCCGCGTACCGCCCGAGCGCCTCCTGCGCGGTGTAGCCGAAGAGCTCCTCGGCCTGCGGGCTCCACAGCACGATGCGGCCCTTGTCGTCCAGGACGATCGAGGCCACGCCGATGACGTCGAGCAGCCCGCTCGGCCGCCCCGGCTCGCGTGCCGGCTCACCGCCCGTCACCGGTTCACCGCCCGTCACCGGCGGAGGTCCGGGTGTACCCATCGCACGCACCGCCTTCACCCGTCCGCCCGGCACGCTGTCCCCCGTGCCGACTCCCTTGCCGTACCACGCTCAACCATCTCTCATACGCCACCGTGCCCGTCTCCACCATCCCCCAGAGCGGGCCTCCTCGTCCCGGTGACGCGGCGGATCGGGGCATCGGACGGGCGTCCGGGGCGACGGGGAGCGGCCGGGGTGTTCCACGGGGCCTTGCCCGGGACCGCCGGCCACCCGGACACCGCGCCGTACCCACGCGTCGCCGTCCGCTTCACGCGTTCACGCGTAGCTCTCCGCGGGCCTCCGTCACCCCCCCCGGCTGTGCGCCACCGGCGACCCCCGGGGGGCGCTCTTCGCCACGGCGAGGCCGCTCCTGCGGGTCGACCTGTCGGCTCCGCCCGGCGCAGCCGATGTCTCCGGGCAGGTCACCGCGGCGGTGCGGCCGCTGCCCCCGCGCAGCGGCCGCACCGGCTCCTTCGAGGCCGAGGGTGTGGACTGCCACCGGTGTACCGGCACCGTGCACGTGATCGTGCTCTCGCCCGGGTTCTGCCTGCTCACCGCCGGCAGGACGTACCGGGTCGTCCGGGGGTGAGGGCATGGGCGGGGGCGGCGCCGACGCCCGCCGGAGGCGCCGCAGCGGCGCGCACCGCCGTCCCCCGGGTACCCGGCGCGACGGTGTCGGCCCTGAACCCCGGTCACGCTGGTGCCCGGGCGGCGAATCGGTGCTTTTCTGGTCACAGCACCAGGCATGTGGCGCGTTTCCCCGGGAAACCCGCGGAGCCGGGCCCCGCATGAGAGGAGCCATAGCGATGCGCCGTGAACCCCCGCACGAGGAGTCCGTCTCCGTCGAGATCAGCGGATGCACCAAGGAGGACGCGCGCATCGTGTTCGACACGCTGTGCGCCTGCTTCGCGTCCGACCGCGGCAGCGAGGACGTGCCCCAGCAACTGCACGAGACCCGTCCTATGGTGTGGCTGGGCACCTTCGAGGTCACCGAGGCCCGTGCGTGCCCGCCGCCGGACGCGCTGTCGGCCTCCGTCGAGGTCGACGCCCTGGGCGGCTACTGGGCCGTCAACCGGCTGCGGACCACTCTGGACCCCCTGTTCACCGTGCGGGACCTCTCCGCCGTCTCCGGCGACCAGGAACGGGAGCTGCACGTACTGCTGGAGAGCAGGTGAGCAGGTGAGCAGGTGAGCGGGTGAGCAGGTGAGCAGGTGAGCGAGCGGCCGGTCGCGCAGGCCGTCGTCTGTCCTGTCGGTCTCCGGACCCGGCGGTGGCCGGCGGGTGCGTGAGCGCCCGTGCCTCGGTCGGCCTGCGCCTCGGCCGGCCCGTGCCTCGGCCGGCCCGTGCCTCGGTCGGCCTGCGCCTCGGCCGGGCCGTGCCTCGGCCGGGCCGTGCCTCGGTCGGCCTGCGCCTCGGTCGGCCTGCGCCTCGGTCGGCCCGTGCCTCGGCCGGGCCGTGCGCCGGCTGCCGGGTGACCTCGGACACACCTCCGGAAGCCCTTTCTGCAACTAGTTGCATAATCCGTGGGCGGTCCTCTACAACAGAGGGCACGACACCGCGCACGGAGGGGCCCGATGAGCCGATACCCGCACCTGCTGAGCCCGCTCGACCTGGGTTTCACCACGCTCCCCAACCGCGTCCTGATGGGCTCGATGCACGTCGGCCTGGAGGAGGCCGAGCGCGGCTTCGAGCGGATGGCGGCGTTCTACGCCGAGCGCGCCCGCGGCGGTGTCGGACTGATCGTCACCGGCGGCATCGCCCCCAACGACGAGGGGCGGCCCTACGAGGGCGGCGCCAAGCTCACCACCGAGGACGAGGCCGAGCAGCACCGGGCCGTCACCGGTGCCGTGCACCGCGAGGGTGGCCGGATCGCGCTGCAGATCCTGCACTTCGGCCGCTACGCCTACCACCAGGACCTGGTCGCCCCCAGCCCGCTCCAGGCGCCGATCAGCCCCTTCCCGCCGCGTGAGCTGACCGAGGCCGACATCGAGCGGACCATCGACGACTACGTCCGCACCGCGCGCCTCGCCCGCCGGGCCGGCTACGACGGCGTGGAGATCATGGGCTCGGAGGGCTACCTCATCAACGAGTTCATCGCCGCGTGCACCAACCACCGCACCGACCGCTGGGGCGGCTCGTACGAGAACCGGATGCGCTTCCCGGTGGAGATCGTGCGGCGGGTGCGGGAGGCGGTGGGCGAGGACTTCATCATCGTCTACCGGCTGTCCATGCTCGACCTGGTGCCCGGCGGCTCCACCCTCGACGAGGTCGTCACCCTCGCGAAGGCGGTCGAGGCGGCCGGCGCCACCATCATCAACACCGGCATCGGCTGGCACGAGGCCCGCATCCCCACCATCGCCACCTCGGTGCCGCGCGGCGCCTACACCTGGGTCACCAGGCGGCTCATGGGCGAGGTCGGGGTCCCGCTGGTCACCACCAACCGGATCAACACCCCCGAACTGGCCGAGCGGCTGATCGCCGACGGCACCGCCGACATGGTGTCCATGGCCCGTCCGATGCTCGCCGACGCCGCGTTCGTGAAGAAGGCCGCCGAGGGCCGCCCGGAGGCCATCAACACCTGCATCGGCTGCAACCAGGCCTGCCTGGACCACACGTTCAGCCTGCAGATCACCTCCTGCCTGGTGAACCCGCGGGCCTGCCACGAGACGGAGCTGGTGCTCTCCCCGACCCGGCTGCGCAAGCGCGTCGCGGTCGTCGGCGCCGGTCCGGCCGGCCTGGCCTGCGCGGCCGGTGCCGCCGAACGCGGTCACGCCGTCACCCTGTTCGACGCCGCGAGCGAGATCGGCGGCCAGCTCAACGTGGCCCGCAGGGTTCCCGGCAAGCAGGAGTTCGACGAGACCCTGCGCTACTTCCGCCACCAGCTTGACACGCACGGCGTCGACGTACGCCTCGACACCCGCGTCACCGCCGACGACCTCGCCGGCTTCGACGAGGTCGTCGTCGCCACCGGCGTCACCCCGCGCGTCCCGGACATCCCCGGCGTCGACCACCCGAGCGTCGTCGGCTACCTCGACGTGCTGCGCGACGGCGCCCCCGTCGGTGACCGCGTCGCCGTCCTCGGCGCGGGCGGCATCGGCTTCGACGTGGCCGAGTTCCTCACCGACGGCGGCGACGAGGCGAACGAGGACCCGCAGACGTACTTCCGCCACTGGGGCGTCGACATGGACTACCGGGCGCCCGGCGGCCTCACCGCTCCCGAGCGGCCCCGGCCGCCGCGCACGGTCCACCTGCTCCAGCGCAAGACCACCAAGGTCGGCGCCGGACTCGGCAGGACCACGGGCTGGATCCACCGCGCCGAGCTCAAGCACCGCGGCGTCACCATGGTCCCGGGCGTGCGCTACGACCGCATCGACGACGCCGGCCTGCACATCACGGTCGGCGGGGAGAGCACGGTGCTCCAGGTCGACACCGTCGTGCTGTGCACCGGGCAGGAGCCGCACCGCGGCCTGTACGACGAGCTGCTCGCGGCCGGCCGCCACGCCCACCTGATCGGCGGCGCGGACGTGGCCGCGGAGCTGGACGCCAAGCGCGCCATCAAACAGGGCACCGAGGTCGCGGCCGCCCTGTGAGGGCCGTCCCTAGGATGAGCCCATGTCACTCCCGCACGCGATCCTCACCGCCCTGGTGGAAAAGCCGTCCTCCGGGCTGGAGCTGACCCGCCGCTTCGACCGGTCGATCCGCTACTTCTGGTCGGCGACGCACCAGCAGATCTATCGCGAGCTGGGAAGGCTGGAGGCGGCGGGCTACATCCGGGCCCTGCCGGGCGACCAGCCGGCCCGCGGGCAGAAGAAGCGCTACGAGGTCCTGCCCGCGGGCCGCGACGAGCTGGCCCGCTGGACGGCCGCCCCCCAGGAGCCCCGGCAGATGAGGGACGCGCTGCTGCTGCGGCTGCGCGCCGCGGCGGTGGTCGGCACCGAGGGCATCGAGGCCGACCTGCGCCGCCATCTCGACCTGCACCGCAGGCAGCTCGCCGAGTACGAGGAGATCGAGGCGCGGGACTTCCCGCCGGGCCGGGACAGCGGACGCGACCGCATCCAGCACCTGGTGCTCCGGGCGGGGATCGACCTGGAGACGTTCTGGACGCGCTGGCTCACCCACGCCCTGGAGGAGCTGGCCGACCTGCCGGCGGACCGGCGCTGACCTCCCTCCGGCCGCGTGAGCGGCGGCGTCGCCGGGTCACAGCCGGTACGGCTTCGACCGCCGGCGCAGGAACCACACCGTGGCGCCCACTCCGGTCGCCACCAGCGCCCCGCCACCCACCAGGGTGAGGGTGCCGAGGTCCCGGTGGCCGCCGCCCAGGCCGCCCATCACCCCGCGCGACGGCGAGGCCGTGGCGGACGCCGTGGGGGTGGAGGGCGCCGAGACGATCACGGCCTGGGTGCCCGCGGTCACCGTGTTGGAGCAGACCACGACCACCGTGTACGTCCCCGGGCTGACCCCCGACCACGCCGCCGACTGCAGCGCGCTGGTGCCCGACAGCGCCGCCTGGCGGCCCTGCGCGAAGGAGGTCTGGCTCCTGGTCAGCAGCGAGGCGTTGCCCCAGCTGCCGTTGACCAGGGTGCAGGCGGTGGTGGTGACCGACACGGTGGAGCCGGTCGTGCTCACGGAGATGCCGGGCCCGCGGGCCTCGGCGGGTGCTGCGGTGAGGGCCAGCGGCAGCGCGGCGGCGGCTGCGGCGGTCAGCCCGCGGAGAAGGGGCGTGGAGATGCGCATGGGAGTGTCCTCCGGCGGCACGGTTGGCGGTACATCCCTTGCGCCGCCGAGATCGGGGAACGCCCGTGCAGCCTCAGGGCCAGCCAAGGCGCGCCCCGCCCGCCCCGCACCCGGGCCGCCTCCGGCCAGGTGACGGATTCCCCCGCACGGCCCAGCCCGCTCGCCGGCCCCGCGGGCCCCGCCCGGCGCGGCGGCCACGGGTGCCGCCGCAGGTGGCCGCAGCCCCCTGTCGCCCCCCTGCAGCCCCCGCCGCCCCCCGCCGGGGCCTGTCGCCCGTGCCGTTCCGGCCGTGCCGCGGGCGCCGCGGGGCGCGGCCCGGGGTTCAGCCGTCCGTGCCGGTCGTCACCGTACGCTCGGGCGACAGCGCGCCCCATGTCCCGTCGGGCAGCCGGGCCCGCAGCCGTACGCGGTGTTCCTGGCCGGCCTCGCGTCCGACGTAGAAGGAGTGGGTGGCCCGGCCCTCCGGCGGACGGCCCCCGAAGACGAGCGAGGTGGCGGGCAGGCCGTCCAGCCGGATCTGGTACTCCGTCACCACGCCGTCGGTCTCCGGCACGGTCCAGGACAGGTCGACGTAGTACGCCCCGTCCTCCGCGTGCGTCGAGGCGCGGAAGCCGCCCGGAGCGGTCGCCCCGCCCGTGTCCGCCCCCGGGGCGGTCGTGAGCCGGGCGGTGGCGCTGGCGGGGGAGAGGTTGTCCGCGGCGTCCCGGGCCCGGATGCTGAAGGCGTAGCGGGTGCCCGGCCGCAGCCCCGTGATCACCGCGGCCGTCTGCGACCCGCCGACACTGTGGATCTTCGCACCACCCTGGTAGACGTCGTACGACACGACCTTCTGGTCGTCCGACGACGCCGTCCACGTCAGCTGTGCGGCGCGGCTGCCGACCGCCCGGCCGCGCAGGGAGCCCGGCCGGGACGGCGCGGCGGTGTCCCTCGCGACGGCCCGCGGGGTCGTCGCCCGGGCCGGACGACTGGGCGGGCCCAGCCGCCCCCGGCCGTCCCGGGCGCGCACGGTGAAGACGTACGAGGTGCCGGGCCGCAGACGGGCGACGTCCACCATGTGCTCCCCGGCCGGCACCTCCTTGACCTTGGTGCCGCCCCGGTACACCTCGTAGGCGGTCACCGGCGGCTCGCCGAGGACCCGGTTCCACATGACGTGCACGCTGGTGGCGCTGCCGGCGTCGGCGGTGACGCCGCTCGGCACGCCGGGCGGGCGCTCGCCCGCGGCACTCTGCGCGCAGCCGGCCGCCAGCAGCAGCGCGCCGCAGGCGAGAGCGGCGGGAACGGGAACGCTTCGCACGGTTCTGCCTCCCGGGGCCACACTGCGGGAATGGTCCGGACCAATAGCCCGGACCACTATGGCCCGCTGGGCGCGTTCCCCTCAAGAGGGGTGTTGGTGGGCAGCCCCTCCGGTTACGTATGCTGAATCACCTCGCGGTCGAACTCCTCGCGCAGAAGGGGGAGTTCGCACCTGTGGCGCGGACTGCTGTCGTCGCTGGTCCCCGCGCCGACGGCCGGGGCCCGCAGCCGGACGCGAGCTGCGGGCCCCGGTCTCCGCCTGCCCGGCGGCCGCCCCCTCCGGACCGCCCGGTCCGGTGCTCCCCGCCCCCGCCTACCCTTCCGGCCCCCTCGGAATGGCCGGGCGGCCGAAACGGCACCAGATTGGGCTGAGTGTCCGTCAGGCCGTCCAGGAGAGGGTCCCCCATCGTGCGTGTCCAGTCGCTGGCGCTGGCCGCGGCGAGCATCGCCCTGCTCGCCCCGGCGACCCGGCCCGTCGCAGCATCCGCCGCCGCGCCCGGGGGCCTGCCCGGACCCCCGGGGTCGCAGGCCGGCACCGGCGTGAGCGCCGCGGACCTGCTGGACCGGGTGCGCCACTGCACCCCCGTCTCCCGCGCCCGTTTCCGTACCGACGACGGCGCCCCGGCCACGGTCCCGGTGTGCGCGACCGACGAGGTCGTGTTCTGGACGGCGGACATGGACATCGACTGCGACGGCCGCCCCTCCCGCCGCTGCAACCGCGGTACCGACCCCTACTTCTCGGCCGGCACGGCCTATCCGGACTCCGCCGGGCGCCCCTTGGACGCCGCGCGGCTGCCGTACGTCGTCGTACCGGTGCCGAGCCACCGCTGGGACCACCGTGAGCACGGCGTGGGCGGCGGCACGGTCGCGGCCGTGGTCTACCGCGACCGCGTCCAGTACGCCGTCGTCGGCGACAGGGGCCCGCGCGACCTCATCGGCGAGGCGTCCTACGCCACCGCCGAGGCGCTCGGTATCGACCCCGATCCGCACGGCGGGGGCGTCGCCTCGGGCGTCACCTACATCCTCTTCCGGGACTCGCGGGCCACCCCCATCGAGAGCGCGGACGCCGCGCGGGAGGCGGGGGAGCGGCTGGCAGGGCGGTTCGTGCGCGGCGACCGCGGACCGGACCCGCGGCCGATCCCGGCCGGCTGACGGCGGGCCAAAACCCGTTGCGGACCCGGCCGCGCGACGGCGCCCGGCGGCCTCACGTCTTGCGGTAGGCGTAGGCCTCCGAGGCCGCGGCAACGACCCCGTCCAGGTCCGCGCCCGCCGCGGCGGAGACCACGGCCGCGACCGCGCCCTCCACGAACGGCGCGTCCACCAGCAGCGTGCCGGCGGGGAGTTCGCCGTCCTCGGCCAGCAGCGCCTTCACCGTGAGGACGGCGCTGCCGAGGTCGGCCAGGACGGCGACGCCCGCGCCGTGGTCCACGGCGGCGGCCGCCGCGGCGATCAGCTCCGCGCTGGTGCCCAGCCCGCCGTCCTCGGTGCCGCCGGCCGTGGCGAGGGGCACGGGCACCGGGCCGCCGGCCAGCCCGCGGGCCATCCCGGCCACCGAGGCGGCCACCTCGGCGCTGTGCGACACCAGCACGATCCCCACCCGCTGCCCGTCACTCATCGCAGGCCTCCACCGGTGCGGCGGTCGGCAGGGCGGACGCGGCGGCCCCCGGGTTCCGGCGGCGGCGCGGTGGCGCGGCCGGCCCGGCCTGGACGCCGCGCCGCACGTCGCCGCCGCGGCCGGCGTCCCCGACGGGGGAGCCGACGGCGGTGAGCTGGTCCGCGGCCCGGTCCACGGCCGCGGCGGCCGCCGTCCTCCACCGGCGGAAGAACTCGGCGTCGAGCACTGCACCTCCTCGGGTGGCGGATACGCAGATACGCAGATACGCAGATACGCAGATGCCCGGATACCCGGATACCCGGATACGCACTCACCCGGGTACGCAGATTCGCTGACGGCGCGTACGTTGCGCTCAGACGCCCCAGCGCAGGGCAGCCGTCTTCACCGGCGCGTCCCACAGCCGCAGCAGTTCCTCGTCGACCCGGCACAGGGTCACCGAAGCGCCCGCCATGTCCAGGGAGGTGACGTAGTTGCCGACGAGGGTGCGTGCGACGGGCACGCCGCGCTCGCCGAGCACCCGCTGCACCTCGGCGCTGAACCCGTACAGCTCCAGCAGCGGGGTGGCGCCCATGCCGTTGACCAGGAGCAGCACGGGGTCGCGCGGCGCGAGGTCCTCCAGGATCGCGTGGACCGCGAAGTCGGCGATCTCCCGGGACGTCATCATCGGGCGGCGCTCCCGGCCCGGTTCGCCGTGGATGCCGACGCCCAGCTCCAGTTCGCCGGGCGGCAGCTCGAAGGTGGGGCTCCCCTTGGCGGGGGTGGTGCACGCGCCGAGGGCCACGCCGAAGCTGCGGGAGCTGCCGGCGACGCGGCGGGCGACGGCCTCCGTACGCTCCAGCGGCCGGCCTTCCTCCGCCGCCGCGCCGGCGATCTTCTCCACGAACAGGGTGGCGCCCGTGCCCCGCCGGCCGGCGGTGTAGAGGCTGTCGGAGACCGCCACGTCGTCGTCCACGAGCACCTTGGCGACCTGGATGCCCTCGTCCTCGGCGAGTTCGGCCGCCATGTCGAAGTTGAGGACGTCGCCGGTGTAGTTCTTCACCACGAACAGCACGCCCGCACCGCTGTCCACGGCCGCCGCCGCCCGCACCATCTGGTCGGGCACGGGGGAGGTGAACACCTCGCCCGGACAGGCCGCCGACAGCATGCCCGGACCGACGAACCCGCCGTGCAGCGGTTCGTGCCCCGACCCTCCGCCGGACACCAGCGCGACCTTCCCGGCGACGGGCGCGTCGCGCCGTACGATCACCCGGTTCTCCACGTCCACGGTCAGCTCCGGGTGCGCGGCGGCCATGCCCCGCAGCGCGTCCGCGACGACGGTCTCCGGGACGTTGATCAGCATCTTCATGCCTGCCTCCTGGTGAGCCCTGTCCGCCAGTATCTGCCCTGCCGGGACGAAGGTCACGTGGGCGTCACCGGTGCCGCGACGGGTGTCGGGCGCCGCCGGAGGCGGCCGTCGGCCCGTCTCGCCCGTCCCGCACCGCCGGCACCTCCTGGCGGAGGCGGGCCGGGCGGGCAGCGTGGTTCCGGCCGTACGGACCGCGAACGCCGCCCGGCGGACAGGCGGCCCCGGGACCGGCCGCGGCGCTCCGGTACCCGCCGGACGGGGCACGCGGTGGCCGAGTGCCGCGGGGGGATGCTGCGAGGCGGCGACGTCCGAGGGACGCGGGGAACCGCGGGACCGGCCGCGACGGCGCGCGGTCCGACGACCGGTCCCACCGCACCCGGCCGAGCGCGACCTTGGCCGGGAATCCGCAGGCGCACGAGCGGGGGCGGACGGCGCAGAGGGCGAAGCAGAACGCGTGCACGCGTGCGCCCTGCCACGGCCACCCCGCCGACGCCTACAGTGTGCCTTTCCACGGCTCTGGGCGGCCCTGCCGCCAGGGCGTGACCGAGCCCTTCGGTCAACGGCCGCCCGGCCCACGACCGGCCCCCGGTTCCCGCGGCGCCGCGCGAGCGCCGCCCGGGCCCGGCGAGGCCCGCCACGGACGGTGCCGATGACCGCCCGCGTGACAAGGCACCATCCGTGAGACCGCCCCGCACCGCGCCGGCCGGCGCGCGGCGCGGCGCGTCGCCGACCGCTGGAGGCCGTGTGTCCCGACCCCGCATCGCCCTGATCTCCGACCCCTCGTCCCCCGAAGGCTGCGCGGACGTCCTCGCGCAGGCGGTGGACCTGCTCACCGGCGCCCCGCCGGTCCGGGTCGACTCCCGGCACCTCGCCCCGGGCGGCACCGGCCGCGCCGTACCGTCCGGCGACCGGCTCCGCCTGGTCGTCCCCGAGCAGGGGCTGGACCTGGTGCCCGACATCGCCGTCGTCTACGAGATCCCCCCGCACCGCAGGAGCGCCCTCGCCCCGCTGCAACGCCTGCTGGAGCGCCAGGACGTGGTCACTCTCGCCGGGCACCCCGAGGCGTGGCGGGCGGCGACGGAGAAGAACCTCACCGTCGAGCGGTTCCGGCGGGACGGCATCGCCCACATGGAGACCGTGCTGCTGTCCGCGCCGGCCCCGGAGGAGGCGGCCGCCGCCCTGGACCGGCTGGGGGGTGACGCCTGGGCCCGGCCGGCCGTCGGCACCGGCGGGGACGACACCTTCCACGTCACCGGCCCCGACGCCCTGCACCGGGCGGTGGACCACTACGCCCGCAGCGGCACCGACTGGCTGCTGTCCCGGGACGCCGGGAACCTGACCGCGGGCGGTGCCCGCCACCAGTTCCGGGTGTTCGTCCTGCACGGCCGGGTCATCCACGCCCGCGAGCACATCCAGTCGGCGCCCGACACGCCCTGCAACACCTGTCAGGGGGCGTTCCCGGTGCACATCCCGCCGCCCGGCCTGCACCCCCGCCTGAGTGAACTCGCCGTCGCCGCGACCGCCTCGCTGGGGCTGCCGTTCTCCGGGGCGGACCTGGCGATCGAGAACGGCGGCGTCGTCTTCGAGGTCAACGTCCAGCCCGCCTTCGTCGACGGCGAACTCCACAGCGTGGCGGTGCCCTACGTCCAGGCCCACCTGGACGCCCATGCCCGGCGCCCGGGGGCCGGCGGCGTGGCCCGGACCCCGCTCCGCCCGGTCGCCGCACCGGCCGCACCGGCCGCACCGGCCGCACCGGCCCCGTACGAGCGGCGCTGACCCCGGGGCCCCCGGTACGCTCCGAAGCATGCGGATCTCCGTCTCCTCCGACATGGACGAACCCGTGGCCCGGCGGCTCGTCGCGGAGCTGCGCGAGCGCGGCCACGAGGTCAGCACGCACGGGGCGCTGCGCCCGGGCGACGACCCGCGGTGGGCGGTGTGCTCCGCCGCGGCGGCCCGCGAGGTCGCCGACGGCGGCGCCGACCAGGCGGTCGTGTGCTGCTGGACCGGCACGGGTGCGTCGATCGCGGCGAACAAGGTGCCCGGCATACGGGCCGCGCTCTGCACGGACGCGGGCACCGCGGACGGCGCCCGACGCTGGAACGACGCCAACGTCCTGGCGCTCAGCCTGCGGCTGACCTCCCAGCCCGTGCTCGGTGAGATCCTGGACGCCTGGTTCGCCGCCTCGCCCAGCGAGGACGCCGAGGACCACGCGAACCTGGCGCGCGTCGCGGGCCTCGACTCCGCGCGCGGCGCTCCGCCGGGCTGACCGGCGTCCCGGACCGGGCGGGGAGGGGCGCGGCACGGAGGCGGAGCCCGCGACGGGACACCAGGGGGCACGACCGTACGACGGCCGTCGGCGAGGAGGCGCGGTGACGGGCTGGACCTGGGAGTACGAGGGCTACGAGCCCGCCGACGAACGGCTGCGCGAGTCGCTGTGCACGCTCGGCAACGGCTACTTCGCCACGCGCGGCGCGCTGCCCGAGTGCACCGCGGACGACGTGCACTATCCGGGCACCTATGCGGCGGGCTGCTACAACCGGCTCGTCTCGCACGTGGCGGGCCGCGCCGTCGAGAGCGAGGACCTGGTCAACCTCCCCAACTGGCTGCCGCTGCGCTTCCGCGTCCACGGCGGAGCCTGGCTGACCCCCGACACGGCGAAGGTGCTGGAGCACACGCAGGTGCTGCACCTCACGTCCGGCCTGCTGGAGCGCCGCACCCGCTACGGCCTCGCCCGGGGCGGTGTGCTCGCGGTGCGCCAGCTGCGCCTGGTGCACATGGCGGACCCGCACCTGGCGGCGCTGCGCACCGAGTTCACCGTGACGGACCACGAGGGCGAACTAGAGGTCGAGGCGGCGCTGGACGGCGGGGTGACCAACTCCGGCGTGGCCCGCTACCGGGACCTGGACGGCCGCCACATCGGCCATGTGCGCACCGGCACCGCCGACACCGAGACGGTGTGGCTGCGCTGCCGCACCCGCGGCTCCGGCATCCGGATCGGCATGGCCTGCCGGCTGGCCTGCGAGGCCCCCGTCACCGTGCGGCACACCCGGGAGGGCGCCGTCCAGCACGTGCGGCTCGACCTGCGGCACGGCCGGACCGTCACGGTCGACAAGACGGTCGCCCTGCACACCTCCCGGGACCGGGCCATCAGCGACCCGCTGTCCGCGGCGGTCGACCGGGTCGGGCGGGCGCCCGGCGTGGACACGCTGATCGCCACGCACCGCACGGCGTGGGCCCAGCTGTGGCGCCGCGCCGACCTGGAGGTGCCCGGGGAGGCGGGGCGCATCCTGCGCGTGCACATGTTCCACGTGCTGCAGACGCTGTCCCCGCACACCGCCGACCTGGACGTCGGCGTACCGGCCCGAGGCCTGCACGGGGAGGCCTACCGGGGCCATGTCTTCTGGGACGAGCTGTTCGTGCTGCCGTACCTGGACCTGCACTTTCCCGAGGTGGCGCGGGCCCTGCTGCACTACCGCCACCGGCGCCTGGAGCAGGCCTGCAGCGCGGCCCGGGACGCCGGGCGGCGCGGCGCGATGTACCCGTGGCAGAGCGGCAGCGACGGGCGGGAGGAGGCGCAGCGGGTCCACCTCAACCCGCGCTCGGGCCGCTGGCTGCCGGACCACTCCCGCCTGCAGCACCACGTCGGTTCGGCCATCGCCTACAACGTGCTGCGGTACTGCGACGCCAGCGGCGACACGGAGTTCCTGCACACCAAGGGCGCCGAGATGCTGCTCCAGATCGCCCGGTTCTGGGCGGACGCCGCCGCCTGGGACGAGGATCTGGGCCGGCACCGCATCAAGGGCGTGATGGGCCCCGACGAGTACCACGACGCCTACCCCGACGCGGCCGGGCCCGGCCTGGACGACAACGCGTACACCAACGTCACCGCCGCCTGGGTGCTGGCCCGCGCCGTGGAGCTGCTGCCCTCGCTGCCCGAGCCGCGGCGCCGCGAGCTGGGCGAGCGCACCGGTCTCGACGAGGGGGAGCTGGAACTGTGGGAGGAGATCTCCCGCACCCTGTACGTGCCCTTCCACGAGGGCGTCATCAGCCAGTTCCACGGCTACGGCGACCTCGAAGAGCTCGACTGGAACGACTACCGGACCCGCTACGGCGACATCCGCCGGCTGGACCGGATCCTGGAGTCCGAGGGCGACACGGTCAACCGCTACCGCGCCTCGAAGCAGGCCGACGTCCTCATGCTGGGCTACCTGTTCCCGCCGGCCGCGCTGAAGAGCCTGTTCGCGCGGCTCGGCGTGCATCTGGACGACACCGTGTGGCGCCGCACCGTGGACCACTACCTGCACCGCACCAGCCACGGTTCCACCCTCAGCGGCCTGGTGCACGGCTGGGTGCTGGCCCGCGACCGGCGTGCGGAGGCCTGGGAGTTCTGCCAGGAGGCGCTGCGCGGCGACATCGCCGACGTGCAGGGCGGCACCACCGGTGAGGGAATCCACCTGGGCGCCATGGCGGGCACCCTGGACCTGGTCCAGCGCGGCCTGACCGGCCTGGAGACCCGCGACGGCGCCCTCTGGCTCGACCCGGTGCCGCTGCCGGAGCTGTCGTCCTACGGGTTCTCGCTGCGCCACCGCCATCACTGGGGCATCCATCTGGGGCTGCGGCACGGCAGGCTCGAGGTCGCCGTGCCGCCCTCCGGGGCCGGGACCGTGGACGTGCGGCTGCCCGGCCGCGCGGTCCGGCTGGAGCCGGGGGAGACGGTGCAGCTGACGCTGCCCGAGTGAGCCCCGGGGGACCGGGCGGTGCGGGCCGGGGCGCCGGACGTGTGGGACGGCGGGTGCCCCGGCGAGATCCGCCGGGGCAGTGGGGGGACCGCAGGGCCGGGCCGCCGCTCAGTGCGCGCCCAGGCCTCCGCCGCCGAAGGAGCCGCTGGAGCCCTTGCTCCAGCGTGGTCGGTCCTTCTTGGTGCTGGACCGGGTCTGCATGTTGGTCAGCTCGTAGGGGGTGAGCGGGCGCTCACCCTTGGGGATCTCCGGGATCTCCTCGGGTTCGCGGTTCTCGCGGATCTCGCGCACCGGCCCGCTCTCGGGCACGTGCGGCTGCTCCTCCGGCGTGGGACGCGGAGGTTCCTGGCTGCGGACGCGGTTGCCCAGCCAGAAGGCTCCGGCCAGCAGCGCCAGAAGGGCGACGCCGATGCCGAACAGCCCGAGGCTGAGGAGACCGCTCGGGTCGGCCAACTGCATCGAAGCGGTACTCATAGCAGTAAAAATACCCGCGAATCGCCCCCTGGACACACCCGCCGCGGAGCGCACCGCCCGGGCGGGGCCCGGCCGGCCGGCGTCACGCGCCGGTCGGTGCCGCGGCGGGCGACGTCTGCCCGTCGAGGAGCGGTGTCCGGTGCGGGCTCCCGGCGGGCCGGCCGGAAGCCCCCGTGCGGGACGTACTCGGGCTTCCGTCCGGTGCGGCGGGCGTGCGTGCCGGGCGGCGCGACGGGGCGAACGTCGCCCGCCGCGGCACTGGACCGGGCCCGCCGCCAGGACCCGCCCGGAGTGCACCGGGCCCGGAGTGCACCGGCTGCGAGCGAACCGGCCCGAACCGGCCGGCCCGAACCGGCCGGGCCGTGCCGGACCGCGCGGGGCCGCGCGGGGCCGCGTCCCGGCGCGGTCCGGGCGTTCCCAATTTCTGGAACGCGTTCTACGGTGTGCGCCGTCAGGACCGGCCCAGCGGGACCCTGGAGGCGCCGTGCATCTCGACCACACCCCGGAACAACTGCGGCTGCGCGGCGAACTGCGCACCTACTTCGCCGAGTTGATGCCCGACGAGGCCCGCACCCGGCAGGCCGGCCCGGCCCGGCAGAAGCAGTTCTACCGGGAGACCGTCCGCCGCCTCGGCGCCGACGGGTGGCTGGGTGTCGGCTGGCCGCAGGAGTACGGCGGGCGTGGGCTGACCCCCACCGAGCAGTTCGTGTTCTTCGACGAGGCCGCCCAGGCGGGAGTCCCGCTGCCGCTGATGGCTCTCAACACGGTCGGCCCCACGATCATGCGCTACGGCACCGCCGAGCAGAAGGCGTACTTCCTGCCCCGCATCCTCTCCGGCGAGATCGACTTCGCCATCGGCTACAGCGAGCCGGACGCGGGCACCGACCTGGCGGCGCTGAAGACCCGGGCCGTGCGGGACGGGGACGTCTACGTGGTCGACGGGCACAAGATCTGGACCACCAACGGCGACACCGCCAACTGGGTGTGGCTGGCCGTGCGCACCGACCCCCACGCCCCCGCGCACCGCGGCATCACCATCCTGCTGGTGCCGACCACCGACCCCGGCTACTCCTGCACCCCCATCCACACCCTCGCCGGGCACGACACCACCGCGAGCTTCTACCGCGGCGTCCGGGTGCCGCTCACCCGCCGCGTCGGCGCCGAGAACCAGGGCTGGCGGCTGATCACCAACCAGCTCAACCACGAGCGGGTCACCCTGGCCGCCCACGGCACCATGGCGGTGCGCGCCCTGCACGACGTCCAGCGCTGGGCGGCCGGCACCAAGCTGGCCGACGGCCGCCGCGTCCTGGACCTGCCCTGGGTGCGCCGCCGCCTCGCCCAGACCCACACCCGCCTCGACGCCCTCCGGCTCCTCAACTGGCAGATGGTCGGCGCGCTCCAGGACGGCACCCTCACCCCGCAGGACGCCTCCGCGGTCAAGGTCTACGGCTCCGAGGCCCGGCGCGACGCCTACGCCTGGCTCCTGGAGGTCGCCGCGGCCCCCGGCGCCCTCCAGGAGGGCTCCGCCGGGGAGGTGCTGCGCGGCGAACTGGAACGCGGCTACCGCTCCGCCGTCATCTTCACCTTCGGCGGCGGCAACAACGAGATCCAGCGGGAGATCATCTCCTGGATCGGCCTCGGCATGCCCCGCGTCCGCCGCTGAGCGCTCCGCCGGAGAAGGCCGCGGTGCGCCGCCGGCCGGCCGCGGTGCCGTCGTGGCCGGCCGCGCAGCTCCCCGCTCCCTTTCGGGCGGCGCTCCGCCTCTGGCCGTCGGTGATCACGCCGTGCTACGAAGAACCATGCCCGCACACGAGGAAGCCCCCGCAGCCCGCTCGTACGACGCCGTCGTCGTCGGAGGCGGCCACAACGGCCTGGTCGCCGCCGCCTATCTGGCCCGGGCCGGCCGGTCGGTGCTGGTTCTGGAACGGCTCGGGCACACCGGCGGAGCGGCGGTGTCCACCCGCCCCTTCGCGGGCGTGGACGCCCGGCTGTCGCGCTACTCCTACCTGGTCAGCCTGCTTCCCGAGAAGATCGTCGACGACCTCGGACTGCGCTTCCGGGTCCGCTCGCGCACCATCTCGTCGTACACGCCCACCGAGCGGGCCGGGCGGCCCACCGGCCTGCTCGTCGGCGGCGGCGGGCAGCGCACCCGGGAGGCCTTCGCGCGGCTCACCGGAGGCGACCGCGAGTACGAGTCCTGGCGGCGCTTCTACGCCATGACCGGCCGGGTCGCCCGCGGCGTGTTCCCCACCCTCACCGAGCCGCTGCCCACCCGGGCGGAGCTGCGCCGCCGGGTCGCCGACGAGGAGGCGTGGCGGTGCCTGTTCGAGGAGCCGGTCGGGGCGGCGATCGAGGACCGGTTCGCCGACGACCTGGTCCGGGGCGTGGTGCTGACCGACGCGCTCATCGGCACCTTCGCCGACGCCCACGACGCCTCGCTGGCCCAGAACCGCTGTTTCCTCTACCACGTGATCGGCCGCGGCACCGGCGACTGGGACGTGCCCGTCGGCGGCATGGGGGCGCTGACCGACGCCCTCGCGGCCGCGGCGCGGCAGGCCGGGGCGGAGATCGCCACCGGCCACGAGGCGGTACGGATCGAGACCGACGGGCGCACCGCGGAGGTCACCTACCGCACCGCCGACGGCGAGGGTGTCGCCACCGCGCGCCATGTGCTGGTCAACGCCTCCCCGCAGGCCCTCGCCGACCTGACCGGCGGCGAGCCGCCCGCGCCCGCCGAAGGGGCCCAGCTGAAGGTGAACATGCTGCTCACCCGGCTGCCCAGGCTGCGCGACAGCGCGGCCGACCCGCGCGAGGCGTTCGCCGGCACGTTCCACATCGCCGAGGGCTACGCGCAGCTCGCCGTGGCCCACCGGCAGGCGGCGGCCGGTGAACTGCCCGCCGCGCCGCCGTCGGAGATCTACTGCCACTCCCTGACCGACCCGAGCATCCTCGGTCCCGCCCTGGCCGGCCAGGGCTACCAGACCCTCACCCTGTTCGGTCTGCACACCCCGGCCCGCCTGTTCCGGCGGGACAACGACGCCATGCGCGGGGAACTGCTGGGGCGCACCCTCGCCCAGCTCGACGCCCATCTCGCCGAGCCCCTCGCCGACTGCCTCGCCACGGACGCCGACGGCCGCCCCTGCATCGAGGCGAAGACCCCGCTGGACCTGGAGCGCGACCTGCGCCTGCCCGGCGGCAACATCTTCCACCGCGCCCTGTCCTGGCCGTACGCCCAGGAGCACACCGGCCGCTGGGGCGTGGAGACCGCCCATGCCAACGTCATGCTGTGCGGGGCGGGCGCGGTCCGCGGCGGCGGAGTGAGCGGGGTGCCCGGGCACAACGCCGCGATGGCCGTGCTGGAGCAGCCGCCCGGCTGAACCCCGCACCCGCCTCCGGACCGGCCCCCCCACAGATCTGACGCAATGTCAGAACTGCTCTTCCGTCCTTCGCGGGTCTCCGGCATCCTGCGCCCATGCAGACGGAGCTGAGCCGGCAACTGGGCACCGAGCACGCAGTCTTCGGCTTCACGCCGTTCCCCGCCGTGGCCGCTGCCCTCAGCCGGGCCGGGGGCTTCGGAGTGCTCGGTGCCGTCCGCTACCGAGACCCCGACGACCTGCGGCGCGACCTCGACCGGATCGAGGCGCACGTGGACGGACGGCCCTACGGCGTGGACGTCGTCATGCCCGCGCGCCGGGCCGAGGGGGTCACCGAGGCCGAGGTGGAGGCGCTGATCCCGGACGCGCACCGGCAGTTCGTGCGCGACACCCTCGCCGCGCACGGCGTGCCCGGCCTGCCCGAGGGCGAGGCGTCCGGGTGGCGCGTCACCGGCTGGCTGGACCAGGTCGCCCGCAGCCAGCTGGACGTGGCCTTCGAGTATCCGGTCCGGCTGCTCGCCAGCGCGCTCGGCCCGCCCCCGGCCGACGTCGTGGAGCGCGCGCACCGCCGGGGCGTCCGCGTCGCCGCGCTCGCGGGCAGCGCCCGGCACGCCCGCACCCACCGGGACGCGGGGCTCGACATCGTCGTCGCCCAGGGGTACGAGGCGGGCGGCCACACCGGCGAGATCGCCTCCATGGTGCTGACCCCGGAGGTCGTGGAGGCCGTCGCCCCGCTGCCCGTGCTCGCCGCGGGCGGCATCGGCAGCGGACAGCAGGCGGCGGCCGCGTTCGCTCTCGGCGCCCAGGGCGTGTGGCTCGGCTCCGTGTGGCTGGCCACCACCGAGGCCGATCTGGGCTCACCGGCCCTCACCCGCAAGCTCCTCGCGGCCGGGTCCGGCGACACGGTCCGCTCGCGCGCGCTGACCGGCAAGCCCGCCCGGCAGCTGCGTACCGCCTGGACCGACGCCTGGGAGGACCCCGCCGGGCCGGACCCGCTCCCGATGCCCCTCCAGGGCCTCCTCGTCGCCGAGGCCGTCTCCCGCATCCAGCGGTACGAGGTGGAACCGCTCCTCGGCACCCCCGTCGGCCAGATCGTCGGCCGCATGACCAGCGTGCGCAGTGTCCAGGAGGTCGTCGACGACCTCACCCGCGGCTTCGAACAGGCCGTGGACCGCATCCACCGCATCGCCGGCCGGGGTGCCCCGTGACCAGGGCTCCCGCACGGCGGCACCCCGCCGCCACCGTCCTCGCGCCGCCGTCCGGTGCCGCCGCCTCCCTGCGCGCGGGCCGCCGCCGGTGTCCCCGCGCGTGCGGCCCGAGCCGGACCGTCCCCGCGCCCCGCCGCTCCCCTCCCGCCGCCCTCCCCACGGCCGTCCCCTCCGCTCACGGCCGCTCCCCCCTCCCGATCCCCCTCCCGCTCCCTCACCCCCTCCCGTTCCCCCGCCCCGCCGCCGTTCCCGTCACAGCCGTCCCCGCGCCACCTCCGTCCACCCCAAGGAGCGGCCGCCCATGACGACACCCCCCACCGGCTTCTGGGCCCAGGCCGGCGCCGAACCCGACCGCACCGTGCTGGTCACCCCCGACGGCACACGGTGGAGCGCCGGGCGGCTGCACGCCGACGCCAACCGCCTCGTGCACGGACTGCGGGCCGCGGGCCTGGAGGCCGGCGACGCCCTCGCCGTCGTGCTGCCCAACGGCGCCGAGTTCCTCACCGCCTACCTGGCGGCCCAGCAGGCCGGTCTCTACCTCGTGCCGGTCAACCACCACCTGGTGGCCTCCGAGATCGCCTGGATCGTCGCCGACTCCGGGGCCAGGGCGCTGATCACCCACGAACGGTTCGCCGACGCGGCCCGCAGGGCCGCCGAGGAGTCCGGCCTCCCGGCCACCCACCGCTACGCCGCCGGCGCCGCGGACGGCTTCCGGCCGTACGCAGAACTCCTGGACGGGCAGCCGGAGTCGCCGCCTCAGGACCGCACCCTCGGCTGGGTGATGAACTACACCTCCGGCACCACCGGCCGCCCCCGTGGCATCCGCCGCCCGCTGCCGGGCGTTCCGCCCGAGCAGGCCCGGCTCGGCGGCTTCCTCGGCATCTTCGGCATCCGGCCCCATGACGGCAACGTCCACCTGGTGTGCTCACCGCTCTACCACACCGCCGTCCTGCAGTTCGCCGGCGCCTCCCTGCACATCGGCCACCCGCTGGTGGTGATGGACCGGTGGACGCCCGAGGAGATGCTCCGCCTGATCGACACCCACCGCTGCACCCACACCCACATGGTGCCGACCCAGTTTCACCGGCTGCTGGCGCTCCCGCCGGAGGTCCGCGGCCGCTACGACGTCTCGTCCCTGCGGCACGCGATCCACGGTGCCGCGCCCTGCCCCGACCACGTCAAGCGCGCCATGATCGCGTGGTGGGGCACCTGCGTGGAGGAGTACTACGCGGCCAGCGAGGGCGGCGGTGCCTTCGCCACGGCCGAGGACTGGCTGAAGAAGCCCGGCACCGTCGGCAGGGCCTGGCCCATCAGCGAACTCGCCGTCCTCGACGACGACGGCGAGCGGCTGCCGCCGGGCCGGGTGGGCACCGTCTACATGAGGATGAACACCGGAGGCTTCGCCTATCACGGGGACGAGGACAAGACCCGCCGGGCCCGGGTCGGCGACTTCTTCACCGTGGGCGACCTCGGACTGCTCGACGAGGACGGCTACCTCTTCCTGCGGGACCGCAAGATCGACCTGATCATCTCCGGCGGGGTCAACGTCTACCCGGCCGAGATCGAGTCGGTGCTGCTCGCCCATCCCGGGGTCGCCGACGCGGCCGTGTTCGGCATCCCGGACGACGACCGGGGCGAGGAGGTGAAGGCGGTGGTGGAGCCGGCTCCCGGGCACCGGGCGGGTCCGGACCTCGCCGCCGCGCTGCTCGCCCACTGCGCCGAGCGGCTGGCCGGCTACAAGCGGCCCCGCAGTGTCGACTTCGTCGCCGAGCTGCCCCGCGACCCCAACGGCAAGCTGTACAAGCGCCGCCTGCGCGAGCCGTACTGGCGCGGGCGCTCCCGCCCGGTGTGAGGCGCCCTCCGGGCGCCAGCCCGGCCGGGCTGCCGCCGGGCCGCAGCCCGGCTCGCCGCCGCACCGCCGCGGTCCCCCCGGTGCACCGCACCGGCCCCGCCCGTCGCGGGTCCTGGGCCGTGGCCGCCCGTTCCGCCCGCGCCGTCGCACCGTCGTGCCGTCGTGCCGTCGCGCCGTCGTGCCGTCGCGCCGTCGTGCCGTCGTGCCGTCGTGCCGTCGCGCCGTCCCTCCCGGTCCGCCTCCCGGTCGGCCTCCCGGTGTGCCGTCCGGTCCGCCGTCCGGTGTGCTGTTGCGACGCCGCCCGGTGCCGGCGGCGGGGCCGGCCCCGCTACGCCCCGGCGGGCCCGCCGGCCCGGCCGGCAGCCCTCCCGGCCGCCGGCCGGGCCGGCCTTCAGCGCCCCCGCTCGTCGACGATCCGGCGGATCTTGCCCACCGACCGCTCCAGCGTCTCCGGGGCGACGATCTCCACGGCGACCGACACCCCGATGCCGTCCTTCACGGCGGCGGCGATCGAGCGGGCGGCCGCCTCCCGGACCTCGGGGCCCGCGTCGGCGCGTGCCTCGGCGCGGACCGTGAGCGCGTCGAGACGGCCCTCGCGGGTCAGCCGCAGCTGGAAGTGCGGGGCCACGCCCGGGGTGCGCAGGACGATCTCCTCGACCTGGGTGGGGAAGAGGTTCACGCCGCGCAGGATCACCATGTCGTCGCTGCGGCCGGTGACCTTGCGCATGCGCCGGAACACCCGGGCCGTGCCGGGCATCAGGCGGGTGAGGTCGCGGGTGCGGTAGCGGATCACCGGCATGGCCTGCTTGGTGAGAGAGGTGAACACCAGCTCGCCCTCCTCGCCGTCGGGCAGCACCTCACCGGTGACCGGGTCGACGATCTCCGGGTAGAAGTGGTCCTCCCAGATGTGCAGCCCGTCCTTGGTCTCCACGCACTCCTGCGCGACACCGGGCCCGATCACCTCCGACAGGCCGTAGATGTCGACCGCGTCGATCGCGAACCGCTCCTCGATCTCACGCCGCATCTCCTCGGTCCACGGCTCGGCCCCGAACACCCCGACCTCCAGGGACGTGCCGCGCGGGTCCACCCCCTGCCGCTCGAACTCGTCCAGCAACGTCAGCATGTAGGACGGCGTCACCATGATCACCCGCGGTCGGAGGTCCTGGATCAGCTGGACCTGACGGGATGTCATGCCGCCCGACGCCGGGACCACCGTGCAGCCCAGCCGCTCGGCGCCGTAGTGCGCCCCCAGTCCGCCCGTGAACAGGCCGTAGCCGTAGGCGACGTGGACCGTGTCCCCGGCCCGCCCGCCGGCCGCGCGGATCGACCGGGCCACCATGTCGGACCACAGGGTCAGGTCGTCGTCGGTGTAACCGACCACGGTGGGACGGCCGGTGGTGCCACTGGAGGCGTGGATGCGGCGGATCCGCTCCCGGGGCACGGCGAACAGGCCGTACGGGTAGTTCTCGCGCAGGTCCGCCTTCGTGGTGAACGGGAAGCGGGCAAGGTCGCCGAGCGAGCGGCAGTCGTCCGGGTGCACCCCCGCCCGGTCGAAGGCCCGCCGGGTGAACGGCACGTTGGCGTAGGCGTGGTGGAGCGTGGCGCGCAGCCGCTCCAGTTGCAGCGCGCGCAGCCCGCCCGGGTCCAGACGCTCGCCCGCGTCGAGCAGTTCCGTCGTGTCCACCATGGGGACGCCTCCCTCACCCAGTCCCGAACCTGACAACTCGGACGACCGAGCATTCGGTCGAGAGCTGATGATCAGTAATCCAGGTCAACGGGCCACGGGGCAAGTGGTCGGCCCGGACTTTCTCGCCGTTGCGTGGCCGAATGCGGCGGCCGGGCCCGCCGTAGGGCGGCCGGAGTCCTCCCGCGCGCCGAGCCCGTGGTGCAGCCCGGCGCCGGGCACTACCCGTGGCCGGACGACCCGGCGTCCTTCGTGGCCCGGCTCGCCGGGTTCTTCGCGGACGGATCCCCGTACGCGGTCATGAACCGGTCCCGGAACTGGTCCATGCCCCACACCGGAGCCGTGCGGGCCGGCTTGAGACCCTCCGTCCAGTTCCAGCCGGCGATCCGGTCGAGCACCTCGGGGTCCCGGGCGACGAGGGTGACCGGCACGTCCCGGCTGGTGCTGCCGGCCGTCACCGTGGGCACCGGCTGGTGGTCGCCGAGGAAGACCAGCACCGTGTCGTCGTCGCCGTAGCGCTCCAGCCAGCCGGTGACGCTGCGCAGCGAGTACTCGATGGCCCGCCGGTACTCGGTGCGCACGCTGTCCGCGTCCCGCCAGACCTCCTCGGGGTCCTTGCCCTCGGCCTCGATGCCCTTGAAGACCGATCCGTCGCCGAGGTCGTCCCAGTCGACCATGTGGGCGACCGGCGCCCACGGGTTGTGGCTGGAGGCGAGGATGATCTCGGCCATCAGCGGCTCGCGGTCCGCACGGGAGTGCTCCAGCCGCTCGAACGCCTCCATGCTGAACTGGTCCGGGACCGGCGTCCAGCTGAAGTAGGGTCCCTGGTAGCCGAGATGCTCCGAGTCGTAGATGTGGTCCAGGCCGAAGAACCGGCCCTCCGGCCACGCCCGCCGCACGCCGGGCATGACGCCCACCGTGCGCCACGCGCCCGACGCGCGGAAGTAGCCGGTCAGCGTCATGCGGTCGCTCGTGGTGAGGCTGCGGTACCGCTGCTGGTTCTTGATCCACAGTCCGGAGAGGAACGTGGAGTGCGCGAGCCAGCTGCCCGCCCCGGTCACCGGTGAGCGCAGCCAGCCGCTGCGCGCCTCGAACCCGGCCGCCTTGAGGGACTTGGTGCCGTCCGCGAGCACCGCGCCGACCTGCGCCGCCATGCCGGGGTCCTCGACCGCGGTGCGGCCGTAGCTCTCGATGAACGTGAACAGGACGTCCTTGCCGCGCAGCCCGCCCAGCAGTTCCCGGGGCGGGGTGCCGGCGAACGCGTCGACGGCGGCCTCCCGCCGGAAGAGCTCGGCGTCCCGCAGCCCTGCCCGCACCATGTCCACGCGGTTGCCGAGCATCTCGGTGGTCCCCCTGGTCGCCAGCGACACCCCGCCGGCCTGCACCCCGAACGTCACGCAGAAGACCCACACGGTCCCCAGCACCACCGTCGTCCGGGCCGCTCTGTCGCGGTGACGGGCCATCAGCCCGGTGACGCGGACCGTTGCCAGAGCCGTCAGGGCGACCAGGACGACCGCGAGCAGCGACGCCCCGGCCACCGCGAGGACCTGGCCGGTCCGCCCGAAGGACTCCCGCACGAACTCCGCCGCGTCGTCGAGCAGGATCCAGTCCAGCACCAGGTCGAAGGGCCGCGCCAGTACCTGGTAGAAGCCCATGTCGAGGAACTTCAGGAGGGTGACCAGACCGAGGAGGACCCCGGCCGCGGCCGCCGCGACGCGCCGCGGCCGGACCGGCAGCACCAGGAGCAGCCCGGCCAGCAGTACCGCCTCGCCGGGGATGCGCACGAAGGAGCCCACAGACAGCCGGTCCAGCCGGTTCGGCAGCAGCAGCGCGCCCACCACCAGCGCCACCGCGAGCACGGACACGGCCGACGCGGCGCCCCGGACCGCGCGCGGATGCCGCCCCGGCCACCCGCGCAGCCGCCGCGGCACCGGCAGCCTCGGCCTCCGGCGCCGCGGCGGGTTCTGCGCCGGTCGCCCCTCTCCCTCCCCGGCCGGTGCGTCCGCCGAATCCGTCGTGAGCTGCGACACCCGTGGTCCCTTCCGTGCGTGACCTGTCGACATGCGTACGGCCGCCCGCCGCCTGGCGTTCAGACGGCGGGCGTGCCGGGGCGCACACGGTACGCGCGAGGAGGGCTCCGCCGTGCGGGCGGTGCCGCGCACGGCGGGTCGGGCCGGCCCGGCCGCGGCACCTGCCCCGGCCGCGGCCCGGCCGGGCTCAGTAGCCGGCCGAGTCGGTGCGCCGCACGCACAGGGCCCAGATGACCAGCGCGGAGAACGCGATCATCACGACCGACCACACCGGGTAGTAGGGCAGGGACAGGAAGCTCCCGATGATGATGAGCGAGGCGATCACCACGCCGGCCGCACGGGCCCAGACCGCCCCGCTGAACAGCCCGTAGGCCACCAGCACGGCGACCACGCCGAAGACCAGGTGGATCCAGCCCCAGCTGGTCAGGTTGAACTGGAAGACGTAGTTCGGGGTCGCGACGAACACGTCGTCGTCGGCGATCGCCATGATGCCGCGCAGGATGTCGAGGATGCCCCCGACCATCAGGATGACGGCGGCGAACACCGTCAGCCCCTGGGCCCAGCCCTGACTCGCCCCGGAGGACGACGGAGGCCGGCCGCCGCCCGTCGCTGAAGGTGTCGTGGTCATGTGCCTGCTCCTCTCGCCTCGTGCACCGGAGTCACTGGCCCGCCACCGGAGGGGCCGTGCCCTGCGGCGGCGACGTGGATCCCGTCGCGGCGCCGGCCGGGTGATGGCCGCTCAGCACGTGCTCCTTGGCCCGGCGGTACTCGTCGTCCGTGATGTCCCCGTTCGCCCGCAGCTGTGAGAGCTTCGTCAGCTCGTCGGCGCTGGACGGGCGGCCGCCGCTCGCGGTCTCGCGCACATAGCTGTCGAAGGCGTCCTGCTGGGCGCGGGCGTGCGCGAACTCGCGGCGCCCCATGTTCTTCCCGCGCGCGACCACGTAGATGAAGACGCCCAGGAACGGGAGCACGATGACGAACACGAGCCAGCCGCCCTTGGCCCAGCCGCTCAGCTCGTCGTCGCGGAAGATGTCCACGATGATCCGGAACAGCAGGATGAACCAGAGGATCCACAGGAAGAACCAGAGGATCGACCAGAACGCGCTCAGCAGCGGGTAGTCGTATGCGAGGTACGTCGCACTGCTCATCTTCTGCCTCCGTCCCCGGCGGGTGCCGGGTAGCCGTTGACTGCGCTCTCACTGTGCCCCGCACGAAACGGGACGACCTCACCCGAATCGGGTGATCGACGGGGAATGCGGACCTGTGGTCCGGACGGCCCGGCGGTCCGTGCGACGGAGGCGGGCGTCCTGCCGCGTGACCGGCGCGGTGCGGCGGTCCGCCGGGGACGGGCGGAGCCGCTCACGGCGCCCCGCGGCCGCCGCCCCCGGCCCGGTGCAGCGCCGACCGCCAGGCGAAGGCCACCGCGAGCTCCACCACCCCCAGCAGCACCAGCCACAGGCCGAGCAGCCGGGTCAGGGCCACCGCGGACTCGCTCGGCAGCGCCAGCACCACGATCCCGGCGACGATGCCCAGCAGGGCCGCACCGAAGACGAACCCGCGGTGCGGCAGGTCCTTCGCGGCGATCGCGGTGTAGGCGGTCAGCATCCCCGACACCAGCCAGACGATCCCGACGATCACCGACAGCGCGGCGATGGTCTGGAGCGGGTTGCGCAGGCACAGCACCCCGGCGAGTACGAACAGCACCGCGAGCAGCAGCCCCGCGAGGCGCTCCCCGCGGTCCTGGGCGAACACCGCGACGAACCGGAAACCACCGCCGACCAGCAGGTACAGCCCGATCAGCACCGCCACCACGTGCAGGGTGACATCCGGCCAGACCAGCAGCAGGACGCCGGGCACCAGCGTCGCGACGGCGGACGCCAGGATCCAGGTCCACGAGCGGCCCAGCTCCGCCAGCAACTGCTCGGTGTCACCCGTCCCGCCGGGCCCGGGTCCGGCCGGCTGCGCCGATGTGCGCGATGCGGTCATGGCTCCTCCTCGGCGGATCGGGCGGGGTACCGCCGGTCATCCGTACCTCCGGACATCCGGCGGTACGGTGCGCGGAGAACCCGCCCGGCCAGGCTGCCGGGCCGCGCCGCCGCACCGGATCACCCGCGACGGGTGATCCACCCGGCCCGCGCACTCCGGCCCGCGCACTCCGGCCCGCGCACTCCGGCCCGCGCACTCCGGCCCGCGCACTCCGGCCGCGTCCCGCATCCCGCGTCCCGCGTCCCGCATCCCGCGTCCCGTGCCCCGCGTCCCGCACGTCCCGTGCCCCGCGTCCCGTGCCCCGCGTCCCGTGCCCCGCGTCCCGTGCCCCGCGTCCCGAGTCCCGTGCCCCGAGTCCCGCGTCCCCGTGGAGCCGCCCCGCGTCCCATGCCCCGTGTCCCGAGTCCCGTGCCCCGAGTCCCGCGTCCCCGTGGAGCCGCCCCGCGTCCCATGCCCCGTGTCCCCTTGGAGCCGCCCGGAACGTCGCGCCCCGCGAGCGGTCCGGAGCGGTCTCCGGGTGTCGCGCCGCGCGGCGGCGGGAGCCCTCCAGGCGTGTCGCGCTCCGCGGGTCCTGCCGGAAGCCGCCCGGGGGCCCTGACCTGCGGCCGCGGGACCTGTCCCGAAGGCGGCCCGCGCGGCCCGGCCCCGCGTCCTCACTCCGGCACCCGCCGCATCTCCAGCACCCGGAGCCCCAGCGACTGGCAGCGGGCCAGCAGCCCGTACAGCTGCGCCTCGTCGACCACCGGCCCGAACAGGACGGTCTGGCCCGACATCGCCACGTGGTCCAGCTCCGGGAACGCCCTGGTCAGCGTTTCCGACATGAGCCCGTCGACACGGATCTCGTAGCGCATGGGCGGTTCTCCCGCGGTTCGCAGGGGCGGGCGGAGAAGACCCGCACGGCGATCCTCCCTCCGGCCCACCGGCCCGGCCTCACCTCGCACAGGTGAACGGGCGAACAGGTGCACGCACCGCCCGGACCGGCTTCAGGACCGGCTTCAGGGACGGCTTCAGGGACGGCTTCGGGGCCGGTCTGAGAGGCGGCCGCGGGCCCGGGCAGCAGACCGACGCGCGCCGCCCGCCGCCGCGGACCGGGGCCGCGGCCCCCGGCTCACAGCAGCCCCCGGGCCCGGCCCTGGCGTACGGCGTCGGTGCGCCGGTTCACCGCCAGCTTCCGGTAGACGCTCTTGAGGTGCGTCTTGACGGTGTTCACGGACACATGCAGGTCCTCGGCGATCTCCTCCGTGGACATCATCGACGCCAGCCGCTCCAGGACGTCGTGCTCGCGGGCGCTCAGCTCCTCCACCACGGTCGCGGCCGGGGCCGGTGCCCGGCGCGGCCCGGGGGACGTCCGGCCGTTCGGGCGCGAGGCGGGGGTGAGCCAGCCCTCGGCGAGCGGGGCCGACGGGCCCGCGTACAGCAGCGGGCGGAGCCAGGGGCCGGCCTCCCGGAACGGACGGCGCAGCCGGTCGCGCCGGCCGAGGGACAGCGCCCGGCCGAGCGCGCGGTGCACGGACGCCGCGTCCCCGGCCCGCTCCGCGGCCTGCGCGCGCACCAGCAGCGCCCGGACGGTGATCGCGGGCCCGGTGCCGGCCCGTGCTCGCACGGCGTCCAGCAGGGCCAGTGCCCGGCCTGGCTGTCCGGCCAGGACCAGGGCCCGGGCCGCCTCGACCCGGCACAGCGCCTGGTCGTCCGGGGAGCCGAGCAGCGTCCGCACGGCGTCCCGCGGGCGGCCCTCGGCCAGCTGGGCGGCCCCCGCCACGGCTGCCGCCTGCCCCACGGCCCAGGGGGACGCGGTGGCGGCCCCGGCCCCGGCTGGGGACCCGGCGGCGGCGAGCGCAGCCCGGGTGTCGCCCAGGGCCAGCAGGAGCCGGGCCGTGACGACGGCCCGGCCGGCCTCCAGCACCAGGTCCGGCCCGGCCGGCCCGGACCTCGCGGCCTCCTCCAGCAGCCTGCGGGCCTCCTCCGCGTCGTCGCGCTCGACGGCCACGGCGGCCCGGACCAGGGGGACGACACCCGAGCCGGCGGACGGGGGCAGACCGAACCGTTCCGTCTCGGCCCGTGCCGCGAGCGCTCTGCGCTCGGCCCGTCCCGGCCACCCCGTGAGGAGGTCGACGAGCGCGAGATGCCCGAGGCTCTCCTGACGCGGCAGCGCCGTGACGGCCTGTGCGGGACCCGCGGCGACGGCGGCGAGCGCCTCGCGTGCGGCCCCGAACCGTCCGGCCCACAGCAGGGCGGCGCCCAGGTGGGCCCCCAGCAGCGCGTCGAGCTCGGGGTGCTCCTCCAGGAGACGGTCGGGGACCTCGGCCCGCAGCCGCCGGGCCTGCCCGGCGGCCGCCTCGGCGCGGTCCGGGTCGCCGCCGAGCCGGCCCGCGTAGGCCTCCAGCAGCGCGGCACCGAGCCGGGCCGCCGCACAGGCGGGGTCCGTCGCCCGGTCCAGCACCTGCCGCGCGCGGTGCAGCCGTGCCAGGCCGTGGTCCACGTCGTGGTGGGACAGGGCGCGTGCCGCGCGGACGAGGTCCGCGGCCGGACCCCGTGTCTCGGGCGGCATGCGGGCGAACAGGTCGTCCGTCGCCCCGGAGCGCAGGCCCGTGAACAGCTCGCCGAGGGCGAGGTCGTCGACCAGGGCCGTGGCGGTGAACTCCCAGGCGCCGGCCGCGGCCCCGTGGCCGAGGGCCTCGGGCAGGAACCCGGCCCGCCGCAGCCAGGTCGCGGCCCGGCGGTGCAGCTCGGGCCCGAGCCCGGGGGCACGCACCTCCAGATGGGACCTGAGGATCTCCCGGAACAGCGGGTGCAGCCGGTACCAGGAGCGGCCCAGCCGTTCGACGAAGGCGTTCCGGCGGCGTAGCTCGTCCAGGATCGGCCCGGCGTCCGGACGGCCGGTCAGCGCGTTCGCCAGGTCGGGGCAGAACCGGTCCAGGACGCTGACCCGCAGCAGCAGGTCCTGGGTGTGCTCGGGCTGCTGCCTGAGCACCTCGGCCAGCAGGAAGTCGGCGACCGTGCTCTGCCCCGCCTCGAACTCCTTCAGATAGGCGGCCGGGTCGTCCGTCTCGGCAGCGGCCAGCGCGCAGAGCCTGAGACCCGCGGCCCAGCCTTCGGTGCGCTCGACCAGCGCGCCCGCCGCCTGCACGCTCAGGTCGAGGCCGTGCAGCCGGAGCAGCGCGGCCGCCTCCTCGGAGGTGAAGGCCAGCTCCGCGTTGCGGATCTCCGTCATGCTGCCGTCGGCGCGGTAGCGGTGCAGCGGCAGCAGCGGTTCGGTCCGGGTGACGAGCACCAGACGCAGCCCGGGGGCCGCGTGGTGCAGCACGAACTCCACCTGTCGGGTCAGTTCGGCCGACGTCACCCGGTCGAACTCGTCCAGGACGACGACCACGGGGTCGTCCAGGGCGCTGAGCGCGACGGCGAGCCGGGACAGCAGCCGGGCGTCCACCTGGTGGGCGTGCGCCGGGCAGCCGACGTCCGCCGGCATGGGCACGCCCCGGGCGCGGAGCGCCGCCAGCAGGTACGCCCAGAACTGGCCGGGTGTCTCGCCCGCACCGGCGGTGAACCAGACGGACGGCCGCCCGAGGCCTGCCACCCAGTCCGCGACCAGCAGCGTCTTGCCCGCGCCGGCCGATCCGCCCACCATGACCAGCGGAGTGTCCAGACCCCGGTCGAGGCGGGCCCGCAGCCGTTCGCGCCGCAGGAAGGTGTGGGGTCTGGCCGGTACCGCCGTACGCACGGGCAGTAAGGGGTGGCCGGCGGGATCGGTGTCCGCCCCCTCGGGCGGCCCGTCCGGCCCTTCCCCCCTCCCCGGGGCCTCCGGTTCCCGAGGCTCTCCCGGCCCTTCCGGCTCCTGCCGTCCGCGATCCTCGGCCGGTCCCTCCCGCGGCCGGTCCGTCACGGTCATGGCGACCACCACCGTCCCTGAGGCCTGGGCAGCCCATCTCCCAGATTCCCAGCTTCCCCACGGGCGTGCGCGGCGGACGGGGCCGTTCGGCTCCCGGGGAGCGGTGTGACCTGCTGCGGGCGTCCGCGGACGCCCGCAGCAGGCCACCGCCGGGACCGGGGAGCGCCCCCACCGGACGGGACGTCCCGACCGGCGGGAGTGCCCCGGCCCGCCGGTGGCCGACGGCGGAGCGGAGCGCCCCGGTCCGGCCTGCCCCCGGCGCGGCCCGCCGCCCCCGTCGGTCCGCCGCCGAACCGCCTGCCCCCGGCGCGGCCCGCCGCCGCGGTGCGCCCCGGCCCGGTCCGGTGCCGCGGCAGGCGACGTTCGCCCCGTAGCGACGCCCGGCACGCTCGCTCGCCGCACCGCCCGGAAACCCGGGTACGTCCCGTACGGGGGCTCCCGGCGGGCCCGCCGGGAGCACGCACCCGGCGCCGCTCCTCGGCGGGCGACCGTCGCCTGCCGAGGCCCTAGCTAGCGGTCCGCCGAGCCCGCCACCTTCCGCGCCCACCGGTAGTCCGCCTTGCCGCTGGGCGAACGCCGCACGGCGTCGGTGAGGACCAGCAGGCGGGGCACCTTGTAGCCGGCCAGACGGGTGCGGCAGTGGGCCTGGACGTCGGCCAGGGACAGCGGTGCCGCGCCGGTGCGGAGCTGCACCACGGCCGCCACCCGGCTGCCCCAGGTGGCGTCGGGCACACCGGCGACGAGCGCGTCGTACACGTCGGGGTGGGACTTCAGAGCCTGCTCGACCTCCTCCGGGTACACCTTCTCGCCCCCGGTGTTGATGCACTGCGAACCCCGGCCGAGCACCGTGACGACGCCGTCCTCGCCGACCGTGGCCATGTCGCCGAGGAGGACCCAGCGCCGGCCGTCCCGTTCGAAGAAGGTCTCCGCCGATTTCACCGGGTCGTTGTAGTAGCCCAGCGGGACGTGGCCGCACTGGGCGATACGGCCGGTCCGCCCCGGGGCGGTGGGCCTGCGAGTCTCCGGATCGACGACCTTCGTACGGGAGTTGACCCGGATGCGGAACCCCCGGCCGGGGCCGGAGTCGGGGGTCGCGGTGCCGTTGAAGCCGGACTCGGAGGAGCCGAAGTTGTTCAGCAGCGTGACGTGCGGCAGCAGTTCCAGGAACTGGCGCCGGACCGTCTCGGACATGACCGCCCCGGACGAGGAGACGCTGAACAGCGACGAGCAGTCCGTGCCCCGCATCGGGCCCGCCAGCGCGTCGACCAGCGGTCGCAGCATCGCGTCGCCGACCAGCGACACACTGGTCACCCGCTCCTTCTCCACCGTGCGCAGCACCTCCACGGGCACGAACCTGCGGTGCAGCACCACGCGCTGGCCGAAGTCGAAGCCGATGAACGCGGTGAGGGTGGAGGTGCCGTGCATCAGCGGGGGAGTGGGGAAGAAGGTGATCCCCGCGCCGCCCGCCGCCACCCGCTCGGCCAGTTCCCGCGGCGTGCTCACCGGTTTCCCGGTCGGTGCCCCGCCGCCGAGCCCGGCGAAGAACAGGTCCTCCTGGCGCCACACCACGCCCTTGGGCATACCGGTCGTGCCGCCCGTGTAGATGATGAACCGGTCGTCGCCCGACCGGGGCGGGAAGCCGCGCTCCGGCGAGCCGCCGGCCTCGGCGTCGGCGAAGTCCACGGCGTCCACGGCGTCCAAGGCGCCCATGGCGTCCACGGCGTCCACCACGCCGGACGCGTCCGTGTCCGTGTCCGCGGCCGCGCCCTCGGCGCAGGCCACGGCCGCTGGGGCGCCCACGGCCGGTACACCGGTCCCGGCCCGCGTCCCGGAGCCGTCCCGCCGCACCCTGAGCAGGTGCCGCAGCGCGGGGACACGCGGGAGAGCCCCCGCGACCCGGTCCTCGAACTCCGCGTCGAAGACCACCGCCACCAGGTCCGCGTCCCGGTACAGATACACCAACTCATCAGCGACGTAGCGGTAGTTGACGTTCACCGGAACCAGCCGCGCCTTGAGGCAGCCCAGTACCGTCTGGAGGTACTCGACCCCGTTGTACAGGTGGAGCCCCACGTGCTCCCCCGGCCGTATCCCGCTGTCCAGCAGATGGTGGCCGATCCGGTCGGCGGCCGCGTCCAGCCCGGCGTACGTCAGGCGCCGCTCCGCCCCGCTGCCGGGGTGGTCGACATGGACCAGCGCCTCGCGGTCCGGCACCACGTCCACGACCGACTCGAACAGGTCGGCAAGGTTGAACTCCACCGGCTCCTCCTGACCCCGTCCCCTTCCGGATGCCGGTCATCAGAGCAAAGGGCGGCCCAACTGTGAAGGTCCCCGCCCGCACCAATCTGACTGTCTGTCAGAAAGCCCTTGTCCTCCCCGCCCCCCTCCTGCAACCTGTTCTCGTTCCGGCACGGGGCAGGAAGGAGACCGCACATGAGCGGCACGGAGCACCTCACCGTGCGGCGCGAGGGCGCCACACTGGTTCTCACACTCGACCGGCCCGAGGCGAGGAACGCCCTCTCGGTCCCGATGCTGGTCGGCCTGTACGACGGCTGGCTCGCCGCCGACGCGGAGGACGGCATCCGGTCCGTCGTGCTGACCGGCGCGGGCGGCGCCTTCTGCGCCGGCATGGACCTGAAGGCCCTGGCCGGCGCCGGCCCGCCCGGAGGCGAGTACCGCCACCGCCTCGACGCCGACCCCGACCTGCACTGGAAGGCGATGCTCCGCCACCACCGGCCCCGCAAGCCGGTGATCGCCGCCGTGGAGGGGCCCTGCGTCGCGGGCGGCACCGAGATCCTCCAGGGCACGGACATCCGCGTCGCGGGCGAGTCCGCCGTCTTCGGGCTCTTCGAGGTGCGCCGCGGCCTGTTCCCGATCGGCGGCTCCACCGTCCGCCTGCCACGCCAGATCCCGCGCACCCACGCCCTGGAGATGCTGCTCACCGGCCGCCCCTACAGCGCCCGGGAGGCCGCCGCCATCGGCCTCGTCGGCCACGTCGTGCCCGACGGGACCGCCCTGGACCGGGCCCTGGAGATCGCCGAACGCGTCAACGCCTGCGGCCCGCTGGCCGTCGAGGCCGTCAAGGCGTCCGTGTACGAGACCGCCGGGATGGCGGAGACCGACGCCCTCGCCGCCGAACTCGCCCGCGGACAAGCCGTGTTCGACACCGCCGACGCCCGGGAAGGAACCCGCGCCTTCGCCGAGAAGCGGCCGCCCGTCTACAAGCGCGCCTGAGGAGCCCCCGTGCCCGAACCGCTCACCGCCCCGCTGGTTGTCGAGTTCCCCTTCACCCGCTCCCTCGGCCCCGTCCAGAGCGCCTTCCTCACCGGCCTGCGCGAACGCGTCGTGCTCGGGGTGCGCACCCGCGACGGCCGCGTCCTCGTGCCGCCCGTCGAGTACGACCCGGTCACCGCCGAGGAGATCGGCGACCTCGTCGAGGTCGCCCCCACCGGCACCGTCACCACCTGGGCCTTCAACCCCGCTCCCCGCCGCGGCCAGCCCCTGACCACCCCCTTCGCCTGGGTCCTGGTCCGCCTCGACGGCGCCGACACCGCCCTCCTGCACGCGCTCGACGCTCCCGGCCCCGACGCCGTACGCACCGGCATGCGGGTCCGCGTCCGCTGGGCCGCCGAACGTCGCGGCGCCATCACCGACATCGCCTGCTTCGAACCCCACCACGGCCCGCCGGCCCGGCCGGGCGGCCACACCGGCGCGTTCACCGACCCCGTCACCGGCATCGTCGCCCCCGCCCGCCTCGACTACACCTACACCCCCGGCCGCGCCCAGTCCGCCCATCTGCACGCGCTCGCCGGCCGGCGCACCGTCGGCGAACGCTGCCCGTCCTGCCGCAAGGTCTATGTGCCGCCCCGCGGCGCCTGCCCCACCTGCGGCGTCGCCACCGCCGAACGCGTCGAGTGCGGACCGCGCGGCACCGTCACCACCTACTGCATCGTCAACATCAAGTCCACGCACCCCGCCCACCGCGACATCGACGTCCCCTACGTGTACGCCCACATCGCCCTCGACGGGGCCGACCTCGCCCTGCACGCCCGCATCGCCGGCATCCCCTACGACGAGGTCCGCATGGGCCTGCGCGTGGAGCCGGTGTGGACCGGGGACAGCCGCCACCCGGACCACTACCGGCCGTCCGGCGAACCCGACGCCGACTACGCGTCGTACAAGGAGCTGCTGTGACACGGGACATCGCGGTCGTGGCCTTCGCCCGGAGTGAGACCCGGCGCACCACCGGGGACGTCTCCGAGGTCGAGATGCTGATGCCGGTGCTGCACGAGGTGCTCGCCCGCACCGGCCTGCGGACCGCCGACATCGGCTTCACCTGCTCCGGCTCCAGCGACTACCTCGCGGGCCGCGCCTTCTCCTTCACCCTCGCCCTGGACGGCGTCGGCGCCTGGCCGCCGATCTCCGAGTCGCACGTGGAGACGGACGGCGCCTGGGCGCTGTACGAGGCCTGGACGGCTCTGCTGACCGGCGACGCCGACACCGCGCTGGTGTACGCCTGGGGCACCTCCTCGGCCGGTTCGCTGCGCGACGTGCTCACCCGCCAGCTCGACCCGTACTACGTCGCGCCCCTGTGGCCCGACGCCGTCGCGCTCGCCGCCCTCCAGGCGCAGGCCCTGATCGACACCGGCGACGCCGACGAGGACGCCCTCGCCGCGGTCGGGCGCCGCAGCAGACGGGCCGCCGCCCCCGACCGCCACGCCCGGCCGCGCGGTGAGCTGCCGCAGGGCCGCCACGTCGTCCACCCCCTGCGCACCGGGGACTGCCCGCCGGTCGGCGACGGCGCCGCCGCCGTGATCCTCGCCGCGGGGCGGCGCGCCCGCGAACTGTGCGACCGGCCGGCCTGGATCCGCGGCATCGACCACCGCATTGAGGCCCACGCGCTCGGCGTGCGCGACCTCACCGACTCGCCCTCCACCCGCCTCGCCGCCGCGCACGCCGGAGCCTTCCGGCGGCCCGTCGACACCGCGGAGCTCCACGCGCCGTTCAGCTCGCAGGAGATCGTGCTGCGCAAGGCGCTGCGACTCGACGGCGGCGTCCGCGTCAACCCCTCCGGCGGGGCGCTCGCCGACAACCCGGTCATGGCCACCGGGCTCATCCGGATCGGCGAGGCCGCGGCCCGCGTCCACCGGGGCGACTCCGACCGGGCCCTCGCCCACGCCACCTCCGGCCCCTGCCTCCAGCAGAACCTGGTCGCGGTGCTCGAAGGGGATCCGCGATGACCGCGGCCGCACTCGGAAGGGATCCGCGATGAGCAAGGAGCCCGTGGCCGTCGTCGGCATCGGCCAGACCCGGCACGCCGCCGCACGCCGCGACGTGTCCCTCGCCGGGCTGGTCCGCGAGGCCGCCCGCCGCGCCCTCGACGACGCCGCACTGGACTGGGCGGACCTCGACGCCGTCGTCCTCGGCAAGGCGCCCGACTTCTTCGAGGGCGTGATGATGCCCGAGCTGTACCTCGCCGACGCGCTCGGCGCGGTCGGCAGACCCCTGCTGCGCGTGCACACCGCCGGATCGGTCGGCGGCTCCACCGCCCTCGTCGCGGCGAACCTCGTCGCCGCCCGCGTGCACCGCACCGTCCTCACCCTCGCCTACGAGAAGCAGTCCGAGTCCAACGCCATGTGGGGCCTGTCCCTGCCGGTCCCCTTCCAGCAGCCGCTGCTCGCCGGAGCCGGCGGGTTCTTCGCCCCCCACGTGCGCGCCTACATCCGGCGCAGCGGCGCCCCCGACACGGTCGGCGCGCAGGTGGCCCTCAAGGACCGCCGCAACGCGCTGCGGAACCCCTGCGCCCACCTCCACGAGCACGGCATCACCCTGGAGAAGGTCCAGGCCTCGCCCATGCTGTGGGACCCGATCCGCTACTCCGAGACCTGCCCGTCCTCCGACGGCGCGTGCGCGATGGTGCTCACCGACCGCGCCGGTGCGGCCCGCGCGCCGCACCGGCCCGCCTGGATGCTGGGCGGCGCCATGCGCAGCGAGCCGACCCTGTTCGCGGGCAAGGACTTCGTCTCGCCGCGGGCCGGCCGCGACTGCGCCGCCGACGTCTACCGGCAGGCAGGCGTCACCGATCCGCGCCGCGAGATCGACGCCGCCGAACTGTACGTGCCGTTCTCCTGGTACGAGCCGATGTGGCTGGAGAACCTCGGCTTCGCCGCGCGGGGCGAGGGCTGGAAGCTCACCGAGGCCGGTGTGACCGGGCTCGACGGGGACCTGCCGGTCAACATGTCCGGCGGGGTGCTGTCGGCCAACCCCATCGGCGCCTCCGGCATGATCCGCTTCGCCGAGGCCGCGCTGCAGGTGCGCGGCCAGGCCGGGGAGCACCAGCTGCAGCGGGCCCGCCGGGTGCTCGGCCACGCCTACGGCGGCGGCTCGCAGTTCTTCTCCATGTGGCTGGTGGGGGAGCGGCCCCCGCAGACCTGAGGCGGTCTCCCGGCCGGCCGCGGCGGGCCCTTTCCGGGCGGCCTGTCGGGGGCGCGGGACGATCGATAGGCTGACTGCGGACGACGCGAACCGGGAGGAGCACGGACGTGGCCGAGAGCATCATCCAGCAGCAGCCGCTCGCGGGCTGGGACAAGCCCGAGCTGGACCTCAGCAACGCCGAGTGGCAGTCCAGCAGCCGGGGACTGGGAGATGTGGAGATCGCCTTCGTCGAGGGCTTCGTCGCGATGCGCAACAGCGGCCGCCCCCACAGCCCCACGCTGATCTTCACCCCCGCGGAGTGGGGCGCGTTCGTGTGCAACGCGCGCGAGGGCGAGTTCGACCTCACCTGAGCGGGCCCGGCACGCCGGAACGGCCCCGTCCGGCCGCGCCGCCGCAGGCCGGCCCGCGCACGCCCGCGCCGCGTGTTTCCGCGCCGTACCCGGCCCGGACCTCAGCCGTTCCAGGCCGGTGCCGGTGCCGGTGCCGGTGCCGGTGCCGGTGCCGGTGCCGCGGCTTCGCAGAGCGGCGTGCGCGCGACGGCGTCCGAGAGAACGGCCTCCGCGGCATCCGGCGGCATCCGCTCAGGCGGCACCGGACGGGCCGCCACGCCCCGGGACAGGGCCCCGGCGCGCCGGCCCCGGGGCGCCGGAGAGCCGCGCGCGCCGGTCCGCGCCGCCGCGGGCCGCGCACCGCTCCGGGCCGTCGTGCGGCACCAGCCCGGCGACCACCGGTGTTCCGATCCGGGGGTGTCACCGGCGAATTGCCGGACACGCGTCCGTACGTCAGCACCCCGGGCCGGGCCTGCGCCAGGCTGGGGCGAGGAAGCGCACGGTCGTACCCCAGAGGTGAGGAACATGAGCACCGAGCCGGTCATCGCCGCGGTCGACGGATCGGACGCCAGCCTGCGGGCCCTGGACTGGGCCGTCGACGCCGCCCGCCGCAGGAGGGCTCCCCTGACGGTGGTGCACGTCCGGCACGACATGGCCTGGACCCAGCCCGGCGCCCCGGTCGTGCTGCCCCCGCCCGCCGAGGACGACCCGGTGCTCGCCGACGTCCGCGCCCGGCTCGCCGGCCGGACCGAACCGTCCGGCACCCAGTACGTCGCCCTCGACGGCGCACCGGGCGCGCTGCTGCCGGACCTGGGCGCCGAGGCCGCGCTGCTGGTCCTCGGCACCCGCGGCCGCGGCGGCTTCACCGGGCTCCTGATGGGCTCCAACAGCGTCACGGCCGCACGCGACGCCGAGTGCCCGGTGGTGGTGGTGCCCCCGCCGGGACGCGAGGTGGCCGACGCCCCCGAACCGGAGCCGGGACCACGGGTGGTCGTCGGGCTGAAGGTGGACGGCCCCGACGAGGCCGCGCTCGGTCTCGCCTTCACCGAGGCCGCCCTGCGCAACGCCCGCGTCGAGGCGGTCGCCGCCTACCCCTGGCCCGTCCAGGACTGGTCGGCACCCGGGGAGATCGTCACCGACGCCGTCGACCAGAGCGCCCTCGCCGACGAGACCCTCGCCCTCGCCGAGGGATTCCTCGCCCCGCACCGGGCCCGCCGTCCCGAGGTCCGCGCCGAGGTCCGCACGGTCCCCGGCGACGCGGCGGGTGCCCTCGTCGCCGCCTCGCCCGGAGCCGAACTCACCGTGGTCGGCCGGCACCGGCGCCGTCTGCTGGCGCCCGCCCGCATGCTCGGCTCCGTCACCCACGCGGTGCTGCTGCACGCGGCGAGCCCGGTCGCGGTGGTCCCGCCGGCCCCCGAGAGCGGCTCCTGACCGGCCCGCCGTCCAGGCCTTCACCGGTCTGCGCCCGAGGACTTCGCCGCTCCCCGCCCCCGGACCGCACCGTGGCCCCCGGCCGGCGCCGCGTCCACCGGCCGGTGCCGCGTCCACCGGCCCGGGCGGCCGGAAACCGGCCCGGACAGTAGTGGCCAGACCGGGGCGCGCGGCCTCGCGGAAGCGTACGCTGAGCTGCCTGACGGTCACGGAAGGCACCCGCCGCACCGCGCGGGCACCTCCGTGGCAGGGGGTGGGCAGGCAGGACATGGATCAGCACAGCGAACGATCGTCGGGCACGCTGTTCGAGCGCGAGGGCGAACTCGCCGTCGTCGACCGGGCGCTGGGCGAGCTCACCGGCCTCGCCGCGGACCGCTCCGCGCCGCGCGAGCACGCGCGCGGAGCCCTGCTGGCCTTCGCCGGGCGGGCCGGTATCGGCAAGACCACCCTGCTGCGCGAGGTCCGCCGCCGGGC
The DNA here is from genome assembly GCF_058833805.1 of Streptomyces sp. B8-7. Lineage (NCBI taxonomy): Bacteria > Bacillati > Actinomycetota > Actinomycetes > Kitasatosporales > Streptomycetaceae > Streptomyces > Streptomyces sp. B8-7. Next base: position 633,576 of record NZ_JBYRRL010000003.1, on the reverse strand, counting down.
CGCCGCCCTCGGCTGCACCGTCCTGGCGGCGCGCGGTGGTGACCAGGAGCAGCGCGTCGCCTTCCACGTCGCCCGCCAGCTGCTGCACCCCCAGCTCGCCGGCGGCGCCGAAGGCGACCTGCGGGCCTCGCTGGGCAGTTGGTACGACATCGTCGGCCCCGCCCTCGGCCTGTGCGCCCCGGCCGACGGCGCCCCGCCCGACGCACAGGGCCTGCGCGACGGCCTCGACTGGGTCCTCACCCACCTCGCCGTACGCCGCGCCCCCATGGTGCTCGTCCTCGACGACGCGCACTGGGCCGACCCCGAGTCCCTCGGCTGGCTCGCCGCGTTCGCACCCCGCGCGGAACAGCTGCCGCTGCTCATCGCCGTCGGCTACCGGCCCGACGAACTCCCCGAGCACGCGGAGGCGCTGCGACGGCTGCCCGGCCGGGCCGGCGGCCGCCCCCTGGACCTCGAACCGCTCAGCGCCCGCGCCGTCGCGGGCCTGGTGCGCGAGAGCCTCGGCGCCCACGCCGACGACGCGTTCTGCCGCGAGTGCTGGGCCGTCACCGCGGGCAACCCCTTCGAGACCGTCGAACTGACCGCCAAGGTCCGCGACCGCGGACTGCACCCCAGTGAGTCCGGCGCCCACCTGCTGCGCGACCTGGCCGCCGCCGTCAAGGGCAGCGGTCTCACCGACCGCCTGGACCGGCTCGGCTCCGCCACCGTCCGCTTCGCCTGGGCCTGCGCCGTCCTCGGCACCGAGATCCGCCCGCCGCTCGCCGCCGCCGTCGCCGGACTCGGCCAGGAGGCCGCCGCGGACGCCGCCGACGCCCTGCGCGGCGCCCGCATCCTCACCGGCCCCGAGTCCCCGGCCGGCACGCTGGAGTTCGTCCACCCGCTGGTCGCGACCGCCGTCTACCGGGCCATCCCCGCCGCCGTCCGCGTCGCCCTGCACGGCCAGGCCGCCTGGTGCGTCGTCGAGGCCGGTCTGGGTGCCGGAACCGCCGCCCGCCACCTGCTGGAGACCCACCCCGAGGGCGACTCCTGGGTGGTGCGGCAACTGCGCGCCGCGGCCGCCGAGACCCTCCGCGCCGGCGCCCCCGACGCCGCCTGCCGCTACCTCGCCCGCGCCCTGCGCGAGCCGCCCGCCCCCGAGGACCGCGCCGCCGTCCTGTACGAACTGGGCTGCGCCTCCCTGCTCACCGAACCGGCCACCACCGTCAACCACCTGCGCGCCGCCCTCGACGAGCCCATCGCCGAACCCGCACTGCGCCACCTCATCGTCTACCGGCTCTCCCAGGTGCTCGCGCACAGCGACCACCTCGCGGAGGCCTCCGGCACCCTCGCCCGTGAGATCCGCCGCACCGGCGACGCCCGCGTCCGGCTGCGGATGACGGCCGAACAGTTCATGTGGGACGCCTTCCGCGCCGACGAACCCGACCACCCCGCCCGCTCCCGCCGCCTGGCCCGGCTCGCCGACCGGCTGACCGGCCGCGACCTCACCGAGCGCTACATCATCGGCCTGCGCACCTGGGACGCCGTCCAGCGCGGCGAACCCGCCCGGGTCGCCCTCCACCACGCCGAACGCGCCCTGGCCGGCGGCCTCGGCTGGGCCGAGCCCGACCGCGGTTTCGAGGTGCCCGTCCTGGTCGCGCTCGCCTTCATGTACGCCGACCGGCCCGGCCGCACCGAGGAACTGTTCGCCGCCGGCACCGCCGACTTCGAACGCCAGGGCTGGCGCGGCGCACACCTGTCGTTCGCCTACACGCTCCTCGGCTATGTCCGCCTCCGCCGCGGCAGGCTCGCCGAGGCGGAGGACTTCGTCCGCGCCGGACTGCGCCTGGCCGGGCGGGTCGGCCCCGACACCCCCGCCCACTGGTACGCCGTCGGCATCCTCATCGAGATCCTCCTGGCCCGCGGCCGGGTGGACGAGGCCGCCCGCATCGGCGACGACCACCACTTCGGCGCGCCCTACCCGGCCGCCGTGGTCTTTCCCGACGCCCAGACCGTCAAGGGCGAACTCCTCCTCGCCCGCGGCCGTGTCGAGGAGGCGGTCGCCGAACTCACCGCCGCCGGACGCCGGCTGGACCCGCGCGGCATCCGCAACCCCGCCTGGTGCCCCTGGCAGCTCCACCTCGCCCGCGCCCAGCGCCGGCACGCCCCCGAGCAGGCCCTCGCCACCGCCGGTGAAGCCCTCTCCCGCGCCCGCCAGTTCGGCACCCCGTCCGCCGTCGGCCAGGCCCTGCGCACCGTCGCCGCGGTCTCCGCCGGGCCGGCCAGGATCGCCCGCCTCGAAGAGGCCGTCGCCCACCTCACCCGCTCCCCGGCCGCCTACGAACTGGCCTGCGCCCTGGTCTCGCTCGGCACGGAGCTGCGCCGGGCCGGCCGCCCCGCCGAAGCCGCCGACCACCTCTGCCGGGGCCTGGACGCCGCCGTGCAGTGCGGAGCCGACGGACTGGCCGCCACCGCCCGGGAGGAGCTCGGCGCCGCCGGCCTGCGCCCGCGCCGCCTGCACGGCACCGAGACGGACACCCTCACCAGCAGGGAGCGCCGGGCCGCCGCGCTCGCGCTGCGCGGCCGCACCCCCGGCGAGATCGCCCGCGACCTGCGCACCGACGAGCCCGCCGTCACCCGTCTGCTGTCCGCCGTCTACCGCAAGATCGGCACCGACGCCGAGGGCCTCGCCTCGGCGCTGGGAGGCGGCTGACCCCCGCCCCCCCGCCCCGCCGGCCCCGGGCCCGCCCGCACGGCACCGTCGGCCTCCGGCCACGTACCATGGCGGCATGTCGTTCCTCCGCCGCCGCAGCGCCACCCCCGCCGGCCCCGAATTCGACGTCCTGGCCATGGACCCGGGCGACTGGCCCGGCAATCTCGGCGCCGGTCTGCTGCCCGCCCCCGACGGCACCTGCCAGGGCGTGTTCCTGCGCTACGACCTGTTCGGCGGCCGCGGACCCGCGATGATCATCGGCAATCTGCCCCAGGGCTCCCCGGCCCGGGTGACCGACGAGAGCCAGATCCCCTTCGAGGTGGCGCAGCTGCTGATGGCGCTGGAGAACGACGAGGAGGTCACCGTCACCGGCGTCGAGGACGTGCCCGTCATGCAGGGCGACAACCTCCTCGTCGTGCGCCGTCTCAAGCTCTCCGAGAGCCGCATCTCCTGCGTCCAGTTCGACCGCAGCGACCAGGTGCTGGTCACCATCGCCGCCTGGGACCGTCCCATCACCGACGACCTGTACGCGCTGCTGAAGCCGCTGCCCGCCGAACTGTTCCAGCAGGGCTGAGCCCGCGAGGGGCCAGGCCGGGCCGTCTACGGCGGCCCGGCCCGTCCCTGTCAGGACCCCGACGGCGCCACCCGGACGTCGGCCGCCCGCACGAACGCCACCCGGTGGCCGAACTGGATCTCGTAGTAGACGTCCTCACCCGTCACCACGCGATGGCTCGCGGGGTCGAAGCCGACCGCGTAGAGGTACTCGCCGGGCACCCGGTCGCCCACCACGTACCGTTGCCCCGCCGGCAGCCGGTACGGCAGCGGCGACACCGGCTGCACCGGCACCCCGGCCGGGTAGGCGCCCGCCTCCGGGTAGGCCCGGCCGTACACCGGGACGCTCTCCAGGCCGTCCCGGGGCGTGACCACCAGCCCCCTGGCGGGTACGGCCGCGGGCTCCCGCGGCGGGTTGCGGAACCAGGCCTTCTGCCCCAGGTACCAGACCGCCGTCCAGTCGCCCGCACGGCCGGCCACCGCGAACTGCTGGCCGGTGGACACACGTGCCCCGACGTCGTTGACGTCGATCGTGGAGTCACCGCCGTCCGGCCGCAGCCCGATGTCCTTGACCAGGGGATACGACGCCCCGGGCCCGGAGTGCAGCCGCACCGCGCCCGACCCGTGCACCGGGCACGCCCCGCCCCCGCCCGCGCACCCCGTGTAGGCGGGCCGGTTCGCCGCGTAGCCGGGCCGGATCGTCACCAGCCCGCCGCGCGGCCCCGCACTCGCCCGCAGCGGCCGGCCCAGCAGAGCGAAGTAGTGCGCCCAGTCCCAGTACGGGCCCGGATCGGTGTGCATGCCGGGCACGGTCGCCGCGGTCGGGCCGGGCACGGTGTCGTGGCCGAGGATGTGCTGCCGGTCCAGCGGGACGCCGTACCGGTGGGCGAGGTGGCGGACCAGCCGCGCCGACGACCGGTACATCGCCTCCGTGTACCAGGAGTCGGGGGCGGCCAGGAACCCCTCGTGCTCCAGGCCGACCGACGTGGCGTTGACGTACCAGTTGCCGGCGTGCCACGCGACGTCCTTCGCCCGCACATGCTGGGCTACGTGGCCGTCCGTCGAGCGCAGCGTGTAGTTCCACGACACGTAGGTGGGATCCTGCACCAGGTTCAGGACGCCCTCCCAGCCGCCCTCCGTGTCGTGCACCACGATGTACCGGATGCGCTGGGAGGCGGGCCGCTCACCGAGGTCGTGGTTGCCGTAGTCGCCGTCGCCGAACTCCTCGTACGGAGCCGGGATCCATGCGCAGGACACCGTCCGCGGGCACTCCGTGCCGGCCGCGGCCGCCGCGCGCAGTCCGGCGCGGGCCGGCGGACCGGTGTCGGGGACGACGTCCGGGCGGGCCGCGAGCACCACCCGCTGGCCGGCGTCCGTGAACCGCTCCGCGCCGCTGCGGAGCACCTCGTACACGTCGTTCGCGTACGCCGCGCCGGCCGCCGGGTCGTCGGCGCCGGAGAAGGCGGCCACCGCCCGGTACCAGTCGGCCGGACCGGCGCCGGCCGGCTCGCCCAGCGCGCGCTGCTCGGAGGCGAGCAGCGCGGCACCGCCCGCCACGTTCGCCACCGGGTCGGTGCGCAGCGCCTCGGGGCTCAGCCCGGTCAGCTCCGCGGCCGCGGGCAGGGTCCGCAGCCGGGCGGGCGGTTCGGCCGGCTCCGGCAGCCGCGCCGCCGGCCGCAGCGCGGCGCGTGCGCCGTCTCCCCGGGGGTCCTCGGTGCCCTCGCCGTGATGCGCCGCCGCGGCGAGCGCCGTCCGCACGTCGGTCAGGTGCATCGGACCGTAGCCGCCGGTCACGCTCGGTGCCCCGGGATGCGAGTCCCAGCGGGACTGCAGGTACGACACGGCCATCAGCACGCTCTGCGGCACCCGGTACGCGGCCGCCGCCGCGGCGAACGCCCGCTGCAGACGGCCCGCGGGGCCCGCCGCGGCCGTCGGTCCGCCCGTGGTCCCGGCGGGGGCCGCGCCCAGCAGCGGCAGCAGCAGGGCGGCCGCCGCGACCGCGCCGGCCGTACGGCGCGCACGTCGGCGGCGGGCCGCTCCGGGAACAGCGGTGACGGGTCGTCGCACAACGGCCTCCTGTGACGGTCGGGCGTGATGAACCGTGCCGGGCCGGGCGGGGGAGTGCTACCGGCATGCCGACGGTCCGTCAATCATGCCCACAGGAGGCTGTATTCCCATGTCAACGCCGGATGCGCGGAGTTTCGCGATGGCGGGCGGTGGGCCTGCGCGGCGTCGGAGGCGTACACCTGTACCCCTTCCGGCCGCGGAGCCGGCCGCCCCGCGGGCGCGGGACCCGGCGGGCCGGGCGCAGTCCCCTGCGGTGCCGCACCCCGGGGAGGGGCGGGGAACCGCGCGCCCTGCCGCGACGGCGCGGCGGTCGCCGGCGCCCTGCCGCGGCGCTTGCGGCGGAGAGTCCGGCGCCGGTGGGCCGCGGTGCGCCCAGGAGGCGTGCGCACCGCGGGGCGGAGCGGGGCCCGCCCAGCCCGTCAGCGGGTGCCGACCGCCGCGCGGACGGCCCGGCGGGCCATCTGGCAGTCGTCGTGCAGCCGCCTGAGCAGCAGCCGCTGCTCCTCGCCGGACGGCACGGCACCCGGGTGGGCGGCGCCCTGCGCGACCGGGGCCGCCTCGTCCATCGAACGCTGCACGGCGGTCTCGTAGGTGCGGATCTCCCGGGTGAGGACCAGCATCAGGTTCACCAGGAACGCGTCCCGCGAGGCGGGCCCGGCCGCCTGCGCGATCTGGCTGATCTGCCGCCGCGCCACGGGGGCGTCCCCGAGCACCGACCACAGAGTGGCGAGGTCGTAGCCGGGCAGGTACCAGCCGGCGTGCTCCCAGTCGACCAGCACCGGTCCGGCGGGCGACAGCAGCACGTTGTTGAGCAGTGCGTCGCCGTGGCAGAACTGCCCCATGCCCTGCCGGCCGGAGCTCGCCGCGATGCCGTGCAGCAGCTTCTGCAGGTCGCCCAGATCCCGGTCGGTGAGCAGCCCGAGTTCGTGGTAGCGGGAGATCCGGGCCGCGTAGTCCAGGGGCGCGTCGAAGGTGCCCGCCGGCGGCCGCCACGAGTTCAGCCGGCAGACCGCGCCCAGCGTCGCCCGGATGTCGGCGCGCGGCGGGGCCTCCACGGGGTGGCGCTGCAGGGCGGCCACCCGTCCCGGCATCCGCTCCAGCACCAGGGTGCCGTTGTCCGGGTCCGCCGCGATCAGCCGCGGCACCCGCACCGGGGGGCGCTGCCGCACGAACGAGCGGTAGGCAGCTATCTCGTGCCGGCTGCGCTCCGCCCAGGCCGGGGACCGGTCCGTTAAGCACTTGGCGACCGCGGTGCTGCGCCCGGTCGTTCCGACCAGGAGCACCGAGCGTCCGCTGCGGCGCAGCACCTGCACCGGGGTGAACTCCGGGCAGATCCGGTGCACCGCGGCGATCGCCGCGCGCAACTGGGCGCCCTGGGGGCCGGACAGGTCCAGTCGCCCGCTCAGCGGCTGCCCGCCGGGTCCCGCCGCGCGCCGCGTCCGGCCCGCGCCGAGGGCGGGGGCGGGCGGCCGCGCGGGGGTGAGATAGGGGCCGCCGCCCGGTGGGGGCGCTTCCCCCGTGCGGGTGGTACCGGGCGCCGGGGGGCGCGGGCGCAGCGGCCGGGGCGGGGCGGACACGGAGGACGATGCTGCGTACATGGGCGATACAGATCCCTTCGTGAGCCCTACGACAGTGCGCCACCCGTCCCGGCCGCCGACGCGCATCCTGGGGAATGCACCTGGTCCCGTGTTCCGGGGGAGAGCCGGCGACCGGGTCGGGGTGGCGCGTTCCTACCTGACACCCGGCGCCCCGTGGCACACCATCTGGCGCACCCTGGCGAACCCTGGCGAATAGTCGCCCGGCAACTCCGCACGGGCTACGGTCAACTCAGCCGAGAACCTGGGGGCTTGACGTGAGCGGACAACCCAACACCCGCCTTGCGGACCTGTTCGGCCTGGCCGGCTGGTCCAAAGGAGAACTCGCGAGGCTGGTCAACCGGCAGGCGGCGGCCATGGGCCACCCCCAGCTGGCGACCGACACCTCGCGGGTGCGGCGGTGGATCGACATGGGAGAGATCCCGCGCGACCCTGTACCGCGGGTGCTGGCGGCCCTGTTCACCGAGCGTCTCGGCCGTGTCGTGACCATCGAGGACCTCGGTCTGGTCCGGCAGGGGCGTGCCGGCAGACGGCAGGCCGGCGGGAGTCAGCAGCATCCCGACGGCGTGCCGTGGGCGCCCGAGCGGACCGCCGCGGTCCTCACCGAATTCACGGGAATGGACCTCATGCTCAACCGACGCGGCTTGGTGGGCGCGGGCGCCGCGCTCGCCGCGGGACCCGTACTCAGCAGCGCCATGCACGACTGGCTGCACACCGACCCGGTGCCGGTCTCCGGCGCTTCAGCCCCCGACTCCCTTCTCCACGCCGACCCCGTCGGGTTCGACCGGTACGAGGCCGCCCCCATCGGGTCGCAGGAGATCGAGGAACTGGAGCGCTCGGTGGAGGTGTTCCGGGCCTGGGACGCGGCCCGCGGCGGCGGCCTTCAGCGCAAGGCGGTCGTGGGCCAGCTGAACGAGGTGGGCGGAATCCTCGCCTACCACCATCCTCCTCACCTCCAGCGGCGCCTGTGGGGCGTCGCCGCCAACCTGGCCGTCCTCGCGGGCTGGATGTCGCACGACGTCGGCCTCGAACCCACGGCCCAGAAGTACTTCGTCATCGCCGCGCATGCCGCCCGCGAGGGCGGTGACCGGCCCCGGGCCGGGGAGGCGCTCTCCCGGGCGGCCCGTCAGATGGTTCATCTGGGCAGGCCCGGTGACGCGCTCGACCTGATGAAGCTGGCGCAGTCCGGCGCCGGCGAGCGGGTGCTGCCGCGCACCCGCGCGATGTTCCACACCATCGAGGCCTGGGCGCAGGCGTCGATGGGAAAGGGGCAGGCGATGCGGCGCACCCTCGGCCGGGCGGAGGACCTGTTCGTCTCCGACCGGGCCGACGAGGCGCCGCCGGACTGGATGCAGCTGTTCGACGAGGCGGACCTGTACGGCATGCAGGCGCTGTCCTACCGCACGCTGGCCGAGTTCGAGCCGGAGGCCGCGGTCCACGCCCGGTACTACGCGGACAAGGCCCTGGCACTGCGGGTCGACGCACAGGAGCGGTCGAAGATCTTCGACTTCCTGTCCATGGCCTCGGCCTGCTTCATCGCGGACGATCCGGAGCAGGCGGACAGCTTCGCCCGGCTCGCCCTGGTGTCGATGGGTCAGAACTCCTCCCGGCGCACCTGGGACCGGCTGCGCCAGATGTACCGGCTCACCGCCGAGTACGCCGAGTACCCGAAGATCAGCGACCTCCGGGAGGAGATCCGGCTCGCGCTGCCCAGGACGAAGGGCAAAGGAGGTGTCGCGCCGGCTTAGGAGCTCCGTCCCCCGGTGTGCGCCGGCGGCGGCGCGGACCGGCCGGAGCCGGAGGCGCAGGGCAGCCGGCCCCGATGGGGGCACGGTACGGGGGGAGTTCACCGCGGGTGCGGGTGCGGGTGCGGGTGCGGTGCGGGTCCGCGTGCTGCGCCGTGGCCGGTCCGTCGGCGGCGCCGTCGGCCACGCGTCCCGCAGGGCGTCCGGCGGTCCCCTTCCCCGTGCCGTCCGGCGGTGCGGCGGGGTCCCGGCCGGAGCAGCCGCGTCACCGGGTGACCCTGGCGGCGAGTACGCAGGTGTCGTCCTCGTGCGCCGCCGCGTCGAGTTCCGCCACGACGAGGCGCAGGCAGTCCCGTGCCGTGTGCGCGGCGGTGAGGCGTGGGGCGAGGTCCAGCAGGCGGCGGGTGGCCGTCTCGTCGTCACCGGGGACCAGGGCCGCGGTGTGCAGCAGCAGCACGTCGCCGGGTTCCAGGGCGGTCTCGGTCTCCGCGTAGGCGGTGTGCGCGGTGGCGCCGAGCGGGACCGCTCCGCCCGGAGCCGGGAGTCTGCGCCCTGTTCCGCCGCGGAAGAGCAGCGGGGCGGGGTGTCCGGCCTGTGCCCACACCAGGGTGCGGGTGGCGGGCCGGTAACGGCCGCACACGGCACTGCCGAGGGCCGGTTCGGCGGTGGCGTCGAGGAGCTGGTTCAGCCAGGACAGCAGGAGGCCGGGGCCGGTGCCGGCCATCGCCATGCCGCGGACCGCGCCGAGCAGCATCGCGATGCCCGAGGCGGCGGCCACGCCCTGTCCGGTGAGGTCGCCGACACCGAGCAGGGTCTCGCCGTCGGACAGTTCGAGGGTGTCGTACCAGCCGCCGCCGAGCGGTGTCCCGGCGGCGGGCGGGATGCGGTGGGCGGCCAGGTCGAGCGCGGGCGGGAGGGCGGAGCGGGCGGGGGAGAGCGCCGAGGGGAGGGTGCCCGATCCCTGGTGAGGCAGCCGCGGGGTGCCGCGCCACGACGGCAGGACGGCCTCCTGGAGTTCGGCCGCCAGCCGGTGCTCGCTCTGCGCCCGCCGCCGGTGGTCGTACAGCGAGTCGCGGGTCTCGCGCACCGCCTGCCGGCTGCGGCGCAGCGCGCTGACGTCCCGCAGTACGGCCCACATCGAGGCGGTACCGCCGTCGGCGCCGAGGACGGGTTCGCCCATCATGTGGACGGTACGGACCTCGCCGTCCGGCCGTACGACGCGGAACTCGCCGTCGATGCGCCGGGCGTCGACGAGGCAGTCCGTGACCATCGCGGTTAGCAGCGGCCGGTCCTCGTCGGGCACCAGGGAGGGCAGTTCGTCGAGGGTCAGCGGGGCGGTGGCGGGGTCGCGGCCGAGGATCTCGTACAGCTCGCCGGACCAGCTCGCCTCGTCGGTCAGCAGGTTCCACTCCGCGCTGCCGACGCGGCCGAGCAGCGCTGCGGCCCCGGCGGCACCGCCGGTCGCGCTGCCGGCCGCGGGCGGTCCGGCAGCGGGGGCGGCCGGGCCGTCGCGCAGCTGGGCGAGGTGCTCGTCGAGGTCGTCGAGCTGGTGCAGGGCGAGGTCGCACAGGGCGCGCTGCCAGCGGTCCCGGGGGTCGGTCCCGTCGCCCGGCACGTCCTGCCGCACCGCGTCCATGTCGCCTCTGAGCCGCCGCGTCTGCGTGATGAGCGCGTCGACGGTGCCACGCCCTGGCGGCTGGGCGGCCGGGCGGTCCGCGGAGAGATGGGGCGGCATGACGCACTCCGGAAGGCGGGTCTGAACGACCGGGACTGTCGGCGGGCTGTCGGTGACCCGGCGGGCCCGGCGGGCTGTCGGCGGGCCGACCGGACCGCCGGAAGCTGTCGCCGGGCCGCGATGGGACGGTTACGACTGTTGCACAGCGCGCGACGCCCCGTAAGGGATTCGGCGACACACGAGACGGCGGTGCTTCTGGCATATGCCAGTGTCTTCCCGATGGATCCCCGGCGCACCCCCCGGCCACCTCGGGGCCTGCGCAAGTCGTAGGCGGTATACGTGAGTTGACGCAGTGCGGGGAGCCTCCGCCGCGACCCGTCCGCCAGTTCGACGGTCGTTTGTTCCCTTCTGTGGGAGCGCGATGAGGGGTGTGGTGCAGGTCACACGGATTCCTGGCGTGGCCGGTGTCATGCCGAGCCCCGAGCGAGGTCGTACTTGCGGGCCGGAACACCGGCCTCGCCCGCGCGCAGGAGGACGCCCATGCACATCACGCTCGAACAGCCCGCTCCCGCCCGGCTGATCACCGCGGACGAGCAGGAACTGCCCGTCCCCGCGACCCTGCGCTACGACTCCCGCGACCCGCTGGCGATGCAGATCGACTTCCCGCCCGAGGTCTCCCTGGAGGGCGAGGGCGTGACCTGGACCTTCGCCCGCGCCCTCCTCTCGCAGGGCCTGGAAGGCCCGGCGGGCAACGGGGACGTGCACATCTGGCCCTGCGGCCCGGCCGACACCGTGCTGGAGTTCCACTCGCCCCACGGCATGGCCCTGCTCCAGTTCGACACCGCCGCCCTCGGCCGGTTCCTGGTGCGCACCTACGCCGTCGTCGGGACGGGCCGCGAGGACGAGGACCTCGCCCAGGCCGTCGAGCGCGGCCTGAGCGCCCTGTTCGACGGAGTCTGAACCGCGGGCGCGGGGGTGCGCGGACAGACGAGCGGAAGGCGGCCGCCGCCCCGCCCGCGGACACGCCGCCCGGCCGGGCGCCCGGGGCGCGCCCGGCGTCAGCGGCCGCTCACCCGTACAGCGCCGGGCGCGGGGCGAGTTCGACGGCCACCCGGCCGCCGTTCTCCTGCGCCCGGACCCCCGCCTCCGCGACCGCGGACGCCGCGTAGCCGTCCCAGGCGCTGGGACCGGTGACCCGTCCGCGCCGGGTGTCGTCCACCCATGCCTGGACCTGGCGGTCGTAGGCGTCGGCGAACCGCACCAGGTAGTCCTGCGCGACGCGTTCGCCCGCGGAGCCCGCCGAGGTGATCCGGACCCCGCGGTCCTCTCCGATGCGGACGCTGCCCGCCTCGCACACCGCCTCGCACCGCACCTCGTAGCCGAAGCCGCAGTTGACGAACACCTCCACGTCCACGAGCGCCCCGCCGTCCGTCTCGAACAGCACGAACTGCGGGTCCCGCAGCCCCGCCGGGGCCAGCGAGGAAGGGCGCGGGCGCACCACGGTCACCGCGGTCAGCTCCTGGCCCAGCAGCCAGCGCGCCGCATCGATCTCGTGCGTCACCGAACTCCCGATCAGCATCCCGGAGGTGAAGTCCGGCGGCGAGGACACGTTCCGGTGCACGCAGTGCAGCATCAGCGGCCGCCCCAGCCGCCCTTCGTCCAGGACCTCCTTCAGCCGGCGGTACTCGGCGTCATGGCGCCGCATGAACCCGATCCGGGCCAGCCGCCGGCCGAGCCGTGCCTCCGCCTCCACCACCCGCAGCGCACCGGCGGAGCCCGGCACCATCGGCTTCTCGCACAGCACCGGCAGCCCGCGGGCGAACGCGGCCAGCAGCGCCTTCTCATGGGCCTCGCCCGGCGAGGCGACCAGCACCGCCCGCACCCCCGGCGCGTCCAGGGCGGCCTCCGGCTCGGCGTGCACGCTCACCCCGTCGATCCCCGCCGCGGCGCGCCCGGCACGGTCGGTGTCGGGATCGGCGACCGCGGCGACCCGCGCCCCGCTCACCACCCGGTCCAGCCGGCGGACATGGTCCGCCCCCATGTGGCCGGCGCCCAGCACCGCCACGCCCAGCAGGTCACTCACCCGTGCCCTCCCCAGATGCCCGGCCGGCGCTCCCGCCCGCCGTCCGTTCCGTCGCAGCGTAGGCCGGTCGTCGTCACGGGCGGCGGGCGGGGGCCCCGGCGCCGCGGAGGGGCGCTCGGGCGGAGGGCCGCGGTCAACCCCTCCCGACGGGCGGCCGCGGCGCGGCCGACGGCCGCTGCCGGGCCCGTCCGCTCCGGGCGTGCGGCCCGCCCCGGCCGGTGGCACGCGGCCGTTCGGGCGGCAGCGCCGCACGGGGGCTCAGTAGCGCAGGACGCCCGCGATGCCGCCGGCCTCGCCCAGCGTGCCGTCCGGGACGAAGCGGACCTCCGCGCCGGTCTCCAGGCACTGCTCGACGATCTCGTCGACGATGTCCTCCCGGGCGTCGAGGTCGCCGCCGAGGGCGGGCACCAGGTGCTCGCCGTCGTCGCGCACCACGATCCGGTAGTTCTCCTCGACGGCGAGCAGCCGCACCCGGGCGTCCCGCGCGTTCTGCCACACCTCGTCCACCCCGGCCGCGAACTCCCGCCGCCCGCGCGCCGACTCCAGCTCCGCCGCCACCCGGTCGGTGCCGCGTTCGGCCTCCTCCGCCACGACCGGGCTGAGCGCCTGCCACACCGTCTCCGCCGTCGCGTGCGCCAGCCCGCCGCGCGGCACCTGCACCGCGTTCCGGGTGTGCAGGCCCGCCTCCTGCAACGCGGACAGCGCGGCCGGGTCGCCGGTGACGTACACCGGGCGCGGGGCGGCGCGCAGTACCGCGCCCATGGCCGTGTCGGCGTCGCGCAGGAAGCGGCGGACACCCTCGTCGCGGAACGTGCTCGGGCTGTCCCCGATGCGCTCGCGCCGCTCGGGGTCGAAGTTCTCCGCCTGCCGGGTCAGCGGGAAGCCGCCGGAGTGCTCCTCGGCGACCCGGTCCGCCCCGCCGTTCCACAGCGTGACGCGGTCGGCGGACACCGACAGCGCCCAGAACGGCTGCTCGGCGGCGCGCGCCGAGACCAGGTTGCGGGTGAGGAAGGTGTCGGAGAGCACGACCCGCTCGGGCACCGCACGGGTCAGCGACCACACCTGGTGCTCACCCGGAGCCGCGAAGATCACCAGGCCCTCCTCGGTGTGCGCGAGGTCGACCTCGGCGAGTGCGAGGTCGAGGTGCTCCGCCACGTCCGACCGCCGCTCCCGGGTCACCGCGGGGTCGGTCTCCAACTGCCGCTTGGCCTCGGCCACCACGTTGCGCAGCCGGACCGGATCCTGGGCGTTGTCGGGCTCGCGGCGGTGCGTCGGCGTCAGCACCGACACCGCGGGGTAGGGGCGCGGGCGCCGCAGTTCACTGAGGACCGTGGGGGTGAGTGCGTGCTCCATGACAGCACCATAGGTCCAATCCGCTGGTCGGGCATTCGGGGTAATCAGCGCATTCCGCGGTGAGCGTGCGAAGACCGTGCGGCGGCCCGCGAGGACGCGCACCGGCCGTACCGAGGCCCTGCGGGGGCCCGGGGGACCGCGCTCAGCGGTCGTCGTCGGAGCCGCAGGAGCTGCCGTCGGCGGGCAGCGAGCCGTAGAGCAGGAAGTCGTCGACCTTGCGGTGCACGCAGGCCGAGGAGCCGTATCCGGTGTGTCCCTCGGAGCGGTTGTCGAGCACCACGGCCGAGGAGCCGAGCCGCTGGGCCGTCTCCACCGTCCACCGGTACGGGGTGGCCGGGTCCCCGCGGGTGCCGACCAGCAGCATCTTCGGCGTGCGGACGTCCTTGACCTGCTCGCGGACGTAGTCGGTGCCCCTGGGGCGGCCGTGGCACATCAGCACCTGGGTGAGCCGGTAGGCGCCGAAGACCGGTGAGGCGCGCTCGTACTCGGCGCGCAGCCGGTCCAGGTCGCGGACGATCTGCCCGGCCGAGGGGCGGTCGGGATCGTCCGCGCAGTTGACCGCCATCAGCGCCGCCGGGAGGTTGTCCGGCGGGACGTCCTCCTCGTCCACCAGCGTGCCCCCGCCGTCGCGGACGGTCCCGCGGGCCGGCCGGCCGCCGCCGGCCGCGAAACCCTCGATCGCGCGGGTGTCGCCGTCCTCCACGAGGGACGCCAGCGCCCGCTCCAGCGACGGCCACAGATCCTCGCTGTACAGCGCCTGCGCCAGCGCGCCCACCAGGTCCTGGCCGGTGAACAGGCCGCCGAACGGCGTGGGTACGGGGTCCTCGTCGAGCGAGCGCACCAGGCTGACGACGTCCTCGCGGGCGGCCCGCGCGTCCTGTCCGAACGGGCAGGCGATGTCCCTCGCGCACCAGTCGATGAACGACTCCAGCGCGGTCTGCTGCCCCCGTGCGCCGGCGACGCCCTGCTCGGACAGCGGCTCGGTCAGCGTGTCCACGCCGTCCAGGACCATCCGGCCCACCCTGTCCGGGAACTGCGCCGCGTACACCGCGCCGAGCCGGGTGCCGTACGAGAAGCCCAGGTAGTCGAGCTTCTTCTCGCCCAGCGCCTGCCGGATGACGTCCAGGTCGCGGGAGACGTGCACGGTTCCCATGTACGGCAGGACCGGGCCGGAGTGCTCGGCGCACTCGGCGGCGGTCCGCCGCAGCGTGCGCAGGGCGGTCTCGGGGTCGCGCAGCGGATCGGCGCCCGCGTCCTGCCCGGTCTCCTCGCCCCCGCCGTCGTCCGGCGCCTCGTACCCGCCGTCCGTGCAGCTCACCGGGGAGGACCGGCCGACGCCGCGGGGGTCGAAGGAGACCACGTCGTAGCCCTCGGCCAGATCCATGAAGTCGTCCGGGCCGTAGGCGAGTTCCCGGACGCCCGAGCCGCCCGGACCGCCGAAGTTCAGCACCACCGAGCCCTGTGAGCGGCCCGTGGCCCGGTAGCGGGCGAGCGCCAGTTCCAGCGTTCCCGCCTCGGGCCGGGCGTAGTCGAGCGGGACGGTGACCTTGCCGCACTGCAGGCCTTCCGGGCGGTTGCCGGGCTCGCCCGCGCAGGCCTTCGCCGACCAGGAGATCCGCTGGTCGTAGAAGCGCGAGAGGCCGGCACCGGGCGGGTCCTCCCCGCCCGCCGCGGCGGCCGGGAGTCCCGCGCCCAGCAGGGCCAGTCCCGCGGTTCCGGCGAGCGCACAGCGCCGGATCGCGGGCCACCAGACGGACGGTTCGGTCGGCATCGTTCCCTCCAGCCACAGTCCGGGGAGCGGGGCCCTCGCTCACGATAGGCCGCCCCGCCGGGCGGCGCCCGCCGGCGGGCAACTGCGCGCGGCCTGGGCTACGATGCGTCCTTTTCGCCGGATCCGGCGAGGGTTCTGATCTTCTACCCGCCGTTCGTCGAACCTGACACTCGATGGGGTGAAAGGTCGTTTAGCCATAACTCCGCTGGTTCGCCCGCGTTTTACCTGGTGCGGGCAAGTGCCCGTATCCCTCTGTGGAAGGCAGGAACCTATGAGACGGGCCACCCGAAACGGTGTGATCGCCGTCGTCGCCGCCTCGGGCGCGATGGCCGCGGCGGGAACGGCGCACGCCGACTCCACGGCCGATGCGACCGCGGCCGGCTCGCCCGGTGTGCTGGCGGGCAACGGCCTCCAGCTCCCGGTGCACGTCCCGGCGAACGTGTGCGGCAACACCGTGAACGTGGTCGGGCTGCTCAACCCGGCCGTGGGCAACTTCTGCGCCGCCGCCCCCGGGCCGTCGGGCGCGGACCGGGCCGCCTCCGGCGCCGGCCGCTCCACCGCCGCGGGCCCGGACCGGGCCGTCGGGGCGAGTTCGACCTCCGGCCGCCGTTCCCTCACCGGGGCCGACCGCCCGGCCGGTGTCCCGGGGCCCCGGGCCGCGAGCGCGGCGGCCGGCGCCGCCGAGGGCTCGCCCGGCCTGCTGTCCGGCAACGGCCTGGGGCTCCCGGTGGACCTTCCGGTCAACCTCAGCGGCAACTCGGTGAACGCCGTCGGTGTCGGCAACCCCTCCTTCGGCAACGAGTCCGTCAACGCCTCCGCCGACGGACCCGAGGAGAGCCCGGCGTCCCCGCAGCAGCCCGGCCCCGACGAGCCCCAGCACCCGGACCGGCCCGACCCGCGGCCCCAGTCGCCGCTGTCCCCGCCCGAGGCCCCGCCCGCACCGCCGGCCGTCGTGGACGCCCCGTCGGAGCGGTCGGTGCTCGCCCGCACCGGCACGGACGCCGCCCTGCCCGCCGCCGCGGGCGCCGCCGCCCTGTTCCTGGGCGGTGTCGCACTGCACCGCGGCACCCGGCGCCGCCGGTCCGCGGACTGATCCCGGCCCGTCCTGCCGGTCCCGGCGCACGGAGGACCTCGTCGGCGCCGGCCGGTGGGCTCCGCCGTCAGCCGCCGCGCACCGGGGCGGCCCGTGAGGCGCGGCGCACGGCGCGGCGGTGTGCCCCGGGCGCGGGCCGCCGGTCACGCGCGGCCTCGTCGAGGACCGCGCCGCATGCCGGAGGGGCCGGTCCCGCCCAGGCGGAGCCGGTCCCTCCGGCCGGGGTCCGGGCTGTGGCCGTTTCGCGTCGCTACGACGTGGACCCGCTCCTGGCCGATGCCCCGGCGCATGCCAGGCCCAGGACCACGGCCAGACCGCCGATGACCGCGTTGTTCCACACCACGCCCGCGTCGGGGCTGCTCCCGACGATCCACGGCGAGACGATCATCCACACTCCCAGCGCGCACATGGCCCAGCTCAGGCCGTACATGCGCTCCGGGGCCCGGGTGAAGCCCAGTGCCAGCAGGGCGATGGCGATGCCGATGACGAGGTTGTGGGGGACCAGGTCGGGCTGGCTGGCCGTGTAGTGGACGATCCACGGTGATACGGCGCAGTACAGGCCGAGCAGGAACACCGGCCCGTCCATGAGCGCCACATCGCGACCGCCGAGCATGCGGGCGTAGCGCTCCCGCATCTCTGAGACATCGGGGTGGGTCGTCATGTCACCCCTGGTGGGCTGGACGTTGGCCATGACTCGTCTCCTTCGACTCGCTGGCCGACCGCAACGGGTGCGGTATGCGGACTGATGCCGCCTCTCTGCATTCTGCTCTTATTTTTCCTTTATGTGTAGAGGTGGGCGATATGTCGTCGCCGGCGGAGGTGAGGAGGCGCGGATGGCATGTGCGCGACGATCCGGGGCAGGCGCTCCCACGAGGGTGTCCCCCGCGGACCCGGAGGTGGGTGTCGTCGTGAGAGCGAAGGTGCTGGAGCGGTTTCCCGCGGGAGCGCCGCGCGGTTCGTGGCCGGCCGAGGAGTACGCGGCCCGCAGACGGGCCGAGGGCGAGCCCGCCACCGTGGTGATGGATCTGGAGTCCGACGCCTTCCTCGTCGTGGTGCGCACCGGCGAGAGCGACTGAGGGGTTCCCGGCGGCGATCGCACCGCCCCTGACCGCGGCCCGCAGGCGCGCGGTCGCCCGCTCCCCGGCCCCGTCCCGCACCCGGCGGCGAGCGGGCCGGCCGGGCCGGCCGCGCGGACACGGCGGGAGAGGCCGTCCCGGCGGCCTCTCCCGCCGACGGCCGCCGGGGGGCGCCGACGGCCGCCGGGGGGCGCCGACGGCCGCCGGGGGGCGCCGACGGCTGCCGTGCCCCGCCGGGGGTGGCGGGGCACGGCGGCCCGGAGGTGTGCCGGCGGCTCCGGCTCGGCTCAGGGCCGCTCAGGGCCGCTCACGGCCTCACGGAGTCCGGGGCTGCGGGGTTCAGCCCGCGAAGCCGGTCACCGGGTAGTGGTCCGACAGGTTGGTGTAGGTGTAGGACGTGCCCCAGCTGGACACGGTCCAGGGCGCGCTCTCCTCCTTGACCACGTCGTTCTTCCACACCGCCGGACGGGCGTGCCCGGCGCGGTGCAGGACGTAGTCGAGGTCCTCGCGCGGGTCGGCGGGGTAGCGGTCCCGGGCGATGGAGTTCTCCTGCGTGTCGAAGGAGTACGGGTGCCCGGTGCGCGCGTTGGCGCCCACCAGGCCGCCGTCGGCGAGCATGGAGGCGTACTCCGGTGTGCGCGAGTCCACGTTGAAGTCGCCGGCGACCAGCACCTGCTCGTTCGCGGGGATCTTCTTGCCGTCGAGGAACGCGTCGATGGCCTTGAACTGGCGGCTGCGCATCGTCGCCGCCTCGCCGCTGCCGCAGCCCGGGTCCGTGGACTGGGCGTGCGTGCCGAGCACGTGCACCCGGCTGCCGTTCACGTCCAGCACGACGTAGGCGAAGCCCTTGTTGGACCACCAGTCCGCGCCGCACGCGTCCTTGAAGACGTACTGCTCCTTGCGCAGGATCGGCCACCTGCTGAGGATCGTGACGCCGCCGTCCTCCGGGGTGAGCGAGGAGTACGAACCGCCGGTGGCGTCCCAGCCGGACTTCGACCGGCCGACGACCGGCGTCTGGTACGGGTACTCGTTCGCGACGGCGCCCTTGAGGGCGTCGGAGGAGGAGTTGTCGAACGCCTCCTGGAGGACCACGACGTCGTTGCCGTGCACGAACGGGGCCTTCGCTATCTCCGCGGCCCGGTGGTCCTGGCCCCAGTTGGGATACAGGCTCTTGCTGAACAGGAAGGTGTTGTACGTGAGGACCTTCACCGGCGGCGTCTGGCCGGCGGCCGATGCGGAGGGTGCCGCACCGGCGAGGCCGGCGACGGCGAGGCAGAGGGCGAGCGCGGCCGAGCCCTGTGCACGGCGCTGTGCGGAAAGCGTCACTGGATCTCCCTGTGAGGTAAGGGGGTTGAGTGGCGCCGCACATCAAACCACCAGGGATTACCCTGAGGTAACAGGCGCGGGCGAATTCGATGGCGTGCGGAGGTACGCCCGCCGAACCTGTCCAGACAAGTGCGGCACTTTCCCGGTCTCCCGAGAACCCCGGGCGGCGTCCCCGCTCCGGCCGCCCGCCCCTGCCGGACCTGCGGCGGTCCCCGGCCCGGCCCCGTGTGCCGGCCGGACGGCGGCCGTGATGCCGCCGGCCGCGCGCCGGCCGGGCCCGGCGGTGCCGGGCGGCGCGGCAGCGAACGGGCCGTCCTCCCCGGACGCCGTCCGGGCCCGGCGGGCCCCGCGCGGCCGGGGAGGACGGCACGCCGTGCCACCCCCCCCGTGCCCCCCGTGCCACCCCCCGTGCGAGCCTCCACCCGCCTTGGTGCGAGCCTCCGCACGCCCCCGTGCGGGGCCGCACGCCGGCGCCTTGCGGGCCGCGGGAGGCCGGCCGTCCGCGGTGCGTCCGGCCGGTGCCCGGGCGGCCCCTCGCGCGCCTCGGCCGGGCGGGCGTGCGCCGGTGCCGTGCCGTCCCGGCCCCCGGTCGGCGCCCGGCGCGCCCTCCGGCCTGCGAGCTCGCTCACCTTCCGCCCGCCCGGGCTGGCGGGTCGTACGTTTTACGTATAACCTCATGCGTCGACATCGGCTGTCACCGCCGGGTCCTTCCGCGGTCCCTCCCGCGGTCCCTCCCTCCGAAAGGTCTCGATGAAGCGCGTCGCCCTGGTCACCCTCGTCGTCGACGACTACGACGAGGCCGTGCGCTTCTACACCGGGGCGCTCGGCTTCAGGCTCGCCGAGGACAGTCCGCGGCCCGACGGGTCCCGCTGGGTCGTCGTCGAGCCCGGCGCGGGAGCCGGGGGCACCGGGCTGCTGCTCGCCCTCGCCGGGAACGAGGGGCAGCGGGCCCGGGTCGGGGACCAGACCGGCGGGCGGGTCGGCTTCTTCCTGCACACCGACGACTTCGCCCGGGACCACGCCCGCATGCTCGCGGCCGGCGTGACCTTCCTGGAGGAGCCCCGCCACGAGCCGTACGGCTCGGTCGCCGTCTTCCGGGACCTGTACGGCAACCGCTGGGACCTGCTCCAGCCCGCCGGCTGACCCCCGCGTCCCGGCCCCGCCGCCCCGCACACCCACCGCCCGGCGAGCCCTCAGCGGCTCGCGAACCGCACCTGCCCAAGGAAAGTCCGCCATGACTGCTACGCGCGTAGACGCCGATCTGATCCGCCGCCTCCCGAAGGCCGTCCTGCACGACCACCTCGACGGCGGCCTGCGCCCCGCCACCGTCGTCGAGCTCGCCGACGCCATCGGCCACACCCTGCCGACGACCGACCCCAAGGCCCTGGCCGCGTGGTACTTCGAGGCCGCCAACTCCGGCGACCTGGTCCGCTACATCGCCACCTTCGAGCACACCCTGGCCGTGATGCAGTCCCGCGAGGGCCTGCTGCGCACCGCCGAGGAGTACGTGCTGGACCTGGCCGCGGACGGCGTCGTCTACGCGGAGGTCCGCTACGCCCCCGAGCTGATGCTCAACGGCGGGCTCACCCTGCCCGAGGTCGTCGAGACGGTGCAGGAGGGGCTCGCGGCGGGCATGGCGAAGGCCGCGGCCGCCGGTACGCCCGTCCGGGTGGGCACCCTGCTGTGCGGCATGCGCATGTTCGGCCGGACCCGCGCCACCGCCGACCTGGCCGTCGCGTTCCGCGACGCGGGCGTGGTCGGCTTCGACATCGCCGGCGCCGAGGCCGGCTTCCCGGCCGCCGACCACCTGGACGCCTTCGAGCACCTGCGCCGTGAGAGTGTGCCCTTCACCATCCACGCCGGTGAGGCCGACGGGCTGTCCAGCATCCACCAGGCCCTCCAGATCTGCGGCGCCCAGCGCATCGGCCACGGGGTGCGCCTGACCGACGACATCGTCGACGGCAAGCTGGGCCGCCTGGCGGGCTGGGTCCGCGACCGCCGGATCGCCCTGGAGATGTGCCCCACCTCCAACCTCCAGACCGGCGCCGCCACCTCGATCGCCGAGCACCCGATCACCGCACTCAAGGACCTCGGCTTCCGCGTCACCCTCAACACCGACAACCGCCTGGTGTCCGGCACCTCGATGACCCGGGAGATGTCCCTGCTGGTCGAGGAGGCGGGCTGGGGCGTGGAGGACCTGCGCACGGTCACCCTGAACGCCCTCAAGAGCGCGTTCGTGCCGTTCGACGAGCGCCGCGCCCTCATCGAGGACGTGGTCCTGCCCGGCTACGCCGCCGCGCTCTGAAGCAGCCCGCGCACATACGCGGCCTGTCCGACGTGCTGGAGGTCGTCGGACAGGACGCTCACCAGGCGCGCGCCGAGACTGACCGGCGGATCCCAGCGTTCGTCCACGATCCGCTCCAGGCCGGCCGCGGTCAGCGCGCGCAGCCGGCCCAGTGTCTGCGCGTGCGCCGCGTCGAAGTAGCCGGTCAGCAGGTCCGCCGAGGCGACCCGCACCCGGGCCACGGCGTCCGGGCCGTGCCCGTACCCGGTGTCGCCGGGCGGCAGGTCCAGGCCGAACCGGCCGTACCAGTCCTGCGCCAGCCACACCTGCTCCAGGCCGAACGCGTCGGCGACGTGGTCGTCCTGGACGCGGGTGAGGTGCCAGACCAGCCAGGCGATGGAGTTGGCGGCCCGGGTGGGCCGGGCGCCCAGCGCCTCGGGGCCCAGGCCCTCGACGGCGGCATGGACCTCTTCCCGGACGCGGCCGAAGCCGTCGATGAGGATGTCCTTGGCGTGCATGGCTCCACCTTCGCGCATCACGCCGCCTCCCGCGCCTGCGCCTCCAGCAGCGCCATCAGCGCCCGCGCCGCCGGGCTGGTGGCCTGCTCGGAGGGGAGCAGGGCGACCGTCTCGTAGACCGCCCCGCCGGTGTCCGCCAGGGGCACGGCGGCCAGCGACGTCCGCTTGTGCCGGAAGTGCGCAGGTACGGCCGCCACGCCCAGGTTCTCGTCCACCAGGTCCAGCAGCCCGTGCACGTCGTTGACCTCCAGGGTGACCGCGCGCCGCACCCCGGCGGCGGCGAACGCGGCGTCCGTGGCCCGCCGCGGGCCCCATCCGGGGTGGAAGTCGACGAACACCTCCCGGGCCAGCCGGTGCGGTGTCACCGCCGGGCCCGCCGCCACGAGCGGGTGCCCGGGATGGCACAGCAGCGTCATCGGCTCGCCCGCCAGGGACACCGACCTCAGGTGCTCGCCGTCCTCCCGGGTGCGGTAGGCGAACGCCAGGTCCAGCCGCCCCGCGGCCACCTCGTCGGCCAGGGCCTGCGAGCCGGCCTGGCGCAGCCGGATCTCCACGTCCGGATGGTGCCGCCGGAACACCGCGAGCAGCGCCGCCACCCGCACCCCGGCGATGCACTGCTCGGTGCCCAGCGAGAGCGTGCCCCGCAGCACGCCCTGCACCGCGGCCACCGCCTCGTGCGCCGACCGCACCTGCGCCAGGATGCGCTCGGCCTCGGCCAGCAGCGCCCGCCCCGCCTCGGTGAGCGTCACCCGGCGGGTGGTGCGCACGAACAGCGGCGCCCGCAGCTCCCGCTCCAGCGCCCGGATCGACGCCGACAGACCCGACTGGGACACCATGAGCCGTTCGGCGGCCCGGGTGAAGTGCTGGTCCTCGGCGACGGCGACGAAGTGCCGGAGATGGCGCAGTTCCATGACTGAGAAGCCTATCCGCTCAATTCCATCGGATTCTCCTGTTGGACCGCTGCCCGCGCAGCGGGAAGAGTGGAGACGGCCCGCCTTCGGACCCCGCCCCTCGCGGCGCCTCGCGCCGCCTGTCGTCCCCTCATGCCCTGTCACGGTCTGTCACGTACTGTTCTGTCCTTTCTGTCCTTTCTGTCCTTTCTGTTGTTTCTGTTGTTTCTGCTGTTTCTGTCGCTTCCTGTCACTTCCCCCGATGCCCTGGAGCCGCGTTGTACACCGCACACCCCGACCGCTACGACGACATGCCCTACCGGCGCGCCGGGCGCAGCGGCCTGAAACTCCCCGCGCTGTCCCTGGGCCTGTGGCACAACTTCGGCCCGCAGCGCCCGGCGGAGACCCAGCGCGCCATCCTGCGCCGTGCCTTCGACCTCGGAGTCACCCACTTCGACCTGGCCAACAACTACGGCCCGCCGCCCGGCGCCGCCGAGTCCGCGCTGGGCGCCTTCCTGCGCACGGACTTCGCCCCCTACCGCGACGAGCTGGTCGTCTCCACCAAGGCCGGACACCTGATGTGGCCCGGCCCGTACGGCGAGTGGGGCTCGCGCAAGTACCTGCTGGCCTCCCTGGACCAGAGCCTGACCCGGCTGGGCCTGGACCACGTCGACATCTTCTACTCGCACCGCTTCGACCCGGACACTCCCCTGGAGGAGACGATGGGAGCCCTGCACTCCGCGGTGCAGCAGGGCAAGGCCCGCTACGTCGGCGTCTCCAACTACTCCGCCGGGCAGACCCGCGAGGCCGCCCGCATCCTGGGCGGTCTGGGCACGCCCCTGCTGATCCACCAGCCGCGCTACTCGATGCTCGACCGCCGCCCGGAGACCGAGGGCCTGCTGGACGCCCTCGACGAGCTCCAGGTGGGCTCCATCGCCTACTCCCCGCTGGAGCAGGGCCTGCTCACCGGCCGCTACCTGAACGGCGTCCCGGAGGGCTCCCGGGCCGCGGGCGACAGTCCCTTCCTGCGCCGCGACGCCGTCACCGAGGACCTGGTGGCCCGGCTGCGGACCCTCAACGAGATCGCCGCCGCCCGCGGCCAGACCCTGGCCCAGCTGGCCCTCGCCTGGGTGCTCCGCGGCGGGCGCGTGACCTCCGCCCTGGTGGGAGCGAGCAGCCCCGGCCAGGTGACGGACAGCGTGGCCGCGGCCGGCAACCTCGACTTCGCCCCGGAGGAGCTGTCCCGCATCGACGCGGCGGTCGCGCCCTGACCGCGCCGGCCCCGGCGGGCGGACGCTCCTGAAGGGGGACGGCGGCGGGCGCCGTCCCCCTGTCCGGCCGGTTCGCGGATTCCGGCCAGAACCGGCCCCGAATATGCCAGGAGAGTGGCCGGAAAGGCGTGGTGACAGTGATTCAAGACTGAAGATACTCGACGGCGGAGGGTGGTTCACCGCCCTGAGCCGCACGAAAGCGAGGCCCGACGGCAGCGAGGTGTCGCAACGGGGGAGTGGACCGTGCACGACGAATTCCTGTGCCATGTCACCGCGTACGGAACCTGCGACGGGCGGCGCATCGGCGTCCCGCTCGGCACCTACCGTGCGCCCACCCTCGCGCTGGCCCTGTGGTGGCTGCGCGACCGGGCCTCCTGGATCGCCGAACGGCTCGACCCCGGGCCCGGCGCGGAGCACTTCCCGCCCAGTGCGCTCGTCCCCGTCGCCGACACCGTCCCCGACGTCCCCGCACTGCTCCGCTCCTGGTGCGCCGACACCGCCCGACAGCAGATCGTGGCGGACGAGTTGGCCACCGGGCGCATGGTGCGCATCGCGGCCAGCGACGACACCACCGAGTACGAGCTGCTGGCCGAGTCCGTGGACGCCGTGCGCATGCAGCGGACCATCCCGGCGCTGGTCGTCCCCGTCGCCTAGGACGTGTTTCGGAAGTCCCGCCTGCCTGGCGGCGTCTGGCACGCACGCTCGCCGCGTTGTCGGGCTCGCCCCGATACATCCAGTATCGGGGCGACCCTCCGCCTTGCGATCGCACGCACCAGACGCCGCCAGACCTGCCCTTCGGGCAGACGACGCTACTTTCGAAACACGCCCTAGCGCCGCGGCCCCGGTGCGGCCCGTGGGCCCGCGGGGCCGCGGCAGAGCCCGCAGGGGCTGCGGCGGACCGGGCCGGGGTGCCGTCCGCGCACGGGCGCCCCATCGGACAGATCGGTAGAATTCTGGCATGGCGGAACGGCCGGTCGCCCCGACTGCGCCCGAGCTCGTGCTGGAGACCGACTGGGGCTCCACGGTGATGAGTCCGGGACGCGACTACCACGTGGGCCGCGACCCCCTGTGCGACGTCGTCATCGACGACGCCCGCGTCTCCTGGCACCATGCCGTCCTGCACCCCGACGGCGACCACTGGACCCTCACCGACGAGCACAGCACCAACGGCACCTACGCCGACGGCCGGCGCGTCCAGGAGCAGGACGTCGGCCCCGGCACCGAGATCCGCTTCGGCAGCCCCGCCGACGGCCCCCGCGCCGTCCTCGTCGGCCGCGCCCCGCCCGCCCCGGCCCGGCCCTCGGCGCTCTCCGCCGTGTCCCGGCCCGGCGCCACCGGCACCTTCCGGCAGCCCACCAGCGTCCGCCCGCTGCCCGCCCGCACCGTACGGATCGGCCGCGCCGGCGACAACGACCTGGTCATCGACGACCTCGTCGTCTCCCGCCACCACGCCGAACTGCGCGTCCTGCCCGGCGGCAGCCACGAGATCGCCGACCTCGGCAGCCACAACGGCACCTACCTCAACGGCAGCCCCGTCACCACCGCACGTCTGGACCCCGGTGACGTCGTCGGCATCGGCCACTCCGCGTTCTGCCTGGTCGGCGACGAGCTGCAGGAGTACGTCGACACCGGCGAGGTCTCCCTCGACGTCCAGGACCTCACCGTGGCCGTCGACCACGGCCGCAAGACCCTCCTGGACCACGTCGCCTTCCCCGTCGGCGAGAAGTGCCTGCTCGCCGTCGTCGGCCCGAGCGGCGCCGGCAAGTCCACCCTGCTCAACGCGCTCACCGGGCTGCGCCCCGCCGACCACGGCACCGTCCTGTACGACGGCCGCGACCTCTACCGGGACTACGCCGAACTGCGCCAGCGCATCGGCCTCGTCCCCCAGGACGACATCCTGCACGCCCAGCTGACCGTCCGCAGCGCCCTGTCCTACGCCGCCGAACTCCGCTTCCCCCAGGACACCGCCAGGACCGAGCGCCGCTCCCGGGTCGACGAGGTCATCGGGGAGCTCGGCCTGCAGCAGCGCGCCGCGCAGCCCGTGCACAGCCTCTCCGGCGGGCAGCGCAAACGCGTCAGCGTCGCCCTGGAGCTGCTCACCAAACCGTCGCTGCTCTTCCTCGACGAGCCGACCTCCGGACTCGACCCCGGCATGGACCGCTCCGTGATGCACATGCTGCGCGGCCTCGCCGACGACGGCCGCACCGTCATCGTCGTCACCCACAGCGTGCTCAGCCTCGACGTCTGCGACCGCCTCCTGGTCCTCGCCCCCGGCGGCCGGATCGCCTACTACGGCCCGCCCGGCGAAGCCCTCGGCTTCTTCGGACACGACCAGTGGCCCGAGGCCTTCGAGTCCTTCGAACGGGACCAGGACCGCGACTGGGCCGGGGCCTACCGGGCCTCCCCGCAGCACCGCCGGTACGTCAGCGACGCCACCGCCCAGCCCGCCGTGTCCCGCACCGGCCCCGTGATCATCGCGCCGCCGCCCCGGCCGCGCAGCTGGGGCGCCCAACTCGGCACCCTCGTACGGCGCTACACCACCGCTCTCGCCGCGGACCGCACCTTCCTCGCCATCATGATCGCGCTGCCGTTCGTGATGGGCGCCATGGCCCGCGCCCTGGCGGGCGGGCAGCTGACCCGCGACACCGCGATGAACGCGCTGCTCATCCTCTGCGTCGGCGGCGTCCTGACCGGCGCGGCCAACGCGGTGCGCGAACTGGTCAAGGAACGCGTCATCTACCGCCGCGAACGCGCCGTCGGCCTGTCCAGATCCGCCTACCTGATGTCCAAGGTGATCGTCCTGGGCACCGTCACCGTCCTGCAGGCCGTCGTGCTCACCCTCGTGGCCCTGCTCGGCGTCGACCTCGACGCCCCCGGCGGCGAGGGCGTGCTGATGCCGCCGCTGATCGAGATCACCCTCGCCGTCGCCCTGCTGGCGTTCACCGCGATGATGCTCGGCCTGGTCGTCTCCGCGCTGGTGCGCAAGGAGGAGGTGACGATGCCGCTGCTGGTGCTGCTCGCCATCGTCCAGGTCGTCTTCTGCGGTGCCCTGCTCAAACTCGACGGCGTCCCCGGCCTGGAGCAGCTGTCCTGGCTGGTGCCCTCCCGCTGGGCGCTGGGCGCCATGGCCGGTACGCTCGAACTGTCCCGGATCGTCCCCGGCGACCTCACCTCCGACCCGCTGTTCGAGCACTCGGCCGGGGTGTGGCTGCTCAACATCGCCATGCTGGTCGTGCTCTCCGCCGTGTTCGGCTACCTCGTCTCCCGGCTGCTGCGCCGGCAGGAACCCGTCGTGATGCGGAAGTAGGCGCCGATGACGACTCCCGGCTTCCAGCCCACGCACGTCGTCCCCGGGGACGGCCTGCCCGCCTGGGAGGCCCCCGATCCGGCGCGCCCGACGATGCCGCTGGACCCGCTGCTGCCGGTGCGGCTGCTGGAGCGCCAGGGCGACTGGGCCCACATCCTGTGCGCCAACGACTGGTCCGCCTGGGTGGACGGGCGACTCCTGATCGCCGTGCCGCGGACCCCGCCGCCCACCGGCCCGCCGGACGCGAGCGCCGACCCGCGCCCCCTGCTCGCCCGCGCCGAACGGACGCTGGCCCGCTACCGGGCCGCGGTGGAGGAGCTCGCCGCCGGCTCCCTCGACGGGGAGGCCTTCGCACGCCGCACCCGGGGGCTGCGCCTCGGCGTCGTCGTGGACCGGGAGTCGGTGTGGCTCTACGACACCGAGGACGGGCGGTGGGTGTACGGCGAAGGCGCCCGACAGGCCCCGTACGCCACCGACGAGGGTCCCCGGGCGGCGGCCGAGGACCACGGCCACGCGCCCACCCAGGTCGTGAGCCCCGATGGCCCGTGACACCGGACTGGACTCGGGCCGGCCCTCCGACCTGGTCGGCCGGCAGGTCGCGGGCTACCGCATCGAGGAGGAGATCGGCCGCGGCGGCATGGCCGTCGTCTACCGGGCCCGTGACCTGCGCCTGGACCGCACCGTCGCGCTGAAGCTGCTCGCCCCGGAGCTGGCCCGCAACGACACCTTCCGCCGCCGCTTCAGCCACGAGTCGAGGGTGGCCGCCGCCATCGACCACCCGCACATCGTGCCGGTCTTCGAGGCGGGCGAGACCGACGGCGTGCTCTACATCGCCATGCGCTTCGTCCCCGGCAGCGACCTGCGCCACCTGCTGGACCGTCAGGGCCCGCTCGCGCTGCCCGCCGCCCTGCGCATCGCCGGCCAGGTCGCCTCCGCGCTGGACGCCGCTCACGAGCACGGACTGGTCCACCGGGACGTGAAACCGGGGAACATCCTCATCGCCCGCGGCACCGACAGCGACCACCCCGAGCACGCCTATCTGACCGACTTCGGCCTCACGAAGAAGTCCCTGTCGCTGACCGGCTTCACCACCGTGGGCCAGTTCGTCGGCACCCTCGACTACGTCGCCCCCGAGCAGATCTCCGGCCGCCCCGTCGACGGCCGCTGCGACGTGTACGGCTTCGCCTGCGTGCTCTACGAGGTGCTCACCGGCCGGCCGCCGTTCCTCCGCGACGACGACATGGCCCTGCTGTGGGCACACCAGTACGACGACCCGCCGCCGCCCACCGAGGCCCGGCCCGGCCTGCCCGCGGCGCTCGACCCGGTGTTCGCCAGGGCCCTGGCCAAGAGCCCCGACGACCGGCACGACTCCTGCCTGGACTTCGTGGCGGAGCTGCGGACGGCCGCGCTCGCCGCCCGGCAGGCCCACCCGTCGACCCGGGTCGTGGATCACGGCGACCGAGGCGACCAAGGCGACCAAGGCGATCACGGCGACGACGTGCCGTCGGCGCGGCCTCCCGAACAGCCGCCGGCGTGGGCGGCGCCCGTCTTCCGGCGGACCTGAGGCGGAGAACGGCCCCCGGCGCGAGAAGGCCGCGGCACGCGAGAGGGCCGCAGCACGCGAGAGGGCCGCAACAGCGGTACGCCGCGGACCGGCGGCTTCAGGCCTTCAGCTCGCCGCGCGGGCGCACCCCACGGGCCAGCAGCGCACCCAGAAGGCCCGTCACCAGGCCCCACAGCAGCGCCAGTCCCAGGGCCGGCCAGAGGTCCGGGCGCAGGTACAGCCGGCCGTTCAGCCCCCCGCCGAGGTCCCCGATGCCGAGCACCGACAGGCCGTAGTCCGCGGAGATCCGGCCGACCAGGCAGATCATCAGCACGGTGAGGGCGAGCGCCACCGCCATGTGCAGCGCGTGCTGCCAGGGACGCATCGCGGCGGGGGACCGGACCGCCATCACGAACGCGGCCGCCAGCAGCAGCACCGCGTCGAGCACCACGAGCCACCACACCCGGCCGTCGTACTCGGCGAGCGTCGACAGGCTGAGCTCGGTGGTCTCCCGCCCGCGCAGGACCTCGTCCAGCACATGCGGCATCGGCAGCCCGAACGGGCCGTCCACCCTGCCGTGCCAGACGGCGCCCAGGCCGAGCGTGAGAGCCAGCCACACCAGGTTCGGCAGGCCGAGCAGCAGCACCGCGAAGGTCTCGGCGGTGTGCCCCCGGGTGGCCGCCACGACCAGCCCGACCAGCACCCCGAGGACGACGTAGGCGAGCAGCAGCAGGACCATGGCGTACGCCGCCGGGCGCACCGACGCCTGGAATCGCAGCAGCCGGCCCGGCAGCGGTGCCCCCGGCGCCACCAGCAGCGCCAGCACCAGGATTCCGGCCAGCCACAGCAGACCGAAGAGCAGCGTGGGCGGCACGTCCGTCGCGAAGCGCACCTCGGGCGAGATGCCGAAGACGTCGCCCAGGTCGGCGATGGTGCCCTCACCGAGCGGGACCGCGAAGCTCTGGCGGGCGGCGAGGGACAGGCCGAGGAGCACCGCCGCCCACAGCACGGCGATCCGGGCGGCCCAGCCGGCCAGTTCCGCCGAACCGGCCACCGCCCGGTGGCGCAGCGGCCGCAGGAATCCGGCGGCGAGCGTCAGGGCTCCGACCAGGGTGACCGACAGCGGGATCGCGGTCAGCCCGGCCGAGGACTCGGCCAGTCCGCCGACGTCGCCGGAGAGCTCGATGCTTCCGCCGACCGCCGTGACCATGGTCGCCGCGGTCACCCGCCAGAACGCCCCGCCGGGCAGTCCGGTCGCGCCGGCCGCCCACAGTCCCAGGGCCGCGACGATCCCCATCGCGACCACCGCGGCCAGCACCACGGCGACCGCCTGCACCCAGCCGTGACGGGCGACGGCATGCTCGGAGGGGGTGTGCGCACTCACGCCTGCCACGCTAGGCAGGGGGCGCGCGGCGCGCCCGCCGGGTGGTCCGTCCGCGTCCGCTTGCGGGATGAACCGCCTCCATACAGACAATGAGGGTGAAACGCTGTCATGCAGTACAAGACGGTGGCGGGCACGGTGCCGTCCCCGTCGGGAAGCAGGACTCGTGAGTGTGGACCCGCCGGCCTCCGGCCGCCCCACCGGACCTCCCTCCGGCCCCCTGTCGGGCCCCGACCGCCCGGCCTCCGGCCCCGGCGGCCCCGGCTCGCAGCCGCCGTCACAGCCCCCGTCCGGCCCGCCCTCCCAGCCCTCCGGCGGCGGGGAGGGCCCCGGGCCGCGGCGGCCCTGGTGGCGGTCCGGGCCGCGGATCGCCGTGGCCGCCGCCGCCGTGGTCGCCGCCGTCGTCGTGGCGGTCGTGCTGACCCGCCCGGACGGGGGCTCCTCCGGATCCGGGGGTGAGGTCTTCCTCCAGGCCGCCGGCGAGACCGGGCCCGAACCGTTCACCGAGTCCACCGCGAACGACAGTTCCGCGCCCCCCGCCTCCAGCAGCCCGGCCCCCTCCACCGCCTCGCCCAACACCGTGCGCGGCGTGGAGGGCGGCGAGCCCGGACTCTACGGAGGTACCCGCAACGCTTCCGCCTGCGACGTGGAGAAGCAGGTCAAGGCCCTCCAGACGCAGCCCGACAAGAACCGGGCCTTCGCCTCCGTCGCCGACGTCGCGCCCGATGCCGTGCCCGGCTACCTGCGCTCCCTGACCCCCGTACAGCTGCGCATGGACACCCGGGTCACCAACCACGGCTACCGCGACGGCTCCGCCACCAGCTACCAGGCCGTGCTCCAGGCCGGCACCGCCGTCCTGGTCGACGACCGCGGTGTGCCGCGGGTGCGCTGCGCCTGCGGCAACCCGCTGACCCCGCCGGTCGCCCAGCAGGGCACCCTCAAGACCACCGGCGACTCCTGGCCCGGATACAGCTCCTCGAACGTGGTCGTGGTGACCCCGGCACCGGTCGTGATCAACGTCTTCGTGCTCTTCGACCCGGAGCACGACGAATGGATCAGCCGGCACGCCGGTGACACCGGGGGCAAGGACGAGCCGACCAGCCCGCCGACCTCCGAGCCGCCGTCGACCCCGCCGTCCTCCCCGTCCTCCGGCTCCTCGGAGCCGTCCACCCCGTCGGAGCCGTCGTCGCCCTCCGCCCCGTCGAGTCCTCCGTCCACGCCGCCCACCAGCCCGCAGGGCCCGACCTCCGAGGCCCCCGCCTCACCGGCGGAACCCCCGGGCACACAGTCCCAGCCGCAGTCGGAGCCGCAACCCGTCTCCCCGCGCAGTGCCTCCCCCGCGACCTCCGGCTCCACCGGCGGACCGGCCCCCGGTCTGATGTGACGAGGGACCGGGACTGCCCGGCCGCACACTGGGTACGAGCACCCGTACGGCCCAGGGGGTGCCAGGCACCCCCTCGGCCGGCCAGGCGGGACTCGGAGAGAGAAACGGATGATCGAGCACCGGGACGACACAGTGACGCGCGCGGGTTTCGACGTGCCGGTCGAACCCCTGCGGAGGGCGGCGCACTACACCGGCGAACCGGGCTGCATAGCCGAAGCGCGGGCTTTCGCCGCGCGCTTCCTCGAACGGCTCAGGACGGAGTGGTGCGCCGCCGTCGACGAGCGCGCCGAGGGCGCCGTGCTGCTCGTGGTGAGCGAACTGGTCACCAACGCCGACCGGCACAGCAGCGGCCCCTACATCCTGGAGCTGGAGGGCACCGACGACGCGGTCGCGGTGAGCGTCACCGACTCCAGCGCCGCCCTGCCGCTGAGGTTCCCCCGCGACCCCGGCCGTGTCGGCCGGCACGGCCTGGAGATCGTGCACGCCCTCGCCGCCGAGGTCACCGCCGAGCGCGTCCCCGTCGGCAAGCGGGTGCGCGCCCTGCTCGGCCTGGCCGACGACGCGCAGGGCACCCCCGGAGTTAGGACCACCCGTCCCGAGCCCGTCCCCGCCCGGATCGGAATGCAGGCATCCGGTTCCACCGAGGGCGGAACGCCGTACCCTTCCCCGCACGGCGTCGCCTCCTAGGCTGAAGGGGTGACCGACCACGCGCCGAACGCAGCCCGCGCCGTCCCCCTGCGCCGCCCCGCCGCGGCCGGTCCCGCCCCAGCGGCACCGGCCGCACCCCGGGAGCCCCTCTGGCGCGACCTGGTCGGTGGCGTCCTGCGCAGAGAGCGGCAGGCCCAAGGCCGCACCCTGAAGGACGTGGCCGACGCCGCCCGGATCTCCCTGCCCTACCTCTCCGAGGTGGAGCGCGGCCGCAAGGAGGCCTCCTCGGAGGTCCTCGCGGCCGCCGCCCACGCCCTGGGACTCGGCCTCGGCGCCCTGCTGTCGCGGACGCAGGACGAGCTGGTCCGGCTCACCGGCCGGCCCGCCGCCGCGCCCGGTCCCCGCCGCGGTGCGGTCCGCTCCACGCCCGGCGGGCTGTGCCTGGCCGCCTGACGCCGCTTCAGCCGAGGGGGAGACGCCGGTTCAGCCGAGGGGGAGACGCCGGCTCAGCACCTCGTCCGCGAGGCCGTACGCCACCGCCTCCCGCGCGGTGAACACCTTGTCCCGGTCCATGTCCGCCCGCAGCGCCCCGGCGTCCTGCCCGGTGTGCCGCGCCAGCACCTCCTCCGCCTGCGCGCGGATCCGCACCATCTCCTTGGCCTGCAGGGCCAGGTCGGACACCGTGCCCTGCCGGCCGCCCGACGCCGGCTGTCCGAGCAGCACCCGCGCGTGCTCCAGCACGAACCGCCGCCCGGGATCCCCCGCCGCGAGCAGCACCGCCGCCGTGGACGCGGCCTGGCCCACGCAGAACGTCGAGACCGGCGCCCGCACGAACGTCATGGTGTCGTAGATCGCCATGAGCGAGGTGAAGGAGCCGCCGGGCGAGTTCAGATAGAGCGCGATCTCGCTGTCCGGCGCCGCCGACTCCAGATGCAGCAGCTGCGCGATCACCGCGCCCGCCACCCCGTCGTCGATCCCGGTGCCGAGGAAGATGATCCGCTCGTTGAGCAGCCGGCTGAACACGTCGAAGGACCGCTCGCCCCGCGGGGTCCGCTCGATGACGCTCGGAATCGGGTAGCTCACGGTCACAGCCCCATCCTCCGCCGGGCCGCGGCCGGCCGCACCGCGGCGAGCGACTCCACGACGTGGTCCACCAGCCCGTACGCCCGTGCCTCCTCGGCGGTGAACCACCGGTCGCGGTCGCCGTCCCGGGAGACCGCCTCCGGGCTCTGCCCGGTGTGCTCGGCGGTGATCCGCTCGATCGTCCGCTTGGTGAACTCCAGGTTCTCCGCCTGGATCTCGATGTCGGCGGTGGTGCCGCCGATCCCCGCGGACGGCTGGTGCATCATGATCCGCGCGTGCGGCAGCGCGTACCGCTTGCCGGCCGTGCCGGCGCTGAGCAGGAACTGGCCCATGCTGGCGGCGAAGCCCACCGCCAGCGTGGACACGTCGTTCGGGATCAGCCGCATCGTGTCGTACACGGCGAGCCCGGCGTACACCGAGCCGCCGGGGCTGCTGACGAACAGGCTGATGTCGGTCCGCGGGTCCTCCTCCGAAAGGATCAGCAGCTGGGCGCAGACCCGCTGGGCGGACACCTCGTCGACCTGGGTGCCCAGCAGCACGATCCGCTGTCCGAGCAGCTGGGCCGCGAGCTGTTCGTCGAACCGGGTGGGCGGGGTGCCGCCCTCCTCGGCCCGGGGCGCGAGTGCGGTGAACGGGGGCATCGGTCCTCGTCTCGTCGTGGACGTCGTCGCCCCACTCTCGCCCGGGAACCCCGCCCGCCGGGGATGTCTCTGCCTGCGGCAGATCTGCCGCAGGCAGAGCGATGAGTCTCCCGGCCTCCGACTCCGCGTGCCCCGGCGCACACGCCCCCGTCACTCGGGTGCCGCGCCCGGCCGGCCCAGGTCGTTCACCAGGACGGCCGCCCCGTCGAACCGTCCCGCCGCCAGGTCCCGCAGCGCGTCGTCCGCGCGGGACAGCGGATAGGCGTGGGTGGTCGCGCGCACCCCGTGCCGTGCCGCGAACGCGAGGAACTCCCGGGCGTCGGCCCGGGTGTTGGCGGTGACGCTGCGCAGCTGCTTCTCGTAGAACAGGTCCGTCTCGTAGTGCAGCGGCGGTATGTCGCTGAGGTGGATGCCGGCGACCGCCAGGACTCCGCCGCGGTCGAGGGCGCGCAGCGCCACCGGCACCAGGTCGCCCACGGGGGCGAACAGGATCGCGCTGTCCAGCGGCTCGGGCGGCATCCCGTACGCCTCGCCCGCCGAGGCGGCACCCAGGCCGAGAGCCAGCCGCCGGGCGGCCGCGCCGCGGGTGAGGACGTGCACCGTGGCGCCCTCGGCGAGTGCGACCTGCGCGCACAGGTGGGCGCTGCCGCCGAAGCCGTACAGCCCCAGCCTGCCGCCCGGCGGGAGGGAGGCCCTGCGCAGCGCGCGGTAGCCGATGATGCCCGCGCACAGCAGCGGGGCCGCCGCCTCGTCGTCCAGGCCGGCCGGCAGCGGGTGGGCGAACGCGGCCGGAACGGTCGTGTACTCGGCGTATCCGCCGTCGGCGTCCCACCCGGTGTAGGAGGAGGCCGGGCAGAGGTTCTCCGCGCCCCGCCGGCAGTACGCGCAGGTGCCGTCGGTGCGGCGCAGCCACGCCACGCCGACCCGGTCGCCCACCGCGAAGCCGTCGGCCCCGGCGCCGAGGGCCGCCACCTCGCCGACCACCTCGTGACCGGGTGTCACCCCCTCCCGCCGGACCGGCAGGTCACCCTCGGTGACGTGCAGGTCCGTGCGGCACACACCGCAGGCGCGCACGTGCACCAGCAGTTCGTCCGGCGCGGGCACCGGCACCGGACGCCGGACGAGCCGCAGCGGCCGCCCGGTGACCGGACCCGGCGCCACGACCGACCAGGCCCGCATCGTGTCACCCGTCATCGTGTGCCACCCGTCATCGCGCACCCCTCTGCGGCGGGTGTCCCGCGGGGCCGTCCCGGGGACCGTCCGCTTCCAGTGTCGTGCCCCCGGACCCCTTCGGCGCGCGGGTGCGCCGGAGGGTGGCTAGCGTGAGTTCCCGGACCCGTCCCCGATCCGAGAGGGCCGATCATGGCCGCACTACCTGAGGGAACCCCCTGCTGGGCGGATGCGATGTTCACCGACCTGGAGGGGGCCAAGAGCTTCTACGGCGACGTCCTCGGCTGGACCTTCGGGGAGGCCTCGTCGGAGTACGGCAACTACACGCAGGCCTTCGCGGGCGGCAAGGCCGCCGCCGCCGTGGTACCGCCGATGCCGGGCCAGGAGGACGTGTCGCAGTGGTGCCTGTACTTCGCCTCGCCCGACGCCGCGGCGACCGCGGGCCGGATCCGCGAGCAGGGCGGCGAGGTGCTGATGGAACCGATGCAGGTCGGCGACTTCGGCACGATGGCCCTGGCCCGTGACCCGAGCGGGGTGGTGTTCGGGGTGTGGCAGGGCGGTACGCACGAGGGCTTCGAGGCGCAGCCCGAGCAGCCCGGCGCGTTCTGCTGGGCCGAGGTCTTCACCCGTGAGCCCGCCAGGTCCGACGCGTTCTTCCCCGGCGTGTTCGGCTACCGCGCGCAGCAGATGCAGGGCGATCAGGTGGACTTCCGGGTGTTCAGCCTCGGCGAGACCATGGTCCTCGGCCGGATGACCATGACGGACGACTTCCCGCCCGAGGTGCCGCCGTACATCAACGTCTACTTCACGGTCCCCGACTGCGACGCGGCCGTCGCGAAGGCCACCGAGCGGGGAGGTGTGCTGCGGTTCGGGCCGATGGACACGCCCTTCGGCCGGTTCGCCGCGCTCAGCGACCCGCAGGGGGCGAGCTTCTCGGTGATCGACATGAACCGGACCGAGGGGGACATGCCGGTGATGGAGGACGTCACCTGAAGCAGCCCGACGGCCCCCGGCCGCTCGTTCCCGGCCGGCCCGGGGCCGGCCCGGGGCCCGGGCAGGCCGGACCCCGGACGGGCGGCCCGTCCGGTCATGGCATGATCGGACCATGCGTGAACGTGTGGTGGCCGCGTGCGACGGGGCTTCGAAGGGAAACCCGGGCCCGGCGGGCTGGGCGTGGGTCGTCGCGGACGAGAGCGAGACCCCGGTCCGCTGGGAGGCGGGGCCGCTGGGGAGGGCCACCAACAACGTCGCCGAGCTCACCGCGCTGGAGCGCCTGCTGGCGGCCACCGACCCTGCCGTGCCGATCGAGATCCGGATGGACTCGCAGTACGCCATGAAGGCCGTCACCGCCTGGCTGCCCAACTGGAAGCGCAACGGCTGGAAGACCGCCGCCGGCAAGCCGGTCGCCAACCAGGACCTCGTGGTGCGCATCGACACCCTGCTCTCCGGGCGCGAGGTGGAGTTCCGCTACGTCCCCGCGCACCAGGCCGACGGCGACCGGCTCAACGACTACGCCGACCGGGCCGCCAGCCAGGCGGCGAGCGTCCAGGAGAGCGCGGGCAGCGCCCTCGGCTCCCCGGAGCCGCCGCCCGCGCCGGACACCCCGGTCAAGGCCGCCCCGCGGCGCAGGCCCGCCGCGCGCGGCTCCCGCACCGGCGCCGGCGCCGCGGGCGGCGGCGCCCGCACGCTCAAGGCGAAGTTCCCCGGCCGCTGCGTGTGCGGCCGCTCCTACGCGGCCGGCGAGCCGATCGCGAAGAACGCCTCGGGCTGGGGCCACCCGGAGTGCCGCGCCGGGGACGCCTGAGCGCCGCGGCGCGGCCGCGCTCAGTCGGTGTCGAAGGTGTAGAACGGCGTGTGGTCCAGCAGGTCCGCCGGACGCATGTCGTTCCACGGGTCCATCGTCTCGCGCAGATCCACCACGTCGGAGGTGCCGCCCGTGGGCAGGTAGCCGGAGCCGGGGTGGCGACGCTGCCACTCGGCCCACAGCTTGTCGACGAAGGCGTGGTGCAGCCAGAACACCGGGTCGTTGGGGGAGACCCCGGTGGCCATCTGCCCGCCGACCCAGACATGGACGCGGTTGTGGAGGTTCACCCCGCGCCAGCCCTCCAGGTGGTTGCGGAACCCGTCCGAGCCGCTGTTCCACGGCGCCATGTCGTACACCGGCATCGCCAGCACGGACTCGACCTCGGCCCGGGTGGGCAGCTCCCGCACCCACGTGCCGAGCGAGCGGCGCAGGAACGTCCGGCTGTCGACGCGGACGCTGATCGGCCAGCCGCCGGAACCCGCGGCGAACGGGCCGTCCATCACCCGGCCGTCCAGGCTGCGCCCGGTACCGCCGAGGAAGTCCGGCGCCCACAGCGAGGAGCGCGGCGAGCGGTCGGTGGACCAGTCCCAGTACGGCAGCGTGACCGTGGCGTCCACCTCCTGCAGGGCGCGTTCGAACTCCAGCAGGAATCTGCGGTGCCAGGGCAGGAACGACGGCGAACGGTGCCCGGTGCGGGGGCCGTTGTCGGTGTCGGCGAGGATGAACTGGTTGTGCGTGGTGACGAAGGCGTCGTAGCGGCCGCTGCGCTTGAGGGCGAGGACGGCGTCGACGAAACGGCGCTTCTCCTCGCCGGTCAGGCTCGCCTGGTTCTTGCGGACGGTCATACGGGCTGCTCCAGGAGTGCGTGCGGCGGGGTCAGTTGGCGGGGAACGGCACCAGCGGCGCGCCCTGCAGGTCGTCGACGGCGGCGCGGGCCGCGGCCCGCGGGGTGGGCACCGGGTCGTAGTGGCTGACCACGCTGATCCAGCTGCCGTCGGCGTTCTGCATCACGTGCAGCTCGGCGCCGTCGATGAACACCGCGTAGCCGCCACCGTGGTGGTGGGCTCCGCCGGGCCGGCCCTGTATCAGGCGGCCCCGGTAGACCTCCTCGAAGGGCTCCGGCCCGTCGTGGCCGTGAGGGGCGGAGCGGCGGGCGGCGGCGGCCGGCGCGGCGGCCGCGGTGGCGCCGGCGGCGGCGGCCACGGCGGCCGCGGCGGTGAGCGCGCGGCGGCGGGTGAGTTCCGGCATGCGGACCTCCCTGGTTCGGGAATCGGACGTCGCCGCATGCCTACCGGGCCGGGGAGCACGGCATGAAATCC
Source organism: Streptomyces sp. B8-7 (assembly GCF_058833805.1). Taxonomy (NCBI): domain Bacteria; kingdom Bacillati; phylum Actinomycetota; class Actinomycetes; order Kitasatosporales; family Streptomycetaceae; genus Streptomyces; species Streptomyces sp. B8-7. The sequence continues at coordinate 595,308 of NZ_JBYRRL010000003.1, read as the reverse complement.
CCCCGAACCGGTTGGCTCCGATCCGGACAATTGCTTATATGTGGTGCAGGATTGAACCAAGATGATCTTGCTGTGGCGTGCCCCCGGGCGCACCCGGAAGGGGGAATTCCTTGCGAGCGGCACGCCGTTCGCGGTGATCTTTGGTGTTACCCGCGGTCAGGGAGGGGCGCGACCCGCGCGAGGAAAGTGACGCGATCCGCGACCCATGCGCTGCTACTCTGCGTCGCGCAACGACTGCTCCGAGTAATCACCAGGGGAGTGTGTGAAGGTCGCCATCGCCGGAGGCGGGCCCGCCGGCCTCTATCTGTCGATCCTGCTGAAACTCCAGGATCCCGCCCACGACATCACCGTCCACGAGCGCAACCCGGAGGGCTCCACCTACGGCTGGGGCGTCACCTACTGGCAGGGGCTGCTCGACAACCTCCACGCGCACGACCCGGTCTCCGCCCGGGCCGTCGACGAGGCCTCCGTCCGGTGGAGCGACGGCATCGCCCACGTCGGCGGCTCCACCACCCGCCACCACGGCGACCAGGGCTTCGGCATCGGCCGCCACCGCCTGCTGGGAATCCTCGCCGACCGGGCCCGCTCCCTCGGCGTGCGGATCGACTTCGGGCACGAGGCCGGGGACACGGACCTGTCCGCCGGCGCGGACCTCGCGGTGGCCGCCGACGGAGTCCGCAGCACCCTGCGCACCCGCCGGGCCGGGCACTTCGGCACCGAGGTCGGCCTCGGCCGCAACTCCTACATCTGGCTCGGCACCACCAAGGTCTTCGACGCCTTCACCTTCGCCTTCGTCGAGACCGGCCACGGCTGGATCTGGTGCTACGGCTACGCCTACAGCGCCACCCACAGCACCTGCGTCGTCGAGTGCGCCCCCGAGACCTGGACCGGCCTCGGACTCGACCGGGCCGGTGAGGCCGACGGGCTGGCCGTGCTGGAGAAGCTGTTCGCCGACGTCCTCGACGGGCATCCGCTCATCGGCCGCGGCCAGTCGGACGACAGCGCCCAGTGGCTCACCTTCCGCACCCTGACCAACCGCACCTGGCACCACGGCAACCTCGTCCTGCTGGGCGACGCCGCCCACACCACCCACTACTCCATCGGGGCGGGCACCACCCTCGCCCTGGAGGACGCGATGGCCCTCGCCGCGGCCCTGCACGCCCACCCCGCGCTGCCCGACGCCTTCGCCCACTACGAGCGGGAGCGCCGCCAGGCCCTGCTCCCGGTGCAGAGCGCGGCCCGCTACAGCGCCCAGTGGTACGAGAACCTGCCCCGCTACATCCACCTGCCCCCCGAGCGGATGTTCGCCCTCCTCGGCCAGCGCCACTCGCCCCTGCTCCCGTACATCCCGCCTCAGCTCTACTACCGACTGGACCGGGCGGCCGGCCGGCTGGAACCCCTGCGCCGCCTCAAGCGCTGGCTGGGCCCCCACCTCTCCCGCACCGTCCACGCCCGCACCCTGACCCCCCGCGACTGAACGCTCCGCCGGACGCGCCGTGGCACGACGTCCGTCGACCGCGGTGCCGCCGCGTCCGGTCTCGCGGTTCCCCGCGCCTCTCCACGGGGCTCGCCGGCCGCGGTGAACCGCGCCCGGCCCGCCGGGACCCGCCCCGGCCCGCCCCGGCAGCCCCCGTACCCGCACGCCCACGGCACCGGCCACGCCCCGGCCACGCCCCGGGCGCGCGGGCGCCCGGACCGCGCCACCCGTGCGGGTGACCCCGCGTTCACACGGTTTGCCCGGCCGGCCGCACGGTTACCCGGCGTACATGACTGAGCCGTCGGAGCGCACGGGCCGCGACGAGTCCGAGGAGGAGCGCGCGGACCGCATGTGGGGCGAGGTCATCCAGGAGGTCCGCGTGGCCCAGACGGGCGTGCAGATCCTCTTCGGCTTTCTGCTGACCGTCGTCTTCACCCCGACCTACACGAAACTCGGCGGCACCGAGCAGACGATCTACATCGTGACCGTCGTGCTCGGTGCCGCCGCCACCGGCGCCCTGATCGGCCCCGTCTCCCTGCACCGGCTCGTCTCCGGCCGGAGGGTCAAACCGGAGGCGGTCCGCTGGGCGGCCCGGCTGACCCTCGTGGGGCTGGTCCTGCTGCTCGCCACCATGACCAGCTCCCTGCTGCTGATCCTCCGAGTGGCCACCGACGCGGGCTTCGTGCCCTATCTGGTGGGAGCCGTCGTCGTGTGGTTCCTGCTGTGCTGGTTCGGGGTCGGGCTGTGGACCCGCTACCGTCACACCGAGCGGTGAGCGGCGGCGCGGCCCCCGCGGGTCCGCGGTCCCGTCCGGGCCGCGCCCCCTGCGCGGCCCGGACGCGTCATGCGCCGGGCGGAGGGCGGAACGTCCGCAGCGCGGTGTCCAGCGCGTCCCGGTTCGCCGCGGAGTCCCAGTCGGCGGCGGGGCCCGACCAGCGCAGGGAGTAGCCGCGGCCGTCCCCGATCAGAAAGCCGCGGCCGAACGTCCGCAGCCGGGTGCCGGAGCCCGTGCTCAGCCACTGCAGGTCCGCGGCGGGCCGGCCCTGGTACGTGAGGGCGCGGATCTCCCCGACCCGCTGGTAGTCGCCGGCCGCCCGCAGCTCCGTCTCGACCTCCTGCCACTCGCCCACCGGATCCGGGCCGAGCTGCTCGCTGTAGGTGATGGTGAGGGTGCGCCGGTCACCCGACCGGCCCAGCACCACGCGGTAGGCGAGATCCGCCCCGCGGTCCGTGCTCAGCCGGCCCCAGCCCGCGGGCACGGCCACGGAGAACCCCTCGGGGGACGCGAAGCGGCCAAACCCGGCGGGCAGGCCGGCGTCCGCCGACGGGCCGTCAGGGGGAGCGGCTCCGCGCGACGGGGACGCCGCCGCCCCCGTGCCCGCGGGCGGTGCCGGAGCGGACGGGCCCGCGGTGCCGCCGGAGCCGGGCAGCGCGCCCGTCGCGAGCAGCGCGGCGACCGCGACGGTCACGACGGCCAGGGCGGTACCGGCGGCGAGCAGGCCGCCCCGCCGCCCCGTACCGGGATGCCGCACCGCCGTGTACGCGCGCCGCAGCCGGGTCTGTCCGGTCGCGCATGCGACCGCGTCGGTGTCCTCCCGCAGAACCCGGGCCAGGGCCTCGCGGACCACCGGACGGGACAGCCGGTCCTGGGAGTTGCGGCGCAGCAGCCCCAGCACCGCCCGGCCGAGCGGGCCGGCCCGCACCGGTTCGCGCAGCGGCAGCAGGTCGATGCCCCGCAGCGTCGCCTCGGCCTGCTCCCGCTCCCGGAACGGCGGGCAGCCCTCGACCATCGTGTACAGGATCGCGCCCAGCGCCCACAGGTCCGCCGCCGGTCCGATCCGCTCGTCCCGCGCCTGCTCGGGGGAGGCGAACGACGGCGCGGCCAGCCGCGGCACCGTGGTCGAGCCCGCCAGCCCGAACCCGCCCACGACGACCGGCCCGCGCTCCGGCACGATCACCTGACCGGGGCTGAGCTCGCCGTGCGTGATGCCCGCGGTGTGCGCGGCGTCCAGCACGTCCAGCAGCTCCAGGCCGATCCGCGCCGCCCGCACGTGGTCCAGCGCGCCGCCCCGGGCCACCAGCTGCCCCAGCGGGGTGCCGGCCACCCAGTCCGACGCCGTCCACAGGGCGCCCCGGTGGATCACCGCGTCCACGACGCCGGCCACCTGCTCCGGGCACTGCACGCGCATCGCCTCCGAGGCGCGCAGCACCCGGCCCGCCGTCCGCCGCGCCCCGTGCCCGTCGGTCGCCTCCGGCAGCCCCACCCGCGTCAGCAGGCACGCCCGGCCCGTCGCGACGTCCTGCCCGTACCATCCGGCGCGGTTGGTCTCCTCGCTCACGACCTCAAGGGGCCGGAACCTGCCTGCGATCAACCCGTGCGCGACGACACGCCCCTCGGCCATGGTCATTCCCTCGCTGTGCCCCGTGCTGCCACCCTTTCCCACAGGTACGGCGGGTGAGCGGCCGTGCGTTCAACGTGGCGGGCAACACTGACCGTACGTCAGGACGTACCCGCCGCGGACGGCCTGTCCGGGACCGGCCGAGGCCGCCCGGGACCGTCCGCGCGGGCCCCGTCCCGCCCGGGCCGGGCCCCGTCCCGGACCGCCCGCCCCTGCCCGGTGTCCCCCTGTCTCCTCGGCGTGTCCCCCCCGTCCTCCGGTCCTCCGGTCCTCCGGTCCTCCGGTCCTCCGGTCCTCCGGTCCTCCGGTCCTCCGGTCCTCCGGTCCTCCGGTCCTCCGGTCCTCCGGTCCTCCGGGGTCCTCCCCGTCTCCTCGTAGCCTCGCCGGCTCCGTCAGCCCTCGTCCCGTACACGCGGACGCGTGCCCGGTGCGTCGTCCGCGCCTGCCCCGTCGGGTGCGGCCGCCCGCTTCGTGCCGCGCTTCCCGCAGAACGCCGGCTCCAGCGTCCCGAGCATGGTGTCCAGGACCCGTCCGTTGTTCGACGTGTTGGCCAGTGCCGTGAGGCTGCGGGTGCCGTCGCGGGTGGTGAACGCGTAGGTGTAGTAGCCCTGTACAGCGCCTGTGTGCCCGTACACGGACACCCCGCAGGACAGATCGCGCCGCCGCAGCCCGAGCCCGTACGCCGAGTCGGTGCCGACCCGGGTCCACCGGGTCATCTCGGCCAGCGCGGCGGGCGAGGTCAGCTCCCCGCGCAACAGGGCCGAGGTGACGGCGTTCAGATCGCGGGCGCTGGAGATCAGCGCGCCGGCGCTCTGCGCCCAGGACATCGTCTGCCGGGTGGAGTCGACCAGCCGGGCCCCGGCCCGGTCCGGTGTGAGGTAGCCCCGCGCGTGGGTGCCGGGCAGGGCTGCCAAGGGGTGCACGTAGAAGGTGTCGCGCAGGGCCAGCGGTTCGATGACGCGGCTTCGGTAGGCCCGCCCCACCGGCTGTCCGGTGAGCTTCTCGATCAGCAGACCGGCGACGACGAAGTTGGTGTTGGAGTACGCGTACGTCTCGCCGGGCCGGCCCGTGCGCGGGTGGCGCAGGGAGAGGCCCACCAGTTCGCGGTAGGTGAAGACCCTGTCGCGGACCGCCTCGAAGCCCTCCACGGACCGGGCGAACATGTCGTCGGTGTAGTCGTACAGCCCGCTGCGGTGGCTCAGCAGGTGACGCACCGTGATGCGGTCGTCCGGCAGCAGCCCCGGCAGATGCCTCGACACGGAGGAGTCCAGGTCCAGCCGGCCCTCGTCGGCCAGCTGGAGCAGCACCACCGCGGTGAAGACCTTGGTGACGCTGCCGACGCGGAAGCGGTCGGTCGTCGCCACCGGCCGCCCGGTCGCCCGGTCGGCGGTCCCGGCGGCCACCCGGTGCACGGCCGTGCCGTCGTCGATCCGGGCCAGCGCACCGGGCGCTCCCTGCCGCCGCGCGGTGTCCAGCACCGCGCGCAGTCCCGGGAGGTCGGGAGCGGGCAGGGCCGCGGGCCGGGGCGCGCCACCGGCCGCCGCGGTGGGGACGGCCGCCCCCAGCAGCGACAGCATCGCCATCCCGGACACCGCGACCCGGCCACCCAGCCGCGCCCCGGCCGCCCTGGCCGTCCCGGCAGTCCTCCCCGTCCCGGCCGGCCGTACCGGTCCCGCCGTCCGCGCCGTCCTGGCCATTCGGGCTCTCCTTCCGCCCGGACGGCTGGTCGGGTCCGTGGACGAGGCGGGAGTCGGTGTGCGCCTCGCGGTGTCCGGGCGGTGCAACGGTCCCGCATCCCGTCACAGCGCCCAGGGCGACACACGGACGACCCCGTCCCACCACCCGCCCGGCCCGGCGGGGCCGCCCGGCCGGGCCCGCACGCCGCAGCAGGCGCCGGCGGCGGAAGGCCGCGGGGGCACGGGGGCACGGGGCCGCGGGGGCGTGGGAACGGAGCAGGGAGGGAGCCGGGAGCGGTCCGGCGCCGGACCGGTCGGCCCGGCGCCGCGGGCGTAGGGAAGACTGGCGGTGATCAGCAACAGACGACACAGGGAGGCAGCCGGAATGACGGGGCCGATCACGGCAGGCGTCGACGGGTCCGAGGAGAGCCGGGCGGCCCTCGCATGGGCGGCCCGGGAGGCCGTGCGGCGCGACCGGCCGCTGCGGGTCGTGCACGCGTGGGAGTACGAGGAGCACCAGGCACTCGACGGGGGCCGCGCCGCCCAGGCGGACTGGGCGCGCCGGGCGGTGGAGGCGGCCGCGGCGGACGTCGCCGCACGGCACACCGGGCTGGACCTCGCCGCCGACGCGGTCGAGGGGCCCGCGGCGCGGACCCTGCTCGCCGCGGCCGGGGGCGCCGGGATGCTGGTGCTCGGCTCGCGCGGGCACGGCGCCGTACTCGGCTTCCTGCTCGGCTCCGTGGGCCAGGCCGTCATCGCCGAGGCCACCTGTCCCGTGGTGCTGGTGCGGGCCGGCGACAAGGCGTCCGCCGAGGTCGCCGGGCACGAGATCGTCGTCGGACAGCACGGCGGTCCCGAGGACAGCGCCGACGCGCTCGGCTTCGCCTTCGAGGCCGCCGCGGCGCGCGGCGCGGCCGTACGGGCGGTACGGGCCTGGACACTGCCGCCGGTGTTCGCCTACAGCCCCGCCTCGATGAAGCTGCTCGACGAGGCCGGCGGCCCGGAGCCGTACGAGCAGGAGGCGCTCGCCGACGCCCTGCGGCCCTGGCGGGAGAGGTTCCCCGGCGTCCATGTCGTGGAGCACGTCGAGATGGGCAGCGCGGGACAGGTGCTGCTGTCGGTGGCCGGACGCGCCCAGCTGGTGGTCGTCGGGCGGCGCGCGCACCGCACCGCCGTCGGCGCCCGCATCGGGTCCGTGGCCCACGGCGTGCTGCACCATGCGCCCTGCCCGGTCGCCGTGGTCCCGCACACCTGACGCGCCGAGGGAACGCGTCCGAGGCCGAAGACCGTGTCCGGGGCCGGGAGGCCCGCCCGTCCTCGACGGGCGGGCCGATCGGGTGGGGCCCGGCCTCCGCACCGGTGACCCGGTCGCCGGCCCGGGGCGCTCCGGCCCCGGAGGACGCCCCGGGCCGGGTCACGCGCGGCCGGGGGACTCCAGGGTCTCCCGGGCCCGGGGCAGGACGTTCGCCACGTAGTCCGCCACTGCCGTGTCCAGGCCGATGTCGTGCTGGGCGCGTTCCGAGAGGTACCAGCGGTGCTCCAGGAGCTGGTGGTAGATCTCCGCCGCGTCCATGGAGCCGCGCAGTCCGACGGGCACGGCCCGCACGGTCGGCCGGAACACCTCACGCACCCAGCGGTGCGCCAGTACCTCCGGGCGGGTCGTGAGCGGGTCCCCGGGCGTGTGGTCCTCCTGGGTCGCCATCCAGCTCTCCAGGTCGTTCAGCAGCCGTCGCGCCTGGTTCTCCTCGGTGTCCAGGCCGGTCAGCCGCAGCAGCTGGCGCTGGTGGTGGCCGGCGTCGACGACCTTGGGCACGAAGGTGACGGTGTCGCCCTGCGGGGAGTGCTCGATCTGCATCTCGGCCACGTCGAAGCCGAGGTCGTTCAGGCGGCGGATGCGCCGCTCGATGTAGTGGTACTTGCCGGCCGGGTAGACCGAGACGCGGGTCAGCTCCTGCCACAGCTCCCCGTAGCGGCCGCAGATCTCCGTGCCGAAGTCGACGGGGTCGACCGAGGGGTGCAGCGCCCCCGACGCCTCCAGGTCCAGCAGCTCGCCGCTGATGTTGACGCGGGCGAGGTCCAGGTCGTACTCCCGCTGGCCGCGGCTGAGCCCGGGGTGCAGGTCGCCGGTCTCGGCGTCGACGAGGTAGGCCGCGTAGGCGCCGGCGTCCCGCCGGAACAGGGTGTTCGACAGCGAGCAGTCGCCCCAGGCGAAGCCGGACAGGTGCAGTCGGACGAGCAGCACGGCGAGCGCGTCCATCAGCCGGTGCATGGTGGCCGGCCGCATGGTGGTCTCGAACATCGAGCGGTACGGCATCGAACCGCCCAGGTGGCGGGTGACCAGCACCGGCTCCAGCGGGTCGCCCGCCTCGTCGGTGCGGCCGGTGACCACCGCGAGCGCGTCCACCGCCGGGATGCCGAGCCGGTCGAGGTCGCGCAGCAGTTTGTACTCGCGCAGCGCGGGCCGCTCGGCGAGCTCCTTGACGGCGATCACCTCGTCGCCGGCGCGGGCGTAGCGCACGACGTGCCGGGAGATGCCGCGGGGCAGCGGCACGAGGCAGTCGTCCGGCCAGTCCTGAAGCGGCAGGTGCCAGGGGAGTTCCAACAGCAGGGCCGGGTGCTCCGGCTTGGTGGCGCTGATCTGCAATGCCATGCTCCGACCCTATGCGGCGAGGTGCTGTGCGCGGCGTGCGGCCTCCGCCACCGGACCCCGGTGCAGCGGCCCGTGGCCGGGCAGCACGAGATCGGCGTCCAGAGCGGCGACGGTGTCGAGGGAGGCGGCGGCCCGGTCCCGCTCGTGGTGGAACATGTCCGGCAGCAGCTGCGGGCCGCGCAGCCGTGAGGTGGCGTGACCGGTCGCCAGGGCGTCCCCGGTGAGCACCGCGCCCAGCTGCGGAAGGTGGAACACGGTGTGGCCCGGGGTGTGCCCGGGGGTGTGCACCGGTACCGGCCGGCCGGGCAGGTCGAGGGGGCCCTCGGCGGGGAAGGCGGTGGGTTCGGCGACCGGTACATGAGCGGTGCCGCCGACGCGCAGGGCGCGCAGGGACCAGGGCAGGACACCGGGCCGCCAGGCGTTCGCCAGGACCGAGCCGACGGACACCTGGTGCAGGAACTCCCGCCGGGCGTGCGGGACTTCGGCCGGGTGCAGATGGACCGGCGTACCGTACACGGTGCGCAGGTGCTCGGCCGAGCCGAGATGGTCGTTGTGGGCGTGTGTGATCAGCACCGCCGCGACCGCCTCCGGGGCGCTGCCGACGGCCGCGAGGGAGGCGAGCAGCCGCGTGCGGTCGCCCGGGTATCCGGTGTCGACGAGGGTGACGTCGTCGCCCTCGCGGAGGATCACCCAGTTGGTGTCGCTGCCGTGCACCAGCCAGGCGCCGTCGGCGACCTGCTGTACGTCTGCGCGCATCGTCGTCCCCGCGGAGTGAGGTGAGGTGGTCCGGCGGGGACAGCACAGCAGACCGGCTGCCGCGGCGGGGCCGTGATCCATGGACTGAGACACGGACCTCAAGGGGCCCGCGGCCGGTCTCGCGGCGGTGGGCCGCGCCTGCGTGCGGTGCGCGGTGCAGGCTCAGCGCACCCCGCGCGGGCGGAACTGCACGCTGATACGGGGTCCGGCGGCGCGCGCGCTCTTCGGGACGCAGTGCTCCCAGGTCCGCTGGCACGAGCCGCCCATCACGATCAGGTCGCCGTGTCCCAGCGGGCGGCGCACCGCGGGCCCGCCGCCCGCGGGGCGCAGCAGCAGGTCGCGGGGTGCGCCCACGGACAGGATGGCGACCATGGTGTCCTCGCGGGCGCCCCGGCCGATGCGGTCCCCGTGCCAGGCGACGCTGTCCCGGCCGTCGCGGTAGTAGCACAGGCCGGCCGTCGCGAACGGTTCGCCCAGCTCCGCGGCGTAGTGCGCGGACAGCGCCGCGCGTGCCTCGGCGAGCACCGGGTGCGGCAGCGGGTCGCCCTCGCCGAAGTGCGCCAGCAGCCGGGGCACGTCCACGACATGGTCGTACATGGTGCGGCGCTCGGCCCGCCAGGGCACCTCCTGCGCCAGCCGCCCGAAGAGCGCGTCGGAGCCGCTGAGCCAGCCCGGCAGCACGTCGATCCAGGCACCCGCGGAGAGCACCGTGCGGCGCAGCCCGGCCAGCGGGGCCAGGCCCAGCCGGTCGGCCTGGTCGAAGAGGGAGCCCTGCAGGTGCGTGGTCATGCGTCCAGCGTACTCCAGGTTCGAAAATGTGTTCGGATCGAATGATCCGGCTGCGGATCGTACGGCCCGGCGCGGCCCGGCGGGGGTCCGGCGGGGGTCCGGACCGACCCGGCTCTCCCCGGCATTCGGCCGCCCCCGGCCCCACCGGCGTTCCCCGGTGCTCCGGCTCCACCGGTGTTCGCGGCCGCCCCCGGCTCCACCGGCGTTCCCGGCCTCCGGGACCTTTCGATACGTCGATGTATCGAATACATTGACGTATCCGATCGACCGGGAGCTGACCATGACGACGCGAGGGAACACGGCCGGGCGGGTGACGCGGCGGCGCGAGCGCACCCGCGCCAACCTTCTCGACGCCGCGTTCGCCGTCTTCGCCGCGAAGGGCTTCGGGCGGGTCTCCATCGAGGAGGTGTGCGAGGCCGCCGGCTACAGCCGGGGCGCCTTCTACTCCAACTTCTCCAGCCTCGACGAGCTGTTCTTCGCCCTCTACCGGCAGCGGGCCGACCTCATCGCCGAACAGGTCGCCGCGGCCCTCGCGCCCGACGGACCGGAGCAGGACCTGGACGTCACCGCCTCCGTGGGCCGGGTCACCGAGGTGCTGCTGCTCGACGTGGACTGGCTGCTGGTGAAGACCGACTTCCTGGTGCACGCGGCCCGTGACCCGGCCGTCGCCCGGACCCTGCTGGAGCACCGGGCCACCCTGCGCCGCTCCATCGCCGGGCGCCTGGCCCGGGCCCGCACCGCGCTGCCCGCCGTGCTCGGCGCCCCCGACGCCGCGGCCCGTGCCGTGGTCGCCGCCTACGACGGCGTCACCGTCCAGCTGTTGCTGGACCGGGACGTCGACGGCGCCCGCACCTGGCTGGGGGACCTGCTCACCGCGCTGCTGACGGACGGCAGCGGCACCGCCGACTGAGAGGGGAACAGCTCACCCATGAACGCGGACGTCATCGTCGTCGGAGCCGGACTGGCCGGCCTCGTCGCGGCACACGAACTCACCAGCCGGGGCAGGAGGGTCGCCCTGGTCGAACAGGAGAACGCCGCCAACCTGGGCGGCCAGGCCCACTGGTCGTTCGGCGGGCTGTTCCTCGTCGACTCGCCCGAGCAGCGGCGCCTGAGGATCAGGGACTCCTTCGACCTCGCCTGGAGCGACTGGCAGGGCAGCGCCCGCTTCGACCGCACCGACGACGAGGACTCCTGGGCGGTGCGCTGGGCGCGCGCCTACGTCGAGTGGGCGGCGGGGGAGAAGCGCTCCTGGCTCGACGCGCACGGCATCCGGCTGCTGCCGACCGTGGGCTGGGCCGAGCGCGGCGACCTGCGCGCCGACGGCCACGGCAACTCCGTGCCCCGCTTCCACATCGCCTGGGGCACCGGCACGGGTGTCGTCGAGCCGTTCGTCGCGTCCGCGCAGCAGGCCGCCCGGGACGGGCTGCTCACCTTCCACCACCGCCACCGGGTGGACGAGCTGCTGATCGAGGGCGGCGGCGCGCGCGGGGTGCGGGGCACGCTCCTCGCCCCCGACGACGCGCCCCGCGGCGTCGCCTCCCACCGCGACGCCGCGGGCGAGTTCGAACTCACCGCCCAGGCCGTGATCGTCACCTCCGGCGGTATCGGCGCCAACCACGACCTCGTCCGCCGCCACTGGCCCGACCGGCTCGGCACGCCCCCCGCCCGGATGGTCACCGGCGTCCCCGCCTACGTCGACGGGCGGATGCTCGGCATCAGCGAGCGGGCCGGTGCCCGCCTGGTCAACCGCGACCGCATGTGGCACTACACCGAGGGCCTGCACAACTGGGACCCCGTCTGGCCCGGCCACGGCATCCGCATCCTGCCCGGCCCGTCCTCCCTGTGGTTCGACGCCCTCGGCCGCCGGCTGCCCGACCCCTGCCTGCCCGGCTACGACACCCTGGGCACGCTCCGGCACCTGCGCACCACCGAGGACATCGCCGGCCACGACCACTCCTGGTTCATCCTCACCCGGAAGATCATCGAGAAGGAGTTCGCGCTGTCCGGCTCCGAGCAGAACCCGGACATCACCGCCAAGGACCGCAAGGCCGTGCTGCGCGACCGGCTGCTCGGCAGGGGCGCCCCCGCCCCCGTGCAGGCCTTCCTGCGGCACGGCGCCGACTTCGTCGTCGCCGACACCCTGGAACGGCTCGTGGCGAAGATGAACGCCCTCACCGGCGAGGACCTCCTCGACGCGGGCGCCCTGCGCCGCCAGATCGAGGCGCGCGACCTGCAACTCGCCAACCCCTACGCCAAGGACTCCCAGATCCAGGGCATCCACACCGCCCGCCGCTACATCGGCGACCGTCTCGGCCGCGTCGCCGCCCCGCACCGCATCCTGGACCCCGGGTCCGGCCCCCTCGTCGGCGTCAGGCTGCACGTGCTCACCCGCAAGACGCTCGGCGGCATCCAGACCGACCTCGACTCCCGCGCCCTCGGCGCCGACGGACGGCCCGTGGAGGGTCTCTACGCGGCCGGAGAGGTGGCCGGCTTCGGCGGCGGTGGCGTCCACGGCTACAACGCCCTGGAGGGCACCTTCCTCGGCGGATGCCTGTTCTCCGGCCGGGCGGCCGGCCGGGCCGCCGCGGCCCGGACGGGCTGACCGCGGCGGCGGACCCGGGGACACCGCGGGCGGGGCGGACCGGGACGTCCCCGCCCGGGTCCCGGCCGGCCGGCCCGCGCACCGTCCGGGGTGGCCGGGCGTCAGCGGGGGGTGCCGGGCGCGGGCCGCAGCGCCCCGGCCGCGGCGGTGGCGACCGCCTCCGCGACCGATGCCAGGGCCGGGGAGTCGAGCTTCCACTGCTGCCAGTGCAGGGGCACGTCGACCGGCCGCCCGGGGGCGAGTTCGACGAGCCGGCCGGCGGCGAGCAGGGGGCGGGCCTGCGCCTCCGGGAGCATCCCCCAGCCGAGCCCCGCGGCGACGGCCTCGCAGAAGCCCTCGGAGGTCGGCACATGGTGCCTGGCCGCGCTCGCCGCGGGACGCCCCAGGCTCCGCACGAATCCGTCCTGGAAGTCGTCGCGCCGGTCGAAGACCACGACCGGCGCCCCGGCCAGCGCCTCGGCGAGCGGGCCGGTCAGCCGCCGGGCGGCGAAGTCCGGGTGCGCGGCGGCCAGATACCGCATGACGCCCAGCCCGCGCACCGTGCAGCCGGGCACCGGGGCGGCCGAGGAGGTCACCGCGGCCATCACCACGCCCGCGCGCAGCAGCGCGGCGGTGTGGTCCTCGTCCTCGCAGCGCAGCTCGAAGCAGAGCGCCGCCTCCGGCGGCACCAGGGACAGCGCGGGAAGGAACCAGGTCGCCAGCGAGTCCGCGTTGACCGCCACCGACACCCGGGTCGCCTCGCCCGCGCCCCGCATGCCCAGTTCGGCCCGCGCGTCGCGTTCCAGACGGGCCAGCTGGCGGGCGAACCGCACCACCACCTCGCCCGACTCGGTGGCCCGGACCGGCTTGGTGCGCAGCAGCAGCACCCGCCCGGTGCGCTGCTCCAGAGCCTTGACCCGCTGGCTGACCGCCGACGGCGTCACGTGCAGGACCGCCGCGGCCGCGTCGAAGGTTCCCTCGTCGACCACCGCGAGCAGCGTGCGCACCTGGTCCAGGGGCAGCTCGGGCAGGCCGCCCACCGCATCTGACATCATAACGGCTAAGGATACGTAAGAATCTTTAGCTGTACCGCCAGTGATCCTTTCCCTAGCGTCGACGCCATGAGCAACACACTCTCCGCCGCCGCCGCGGGGTTCGGCACCGGCCTGTCCCTGATCGTGGCCATCGGCGCCCAGAACGCCTTCGTGCTGCGCCAGGGCGTGCGCCGGCACGCCGTCCTCGCCGTCGTCGGCATCTGCGCCGTGTCGGACGCGCTGCTCATCGCGCTGGGGGTGGCCGGGGTGGGCGCGGTCGTGGTGGCCTGGCCGGGCGCGCTGACCGCGGTCGCCTGGACCGGCGGGACGTTCCTGATCGGCTACGGCGTCCTGGCCGCGCGCCGGGTGCTGCGCCCGCAGGGTGCGCTCAGCGCGCAGGGCGAGGCCGCCGGGTCGCTGCGCCGGGCGGTGCTCACCTGCCTGGCCATCACCTGGCTCAACCCGCACGTGTACCTCGACACGGTGTTCCTGCTCGGCTCCGTCGCCGCCGACCGCGGCCCGCTGCGCTGGACGTTCGGCCTCGGAGCAACGCTGGCGAGCCTGTCCTGGTTCACCGCGCTCGGCTTCGGGGCGCGACTGCTCGGCCGGCATCTGGCCCGGCCGGGCGCGTGGCGGGTGCTGGACGGGCTGGTCGCCGCCACCATGATCACGCTGGGTGCGCTGCTGATCGCGGACCGCTGAGATCGCGGACCGCGGGGTCGCCGTACGCGCCGGCGTCCGTCCGGCCGGGCGGGCCCCCGCGGCGGCCCGTGCCGGCGGACCGCCCCGGGCGGTCTCCCTCTCCGCCCGGGCGCGGCGGACCCGGCGGGCTCAGAGCACGCCGCGCCGGTGCAGCGCGTACTGGTCCATCAGCTTGTTGCGGGTCGACTCCAGCCGGTGGGCGAGGATCTCGGAGACGATGCGCATCAGGGCCAGCCCCAGCTGGGGGTCCTCCTCGCACAGCGCCAGCACGGGCTCGGCCTCGAACTCGTAGGCGCGTACGGGGCTGAACGCCTCCGCGCCGAAGTCCCACTGGTAGGGCGGGAACAGCCAGGACCAGCCGAGCAGGTCCCCGGAGCCGAGGCTGGCCACGGTCACCCGCTGCACCGAGGTCACCTGCTGGTCGAGGGAGACCGCGCCGGAACGCACGATCCAGAACCGGTCGGCGGTGCCGCCGGCCTCGAAGATGCGGGCGTCCTCGGGGAAGGAGACCTCCCGGGCGAGGGCCATCAGACGCTCGCGCTGCGCCGGAGGGAGAGCGGTCAGCAGTTTCGTCGCTTTGGTCATGGCGCGGGGCTCCTGCCGGGTGAGGTTCCGGTGTTTTCCCTACGCCCATTTCAGCCGCCGACGGCCGCGAGAGCACCTCGGCGGACCGGCGGGCCGCCACCCGGAGAAGGAAGAGCCCTGGCTGGACGGGGGAAACCAGCCAGGGCAGCTCGCGGGGGTCGCAGTGGACCGTCACACCGTCATGACAGTGGCACTCGATCACGCCATATGCATGAACGATAAACCATTGGCCATCGCTTCGCGCAACCGAAACAGGCTCCCGTGACGGGTTTCACCCGGTCCCGTGTTTCACACCTCCTACGCGCGGGGCTTCCTTCCACGGCTCCTCCGCCTCCGCCGGGCCTGCCGCCCGCCGCCGGCCGCCCGCCGCCCGCCGGCCGTCGACCGGGTCCGCCGGGTCAGCCCGGTCCCCCCGGTCCACCAGGCCCTTCGGCCCGCGCGCGCACCTCCTCCGGCGAGAGGTAGGAGTCCGTGTACTCGAAGTCCTTCAGCGTGGCCGGTTTGCGGGCCTGGAAGCCGGTGCGCACGAAATCGTCCCCCGCGACCGCGTTGAGCAGCCAGTTCGTCAGCACCCGGGTCTTGGCGACGTTCGTGCGCAGCGCACTCCAGTGGTAGCCGCGGGCCACCGCCTGGGCCGGCAGCCCGCGCAGCTCGATCCCGAGCGGCTTGGACACCGCGTCCCGGCCGCCGAGGTCCACCACCAGCCCCAGGTCCTTGTGGACGTACGGCTGCAGCTGCTCTCCGCGCAGCGTCGCGATGAGGTTCTCCGCCACCTGCCGGCCCTGCCGCATGGCGTGCTGCGCGGTCGGCGGGCAGACCGCGCCCTCCTCTCCCTCGGCCAGGTCCGGCACCGCGGCCGCGTCCCCGAGCGCGAACACCCCGTCCTGTCCCGGCAGGGTCATCTCGGCGTTCACCGCGAGCCTGCCGCGCACCGTCTCCGCGCCCAGGGTCGCGATCAGCGGGCTCGCCACCACCCCCGCCGTCCAGATCAGCGTGCGGGTCGGCACGACGCGGCCGTCGGTGAAGGTGACCTCCTGAGCGCCCGCCTTGCCGATGGACACCCCCAGCGACACCTCGATGCCGCGCCGCTGCAGGATCTCCATCGCGCTGCGGCCGAGCTTCTCGCCCAGCTCCGGCATCAGCTTCGGCGCGATGTCGATCAGATGCCACCTGATCAGGGCCGGGTCGAGGCGCGGGTAGCGCTTGATCGCGCTGTGCGTCAGCCGCTGCAGGCACGCCGCCGTCTCGGTGCCCGCGTAGCCGCCGCCGACCACCACGAACTGCAGCCGGGAGGCCCGCTCGGCCGGATCCTGGCTGGCGTCGGCCAGGTCCAGCTGCGAGATCACGTGGTCGCGGATGTACGCGGCCTCGGCGAGCGTCTTCATGCCGAACGCGTGCTCGGTCAGGCCGGGGATGTCGAAGGTGCGGGTGACGCTGCCGGGCGCCAGCACGATGTAGTCGTACCGCTCGTCGAGAACCTCGCCGGTGATCGTGCGGATCACGCACACCTTGGCCTTCAGGTCCACGCCGATCGCCCCGCCCGGGATGATCCGCGTGCGGTACCTGCGGCTGCGCCGCAGCGACAGCGCGATCGACTGCGGCGTCAGCACACCGGAGGCGACCTGGGGGAGCAGCGGGAGGTAGAGCTGGTAGGCGAACGGCGTCACCAGGGTGATCTCGGCTTCGCCGGGGGCGAGCCGGCGCTCCAGCCGGCGTACGCACCCCACGCCGGCGAAGCCTGCGCCCACCACCAGAATCCTGGGTCGTGTCACGGTGTCCATCCCTTTCCGCGGTGCCGGGCGGTCTGCGCGCGGGCGCCGGACCGACCGCCTGGGCCGCTGCGTCGCACCTCACCGATCCCACCGTGTCCCGGGCGGTCCCGCCAGCCGAGTGCGGCAGGCTGACGAACCGCGCGGCCCGCGCGGCCCGCGGGGTGCCGCCCCGCGGCACCCCGGCCCCACCGGACCGGTGCCGTACGACTTTCCCCGAACGGACCGGTCATGCGCGCGGACCCGTCAGCGGAACACGTCGTCCGCGTCGTCCCAGCCGAGCGGGTCCTCCGCGGCGGGCGGCCGCACCGGGCGGGAGCCGTCCTGGTACATGGCGTCGATCTCCAGCGCGTAGCGCTGCACGATCGCGTCCCGGCGGGGCTTCATCGACGGGGTCAGCAGCCCGCCCGCCACGTCGAACGCCTCCGGCAGCACCCGGAACACCCGGATGGACTCCG
The DNA here is from genome assembly GCF_058833805.1 of Streptomyces sp. B8-7. NCBI lineage: Bacteria > Bacillati > Actinomycetota > Actinomycetes > Kitasatosporales > Streptomycetaceae > Streptomyces > Streptomyces sp. B8-7. The sequence goes on along the minus strand of NZ_JBYRRL010000003.1, from coordinate 578,432 downwards.
CCCGCGACACCACGCTGTTGGCCGCGGCCACCGCCCGCGCGACCTCCTCCCGCAGCGCGTTCTCCTCCCGGGCCTCCCGGCTCAGCAGCCCGCTCTGCCAGCGCTGCACGGAGCGCCAGTGGGCCAGGAAGTCAGGGTCCAGAGTGATCAGCGCGCCCACACACGGGCGGTTGTCGCCGACCACGACGGCCTGGTGCACCAGCGGGTGCAGCCGCAGCCGCTGCTCCAGCGGCGCCGGAGCCACACTGCTTCCGCCGCTGGTGATGATGACGTCCTTCTTGCGGCCGGTGATCGTCAGATAGCCGTCGGCGTCCAGCCGTCCCAGGTCGCCGGTCGCCAGCCAGCCGCCGTGCAGCACGGCCCGGGTGGCGGCCTCGTCGTTGACGTAGCCCTGGAACACGGACGGGCCCCGCACCAGGATCTCCCCGTCCGGCGCGACCCTGATCTCCGTGCCCGGCAGCGGCTTGCCGACCGTGCCCGACTTCTCCCGGCCCAGCGGCTGGTTGGTGATGCCGCCGCTGGTCTCGGTGAGGCCGTAGCCGTCATGGACGTAGATGCCGATCCCCTCGTAGAACAGGGAGAGTTCGCGGCTGAGCGGGCAGCCGCCCGAGGTGGCCCGGCGCACCTGTCCGCCCAGCGCCTCACGCAGCCTCCGGTACACCGTCCGCTCGTACACGGCGTGCTGGAACCGCAGGTTGGGCCCCGGCCCCGCGCCGCGGCCCAGCCGGTGCCGTTCGGTCGCCGCGGCGAAGGCCCGCGCCGTCCGCGCCGCGCGCTCGAACAGCGCGCCGTGGCCCGCCTGCTGGGCGGTCCGGAGGAACGTCTTGTACAGCTTCTCGAACAGGGACGGCACCCCGTAGAAGTAGGTGGGCCGGAAGGAGCGCAGCGCCGCCGACAACGATGCCTCGCTCAGGTCCGGCTCGTGCCCCATCAGCACACCGCCGCGCAGGCACGTCTCCTGGATCATCAGCCCGTACGCGTGCGACAGCGGCAGGAACGCCAGCACCCTGGCCTGCTCCCCCGGGGGCGCCGCGGTGTGGCCCCAGCCCGCCAGGATGGTGTCGCACGGGTTCGCCAGCCCCCGGTGGCTCAGCGCGCACCCCGTGGGCCGGCCGCTGGTGCCCGAGGTGTAGGCGACCACGGCGGTGGCGTCCGGCAGCACGATGCGGCGCAGCGAGTCGACCGTCGCGGCGGGGATGTACACCCCCCGCTGCACCAACTGGTCGATGCCTCCGGCGTCCAGCTGCCAGACGTGCCGCAGACCCGGCAGAGTCGCGCACACCGAGCCGACCGTCATCACCGCGTGCTCGTCCTCGACCACCACCGCGACGCAGCCCGCGTCCCGCAGGATCCACTCCACCTGCTCCCGCGACGACGACGGATGGACCGGCACGACCTCGGCACCCACGGCCCACAGCGCGTGTGCGAACACCGTCCACTCGTAGCGGGTGCGGGCCATCACGGCCACCCGGCTCCCGGGCGGGATGCCGCACGCCACCAGCCCCTTGGCCAGGTCGACGACCTGGTCCCGGACCTCGGCCGCGGTCACCTGCCGCCAGCCGCCGGACGGCGTGCGGCGGGCCAGCAGCGGCAGGCCCGGACTGCGGGCAGCCGTCTCGAAGACGCTGTCGGCGAGCCCGCCGGTCGGCGGCGGGACGACGGGCGGAGCGAGAGCGAGGTCGCGCATGCGCTGCTCCTGGTCGAAACGGAATGTGACGTCGCCGACGAGCACTGTTATCGACGGTGGTCGAATGTAGCCCAGGAGTGGGAACACCGTGCCGGGAACCGGGTAACTTTTCGGCTCCGATGACCCGTCCCCGTCCCGTCGCCCCGCCCTCCCGCCCGCTGCCGGTGCCTGGTGCGGCCCGCGACCGCCCCAGGCACCTGACGGTTCGTCACTTGTGGTGCGGGCGGAGCCAGACGGTGGCCAGCGGGGGGAGGGTCAGCCGGATGCCGGCCGGGCGGCCGTGTGCGGGGCGGGGCCCGGGTGTGACGGGGCCGGGTGCCGTGGTGACGCCGGAGCCGCCGTAGCGGGCGGCGTCGGTGTTGAGGACCTCCTGCCAGGCGGGGACGCCGGCGGGGACGCCGAGGGGGTAGTCGTGGCGGACGACGGGGGAGAAGTTGCTGACCGACAGCAGCGGGGTGCCGGCGGCGTCCAGCCGCAGGAACGCGAAGACGTTGTCGTCGGCGGCGTCGGCGGTGATCCACTGGAAGCCGGCCGGGTCGGTGTCGCGCTGCCACAGCGCGGGCACCGAGCGGTAGACGGTGTTGAGGTCGCGGACGAGGTCGCGCACGCCGCGGTGGTCGGGTTCGGCGCCGTAGGCGGGGTCGAGCAGCCACCAGTCCGGGCCGTCCGGCTCCGACCACTCCGCGCCCTGGGCGAACTCCTGTCCCATGAAGAGGAGTTGTTTGCCGGGGTGGGCCCACATGAAGGCGAGGTAGGCGCGGTGGTCGGCGCGCTGCTGCCACCAGTCGCCGGGCATCTTGGAGACCAGCGCCCGTTTGCCGTGCACGACCTCGTCGTGGGAGACCGGCAGCACGTAGTTCTCGCTGTAGGCGTAGATCATCGAGAAGGTCATCTCGTGGTGGTGGTACTTGCGGTGCACCGGCTCGTGCTGCATGTACTGCAGCGAGTCGTGCATCCAGCCCATGTTCCACTTCAGCCCGAACCCCAGACCGCCGCCGTCGGTCGGCCGGGTCACCCCGCCCCACGCGGTGGACTCCTCGGCGATCGTCACGACCCCCGGCACCCGCCGGTACACGGTCGCGTTCATCTCCTGCAGGAACGCCTTGGCGTCCAGGTCCTCGTTGCCGCCGAACACGTTGGGCGCCCACTGCCCGGAGTCCCGCGAGTAGTCCAGGTAGAGCATCGAGGCGACCGCGTCCACCCGCAGGCCGTCGACGTGGAACTCCTCGCACCAGTAGACGGCGTTCGCCACCAGGAAGTTGCGCACCTCGGTGCGGCCGTAGTCGAACTCCAGCGTGCCCCAGTCCGGGTGCTCGGCCCGCCGCGTGTCGCCCGGCTCGTACAGCGGCTCCCCGTCGAACCGGGCCAGCGCCCAGTCGTCCTTCGGGAAGTGCGCCGGCACCCAGTCCAGGATCACGCCGACACCCGCCCGGTGCAGCGCGTCGATCAGGAACTTGAGGTCGTCGGGCGAACCCAGCCTGGCCGTGGGGGCGTAGAAGCCGGTGATCTGGTAGCCCCAGGAGCCGGCGAACGGGTGGTGCGCGACCGGCATGAACTCCACATGCGTGAACCCGAGGTCCTTCACATAGCCGGGCAGCTCCTCCGCCAGCTGACGATAGGTCAGCCCCGGGCGCCAGGACGGCAGATGCACCTCGTACACCGAGAACGGCGCCTCGTGCACCGGCACCGCGCCCCGGCGGGCCAGCCACTCGGCGTCGCCCCACTCGTGGCGCGAGACGTGCACGACCGACGCCGTGTCGGGCGCGGCCTCCGCGCGGCGTGCCATCGGATCGGCCTTCAGGAAGCGCTCACCGTGCCGGGAGGTGATCTCGAACTTGTAGCGGGCACCCTCGCCGATGCCCGGCAGGAACAGCTCCCACACACCGGACGAGCCCAGCGAACGCATCGGGAAGGCCGTGCCGTCCCAGCAGCTGAAGTCCCCGGTCACCCGGACACCCCGGGCGTTGGGCGCCCACACCGAGAACCGCGTCCCGGCCACGCCCTGATGGGTCATCGGCTCCGCGCCGAGCGCCTTCCACAGCTGCTCGTGGCGGCCCTCCCGGATGAGGTGCAGATCCAGGTCGCCGAGCGCGGGCAGGAACCGGTAGGGGTCCTCCACCTCCTGTCCGGGACCGTCGTCGTACGCCACCGACAGGGTGTAGGAGCAGACCTCCGTCTGCGGCAGCACACCCGTGAACAGGCCGTCTCCCTCGGAGCGCAGCGGATACCGCCCGCCGTCCGCCAGCACGTGCACCGCGCGGGCGAACGGACGCAGCACCCGCACCGCGACACCGCCGGGCACCGGGTGCGCGCCGAGGAGGGCGTGCGGATCGTGGTGGGCGCCCGCGAGCAGGCGGGCCCGCTCCGCGCCGTCGAGCGGCGGCGCGGCCCGGTCCACGGCCGGTGGACCGGACGGTTCGGGAAGGGAGGTGTCACGCAGGGCCACGGCTCTCAGTCTCCTCTCACGGCCAGACGCTCGATCGCCGCCATCGGGACGGCGAGCCAGTCCGGACGATGCCGGGCCTCGTACACGACTTCGTACACGGCACGGTCGGTCTCGTAGGCACGCAGCAGCGCGTGCTTCTTGCGCGGGTCCCAGCCCGCCCGCTCCGCGTACCCGGCGCAGTACGCCTCCCGGCAGCGGCGCGCCCACTGCGGCCGCCACGGGCGGCGCTGGCGGGCGGCGTAGTCGAACGAGCGCAGCATCCCGGCGATGTCCCGCACAGGGGACTGCGGGGTGCACCGCTCGGCGAGCGGCCGGTTCGGCTCGCCCTCGAAGTCGATCACGAACCACTCCCGCCCCGCCCACAGCACCTGCCCGAGGTGCAGGTCGCCGTGGATGCGCTGGGCGGCGGGCCCCGGGTCGCAGGTGACGAGCGTGCCGAACGCCCCGCGCAGCCCCGGCACGTACGGCCGCAGTGCGGGCACGCCGTGCGCGGCCGCGTCCAGCCGCTCGGCCATCGCCGCCGCCGTCCGCCCGTTCTCGGCGGGCGGGCCGCCGGGGAAGGCCGCCGCCAGCGCCAGATGCACCTCGGCGGTGGCCCGGCCCAGGGCGTGCGCCTCGGCGGTGAAGTCGTCGCCGGTGGACAGGGCGTGCAGGGCGAGGGTCCAGCCGTCGGACGCGCCGGGCAGAAACGGCTGGAGCACCCCCAGGGTCGCCTCGTACGGCTGTGTGGTGCGGAACCACGCCATCGGCGCGGGCACCCGCGCGCAGCCCTGCGCCGCGAGCGCGCCCGTCACCTCCAGGTCGGGGTTGACGCCCGGCTGGATCCGCCGGAACACCTTGAGGATGTACGCGTCCCCGTACACCAGTGAGGTGTTGGACTGCTCGGCGTCCATCAGCCGAGGCGGCAGCCCCGACGGCACGGCCGCGTCCGGCGCCCCCTCGAAGCGCAGCGGCCCCAGCCCGCCGGGGCGGCGCAGCCGCTCCAGCAGCAGCTGGGCCGAGCGCGGGTCGCGCAGCGCGTCGTACACCGCCATCCCCGCCAGCGGGCCCTCCTGCGCCCTGCCGATCAGGGCCCGGCCGAGCCGGGGGGAGAGGTGCTCCTGGACACCGAGGACGAGCTGGTAGCAGTCACCCGGAGGGGTGGCGGCACCCGGGGCGGGTACCCCGCCGTGGCCGGACGGGCCGGAGGCGTGGTCCGCGTGCACCAGCAGATGGAGGCAGCCCGGGAACAGCTCGGTCAGTGACAGCAGGCGCAGTTCGGTGACCGGCCGGTCCTTGCCCGCGAACCAGCGCTGCCGCGGGAGCCACTCGCGCAGCAGGCCGTCCAGCGAGGCCATGGGCCGGACCGGTCCGGTGCTGTCCCGGTGCAGGGATGCGGTCTTCGGCATGACGTCGCGTCCTTTCTCGCAGCACGCTCACAGTCGTCGGCCGATGCGGGAAGCCACCCGGGTGAGCCGGAACCAGTAGAAGCCGTGGCCCGCCAGGGTGAGCAGGTACGGCAGTTCGCCGATGGCGGGGAAGCGCACCCCGCCGAACAGCTCCACCGGGTGTCGCCCGGCGAACCTGCGCAGGTCCAGCTCGGTCGGCTGGGCGAAGCGGGAGAAGTTGCCCACACACAGCACCAGGTCGTCCTCGTACTCGCGCAGGAAGGCCAGTACGGCCGGGTTCGAGGACTGCAGTTCGGTGTAGCTGCCGAGGCCGAAGGCGGGGTTCTGCTTGCGGATCTCGATCATGCGGCGGGTCCAGTGCAGCAGCGAGGAGGGCGACGACATGGACGCCTCGACGTTGGTGACCTGGTAGCCGTAGACCGGGTCCATGATGGCCGGAAGGCAGAGGCGGCCGGGGTCGGCGGTGGAGAAGCCGGCGTTGCGGTCGGGTGTCCACTGCATGGGGGTGCGTACGGCGTCGCGGTCGCCGAGCCAGATGTTGTCGCCCATGCCGATCTCGTCGCCGTAGTAGAGGATCGGTGAGCCGGGCAGGGACAGCAGCAGGGCGGTGAACAGCTCGATCTGGTTGCGGTCGTTGTCCAGCAGGGGTGCGAGGCGGCGGCGGATGCCGATGTTGGCCCGCATGCGCGGGTCCTTGGCGTACTCGGCGTACATGTAGTCGCGCTCCTCGTCGGTGACCATCTCCAGGGTCAGCTCGTCGTGGTTGCGCAGGAAGATGCCCCACTGGCAGCCCGAGGGGATGGCGGGCGTCTTGGCGAGGATCTCGGAGACCGGGTGGCGGGACTCGCGGCGCACCGCCATGAAGATGCGCGGCATGACCGGGAAGTGGAAGGCCATGTGGCACTCGTCGCCGCCGCCGCGGAACTCGCCGAAGTAGTCGACGACGTCCTCCGGCCACTGGTTGGCCTCCGCCAGCAGCACCGTGTCCGGGTACATCGCGTCGATCTCGCGGCGGACCCGTTTGAGGAAGGCGTGCGTGGCGGGCAGGTTCTCGCAGTTGGTGTCCTCCTCGGCGTAGAGGTAGGGCACCGCGTCCAGGCGGAAGCCGTCGATGCCGAGGTCCAGCCAGAACCGAAGGGCGGCGAGGACCTCCTCCTGCACCACCGGGTTCTCGTAGTTGAGGTCGGGCTGGTGGGAGAAGAACCGGTGGAAGAAGTACTGCTTGCGTACCGGGTCGAAGGTCCAGTTGGAGGCCTCGGTGTCGACGAAGATGATCCGGGCGTCGTCGTACTGCTTGTCGTCGTCGGCCCACATGTAGTAGTCGCCGTAGGGGCCGTCGGGGTCCTTGCGGGACTCCTGGAACCACGGGTGCTGGTCGCTGGTGTGGTTCATGACGAAGTCGATGATGACGCGCATGCCGCGCTGGTGGGCGGCGTCGACGAACTCGACGAAGTCGGCGAGGTCGCCGAACTCGGGCAGTACGGCGGTGTAGTCGGAGACGTCGTAGCCGCCGTCGCGGAGCGGGGACCGGAAGAACGGCGGCAGCCAGAGGCAGTCGACGCCCAGCCACTGCAGGTAGTCGAGTCTGGCGGTCAGGCCCTTCAGGTCGCCGACACCGTCGCCGTTGCTGTCCTGGAAGGAGCGCACCAGGACTTCGTAGAAGACCGCCCGCTTGAACCACTGCGGGTCCCGGTCCTTGGCGGGGGTGTCCTCGAAGGTGTCGGGGACAGGCGAGTTCACGGTCATGACGCGCTCGGCCCTCCAGGTGTCGACGGCTGGACGTGGAGCACATGGGCCGGGGACCGGCCGGGCTCCAGGCGCACGTAGTTCGAGCTGCCCCAGTGGTGGGTCTCACCGGTCAGCTCGTCGCGCACGGACATGGATGCTTCCCGGTCCAGACCAAGGTGCGGCATGTCCAACGAGACCGTGGCCTCCTGGGTGTGGTGCGGGTCGAGGTTCGCCACCACGATCACCGTATTGGAGTCGTGGCGCTTGCTGTACGCGAGGACGGCGTCGTTGTCCGTGCGGTGGAAGTGCAGGTTGCGCAGGCGTCGCAGGGCGGGGTGCTTGCGGCGCAGGGCGTTGAGGCGGGTGATCAGCGGGGTGATGGTGCGGCCCTCGCGTTCGGCGGTGTCCCAGTCGCGGGGGCGCAGTTGGTACTTCTCGGAGTCGAGGTACTCCTCGCTGCCCTCGCGCAGGGGGGTGTTCTCGCACAGTTCGTAGCCGGAGTAGACGCCCCAGGCGGGGGAGAGGGTCGCGGCGAGCACGGCGCGGACCTCGAAGGCGGGGCGGCCGCCGTGCTGGAGGTAGGCGTGCAGGATGTCGGGGGTGTTCACGAACAGGTTCGGGCGCATGTAGGAGGCGGCCTCGCCGGTCAGCTCGGTGAGGTACTCGGTGAGTTCCTGTCTGGTGTTGCGCCAGGTGAAGTAGGTGTAGGACTGCTGGAAGCCGGCCTGGGCGAGGGCGTGCATCATGGCGGGGCGGGTGAAGGCCTCGGCCAGGAAGATCACGTCGGGGTCGGTGCGGCCGATGTCGGCGAGGAGCCGTTCCCAGAAGACGAGCGGTTTGGTGTGGGGGTTGTCGACGCGGAAGATCCGCACGCCCAGGCGCATCCAGTGGCGCAGGACGCGCAGGGTCTCGGCGAGCAGTCCGTCGAAGTCGGTGTCGAAGGCCAGGGGGTAGATGTCCTGGTACTTCTTGGGGGGGTTCTCGGCGTGGGCGATGGAGCCGTCGGGGCGGTGGTGGAACCACTCGGGGTGTTTGCCGACCCAGGGGTGGTCGGGGGAGCACTGCAGGGCGAGGTCGAGGGCCGTCTCCAGGCCGAGTTCCGCGGCGCGGGCGACGAAGCGGGCGAAGTCGTCCTCGGTGCCCAGTGCGGGGTGGACGGCGTCGTGGCCGCCTTCGGGGGAGCCGATCGCCCAGGGCACGCCGACGTCGTCGGGGGCGGGGGTGAGGGTGTTGTTGCGGCCCTTGCGGTGGGTGGTGCCGATGGGGTGGACGGGGGGGAGGTAGACGACGTCGAAGCCCATGGCGGCGATGGCGGGCAGGCGGCGTTCGGCGGTGCGGAAGGTGCCGTGGGGCTGTTCGGGGGTGCCTTCGGAGCGGGGGAAGAACTCGTACCAGGAGCCGTACAGGGCGCGTTCGCGTTCCACCAGCAGCGGCATCGCCGGTGAGGCGGTGACCAGGTCCCGCAGCGGATGCGCCGCCAGCACCCGGTCCACCTCCGGCGTCAGCGCCGCCGCCAGCCGCGACGCCACCGGCAGCCGGTCGTCGCGCAGCGTCCTCGCCGCGCGCAGAAGGGCCGTACGCCCGGGCCCGCGCGGCACGCCCCCGGCGGCGCGCTCGTGGAGGTCGGCGCCCTCCTCCAGGACCAGTCCGGTGTCGATCCCCGCCGGGATCTTGATCCCCGCGTGGTGCCGCCAGGTGGCGACCGGGTCGCCCCATGCCTCCACGTGGTAGGTCCAGTGGCCGGGCCGGTCCGCGCTGACCGTGGCGCCGAAGCGGTCGGCGCCGGGCGCCAGTTCACGCATCCGGGTGAACGGGCCCGGCCGGCCCTTCGGGTCGGTCAGCACCACGTTCGCCGCCACGGCGTCATGGCCCTCCCGGAACACCGTGGCCGAGACCTCGAACGTCTCGCCCGGCACGGCCTTCGCCGGCCGCCGGCCGCCCGCCACCGCCGGGTGGACGTCGCGTACCGGGATGCGGCCGACGGTCTCGGGCGCGTTCATGGTCTGTCTCCTCCGCGGTGGTCGCCGCCGGCCGCGGCCGGCGGCGGAGCTGCGCGGGAAGGACGCCCTTCCCGCTGTGGGGTGTCGGTCGTGTCGCGGGCGGGACGCCCGGAACCCGGGCGCCCCGCGAGGGTCGGCTGCCGGCCCCGGACGTCCCGCCGCGCCCGACCGGTCCGGGCCGGTCCCGTGCCCCGGCCCCGCCGGCCGGAGCCGGGAACGGGGCGCGGGGAACCGCGCGGCCGGGCCCGCCGGAGCCGGGCGGGGCCGGCCGCGGGGCGGGGTACGTCCCGGGGAGCCCCTGAGCCGGCGCCGGGCCGACGCCGACCGCGGCCGGGCGCCGTGCCGGGTGCACCCGCCGGTGCACCCGGCACCGCCACGGCGCTAGCGCCCCGCGGCGGTCGGGCCCGCGGCCGTCACCGGCGTGGCCCGTCGCAGCCGCCGCGCCGGCCGGGGCCGCCCGCTCTGCTCGCCCTGGAACGCGAGCGGACCGTGCCGCAGATAGCGTTCGGCGGCGTCCGCGGCCTCCCGTGCGCACCGCTTGCCCATCAGCACGCACAGTGTGTAACCCGAGTCCTCGAAAGTGGCGCGCACCGTGCGGTCGGCCGGGGCGGCGAGCATCAGACGCTCCCAGGCCCGGTACCGCCGCAGCTGCCGGGCGACTTCGGCTTCGGCGGGTAGCAGCATGGCGGGGTTCACCTTCCGGGGCCGCGAACCACGCCGTCCCGACCGTCGGGGGCGATCGAGGCCTTCACTCATGGTGCATGGAGCACGACCCAGCGTCTTGTTGGATCTTCAACGACCTCGGAGGTGCTCGTGTTGCACGAATGGACTAGCGCCCCCACTGTGGTGGTGACTCAGAAGCGATCGGTGCTCACGCTTCGTGCTCGGGGCCGGCCTGTGCGGGCCGGCGAGGGCGAGAGCCTGGCCGGTGAGGAGCAAACCACCATGAAGACCGCAGTGCCCTGCTACTACCACCTCGACGTGGACGTCAGCCCGGAACGGATCCCGCAGGTCGGCCGCATCCTCGCGGCCCATCTGCGCCACTGGGACCTTCAGACACTCGTACAGCCCGTCCGCGGCGGTGCCGAACTGCTGCTCGCGGCGATCGACGAGCACGCCACCGACAAGCGCATCTCCGTGGAGATGTGGTGGACCGGCCAGCATCTGATCACCGCCATCGGGGAACGCGACTGCGACCTGCGGCCGGACCAGGACCTGCGCGCCTGCCTGGTGCACCTGGCCCGGACCAGTGACGGCTGGGGCTGCTGCGCCACCGACACCGGCAGCACGGTGATCTGGTTCTCGCAGCGGGCGCGGGCCGGCGAAGGTGTCCCGCTGGTGCCGACCGCGCCCGCGCCGAGCCTGCGCGAGGTGCTCCAGGTGCCCCGGGCCGTGCTCGCCGCCGGGCCGGCCCACCGCGAACGGCAGGCCGCCGGCGTGCTGGAGGGGGCTCGGTGACCCGCAGGCCGAACCGGCCCGAAGGGGTGCCCGTGTGGAGCGGGCACCCCTACCCGTTGGGTGCCTCCCACGACGGCGGCGGCACCAACTTCGCCCTCTTCAGCGAGGTCGCCGAACGCGTGGACCTGGTCCTCGTCGACGACGACGGCCGTCACCGCAGTGTGCCCCTCACCGAGACCGACGGGTTCGTCTGGCACGGCTACCTGCCCGGCGTCGGCCCCGGCCGGCGCTACGGATACCGGGTGCACGGCCCCTGGCACCCGGCCGCCGGCCAGCGCTGCAACCCGGCCAAGCTGCTGCTCGACCCCTACGCCAGGGCCGTCGACGGGCAGACCGACAACCACCCCTCGCTGTACGAGCGGGCCGCGTCGGGGCCCGACCCGGCCGACAGCGCCGGGCACACCATGCTCGGCGTGGTCACCGACCCCCGGTTCCACTGGGGCGAGGACCGCCCGCCCGGGCGCCCCTACGCCGACACGGTGATCTACGAGGCGCACGTCAAGGGCCTGACCCGCACCCATCCCGAGGTGCCGCCCGGACTGCGCGGCACCTACGCCGGCCTCGCCCACCCCGCGGTCGTCGAGCACCTCGTCTCGCTCGGCGTGACGGCCGTCGAGCTGATGCCCGTCCACCAGTTCGTGCAGGACGGGGTGCTGCGCGACCGGGGGCTCGCCAACTACTGGGGCTACAACACGATCGGCTACTTCGCCCCGCACAACGCCTACGCGGCCCGCGGCACCCGCGGCGAGCAGGTCGCCGAGTTCAAGACGATGGTGAAGGCGCTGCACGCGGCAGGCCTGGAAGTGATCCTCGACGTCGTCTACAACCACACCGCGGAGGGCAACGAGAAGGGGCCCACCCTCTCCTTCCGCGGCATCGACAACGCCTCCTACTACCGGCTGGTGGACGGCGACTGGGGCCACTACTACGACACCACCGGCACCGGCAACAGCCTGCTGATGCGCCACCCCCACGTCCTCCAGCTGATCATGGACTCGCTGCGGTACTGGGTCACCGAGATGCACGTCGACGGCTTCCGCTTCGACCTCGCCGCGACCCTGGCCCGCCAGTTCCACGAGGTGGACCGGCTGTCGGCGTTCTTCGACCTGATCCAGCAGGATCCGGTCATCAGCCGGGTCAAGCTGATCGCCGAGCCGTGGGACGTCGGCGAGGGCGGCTACCAGGTCGGGAACTTCCCCCCGCTGTGGTCGGAGTGGAACGGCCGCTACCGCGACACCGTGCGCGACTTCTGGCGCACCGGCCGCAACACCCTCGGCGAGTTCGCCTCCCGGCTGACCGGCTCGTCCGACCTGTACCAGCACAGCCGCCGCCGGCCGCGCGCCAGCGTCAACTTCGTCACCGCGCACGACGGCTTCACCCTGCGCGACCTCGTGTCGTACAACGACAAGCACAACGAGGCGAACGGCGAGGGCAACCACGACGGCGAGTCCGCCAACCGCTCCTGGAACTGCGGCGCCGAGGGCGACACCGACGACCCGTCGGTGCTGGAGCTGCGCGGGCGGATGCAGCGCAACCTGCTCGCCACGCTGCTGCTGTCGCAGGGCATCCCGATGCTCTGCCACGGCGACGAACTCGGCCGCACCCAGCGCGGCAACAACAACGCCTACTGCCAGGACAACGAACTGTCCTGGGTGGACTGGCGGCTGACGGACGAGCAGCGCGAACTCCTCGACTACACCCGGCGGCTGATCCGGCTGCGGCTCGACCACCCGGTGCTGCGCCGCCGCCGGTTCTTCCGCGGCGAGACCGTCACGCACGCCGGGCAGCCGCTGCCCGACCTGGTGTGGCTGGCGCCGGACGCCCGGGAGATGACGGAGCGGGACTGGCAGCGCTCCGACGCCCACTCCGTCGCCGTGTTCCTCAACGGCGACGCGATCGCCGAGCCCGACCCGCGGGGCGGGCCCGTGGTCGACGACTCGTTCCTGCTGCTGCTCAACAGTTTCTGGGAGCCGGTCGACTTCACGCTGCCCGACGCCGCCCACGGCGGACGCTGGTCGGCGCTGATCGACACCGCCGACCCGGAGGGCCTCCCCGATGAGCGGGAGCACAAGGCGGGCACGGTGGTGCGGGTCGGCGCCCGGAGCCTGGTGGTGCTGTCCCGGCCCTCACGCGGAGCCGGCTGAGCCCGGACCGCGTCCTGCGCCCGGGGCCTTGGGCAGCCGGTACCGGAGGCTCCCGGGCCCGTGGGGCGGGGCCGGCGCGGGCGGCATCCGGGGGCGGGGGCGGCTCAGTGCTCCCGGTGCGAGGTCACCGTGAACTGGGCGCCGTCGGGGTCGCGCAGCACGGCGTCCCCGTTGCTCCCGTCGTTCTTGCTCAGGACGCTGCCGCCGTTGAGCTCGGCGGCCCGGATGCAGGCCTCGACGTCGGCCACGGCGAAGTGGACCTGCCAGTGCGGCCGGACGGTGGGATCGGGAGCCGCCTCCAGCGCCCCCGACTCGATCCGGGCCACGACGTCCCCCTTGCTGCGCAGCACCACCTCCTCCCCCTCGTAGTGCACCTCGCAGCAGCCGGGCCGGGCCGACGCCCACTCCAGGACCTCCCCGTAGAAGATCGCCGCGTCGAAGGCGTCCCGGGTGTGCAGCCGGATGAACGCGGGCGCCGCACGCCGCCAGGTCTCCCAGTCGGTGAAGAGCTCGCCCTCCCAGATGCCGAACGTGGCCCCGTCGCGGTCGGCGAGCAGCGCCGCCCGGCCGGGCGGCAGGGAGAGCGGGCCGACGGCCGCGGTGCCGCCGCGCTCCTGCGCGCGGGCCGCGGCCTCGTTGGCGTTCGTCACCGCGAAGTACGGGGTCCACGCGACGGCCATCTGCCACATCGTGGCGACGCCCGCGATCCCCGCGACGGGCGTGCCGCCGACGATCGCGATCCGGAACCGGTCGCCGAGCCGGGCCGACCGCCACCGCCAGCCCAGCACGGCGGAGTAGAAGGCCTCGGCGACCGGCAGGTCCCGGCTGGTCAGGCTCACCCAGCAGGGCGCGCCGAACACGGACTCGGTGGTGACGACCTCCGGCGCGGAGGGAGTCGGCTGGTGGTTCATGAGCACTCGTCCTGGTGTCGTGGGCCGACGGCCCGCGGTCTCCTCCCCAGTGTCCGGCGTGATCCGGCCCGGGCGCCTGCCGAGCATCCACTGGCACGGGGGGCCGGACGGGCGCACGATGTACGCGTGACGCAGGCATCGGGTGGACCGGCCGACGAGACGGACCGCATCAGCGAGCTGCAGCAGGAGGTCCGGCAGCTCAAGGAGGCGGTGACCTCGCACGCCGTCGTGGACCAGGCCATCGGGATGATGGTCGCGCTCGGCCGGATCGCCCCTGACCAGGGCTGGACCGTGCTCCGGGAGGTCTCGCAGCACACGAACATCAAGCTGCGCCAGGTCGCCGAGCTGGTCCTGCTGTGGGGGCGCACGGGGCGGATCCCGTCGGAGATCCAGGCGGAGCTGGAGGCCGCTCTGGACCGGCACGGCCCGACCCAGATCCCGGGTAGCCCGTCGGAGTGACGGGACCGGTGCCCGGGTTGACGCGGCGGGTGCCCGGCCGGTGTGCGGCGGATGCTCAGCCGGCCTCCACGAGGAGTTCCTCGCGCAGCTGGGCGAAGCAGCCGCTGAGCAGCCGGGAGACGTGCATCTGCGAGATGCCGAGCTGGTCGGCGATGGAGCTCTGGGTCATGCCCCGGAAGAACCGCAGGTAGAGGATGACCCGCTCACGCTCGGGAAGGGCCTCCAGGCAGGGCCGGACCGCCACCCGGTCCACGACCTTGTCCAGGCCTGGGTCCGGGCCGCCGAGCGCGTCGCCGAGGGCGTAGCCGTCGGTGCCGGGCAGCTCGGCGTCCAGGGACAGCGCGGAGAAGCACTCCAGGGCCTCCAGCCCGGTCCTGACCTCGTCCTCGGTGAGACCGGCCTGCTCGGCGAGCTCCGCCACGGTCGGGGCCCGGCCGGGGAGCGTCTGGGAGAGCTCCTTGCCGGCCCGGCGGACCCGGTTGCGCAGCTCCTGCACGCGGCGCGGCACGTGCAGCGTCCACATGTGGTCGCGGAAGTGCCGCTTCAGCTCGCCGGTGATGGTCGGCACGGCGTACGCCTCGAAGGCGTGGCCGCGCCGGGTGTCGTAGTGGTCGACGGCCTTGACCAGTCCGAGGGCGGCCACCTGGTAGAGATCCTCCAGGGCCTCGCCGCGGCCGCGGAAGCGGACGGCGATGCGCTCGGACATGGGCAGCCAGGCCCTGACCAGTTCGTCGCGGAGCGCCGCGCGCTCCGGGCTCTCGGGCAGCCGCCGCAGCCGGTCGAAGGCCTCGGCGGTGTCGGGGGCGTCGTCATGCGAGTGCTGCTTCGTCTTGGCGGTGATACGCACGATGCGCACCTCCCCGGGCGGGTGGTGCCGAAAAGGAGCCACCGCGGGAGGCGCGGACCGGGCCCCGACGGAGGCACCCGTGGGCCGTCGCCGGCATCCCGCGGATGTGCCTCCGGTCCGAAGCACACCCGTCGCTTTCCCGCCACAGACCGGCTGAAACGTTTCCTGGTGATTCCCCGAGGCTTCCTGCGCACGTGCCGGCACGTCCCTGGGACACCCTGAGGCACCCTGGGACACCCCGAGGCACCCGGAGTCCGCGCATGCCGGGCCCCGGCCGGTGACCGACCGGCCCCGCCGGACGACGTGACGTACGGCACCCCGCACCGCCTGCCGCGGACCGCGCCGGCGCGTTCTTCCTGGGCAGCGCTTGATCGCCGGTCAGAGTGCGGAAGTCCCTGGCCACGGGGCATTCTGCTCATTTGACAGTGCGATCGGCGCACGGATAGGAAGCATCTTCGGGAGTCGAGGGGTGCATTGTGTGCGAGCCGAACGTGGTCGGGGACTGGCAGGAGTACGACGAGCATGCCGGTCTGCGCCTCACCGTCCACCGCCTGGAGCGGGCGGAGCCGCCGCGGGGCCGTGACGACGCGGCGGAGGGGCTGACCTACTTCAGCGTCCGCGTGACGGTCGAGAACCGCGGCACCGGCCGCTTCTGCGTGCACCTGGAGGACGGTCAGATCGACGTCCGCATCGGCGCCGACGGCGAGAGCGCCTTCCTCGACTGGCGCAACTCCCAGTTCGTCGAGGGCTACGAGGTCTATCCGCTGCGCCGGGCGACCGCCGTCCTGTTCGTCGCCGGCGACGAGGCGGCCCTCGGCCGGGTGGACGTCCAGATCCAGCTCCGCGTCGACGACGACTGGACCGACCGCCGCCTGTGGACCGGCGGCCTCGGCCTGGACGAGAACCTCCTCACCGCGCCCTGCGGCACCGACTGCGGCGTGGCCCACCAGGTCAGCGACTTCCTCCGGGACCAGGCCGAAGAGGGCACCGCCTGACCGCGTGCGCGCCTGCCGCGGGTCGCGGCGTCAGCCGGCGGCGGAAGCCGGCCCGGCGGGGGCGGGTGACGTGGGGAAGTCCCGGACCGTCCGGGTGAACGCGCCGGGGTTCTCCCCGGCCGCGAGGTGGCGGGAACGCTCCCCCAGGATCCTCGACACGGCCCCGGGGACGGCCGCGGCCACCGCCCGCGCCGCGGCGGCCGGGACGACGCTCTCCCCGCCTCCGAGGGCCGGCGTCGGAAACGATCACGTCGAGCCCTGCCGGTACGGGCGGTCCGCCACGCCGCCCCGGCCGGAGGGCGGCCTCGGGCCGGTCCGCCTCCTGGGCGCGCTCAGAGCCGGCTGTAGGTGTCGATGTCCTCCGCGAACTCCTCGACCGCCTGGGCCGTGAGGGTGGGGCGGGTGTCGGCGATGGCGGCGAGATAGTCCTCGGTCGTCGCCGGCCGGCCCTCGCGCCGGGTGACCTCCCGCTCGAAGGCGGCCTGGGCGCCCTTGCGGGCGGCGAACTCGATGTCGGCCGGCGTGAACAGCTCACTCGCCCGCACCAGCCGTGCGGTGTCCACCGAAGCGGCGGACGTCCGGAGGTAGCGGGTCCAGATCGCTGCGCGGGCGGACGCGTCGGGCGGGCCGATGGGGATGACGTAGTCGAAGCGGCCGGGCCGCAGGAACGCCGCGTCGAGGGAGCGGACCGAGTTGGTGGCGCAGGCCAGCAGCCGGGCGTCGTGCTCCCGGAAGACGGGGATGAGCTTGAGGAGTTCGTTGGTCACTCCGTGTCCGGGGTCGACCGCCTTGCCGGAGCGGGCCCCGGCGATCTCCTCCACCTCGTCGATGAAGAGCAGCACCGAGTCCAGCTCCGCCAGGTCCGCGAAGGCCTCCCGCAGCGCCGCCGACAGGCCCTCGCTGGTGTCGGCCGCGAGGCGGGAGGGGAACAGCTCCACGAAGGGCCAGCCCAGCCGGGAGGCGACGGCCTTGGCGAAGCTCGTCTTCCCGGTGCCCGGCGGGCCGAACAGGATGACCGCCTTGGGCGGGGCGACACCGTAGCGGTCGGCGAGGGCCGGTTCGGTCAGCGGGAGCACCACCCGCCGCTCCACGACCTCCTTCTCCCGCTCCATCCCGGCCATGGTGCTCCACAGGCCCTCGGGCAGCATGCGCCCTCCCAGGGCCGCGAGCACCTCCGCGTCGGCGGTCCCGTGGGGTTCGAGCTTCTCGTAGTAGGTCAGGTCGTCGCGGAAGCCGTAGCCGGAGTTCTCCAGGGCCTTGGTCCCGGCCGCGCCGGAGGGCAGCAGCGCGCTGATGTGGCGCACCCCCCGTGCCCGCAGGCGGCGCTCCAGCTCTCCGAGGAGAGCGCTGCCGATGCCTCTCTCCCGCCACCGCGCGGCGAGCGCCACCAGGAGGATCCACCCCCGTTTCCCGCCGGCCTGTGCCACGGCCATACCGACCAGTTCGTCGCCGACCACGGCGACGACGGCCGGCTGCCCGGCCTTCGCCGCCGTCACGACCTCGGAGACCGGGAAGACGCGGTCCTCGTCGGCGCGGCGGCTCTGGTCCCAGATCTGGATGGCCTGGTCGAGATCGTCGTCGTGGTAGTCACGCAGCTGCCAAGCGGGCATCCTCACCACCTCACACGGCGCGGACCTCCCATTGTCCCGTCGATCCCGCGAACCCGCCGCACGGGACTCCCGCGGAGCCCGGCGGCTCCCCGGCTCCGCCGGGACCGGTACGACCCGGGCGCTCACCTGCCCAGCGCGCGGACGGCGGCACGGGCGGGTCCGTCCTCCGCCGGGACGCCCGGCGAGCTCCTCTCCGCCGGGGACCGTGGGCCGGTCAGTGGGGGATGCCGTCGATGAGTTCGCGGGCGCCCTGGCGGAGGAGGGCCACGGCGACCGAGGTGCCGAGGGTGGCCGGGTCGAGCGGGCCCGCCCATTCGTGGGCGTTCAGGCGGGTCTTGCCGTCCGGGGTGAACACGCAGGCACGCAGGGAGAGTTCGCCGGTGCGGTCGACCTGGGCGAAGCCGGCGATCGGGCTGTTGCAGTGACCCTGCAGGACGTGCAGGAACATCCGCTCGGCGGTGGCCTCCCGGTGGGTGGCCGGATCACCGAGGGCGCTCACCGCGTCGATCAGCTCCGTGTCCCCCTCGCGGCACTGCAGGGCGAGGATGCCCGCACCGATCGGCGGCATCATCGTCTCCGGCGGCAGCACCTCGCTGATCACGTCCCGCCGGTCGATCCGCTCCAGGCCGGACACCGCGAGCAGCAGCGCGTCGGCCTCGCCCGCGGCGAGCTTCTCCAGCCGCCGGTTGGCGTTGCCGCGGAACGGTACGCACTCCAGTTCCGGGTGGGTGGCGGCCAGTTGGGCCGACCGGCGGACGGACGAGGTGCCGATCCGGGTCCCGGCGGGCAGTTCGTCCAGGGTGAGCCCGCCCGGATGGACGAGCGCGTCGCGGATGTCGTCACGTTCGAGGAACGCGGCGAAGACCGTCCCGGCGGGCAGCGGCCGGTCGGCGGGCACGTCCTTGACACAGTGCACCGCCAGGTCGGCCTCCCCGGCCAGCAGTGCCGCGTCCACCTCCTTGGTGAACGCGCCCTTGCCCTCGACCCGTGACAGGTCGCCGAGCCACTTGTCGCCGGTGGTCCGCACGGGCACCACCTCGGTGCGCACACCGGGGTACCGGGCGGCCAGACCGGCGCGCACCCGCTCCACCTGGGCCAGTGCCATGGGCGAGTCACGGGAGACGATCCGGATCACAGCGGGAACGGACATGCCGCACACGATAGTGCCCCGCGCGGGCCCCCACGCGCACTTCCCCGTCCCGCCGCGTTCCGTCCGGTTTCCCGGTGCGGTCCACGCTCCGCGTGCTATCCGCGGGGTATCCGCGTGTATCCGCGTGTATCCGCGTGTATCCGCGGGGTATCCGCGGGGTAAGGGTGCACCGGAGTCCGCGGCCCCTCGCGGACCCGGACACCGGGTCCCGCGGCTCAGGCGTACGGGTCGAAGGGGATGCCCGACGGCTTCGCCCCGGCCAGGTGGGAGGCGAATGCGGAGTCCTTCAGACCGAAGTGGGCGCTGCCGAAGTCGTGGGCGACGAGCTTGTCGCGGAGGCCGGCGGGGTAGCCGTTCCAGCCGACCAGCGCCGGGTACTGCCAGGTGTGCCGGTGGTTCTCCGGCGGTTCGTCGCCGGAGCCGGCCGCGCGGAAGCAGTGGGTGCCGATGCCGTCCTTGTGGTAGACGACCTTCGCGTGGGTGCCCTCGAAGCGGATCTGCGAGGCGTTGTGCACGGTGAACGAGCCGTGGTTGGACGTGGAGACGTACTTCACCCGGTCGTCCTGCACCCACACCGCGACATGCTCCCAGTCGTGGCGGTGGCCGCCCAGGCCGATGAGGGGCAGCGCCTGGTCCTTCTCGAAGTACAGGGCGTAGAGGACGGCGCACCAGCCGTGGTTGCACTTGGCGCGCGAGTACCCGTTGGTGTTGTCCAGGTCCCAGGAGTCGCGGCACGAGCCGTTCAGGGCGCCGCTCGGCCTGAGGCCGCCGTTGACGGTGCCGTCGGGGCCGATGGCGGGCGAGGAGTAGCAGCCGTCGGTGTCGTAGTCGAAGGCGGGCTGGAACGTACGGTCCAGGCTGTCGGCGTTGCCGGGCAGCGCGGGCGGCGGCGCGGCCAGAGCGGTGCCGGGGAAGGCGACGACGAGGGCTGCGGCACCGGCCGCGCAGACGAGCAGTCTTCCGCGGTTCCTCTTGGACCTCTGTGACGACACTGCGTGTCCTCCTGACGTGTTCCAGCCGAACGGCTGTGGGGGGAAACGCAGTTCAGCTTGCCGCTGTTCGCCGCCCACGCCAAGGGCCGGTGGCCGTCCGCACGGTGAAGGGCCGTGTGACACGCCACGCCGTGTCACACGGTGCCGTCCGGCACGTCGGCGGCCGACTGCTCGGGGGCGAGGTCGGGCCGCAGCCGGAGCCACGACGGCTGGCGCAGCAGCCCGGAGCGGGTCCGGGTGCTGTAGCGGACCTCGCCGACCAGCCGGGGCAGCACCCAGCGGGCGCCGGGCACCCGCGGATCCGGGTCGAACGGGCACGCGTCGGTGGCCGCGGCGGCCAGCAGCGCGGCCAGGTCGGCGCGTTCGGCCTCGCTCCACCCGGTGCCCACCGAGCCGACGTAGCGCAGCCGGCCCGCCGCCCGCTGGCCCAGCAGCAGCGCGCCCGGCAGCCCGGTGAGCCGGCCCTTGCCGGGCAGCCATCCCCCGACGATCACGTCCACCGCCCGCAGGTTGCGGATCTTGATCCAGGAGCGGGAGCGCACCCCCGGCTCGTACACCGAGTCCAGCCGCTTGCAGACGAGGCCCTCCAGGCCGTGCTCCCGGGTGGCGTGCAGGGCTTCGGCGCCGTGGCCGACCAGTGCGGCGGGTGTCGACCAGTACGGGCCCTGGAGGGCGAGCCGCTCCAGCAGGGTGCGGCGCCTCCGGTAGGGCTGGCGCAGCAGCGGGTGCCCGTCGAGGTGCACCACGTCGAACAGGGCCAGGTGCACCGGCGTCTCGGCCGCCCTGCGGGCCGCCCGGGCCGGGGCGTGGGCGAGCCCCATCCGCGACTGGAGTGCCTGGAAGTCGGAGCGGCCGTCCTCGTCCAGGGCCAGCACCTCGCCGTCCAGGACCGCGGCCGTGCCGCCCAGCGCCTCGCCGAGGGCGCGCAGCTCGGGGTAGGCACCGGTGATCTCCTCACCGGAACGGGCCCGCAGCGCGACGCCGCCGTCCCCGGCGAGGTAGACCATCGCGCGCTGCCCGTCCTGTTTGGTCTCGTAGGCCCACTGCGCGTCCTGAGCGGCGGACGGCAGGGTGCCGGGCGTGGCGAGCATGGGGGCGATCAGCGGCAGGGTCACGGGTAATGGTGTCGACGCGTACCGGTCCCGGCATTCGCATCCTGCGACGGTTTCGCCTGATCGGCGCCCTCGGGGCGGGGGTGGGGCGGGGCCGTGCGGGGGCAGCGGGCGCGCCGGCCGGGTGGCCGCGGGTGCTGCTCGGGCCGGACCGCCCCGCGGGGCGGTCCGGCCCGAGGAAGGGGCGGGCGGGTGGCCGGGCGCGGTCCGCCCCGGGGCGGCCGTTCCGGGCGGACCCGGTCCCGTGCCGTTTCGCGGCCGGCTCCCGTGCCGTCCCGTGCCGTCCCGTGTCGTTTCGCGGTGGGATCCCGTGCTGTCCCGTGCTGTCCCGTGACGGCCGCCTGTGCCGCCCCGGTGCGGCCGCCGCCCGGTTCCGGTCCCCCGGAACCGACGGGCCGGCGCGGGTCTCGGCCGCACCGGCCGGATGTGGGCGCGGCCCGTACCGCCGGAACCTACCGTCCAGTACGATCGCGCGGCAGACCACCGGAGGAGGAAGCATGGCTGGACATCCCCAAGTCGGCGATGTCGTCGAGGACTTCGCGCTGCCGGACGAGACGGGCGCGACGCGCAAGCTGTCCGGGCTGCTGGCGGACGGGCCCGTAGTGCTGTTCTTCTACCCGGCCGCGATGACGCCGGGCTGCACCGCGGAGGCCTGTCACTTCCGCGACCTGGCCGCCGAGTTCGCGGCCGTCGGTGCGCAGCCCGTGGGCGTCAGCGGCGACGCCGTCGACAAGCAGGCGCAGTTCGCGGGGGCGCACGGGCTCGGGATGCCGCTGCTGTCCGACGCGGACGGTTCGGTGCGGGCCCTGTTCGGTGTGAAGCGGGGGTTCAGCCTGGCCCCGACCAAGCGGGTCACCTTCGTCATCGGCCGCAACCGGACCGTGCTGGAGGTCGTGCGCAGCGAGTTGCGCATGAGCGCCCATGCCGACCGGGCCCTTGCCGCCCTGCGCGGACAGACCGGCTGAGGCGCGGGCGGCGCGGGCGGCGGGCGGCCGCCCCGGCGCGGACGCCGGGCGCACCGGTCTCGCACGGCGTGCACGGCGGACGGCGCGCGACGGAGGCCCCGGGCGTCCCTCCTGCGGCGCACGTCAGGACGCGGACCGGACCGACGGACTCTCCCGCCCGGGGAGCGCCGCGATCCCGGACACGCCTCCGGAGCGGGCGGGCCGCCCCCGAGCCCACGGCCGCCTCCACCGGGAACAGCGGCGGGGCCGCCGCCGCTCGTGGGGAGGACCGGCGGGCGCGGACGGCAGGCCGGCCGAACCGGTGACGGGCACCGAGGCGGGCGGCCGGTGAACGCCCGTCGCGCCCGTCGCGCCCGCTGCGCCCGCCGCGCCCGGCGGGCAGTTGAGTGCCGCGGCGCGGTCCCCGGCCTACTGCTCGAAACGGGTGACGTCGCCCGCGCCCTCGCGGACGATCACGGCCTCGCCCGCCGAGAAGTCGATCACCGTGGTCGGTTCGGTGCCGCAGTCTCCGGAGTCGACCACCCCGTCCACCACATGGTCCAGCCGGTCCTTGATCTCCCAGCCCTGCGTCATCGGCTCGTCCTCGTCGGGCAGCAGCAGTGTGCTGGACAGCAGCGGCTCACCGAGCTCGGCCAGCAGCGCCTGGGTGACGACGTGGTCGGGGATGCGCACGCCGACCGTCTTCTTCCTGGGGTGCTGGAGCATGCGCGGCACCTCCTTCGTCGCCGGCAGGATGAACGTGTAACTGCCGGGCGTGGACGCCTTGATCGCCCGGAACACGTCCTTGTCCACCCGCACGAACTGGCCGAGCTGCGCGAAGTCCTGGCACACCAGGGTGAAGTGGTGCCGGTCGTCCAGCTTGCGGATGGCACGGATCCGGTCGATGCCGTCACGGCTGCCGATCCGGCAGCCCAGGGCGTAACAGGAGTCCGTCGGGTACGCGATGAGCGCGCCCGCGCGGACGCTGTCGGCGACCTGCGCGATGGTGCGCGGCTGCGGGTTGTCGGGGTGCACGTCGTAGTACTTCGCCATTGCCCGAGCCTATGCCCGGCGCGGGCGGCGCCCGCGCAACCGGGCAGTCCGACCGCCCCTGCCGCGTCCGGCCCGCCCGCCCCGCCCCGTGTCACCCCTCCAGCCGGACCGGCACCTCCTGCCAGCCGTAGGCCACGAAGGACGGCACCTGTCGCAGGTCCTCCTCGGCCGGCCGGATCGACGGGAAACGGCCGAACAGCGCGGGCAGCGCCGTGAGGGCCTCCAGACGGGCCAGCGGAGCCCCCACGCAGCGGTGCACGCCGACACCGAACGCCAGGTGGTCGTCCGACCCGCGCCGGGCGTCGAACACCCCCGCGTCCGGGCCGTGCCGTGCCGGGTCGAGCCCCGCGGCGGCGTACGTCGTGACGATGGCGTCACCGGCCGGAACGGTGACCCCCTCGACGGTGACGTCCTCGACGGCGAACCGCAGCGGCAGCGCGGCGATCGACGGATACACCCGCAGCGTCTCGTCGACGACCGCGTCCCAGCCGATGCCGCCCGCGCGGACGGCCGCGAGCTGCTCGGGACGGCGCAGCAGTGCCACCACGGCGTTGCCGATGAGGTTGACCGTCGTCTCGAAGCCCGCGCCGATCACCAGCAGCAGCGTGTGCAGCAGTTCCTCGTCGCTCAGCCTGCCGCCGTCCTCGTCGCGCACCCGGATCAGCTCGGAGGTCATGTCGTCGCCGGGGTGCGCGCGGCGGTGTTCGATCAGCGCGCCGAGCACCGTGCCGATCCTCTCCTGCACCGAGGCCGCCAGCTCCGGGCTCTGGTCGGAGGTGTCCATGATCGCGGCGACGAGGTCGCGCGTACCGTCCCGCAACGTGTCCGGGACACCGGCCAGTTCGCAGATGATGCGCAGGGGCAGGGGGTGCGCGAGGCCCGCCCGCACGTCCACCACGGCTCCGCCGCCCCCGGCCTCCGCCAGGTCGTCGAGCAGTTCCGCGGTGACCGCCTCGACCCGTGGCCGCAGCGCCTCGGTGCGCCGGTGGGTGAAGCTGGGCGCGACGAGCCTGCGCAGCCGGGCGTGGTCCGCGCCGTACGTGGAGAGCATGTTGACGACCCCCACCCAGCTCAGCACCCAGCTCCAGGACGGGTGCCGGGTCGCCTCGGGCCACGCGCTCCAGTGCCGCCGGGCGTCCTTGCTGACCCGGGGGTCGAGGATCAGCCTCCGGAGCACGGCGTGGCGGGTGGGGGCCCAGGCGGGGATCCCGCCGGGGAGTTCGACGGGCACGAGCGGTCCCAGCGCGCGCAGCCGGGCGCTCTCACCGGGCACGTCGGAGCCCAGCGGGTCGAGGGGGAAGCGGTCGGGCACGGTCACGGGGTCTCCAGCGGTGGGGAGGGGCAGGGGCGCCCCACAGCACCGTAGGCAGCCCGGCGGGGGGACCACCAGTACGCATGTCAGGCCGCGGAACGAAGGCATTCGGCCGGAGACCCCGGAGGGCGGGACGCTCGCGCC
This sequence comes from Streptomyces sp. B8-7, assembly GCF_058833805.1. Classification (NCBI taxonomy): domain Bacteria; kingdom Bacillati; phylum Actinomycetota; class Actinomycetes; order Kitasatosporales; family Streptomycetaceae; genus Streptomyces; species Streptomyces sp. B8-7. Next base: position 554,052 of record NZ_JBYRRL010000003.1, on the reverse strand, counting down.
GGCGGGCTCCCGGACCGTGGCGGAGCCGGGTGCCGGGAGGGGAGCCCGCCGCGGGCCGGGACGGTCCGCCGGAGGTCAGGGCAGCGCCTGCTCCGCCCAGATCACCTTGCCCCGGGGCACGTAGCGGGTGCCCCACCGGTCGGCGAGCTGGGCGACCAGGAACAGCCCGCGCCCGCCCTCGTCGGTCATCGCCGCGTTCCGCAGGTGCGGGGCGGTGTTGCTGCTGTCGAACACCTCGCAGATCAGGGTGCGGTCGAACAGCATCCGCACCCGGATCGGCGACACGCCGTGGCGGATCGCGTTGGTCACCAGCTCGCTGAGGATCAGCTCCGTGGTGAACACCAGCTCCTCCAGCCCCCAGTCGGCGAGCTGCCGGGTGACCGCCGCCCGGGCCCCGGCGACCTCCGCCGGATCGGCGGCCACCTCCCACTCGGCGATCCGGTCCGCCGCCAGCGCCCGGGTGCGGGCCACGATCAGAGCGATGTCGTCGCCCGGCCGGGCCGGCAGCCGGGCGTCGACCACCGCCCGGCACGTCTCCTCCGGCGAGGGCCCCGCCCGCTCCAGCGTCTCCCGCAGCAGCTCCAGCCCGACGTCGATGTCCCGGCCCCGGTCCTCCACCAGCCCGTCGGTGTAGAGCACCAGCCGGCTGCCCTCCGGCAGTTCCACCTCGGCCGTCTCGAACGGCAGCCCGCCCAGCCCGAGCGGCGGGCCCACCGACACGTCCAGGAACTCCACCGTGCCGTCCGGCCGTACCACCGCGGGCGGCGGATGCCCCGCCCGCGCGAGGGCGCACCGCCGGGTGACCGGGTCGTAGACGGCGTACAGGCAGGTCGCGCCCGTCACCAGGGCGTCGCCTCCCTCGGCGGCCTCGTCCTGCAGCCGGGCCACCAGCTCGTCCAGCAGCCCGAGCAGTTCGTCCGGAGGCAGGTCCAGGGACGAGAAGTTGTGCACCGCCGTCCGCAGCCGGCCCATCGTGGCCGCCGCGTGCAGTCCGTGGCCCACCACGTCGCCCACCACCAGCGCCACCCGCGACCCGGACAGCGGCAGCACGTCGAACCAGTCCCCGCCGACCCCCGCCTGCGCCGGCAGATACCGGTAGGCGATCTCCAGAGCGGACTGCTCGGGCAGCGTGCGCGGCAGCAGGCTGCGCTGCAGGGTCACCGCCATCGTGTGCTCGCGGGTGTAGCGGCGGGCGTTGTCGATGGCGACCGCCGCCCGGGTGGCCAGCTCCTCGGCCAGCGCCCGGTCCTCCTCGTCGAACGGCTCGGGCCGCTCCGAGCGCCACAGCGTGACCAGGCCCAGCACCAGTGAACCGGCGCGCAGCGGGATCGTGATCAGCGAGTGGATGCCGTACTCCACCACCCGCCCGGTCCGCTCGACGTCCTGCCGGAGCCAGCCGTGCGCGTCGCCGAGCCGGGGTTCGACGACGGACTCGCCCGAGTCCAGCGCGCGGGCCTGCGGGGAGGACGCCACGAACCGGATCCGCTCGCCCACCGGGTACAGCGGTGCGTCCGCGCGCACACCGCTGGACGCCGTGCGGCGCAGCTCCGTCCCGGCCTGAGGCGGATCGCCTTCGAGGACCTCGTCGAACAGGTCCACCGTGACGTGGTCCGCGAGCCGCGGCACGGTCAGGTCGGCCAGTTCCTCGGCCGTACGGGACACGTCCAGGCTGCCGCCGAGCCGCACCCCCGCGTCGTACAGCAGGTCCAGGCGCTCCCGGGCGAGCTCCGCCCGACCGGACAGGGCGCGCAGCTCGGTGGAGTCGCGCAGCGTGGCCACACTGCCCGCCGGGCCGCCCTCCAGGTCGGTCGGCCGCTGGTTGACCGCCAGCAGGCGCTCGCCCGCCCGGTGCACCTCGTCCGTGGCGACCCGCGCGGAGGCCAGCAGCTCCGCGGTCTCCGGGGCCAGGCCGAGGTCGCGCACCTGCCGGCCCTCGGCGTCGGCGGGCAGGTCCAGCAGCCGGTGCGCCTCGTCGTTGGCCAGCAGCAGCTCGCCGTCCCCGCCGACGATCATCACGCCCTCGCGCACCGAGTGCAGCACGGCGTCGTGGTGCTCGTACATCCGGGCCATCTCGTCCGGGCCGAGACCGTGGGTCTGCCGCAGCAGGCGTCTGCTCACCAGCGCGGTCCCGGCCAGCGCCAGGGCCAGGGCGGCGGCCGCGGCGGACAGCACCAGCGGCAGCTGCTCGTTGGCCCGGCCGCCGACGTGCGCGGTGGTGATGCCCGCGGACACCAGGCCCACCACGGTGCCGTCGTCCTCCTTGATCGGGACGACGGCCTGCACCAGGCGCCCGATCGTGCCGTCGATCTCCTCGAGGACCGTGCCGCCGGCCAGGGCGGGCGCGATGTTCCCGACGAACTTCTTGCCGATGCGGTCCGGTTTGGGATGGCTGAAGCGGATGCCCTCGGTGTCCGTGACCACGATGAAGTCGACGCCGGTCGCCTTGCGGGCGGCCTCCGCGCTCGGCTGGAGGATCGCCGAGGGGTCGGGCGCGGCCAGCGCCGCCCGGGTGCCCGGCGCGTTGGCGAACGTCTCGGCCACGGCGAGGGAGCGGTTGCGGGCCTCGTTGCTCGTGTCCACCCGGCCCTGCAGCACCAGCGCCGCCACCGCGGCGACCACGAGCAGCAGCACGATGACGAACTGCAGCACGAAGACCTGTCCGGCCACGCTCCGGCCGCCGAGCCTCATCCGCAGCCCCGCGAGCGTGCCCGTCGTCGTCCGCCCGGCCGCGGTCCGGCGCCCGGACGGGCGCCCCGCGTGCCGCGCGCGTCGCTCAGCCATCGCGCGTGCCGGGACGGGTGCGGGCCGGCCCCGGAGCCGACGGGCCGGACGCGTGCCGGACCGCCCCACTAGCCGGACCATGAGCCATGTCTACACTCCCTAGCCACTTGAGGCGAGGGCCGCTGGGAAGGGCGACGGCGGACGGTGCCGTGCACGGCGGCGGCCTGCCGGAGGGCCGGCCCGGTCCGGCCCGGGTGCCCGCCCCCGGCCCGGGCGCCCCTCCCGTCCGTCCGGCCGTCCCCGGCCGCGGACCACCGCGGGGCGAGCCGTCCGGCGTCGGGCCACAGGGTGCCGTGCCCGGTGGTGCCGCGCCGTACGGCGGTCCGCCCACGGGTGCGGCGTCGTACGGGCGGGTGCCCGCCGGCACGCCTCGGCGCGCCGGGACGCGGTGCGGACGGCCGTCGCCCGACAGCGTGCCCCGCGGCGGGCCGCCCCGGGCCGGGCTGCCCCGCATCCGGCAGCCTCGCATCCGGCTGCCTCGCGGCGAGGCGCCCTCGATCGGGGTGTCGCGGGTGCTCATCGCTCACCTCCTCGCCCCGGCCCCCGGCCCTCCTCCGGCAGCGGCCCGTCCGGCCCGCTCGTCCCGCCGGTTCTGCCGGGCCCGCTGGTGCTCCTCGCCCCGCCCGCGTACCCCGCGTGCCCCGCCGCATCGGGCTCCGGCGTGTCCCCGCCGCGGCGGGCGGCGAGCAGCAGGGCGATGTCGTCGGGCCGGTCCACGGCGTGGCGCATCGTGGCGGTCAGCCGGTCCGCGACGGACGCCAGGAACCGCGCCTCGGGCCGCGCCGCGGGCGTGCCGGCCCGCGCCAGCGCCACCCGCAGGGCGCCGATCCCCTCGTCGATGTCGTGTCCGGGCCGCTCCACGAGTCCGTCGGTGTACAGCGCGAGGATCGCGCCGGGCTCCAGTTGCAACTCCACCACCGGATAGCTCGCGTGGGTGACGACGCCCAGCACGACCCCGACCGGCGTCTCCACCACCTCCGTGCGGCCGTCCGGGCGGCGCAGCAGGGGCGGCGGGTGTCCGGCCCGGGCGATCCGGGTCAGGCCGGTCGCCGGGTCCAGCCGGACGTAGCAGCAGCTCGCGAACTGACCGGGGTCCAGGTCGATGAGCAGCCGGTTGGTGCCGCTGAGCACCTGCTCGGGAGGCCGGTCGTCGAGCGCGAACGCGCGCACCGCGCTGCGCAGCTGGCCCATCGTCGCCGCCGCCTGCACACCGTGCCCCTGTACGTCGCCGATGACCAGCGCCACCCCGTCGCCCGCCTCGACGACGTCGTACCAGTCCCCGCCCACGTCCATCCCCGCCGTGCCCGGCAGATAGCGCCCCGCCGTCTCCAGCCGCGGATGGGCGGACAGCCGGCGCGGCAGCAGGGCCCGCTGCAGGCCGCGGGCGAGCGCGGCCTCGCTGTCGTAGCGCTGGGCCTTCTCCATGGCGTGCGCGATCAGGCCGGCGAGCGCGGTGAGTACGGTGCGCTCCTCCGGGGAGAAGCTGCGCGGCCGGTCGAAGCCGAGGATGCACGAGCCGACCGGGCGGCCCGAGGCGATCAGCGGGAGGAAGGCGCGGGCTCCCTCGGAGGCGTCCAGCGCGATGCCCGGATAGGCGGCGGCGATCTGCTGCATCGAGTCGAAGAACAGCGGCTGCCCCGTGGTGAGCGTCTCCACCCCGGGCAGGTGCTCGTCGAGGCCCACCCCCTCGTACGGAGCCAGGAAGCCTTCCGGGAAGCCCGTCTCCCAGGCCAGGTACAGATGCCGGTCCTGGAGCAGGTAGATGGCCAGACGCCGGCCGCCGAAGGCGGGCAGCAGCTCCTGCATGACCACCGAGGAGACCTGGCGGGCGGTGACGGCCTCGGTCAGGGCGATGGCCAGGGCGATGGGACGGTAGTGCGGCGTGGGCGGCTGGGGCTGCGCCGAAGCGGCCGGTTCGGGCGAGGGCTTGCGGGCGGGCAGCAGCGGAAGAGTCGGCTCCGCGTCCGGCGCGTGGGCCGGCCCGGCCGGCTCGCGCCGCGCGTCCTCCCGGTCCCCGGCCGCCTCGGTGCCCTCGGTCGCCGCCTCCACCGCGTGGACCGCCTCCGCGGCCGAGCGGGACAGCGGCCCCGGGCCGAACGCCGCCGGGGGCACCGGTCCCGGGGCGTGGGTGGCCAGGGGCGCCGCCTCCGTGGGCGGGGCGGGCGCCTCCGCCATCCGGCTGGCCGACACGGCGGTGCAGGTCAGAAGGTCCGGACCGGGCCGGATGGACAGTGCCAGCCAGTCACCCTCGTACGGCTGCGCGCCGGACTGCGCGGGCCGCCGCACATGGAAGTGCACCGACTCCCGGGCCAGGAGCGCGGCGCGCAGATGGTCCTCGCACACCGGCTGCTGGAGCCACGGCACGGCCTCCCACAGGGCCCGCCCGACGAGCCGGTCGCGCGCGGAGCCCAGCAGCCGGGCGGCCTGCGGGTTGGCGTAGACGACGACCCCCAGCCGGTCCAGGCAGAACACCCCCTGCGGCAGGTGCTCGGCCGCCGCGTCGGTCATCGGGTCCGCCTCCAGCACCACGCCGGCCACCAGGCGCGCGCCCGACGAGGGCCGCAGGTCCACCATGCGCATCGCGCCGTGCGTGATCCGCACGGGCAGCGGGCGAGCGGACGTACGGCCCCGGGCGGTCTCCCGCATCCGGGCCAGCAGCCGCAGTGCGTCCCCCTGGTCCAGGGAGCGCCCGAGCGCGTCGACCGGGCCCGGCAGGTCCTGGGGCGCCAGTTCCAGCAGCGCCCGCGCTCCCTCGTCCGCAGTGACCAGGTCGGCGGCCGGATCCCAGGTGAAGCGGCCGACCCGGGCGGTGCCGAGCCGGGCCGAAGGGGGGCGCAGGCACAGCGGATCCTGCTCCCACACGGCCGGGGTGCCCAGACGCACCAGCGTCTCCATCCGCTGGCCGAGCGCGTCGGCGAGGCCGGTCAGCCGGTCGCGTTCGGGCAGCATCTCGGTGATGTCGGCGACGGCCGGCCGCAGTGTCGTCAGCACGCCGAGCACCGACCCGCCGGCGGTGACCGGCAGGGTGACCGAGCCGAGCGGCAGCGGCAGCGCGGCCGCGAGCTGCGGGTAGCGGCGCATCGTCTCCGTCGCGTTCGGCAGCACGACCTGCACACCGGAACGGAAGGCGTCGGCGACCGGGAAGTGGCGCTCCACGTGCAGCCGCCACCAGGGCCGGAACAGCGGACCCGGCAGCCCCGCCAGCACGGCGAGCCGCAGCACCCCCGGCGCCCCCGAGCGCAGGTACACGCCCGCGACCGTCCCGCGGACCGCGCTGATCGCCTCGGTCGTCACCTCGGCGAGCAGGGCGGCCAGGGGTCTCGGCATCCTGCTGCTCCCGCTCTCGGCGCTCCCAGTCATCGGCCCTTACCTCATCGGTTCCCTGCCGCGCAGGGGACACAGCCAGAATGCGCCAGGACCGCGCCGCGGCGCACCTGGGAAGCCCTGCACGGATCCCGCCCAGGTGGCCTCCGCCGGCCGGCCCGCGCTCCCGGTGGGCGTCGCCTACCGCCGGAGGGCCGTGCGGGCCGCGTCCAGGGCCCGCTCGGCGTATCCGCGGCCGAACAGCACCGTGTGCACGAGCAGAGGGAACAACTGGTGCAGCGCGACGCGGTCGGCCCAGCCGGGTGCGAGCGGGGCGGCCCGCCGGTAGCCGTCCAGCACGTCGTCCAGGCAGGGGCAGCCGAACAGGCGCAGCATGGCCAGGTCCGTCTCGCGGTGGCCGCCGTGCGCGGCGGGGTCGATGACCCAGGCGTCCCGGCCGGTACTCCACAGCACGTTGCCGTTCCACAGGTCTCCGTGCAGCCGGGCGGGCGGCTCCGGCGGCCCGGCCAGCCCGGGCAGTCGCTCGCACACCGCCTCCACCAGCCGCGCCTCGGCGGGCCGGACCGTGCCGGCGTCGACGGCCCGGCGCAGGTAGGGCAGCACACGCTGCTCGGCGTACCAGCCCGGCCAGTCGGCCCGCGGCGCGTTGCGCATCGGGGCCCGGCCGATGCGGGCCTCCCGCGGCCCGCCGGGCGGCGGGGCGCCGAACGCGGGCGCGCCCGCGGCGTGCAGCGCGGCCAGACCGCGCCCGAGGCGGGTGGCGGCCTCCCGGGTGGCCGGGCCGGTCGGGACGCGCTCGGTGACCAGCCAGTCGTGATCCTCGCCGAGCACCTCGGGGACCCGTACGGCCTCGGCCTCGGCCAGCCACCGCAGCCCGGCCGCCTCCGCCCGGGCCGCGTCCGGGCCCTCACCCCGCTTGACCATCACGACGCGCCCGCCGGTGAGCACGACCTCCGTCAGCGTCCCGGACACGCGCCGCGCCCGGACCGCCTCCCGCCCGGTGAGCCGGGCCGCGGCCGCCCCGGGGCTCCCGGGGGCGCCGGTCCGGCCGGCTCGACGTGGCATGCCGACCAGGGTAGGGCCGCCGCCCACCGCCCTGCCCGGCCCGGGGAGCGCGGCGCCGTTCCGGGGGACCGGCCGCCTGCCGGGGCGCCGCCCGGCACCGTCTGTCCGTCCGGCGGCGGCCTCACCGTCGTCCGTCCGGCGGCCGCCCGTTCGTCCGGCCGTGGACCGCGGGGCCCGCGGTGTCCGGTCCCCGACGGCGATGCGCGGGCCCGGCCTGCCCCGGCCCGCGGTCCACCCCCGCCGTGCCGCCCCGGCGTTCACCTGTCCGTAGTCACCTCTGGATATAGTCAATTAGGTGAGTATCATGGGTCCTGACCCCACGCCGGCCCGGAAGGCGACCCCCGTGAACGCCCTGTACACGCGCTTCGTCGCGCTGGGAGACAGCCAGACGGAGGGCGTGGGCGACGGTGACGACAGCTCCGGGCTGCGCGGCTGGGCCGACCGGCTGGCCGAGCGGCTCGCCCCCCACAGTCCGGGCCTGCACTACGCCAATCTCGCCGTCCGCGGCCGGCTCGCCGGCCAGGTCCGTGCCGAGCAGCTCGCCCCCGCCCTCGCCCTGCGCCCCGACCTCGTGACGGTCGTGGCGGGGGTGAACGACCTGCTGCGCCCGCGGTTCGACGCGGATGCGGTGGCCGGCCATCTGGAAGCGATGTTCGCGGAGTTCACGGCCCGGGGGGCCAGGGTCGCGACGCTGACGTTCCCGGACCCCTCCCGCATCACCCCGCTCGCCGCCCGGCTCGCGCCGCGGGTGGTGGCACTGAACGACCGGGTCCGCGAGGCGGCCCGCCGCCACGGCGTCACCGTCGCCGAGACGGCCGACGAGCCGGTGGTGAGCGATCCGCGGCTGTGGAGCCCCGACCGCCTGCACGCCGGCCCCCTCGGCCATGACCGCATCGCCGCGGCCATGGCCCATGCCCTGGGCCTGCCCGGCAGCGACGCCTCCTGGACCCGTCCCCTGCCGTCCGTCCCGGACCCGCCGGTGTGGCGGGCGCTCCTCGGCGAGGTGCGCTGGACCGCCTCGTTCCTCGGCCCCTGGCTGGGCCGGCGGCTGCGCGGCCGCTCCTCGGGCGACGGGCGCGGCGCCAAGCGCCCCGAACTGCTGCCCGTGGCGGCGGGCACGCCCTGACCGGCTCCGGCTCCGGCTCCGGCTCCGGCTCCGGCTCCGGCACCGGCCATCGGTGTCGGCCGGCCGCCGCCCGCGGGCCGGTGGTGTAGCGGTTGCGTGCGGCGGGGTGCCCGGGGCAGGGTTCGGGCGTGGCCACCCTGCTGATCGTCCATCACACGCCCTCGCCGAACTGCCAGGCGATGTTCGAGGCCGTCGTCTCCGGCGCGACCGCCCCGGAGATCGAGAACGTGCGGGTGGTGCGCCGCGCCGCGCTCTGCGCGACGGCCTCCGACGTGCTCGCCGCCGACGGGTTCCTGCTCGGCACCCCGGCCAACCTGGGGTACGTCTCCGGCGCCCTCAAGCACTTCTTCGACCAGATCTACTATCCCTGCCTCGACGAGGCGAAGGGCCGTCCGTTCGGCTACTACGTCCACGGCGGGAGTGATGTCACCGGCGCCGTGCGGGCCGTCGAGTCCATCACCACGGGACTCGGCTGGCGCCGCGGAGCGGACCCGGTGACGGTGACCGGCACGCCCTCCAAGACCGACCTCCAGGCCTGCTGGGAGCTGGGCGCCGTGCTCGCCGCGGGCCTGATGGACTGAGCCGCCGCGGCCCTGCGGCGGGTTCGTGTGCGGGGCGTGGAGGCGCCGGCACCCGGGCCCGCCCGGTGTCGTGCACCGAGCGGCGTCCCGGCCCCTGGCCGTTGCGCGCCGGCCGGGGGCCGGAGCCGGCCGCGGTCCGTCAGGCGCCGGCGGCGTCGGGCACGATCACCACCTTGCCGACGGCCGTGCCGGACTCGGCGTGCCGCAGGGCGTCCGCCGCCCGGCTGAGCGGGTAGGCGCTGTCGATCGTGGCCTCGACGGTCCCCGAGCGCAGCAGCGCGAAGACCCGGGCCAGATCCTCGCGCAGTTCGGCGCGGTAGCGCCGCGGGTCGCGGGTCTTGCCGGCCCAGAGGTTGAAGAAGTGGGCGCGGCGCCCGTTGGGCAGGGCGTTCCACAGGGCGAGCCGGGCCAGCAGCCGGAGGACCGTGACCATGCCGTTGCCCGTCTGGTCGCGGGTGGCGGCGCTGCCGTAGGAGACGAGGGTGCCGCCCGGGGCGAGCATCCGCCAGGAGGCCCGGATGCCCTTGCCGCCGACGTGGTCGAACACGGCGGCCACCCCGTCGGGGGCCAGCTCGCGCACGCGTCGCGGGACGTCGTCGCGGTAGTCGACGGGCAGCGCGCCGAGCGCGGCCACGGCGTCCTGGTTGCGGGCGGAGGCGGTGCCGATGACGGTGGCGCCCGACGCGCGCGCCAGTTGGACCAGGACGCTGCCGACTCCGCCGTTCGCGCCGTGCACGACGACCGTGTCGCCGGACTGGACGCGGGCCGTGCGGTGCAGCATGCGCCAGGCGGTCGCGCCGTTCGTGACCAGGGTCTCCGCCTCGGCGGCCGTCACGCCGTCGGGTACCGGCACCAGATCGGCCGTGTCCAGCAGGACGTGGTCGGCCCAGCCGCCGGTCTTCGTGAGGGCCGCGACGCGCTGCCCGACGGCCGGCGGGAACCGGTCCGGTCCGGCCGGGCCCAGCTCCAGGACGACGCCCACGAGGTCGTAGCCGGGCACGAAGGGGAAGGCGGGCATGTCGTAGTACTTGCCGCGCCGCATCTGCTGTTCGGCGAAGGAGACGCCGCTGGCCTCGACCCGCAGCAGGGCCTGGCCCTGTCCCGGCCGGGGCAGGTCGCGGATCCGGACCTGGAGGGACTCGGGCTCGCCCACGGCGGGGAGGACGATCTCGGTGGCTCGCATGACAGCTCCCTGATGAAAGAGTGTGATTGACCACTCACTGGTGTGAGCGAAGGATGGGCGGCCCTGGATCCGCGCGGAACCGGGTGCCGCCCGGGGATCAGACGTGGGTGATGCCGCGTGTGAGGGTGCGCGTCCAGGGTGCGTCGACGGACTCGGCGCCGACCGAGACGAGCAGGTGGCACAGCATGCCGACGGCGAAGAACCGCTGGACCTGATCCTCGTCGCCCCCGGACGCGCCGCGCACGTACTCCACGGTGCGCGCGTATCCGGCGCGCACCGTGGCGCGTACGGCGGGTTCGGAGACCGCGGCGGCCTGTGCGTGCAACTGCACGAGCATCAGGTCGTTGTCACTGATCAGGCGCGCGTACGCATCCCCCATCGCGTCCAGGATCGTCTCCGGGTCGCTGCCCTGGGCCTCGGCGGCGCCGCGCTCCAGGGCCGCGCGCACCCGCACGAAGCAGTGCTCGACGACCGCGGTGAACAGCACCTCCTTGTTGGGGAAGAGGCGGTACACGTACGCCTGGGAGATGCCGGCCGCCTTCGCCACCTCGTTCGTGGTGGTCCCGAAGTAGCCGCGGGCGGCGAACGCCCCGATGGCGGTGCGCAGCACCGTCTCCCGGCGCTCCTCGGCGGTGGACAGTCTCCGTGCTTCCGTGGTCATGGGACCACTCAACCACTCCGCCTGTGAGTAGTCAACCACTCTCTTGTGATGGGGGTGCACATCGCGGACCGGTGGAGGGCGCCGGCCCCGCACCCGCCGGGCCGCCCGGCCGGCGGCACCGCGCTGCTCGCCGCCTGCGACACCCTCGCCGCACTGCTGGGCTGCGAGGGGCGCTGGGCGGGCGCCCCGGCCGGGCAGGGCGCGGCCCTGCCCGGCAGACACCCCGCGACGGCCGACGCGTCGGCGGCGCGGCCGGACACCCGGTGGCCCGCGCACGGCCCCGCTGTCCGGCCTCCGCGCTGCCCGGCCTCCGCGCTGCCCGGCCTCCGCGCTGCCCGGCCTCCGTCGGCCGGGCACCGCCGCCCGGGCCCGGTGGGACGGCCCGCGGCCGTCGCGGGTGATGCGGTCACTCAGCCCCTGTCCCGGCCCCGAGCGGGCGGGCCGGGCCCAGCCTCCCGGCCAGGTCGTCCCGTAACGCCGCCAGTTCCGCCATCCGGGAGTCGATGACCCGGATCTTGTCCCGGAACAGCGCGGAGAGCGCCTCGGCGGAGTCCGGCGCGGCGCGCAGTGCGTCGCCGTGCCGGCGTATCTCGGCCAGGCTGAACCCCAGTGCCTGAGCCGTGCGGACGTAGTACAGCCAGGTGACCGCCTCCTCGGGAAAGTCCCGGTAGCCGTTGCCCAGCCGATTGCCGATGAGCAGTCCGAGCCGCTCGTAGAAGCGGATGGCGTCCTTGCTCAGGCCGGTCCGTGCGGCCAACTCGCCGATACGCAAGCTCACTTCACCCCCCGTGTGGATGTGATCCGGTGGACAGTACTCCACCGGGAGGCGGTGGGCGCGGCCGTGCCCGCGCACCCGGGCCCGCCCGCGGGCCCGGCCGGGCCCGCTGCCTGCGGCTTCGCGGGCGGGCAGGGGGACGGCAGCGCCGTCGGTGCCCGCCGCGGCCCGCCCGGCGGCCGGGGAGGCACGCGGGACGGCGGGCCGGGGCGGCCGGGGCGGGCCGGTCAGCCCAGGTTGCCCAGGCGGGCGTCCTGCCACAGGTCGACGCCGCCGTCGGTGGCGAGCGCGTCGATCTCGGCGAGTTCGCCGACGCTGAAGTCGAGGTTCTCCAGCGCGGCCACGTTCTGCTCCAGCTGCTCGACCCGGGAGGCGCCGACCACGAGGGACGTGACCCGCTCGTCGCGCAGCGCCCAGGCGAGCGCCAGCTGGGCCAGCGTCTGACCGCGGCGGGCCGCGACGTCGTTCAGGGCACGCAGCCGCCGCAGCATGTCGTCCGTGAGCCAGCCGGTGTCGAACGACTTGTCCTGCGCGGCCCGCGAGTCGGCCGGTACGCCGTCGAGGTAGCGGCCGGTCAGCAGTCCCTGCGCGAGAGCGGTGAAGCCGATGACGCCGAACCCCTCCTCCCGGGCGGTGTCCAGCAGGCCGTCCGCCTCGATCCAGCGGTTCAGCATGCTGTACGACGGCTGGTGGATCAGCAGCGGAGTGCCCAGCTCCCGCAGGATGCGGGCGGCCTCCCGGGTGCGCTCGGCGTCGTAGGAGGAGATTCCCACGTACAGCGCCTTGCCCTGGCGGACGGCCGTGTCGAGGGCGCCCATCGTCTCCTCCAGCGGCGTGCTCGCGTCCAGCCGGTGGGAGTAGAAGATGTCCACGTAGTCCAGGCCGGTCCGGCGCAGCGACTGGTCGAGGGAGGCCAGCAGGTACTTGCGGGAGCCGCCGCCCTGCCCGTACGGGCCCGGCCACATGTCCCAGCCGGCCTTGGTGGAGATCACCAGCTCGTCCCGGTAGGGCCTGAGGTCCTCGCGCAGCAGGCGGCCGAAGTTGAGCTCGGCGGCGCCGTAGGGCGGGCCGTAGTTGTTCGCCAGGTCGTGATGGGTGATGCCGAGGTCGAAGGCGCGCAGGGCGATCGCACGCTGTGTCTCGAACGGCACGTCGTCGCCGAAGTTGTGCCAGTAGCCGAGCGACAGCAGCGGCAGGTCCAGTCCTGAGCGTCCGGTGCGCCGGTAGCGCATCGTGCCGTGGTAGCGCTCGGGGTCCGCGACGTGGGTCATCGGGTGCTCTCCGGATGGTGCGATGGGGGTGGTCCCGCCGAACTCGGGGACCTCCCCACCCTGCCTCCGTGTGATCGTGAAGTCCAACCGATGCCGCCCATCGTATTCAGCGGCGCGGCTTCTGAATACGGCGGGCACCCGCCATCCGTCGGGCACCTGCGGCGGTGGCGCTCGCCCGCACCGGCGTGCCGGCGCCGTCCCCGGGCCGGGTCAGGTCCCGGGTCCCGGGGAGGGAGTGGTCGGTGCGGTCACGGCGGCCGGGGGGTAGTGGGCAGGGCCACGACGGGCAGGGCGGCGGCGCTCGGGGCAAGGAGCGGTACCGGGCGGGGCCGTGGGGGAGTCCGGGCGGCAGAGCCCCGCCGGACGCACGTGCGGGCCGGCCCGGTCGAGGGCCGGCCCGCACGCGGGGACCTGCGTCAGACGAGGTCGAACCGGTCGAGCTCCATCACCTTGACCCAGGCGGCGACGAAGTCCTTCACGAACTTCTCCTGGGCGTCGTCGCTCGCGTACACCTCGGCGAGGGCGCGCAGTTCGGAGTTCGAGCCGAACACGAGGTCGGCGCGGGTGCCCGTCCACCGGACCTCGCCGGTGGCCGCGTCGCGGCCCTCGAAGGTGGTCTGGTCCTCGGAGGTCGACTTCCACGTGATGCCCAGGTCGAGCAGGTTGGCGAAGAAGTCGTTGGTGAGGACGCCGGGGGTGTCGGTGAACACGCCCAGCGAGGTGCCCTGGTGGTTCGCCCCCAGTACGCGCAGCCCGCCGACCAGGACGGTCATCTCGGGGGCGCTCAGGGTCAGCAGGTTGGCCCGGTCCAGCAGCAGGTACTCGGCCGGCAGACGGTTGCCCTTGCCGAGGTAGTTGCGGAAGCCGTCCGCGGTGGGCTCCAGGGCGGCGAAGGACTCGGCGTCCGTGTGCGCGTCGGTCGCGTCGACGCGCCCCGGGGTGAAGGGCACCTCGACGGCCACGCCGGCGTCCCCGGCGGCCTTCTCCACCGCCGCGGTGCCGCCGAGCACGATCAGGTCGGCCAGCGAGACCTTCTTGGCGCCGGAGTTGAACTCCTGCTGGACGCCCTCGAGGACGCGCAGGACCTGGGCGAGCCGGTCGGGGTCGTTGGCCTCCCAGCCGCGCTGCGGCTCCAGGCGGATCCGGGCGCCGTTGGCGCCGCCGCGCTTGTCGCTGCCGCGGAACGTCGACGCCGAGGCCCACGCCGTGGAGACCAGCTGGGCGACGGTCAGGCCCGAGCCGAGCAGCTTGGCCTTGAGCGCGGCGACGTCGGCGGCGTCGAGGGCCGCGCCCTCGGCCTCCGGCAGCGGGTCCTGCCACAGCAGCGTCTCGGCCGGGACCTCGGGGCCGAGGTACAGCGACTTCGGGCCCATGTCGCGGTGGGTCAGCTTGTACCAGGCGCGGGCGAAGGCGTCGGCGAACTCCGCCGGGTTCTCGTAGAACCGGCGGGCGATCGGCTCGTAGATCGGGTCGAAGCGCAGCGAGAGGTCCGTGGTGAGCATCGTCGGGCGGTGCTTCCTGCCGGAGTCGAAGGCGTCCGGGACGATCTCCGGGGCGTCCTTCGCCACCCACTGGTGGGCTCCGGCCGGGCTCTGCGTCAGCTCGTAGTCGTACTCGAAGAGGTTCTTGAAGAACCCGCTGCCCCATCGGGTCGGGGTGGTGGTCCAGGTGACCTCCAGGCCGGAGGTGATGGCGTCCTTGCCCACGCCCGTGCCGTGGGTGCTCCGCCAGCCGAGCCCCTGCTGCTCCATCGGTGCGGCCTCGGGGTCGGCGCCCACGCTGTCCGCGGGGCCGGCGCCGTGGGTCTTGCCGAAGGTGTGGCCGCCGGCGATCAGGGCGACGGTCTCCTCGTCGTTCATCGCCATCCGGCGGAAGGTCTCACGGATGTCGCGGGCCGCGGCGATCGGGTCCGGGTTGCCGTTGGGGCCCTCCGGGTTGACGTAGATCAGACCCATCTGGACCGCGCCGAGCGGGTTCTCCAGCTCACGGTCGCCGGTGTAGCGCCGGTCGTCGAGCCAGGTGGTCTCGGGGCCCCAGTACACGTCCTCCTCGGCCTCCCAGACGTCCTCGCGGCCGCCGCCGAAGCCGAAGGTCTCGAAGCCCATCGTCTCCAGCGCAACGTTGCCGGTGAGGATCATGAGGTCGGCCCAGGAGAGGGACTGGCCGTACTTCTTCTTCACCGGCCACAGCAGGCGGCGAGCCTTGTCGAGGCTCACGTTGTCCGGCCAGCTGTTCAGCGGGGCGAAGCGCTGCTGGCCGGCGCCGGCGCCGCCGCGGCCGTCGCTGATGCGGTAGGTGCCGGCGCTGTGCCAGGCCATCCGGATCATCAGCGGGCCGTAGTTGCCGAAGTCGGCCGGCCACCAGTCCTTGGAGTCGGTCAGCACCTCGGCGATGTCGCGTTTCACGGCCGCGAGGTCGAGGCGCGAGAACGCCTCGGCGTAGTCGAACTCCTCGCCGAGCGGGTTGGACACGGCGGGGTTCTTGGCGAGGATCCGGACGTTCAGCCGCTCCGGCCACCACTGGCGGTTGCCGCCGCCCTGGGTCGGGTGCGGGGCACGCTCGTGCGCGACGGGGCAGCCGCCGCCGCTGGTCTCGGTCTTTGCGTCGGTGACGTTCGCGTCGTGGTTCTCGGACATGGCAATCCTTCCGGATCAGGCGGATCACGTGCTCAGGAACTGCGGGTGGAGGAGCAGGCGGGGCACAGGCCCCAGTAGATGACCTCGGCCTCGTCGATGAGGAAGCCGCGGTCGTCGGAGGCGGTGAGGCAGGGGGTCTCGTGGACCGCGCAGTCGACGTCGGCGACGGCGCCGCACGACCGGCAGACGACGTGGTGGTGGTTGTCCCCGACCCGCCCCTCGAACCGGGCCGGGCTGCCGGCCGGCTCGATCCGGCGGACGAGTCCCGCCGAGGTGAGCGCGTGGAGGGCTTCGTAGACGGCCTGGAGGGATATGTGGCCCACGCGGTCGCGGACGCCCGCCGCGATCGCGTCGACTCCCAGGTGGTCGCCGTTTCGGACGGTCTCCAGCAGTGCCACTCGGGCCGCGGTCACCCGCAGTCCGGCACCGCGCAGGTCCTCGGCGGCGGTCGGATTCCCCGGTGCGGTCATGGGTCCGAACCTACCCTCATAAACACGAATGATTCAAGGAAACGAACCAGGCAAGTCTGTTCGTGTCGCCGTCGAGAGATCTTTGCTGTCGCACATCTTGATTTGTTGTCCTGAATATGCTACTTCGCCCGCTGTGGCAGGCGACCCCCGGAGCGCCGCGGATTCCGGGCCGGCCCGTGGCGGGACCCGTGGGGCGCCCGTGCGCGCACCCGGGGTGCGGGGCCGCGCACCGGATCCGCCCGTGTCGGGGGTGTCGGCGGGGTGCGGCCGTGCGAGGCTGGGGCGGTGCCCGGGACGCTGCCCGGATCTGCGCCCGGATCGTCAGTGTTCGGGCCGTACGGGGTGTCCGCTCATGGCCGGGACCCGGTTGAAGGCGTCGATGGTGATCGCCCCCCGGATCACCGCGGAGATCTGGCGGTCGGTGAGCGCCTGCCGCACCGTCGTGTACGTGCGCTCCCGCGCCGCGGCGTCGGACGCCGCGGTCGTCGCCCCGGCCGAACGGGCCGCGAGCACGCCCGGGCGCTGGGTGGTCTCGCCCGCGCGCGGCGCCGCCCGGGCGTGGACGTGCAGGCGGTACGCGCAGCTGTCGATCTGCGGCACCCGGAGGTTCACGAGCCCCGTCGGCCTGCGGTCGAGCCCGGCCTCCGCGGCGGCCGCCCGCCCGGCCTCGGCGGTCCGCGGCAGCGCCCGGTGGGCCTGCGGTGTCTCCTTGTCGATGTCGATGTCGATGTCGATGTGGATCCGCCGGTCCGCCTCGGGCGGGGGAGTGCCGTTCACGCCGGGCTCCTCGGGGGTCGTCCTCGGTGCCGCCCGGTCCGGGTCGTGGCGTGCGGCGCGAGCGCGTATCGTGGGGGAACGGTATTGTTGAAAAGTAAAATATCGTGGTGTGGAGGAGTTCGATGAGCAACACCGAAACCGGACCGGACAAGGTGCGTTGCGGGACGGACCCGGTGGTCGCGACGACGGCCGACCGGCCGCGGGTCGACGTCCTCACCGCGCGGGACGTGCCCCTCGGCGGGCCGCGCGCCATGACGGTGCGGCGGACGCTGCCGCAGCGGGCCCGCACGCTGATCGGGGCCTGGTGCTTCGCCGACCACTACGGCCCCGACGACGTCACGGCCACCGGCGGCATGGTGGTGCCGCCGCATCCGCACACCGGGCTGCAGACCGTCAGCTGGCTGTTCGCCGGAGAGATCGAGCACCGGGACAGCCTCGGCAGCCATGCCCGCGTACGCCCCGGCGAGCTCAACCTGATGACCGGGGGCCACGGCATCGCCCATTCCGAGGTCTCCACCGACCGCACCACGGTCCTGCACGGCGTGCAGCTCTGGGTGGCGCTGCCGCTCGAACACCGCGACGCCGCCCGCGACTTCCGGCACTACGTGCCCGAGCCCGTGACGGTCGGCGGGGCGGAGATCCGGGTCTTCCTCGGCGGCCTCGCGGGCTCCGTGTCGCCGGTGCCCACCTTCACCCCCCTGCTCGGCGCCGAGATCGTCCTCGCCCCCGGCGCCTCGCTCACCCTCGACGTGGACAGCTCCTTCGAGCACGGCGTCCTGGTCGACCGGGGCCGCGTGCGCGCCGCCGGAACCGTGCTGGAGCGGGCCGGACTGGGCTACGTCCACCCCGGCTGCACCGCGCTGACGCTGTCCGCCGAGGACGGCGTCCCCGCCCGGATCGTGCTGCTCGGCGGGCCCCCGTTCGGAGAGGAGATCATCATGTGGTGGAACTTCGTCGCCCGCACGGACGAGGAGATCCGCCGGGCCCGCGAGGACTGGGTGAGCGGCGACCGCTTCGGTGAGGTCTCCGGCTACCCGGGCGACCGCCTGCCCGCCCCGGAACTCCCCACGACCCCGCTGAGGACCCGGCGCAACCCGAGCTGACCGCCGGGCCCGGCGCCCGCGCCGCGCCGCCCCGCGCCGCGCCGCCCCGCGCCGCCCCGCGCCGCCCCGCGCCGCCCCGCGCCGCCCCGCGCCGCCCCGCGCCGCCCCGCGCCGCCCCGCGCCGCGCCGGCGGGCGGGCGGCACGTCCGCGGCGACGCCCGCCGCGCCGGCGGGCGGTGCCCCCGCCCGGCCTCCGCCCCGCGCGGTGCGGCGGTGACGGCCCGACCGGCCGTCACCGCCGTACCGGCGCCCGGGCCGGACCGGGCGTCGCGCCCCGCCCGGCCCGGGCGCCCCGAGGCTCAGCGGCCGAGCATCCGCTTCACGCGCTTGCCCTTCGCCGACTCACCCAGCGTGTCCCACAGCCGCTCGGACCCGGTGTAGGTGTAGACGCCCGGGGCACCCTGCTCGGCACAGCCGTCGCCGTACGACACGACGCCTATCTGGTACACGCCCTGACGGCCCTTCAGCTTGCGGAAGAGCGGCCCGCCGCTGTCGCCCTGGCAGGAGTCCCGGCCCTCGACGCCGGCGCAGACGTTGACCTTCCTGTCGTAGTCCGGGTACGAGGCCTTGCACTCGATGTGGGACACGATCGGCACGTCCACGGCGCGCAGCCGGTTCGGGTAGGACGGCACCTCGGTGTTCACATTGCCCCAGCCGGCCACGGTGGCCCTGGCCCCGGGGCGGATCAGCGCGTCCGTGCCGACGGTCGGCAGATGCACCGGAGCGATGCCCTTGACGGGTTTGCCGAGGACCAGGAAAGCGATGTCGTACGCCTCCTGACCCCGCGTGTAGCGGGGGTGGACCACGATGTCGGTGACCTTGCGCAGCTGGCCCTGCCGGGTGTTGCTCAGCACCGTCCGGCCGACGGCTGTCTCGATCTCCTTGGGTTCGGTGCCGGTCACGCAGTGCGCGGCCGTCATGACGAGGGTGGGCGCCAGCAGGCTGCCGCCGCAGAACTGCCGGTCGACGGGCTTGCCGCGGCCGGTGGACAGCAGCGCCGCCATGAACGGGTGCCTGCCGTCCGGCTGCTGGACGCCGCCGATGATGTGTGCGACGGGACGCCCGTGTTGTGCCGGAGCGCCGGCCGCGTGGGCGGACGCGGCCGAGGCCGCGGTGAGGGCGAGGGCCGCACCGCACGCGGCCGTGACGGCGGTGAACCGCCGCGCCGCCGGTCCGTGGGGGGTGGACAGACGCATGAGGGGTCTTCTCCGATCTCGGTGGGAGCCACTGGGCGGCCAACCGCCCCGGCGCCGCAACCGAGCCCGGGGCCGGGGCAGTCGGGCCGCCGTGTGGCAGGTCGCCCTGCCAGACGGGATCCGCACCGCGCAGGTTCACTCACCGCCGCCCCCGGCCGGCCGGATCAACTCCCGGTGGCCGACCGCCGTGTGAGCGCCGCCAGCTCCTCGGCCGTACGGGGCCCCGCCCCGGCCGCCGCCAGCAGGCCCTGGGCGCGCAGGAGTTCGGCGGCGGCTATGCCCCACGGCAGCCGCAGCCCCGCGCCGGCGAGCAGGTCGGTGCGGGACAGCAGTCCGGCCGCCGCGCCGGTCCGCACACCCTCGGGGGTCAGCAGCGCGACGTCGTCGGCCCAGCGCAGGGCGAGGTCGACGTCATGGGTGGCCATGACGACCGTGGTGCCGCCCGCGCGCAGCGCGTCCAGGGTGGCCAGCAGCCGCTCCTGACCGTCGGGGTCGAGTCCCGCGGTCGGCTCGTCGAGCACCAGCACCCGCGGCCGCATCGCGACCGCCCCGGCGATCGCGGTGCGCTTGCGCTGCCCGTACGACAGCAGATGGGTGGGCCGGTCGGCCAGCGCGGTGATGCCCAGTGCGGCCAGCGCCTCGGAGACCCGTGCCCGCACCTGGGCGTCGGGCAGGCCGAGGTTGAGCGGCCCGAAGGAGACGTCCTGGGCCACGGACGCGGCGAACAGCTGGTCGTCGGGGTCCTGCACCACCAGCTGCACCGTCGTCCGCAGCCGGGTCAGCCCGGCCCGTCCGTACGTCACGGGCTCCCCGTCGACGGTCAACCGCCCCGAGTGCGGCCGCAGTCCGCCGCTCAGCAGCCGCATCAGGGTCGTCTTGCCGCTGCCGTTGCGGCCGAG
The DNA here is from genome assembly GCF_058833805.1 of Streptomyces sp. B8-7. Lineage (NCBI taxonomy): Bacteria > Bacillati > Actinomycetota > Actinomycetes > Kitasatosporales > Streptomycetaceae > Streptomyces > Streptomyces sp. B8-7. The sequence goes on along the minus strand of NZ_JBYRRL010000003.1, from coordinate 534,204 downwards.
CAGCGCCAGCGCGCGGCCCTCCCGTACGGCGAAGTCCAGCCCGTCGAGGACGTCCGGGCCGTCCTCGTAGGCGAAGGACGCCCCGTGCAGGGCGACGACGGCGGGTTCGGTCACGGCAGCAGCCTTTCCAGGACCAGGGTCAGTGCGGTCACGGCCGTGAGCAGCGCCAGCGCGGCGGCCGTGAAGGGGGCGGAGACGCGGGACTCGGGCACCAGCACGCGCAGGGTGCCGTCGTAGCCGCGGCCGGCGAGCCCGGACTGCAGCCGGGCCGCACGGTCGAAGGCCCGGACGAAGGCGGTGGCGCCGAGCCCGGCCAGCGAACGCCAGGCCGCCGCACGGGAGGTGTGCCCGAGCCTTGCCGCCTGCGCCTCGCGGACCCGGCGCACCGAGTCCAGCAGCAGGAAGCTCATGCGGTACGTCACCAGCGCCACGTCCACGACCGGTGCGGGCACCCCGGCCCGCACCAGGCGCGGCAGCAGGTCGGACAGCGGTGTGGTGAACGCGAACAGCAGCACGCCGAGCGAGGCGGCGGAGGTGCGCAGCATCAGTTCCCCGGCCCGTACGGCGCCCCCCTCCGCGAGCGACACCGGCCCGCCGGGCCCGCCGACCTGCACCAGCAGCGTGACCGCGCCGGTCGCGCAGAACCCGAGCGGCACCCGGTAGGCCCGCCACAGCCGGCGGCCGGACACCCGCGCCGGGCCCAGCAGCACGGCCAGGGCGGTGACCAGGACGAGGGCGGCGCCCGGCCAGGGCGGCAGGGAGACCGCCAGCACGGTCAGCCCCAGCCCCAGCACCGCCTTGTCCACGGGGTGGCGGCGGCGCCAGCGGCTGCCGTGCGCCGCCGCGTCGATGGGCAGCACGCGGACTCAGCCCCGTCCGGAGGCGGCCCGGCCGTCCGCGGCGGGCTCCGCAGCCGGGGACGGGACGGCCGCGTCCGTCCGGTGGGCCGTGCCCGCCGCGCCGGCCGTGTCCGACGGGTGGGCCGCGCCGGCCGTGTCCGACGGATGGTCGCCTCCGGCTGCCGCGGCCCGCCGCTCGCCCTGCCTCCGGCCGCGACGCAGCCCGAAGTAGTAGGCGAGGACACCCGCGCCGAGCGCCGCCTGGAGCGAGAACAGCGCCGACTCGATCTCCCCGGACGGCGGTTCGTACAGCGGGGTGAACCACGGCTCGTAGTCCGGTTCCAGCTCCGTGATCGCGGTCTCCGCCTCGCCGTCGGCGCCCGTGAACGGCTCCTCCTTGTGGTCGCCGAGACCGAGCGCCAGCGGCAGGACGGCGAGCGCCGCGACCAGCGCCAGCAGCAGCAGGTTGATCCTCGTGGCGCGCTTCACCGGGCCACCGCCTCGGGCTTGGGGGCGGCCGCCAGCACGCCGAGCCGGGTCAGTTCGCTCCTGCTGGACTGGGCGAGGAGCCGCATCACCAGCACCGTGAGCAGGCCCTCGCTCACCGCGAGCGGGATCTGCGTCACGGCGAAGATGGAGCCGAACTTCCCCAGCGCGCCCAGGAATCCGCTGCTCGGGTCGGGGAAGGCGAGCGCGAGCTGCACACTGGTCACGCAGTACGTGGCCAGGTCGGCGAGGAACGCTCCGAGGAACACGGCGACCATCAGCGGCGCGTCGTAGCGGCGCAGCAGCCGGTAGGCGGCGTAGCCGACCCAGGGGCCGGCGACGGCCATGGAGAACACGTTGGCGCCGAGGGTGGTGAGTCCGCCGTGCGCCAGCAGCAGGGCCTGGAACAGCAGGGTGATGGTGCCCAGCACGGCCATGATGGGCGGCCGGAACAGGATGGCGCCCAGCCCGGTTCCGGTGGGGTGGGAGCAGCTTCCGGTGACGGAGGGGAGTTTGAGCGCGGACAGGACGAAGGTGAAGGCCCCCGACGCACCGAGGAGCAGTGTGCTGTCGGGATGCTCCCTGACCTCCCGGGTCAGGGAGCGGACTCCGTGGACGACGAACGGCGCGGACGCGACGCCCCAGGCGATCGCGTGCGCCGGAGGCAGAAATCCCTCGGCTATGTGCATGCTTGAGCGAACCCTCTCCAGCACCTCGTGGATGGTTGACGCGCCCTGGCCGGTCTCCTGGCTGACGGGTGACACCGCCCGGTCTCCGCCTTCCCGGGTCCTTGAGGGACCCAGTGGCTGCCCTTGCGGGCCGGAGCCGGACTTCCCGATCACAGTGGCGAGGGCCGCACCGGTTCCACACCGGATTTCCCGTTCACCAAGGCGTGGCGACCCTAGTCCGCGGTGGTAGGCGGTGACAAGCGGGCTCGTCCTCCGAGACGGAGGACTGGGGGGCGCTCGAACCGTGCGGGGGCCGCATGCGTGCCGGTGCGCGCCCCGACGCCACCCTTCCCGCGCCCCCGTCCGGGCTGCTCGTCGGGCCGGGTGTGCCGGTGCGGCCGGTCGCCGGGTACAGGGGGTCCGCACAGAGAACCGGGTGCAGGGGGTCCGCACAGGCAAAAGGGCGGGCCCGGGACGGTGGGCCCGGGACGGTGGGCCCGGGACGGTGGGCCCGGGACGGCGGGCCCGGGACGGCGGGCCCGGGACGGCGGGCCCGGGACGGTGGGCGCGGGGCCGGGCCGGCGGGCGTGTGCCGTGCGGGCCGGCACCGTCCGCCGCGGGTGGTCCCGGTACGTCCCGGGTGACAGGGGGCCGGTGCGCCGGCCCGCCGCTCAGGACACCGCGCCCAGCCGTCCGCCGGGTCCGCGGTCCGGACCGTGCCCCTGCCTCGCCGCCGCGTCCTGAGCCCGCCCCTCCGGGACGTTCCTCGCCCACAGCGACCGGACGTGCCCGAGGTGGCGGCCGATGCAGGCCTCCGCGCCCTCGGCGTCCCCGGCGATCATCAGGTCGAGCAGTTCGAGGTGCTCCTCGGCCGACGGGATCAGCCGGTCGCGCTCGTCCAGCGCGGTCAGACCGTACAGCCGGGACCGCTTGCGCAGGTCGCCGACCGTCTCGACGAGCCGGTCGTTGCCGGCCAGCGCCAGCAGGGACAGGTGGAAGCGCCGGTCGGCCTCCAGATAGCCGATGAGGTCGTGGGCCCGGGCGGCGGCCACGATCTCCTGGGCGACCGGCCGCAGCGCCTCCAGTTCCTCCCGGGGCGCGCCGCGGGTGATCCGGCCGACGGTCGGGACCTCGATCAGCATGCGGATCTCGCTGTACTGGTCGAGGTCGCGCTCGTCGACCTCGGTCACCCGGAAGCCCTTGTTGCGGACCGGCTCGACGAGGCCCTCCCGGGCCAGGTCGAGCATGGCCTCGCGCACGGGTGTCGCGGAGATGCCGAAGTCCTCCGCGAGGCCGGGAGCCGAGTACACCTCGCCCGGCTCGAGTTCGCCCGAGATCAGTGCGGCACGCAGCGCGTGGGCGACCTGGTCGCGCAGCCGCTCGCGCGCGGTGACGAGGGTGCGCTGCTTGAGGTGGCCCATGGTCTTCCCTTCGTGCCGCTGCGGAGCACCAGAGTACAATGTCACGTTGTTTCCTTCGGCGCCGCAGGGAAGTTGCCGCATCCGCGCACCGCGTTCACGGCCGGTCGCCGTTCAGCGCGCGCGGGGGCGCGGGCTCACAGCAGGAACCCCGCGGGGAACGGGTCGTCCGGGTCGAGGAAGTACTGGGCGGTGCCCGTGATCCAGGCCCGGCCGGTGACCCGGGGCACCACCGCCGGCACTCCGCCGACCTCGGTCTCCGCCAGCAGCCGGCCGGTGAACTCGGTGCCGATGAACGATTCGTTGACGAAGTCCTGGTGCAGGCCGAGCTCCTTGCGGGCGTGGAGCTGCGCCATCCGCGCCGAGGTGCCGGTGCCGCACGGTGAGCGGTCGAACCAGCCCGGGTGGATGGCCATCGCGTGCCGCGAGCGGTGGGCGTCGGAGCCGGGGGCGATGAGGTACACGTGCTTCAGCCCGGAGATCTCCGGCTGCTCGGGGTGCACCGGCCGGTCGGGCGAGGCGTTCACCGCGTCCATGACCGCCAGCCCTGCGGCGAGCAGCTCGTCCTTGCGGTCCCGGTCGAACGGCAGTCCCAGGGCGTCGAGTTCGACGAAGGCGTAGAAGTTGCCGCCGTAGGCCAGGTCGTAGACGACCGTGCCGAGGCCGGGTACGTCCACGGTGCGGTCGAGCGCGGCGCAGAAGGACGGCACATTGGTCAGGGTGACCCGCTTGGCCGCGCCGTCCGCCACCGTCACGTCGGCCACGACCAGCCCCGCCGGGGTGTCGAGGCGGACGGTGGTGACCGGCTCGGTCACCGGCACCATGCCGGTCTCCACCAGGACGGTGGCGACGCCGATGGTGCCGTGGCCGCACATCGGCAGCAGCCCGGAGACCTCGACGAACAGCACCCCGTGGTCGGCGTCGGGGCGGGTGGGCGGCTGGAGGATCGCGCCGCTCATCGCGGCGTGGCCGCGCGGCTCGTACATCAGCAGGGTGCGGAGGTGGTCCAGGTGCTCGGCGAAGTGGCGGCGCCGCTCGGCCATGGTGGCCCCGGGCACGACTCCGACGCCGCCGGTGACGACCCGGGTGGGCATGCCCTCGGTGTGCGAGTCCACGGCGTGCAGGACGCGACGAGTGCGCACGGACGTCCCTTTCGTTAGGTGTTCCTGTCGTGTGCGGTGGCGGGTACCGGCCGTCCGGAGCGGCCGCCCGGGACGACGGTCCGGGACGACGGTCCGGGGCCGTCGTGCCCAGCGGCCTTGCGGGGCGGCCTTGCGGAGCGGCCTTGCGGAGCGGTCTGCGGGCGGCCGCCCGCCCGGGTGGGCCGGGCCGCCGGTCAGCGGTGCCCGTCGGCGACGGCCTTCTCGGTGGCGGCGCGGATCTCGGCCTCCTGCGCGCCGCTCAGTGCCGCACGCGGGGGACGGCAGGGCCCGCCGCGCACCCCCACCACGTCCATGGACAGCTTGATGGCCTGCACGAACTCGGTGCGGGAGTCCCAGCGCAGCAGCGGGTGCAGGGCCCGGTACAGCGGCAGCGCGGTGGCGAGGTCGCGGGCGACGGCCGCGTCGTACAGCTGGGCGCAGGCCTCGGGGAACGCGTTGGGATAGCCGGCGATCCAGCCGACCGCGCCGGCCACGGCCAGCTCCAGCAGCACGTCGTCCGCGCCGGCCAGCAGGTCCAGTTCGGGGGCGAGTTCGGCGATCCGGTAGGCCCGGCGCACATCGCCGGAGAACTCCTTCACGGCCGCGATGCCGGTCTCGGTGTGCAGCCGGGCCAGCAGCTCGGGTGTGAGGTCGACCTTGGTGTCGACCGGGTTGTTGTAGGCGACCACGGGCAGCCCGGCGCGGGCGACCTCGGCGTAGTGGGCGAGGACCGCGCGCTCGTCGGCCCGGTAGGCGTTCGGCGGGAGCAGCAGCACGCTGCCGCAGCCCGCCTCGGCGGCCTGCTCCGCCCAGCGCAGCGCCTCCGCGCTGCCGTACGCGGAGACACCGGGCATCACCCGGGCCCCGTCGCCCGCCGCCTCCACGGCCGTACGGACCACCCGGGCGCGCTCGCTGGCGGTGAGGGTCTGGTACTCGCCGAGCGAGCCGTTGGGCACGACGCCGTCGCAGCCGCTCGCGAGCAGCCGGCGCACGTGCCCGGCGTAGGCGTCGTGGTCGACGGACAGGTCGTCGCGCAGCGGCAGTGCCGTGGCGACCATGATCCCGCGCCAGGGCCGGTCGGGGTGCCAGGAGCCGGTGGTGCTCATCGGGGAAGCCCTTCTGTGATGGGAGGGGTCTGCTCGTCCGGGCCGGCCGTCTCGGCGAGCGCGGCGAGCGGTACCGGGACCGCCAGCGGGCGGCGCTCCGGTGCGGTGGGTGGCGGGCCGCTCTGCGCGGCGGGTGCGGTCGGCGTGGGGCCGGGGCCCGGGTGGCGGCCGGGCGGGACGGATGCCGGGGTGCGGCCGGGTGTCCGAGCCGTGCCGGGCCAGGGTGCGGCGGCCAGGCAGGTCACCGCCGCGCCGCACATCCGGCCCTGGCACCAGCCCATGCCCGCACGGGTCAGCAGTTTGACCGTGCGGGCGTCGGTGGCGCCGTACGCCGTCACGGCCTCGCGGATCCGGCCGGCGCTGACCTCCTCGCAGCGGCAGACGTCCGTCGTGTCGTCGAGCCACGCGGTCCAGCCGGGGCCCGGCGCGTGGACGCGGGCCATCAGTGCGGCGAAGGCGCGCAGCCGGGCGCGGCCACGCCGCAGCCGCCGCAGCCGGGCCGCGGGCGGGGTGCGCCCGGCCAGCCGGGCGGCCACCGCGTGTCCGGCGACCTCGCCCTCCAGCAGGGCCAGTCGGACCCCGCCCACGCCGCCCGTCTCGCCGGCCGCGAACAGGCCGGGGACACTGGTGCGCTGGAGGTCGTCGAGGACCAGGGCGTGGGTGCCGTCCGGGGCGCGCCGGACGGCGCAGCCCAGCGCGGTCGCCAGGTCGATGTGCGGGACCAGGCCGTGGCCCACGGCGAGCGCGTCGCAGTCGATGCGCCGCGTCCGGCCGGCCGGACGCCAGTCACGGTCGAGCCGGGACACCGTGACGGCCTCCACCCGGTCGGTACCGTGCACCTCGGTGACCGCGCTGCGCGGGTGCACCGCCACCCGGTGGCGGAGCAGGGCGGTGCCGTGCACCGCGGCCTCGGCCAGTTTGCCGGGCAGTGCGGCGAGGACGTCCGGGCGGCGGGCGTAGGCGAGGTAGCCGCCGGCCTCCACCAGGGCCGGGACCCGGGCGCCGGCCGCGGCGAGTGAGGCGGCCACCGCGAGCAGCAGCGGGCCGCTGCCGGCGACGACGATCCGCCGGCCCGGCAGCACGAGGCCCGACTTGAGCATGGCCTGTGCCCCGCCGGCCCCGACGACACCGGGCAGGGTCCAGCCGGGGAAGGGAAGTTGGCGCTCGTGGGCGCCGGTGGCGAGGAGCACGGCGCGGGCGTGCACGGTGGCCGGATGCTCGCCCTCCTCGCCCGTGACCGCGTGCACCGCGAACGGGGCCCCCTCCCGCGCCGGGCGGGCCACCGTCCAGACGTGGTGTCCGGGCAGATGGGTGACCCCGCTGCCGGCGAGGCGGTCGCGGAGCCGGGCGTACGAGGCCCAGCCGTGGTGGAGGGCCTCGGGGCGGGCGGCGCCGAGGCCGGGGGAGGGGTGGCGGTAGTACTGGCCCCCGGTCTGCTCGGCCGTGTCCAGCAGGCCGACGGTCAGCCCGAGTCCGGCCGCGGTGACCGCCGCGGCCAGGCCCGCGGGGCCCGCGCCGATCACCGCCAGGTCGTAGCACTCGGGCTCAGACGGCGAGGTCGGCACGGCCGTGTCCTTCCTGGCTGGTGACGGTGTCGCCGGGGCGGGCCGGGGTGAGGCAGGCGCGGCGGTTGGCGCGGCCGTTGACCGTCACCAGGCAGTCGAAGCAGTGCCCGATGCCGCAGAACGCGCCGCGCGGACGGCCCTCGCGCCGGGTGGTCCGCCAGGCGAGCACCCCGGCCGCCCACAGCACGGCGGCCACGGACCGGCCGGGCAGCGCGGTGAGGGGGCGGCCGTCGAAGGTGATCTCGAACGCGGCGTCGGGTGACGCGCCGACGCGTTCGGCCGGGCTGCGGTCGCGCCTCATGGTGCGGCTCCTCTCGGAGGGTTCGGCTCTCGGTTCGGCTCTCGGTCCGGCGGGGTGGGGTTCCGGCCGGTCCGTCCGGACGGCACGGTGGGACCCTTCGGAGGGGCGGACCGGCGGATCGGCCGGCTGGTCGGGCCGGCGGGGCCGGTCGGTCCGTCGGCCGGTCCGGTCCGGCGCAGGGGGCTGCCGGTGGACCGGGGTGGTCGGTCCGGCCGGTCTCATGCGAACCGCTCCGGACCGAACGCACTGATGTCCAGCGGGAGTTGCCCTCCGGTGGCCAGTGCGGCGATCACCTGTCCGGTGGCCGGGGCCAGGCCGATGCCCGCTCCCTCGTGGCCGCAGGCGTGCAGCAGGCCGGGCCGCCGCGGGTCGGTGCCGATGGCGGGCAGATGGTCGGGGAGGTAGGGGCGGAACCCGGCGTAGGTGCGGATGGCGCGTACCGTGCCGAGCACCGGGAACAGCCGTACCGCCTGGGCGGCGAGGCGGGTGAGGGCCGGTACGGACGGGGTGCGGTCGAAGCCGACCCGCTCCCGGCTGGCGCCGATCAGCACCGGACCGGACGGGGTGCCCTCGACGACGGCGGAGGTCTGCAGCGCCGCCGAGTCGCTCGCCACGTCCGCGACGTAGTCCGCCGCGTACACCTTGTGCCGGACCACGCGCGGCAGCGGCTCGGTGACCAGGACGAAGCCCCGCCGGGGGCGTACCGGCAGGTCCACCCCGGCCAGCGCGGCGACCTCACCGCCCCAGCTGCCCGCCGCGTTCACCACGTGCGGCGCGAGCAGGTCCCCGGCGGGGGTCCGTACGCCGCGCACCGCGCCGCCGGGGCGGGTCAGGACGGCGGTGACCGGCTCGCCGAGCCGGAGCCGCACCCGCTCCCCGGCCGCGCGCAGCAGGTGTGCCGCGGCCAGGGCGGGCTGGACCTGGGCGTCCTGCGGGTAGTGCACGGCGCCCGCGAGTCCGGGCGCCAGGTGCGGTTCCCGCTCCGCGAGGCCGTCGGCGGGGACCTCGCACGCGTCGACTCCCGCGGCGCGCTGGCGGGCGGCGAGGTCCCGCAGGGCGTTCAGCGTCCGCTCGCTGTCCGCGACCACCAGGCCCCCTTTGGCCTCGTACTCGACGGCGGCGGGCAGTTCGCGGGCCAGGTCGCGCCACAACCGGCAGGACAGCAGGGCCAGTTCGAGCTCGGGGCCGGGCTCCTTGTCGGAGACCAGGAGGTTTCCCTCACCCGCTCCGGTGGTGCCGCCGGCGACGGGGCCGCGGTCGACGACGGTGACGGACAGGCCGGCGCGGGCGGCGTAGTGGGCGCAGGCTGCGCCGACCACGCCCGCGCCGACCACGATGAGATCCGGGGAGTGTCTCGTGGGCACGTCAGTAATATTTCACATTGCACTGCGCTTGCCAAGGGACTGGCCCGGCCCTGTCACCCGCGGCCCGGTGCGGACCCCGGCGTGCCCCTCACTCCTCCAGCAGCGCCCCCATCCAGGCCTCGACGGCGTCCGGGGTGCGGGGCAGGGCTCCCGACATCAGCCGGGCCCCCTCGGCGGTGACGACCAGGTCGTCCTCGATGCGTACCCCGATGCCGCGCAGTTCGGGGGGCAGGGTCTCGTCGTCGGGCTGGAGGTACAGGCCGGGCTCGACGGTCAGCACCTGACCCTCCGCCAGGACGCCGTCCAGGTAGGCCTCCGCACGGGCCTGGGCGCAGTCGTGCACGTCGAGGCCGAGCATGTGCCCGCTGCTGCACAGGGTGTAGCGCCGGTGGAACTCGCCGTCCGGGCTCTTCAGCACGCCCCACTCGGTGAGGCCCTCGGCGATCACCCGCATGGCGGCCCGGTGGAAGTCACGGAAGAGCGCGCCCGGCCGCAGTGCGGCGATCCCCGCCTCCTGGGCGGCCAGCACCAGCTCGTACACCTGGCGTTGCACGGGGGTGAAGCGGCCGGACAGCGGCAGGGTGCGGGTGATGTCGGACGTGTAGAGGCTGTCGGTCTCCACCCCCGCGTCCAGCAGCAGCAGCTCCCGCGCGTCCAGGGGGCCGTCGTTGCGGATCCAGTGCAGCACGCAGGCGTGGGCGCCGGAGGCCGCGATGGTCTCGTACCCGGTGCCGTTGCCCTCGGCGCGGGCGCGCAGTCCGAACACGCCCTCGATCCACCGCTCTCCGCGCGGATGGGCGAGGGCGCGCGGCAGGGCGCGCACCACGTCCTCGAAGCCGGTCGCGGTGTGGTCGACCGCCCGCTGCAGCTCGGCGACCTCCCAGGCGTCTTTCACCAGCCGCAACTCACTGAGCACGGAAGCCAGTTCGGCGTCGGTGGCGGCGTCGCGGCCGGGCGGGAGCGGCCGGAGGTCGTCGAGGGGGGTGCAGCGGATGCCGGTCATGCGCTCGGCCTCGGCCAGGTCCGGGCGCCGGCCGACCCAGAACTCGCCGTACCGCCGGTCCCGGTAGAAGCCCTGGTCGGTACGGGGCGAGCGGGGGCGCACATACAGGACCGGCTCGTGGGCGTGCGACCCGTCCGGCTCCAGGACCAGGACGTGACCGGCCTGCTCCTCTCCGGTCAGGCCGGTCAGCCAGGCGTAGGCGCTGTGCGGACGGAAGCGGTGGTCGCAGTCGTTGGAGCGCACCCGCAGCTCCCCGGCCGGGATGAGGAGCCGCTCGCCGGGGAAGCGGGCGGACAGCCGGGCGCGGCGGGCCGGGGTGACGTCGGCGGCGGACAGGCGGAGGTCGCCGCCCAGCGGACTGGCCGCCCAGCCGGACGCCATGAACCTCTCCAGGTCCGCGGAGACGGACAGGTCATGGCTGACGGTGCGGGCGGGGGCGGCGGGTGCTGCCGGTTCGTTCACGGGGGCCTCCTCGGCGGTCTGCGTCCGTACGCCGGTCCTGGTCCGTGCCCGGACGCCGGAGCGGTGCGCTTAGGGACGACTGTGGCGGTCTGCGGGCGGATGTCCGGTCCGGATGTGACGGAACGGCGCCAACGACCGGTCGGTGCACGGGGGTTGTCAGTGCAATTTCACATTACTACGTTACGCATCACATGGTGCAGGCCTGTTCCTGCGGCGGTCTCCCGCCGCGCCCGCGCCACGGCGCTCCCCCTTGCTCTCCCTCATCCACCCCACTCCCCAGGAGTCACCGGTGTTCCCATCGAGAACCCCGCACCACTCCCGCGCGCTCGGCTGGCGGCGCATGTCCCTGCTGGCGGCCACGACCGCGCTCGCCGTCGGCCTGACGGGCGTACCGAGCGGCCACGCGGCGCCCCACGCCGCCCCCGCCGCGGCGCCCCACGCCGCCCCCGCCGCGGCGCCCCGCGCCGTCTCCGCTCCCGCCGCGGCGGCCGCGCAGGGCCGCCCCGCCCCGGCCGCTCCCGCCGGCGGACCGGCCGGAGCGGCCCCGGGCGCGGCCGCCGACCGCGACCACGCCGAGCACCTGCCGACGGCGCCGAGCCGGACCGCGGCCCGGGCCACCCCGGCCCCCGGCGGTCACCGGGCCGACGGCCGGGTCCCGGGACCCGCGACCGTCCCCGGTCCGGCCCCCGCAGCCGGCGCGTCCACGGCTGCCCCCCGCACCTCCGGCGCCCGCACGTCCGCCGCGGCCACCACGGCAGCCACCACGGCTCCCTGCACCCTCGACGGTGTGACGGGGCTGCCCCCCAAGGAGTTCGCGGACTTCCTCACCGACCCCGCCGTCACCGTCGGGGGCTGCCTGAACGCACTGGTGTGGACCTGGGACGCCCGCCTCGCCCCCGTGATGTCCGACGCGCACGTCCAGGCGGTGTCCCGGCGGGCCGCCGCCCTGGCCCCGTCCCACGACGGCCGGGGCACCAGCCACCTGCCGGAACTGTTCACCTACCTGCACGCCGTGGCCTACCACGACTTCTCCCGCCCCGAGATCGACATCACCGACGCCCCCACACTCGCCGCGATGCGCCGGGGCATCGACGCCCTCGCCGGCGCGCCCCACACCTTCGACGCCACCCGCAGCAACGCCGAGACCCTCCGCGAAGCCCTCTACGCGGCCGGCGCGCCGGGCCTGCGCCAGTACCAGCTCCCGCTGGTCCAGCGGGTCCTGGACACCATGGGCCCCGGCAGCGCCACCGCCCGGGACGCGTCCTGGGGCGGCGCCGCCCTCGCCGCGCTCGTCCTCAACTACCTGGGCGTCTACCCGGGCAACCGCGACACCGCCTTCCACGACGCCGTGGCCGCCGACGGCACCTATCGCGCCGCGTTCCGCGCCTTCGGCGGACACGCCCATCTCAAGGACGGCCCCAACGCCTGGGCCGCCCGCGACGCCGTCAGCGAGTACGGGCGCTTCGGCCAGATCGACCGGCTGCGCGACGAGACGGTCGCCGGTCTCGGCGGGCTCCTGGACACCACCGCCCGCACCTTCGGCGACCCCAGCGCCCCCTGGGCCAAGGTGGTGGGCTGGCTGATCACCTTCGACGCCTGCACACCCCACCGCGTGTGCCGCGCCGACCTCGAACGCCGCCTGTTCCCCGAGACGTTCGCCTACGACGGCGGCGGCAGCGACGAGGCCCTCACCGTGCGCACCGCCCTGGACCGGTCCGTCGTCGACCAGCTGTACTACGCGAGCAAACAGGTCAGGGCGCAGTTCCACCGGGTGCTGGGCACCCGGGAGCCGCTGGCCGGCGGCACCAACAGCACCCTGACCACCGTGCTGTACGCCTCACGCGCGGACTACGAGGTCTTCCATCCGCTGCTCACCGGCATGGGCACCGACAACGGCGGCATCTACATCGAACGCGGCGCCACCTTCTACACCTACCAGCGGCGCGTCCCGCAGGACTCCTCACTCACCCTGGAGGAACTGTTCCGCCACGAGTACACCCACTACCTCAACGGCCGCTGGGCCGTGCCCGGCCTGTTCGGTGAGGGCCCCTGGTACGAGGGCGACCGCACGACCGCCATGGACGAGGGCACCGCGGAGTTCTTCGCGGGCGCGACCCGCGGCGACGGGGTGCGGGTCCGCCGGTCCCTGGTCCGCAGCATCGTCACGGACACCGCGGGCGGCGGCCCCCGCATGACCGTCGACCAGCTGCTGCACGCCACCTACGACGGCGACGGCTTCCGCTTCTACCCCTACGCGGGCACCTTCTTCAGCTTCCTGTGGTCCGAACACCCCGACCTGCTGCGGGAGATGTACCGGCACCTGCGCGCCGACGACCCCGCGGCCTTCGACGCCTGGCGCGACCGGCTGGGCCGGGACACCTCACTCCAGCGCGGCTACGACGCGTTCCTGGACGAGCAGACCGCACACGTCGACGACCTGTTCGTGCCGGACACCCGGCACGTCGCGCTGCCGGAGCTGGACCCGGCGACCGCCGCAGAGGTGCGCTCCTCCTTCGCCACCGCCACCTACATGACGCCCGCGTGCTCGTCCGGCGGCGCCGCCGACCGGCCGCGGTTCGTCTGCACCGGAAGGATCACCGCGAACCTGGCGGACGCGGGCGACGCGGGCCGGGTGTTCACCGACATGGCGGACACGGTCGACTACTTCATCCTCGAACGCGCCCTCGACGGCGTGACCAACCTCGCCGACATGAACTGCTCCTTCGGCGACGTGGCCGTCTGGTCCACGGGCCGCGCCGGCACCGCGGACTTCCGCTGCGAGGGCCCGCTGCGCCCCTGACGGGCCCCGTCGGCCGCCCGGTCCGGTCGCGTCCCGGACCGGGCGGCCGTGCCCCGGCGCACCCGGCCGCCCGCGCGGCCCGGCGGAGCGCAACACGTCCACGGCGCTCCGGCCCCGCGGATCAGGCGCTCCTGGGGGCGGCCTGCTGGACGACGTCGAACGACCAGAGCGTCGAGCCCGAGGCCGCGGGGCCGGGGCGCTCGCCACCCTCGCCGCCGCCCCGGTGGGCGGCCTGCATGGGGCCGTTCATCCAGGCCTGGAACGACTCCTCGTCGCGCCAGCGGGTGTAGACGAGGTAGTTGTCGGTGCCGTCGACGGGCCGCAGGAGCTCGAACCACTCGAACCCGTCGGAGTTCTCCACGGCGTGGGCGCGGGAGGCGAAACGCCGCTCCAGCGTCTCGCGCTGCTCGGCCGGCACGGTCAGCACGTTGATCTTCACCACACTGGGCACGGGGCACCTCTCGGGTAGCACGGGCCGGGCACCGCGCCCGGCCTTGACGACGTGACTGCAGTCTCCTACACCGGCCGGCCGACGTGCCGTCAGGGCCGCTCTCCGGCCGCGCCGGCCGCGCAGCGCCCCCGCCTCCGGGGCGTCCGTGGCTGCGCTTCCACAGGGTGCGGTGCGCGGCACCCGTCCCCACCCGCGCCGGGTACGCGGCCACGCCCCCGGTGGTCCCGCCCGCCCAGCCCACGTATCCGTCGGGGCGGATCAGGAACGCTCCCGCGCCGTAGACCCGTGCCGCGTCCGCGTCGGCGCGCGCGTCCGGGGGAGCCGCCGCCCGGCGAGCGCCGCGAGGGCTTCGACCTCGCCGAACGCGCCCGGACCCTGGCCGACTTCCCGCTGCCCGCGGCCGCGGGCACCGAGATCTTCGCCGACTGCGACCAGCACTTCACCGAAGGGCTGGAACTCGTGATCGACGGTATCGCCGCGCGCCCTGCCGCCGGCTGACCGCCGCCTGCTGACCCGACCGGTGCCGTAGGCCCGATGGCCGCCCCGCCGGCCGGCCGGTCCCTCGACCGCCGACGGGCTGCACCGGCCCCCTCAGGCAACCGCGCCGAGGGTGTCGGCGAGGCGGCGCCGCGCCGCACGGGCCGCCGGGAGCACCGCGAGGGCGACCGCGCCGAGGACCGCGCCCCCGCCGAGGAGCAGCAACAGGACCGGGGAGGGCCCCTGCGCGATCCCCGCACCGATGCCGCTGGACCTGCCCTGCGCGTCGATCAGCCAGTGCGCCAGCGGCAGACCCAGCGCCATGGCCAGACCCACCGCCGCGAGCGCCGTGCAGCCGGTCGCGCTGACCGTGATCGCGGTGATCTGGCGGGGCGACAGCCCGATGGCCTTCAGCGCGAGCAGATCGCGCTCGGACTCGCGGACCGTGCCGCCGATCGCCGTCAGCAGCTCCACCAGCCCGATCAGCGCCAGGACGGCGATCAGCCCCATGACGACGCCCCGCAGCGGGGACAGCCCGTCGGCCGGGTTGGCCACCGCGTGCACGTCCAGGTGTCCGCCGCCCGCCTCGGCCAGCCGCCCCGCCACCGTGTGCGGGTCGGCCCCCGGTTCCAGGCGGATCTGGTAGAGGGAGGGGCGCAGGCCGGGATCGTCCTCGCGCAGCGTGTCCAGCGTGGTGGAGATGACCCGGCCCGCGTTGTCCGGCTCGATGCCCCGGCCGACGATGTGCAGGATCTGCGGCTGGTCGCCGACCGTCATCCGCACCCAGTCGCCGACCCGGACGTCCAGCAGGTCCAGCAGGCCCTGCCCGGCCACCGCCTCGTCGGGCCCGCGGGCCGCACGGCCCTCCGCCAGGGCGTACGGATAGGGGTCCGGCCCCGTGCCGAGGCCGCGCAGCGCGATGGTCTGGGTCTGGCCCGGCACCAGGGCGGCCACCTCCACCCCCGGATACGCGGCGGCCACCTGCGGGTCCCGCCGCAGCAGGGCCTCGGTGCGCCGCTCGCCGAGGGAACCGTCCGGGTGCACGGTGAGCGCGGCGGGCAGGCCGAACTCCTCCGGCCTGCTGTGGAAGCGGTCGATCGTGGTCCACGCGCTCATCGCCACCACGATCAGCAGCAGCGGCAGCGCCAGCCGGCCCACGGCCGCCGCGGTCCGCGGATGCCGGGCGAACGCCCGGTGCCCGCCCAGCAGCAGCGCGGGCGGCAGCCCGGCCCCGGCCCGGATCACCCCCGCCGCCCGGCCCCGCCCGGCCGGGCCCGCCCCCGCCCGGCTCACGTCCGTGCCGCTCGCGGGCCCGCTCACCCCGCTCACCCCGGCCGGGCCGTCGGCCGCCGCGGAGCGGGAAGCCCGGGTCCACGGCACCCGGATCCGCACCCCCAGCGCCCACCGGGCCACCGCCGGCAGCCGGCCGCCGCGGGCAGCCGCAGGCCGGGGCACCGGAACCGGCGGCACCCGGCCCGCCCGCCAGGCGGCCAGTGACGTCGTCGCGGCGATGAACAGCACCGCCCCGGCCGGCACGGCCAGCAGTGTCACCGGCTGCCCCGGCAGCCCCTGCCACACCCCGACCGCGTCGCCGAGCCGCCCCGGTACGCGGTGCCCGAGCCCCTCGATGAGCGCGGTCGCGGCCACGGCGCCCAGCAGCGCGTAGGCGAGATGCTGCAGCAGGAAGAGCCGTACCACCTGCCCCGGGGTGAAGCCGACGGCCTTGAGGACGGAGATGTCGCGCAGGTGGCCGCGGATACGGGTGGCGATCGCGCCGTGCACCGCGAACCCGGCCGCCAGCAGCGCGCCCAGCCCGAACAGGCCGAGCACCTGGCCGAGCAGCCGGTTGTCGCCCTGGGCCTCCGCCCGCGCCTGCTGCCAGGTGGTGACCTCGCCGATGGCGCCCGCCCCGAGCACGGTGACGGCGCGCTGCACGGCATAGCCGGTGTCGGCCGGATCCTTCAGCCGCAGGCCGATCACCTGCCCGTCGGGCTCGGGCAGCGCCGAGGGCAGGGCCCAGACCAGACCGCGCCGCTCGCCCGGCCGGTACCGAGGCTCGGCGCTGTCGGCGACCCCGGCCACCGTCAGGGTCCGGGACCGGCCGGGCAGAGTGAGCGTGTCACCGGGCTCCGCCAGCAGCGCGCGGGCCAGCCGGGTCTCCAGCACGACACCGTCGGGCGCGGCGGGGTCCAGCCAGTTGCCGGCGGTCAGCAGCGGCCGGCCGGTCTCCGGCCGCTCGGCGGTGCCGCGCAGCTCGACCGCGGCGCGGGCCCCACGCGTGGCGACCGTGACGGAAGCCTCCGGATAGGGGCCTGCGACGGCGTCCACCCCGTCCAGCCCCGACAGCTCAGACAGCTCCGACAGCGTCGGCCCCCTGCCGGCGTCCGCCCCGTCGGTGTGCAGCCACACATGCGCCCCGCTCGCCTGGGTGAACACCCGCTGCCAGGGGTTCGTGGCATAGCCGAACAGGGCGGCGGCCAGCAGCAGCGACACCACGATGCCCGCGGTCGCCAGGACGAGGAAGAGCGCCTCGCCGCGGTGGTTGCGCAAGTCCGAGTGCGCCCAGCGCAGAGTGGCCCGCACGGCCGTCAGCCTCGCTTCCCGGTCCCGCGGGACGTCGCGCCCCCGCCGTCGTACCGCCCCATGTCAGTCCCTGAGCTCCAGCACACCGGAGGCACCCGCCCGGCGCGAGGGCACGCCGCGCAGCTCCGCGTCGTCGGCTATCCGCCCGTCGAAGAAGCTGATCACCCGGTCCGCGGCGCTCGCCAGCCGGGCGTCGTGAGTGACCAGCACAATGGTCTGCCCGCGCTGGTGGAAGCCGGACAGCAGCCGCATCACCTCCCGCGTGCCCTTGCTGTCCAGGCTGCCGGCGGGCTCGTCCGCGAGCAGCAGAGGCGGATGGTTGACCAGGGCACGGGCGAGCGCGACGCGCTGCTGCTCGCCGCCGGACAGCTCGCCGGGCAGGCTGCGCTCCTTGCCGTCCAGGCCGAGCTCGGACAGCAGCCGCTCGCGCGCCGCGCGCGCCCGCTTCGGCGGGACGCCGGCCAGCAGCGCGGGCAGCTCGACGTTGTCGGCGACCGACAGGTTGGAGACCAGGTTGAAGAACTGGAACACGATCCCGATGTGCCGGCGCCGCTCCGCGGCCCAGCGGGCCTCGCTCCAGCCGTCGGCGCAACTGCCGTCCAGCCACACGCTCCCGCCGTCCGGCCGCTGGAGCCCGCCCAGCAGATGCAGCAGGGTCGACTTCCCGGCCCCGGACGGACCCGTGATCGCCACGAACTCGCCCCGCCGCACGCTCAGATCCACACCGCGGACCGCGCGGGCGGGCGCGCCCTCCCCGTGGTGCGTCTTGACCAGGCCCTCGGCGCGCACGACCGGGGCCGCCCCGGACGGCGGCACGTCGGCGGTGCCCTCGGTCGTCACTCCCGTCCCTCCATGTCTTGCAGGTCTTGCATGTCCTGCACGTCCTGCATGTCCTGCACGTCCTGCACGTTCGGCACGTTCTGCAGGTCGTGCAGGTCTCGCAGGTCGTGCAGGTCCTCCAGGCCCTCCAGCTCTTCCTGGCAGCGTTCCAGCCAGTCGAGGTCGGCCTGGAGGTGCAGCATCGCGCCCTCGATGAGCAGGTGCGCGATACGGTTCTCGCGGTCTTCGGCGGCGGCCAGCCGGGACAGCTGGCGCATGCTGTTCAGGTACTGGCGCCGCTGCTTGTTGATCAGAGCGACCTGGTCGGCGAGACCGGTCCGCGGGGCCAGGGCCAGCTTCATGAAGAACTCGTCCCGCACCCGCGGCTCGTCCTCGGGCTCCGCGAACCAGGTGCGCAGCGCCTCGCGCCCGGATTCGGTGAGGTGGTAGACCTTCTTGTTGGGCCGGCTCGACTGCTCGACGTCCTCGCCCTCGATCAGTCCCTGTTTCTCCAGGCGGCCGAGGGTGACATAGATCTGGCCGACGTTCGGCTGAGGGTACGCGGAGCCCAGCAGTTGCTCAAGGCCCTGCTTCAGCTCGTAGCCGTGGGCCGGGCCGCGGGCGAGGAGTGCCAGGAGAGGCAGGCGCACGCGTGCTGTCCTCCCGTCCTGGTGATGTGTGCCAGGCCCTAGTATCGCCCATGCCTAACAGGTATACATGGCCTCTGACGCCGGGCGAGGGTGCCCGGGGCCGGGTGTACGCCGGGGTACAGGGAGGAACCTATGCGGTGGACGCGTGCCGCGGGTAGGGGGCTCCTCGTTCTCGTCGTCGTCCTGACCGGCCATGTCGCCGTCGGCGCGCGGGCGCAGGAAGCCGCCCCGGGCGGACGCGGCCCGCTCACCCTGGCCACGGCCGGGGACCTCACCGGCTACCTCGGCCCGCTGCTGCGGGGCTGGAACCGCACCCATCCCGGCGAGGAGGTCACGCTCGTCGAGCTGCCCGACTCGGCCGACGAGACGCACGCGCAGATGGTCACCGACCTGCGCGGCAGCGGGCGCGGCCGGTTCGACGTGCTCAACATCGACGTCAACTGGACGCCGGAGTTCGCCGCGGCCGGCTGGATACGCCCGCTGGAACCGGACCGGTTCCCGCTCGGCACGTTCCTGCCGCCCGTGGTCGACACCGCGACCTACGACGGGCGGCTGTACGCGGTCCCCTACGTCACCAACGCCGGCCTGCTGCTGTACCGCAAGGACATCCTCGACAAGGAGGGCCTGGATCCGCCGCGCACCTGGGCCGAGCTGGAGCACGACGCCGAGACGCTCGCCCCGGAGTACGGGCTCGACGGCTATGCCGGCCAGTTCCTGCCCTACGAGGGCCTGACCGTGAACGCGGCCGAGGCGGTCTACTCCGCGGGCGGCTCGATCCTCGGCGACGAGGGGTCGCGGGTCACGGTGGACTCGGCGGCCGCCCGCGAGGGCGTCGGCTTCCTGGCCCGCGGCGTCCGCGAGGGCTGGATCCCCGAGGAGGCGCTGACGTACAAGGAGGAGGAGTCCAAGCAGGCCTTCCGGGACGGCCGCCTGCTCTTCCTGCGGAACTGGCCGTACGCGTACGTCGCCGCGTCCGCCGACGGGTCGCCGGTCGCCGGACGGATCGGGGCCGTGCCGCTGCCCGGCCCGGACGGGCCCGGCACGAGCGTCCTGGGCGGTTCGAACCTGGCCGTCAGCGCCACCGCGCGCCATCCCGGCACGGCCGCGCGCCTGATCTCCTATCTCACCAGCGAACGCGTCCAGCGCCAGGTCCTCACCCGGGGCGCGCTGCCGCCGGTACGGGCCGACCTGTACGAGGACCCCGAGCTGATCAGCCGGTTCCCCTATCTGCCGACCCTGCGCGAGAGCGTGCTGGCGGCCGCGCCCCGGCCCAAGAGCCCGCGCTACGACCAGGTCAGCCTGGCCGTGCAGGCGGTCGTGCAGGACGCGATGACCGGACGCCAGACCCCCGAGGCGGCCGTGCGCCGGCTGGCGCGCGAACTCGGCTCCATCGCCCGCTGACCCCCGGACGGCGGCCCGCCGAGGCCGCCGCGCCCGGCCCGCCGTCCGCCGCCGACGGTGCCCGGCGCTCCCCGCGGTCCGGTCCGGCGCCCTGATCCTAGTTACATGTTAGGTAACGCCAGGGTCTCATCATGGCGCGTGGTGGTCTGATTTTTCCTGACTTCATCACCCAACTCGGTAGTAGCTTGTGACCTGTTCATTGACACCTCTCGGAAACCGCTACTTAACATGCATGCATGTTGAGTAAGTACCGCTGGTGGCGGGACGCGGTGATCTACCAGGTCTACGTCCGCAGCTTCCTGGACAGCACGGGCGACGGCGTCGGCGACCTCGCCGGGGTCCGGGCCGGGCTGCCGTACCTGAAGAAGCTGGGCGTCGACGGGATCTGGCTGAGCCCCTTCTACCCTTCGCCGCAGCACGACCACGGCTACGACGTCGCCGGCTACTGCGACGTCGACCCGCTCTTCGGCGACCTCGCCGAGTTCGACCTGCTGGTGCGGGCCGCCCACCGGCTCGGCATCAGGGTGCTCCTGGACATCGTGCCCAACCACTGCTCCAGCGAGCACCCGTGGTTCCGCGAGGCCCTGCGCGCCGCGCCCGGCAGCCCGGCCCGGGCCCGCTTCCACTTCGCCGACGGCCGCGGGCCCGACGGCGCCGAGCCGCCCAACAACTGGCACGCCATGTTCGGCGGCCCGGCCTGGACCCGTGTCGACGACGGCCAGTGGTACCTGCACATGTTCACCCCCGAGCAGCCCGACTGGAACTGGCGCGACGCCCGCGTCCCCGCGGAGTTCGAGCGCGTCCTGCGCTTCTGGCTGGACCGGGGCGTCGACGGTTTCCGCATCGACGTCGCCGCCGGCCTCTACAAGCACCCGGACCTGCCCGACTCCGACGACCCCGAGGCCGACGCCCGCACCCGTGACTCGGTCAACCAGCTGGCCTGGAACCAGCCCGAGGTGCACCACGTCTGGCGCCGCTGGCGCGCCGTGTGCGAGGAGTACACCGCCCGCGACGGCCGCGAACGCCTCCTCGTCGGCGAGGTGTCCGTGCCCACCGCCCGCGAGCACGCCCGCTACGTCCGCCCCGACGAACTCCACCAGGCCTTCTTCTTCGACCTGCTCAGCGCGCCCTGGGACGACGACGCCTTCCGCAAGGTCATCTCCGAGGCCATGGAGGACATCGCGGGCACCGGATCGACCGTCACCTGGGTCCTCAACAACCACGACCAGGTCCGCACCGTCACCCGCTACGGCGAACCCGCCCCCGGGGGCAGCGGCCTGGGTGCCGCCCGCGCCCGCGCCGCCGCGCTGCTGATGCTGGCGCTGCCCGGAGCCGCGTACATCTACCAGGGCGAGGAACTCGGCCTGCCCGAGGTCGTCGACCTGCCCGACGACGTGCTCACCGACCCGATCTTCCGGCGCACCGGCGACCGCGCCCGGATCCGCGACGGCTGCCGGGTGCCGCTGCCCTGGTCCGGTCAGGCCTCCCCGTTCGGCTTCACCTCCGGCACCGAGGGCGCCAGGCCGTGGCTGCCGCAGCCGGACTACTTCGCCGAGCACGCCACCGACCGCGCGCTGGCCGACACCCGCTCGTTCTGGCACCTGTACCGCGACGGTCTGCACCTGCGGTCCGCCCTGCCCCAGCTCGGCGAGGGCACCCTCAGCTGGCTCGACACCCCGCCCGGGGTGCTGGCCTTCACCCGTGGCGACGGGCTGGTGTGCGCCGTCAACTTCGGCACCGCCTCCGTCCCCGCGCCGGTCCCCGGCGCCCCCCTGCTGTCCAGCGGCCCCTGTCCGGCCGGGGAACTCCCCGGCTCGACCGCGGCCTGGTGGATCGACGACCAGTCGCCGAACGCCTGACTCCCACCGAACACCCGTACTGCGAAAGGACATCGACGATGATGCGACGCACCACCCTGCTCACCGGCTGCACCGCCCTGGTCCTCGCCCTCGGAGCGACCGCCTGCGGAGGCGGCGACGTCTCCGCAGGCGGCGGCGACAAGGCGCTGAGCGGCACCACCCTCACCGTGGCCGGCGTCTGGACCGGCAACGAGCAGAAGAACTTCCAGAAGGTGCTCGACGCGTTCACCGCCGAGACCGGCGCCAAGACGCAGTTCGTGTCCACCGGCGACAACCTCTCCACCGTCGTCGGCAGCAAGATCGAGGGCGGCAACGCCCCCGACGTGGTGATGGTCCCGCAGGTCGGCGTGTTGCAGCAGTTCGCCGAGAGCGGCTGGCTGACCCCGCTGTCGGACACCGTCACCCGGTCCGTGGACGACAACTTCGCACCCGTGTGGAAGAACTACGGCAGCGTGGACGGCAGCCTCTACGGCCTCTACTTCAAGGCCGCCCACAAGTCGACCGTCTGGTACAGCCCCGACGCCCTGGAGCAGGCCGGTGTCGCCCAGCCCTCGACGTTCGCCGAGATGGTGCAGGCCGGGCGGACCGTCGCCGACTCCGGGCTCGCCGCGTTCGCCGTCGCCGGACAGGACGGGTGGACCCTCACCGACTGGTTCGAGAACGTCTACCTCTCCCAGGCCGGACCCGACAAGTACGACGCCCTGGCCGCCCACGAACTGAAGTGGACGGACACCTCCGTGGTGAAGGCGCTGACCACGCTCGGCGAGCTGTTCAAGGACAAGCAGCTGATCGCGGGCGGCCAGAAGGGTGCCCTCAACACCGACTTCCCCGGCTCGGTGGAGAAGGTCTTCGGCCCCGAGCCCGAGGCCGCCATGGTCTACGAGGGCGACTTCGTGGGCGGCGTCGCCAAGGACCAGTTCGGCCGGAAGATCGGCGAGGACGCGAGGTTCTACCCGTTCCCCTCGGTCGACGGCGGATCCGCCCCCGTGGTCAGCGGCGGCGACGCGGCCGTGGTCCTCAAGGACGGCAAGAACGCCGAGGCCGCCATGGCCCTCGTGGAGTACCTCGCCACCCCCGAGGCCGCGGCCGTGTGGGCCGAGGCGGGCGGCTTCCTGTCCCCGAACAAGAAGCTCGACCCCGGCGCCTACACCGACGTCACCACCCGGGCCACCGCCAAGTCCCTGGTCGCGGCGGCCGACTCGGTCCGCTTCGACATGTCCGACCAGGCCCCCGCGGCCTTCGGCGGCACCAAGGGCGCCGGCGAGTGGAAGATCCTCCAGGACTTCCTGCGCGACCCCTCCGACCCCCGGGGGACCGCCGCCGACCTGGAGGCCGCCGCGGCCAAGGCCTACAAGGACTGACCGGAGATGACCGCCACGCTCGTGAAACGGACGAGCCCCCCGGCCGCCGCCGGTGCCGGACCCACCCGGCGCCCGCGGCGGCGCGGACGGATCACCGCACTGCTCTTCGTGCTGCCGGCCCTGCTCCTGCTGGGCGCGCTCGTCGTCTACCCCGTCCTGTTCTCCGTCGGCCGCAGCCTCTTCGACGCCTCCGGCACCCGCTTCGTCGGCGCCGGGAACTACACGGAGATGTTCCGCGACCCGGCCACCCTCAAAGCCGTGCGCAACACGGCGATCTGGGTCGTCGTCGCCCCCGCCCTGCTGACCGGACTCGGCCTGGTCCTCGCCGTACTGGTGGAGAAGATCCGCTGGGCCACCGCCTTCAAACTGCTGCTGTTCATGCCGATGGCGGTGTCCTTCCTCGCGGCCGGCATCATCTTCCGTCTCGCCTACGACGAGGACCCGGACAAGGGCGTGCTGAACGCGGTCGCCGTCTCGGTGCACGACGCGTTCACCGGGACCTCCGCCTACCCCACCGCCCGCGCCCGCGACGGACAGGGACTCACCGGGAGCCCGGACGGCGCCTGGCGGACCACCGCCACCGTGGCTCCCGGCGGCACGGCGGCCCTCGGCCTGGTCGGCGTCGCCCCCGGGGACCTGCCCGCCGACGCCGCGCCCGCCCG
This sequence comes from Streptomyces sp. B8-7, assembly GCF_058833805.1. Classification (NCBI taxonomy): domain Bacteria; kingdom Bacillati; phylum Actinomycetota; class Actinomycetes; order Kitasatosporales; family Streptomycetaceae; genus Streptomyces; species Streptomyces sp. B8-7. Next base: position 510,787 of record NZ_JBYRRL010000003.1, on the reverse strand, counting down.
GCCCGCCACGGCCGCGCCCGGCGCCCTGAGCGGTGTCGTCTACCTGGACTTCACCCCCGGCGGAGGCGGCCGGCCGGGCCGGATCGACCCGCAGGAGAGCGGGCTGCCCGGGATCCGCGTCGAGGCCGTCCGCGACGGCCGGACGGCCGCCTCGGCGACCACCGCGTCCGACGGCACCTTCCGCCTCGACGGCCTGCCCGACGGCGCCTACACCCTCCGCCTGCCCGCGGCCAACTTCGCCGCGCCCTACGAGGGCGTGTCCTGGCTCGGCCCCGCGCTGGTCACCCCGGCGATCATCGGCGCCTACCTGTGGATCTGGACCGGCTTCGCCATGGTCCTGATCGGCGCGGGCCTGTCCACCCTGCCGCGGGACGCCCTGGAGGCGGCCCGGATCGACGGCGCGAACGAGTGGCAGATCTTCCGGCGTATCACCGTCCCGCTGCTGGCGCCGGTGCTGACGGTCGTCTTCGTCACCCTCGTGATCAACGTGATGAAGGTGTTCGACCTCGTCTACATCATCGCGCCCGGACCCGTGCAGGAGGACGCGACCGTGCTCGCGACGCAGATGTGGCTGGTGTCCTTCGGCGGCGGCAACGACCAGGGACTGGGCAGTGCGCTCGGCGTGCTGCTCCTGCTGCTGGTGGTGCCGGCGATGGTCTTCAACGTACGCCGCTTCCGAAGGAGCCAGCGATGAGCACCGTCCGCCGCTACCTGGGCAGCGGGATCGTCCAGGCCTTCCTCGTCGTCATCGGCCTGGTCTGGATGACACCGCTGGCCGGGCTGCTCGTGTCGTCGCTGCGCTCCGCCGAGGACACCGCGCGCGGTGGCTGGTGGACGGCGCTGACCAGCCCCGGCCGGCTGTCCCTCGACAACTACTCGGCACTGCTGGAGAACGCGGGCATCACCCGCGCGTTCTGGAACACCGTACTGATCTCGGTGCCCGCCACCGTGCTGGTCGTGGTGATCGCCGCCCTCGCCGGATACGCCTTCGCCTGGCTGGACTTCCCCGGCCGTGACGCCGTGTTCCTGCTGGTGGTCGCGCTGCTGGTGGTGCCGGTGCAGATCGGGCTGCTGCCGGTGGCCAAACTCTTCGGGCAGCTCGGCCTGTTCGGCACCATCCCGGGCGTGGTCCTCTTCCACGTCGCCTACGGGCTGCCGTTCGCGGTGTTCCTGCTGCGCAACTACTTCGCCGAGATCCCGAAGGAGATGCTGGAGGCCGCCCGCATGGACGGCGGCGGCGAGTGGCGCATCTTCACCCGGCTGGTCCTGCCCGTCGCCCGGCCCGCCCTGGCCAGTCTGGCCATCTTCCAGTTCCTGTGGGTGTGGAACGACATGCTCGTGGCGCTGCTGTTCGCGGACAGCTCCTCGCAGCCCCTGACCGTGCAACTCCAGTCGCAGATACGCCAGTTCGGCAGCAACATCGACGTCCTGGCGCCCGGCGCGTTCCTGTCGCTGATCGTCCCGGTCGCGGTGTTCTTCGCCTTCCAGCGGCACTTCGTGCAGGGGGTGATGGCGGGCTCCGTGAAGTAGGGAGCCGGGCGGCCGGCCCCCGTGGGGGCGGGGCCGGCCGCCGTTCTCCCCTCAGCCGCCCGCGGTCACAGGGCGGTCGCGAAGACCTGCGTCCACCACGGCCCGCCCGCACCCTCGCGCAGGCCGAGCCCGGTCTCCTTCACCGAGCAGTTGAGGATGTTCGCCCGGTGGCCGGGGCTGTTCATCCACGCCTCCATCACCTGGTCCGCGTTCTGCTGGCCGCGGGCGATGTTCTCGCCGTAGGTGCTCCAGCGGTAGCCCGCCGCGGTGATCCGGTCGCCGGGGTCCTGGCCGTCGGGGTTGGTGTGGTCGAAGAAGCCGCGCGCCGCCATGTCGTCGGAGTGGCGCTGCGCGGCGGTGTCCAGCGTGCTGTTCTGCGTGACCGGGGAGCATCCCGCCTTCGCCCGCTCGGCGTTGACCAGTGCGAGCACCTGACCGGCGACGGAGCTCGGGGGCGCCGCCGGGGCGGCCGCGGCCTTGGTCGTGGGCGGTGCGGGCGCGGGGCGCGCGGTGGTGCGGCGCGGAGTGGGGGTGGGGGTCGGCTTCGGGGTGGGCTTCGCCGAGGCGGACGTGCTGCTGCTGGGCGACGCCGACGGGCTGGGCGACGGCGAGGACGACGTCGAGGGGGACGCCGAGGGGGCGGCCGAGGAGCGGCTCGGCCCGGGTACCGCCAGCGTGGTGCTGTCGGGAGTGTCGTCCGAGGCCAGGGGCGGCCGCGACTCGTCGGCGTCGCCGGGTATCAGCAGGGCTGCGCTGCCGCCGGCCGCGACCAGTGCCGCGAGCGCGGCCACCGCGACCCGCCGCCGGCGCCGGCGCAGGCTGCGACGCTGCGCCAGCCGGCTCCCCGCCCCGCCCGACGCCCCGCCCGACGCCTCGTCCGGCCCCCCGTCCGGCGCCGGGCCGGAGTCGCTCCGCGCCGCGAACCGGTCGCCGTCGGACGCCACCGGCTCACCGCCGGGTATGAGCGGATCGCTCCCGGACATCAGCGGGTCTCCGTACGCGCCGGCGGCCTGTGCCTGCGCGGCCAGCTCCACGTACTCCTCCGGAGCGACGGCGGCCAGCCCCGCGCCGAGGGGCACCAGGGCCAGGCCGACGAGCAGACCCTCCGCGGGGGCCAGTCCGGCTCCGAGGCCGCCGCACACGGTGCAGTCACGGGTGTGCCGGGTGAGCCGCTTGCGCCACAGCGCCGACGGCACGCCGTCCCAGGACGCCACCGCGTCCGCCAGCAGCACGCACCGCGGCGCGGCCGACAGCGCCCGCACCACGACCCGGGCCGCCTCCAGCCGCTCCTTCATGCGCTGCACGCGCACGGCCGTGTGCTGCGGGGACAGCTCCAGCGCGGACGCCACCTCGGCCCGGGTCAGCCGGCCGGCGGCCTCCTGCCACCACAGCGACAGCAGGGCCCGGTCCTCGGGGTCCAGCCAGCGGGCGGCCTCGGCGACCTCGCGGCGCTGCCCGGACAGACCGAGCCGCAGGATGGCGAGGCTCTCGAAGTCGGCGCCCGGGTCGGGGACGTCGTACGCCTCGTGCAGCCCCTGGGCGGCCTGGGCGGTGCTGCGGTCCTGGCGGTGGCTGCGGACGCGGTTCATCGCGATGGCGACCACCCAGGGGCGGAAGCCTTCGGGGTTGCGCAGCGAATCCAGCCCGCCCAGCGCGCGGATCATGGTCTCCTGCACGATGTCGTCGGCATCGGCGTGCCCGTCCATGGCCCGGCCGACGATGTTGTGGACCAGCGGCAGGTAGACCGCGACGAGCTCCTGCTGGGCTCTCCGGTCCCCCCGCTGAGCCGCCTTCACCAGCGCCGCTTCGCCTTGGGTGCTCACGCTACGACCACTCTCTTCCTCGCTCGTCCCCGCGCGGCGGCGCATGCCGCACGCGGTCCGTCACAGGGGAGACCCTGCGACGGCCGGCGGAATAACACAAACCTTCGCGGGGAAGAGTGACTCTTCTCCCTGTCCGCCGGCGCCGGGCGTACCCGCCCGGACTCCCAGGAGGTACGGACGAGGGAGCGTGGCCGATCAACGCCCGTGCCAGATGGCGGAAATGCGCCGGCCCAAATCGGTACCAACGGGTGTGACCAGGTAAAAAATCTGTGTATCGGCATGGTTGAGTACGTGTCAGCAGAAAGGGGTCCGTCCCGTACCGGGCCTGCGTGCGAAGTGCCCGGGATGTCCCTCGTGGCGTCAATGCCGGGTTCATGCGGGGTGGGCGCAGAGGATGGCGGCATGACCTCCGCGACCCCCCAGCGCGCCCGCACCCTGGTCCGGCGCGCCCGACTCTGGCTCGTGCCGACCGTCCTGAGCGGACTGGTGGCCCTGGTGCTGTCGCTGCTCTACATGGGCGGCATCCTCGACCCGAGCGGCAACCTCGACGGACTGCCCGTCGCGGTCGTCAACGAGGACCAGAGCCGGCCGCTGCCGGGTCAGCGCCAGAACCTGGGGACGCAGATCACCGCGTCCGTGACCGCTTCCGAGGCAGCCGCCGGCGTCAGCTGGCGGGTCCTCGACCGCTCCGAGGCGGACGACCGGTTCGCCACGGGAAAGATCTACGGTGCCCTGGTCGTGCCGCGTGGCTTCACCGCGTCGGTCGCGGCCCTGGCCACCTCGGACGCCGCCGAGCGGCCCGCCCTCACCGTGCTCACCAATCCCGGGATGGGCAGTCTGGGCTCCTCGCTGGCCTCGCAGATCAACCAGAGCGCCGCGCACCGCGCCTCCCTGGACATCGGCAGGCAGCTCACCGCCACCGCGTCCGGAGCCGACGCCACCACCCGCGCCCTGCTGGCCGACCCCGTCGGCGTCACCGTGCGGCCCGGCCATCCGATCGGCCGGCACAGCGGGCTGGGCCTCAGTGCCTTCTACTACACGCTGCTGCTCGTCCTGTCCGGCTTCATCAGCGCGAACGTCGTGCACACGGGCATCGACACCGCTCTCGGATACGCCGACAGCGAGCTCGGGCCCTGGCACACACGGCGCCCCACGGTGCCGGTCGACCGCACCCAGACGCTCGTCCTGAAGATGCTGATGACCGCCGGGGTGTCCCTGCTGACGACCACGCTCGTCATGGTGGCGACCATCGGCATCCTGGGCATGGACGCCCCGCACGTACCCCTGCTGTGGATCTTCTCCTACTGCGCCGTCGTCGCCGTCGGCCTGGGCGTGCAGGCCATCAACGCCGCCTTCGGCGGGATCGGCCAACTGGTGTCCATGTTCGTCTTCATCGCGCTGGCCCTGCCGTCCTCCGGGGCGACCGTCCCGCTGGAGGCGACCCCCGGCTTCTACCGCTTCCTCGGCGCCTTCGAGCCGATGCGGCAGCTCACCGACGGAGTGCGGGCCATCCTGTTCTTCGACGCCCGCGCCGACGCCGGCCTCGCCCGCGCCTGGGGAATGATCGGGCTGGGCTTCGCCGGCGCGCTCGTCTTCGGCCTGGCGATGACCCGCTACTACGACCGCAAGGGCCTGGCCCGCCTCACCCCGCAGCCCGCGCCCGCCTGACCGGTCCGCCGACGGCCCCGCGTGCGCGGCTCGACGGGTGCCGTACCGCGCCGCTTCCGGCGGGACGCCGGGCGTGTAGCGGCAGGGGCGTCGTCCGCCCGGAGGGCGGGGCCCGCGGCGTCCGGTGCCGGGGGTGTCTCCCACACCCTTGCGGCAGTGGGGGAGCAGCGCACGGCAGAGGGCCGTCCGGGTACCGGGCGTACGCGGACGGCCCCGGCAGCACGGCGAGGTGCCGTGGCAGCCGTCGCGGGCCGGGCGGGACTCTCGCAGCACGCCCCTGAGGCGTGTTTCGAAAGTCCCGCCTGCCTGGCGGCGTCTGGCACGCACGCTCGCCGCGTTGTCGGGCTCGCCCCGATACATCCAGTATCGGGGCGACCCTCCGCCTTGCGATCGCACGCACCAGACGCCGCCAGGCCTGCCCTTCGGGCAGACGACGCTACTTTCGAAACACGCCCTAGCTAGTCCGCCTGCGCGTCCCGCTCCGCCGTCAGGCCCAGCCGCTCCCGTTCCGCCCGCAGCAGTTCCTCCAGCCGGTCCTCGTCCGGGCGAAGAGGCAGGCCCCGGCTGTGACCGGTGTCCGGATCGCCCTCGACCTGCGCGTTCGACTTGTGGTGGTGGTGACGGCCCATCGCTGGCCTCCTTCGCCCTCGGGCGCCCGCTCCTCGCGCGCCGCGCCCTCGCCCTTGCGGATCGTGCAGTGCAGCGAGTCCTCCCGAACATCGGCGACGATCGTGTCGCCGGGCTCGGCGTCACCGGTCAACAGGATCTCGGCGACGCGGTTGTCCAGTCCCGTCTGGATGGTGCGGCGCAGCGGGCGGGCGCCGAACGCGGGCTGGCAGCCGTGCGCGACGAGCGGCTTCCGCGCCGCGCCGGTGACCTCCAGGTCCAGGCCCCGGCCGCGCACCCCGGTTCAGGAGATCACCGAAGGGATCCGGCGAACCGGAGGGCGAGCCGAAAGCCATGGACATCGCTGCTCCCGTCGCATCAGGGGACAGAACCACTCAATCGCCCGCCATGCCCCCCTGCAACCGGGGCCCGGAGGGCCGCCCCGCACGGCCGCCGGCGACCGGACCTCGACCGCGCCGGCAAGCCGCCGACGGCCGTGTACCGGGACCCGGCCGTGCACCGGGACGAGGACGTGCACCGACGGCCGGGGTGGCCGGGGCGAACTCCGCACACCGCGTGCGGCGCCGGGCTCCCGGTCCCCCGGGGCACCGCGGCGAGGGGAGCCCGTGGCCGCCCCGTCCGGCACCGCGGCTGCCGCCGGCCCCCTGTCCGGCCGAGTCGTGCTCCACGGCGAGCGCGCCGGGCAGCACACCGGCGATCACGGTCGTGAGCGCGGTGCGCGTGCCCGTCGCCCCGCCCACGCCGCCGAGCCGCGCCGCGAGGGGCCGCACCACCCTGTCCGTGGTCAGGGGCAGCGCCGTCACCCGGTCCGCTGACCGGCGGAGCGTGCCGCGATACCCGGTCGGCGACCGCGGGCGGCCGTACCACGCAGGCCACCGTCACGGCTGCACACCGCCGGGCTCGCGGGCGGGACCGCCCACCGGGGCCGCCCACCGGAACCGCGAAGGGCGCACGACCGCCCGGTGCGCGCTGGGGCAGCGCATCACCTGCGGGCGCACGCTCCGGTCGCGCCGCCCGTCGCGAGCCCCCTCCGTGACCGGTCGGCGGACCCGCCGCCACGGCCGGTGACCGTGTGCGTCCGGTCCCGGTCCCGGGCGCCGGGCGGGGCGCGCCGCCCGGCGAGCAGGCACGGCAGCGTGTGGGCGAGGGCGGGCACCGCCGTCGGCGGCGGTCCGTCGGGGGGCGTCCCCGCGGCCGGTGAGCCCGCCGCGAACCCGGTGCCGGTGGCGTACGCGGCCCGCCGGGCCGCGGCCCGCCCGGTGCGCGGCTCCCCGAGCCGGAGGGCTGCCGCGAAGGACAGCGTCCCCGCGGCCGGACCCCGTGACCGGCCCGGCTGCCGTACGCCGCGGACCGGGACGGCGGCGTCGCCGCCCGGACGGCGCTCCGGCCGCGGCCCCCGCGGGATGTCCGCCCCCCTGTCGCGGTGACGCGTGTCACATCTCCCGGCAGGTCCGTTCTCCCGGTGCCCCGGCGGACGCCGGCCGGGAGAAGCGGCCGTACGGCGGGGAGAGCGCGGCGGGCGCCCGGACGCGGGCGCCGGGCGTGGAGGGCGGCCCGAGGGGCGCGGCGGCCGCACACGGTCGCCCGTCCGGTGGTGTACCGGGCCGGAAGCGGGGAGTGAAGTCCGGCGTGGACCGTAGGCTGTCCTGCACAGCGTTCGCGACCCCGCTGGAACCGATGTACCGAGAGGCAGGCCGAATTCGCCGTGTTCCTGGATACCCCCATCTACAGCCGTCTCGTGGCCGAACGCGGCGACATCCCCGCCCAGGTGAGCGGTGAAGCCGACCGTCTCAAGCGGGAGTTGGCCCGGGTCATACCCCCGACACCCGCGAGCGGCGGACACGGCGGGCAGCCGGGCGGGCCGGGCGGCTGGTCGTCAGGGGAGCCCGCCGGACCGTGAGACGCCGCCGGACGACGGCCCCGCGCTGGCCGGCCGGGCCGGCCGGCCCGGCCGACCACCGGGGGCGCACCGCACCACGGTGCCGCAGACGCACCTCACCCGCAGGGCAGTTCGCGCACGAACTCCGAGACCAGCGCGGCGACCGCGTCCGGCCGTTGCAGATGCAGGTCGTGACATGTCCCCGGCACGCTGACGGACCGCACCGACGGCCGCAGCCGCACCATCGTCTCGAACTCCCGGGCCGGCACGAACGTCGACCGGGCCAGGACCAGCAGCGTGGAGCAGTCGGCCTTCTCCCACTCGGGGAGGAACGACCGCTCACCCAGCTCCGTCAGCGACCGGGCGAGGACCTCCCGGTCGAACCGTGGCCACCAGCCGCCCTCGCGCTCCTGCAGCCCGCCCGCCCAGCCCTCGCCGACCGCTCCGCCGCCGAAGTACCGCACGGCCGTCCCGTACGACGGGAACGGGACGGGCCATGACCGGAGCCACGCGGCGAGCTGTGCCGGGGCCCCCGGGTCCGGCTCGCCCGCACCGGCCTCGACGAGCACCACGCCCCGCACCGCGTCCGGCTGCCGGGCGGCGGCCAGCAACGCGGTGTTGCCGCCCAGCGACTGGCCCACCAGCACCGGCTCCTCCAGTCCCAGTTCGGCGGCCACGGCCAGCACGTCCTCGGCGTAGGCGGCCCGGGACACGTCGCCGGGCTCCCGCTCGGCGCAACCGTGCCCGCGCTGGTCGAGCGCGACGACCCGGTGGCCGGGGCGCAGCAGCTCCGCGACCGGGTCCCACTCACCGGCGTGCCCCGCGAGCCCGTGCAGCAGCAGGACCGAGGGGCCCGTCCCGCCCCAGTCGCGGCACACCAGCCGCACACCGTCCCGCACGACAACGCGCTCGTCCCACACCACAGTTGGCCCCCTCCTCGCACGGCACACCGTCTGCGATCGTCTCACGGCAGCGGCAGCCGGGCCCTTCGCCGCCCGGGTGCGGGCACTCCCGGAGGGGGCGCCGTCACCTCCCCGAGCGGCCCGCGGCGGCCGTGGTCCAGGCCCTACTCGACCAGCTCGGCCTTGCGCACCCCGCCTCCGGGCACCGGGGGCCGCGGCCGGCCGCGGCGGCTCGTCAGCCGGGTCGCCACCGGCTCCGTGTAGCGTGCCGTCAGCGGTCCGAGGATGACGAGGATCAGCACGTACGCCGTCGCCAGCGGGCCCAGCGACGCTTCCACCCCGGCCGTGACCGCGAGCCCGGCGATGACGATGGAGAACTCGCCGCGCGCGACCAGGGTGCCGCCCGCGCGCCAGCGCCCCTTGGGGGAGATCCCGGCGCGGCGCGCGGCCCAGTACCCGGTGGCGATCTTCGTCAGGGCGGTGACCGCCGCCAGGGCCAGTGCGGGCAGCAGCACGGGCGGGATCGTGGCCGGATCGGTGTGCAGGCCGAAGAAGACGAAGAACACGGCGGCGAACAGGTCCCGCAGCGGAGCCAGCAGATTGTGCGCGCCCTCGGCGACCTCCCCCGACAGGGCGATGCCCACCAGGAACGCGCCGACGGCCGCGGAGACCTGCAACTGCTGCGCGATGCCCGCGACCAGCAGCGTCAGCCCCAGCACCACCAGCAGCAGCTTCTCCGGGTCGTCGCTGGAGACGAAGCGCGAGACGTGGCGTCCGTAGCGCACGGCGAGCACCAGTACCAGCGCGGCCGCACCGAGCGCCACCGCCAGGGTGACGCTGCCCGCCGCGAGCCCCGCCCCGGCGAGCAGCGCGGTGAGGATGGGGAGGTAGACCGCCATCGACAGGTCCTCGAACACCAGGATGCTGAGGATCACCGGTGTCTCCCGGTTGCCCAGTCGGCCCAGGTCGCCGAGCACCTTGGCGATCACACCGGAGGAGGACACCCAGGTGACCCCGGCGAGCACCACGGCCGCGACGGGTCCCCAGCCGAGCAGCAGGGCCAGCGCGGCGCCCGGCAGAGCGTTGAGCGCGCCGTCCGCCAGCCCGGCCCGGTACTGGGTCTTGAGGTTGGACACCAGATCGCTGGCCGTGTACTCCAGGCCCAGCATCAGCAGCAGCAGGATCACGCCGATCTCGGCGCCGATCGCCACGAACTCCTCGCTGGAGCCGAGTGGCAGCAGCCCGCCCTCGCCGAACGCGAGCCCGGCCAGCAGATACAGGGGGATGGGGGAGAACCGGAAGCGCGCGGCGAACCGCCCCAGCAGGCCGAGACCGAGGATGATCGCCCCGAACTCGATCAGGAAGACAGCGGAGGAGTGCATGGCGGGGTCACTCCCGCCCGAGGATGGCGGCGGCCGCGTCCACGCCCTCGCGGGTGCCGATCACGATGAGGGTGTCCCCGCCGGCGAGCCGGAAGTCCGGGCCGGGCGACGGGACCGCCTCGGCCAGGCGGAGCACGGCCACGATCGACACCCCGGTCTCGGTGCGCATCCGGGTGTCGCCGAGCTGCCGCCCGTTCCAGTGCGAGCCCGCCGACAGCTCGACGCGCTCGGCGACCAGGCCCAGTTCGGTCGTCGACAGCAGGTTCGGGCTGTGGTGGGTCGGCATCAGCGCGTCGATCAGCGTCTCCGCCTCGCCGGACGACAGCCGCACCGACAGGGCGCAGGCGTCCGGGTCGTCGTCGCGGTAGGCACTCAGGGTGCGGGTGCCGTCCCGGTGGGCCACCACGGAGAGGCGGCGCTGCTCCCGGGTGGTCAGGTCGTAGCGGACCCCGATGCCGGGCAACGGCGTGCTGCTCATGCGTGGCGTCCCCATGGGGCCGGCCTCCAGTCTGGCTTGGGTGTTTGACCGTTTCTTGGTCAACCTGTTACTTCCACCCTAACCAGCCGGGCGCGGCCGTGCCGACGGAGGCTCCGCGCCGCCGGGAGCGCGGGCCGCCCGCCGGAGCCGCGCGGCCCCGTACCGCCCTCGGGGGCGCCCGCACGGCGCCCCCGAACCCCCGCCCCAACTCCCTTGCCGTACCACGCGCTTGTCCGGAACCTCCGGACTTCCCCCGCCCCGCCGGTGACGTGCGATCCGCACGTACGCTGAGGGCCGGGACCGCCACGGGGCGCGGTCCGCCCGTGCACCGCCGCGGGCGCCGAGAGAACAGGGGCCGGACGGTGGACCGACCGAGCACGTCGAGCCGACCGAGCACGCCGGGCCGACCGAGCACGCCGGGCCGACCGGACACGCCGAACCGACGGAGCGGCGTGAACCGACCGGACAGGGCGGGCCTGCGGGGCGGCGTGAAGCGGTGGGCGGCCGCGGCACTGCTGCTCCTGCCACCGGCGTCGGCCGCGGCCTGTGCGGGGCCGGCACCGCCCCCCGTCGCCGAAGTGCCGCGGAGCACTCACGCGCCGGCCGCGGCCGGCGAGTCCGCCCCGGTCACCGTGCCCCGGTTCGACGCCCCGGGCGGCAGCACCGCCGGACAGCGGCGGCCCACCCGCGGCAACGCCGTCTTCCCCTACCGGGGCGGGCCGCACGGCAAGGCGCTCGCGGTGTCCCTCACCTGCCGCGGCGAGGGCACCGTCGTCATCGACCTGCCCGCGGTGAGCGCGTCCCTGTCGCACCCGTGCGAAGACGGCGAAACGTCCTCCTACCACGACGAGTTGAGTCTCGGAAACGGACACCGGCCCGGAACCGTGGTCGTCCGCGCCTCCCCGTCCGTGCTCTGGTCCGCCGCCGTCGGCCGGGTGGACGCCGCCGGGGAGGACCGGGAGCCGTGACGGGCCGGGCCCGCTCGCCCCGGCCGCAAGGGCCCCGCCGTGCGACCGCGAATCCGTCCCCGGTCCGGACGCCCCCGGCGGGCCCTACCCGGGCAGGACGAGCAGCGCGTCACCGTCGCGGCGCTCGCCCGTCCGGTCGCTGGGAACGCCCTGCAGTTCGTCCCCGACGACCATCGCGGTCGAGCCGCCGCCGTCGAGGTTGACGGCGTCGACCGCGCCGAGGCTGCGCATCACCGCCGCCGTCTCACCGACGGAGAGACCCACACTGCGGCCGGGCTGCCGGCCGTCGCAGGTGAGCAGGACGATCCGGCCGTCGGCGGTGACACCCGCGGCGGTACGGGGATTGCGGCGCAGCAGCCACAGGTTGTACAGGCCGGCGCGGTCCGAACCCCCGATGGCCTCGGGGCTGAAGCCGTCGCGCACCGGGTCCAGGGCGACCTCACCGTCACGCACCAGCAGCGGCGCTCCGTTGACGACGGACGTGCCCGGGGTGAGGGGGACCCGCTCGCCCGTCTCCGAGTCCGCGACGGTGCTGCTCAGCCGCAGCACCGTGCCGGTCCGGGCGTGGTCGCGCAGCCATCGGGCGGAGGTCCCGGTGCCCTGGAGCACGGTGCCCTGCGCGGGCACGGTGCCTCCCCGGCTCTCCCGGACGGAGGTCACCCGGCCACGGGCGTCCAGTACGGCCTGATAGCCGGCCCCCTCCGGAGCGCGGCCGCCGAACTTCGGCGTGACGGCGACGAGTTCGTTGTCGTTGCCGCAGGTGTAGTCCTGCGCGGGGTGGGAGAACGGCGTCGCGGTCCCCACCCCGCCGCAGTTGACGATCAGCCCCGACTGCCGGTTCAGGCCGGTCACCTGGCGGAGGGCGCCGTCCGCCGCCCGCACGGTCATCCGGGTCTTCAGACGGCGCACCGCCGTGCCCTCGCCGGAGGCGTTCGGCACGACGAGGGCGGGCCGGTCGTTCACCGCCTCCGAGACGAGGGTCCCGCCGGTCACCGCGATGCCGCCGAGGTCGCCGTCGGTGCCCGCCAGCCAGGGGCCGGGCGTGGTGTGACCGCCGGCGAGGACGAAGAAGCCGCCGTTGACCGCGGCCAGCGCACCGGTGCGCTTCGCCGTCGAACTCGTCGTCTCCCGGCCGGGGACGATGCCCCGGGCGAGCTCGGAGCGCACCCGGCCGCGGAACCGGGCGGGGTCGACGACCAGGACGTCCAGCGACCACGGGCCGGTCGTCGGGTGCCCGTCCTCGGCGGTGTGCTGCACGCTGCCGGGCACCCCCCGGGCGGCCATCTCCGTCCTCGCCCGGTCGGCGTCGGCCCGGTCCGCGTACCGGCCCACCCGCACCATCCAGCCCAGCACGGTGTCCTGCGGGCCGCCGGGATCGGGGCCCGCGGCGCGGTCCCGGCGCGGCGCGTACCCGGCGGCGCGCGCCTTCCGCTCCACCTCGGCGACCTCGGCCTCGGTCCGGCCGAAGCCGATCGTGACGGTCCAGGCGTCGCTCGCCGACGGCCGGCCGCGCTCGATCGCCAGATGGGTGACCCCCGGAGCCACCTGACGAGGCGTGCGGGTCTCGGGCAGGTCGGCCGGGCCGAGCGGGAGCTTCGCGGAGGCAGCTGCGGGGGCGGCCCGGAGGGCGGCCGCCCCGCCCGGTGCCGCGGCCGCTCCGCCCACCGGCCGGGTGCCGGGCTGCGTCGCCACCGAAGCGGTCATCGTGCCGGCGACCAGGCAGACGGTGATCGCCCCGCCGACCAGTCCCCGGCGTGCCATACGGTTGCTCATGCGGCGTGCCCTTTCGCTCAAGGGAAGTTGCTGCGACCGTGCCCGCCGCGCGTGTCGTCCGAGGGGCGGCAGCGGCGCCGCGCGGTTACGCCGGAGTGGCCGTACGGGGCCGCACCGTTCAGGGGACCGCGGCGGCGCCGGGGCGGCGCTCAGCGCGCGGCACCGAACCACCTCGGCAGCACGTCGAGAAGCTCGCGCTGCTCCGCGCCCGCCCACACCACGTGCCCGTCCGGCCGCAGCAGCACCGCGGCCACGTCGAGCCGTCCGCCGTCTCCCCGCGGGCCCGGGGCCTCGGCGGCCGCGGCGGCATCGGCGGCCTCGACCGCATCGACGACGTGGTCGACCCGGTCCGCCCAGCCGGCCACCGACAGCCGGCCCGTCCGGTCGAGCAGCACGCCGCGCCCGGCGTGCATCCGCTCGTACAGGCGGCCCTGCGCGAGCGTCAGGTCGCGCAGTCGCCGCCCGAGCAGACCGTGGCCCTCGCCGACGTCGTAGCGGATCCCGATCGCGGTGATCTTCTCGATCAGGTGCCGGTTCACCGCGTCGATGTCCATCAGCTCCGCCACCAGCCGGCGCACCGCCCGCGCGCCCGGTTCCGTGGACAGCAGCTCCGTCATCGCGCGGGTGGTGTCCAGCACGTCGGCGGCCACCGGATGCCGTTCGGAGTGGTATGTGTCCAACAGCCCCTCCGGGGCCCAGCCGTCGACCTCGGCGGCCAGCTTCCAGCCCAGGTTGAAGGCGTCCTGGATACCGAGGTTCAGGCCCTGTCCGCCGGTCGGCGGGTGAACGTGCGCGGCGTCGCCGGCCAGCAGCACCCGGCCCACGCGATAGCGGTCCGCCTGCCGGGTGGCGTCGCCGAAGCGGGACAGCCAGCGCGGCGAGCGGACCGAGAGGTCGCTGCCCGCAACCCGCCGGAGCTGCCGCCGGAAGTCCTCCAGCGCGGGCGGCTCCGCCCGGTCCCCGGCCACCCCGTCGGCCGGCACGATGACGCGGTACACCCCGTCCCCGAGCGGCATGGCCCCGAACCGCTTCTGCGTCCGGCGCACCTCGGCCACCACCTCGGCCAGCTCCTGCGGCGGCATCGCCACCTCCATCTCGCCCAGCAGGGTCTCCACCCGGCTGGGCTCGCCGGGGAAGCCGACACCCAGCAGCCCGCGCACCGTGCTGCGCCCGCCGTCGCAGCCGACGGCGTACCGCCCGCGCACCCGCGTGCCGTCGGCCAGTTCCACGCTCACCCCGTCCTCGTCCTGGGCCAGAGCGACCACCTCGCTGCCGCGCCGCACCTCGGCGCCCAGCTCGGCCGCACGCTCGCCCAGCAGACGGTCGGTCACGGTCTGCGGGATGCCGAGGACGTAGGAGTGCGCGGTGTCCAGGCCGTCCGGCCACGGCTTCTCGATACCGGCGAAGAACCCGCCGGCCGCGTACTTCTGCCCCAGTGCCAGGAAGCGCTCCAGCAGCCCGCGCTGGTCCAGCACCTCGACACTGCGCACATGCAGACCCAGCGCCCGCACGAACGGGGGCGGCGCCGGGTCCCGCTCCAGCACCAGCGTCCGCACACCGTGCAGCCGCAGCTCGCTCGCCAGCATCAGGCCCGTGGGCCCGCCCCCGACCACGATCACGTCGTTCATCAGCTCACTCATTTCCGCAGGTCCTGGCCTCGGCCGGAGATTCTGCGGCATGAGCGGGGCCTTGCCGCAAGGCCCCCCGCGCGCTATAAGTTGACAGTGGCGAGGAGTGGGCGAACTCCTCGCCCCGCTGTTTCCCGGGCGGCCCTCCGCACCATTGACGCCGTAGGCGCCGTCCGCGCCGGTCCACACCGTTGACGCCGTACGTTCCGTCCGCACACCGTCGACGCCGTGCGGCCTCCGCCGCGCCGTGCTAGGGCGTGTTTCGAAAGTAGCGTCGTCTGCCCGAAGGGCAGGCCTGGCGGCGTCTGGTGCGTGCGATCGCAAGGCGGAGGGTCGCCCCGATACTGGATGTATCGGGGCGAGCCCGACAACGCGGCGAGCGTGCGTGCCAGACGCCGCCAGGCAGGCGGGACTTTCGAAACACGCCCTAGGTGCCCGGGCCGCTGCCCCGCGTGTGCCCCTGCCGTCCCCCGGGCCGGGGCAGCCCGCCCGGCACGGGCTTCCCGGTGCGGCGGCCTCAGCGCTGCTGCGGCGTGCGCACCACGAAGTCGGCGTTCGCCGGGTCCAGGCAGATGGCGAGCCGGCCCACGCCCTCGAAGTCCTCCGGGCCCATCTGCACGCCGCCGCCGTTGGCGGTGACCCGGGCGACGGCGGCGTCGCAGTCGTCGACGTCGAACACGGGGTGCCAGTACGGCGTCCCGCCGGTCAGGGTGAGCTGCTCCGGCGTCAGCTCCATCAGCCCGCCGTGCATCCGCTCCGCGGGCTGCCCCGCGGGGGTGATCATCGTGTACGTGGCGGCCCCGCCGGGCAGCTCCATGTCGCTGTACCACCAGCCGAGAACGTCGCCGTAGAACGCCTTCGCCCCCGCCGCGTCACTCGTGTACAGCTCGGCCCACGACAGCGAGCCCGGCGCGTCCACCAGCTCCACGCCCGTGGTGCTGCCGGGCTGCCAGACGGCGAACTGGCCGCCGAGCGGGTCGCTGTACTGCGCCATGCGGCCCCACTCGCCGAGATCCGGCGGGGGCACCCGGACGGTGCCGCCCCCTCGGGTGACCGCCCGCGTGGTGGCGTCCGCGTCCGGCACGCTGTAATAGATCATCCAGGCCGGGCGCGCGCCCGGTTCGGTGAGCCGGCCCAGGCCGGCCACGATGCTGCCGTCCTTGCGGAACAACCCGCCCTCCCCGCTCCCGCCGCCCTCACCGGCCCCCTCGGACTCGCCTCCGCCCCCCATCGGCTCGTAGTCCCAGCCGAGCACGGTGCCGTAGAAGGCCGCGGCGGCCGGGACGTCGGGTGCCCCGAGGTCGAGCCAGCAGGGCGAGCCGGGGACGAAATCGGTTGTGATCATGACGGGTCCCTTCCGAGGTGCGTGCTCATCAGCCTGACAGCCGGTCCGTGGCCACGCACCAGGGGCGGGCCGACCGGGGGCAGGCCAGGAACCCGCCGGGCTGCGGGGCCCGTTGCGGACGGCCCCGGCACGTCCGCAGCCGAGCCCCCGGGGCCGTGCGCGAGGGTGCCCGGCCGGCGGACCGGGGAACTGCTGTCCGGGGAATACCTGTTCGTCTACGTTGAGGGCATGGACACACCTGCCGAAGCCGCGCCCGGCGCGACCCCGCTGCGCCGGCTCTCCCTCGACCGCCTCCGCCGCCGTACGAGCGTGAAGTGGCGCACCCACCCGGCCGATGTGCTGCCGCTGTGGGTGGCGGAGATGGACGCCGACCTCGCGGAACCGGTGGCGCGGGCCATCACGGACGCGGTCGCGCGAGGAGACACCGGATACCCGGCCGGAACCGGGTACGCGCGGGCGCTCGCGGAGTTCGCCCGGAAGCGGTGGGACTGGGACGGCATCGCGGTGGAACGCACCGCGATCGTGCCGGACGTGATGCTCGGCGTGGTCGAGATGATCAGACTCGTCTCGGGCCCCGGCGACCCGGTCGTCGTCAACTGCCCGGTCTACCCGCCGTTCTACCAGTTCGTGGCGAGCCTGGGCCGGCCCCTGGTGGAGGCTCCGCTGCGCCCCGACGGCCGGATCGACCCGGACGCGCTGCGGGACGCCCTGCGCCGGGCCGCGCGCGGCGGCGCCCGCCCGGTGTACCTGCTGTGCAGCCCGCACAACCCCACCGGAACCCTGCACACCGCAGGGGAACTGGCCGGGGTCGCCCGGCTGGCCCGTGACTCGGGCGCCCGGGTCGTCGCCGACGAGATCCACGCGCCGATCACGGCCGGCGGCACGTCCTTCGTGCCGTACCTGAGCGTGCCCGGCGCACAGGACGGCCTGTCCCTGATGTCGGCGTCCAAGGCGTGGAACCTGGCCGGACTGAAGGCGGCCCTGGCCGTCGCCGGACCCGACGCGGCCGACGACCTCGCCCGGCTCCCGGAGGAGGTCTCCCACGGCCCCAGCCACCTCGGTGTCATCGCCCACACCGCGGCCCTGCGGGACGGCGGGGACTGGCTGGACGCGCTGCTCGCCGACCTGGACGAGAACCGCCGCCTGCTGGCCGCCCTCCTCCGCGAACACCTGCCGGCCGTCCGCTACACGCCCGCCGAGGCGACGTATCTCGCCTGGCTCGACTGCCGTGAGCTGGGCCTGGGCGACGACCCGGCCGCCGTGTTCCTGGAGCGCGGCCGCGTCGCCCTGAACTCCGGGACCCTCTTCGGCACGGGCGGCGCCGGGTTCGTCCGGCTGAACCTGGCGACCTCGCCGGAGCTGCTCACCGAGGCCGTCCGGAGGATGGCCGCCGCCTGCAGCTGACCGGAGCCGCGCGGGGCGGGACGCCGCCGCGCCGTCCGCGGCCCGCCCGCCGGGCCGTCCGCCGCCCCTGCGTCAGCCGTCCGACGGCACCGCGGCGGACGGGCCCGGTGCCGTCCCGGTCGCCGGCCCGTCCGCCGCGGCCGGGTGCTCCGGTGCGGGCCGCGCGCACAGGTACGGGCGGGCGAGCAGCAGGCCGACCGCGGTCAGGACGGTGCCGAGGTAGACGGGAGAGAGATGGACGAAGTCGGTGTAGTGGATGGAGCCGTGCACGATCACGGTGGGCAGGAAGCCCGCGGCCGCGGCCACGGCCAGGCTCCAGAACACCCAGGACTCGCCGCGCCGCCAGCCCCACAGGCTGGTCAGGGTGATCGCCACCGCGGCCGCCATCAGGGCGCCGCCGAAGCCCGCCCGGTCATGGGCGACGAACGGTACGAGCCGCGGGCCGACGGCCCTCAGCGCGTCCCCGCTGGTGCCCAGGAACGTCAGGTCGGTCGGCACGAACACCCCGGTCAGACCGATGAGCGAGATCACCGCGCCGCCGACGAACAGGCCCACCCCCGTGGTGATCAGCAGCAGCTGGCCGACCAGCGCCCGCCGCCGCTCCCGCTCCGGCCCCTCCGCCACGGGGCGCCAGCGCGGGGTGTGCGGCACGCGGCGGACACCGGCCACGAACATCGGGAACAGCACCAGGGCCGTCGCCGTGTGCAGGGGCTCCACGAAGCCGGTGGCCAGGAAGTAGAACAGCGTGGGGAAGCCGACCGCCCCGGACAGCAGGTACGCCGTGCGGGCCCAGGACATGCCCTGCCGGATGCCGCCCGCCGCCAGCCCGGTGTAGAGCGCGCCGATCGCCACCATCGTGCCCGCCATGGTGATCCGGTCGTGCTGGAGGAAGTGCACCAGATGGGAGTTGGCGGCATGCAGATCGTGCAGGTCCATCCCGAGGTAGTCGCGGTCGTACCAGAGCAGCACCGGGCCCAGCGTGATCGCCGCGGCGCCCAGCCCGGCGGCCGTCATCCCCAGCCCGACCAGCAGCGCCCAGCACCAGGCGGGCCAGCGGCGCGGGTCGGGCCCGGCGTCGCGCAGCGTCGGTGCGGGTCCGGTGGGCGTGGCCGCCTCGGTGACCCGGGCGAACCAGCCGGGTCCGGCCGCGACCAGCGTCGCCGGCCGGGCCAGGACGACGGCTCCGGGGCCGTCGAGCACGGCGGCCGCGGCGGTCACCGACGGGTCCGTCACACGGGTGACGTGCGGGTCGTCGGTGCCGTCGGTGAAGCCGTCGACGTGCGGTGCGAGCGCGGCCCGCGTCGCGGGGTCGGCCGTGCCCGCCACCACGGGCAGCGACCGCCCGGAACCGGCCTCGCGTACGGTGTCCACGTCGTCGGCGGTCACCGGCGCGACCTCGACGACCCCGGCCCCGAGCGGGGCCATCGCACGGATGGTGTCCCGGGCGAGCCGGGGCGGTACGGAGACGCCCACGCGGACCGCGACCGGTACCCCGGCGACCTCCCCGGCCAGCCGCCGCGGCGGATGGCGGTGGCCGAACCCGCGGGCGATCAGCCGCGCGCCGGCCGGGCGGGATCCGATCGACGCCAGCAGCCGCAGGGCCGTGCGCTGCGAGCGGCGTTCGCCGAGCAGGGCGGCGGCCGTGCCGCGCAGCGGATGGTACGTCCAGTCCGGCATCAGTGTCGGCCCCTTCCGGTCGCCGGTCCGTCCGGTGCCCGCCAGCCGAGCACCGGTGTCATGGAGCGCAGCGTGACCCGCGTCGGAGTGAGCCGGGCCGCCGTGTCCCGCAGCAGCGCCGCGGGCGGCCACGCCGACTGCGCGACCGTACCGAGCCGGGCGGAGCGGCGGGCGACAGCCTGTGCCCGCGGGCGGCGGGCGAGGTCGTAGCGGCGCAGCGCGGCGTCGGTGTCGGGGGCGGAGTCCAGGCAGTGGGCGAGGGTGACCGCGTCCTCCAGGGCCTGGCACGCGCCCTGCCCGAGGTCGGGCGTCATGGCGTGGGCGGCGTCGCCGAGCAGCGCGACCCGGCCGCGGGTGAACCCCGGCAGCGGCGGCAGCTCGTACAGGTCGTGGCGGAGCACCGCGTCCGCGGGGACCGCGGCGAGCAGCGCCGGCACCGGGTCCGGCCAGGACGCGAAGCGGCGCACCACCGCCGCGTGCTCGGACGGGCCGCAGTCCGAGCCCTCGGGCAGGGACGCGGTCGCGAAGCAGTACATCCGTCCGCCGGGCAGCGCGGTGTAGCCGAAGCGCTCGCCGCGTCCCCAGATCGCGGCGCCCTCGGCGGGAGGCCGGGCGAGCCGGTCCGTCACCATCCGCCAGGCCGTGTAGCCGGCGTACCGGGGGCCGGGTGTGTCGGGCCACAGCATGCGCCGGACGGTGCTGCGCAGTCCGTCGGCGCCGACGACGAGGCCGGCGCGGGACACGCCGCCGGACCCGTGCTCGACGACCGTGCGGTCCCCGCCCTCGTGGACGGCGTGCACCGGGCTGTCCGGGCGCAGGGAGCCGGCGGGGAGCGCCCCGGCCAGCACCCTCAGCAGGTCGGCGCGGTGCAGGACCACCAGGGGATGGCCGAACCGGCGCTCCAGTTCGGTGTTGTCGGTGCGGGAGAGCCAGCGGCCCCGCCGGTCGCGCACGCCGCCCGCGGACTCGACCGCGCCCCGCGCCCGGACCTCGGCGGCCAGACCGAGCCTCTGCAGTGCGCGGAACGCGTTCGGCCACAGCGAGATCCCGGCACCGATCTCGGTGAACTCCGGTGCCCGCTCCAGGACTTCGACCTGCCAGCCCCGGCGGTGCAGGGCGACGGCGGCGGCGAGGCCGCCGATCCCGCCGCCGACGACGGTCGCGGCGCGCTGCGGCATGCTTCCTCACTACGGTTCGGGTGCCCGCCCCGGTCGACGGGCGGTCGGATGCCCGAGCGGGGCGCGGCGGGACGCGCGGCCGGCTGAGCAGCGCCCCATGCCACCATGCCCGTCTCCGACTGTCAAAGCGGTGAGCTGCGGGATCCGCCGACGGGCGGCCCCCGCAGCTCACCGATGTGAGCGACACCATCGGACGGCCGTGTGCGAGCACGCGGTCGCCGCCTGCATGCCTGTCCGTGCGTGCGGCTGCGGGTGCGTGCGCAGGTGTGTGCGCAGGTGTGTGCCCGTGGGCTGCGGGTGCGGACCGGGGGCGGTCCCGGGCGCACGGCGGTCAGCGGCAACCGGTGCCGGCCGGTGCCGGCCGGCACCGGTCCGTGACGGTCAGGGCCGGCCGGAGCCGGTGGCCGGCCGGTGGGCGGTCGCCGCGACGGCCGGAAGCAGGGCCAGGGACAGCAGCCCCCCGGTGAGGGCGAGCACGGGATAGCTCCCGACGGCCACCAGGAAGCCGGACGCCATGCCCCCGGTCGCCCCCGCGACGGCGATCGACACGTCGACCATGCCCTGGGTGCGGGCACGCGTGGCCAACGGCACGGCGTCGGTGATGACGGCCGTGCCGGACACCAGCCCGAAGTTCCAGCCGAGCCCGAGCAGGGCCAGCGCCAGGGCCAGCAGCACCAGCGAGCCGGCCGGGGCCGACGCCGCGAGGAGACCCGCCGCCAGCAGGGTGAGACCGGACGCGGCGGCGACCTTCAGCCTGCCGTACCGGTCCACGAGCCAGCCCGTGACCGGCGACGGCAGGTACATCGCGCCGATGTGCACGGCGATGACCAGGCCCGAGGCGGCGGTGCCGTGGCCGTGGCGGGCCATGTGGACCGGCGTCATCGTCATGATCGCGACCATGACGAGCTGGGTGAGCACCATGACGAGCGTGCCCAGCACCACCCCGCCGCCCGCGTCGCGGCCGCCGTCGGTGACCTTTCCGGTGGCCCTTTCGGTGGTCCTTCCGGTGGTCCTTTCGGTGGCTCCCGAGGGGGCGGCCGCCGGTGCGCCGGAGGGGCCGTCGGCGGGGGCCGGTCCGGCCGCGGTGTGTCCGGGGGAGGCCGGTCCGGCGGTGCCGGCCGTTTCGGCGGCGGCCAGCGCACGGGCCGTGAGCAGCGGGTCGGGCCGCAGCCACACGGCAAGCACCACCGCGGCCAGGGCGTAGGCGGACCCGGACAGCAGGAACGGCCCGGCGAGCGCGGGGATGCCGAGGGTCTCGGCGAACCGGCCCGTCGGCGCGGCCAGGTTGGGGCCGGTCACACCGCCCAGGGTGGTGGCGACCAGCACCCGCGAGAGGGCGCGGGCGCGGTGGTCGGGCCGGGCCAGGTCGGCCCCCGCGTACCGGGCCTGGAGGTTCGTGGCGGTCCCGGCCCCGTAGACGAACAGCGCGAGGAACAGCAGGGCCCCGCTGCCGACCACGGCGGCGACGATGACCAGCGCGCTGCCCACGGCTCCGGTGAGGTAGCCGGCGGCCAGCCCGGGACGGCGGCCCCGGGTCTGCGAGACCCGGCCGATCGTCACGGCGGCGAGCGCGGCCCCCGCGGTGAACAGCGCGCTGGGCAGGCCCGCGAGACTGGTCGTGCCGAGCATGTCCTGCGCGAGCAGTGCCCCGACCGTGACGCCGGCCGCGAGACCGGCACCGCTGAGGATCTGGGAGGCGACCAGGACCCGCAGGATGCGGCGCTGCGCCCGGGCGGCGTCGGGTATGGGGCCCGCGGCCGGGGCTGATGCGGTGCTGGTCACGATTCTCCCGGGAGGGGGCGAGGTGCCGAGCGGCAGCCGGTCGTCGGCGTCCTCGGCGTCCTCGTCATGTCGTCCTCGTCATGTCGGCCTCGTCATGTCGGCCTCCATCGATCCATGGACGATCGATCGTAGGGCAGGGTCCGGTGCCCGCCCAGCCCCCGGTCCTTCACGGGCGCTCACCCCTCTCACCGCGATCTCACCGCGATCTCACCGCGACCCCACTGCGACTCAGCCCTCTCACCCCGGCCGACGCGGCGAGGGGCGTCGGGACGTGAGGCGGCCCTTCGTCAGGCTCTGTCAGCACACGGGCGCGGCCACTGCCGCGGCACTAGCGTGTCGCCCGCCCGAAGCGCCCAGCCGAATGGGGACACAGACATGGACAGCACACCCGGTCCGACCGCCCTCGTCACCGGAGCCTCGTCGGGGCTCGGCAGCGAGTTCGCCGCCCAGCTCGCCGCGCAGGGGTACGACGTCGTGCTGCTGGCCCGCTCCCGCGAGCGGCTGGAGGCGCTCGCCGAGCGGCTGAGCACCGCCCACGGCGTCACGGCGCACGTCCTCGTGGCGGACCTGTCGCGCCCCGAGGCGGCCGCCCGGGTCGCCGACGAGCTCGCCGCCCGCGGCCTCCACGTGGACCTGCTGGTCAACAACGCGGGCTTCGGCACCGCGGGCCGCTTCGAGGAGATCGACCCCGCCCGCGAGCACGACCAGCTGATGGTCAACGTGGTCGCGCTGGTCGACCTCACCCACGCCGTGCTGCCCGGCATGCTCGAGCGGGGCTCCGGAGCGGTGCTCAACGTCGGCTCCACGGCCGGCTACCAGCCCAGCCCGTACCTGTCCGTGTACAGCGCCTCGAAGACGTTCGTGCTGAACTTCTCCCTCGCGCTGCGCCAGGAACTCCGCGGCCGCGGCATCCGCGTCACCGCGCTCTGCCCCGGCCCCGTGGAGACACGCTTCTTCGAGGTGATCGGCACCCGCAACGCCGCCGTCGTGGGGCGGTTCACCACCCCCGAGCCGGTGGTCCGCGCCGGACTGCGCGCCCTGCGGCGCAACCAGGCCTACGTCACCCCCGGCCGGCGCAACGCCCTGGTGGCGCACCTGAACCCGCGCCGCCCGCGCAACCTGGTCGCCTGGGTCGGGGAGCGCATCTGCCGCAAGGCGCTGCAGCCCGAGCCCGCCCGGCCGGTCCCCCTGCGCGACGGCGCGACGGCCTGAACGGGCAGCGCCCTCGGTGCGGTCCGGGCCCGCAGCGCCGCACGGAACGCCCGGCGCGGGGCGTACGGGGACGGGCGAGGGGAAGGAGGCCGCGAGGCGCGGGAGCCGCGCGCCGTGGGCTGCCCGCGGCCCGCACCGCGCCGACGGTACCGGTGTCGCCGCAGCCGCAGCCGCAGCCGCAGCCGCAGCCGCAGCCGCAGCCGCTGCGCTCGGCGTCTTCGGTGTGTGCGGTGTGTGCGGTGTGTGCGGCGGATCCGGAGACCGCGAAGCCGGCGGGCCGGCCGCGGCTCCGGGCCTGCCGGCCGGGCCGGGTGCGCCGGCCTGCCGCCGCCCGGTGCGGGTTCGTGCGGTGACCCGGGCCGCCGGCGCGCTCCGGACGACGGTCCCCGGCACCGGACGAGCCGGTGCCGTACGCGTCCGCCGCTCAGCCGAGACGTTCGGGCGACAGGAACTCCAGGTCCGTACGCGGCCGTTCACCGCGCACCAGATCCGCGACCACCTCGCCGACGCCCGGCGCGTGAGCCGGACCGTGCGCGCCGGCGCCGGCCGCCACCACGATCCGCGGGTCGCCGCCGACCGTGCCGAGCACGGGCAGCCCGTCCGGGGTGCGGATCCGCGTGCCCACCGTGATCCGGGACGGCAGGCCCTGCAGGCCCGGCACCTTCGCGGGCAGCAGCCGCGCCATGTCCTGCCAGTCGTCCGGAGTCACCGAGCGGTCGGTGTCCTCGGCGTCCAGCGGTTTCGGTGTCAGCCGCAGATCCTCCAGACCCAGCCGGACCCCGTAGCCGCCCTCCTCGCCGCTGCCCCACAGCACCCTGCCGTCGTCCAGCTCGCGCCGGAACGCCGGGAACACCTCCAGGTCGAAGCTGCCGTCCGGCTCGATCGGCCGGAACCGGGTGAACGGCGCGCGCACCGTCACCAGCGGCAGCCCGGACAGCGCCGCGGGCAGCCACGAACCGGCCGCGACCACCAGATGACGCACCTTCACCAGCCGCTGCGCGGTCCGCAGATGCACACCTGCGGTGACCGCCTCCGCCTGCAGCACGCGCGTGTCCGGATGGAGCCGGGCGCCCGCTTCCCGGGCCCGCGCGACCATGGACCGCACGGCCCGCTCGGCGTGCACCAGACCCGCGCCCGGATCCCACACACCCGTGTGATGGCCGGGCAGACCGGTGTGCCGCGGATACTGCATGCGCAACGCGCTCGCGGTGAAGGTGCGCACCTGGACACCGTGCGCGTGGGCGGCGCGCAGCACACCGCCGGCGACCGGCCCGCTCTCCGGACCGATCGACAGCATCCCGCACGGCCGGAAGACCGGCTGCCCGGCGTCCTCCAGCTCCGTCCACAGCTCCCGCGAGCTCTCGGCCAGCGGGACGAGGTCCGGATGATCCGCACAGGCCAGCTGGAACAGCTGGGGTCCGCCGTGCGACGAGCCCAGCGCATGACCGGGAGTGCGCCGCTCGAACCCGAGGACGTCCACCCCCCGCGCCGCGAGCCGCCACAGCGCCGCCGCCCCCCACGCACCGAGCCCCACCACCGCGGCCTCGGCATCCCATCGAGGCATGCCACCAACTCCTCTCGTTCCAGGGCGAGTTCGGCATCAGCGGACCATGTGCGGGACCGGCCGGGCGTGAGTGCGGACCACTCACACCCGGCCACTCACCCCACTCGGGTGCGGCACCCACCGGCCCCGTGCGGCCCGCAGACCGCCGAGGTTTGGAGTACCTGAGCACTCATGCACCCGGACCTGCGCGCGTGATGACCTCAGGGTGTCGCTCGGTGCGAGCCGTGACACGGGTGGAGGTTTGGATGCAGTTCCGGGTACTGGGGATCCCTGGGATCTACGACGACACCAGGCGGTGCGGCGTTCGGCTGACGAGTCCCAAGCAGCGCGTCCTGCTCGGCGCGCTGCTGGTGCGCACGGGAACGCCGGTGCCGACCGACGAGCTGATCCGCGAACTGTGGGGCGAGGACGCGCCCGAGAAGGCCGGCAACGCCCTGCAGGCACATGTGTCACGGCTGCGCCAGCACCTGGTCGAGGCCGAGCCGGCGCGGGCCAACTCGCCCCGCCTGGTGGCGCGCGGCGCCGGCTACGTGCTCCAGGCGCGCCCGGACGAACTGGACAGCGTCCGCTTCCGGCTCCAGGTCACCCGCGCCCGCCGCCAGCTGGACAACGACCCCGGCGGCGCGTCCGTGCTGCTGCGCCGGGCGCTGTCGCTGTGGCGGGGCCCCGCACTGGACGGCGGCCCGCTCGGCCCGCTGTGCGCGCCCGCGGCCGCCCGTCTGGAGGAGGAGCGCCTGCTCGCGCTGGAGGACCTGTGCGAGGCGTCGCTGCGGCTGGGCGAGCACCAGCGGATCGTGGGGCGCCTTGAGGAGCTGGTCGCCGCTCATCCGCTGCGTCGCCGGTTCCGCGAGCAACTGGCCCTCGCGCTGCAGCGGTGCGGCCGGCCCGTCGAGGCGCGCGCCGTCCAGGACGGCCCCTGCCGCAGCGTGGAACACGCCGGGGCCGGTGTCCGTACGGCAGTCCTGCCGGGCAACGTGCGCCTGCTCAGCCAGGCGGGCGCCGGCCGGATCGCCGCCCCCGCGCCGCCGGCCGGCCCCGAACCGTCCGCGACGCCGGAGGAGCCCGTCGGCGAACTGCTGCGGCTGCGGCTGCGCGTGGAGGAACTCACCTCGCAGCAGCGGATGCTGCGCTCGGAGATGGACCGTCTGCTGACGCTGCTGGAGGCGCGCACCGGCGGCCGCGACCGGGACTCCGCCTGACCACCCACCCCGGCTCCGCCGGGCCCTGCCGGCCCGTCGGGGCCGCTCCGGCCCGCGGCCGGACCACGGCCCGGTCGCGGGCCCGCCGCCCGGGTACACCCGCACAACACGAAAGAGGCGAGACTTCATGGCCGTACTGCACACCACCCTGCGGGGCGGAGGCACACCCGACCAGGTGTGGGCCGTGCTCCTGGACGTCACGGCGTTCCCCGAGTTCATGGACGGCGTCAACGAGGTGTCCGTCACCCAAGAGGCCGACGGCAGGCGCAGCAGCAGCTGGCTCGTCGAGCTCAAGGGCTCCGAGATGGAGTGGGAGCAGGAGGACGTCCTCGACCCCGCCCGGCGCCGCTGGGAGTTCCGCCAGACCGACGGCGACCTCGCCCGGTACGAGGGCTACTGGCAGGTGCACGACGGCACCGGGGGCACCGACGGCACCGGGGGCACCGCCCTCGAACTCAGTGTCGAGTTCGACGTCGGCCTGCCGATGGTGGAGGAGATGATCCACCCCGCCGTCGCCAAGGCCCTGGAGAGCTACCAGCAGGGCATAGTCGACCGCAGCGGGGAGGGCTGAGGACATGAACGCGCTGCCCGCGGCCGACGCCAAGCAGACCTTCCGGCGTGTCAAGCGCCACTTCTCGCCCGCTCTCGCCGTCGCCGGGAAGTTCACCGGTCAGGGCGCCGTCGAGGCCTCCGCCGAGGACTGCCGCATCCTGCTGTCCGACGGGCGGTCGGTGCTGGACTTCGGCAGCTACGCCGTCGCCCTGCTCGGCCACCGCCATCCGGCGGTGGTGGCGGCCGTGCGTGACCGGCTCGACGTGATGACCACCTCCACCCGGTCCGTGCAGAGCCCGGTGCCGCCCATGGCGGCCGAGCGGCTCACCGAGTACCTCGGCGGCGGGCTGGACCGTGTGTTCTTCGGCTGCGGCGGCGCCGACGCCGTCGAGGTGTCCGTCAAGCTCGCCCGCATGGCCACCGGCCGCACCACCGTGGTCGCCGTGCGGGGCGCGTTCCACGGCAAGACCCTCGGCGCGCTCGCGCTGACCGACAACCCCCGCTTCAAGAAGGGCATCGAGCCCCTCCTGCAGGGCGTCGTCCACGTCTCGCCCGACGACCCCGCGGCCGTGGCCGACGCGGTGCGCGAGCACGACGTGGCCGCGGTGATCTTCGAGCCGGTGCAGGCCGAGAACGGCGTGCGCATCCTCGACGAGGCGGTACTGGCCCGCTGGTGCGAGGACGCGCACGCGGCCGGCGCACTGGTGATCTCCGACGAGATCCAGGTCGGTCTGCGCCGCTGCGGCCCGAGGTCGGTCGCCCTGGCCGCCGGACTGCCGGTGGACGCCGTCCTGCTCGGCAAGCCGCTGGGTGGCGGTGTGGTGCCGGTCTCGGCCGCCGTGTGCAGCGACGCGCTGTACGCGCCGCTGCTGGCCGACCCGCTGATGCACACCGCCACCTTCAGCGGACACCCGCTGGGCACCGGGGTCGTCCCCGTGGCCCTGGACACCGTCGAACGGTACGCGGGCAACGGCGAGCGGGTGGCGTCCGCGCTGCGCGAGGGACTCGACGGCCTGCGTGAGCAGTTCCCCGACGCGCTGACGGAAGTCCGGGGCCGGGGCCTGCTGTGGGGCCTGGACTTCCGCTCCGCGGAGATGGCCGGCGAGGTGCTGACCGGGCTGGCGCAGCTCGGCCTCGTGGTGTCGCCCTGCATCAGCCGCCCCACCACGATCCGCCTGCTGCCGCCGATCGTGGCCGGCGACCTGGAGATCAAGGAAGCGCTGGCGCTGCTGGGCGAGGCCATCGCCCGCGCCGCGGCGGCCTGACCCGCACCCACGCCCCGCACGCGCTCCGGTACGCCCCGCACGCGCCCGCCGGTCCGCCCGTCGCCCGGCCCCGCCGCCGGCGACGGGCGGAGCCCTGCGCGCCCGGTACCGGCCGCGCACGCCGCTCCCGGCGACCGGCCGGGAGCCGGAACGCCCCCCCCCGGAAGGAAGAGGAACACCATGACTTCGACGACACTCCAAGGCGTCGCCGAGGAGTTCGACGCCGACACCGTGCTGGCCGACGACGTCACCGGCTACGACGCGCCCGCACCCGAGGCGGTGACCGAGGTGCTGCTCACCGGCGCGACCGGGTTCCTCGGGGCGTTCCTGCTGCGGGACCTGCTCGACCGCGGCCTCGTGGTGCACTGCCTGGTGCGCGGCAGGGACGAGGAATCGGCCCGGACCCGGCTGACCGCGAACCTGGAGCGCTACGAACTCCTCGACGGCCTGCGCCCGCACCTGGACCGCGTCCACGTGCACACCGGTGACGTCGCAAGGCCGCGTCTGGGCATGGACCAGGAGGCCCACGACGCGCTCGCCGAACGCGTCGGCGCCGTCTACCACGCCGCCGCCAAGGTCAACTTCCTGACCGTCTACAAGTGGCTGCGCAAGGCCACCGTGGACGCCACCCACGCCGTCCTGCGGTTCGCGCAGGCCGCCCGCGCCACGCTGCACCACGTGTCCACGACCGGCGTGTTCCTCCCGTCCGAGGACGGCACCCCGCGCGGTGAACTCGGGCGCACCGGGCCGCCCGAGGACATGGCCCTGGGCTACACCAAGAGCAAGTGGGTCTCGGAGCAGCTGGTGCTGGAGGCCCGCCGCCGGGGCGTGCCCGTCACCGTCCACCGGCCCGGCCAGGTGTGGGGCGACTCCCGCAGCGGCGCCTGCCAGCCCAACGACTTCGTGTGGCGGTTCATGAAGGGCGCCCTGCAGGCGGGTGTCTACCCACGCCGCTTCCGGCTGCGCATGAACATGGTCCCGGTCGACTACGTCAGCGGCGCCATCGTCGCCCTCTCCCGCGACCCCGAGGCCCTCGGCGGGGTCTACCACCAGGTCGGCCCGCGCTCGCTGGACGCCGACGAACTGCTCGCCCTGCTGCGCCGGGCGGGCTACGAGCTGACCGAGACCAGCACGCTGCGCTGGATGAGGGCGATCGCCGCGGACGTCAACAACTCCATGCTGCCGCTGATGCGGATCCTGGTGGACACGGAGAAGACCGAACTCGCCGAGTTCACCGACGACCTGACGCGTGAGCGGCTCAAGGGCACGGGGGTGACCTGCCCGGACATCGACGACCGGGTGTTCGCCGCCTACGTCGGGTACTTCGTCCGGCACGGGATGCTGCCCGCCCCGGCCGGGCGGTGACCCTCCGGCGCACGGGCGGTGACGCCATGGTGCGCGCGCGGTGACGCCGCGGTGCACGGGCGGAGGCCGCCGGCTGATCACATGTCAGCCGGCGGCCTCCGTACCCGGGCTCAGGGTCGCGGTGCGGGACCGTGCCCGGCGGGCCGGCGCGGGGCGACGTAGGCGCGGGCGCCCTCGGACCGGCTCAGCAGTGACATCGGTCCGCCGAGCAGCATCGCCGCCTCGGTGGTGTGCCGGCGCGGTGCCGCGGGCTCGGCGGACGGCCAGCCCCGCTGCCGCGGCAGGGCGGGGGCCCCCTCCGCGAGGGCGGTGGCGCCCTGCAGCCCCCGCAGCAGATGGCTGCGGGCGGTGATGCCGAGCTTGTGGTAGATGCGGTGGAGGTGGTTCTCCACCGTGCGGACGGAGACGACCAGGCGCCCGGCGATGTCCCGGTTGGACAGTCCGGTCGCGGCCAGCGCGGCGACCTCCCGCTCCCGTGGCGTGAGCGGGGCGAGATCCTGCCGGCGCGGCGCCTCCGGCGACAGCCAGGGAGGCAGTGCGGCGCTGGGCGTGCGCAGCAGCTCCGTGCAGGCGGCCGCGGCCTCGCGTCCCTTGCGGCGCTGACCGGAGGCCTTGAGCGCGCGGGCGGCCTGCGCCGCGGCCTCCGCGGCGAGCGGCAGGGCGCCCATGTCGCGCAGCCGCTCGGAGACGCGGTGCAGGGCGGCGCCGTCGGAGTCGGCCAGCGCCTGGATGTGGTCGCCGATCACCTCCACGATGCCGCCCGCCTGCCGGGCCGTCTGCAACAGGCCCCGGTCGGGGCGCCGTACCGCGCCGCCCTCGGTGATCCGGGCCGCCAGGTGCAGCGCGAACACGGCGCGTACGCTGCGGCCGGCCTCCCAGGCCCGTTCGGCCACCTCCAGCGCCTGGGTGACGGCTCCGGAGCGGTCGCCCGAGTGGGCGAGGACCAGGGCGTGCTCGTAGGCGATCTCGTCCTCGGCGACGGGGGAGGGGATCGTGCCGCCGCGGGCGGTGCGGATCTCCACCAGGGTGCGCAGTGCCTCCGCCGGGCGGCCGGACTCCGCCAGCGCCCCCGCGAGCTGGGCCAGTGGCCAGGCCTGCGCGGTGGGGTACTCCAGCGGCGCCTCGGCGGCGATGGTCTGCCGCAGCAGGCCGACGGCCTGCTCGGGACGGCCCAGCAGGCGCAGCACCCGGGCGTGGTCGAGCACGCTCTGCATCATCATCGGCCGGCTGTCGAACAGGTCGCGGTGCATGGCGTCGAGCGCGTCGGCGGCGCTGTGCAGCCGGCCCAGGAGGTAGCAGCAACGCGCGCTGACCGCGCCGGTGATCAGGCGGGCCTCGGTGTCCCACTCCGCCGAGACGTCCCTGTAGCGCCGCACCAGGGCGAGCGCGCCGGCCGGGTCGCCGACCTCGGCGCGGGCGAAGGCCACCGTGGGCAGCAGCACGGGGGCGATCTGCACGCCGGAGGGCTCGCCCCTGCCGAGCACCTCGTCGCCGATGGCGACGGCCTCCCGCAGCCGGTCCGACAGGACGGCGATCACCGCCCGGCTGGCGTCCAGGACACCGGCGTCGCCCGCGCCCACGGCGGCCACGGCCCGGGTGAGGACGGCCTCGGCGTCGGCGATGCGGCGCAGACTCCAGGCCATGTTGATCACGCGGGTGTGGACGGCGCCGACGTACTCGTCGAGCGGCACGCGGGCCTCGGCACCGAGGCCCGCGGCGAGGACCTGCTCGGCGTCCTCGAAAGCCCCCTTGCCGACCAGGACCTGCCCGAGCAGCAGGGCGGCCCTGATCCGGTCCCGGGCCGCGGGGTCGCCGTCGGCGCGGGCGCGGGCGCGGGCGCGGGCGACGACCCGGCGGACCACGGCGGCGTGGCCCGCCGAGTCGGGCAGGGGGGCGTGGAAGGAGGAGTCGGCGTCCGAGGGGGAGTCCTGGAGGCCGACCAGGCACAGCCGTTCCGCCTGCGGGAAGTCGCGTCGCCGGATGGCGCTGCGGGCCGCCGTCAGCAACTGCTCCGCCGGCGGGACCAGACCGGACTCCAGGCGGAGCGAGATGATGCGCAGGACGTCGTCCTCCCGGCGGGCCCCGGTGCGTTCGAGCGCGTCGGCGAGCTCGCGGCGCAGCCGCTGGGCGGTGAGATCCGACATGCCCGAGGCGACCACGGCCCGGCTGAGCGGGAGCGCCAGGCGCAGGCTGACGCGGGCCCGGGCGCGCTCGACGCGCACGATGCCGCGCAGGTCGAGCGACTCGGCCGCCTTGGCCAGGCCGAAGGAGGCGACGATCTCGGCCTCCAGCGGCTCGGCCACGGCGAGCATGTGCACCAGTTCGTTCTCCTCGGCGTCGAGGTCGCGCAGCCCCACCCGGACGACGTCCGCGAGGCGCCGGCCGGGCGCGCCGGTCAGCCCCATCCAGCTCCAGGCGCCGTCGACGCGGCGCAGTGAGCCGTCCTCCAGGGCGTGCTCGACGAGTTCGCGCAGCATCAGGGCGTTGCCGTGGGTCGCGCTCCACAGCCGTTCCAGGGTGAAGGTGTCGACGTGCCCGCCGAGACGGGCGTGCAGGACCTCGTCCAGTGCGGTGGAGTCGAAGGGCGCGACGTCGATGCGGTCGACCAGGCGCTCCACCCACAGCTTGTCCAGGCCGGCCGGGGCGGGAGCGTTCTGACGCGCCGTCGCCAGCACGCCCAGCCGGCCGGCCGCCACCAGCCGGTGCAGCCGGGCGCTGGCGCCCGCATCGGCGAGGTGGGCGTCGTCGATGCCCACGATCGGGTGGTCGGCCTGGGTGGCGTGGAGGGTGGTCGGTTCCACGGACTCCAGGCACTCGGCGAGACAGGCGAAGCCGCGGGCCCGGGTCCCGCTGCTCCAGCTCGCTCCGCCGACGCAGAGCACGGTCCGGCCCTCGTCGGCGGCCCGTCGCAGTGCGGTGGCCAGAAGGGTGCTCTTGCCCACTCCGGCGGCGCCGACGAGCAGTGCTCCGCCGCCTCGGGCCAGGGCCTGGTGGACCGCGTCGAGCTCCTTTTCTCTAGCCGCTATTCGCCAGAAATTGGCATCATCCGTTGACATCTGATTTCAAGCCCCCGCTCGAAACAGTACGTGCGATGAATTTTTGGAAGCTAACCGGCGTTTGAGGCGAAGACGGGACCCCTTTGTAGAGGGATGAACTTCTGAAGGCTGCTGCATTCTTGCTCGAACAGCGTATGCGTGGCGGGAAAAGCCAATCTTGATTCCTCTCGACGGCCACTGGAACCGTAGGAGTGCCTGATGGCGGGCGGGTGGACCGGGGAAACCGGAAGGCCGGCGGCAACTCGGGCGGCAAATCCCCGGTGCGCGGGCTCCGTTCGGCGGGGTCCGCACGCCGGGTCCGGCGGCCGGGTGCGGTCCGGCCGGAGCATCCGGCGGGCCGGGCCGGCGGCATCGGTGATGCCCGGCCGGCGACGGCTGTTTCCGGCCGGTCGTGACGGCTGAATCCGGCCGCATTCGACGGCGTGTTCCGGCCGGGCCGGGCGGCGTGTTCCGGTCAGGTCCGGCGCTGCCCTCCGGCCGGGTGCGGCGCCGTCCCCGGGGCGGGTCCGGGACGCGGGGCGGCCGTCATGCCCACTCCGGCGCCAGGCGCCAGTTGCCCGCCCGGGTGCGCTGGGCCCAGAAGGACGCGTAGCGGCCGTCCTGCGCGAGGAGTTCGTCGTGCGTGCCGTGTTCGGTGATCCGGCCCTCGTCGAGGAACAGGATCTGGTCGGCGGCCGCGACGGTCTGCAGCCGGTGGGCGATGACCAGCAGGGTCCGCCCGGTGGTGAGCGCACCGAGAGCGTCCTGGACGGCCTGTTCGTTCTCCGGGTCGAGCGCCGAGGTGGCCTCGTCCAGCAGCACGATGGGGGCGTTCTTGAGGATGGCGCGGGCGATGGACACCCGCTGGCGCTCGCCGCCGGACAGCAGCGCGCCGCCCTCGCCGACCTTCGCGTCCCAGCCCTCCGGCAGGCGGTGCACGATCTCGTCCACGCGGGCCAGCCGGGCGGCCTCGCGGACCTCCGCGTCGCTCGCGCCGGGCCGGCCGAGGCGGATGTTCTCCAGGATGGTGCCCTGGAAGAGGTAGACGTCCTGGAAGACGACGGAGATCCGGGACATCAGCTCCTCGGTCCCGATGTCGCGCACGTCGACCCCGCCGATCCGTACGGCGCCCGAGTCCACGTCCCAGAACCGCGGGATCAGCTTGCCGACGGTGGTCTTGCCGGATCCGGACGGGCCGACCAGCGCGGTCATGCCGCCCTCCGGCAGCGTCAGGTTCACCCCGGTGAGGACGCGGCGGCCGCCGTAGCCGAAGTGGACGTCGTCGAAGGAGACGGTGTTGCCGGCGGGCACCCGCGGCTGCCCGGGTGCCTTCAGCGGGGGCTCGGCGAGCAGCGCGGCCACCTGGTCCAGGGCGGAGCGCGCCGAGCGCAGGGCGGAGCCGAGCACCGCGGTCTCGGCGAGCGGCTCGGTGAACCGGACGGCGAGCACCAGGACGGCCAGCAGCCGGGCCGCGTCGAGGCCGCCGTCCAGCGCCAGGTAGGTGCCGGTGACCAGGACCACGGTGAACGCGGCCTGGATGACCAGGGTGAAGCCGATCAGCCCCGGCACGCCGGTCAGCAGCGAGCGCCGGGAGGCCTCGGCCTGGGTGCGCAGGGCGTCGGCCAGCCGCCCCGAACCGGGCGCGCCGCCCCGGCCGAACACCCGCAGGACGGGCTGCAGCTGGGCGAACTCCACCACGCGGCCGCCGGTCTCGGCCTGCGCCGCGTGCCGGACCTCGTCGGCGGTGCGGGTCAGCCGGGTGCTCCAGCGGTAGACGAGCGCGACGACCGGCATGGTGAGCGTGGCGGCCAGGGCCAGCCGCCAGTCGAAGAGGTACATCGCCGCGACCACGGTGACCGGGGTGACGTAGCTGGTGACGAGCGGGCGCAGCAGATGCGCGGGGACGCCCATGATGTCCATGACGTTCCTGGTGGCCAGCTGGCCGAGCCGGCCCACCTGCTCCGGGACGAACCAGCCGAGCGGCAGCTCGGCCACGTGGTCGCCGATGCGGTGGTGCAGGCTGCGGGAGAGCGCCGCTCCGGCGGCGAAGCCGGTGCGCATGCTGTCGTGGTAGGCGACGCCGTACAGCACGGCCACGCCGAGCATCGCCCACAGCCACGGCCAGACCCCGTCGGGGTCGGGGCCGAGCAGCGCCTGCAGGAGGGGGACGAGCAGGGCGAAGGCGATGCCCTGGAGCACCGCTCCCACCACCAGGCCGGCCACCATGCGGCGCAGCGGCCGTGCGTGCCCGGGTCCCACCACGTCGATGAGTTGACGGATCATCAGCTCTTTCCTCCCGCCAGGGTGACGCCCGCGGCCGTCGCCGGCGCGGTGGCGCGCGGCCGCCAGTCGGCGGTGCGCTGCTGGGCGCGCCACAGGCGCGCGTACCGGCCGTCGGCCGCGAGCAGCTGCTCGTGCCGGCCGGACTCGACGATGCGGCCGTCGTCCAGGACGGCGATCCGGTCCGCCCCGGCCACACTGGGCAGCCGGTGGGCGATCACCAGGACGGTCTTCCCCCGGGTCAGTACGGACAGCGCGTCCTGCACCTCGGCCTCCGCGTGCGGGTCGGCGTGCGCCGCGGCCTCGTCCAGGACGACGACGGGGGCGTCGGCGAGCAGGGCGCGGGCGACACAGACGCGCTGCGCCTCGCCGCCGGACAGCTGGGCGTCCTCGCCGACGACGGAGTCGTAGCCGCGCGGCAGCGCCTGCAGCACGGGGTCGATGCCGACCGCGCGGGCTGCCTCGCGCACCTCGTCGAGGCTCGCCCCGGGGCGGGCCATGCGGAGGTTGGCGGCGATGGTGTCCCGGGTGAGGCGTACGTCCTGGAAGACGAAGGCGACCCGGCTGTAGAGGTCCTCCAGAGCCATGTCGCGGATGTCGACGCCGCCGAGGGTGATGGAGCCGCGGTCGACGTCGGCGAACCGGGGGAGCAGTGCGGCCAGGGTGCTCTTGCCCGACCCGGAGGGGCCGACCAGGGCGGTGACCGTCCCCGGGGCGAGGTCGAGGTCGATTCCCGAGACGGCGTCGCGGACGCCGTCGTAGGAGAAGCCGACGCCCCGGTAGCTGACGTGGTTGCCGTCGGGGACGGCGGGGGAGGCCGGGACGGGCAGTTCCTCCGTGTCCAGGATCCCGGCCACGCGCTCGGCCGCGCCCTTGGCGAAGCGCAGTTCGTAACTCGCGTAGAACAGCGACAGCACGGGGGCCGTCAGGCCGATCCCCAGCAGGACGAACGGCAGCAGGTCGACCCCGTCGAGCCGGCCCCGGGTGACCAGGACGGCCCCGCCGACCAGCGTGGTGGCGAGCCCGACGACGGGGGAGAGCACGATCTCCGCGGCCCCCTTGGAGCCGTGGGTGGAGCGCACCCAGTCGAGGAAGAAGGCGGAGAAGCCGTCCGCGGCGTCGGTGAACTCGCGATGGGCGCGGCGGGTCTGGCCGAAGGTCTTCACCACCGCGATGCCCTGCACGAACTCGACGGCGCTGCCGTTGATGCGGCCCATCGCCCGGTCGTACTCCGGCAGGTGCCCGGCCAGGCCGGCCATGGTCGCGCTGTACAGGGCGAGTCCGATGAGCAGCGGCGCGAGGGTGATCAGGGCCATCCGCCAGTCCACCGCGAACAGGTAGACCAGCGAGGTGGCCGGGATCACCACGGCGGCGGTGATGTCGAGGACCGAGTGGGCGACGAAGTGGTGCATCGCCTCCACGTCGTCCTGGACGGCCTTCTTGACCTCGCCCGAGTTGCGGCCGGAGAACCAGCCCAGCGGTACCCGGCCCATGCGCTCGACCAGGGAGCGCCGTACGTGCGCCTGGAGCACGTCGTCGGCGAAGTGCGAGACGGCGCCCGCGGCCGTCAGGAAGGCCAGCCGGACCAGCAGGGCGCCGGCCCCGGCCCAGGTGACGGTCCAGGCGTGGCGTGTGTCGACGGGGCCGTCGCCGAGCAGGGTGCGCCCCAGTTCGGCGATGGCGATGAACGGCACGACCGCGGCGATCGCCGAGACGGCCTGTGCTGCGACCGCCCACCGCAGCCTGCCCCTGATCGGGCGCAGAATCGCACCGAGTGCGGCCTTGTCCGCGGCCATCCGGTCCTCCTGGAGATGAACTCTGTTAGACGGTGTCTAACGATGGTTGGGACTGTACCCCGGGCCGGTGACGAGACGTCAAGCACGCCTGGTCACACGGTGGTTCGGGTCGTGACGCCGCGGGTGCGGGCGTCTCGCGAGGGGCCGGAGCGCCGCGGGGGATGTCGGCGCTCCGGCCCCCGGTGCGGGGTCAGACGGAGACCGGCTCGGGCTTCGGGGCCTCGGGTGCGGCGTCCGTCTCCTTGATGCCGAAGCGGCTGTAGAACCGGGCCAGCGGTCCCGGGGCCCACCAGCCGGCGCGGCCCAGCAGTTTCATCACGGCCGGCACGAGCAGGATGCGGACCACGGCCACGTCCAGCAGGATCGCGAAGACCATGCCGACGCCGAACAGCTTCATGGTGAGCACACCGCTGGTCGCCATCGCCGCCAGCGGCACGCACATCAGCAGCGCCGCGCTGGCGATGAGCCGTCCGATGCTCTGCAGGCCGGTGGCGGCCGCGGCCTCGGGGTCGTCCAGCAGGTCGTACTGCTCGCGGATCCGCGAGACCAGGAAGACCTCGTAGTCCATGGACAGTCCGAAGATGAGCGCGAACAGCATGATCGGCATGTTCGGCTCGATGTTGCCCGTGGGGTCGAAGCGGATCAGGTCCTGGAGATGGCCGTCCTGGAAGATCCACACCAGCACACCGAAGGTGGCCGACAGCGACAGCAGGTTCATCAGGATCGCCTTCAGCGGCAGCAGCACCGAGCCGAACGCGAGGAACAGCAGCAGATAGGTCGCCACCGCGACGTAGAGCAGCATCCACGGCAGGATCCTGCCCAGGGCGTCGAGGGTGTCGTCGAACGCCGCGGTCTCACCGCCGAAGTACGCCGTGGCGCCGGGCGGCGGCGCGACGTCCTTGAGCCGGTTCACCAGCTCGCGGGCCTCGGTGGAGACGGCCACGCCGTCGAAGGAGACCGACACCCGCGCGGTGGTGCCCTCGGCACCGGTGATCTGCGCTCCCCTGGCGCCCTCGACGCGGCCCAGCCGGTCGGCGTAGGCCTGCAGCGCGGCGCCCTGCTCCGCGGAGCCGGAGTCCGACGCCAGCACCAGCAGCGAGTCGATCGACTTGACCCCGTCGCCGTCGAAGTCCCGCTCCAGCATGTTGTGCACCTGGCGGCCCTGCGCGGTGTCGGGCAGCTGGCGCGCGTCGTTGGCGCCGAACTCGATCCGCAGGAACGGCAGGGCGAGTGCCAGCAGCACCGCCAGCGTGCCGAGCACCACCAGCGCCGGGCGGCGCATCAGCCCCTGTGCGAGGCGGTACCAGCCGCCCTGCTCGGCGGGCTTGGCGGGGGTCGCCGAACGGCGGCGCAGCGACAGCGCGTTGACCTTCGGGCCGAGCACCGCGAGTGCCGCGGGCAGCGTCACCAGGGAGAAGAACACCGAGAGCACGACCGAGGCGACCCCGCCGTAGGCCATCGACTTCAGGAACCCGAAGGGGAAGAAGGTCATGCCCGCCAGGGCGACCGCCACGGTGATGCCCGAGACGACCACCGTGCGGCCGGCGGTGGCCACGGTCCGGGCGATGGCCTCCTCGCCGCTGTGGCCGCGTGCCAGTTCCTCCCGGTAGCGGCTCACGATCAGCAGTCCGTAGTCGATGGCGACCGCCAGGCCGAGGACCGTCACCAGGCTCATCGCGAACACCGACACGTCGGTGACCTGCGCGATGATCCGCAGTACCGCCATGGAGCCGAGGATGGACAGTCCGCCCACCACCAGCGGCAGCGACGCCGCGGCGAGACCGCCGAAGACGATCACCAGCAGCACGAACAGGACCGGGAAGGACAGGCCCTCGGCCGTGCCGAGGTCCTTGCCGATCTCGTCGCCCGCCTGGTGCCCGGTCGGTACCGGCCCGCCGCGCAGGGTCTCCAGCCCCGGTGCGGCCAGCCTGTCCGTGACCGCCTTGTACGACTCCTCCTTGGCGTTGTCGTTGTCGCCCCGGAGGTTGATCGCCACATAGGTCGCGTGCCGGTCGCGGCTGACCTGGGCGGGCATCCCGGTCGTCCAGAAGTGCGCGACGCCCGTGACCTCCGACTCCGGCAGCTTCTCCAGTGTGCCGACGACCGCGTCCCGGAAGGCCGGGTCGTCCACCGTGCGCTCCTTGTCGCGGTAGACGACCACCGCGTCCGGCGCCCGCTGCGGAAAGGCCTTCTCCGCCAGTTGCGCGGCGCGCCGGCTGTCCGATCCGGGGTCCTCGAATCCGCCCGGCTTCATGTCACCGAAGACACCCACTCCGTACGCGCCCGCGACGACCGCGAACAGCAGCGTCAGAGCGAGAAGAGGACCTCGCCTCCGGTGGATGAAACGCCCCAGCCCCTCAAACATGGGTCTCCCTAGTTCGTCCGGAGTTCGTCCGGAGTTCGTCCGGCAAGCGCGCCGCTGGCCGGATGTGTCCGGGTCCGCGCGGCGACCGTAACACCGTTTTTATCGCCTCCTCCAGGGCTCTTGCACACTGTCTAACGCAATTTGCTCCAGGAGGTGGCCTCTGACCTGCACTGATGTGGCTTGAAATTTCCCCTTGACTCACTCGAAAGCCGATCACGGCGCGCGCTGATGGCTACTGACGTGTCAGCGAGCGGGATTCATAACGGCGTTGCGGTACTGTTGGGGAATGGTCAGGCCGAAGACACATGACGAAGCGCTGCGCCAGCGGCTGATCCACCGAGCGGCCGCCACGGTCTTCGACCGCGGCGTGGCGGCCCTGAGCCTGCGGCAGCTGGCGGCCGACGTGAAGACGTCCACCACCGCGGTCTACTCGCTGTTCGGCAACAAGTCCGGGCTGCTCGACAGCCTCTTCAAGGAGGCCACCCGGCTGTTCGTCGCGCACCTGGCGGCGGTGCTGCCCACCGCCGACCCGACGGACGACGTGGTGCGCCTGGGGCTGGCCTACCGCGAGTACGCGCTGGCGAATCCGCATCTGTACGCCATTCTCTTCTCCGACCCCGCCACCCGGTTCGGCGCCGCGTCGGGCACCGGTCCCGGCGGTGCTCCCGGCGGTGCTCCCGGCGGTGCCGGCGGCCCCGGTGCGGACACCGACCCCCTGGAGCCCGAGCCCTACCAGCCGCTCGTGGACGCCGTACGGCGCGGACAGGAGTCCGGCAGCTTCACCAGGGGTGCCGCCGCCGAGGCCGTCGCGCTGTTCTGCTGGGGCACCGCCCACGGCCTGGTCTCACTCGAACTGGCGGGGCAGGAGCCGCCGGGACTCTCCGCCGCGGCCGGATACGAACGTACGCTGCGGGCCGTCGTCGAGGGCTGGCAGGCCGCCGCCGCGGCGCACTGAACTCCGCCACGGTGGCCGCCGCGGCGCCCCGGCCCCGCCCGGGCGCCGCAGACGCCGCGCCGCCGCCGCACCCGCGAAAGCCCACCGGGGTCCCGCCCGCCGCACCCCCTCGGGCGGCGGCCCGGCATCCGGCCCGGACCCGGCGTCCCGCCCGGCGACATCCGGGGCGGGCGGACCCCGTGTCCGGTCCGGCAGGGACCCGGCGTACACGGCGGCGAGGACCCGTGGGCCGGGCCGGCGCCCGCCCGGCCGTGCGTCTGCCCGGGCACGCAAGGGGCCGGAATCTCCCCGTCCGCCGCCCGATCACGCTCCGTCTGCCGTCCGATCACGCGATCGGGGCATGCGGTGCCCCGGCTGGGACTAATCTCCGCAACGAAGTGGCCTGTTCGACGCGTTCGACGGAACCCCTCGCCGGACGCAGGCGTACGAAGGGCGGAGACATGGTGGATGGACGCTGGGGCGACGCGCTGCGCGAGGCGCGCGTCCGTGCGGGACTGACCCAGGACGAGGTGGCCCAGCGGGCCGGGGTGAGCGTCAGGACGGTGCGTCACATCGAGCGGGGCCACGTCGAACCCCGCAGGGACACACTCACCCGGCTCTGCCGCGTCCTCGGCTACGATCCCGCCGCGGCCGCCGCCGGCCACCCCACCGCGTCCCGGCTGCCCTACGAGATACGCCTGCTGGGGCCGCTTGCCATCCTCCGGGCCGGCGTCCCCGTGGCCATGCCGCTCAAGCAGCGCGTCCTGCTCGGCCTGCTCGCCGTCCAGCCCGACCGGGTCGTCAGCCACGACGAGATCGCGGACGCCCTGTGGAGCGGCGACGCCCCCCAGGGCTACCAGCACCTGGTGTACACCTACGTGGCCCGGCTGCGCCGTATCGTCGGCCCCGGCGACGGCCACTGGATCAGCACCGTGCGCGGTGGCTACGTCCTCTCCAGCCGTGCCATGCCCCTCGATCTGCGCCGCTTCGAGGACGACGTCGCCCGCGCCGGAGGCCTGGCCGCCACCGACCCGGCCGCCGCCCTGGACACCTACGGACGTGCCCTGCGCCGCTGGCAGGGCCGTCTGCTGGAGGACCTGCCGGCGCTGTGGCAGCACCCCAGCGCGGTCCGTCTCGCCCTGCGCCACATCGACATCGCCATCGACTTCGCCGACCTGGCCCTCAGCCTCGGTGAACCCGCACGGATCATCGAACCGCTCACCATCGCCGCCCACGGCGACCCCCTGCACGAGGCGCTCCAGGCCCGCATGATGCTCGGCCTGGCCGGCTCCGGCCGCCGCGCCGCGGCCCTGCGCCTCTACGACGACCTGCGCGTCCGCCTGCGCGCCGAACTCGGCGTCGAACCGGGGCAGGAGCTCGACCACGCGCGCGCGAGCGTGCTCGCCGGGCAGCGATTATCCGCTGGTGACCGCCCTCGGGCGGGGACGGGCGAGGGCGCACCGCCCCTCCGGGCCGACCGCACCCCGCGGCCCGCACCGGACGGCGCGGCCCACTCCGCTTCCGGCGCCGCCGGCCGGCCCGTGCCCGGCATCCCCGCCCCGTTCGGTCCGCACCGCTCCGGCGCACCCCTGCGCGCCCCGGCCACCGCGGCTCCGCCGGCGCACGCCGACCGTCCCCCCGCCCCGCCCCGGCCGCCCGGTGCCACCGGCAGGGCGGCCGGCACGCCGGCGCCGGCCGCCTCGACGCCTGCGGCCGCACCCCCCGTCGCGCCCGCGGCTCCGGCCCGACCGCCGATCGGGCTGGTGCCTGCGCAGTCCCGGCCGGCCCGGCCCGTCCCCCGGGCCGCCGGACCGGCCCGGGGGACACCGGACCAGGACGGCCCGGTCCGGGCGCCGCGGGCCGAGAGCGGGACGGCGCCCCGTGGCGGACCTGACACCGCGTCGGGGGCGGGCCGCGTCCCCGCGGCGGGCGGCGTGCCCGCCCGCCGGCCGTCCGCGACGGAGCGGGGCCGCCGCTCTCCACCCGCGCGGGGGGAATCACCCGGGGTTCAGCATTCGACGGAGCCGCGAATCCGCATTCCGTACGCGTCGCCGACGCATGTGTTTCCCTCGCATTTCCGATTCCTTCGCCCGGGTTGCTGACACGGCCGCTGACAGCATTGCGCCAGGCTGACACAGGGGCCGCGCACCGGCCCCGGACGGGACGACGTCGCAGGTCGCG
Source organism: Streptomyces sp. B8-7 (assembly GCF_058833805.1). Lineage (NCBI taxonomy): Bacteria > Bacillati > Actinomycetota > Actinomycetes > Kitasatosporales > Streptomycetaceae > Streptomyces > Streptomyces sp. B8-7. Next base: position 468,995 of record NZ_JBYRRL010000003.1, on the reverse strand, counting down.
GCGCGGAACCCGGTGCGAGCAGGCCTTGAGTGATTCTCCAGCGACACCCTGGCGCCTTTTCCCCGGCGGGAGTTCGGTTGCCCGAACGGTTCCGCACGCCTAGATTCGCAGCCGCCTGCACGACCTGTTTCGAAGGCGTGCCACGGGCCCGGCCCGTGAAATCCCCCCCGCACGCCCCGCGAGGCGCACCCGCGGGCGTTCTCCCGGTCGACTCCGCAGGCGCGCGACACACCGTTCGGAGAGGATCGGAAATGGTTAAGGTTACGGCCGCCGAAGCTCAGAAGTGGCTGATCGAGGAGATCGCGCAGCGCCTGGGCGTGGATCCGTCCGAGGTTCCGCCGGACCAGTACTTCGACGAGCTCGACCTCGACAGCACCGCCGCGCTGATGATCGCCGGCGAGATGGAGAAGTGGCTCGGCTTCGAACTCGGCACCACGGCCCTGTGGTACCACCCGACCATCGAGGCGCTGTCGGCGCACATCGCCGAGGAGTCGCAGCAGCGCGCGGCCGCGGCCTGACCACGCCGTCGGCCAGGTGGCCGCCGCCCGGGGCGGCACCCGGAGTCCACCCCCGGCCGGGACGGGCGCACGGGCCGGGGCACCACCGGCGGCGCGGTGGCCCCTTGGAGGCGGCCTAGGCCACCCGCCCCGCCCCGAACCGCCCTGCGGCCCCGGCCGGCCCGGAGGGCGCCGGCCCCCGCCCGGCGTCCGCTTCGCCCCGCCGCACTCGGCACCGCGCACCCCGCACCGCGCACCCCGCACCGCGCATCCCGCACCGCGCACCCCGCACCGCGCCCAGCCGCTCGTTCACCCCACGGCCCCCGCGCGGGCCCAGCCCCCGGCCGCGCCCCACCCGGCCCCGACCCCCAGGCCGGGGCGTCCGCGTACCGCGGCCGCACCGAACCCGTCACCGTTCGCCCGGAACCAGAGAGACTCGCCGTGAACTCATCGCAGGAATCCGACCTCGACCGTCGGCTAGCCCGGGACCCCATCGCCATCGTCGGCCTCTCCGCGCTCTACCCCAAGTCCAGCAGTGTGCGGGAGTTCTGGGCGAACGTCGTCTCGGCCGCCGACTGCATCGACGACGTGCCGGCCGGACACTGGGACGTCGACGAGCACTACGACGCCGACCCCGCGGTCCCCGACAAGACCTACTCCAAGCGCGGCGGCTTCATCCCCGACGTGCCGTTCAACCCGCTGGAGTTCGGCCTTCCGCCGAACACCCTGGAGGTCACCGACGTCCTCCAGCTCCTCAGCCTGGTGGTCACCCGCGAACTCCTCAAGGACGCCGGCGCCGAGCAGGAGTGGTACGACAGGACCCGCACCGGCGTCGTCCTCGGCATCACCGGCGCCAACCAGTTGACGCAGCCGCTCACCGCACGCCTGCAGAGCGGCGTCCTCAAGGAGGTCGTGCGCAGCTGCGGCCTGTCCCAGCGCGACGCGGAGGAGATCGTCGCCAAGTTCCGCCTGGCGTACGCGCCCTGGGAGGAGAACTCCTTCCCCGGCATGCTGGGCAACGTCGTCGCCGGCCGGATCGCCAACCGGTTCGACCTCGGCGGCATCAACATGACGATCGACGCCGCCTGCGCGAGCTCGCTCGGCGCCGTCCGCAGCGCCGCCAGCGAACTGCTGGAGCGCCGCGCCGACACCATGCTGGTGGGCGGCTGCGACGCCGAGAACACCATCTTCATGTACCTGTGCTTCAGCAAGACGCCCGCGCTGTCGAAGTCCGGGCGCATCCGGCCGTTCGACAAGGACGCCGACGGCACCCTCATCGGCGAGGGCATCGGCATGCTCGCCCTGCGCCGCCTCGCCGACGCCGAGCGCGACGGCAACAAGATCTACGCCGTCCTGCGCGGTATCGGCACCTCCAGCGACGGCCGCTTCAAGTCCATCTACGCCCCGCGCAAGGAGGGGCAGATGGTCGCCCTGCGCCGGGCGTACGAGGACGCCGACTGCTCGCCCGCCAGCGTCGAACTGTTCGAGGCGCACGGCACCGGCACCGCGGTCGGCGACGCCACCGAACTCAGCGCGCTGTCCGCGGTCGTGTCCGACACCACCCAGGCGGTCCGCTACGCCGCCGTCGGCAGCGTCAAGTCCCAGATCGGGCACACCAAGGCCGCCGCCGGCGCGGCCGGCCTGATCAAGCTGGCACTGGCCCTGCACCACCGCGTGCTGCCACCCACCATCAACGTCGACGAGCCCAACCCGGCCATCGACTTCGCCTCCGGCCCGTTCTACGTCAACACCGAGGCCCGCCCCTGGATCCGGACGCCGGAGCGCCCCAAGCGCCGCGCCGCGATCTCCTCGTTCGGCTTCGGCGGCACCAACTTCCACATGGTGCTGGAGGAGCACGGCGACGGCGACGACACACGCGTGTCCCACCCCGTGGCCGCCGTGCACCTGTGGCACGCCCCGGACACCGCCGCGCTGGCCGGCCTGCTCGCCTCCGGCGCCCCGGCCACCGGCGGCCCGGCCCCCGAGGACAGCGCGCGCATCGCCTTCGTCGCCCGCACCGGGCAGGAGCTCACCGCACTGCGCGAGCTGGCCGCCGCCGAGCTGCGGGCCCGCCCCGACGCCGACGCCTGGCAGCACCCCAAGGGCGTGTACTTCCGGCGCCGCGCCGCCGGGCGGGGCAAGGTCGCGGCGCTGTTCGCCGGACAGGGCAGCCAGTACGTGGACCTCGGCCGGTCCGCCGTCATGGCCCTGCCGCCGCTGCGCGCCGCGTTCGACGCCGCCAACCGGCACTTCGAGGGTTCGGTGGCACTGTCGCGCGTCGCGTTCCCGCCGCCCGCCTTCGGCGACGCCGAACGCGCCGAGCAGGAGAGCGCGCTGCGCGCCACCGCCTACGCCCAGCCCGCCATCGGCGCGCTGTCCGCCGGCCAGTTCCGCTATCTCACCGAACTCGGCTTCACCGCCGAGGGTTTCCTCGGCCACAGCTTCGGAGAGCTGACCGCGCTGTGGGCGGCCGGCGCCCTGGACGACGAGGCGTTCCACGCGCTCGCCCGGGCCCGAGGCACGGCCATGGCGCCGCCCGAGCAGCCCGGCTTCGACGCCGGCGCGATGGCGGCGGTGTCCGCCCCCGAGGCGAAGGCCGCCGAACTCCTCTCCGGCCGCCGCGACGTGGTGGTCTGCAACCGCAACGCCCCCGACCAGATCGTCGTGGGCGGCCCCACCGACGAGGTCGAGCAGGTCGTCGCCGCGGCGAAGCAGGCCGGACTGCGCGCCGGCCGGCTGCCGGTGTCCGCCGCGTTCCACACGCCCTTCGTCGGACACGCCGTGGAGGCGTTCCGCGCCGACGTCGACCGGGTCGAGGTGACCCGGCCGCAGGGCACCGTGTACGCCAACACCCGGGGAGCCGCCTACGGCGACGACGTCGCCGCCAACCGCGAGGTGCTCACCGGGCAGCTCCTCAACCCGGTCGACTTCGCCACCCGTGTGGAGGAGATGTACGCCGCCGGGCACCGGGTGTTCGTGGAGTTCGGGCCGAAGTCCGTGCTCACCCAGCTGGTCCGCCGCATCCTCGGCGAGCGCGAGCACACCGCGGTCGCCCTGGACGCCGGTCCCGGCCGGGACGCCGACACCGCTCTCAAGCAGGGCGTCGCCCAGCTGGCCGTACTCGGTCTTCCCCTGGCCACCACCGACCGCTACGTCGCCCCGGCGGCCGAGCAGGTGCCGGCCAAGGGCATGCAGATCCTCCTCAACGGCATCAACTACGTCTCGCCCGAGCGCCGGGCCGCCTACCGGAACGCGCTCGACAACGGCTACCGGGTCACCCTCCCGACCCTGCCGGGCGCCGCCTCCCGCGGCACCGACGGCGAGGGCGCGGCATCGCCCGCCGCGGCACCGCAGGCCCCGGCAGCCGCGCCGCTGCCCGCCGCCCCCGGCGGTCCGGCCGCCCCGGCCCCGCTGCCCGCCGCCGCACAGCCGGCCGCACCGGCCGCCGCCCGCCCGGCCGCGCACACCGCCCCCGCCGGGCTCGCCACCGCGCTCGCTCCCGCGCGGCCCGCACCGACTCCCGCTCCCGCTCCGACCGCCTTGGAGACCCCCCACGTGGACAGCGACCGCCTCGCAGGGCTCGTGGCCGACCACCTCGCCCTGCACGACGACTACCTGAACAGCCAGCTGCAGAGCGCCGAGCGCCTGACCGGCGTACTCGAGCGGGCCGCCGAGCAGGGGCAGCTCGGCGAGGTGCTGCCCGGTGTGAACGCCGTCAAGGAACACGGCCTGGACATCGGGCGCAGCCACCTGCGTGCCAACGAGATCCTGCGCGACCTGGCCGCCCTGGAGCTGCGCACGGCCGCCCCGGTCCGTCCCGCCGCCGCGCGGGCGGTGGCCCCGGCCACCCGCCCCGAGGCCCTGCACACCCCGCAGACCGCGGCGCAGCCCCCGCTGCCCGCCCCGGCGAGCGCCCCCGCCGCGCTCGCCCCGGCCCCCACGCCCGCCGCTCCGGCCCAGCCCGCGGCGCCCGTCTCCGCCCCGGCCCCGGCCGTACGCGTCGCCGGGCCGGCTGCCCCGGCCGCCGCCCCGTCCGGCCCCGACTCCGGAGCCGTCGCCTCGGCCCTGCTGGACGTGGTGGGGGAGAAGACGGGTTATCCGGCCGACATGCTGGATCTGGACATGGATGTGGAGGCGGATCTGGGGATCGACTCGATCAAGCGGGTCGAGATCATGGGGGTGATGCAGGAGCGGTTCGGGTCGGGTGTCGCGGCGGGTCCGGAGGCGTTGGCGGAGTTGCGGACGCTGCGTCAGATCGTGGACTTCATGGCGGATGCCGCTCCGGCTGCGGGTCCGGTTGTCGCGCCGTCGGCCGTTGCCGGGCCGGACTCCGCCCAGGTGTCCTCGGCTCTGCTGGAGGTCGTGGGGGAGAAGACGGGTTATCCGGCGGAGATGCTGGATCTGGACATGGATGTGGAGGCGGATCTGGGGATCGACTCGATCAAGCGGGTCGAGATCATGGGGGTGATGCAGGAGCGGTTCGGGTCGGGTGTCGCGGCGGGTCCGGAGGCGTTGGCGGAGTTGCGGACGCTGCGTCAGATCGTGGACTTCATGGCCGACTCGGCCCCCGCCGCCCCCGCCCCCGCCTCCGCGGTCGGGGCGCCCGCCGCCGCCGGCCCCGCCGCACCGGCCGCCGGCCCCGACTCCGCCCAGGTCTCGCACGCCCTGCTGGACGTGGTGGGGGAGAAGACGGGTTATCCGGCGGAGATGCTGGATCTGGACATGGATGTGGAGGCGGATCTGGGGATCGACTCGATCAAGCGGGTCGAGATCATGGGCGTGATGCAGGAGCGGTTCGGCGCGGGCGTCGCCGCCGGCCCCGAGCAGCTCGCCGAACTGCGCACCCTGCGTCAGATCGTCGACTTCATGTCCGGCGACAGCACCGGGACCCCGGCCGCCCCCGCCGCCGGCACCACGGACGGCACCGCCCCCGCGGCCGACGACCGGCCCGCCGCCGGGCCCGCCGCCGGGCCCGCGGCCGAGCGGCCCGCCGGCGGTGTCGGCCGGGCCCAGGCCGCGCTCGTCACCCTGCCCAGCCCGGACCTGCTGGCCGCCCCCTACGCCGAGGGCTCGGCCGCGCTGATCGTGGACGACGGCTCCGAGCTGGCGCCCGCACTCGCCGCGCGCCTCGTCGAGGCCGGCCGGCCGGTGCACGTGCTGCGGCTGCCCGGTGTCGTCCAGCGCGTCGAAGGCGCCAAGGACCACGCGCTGACCGGCTGGGGCGTCACCGAGCTGGCCGAGCGGATGGAGGCCGTCCTCGCCGACCGCGTCACCCTCGTCGTGGACCTGTCCGCCGCGCACCTCGGCGACTGGTCCGAGGCCACCCGGCGCCTCGCGCACTCCCTGCTCGTCGCCAAGCACGCCGTGGAACCGCTGAGCGCCGCCGCCGACGCCGGCCGCGCCGCGTTCGTCACCGTCACCCGTCTCGACGGCTGCTTCGGCCTCACCGGTGTGGCCGAGGAGCTCACCCCCGCCGCGGGCGTCACCGGGCTGGTCAAGACCCTCGCCGTGGAGGCCCCCCGGCTGTTCTGCCGGGCCGTCGACCTGGACGCCGGGCTCAGCCCCGAGGCCGGCGCCGGCCTTCTCGTCGACGAACTGCACGACGCCGTCGCCGACCTCACCCAGGTCGGCCACGACGGCACCCGCCGGGTCGGCCTCGGCCTCGCCGGGCAGCCCCTGGCCGAGGGCGTCCCGAACGTGCCCGCCCCCGGCCCCGACGACCTCCTCGTCGTCACCGGCGGCGGCCGCGGCATCACCGCCGCCTGCACCGTCGAACTCGCCCGCCGCCACCGCCCCGGACTGCTCCTGCTCGGCCGCACCCCGCTGGCCGACGAACCCGCCTGGGCGCGAGACGTCGAGGACGGCGCCCTGAAGGCGGCCGCCGCCGCCCAGCTGAAGTCCTCCGGTGAGAAGCCCACCCCCAAGCGCGTCGAACAGCTCTACGGCTCCGTCGTCGGCGCCCGCGAGATCCGCCGCACCCTCACCGACCTCCGGGCCGCCGGAAGCACCGCCGAGTACCTGGCCGTCGACATCACCGACCCCGCCGCCACCGCCGCCGCGCTCGCCCCGTACAAGGAGCGCGTCACCGGCCTGGTGCACGGCGCCGGCGTCCTCGCCGACCAGCTCATCGCCAACAAGAAGGCCTCCGAGATCGAGCGGGTCTTCGCCCCGAAGCTGACCGGCCTGCGCTCGGTCGCCGCCGCACTCGACACCGGCACCCTGCGCCACGTCGTCCTGTTCTCCTCGGTGGCCGGCTTCTTCGGCAACCGCGGCCAGTCCGACTACGCCATGGCCAACGAGACCCTCAACGCCTGGGCCTCCTCCTTCCGACGGCGCCGTCCCGACGTCCGCGTCACCTCCCTCAACTGGGGCGCCTGGGACAGCGGCATGGTCTCCCCGCAGATCAAGGCCGTCTTCGAGGAGCGCGGCATCACCCTGATCCCGGTCGACACCGGGGCCCGGATGTTCACCGAGCAGTTCGACGCCGGACGGGCCGCCGACACGGTCACCGTCCTCGGCCCGACCACCCCGCTGTCCGAGCCCGAGCGGCCCGCGCAGACCGGCACCGTCACCGTGCACCGCTCCCTCGCCGCCCTCGCCGGCGACCCCGTCGTCGCCGACCACGTCATCGGCGGCACCCCGGTGCTGCCCGCCGTGGTCGCCCTGGGCTGGGCCATCGGCGCCGTCGAGCGCGCCACCGGCACCGAGGTGCGCCGGGTCGCCGACTTCGCGGTCCGCAAGGGCATCCTGTTCGACGACACCCTGCCCGAGCGGCCCGAGCTGGCCATGACCCCCGTCGGCGACAGCGTCCAGGTCACCGTCCAGGCCGCCGACGCCCAGGGCACCGTACGACCCCACTACGCGGCCGTGGTCACCCCCGGCACGGCCTCCGCCCAGCCGTCCGACGCCGCCGCGGTCACCGGACTGCCCGCCCTCGGCACCGGACGCGACGGCGCCGGCCTGTACACGGACGGCACCCTCTTCCACGGGCCCGCCCTGCGCGGTGTGCGCCGGGTGCTGGCCGAGGACGAGTCCCGGCTGGTCCTGGAGTGCGAACTGGCCGAACTGCGCCCCGAGGGCGGCGCGTTCGGCGGCACCCGGTTCGCCCCCGGCACCGCCGACCTGCTGCTGCAGGCAGGCCTGGTGTGGGTGCGGCTGTTCCGCGGCACCGCCGGACTGCCCCTGTCCGTGGCCCGCGCCGACCTGCACCGGCCGCTGCCCGACGGCGCCCCGTTCCTGGTCGTCGTCGAGCCCGCCGAGGGCGGCGGTTCCAGCACTTCGGCGCTCACGGTCACGGCCTGCGCCCCCGACGGCACCGTGCTGACCCGCTTCGACGGCGTCCAGGTCGTCTCCGCCCCGCAGCTCGCGGACAAGTTCCTCAACGGCTGACCCCGCCTCGTATCCGACGCACGCGTCGGGCCGGGCCCGGACGGTACCCCCGGGGCCGTCCGGGCCCGGCCACCCCCAGAAGGGACCCGAGAGCTCTCATGAGCAAGTACGCCATCATTGGCCTCGCCTGCCTGTTCCCGGGAGCGGAGTCGCCGGCCGAGTTCTGGCGCAACCTCCGCTCCGGCGAGGACAGCCGCAGGGAGGGCGGGACGGAGGTCTTCGGCCCCGGCCCCGAGGCCCGGGACATCGATCCCCAGCACGAGATCTACTGCACCCGGGGCGGGTTCGTCACCGACTTCGCCTTCGACCCCACCGGCTACCGCCTGGACGCCGGCCACCTCGCCGGACTCGACCGGATCTTCCACTGGACGCTGCACGTGGCCCGCGAGGCGCTGCGCGACAGCGGCCACGCCGAACGGCCCGACGTGCTCTCCCGCACCGGCCTCGTCCTCGGCAACTACTCCTTCCCCACCCCGGCCTCGGCCCGGGTCAGCGTCCCCCTCGTGCAGGAGGCGGTCCTGGAGGGCCTGCGCCGGGCCGGCCACCCTCCGCTCGGCGCACTGGCACGTGCCGAGGACCGCATCGACCCCGGCCGGCTCAACGCCGAGGACCTCACGGTCAGCGGCGCGCCCGCCACCCTCGCCGCCGCGGCCCTCGGACTCGGCGGCCCCCGCTACGCCCTGGACGCCGCCTGCTCCTCCGCCCTCTACGCGCTCAAGCTGGCCTGCGACCACCTCGCCGCCGGACAGGCCGACCTGGTCCTGGCCGGCGGCGTCTGCGCACCCGACCCCACGCTGATCCACCTCTCGTTCGGCGACCTCCAGGCCTACCCGCGCGACGGCTTCAGCCAGCCCTTCGACGGCCGCTCCGGCGGCATCCTCACCGGCCAGGGCGCCGGCATGTTCGCCGTGAAGCGGCTCGAGGACGCGCTCCGCGACGGCGACCGCGTGCACGCCGTCGTCGACGGCATCGGCCTGACCAACGACGGCAGCGGCCGCCACCTCCTCGTCCCGCAGGGCCACGGCCAGCTCCAGTCCTACGAACTCGCCTACGCGCAGGCCGGCGTCGACCCCACGACCGTGGACTACCTGGAGTGCCACGCCACCGGCACCCCCATCGGAGACGCCACCGAGGCACAGTCCGTGGCCGACTTCTTCGGCGCGGCGGGCCGCGTCCCGCTGCTCGGCTCCGTCAAGGGCAACATCGGGCACCTGCTCACCGTCGCCGGACTCAGCAGCATGCTCAAGGTCGTCCTCGCCATGAGCCAGGGCCACATCCCGCCCACCATCGGCGTCGGGCAGCCCATCAGCTCCAGGGACGGCCGGGTCGGCCCCGACGCGCTGGTGCGGGAGGGACGCGACTGGCCCGAGACGGACGGCCCGCGCCGGGCCGGGGTCTCCGCGTTCGGCTTCGGCGGCACCAACGCCCACGTCGTGCTCTCCCAGCCGGACGGCACCGCCCCCGCCGCCCGGCCCGCCACCCCGGTGCCCGCGCTCGACATCGTCGGACTCGGCGCCCACTTCGGCGGCTTCGACTCCCTCGACGCCTTCGAGCGGGCCGTGCACGCCGGCGCCGACACGATGGGTCCGCTGCCCGAGCGCCGCTGGCGCGGCCTGGACCAGACCCGCGGCGGCTCCCTCGACCACGGTGCCGGTGTCACTCCCGAGTCCCTCCCGCACGGCGCGTTCGTCGACGGACTCGGCATCGACCCGATGGACCTCAAGATCCCGCCCGCCGACCTGCGCACCTACAACCTCCAGCACGCCCTCGCCATCAAGGTCGCCGACGAGGCCCTGCACGACGCCGGCTACAGCCGCGCCGTCGAACCCGGCCGGAGCGCGCCCCCCGCCCGCCGTATCGCCGTCGTCGTCGCCATGGAGACCGAGCCCACCACCCACCTGCGGATCACCCGCTACGGCCTGGGCACCTTCATCCGCAGGGAGTTCGAGCGCGCGGGCGTCGCCGTCGACGAGGCGGAGCTGGCCCGGCTGACCGCCGTCGGCCGGGACGCCGTCGTCGACCCGATCGTCGCCAACGAGGTGCTCAGCTACATCGGCAACGTGATGGCCAGCCGCATCTCCTCGCTGTGGAACCTGGGCGGACCTTCCTTCACCGTCTCCTCGGACGGCTCCGGCACCGCCGAGGCACTCCAGGTCGCCCGCCTGCTGCTGCTCGACCCCGGCATCGAGGCCGTCCTGGTCGGAGCCGTCGACCTCGCCGGCTCCGCCGAGAACCTGCTGCTGCGGCCCGACACGGTCGCCGAGGCCGGACTCACCTTCGCCGAGGGCGGCCGCGGCCGCCGCGTCGGCGAGGGCGCCGGAGCCGTCGTCGTCACCCGGCCCGGCAGCACCGACCGCCCGGTGTACGCCCGGCTGGAGTCCCTGGCCGTCAGGCACGCCGCCCCGGTCGACGGCACCGTGCCCGAGGCGGACGCCGACACCTACGCGGCCGCCGCGAGCGAGGCCTGCGCCGCGGCCGGCATCGAGCCCCGCGACATCGGCTACGTCGAGGCACACGCGGGCGGCACCGACGCCCAGGACCGCGCCGAGATCGCCGGGCTCGCCCGGCTGCACCCGGCCGGCGCCCACCAGGTGGCCCTCGGCAGCGCCAAGGCCCAGATCGGAGACGCCGGCTGCGCCGCCACCATGGCCGGCCTGATCCGGACCACCCTCGCCCTGCACCACGGCTATGTGCCCGGCACCCGCGGCTGGACCCGCCCGGCCGCCGGACTGGCCGCCGAGTTCGAGGCGTCGGGCCTGTACGTGCCGGACACCTCCCGGCCCTGGCTGCGCGCCGCCCGCGACGCACGCCGCTACGCCGCCGTCGGCTTCATCGGCGCCGCCGGCGCCCACGGCCACCTGGTGCTCTCCGCCCGCACCCCGCGCGGCGCGCTGGTCCCGCACGACTGGCGCCGCTCCGGCGGCCCGGTCGTCCTGCCGCTGTCCGCCGACTCCTTCGACGCACTGCTCGCCGCCGTCGCCCACCACCGGGGGCTGCTCGCCGACGGCGCCGACCCCTGCGCCCTCGCCCGCGACGCCGCCCGGCACCTGCCCGGCCGCGCCCTGCGCGCCGTACTCGTCGGCCGGGACCGCGACGAACTCGCCGCCCAGCTCGACCTCGCCGCACGCGGGCTGCCCGCCGCACATGCCGAGGGCGGCGAGTGGGCCACGCCCGCCGGCAGCTGCTTCACCGCACGCCCGCTCGGCGCCGAGGGGAAGGTGGCCCTGGTCTACCCGGGCGCCTTCAACTCCTACCCCGGTCTGGGACAGGACCTGTTCCGCGCCTTCCCCCGACTGCTCGACGCCTTCGAGGACATGGCCGACGAGCCCGAGCTGCACCTGCGCGCCGCGGCCCTCTACCCGCGCGCCCAGGCCGCCCTCGGCCGGCGCGAACTGATGCGCCTGGAAGCCTCGCTCGGCGACGACATCCCGTTCATGCTCGCCACCGGCACCAGTTTCTCCATCCTCTACACCGACCTCCTGCGCGACGTCCTCGGCGTCCCCGCGCACGGCGGCTTCGGGTACAGCCTCGGCGAGTCCAGCATGCTCTTCGCCACCCGCGGCTGGCTGCCCGACAGCCGGGACGACGCCCTGATCAGCACGACCCCGGTGTTCAAGGACCGCCTCGTCGGGGCCAGGCGCACGGTGCGCGAGGCGTGGGGCCTCGGCGACGACGTCCCCGACGAGCGGGTGTGGTCGAGCCACGTCCTGCTCACCGACGCGGAGACGGTGCGCGCCGCGCTGAAGAACCGCGACCGGGTGTTCCTCACCCACATCAACACCCCCGGCGAACTCGTCATCGCCGGCGACCCCGCCCAGTGCCGGGCGCTCATCGAGGAACTCGGCTGCCCCGCCGCACGTTCCCCGGTCGGTGCCGTCATGCACTGCCCCGTGGTCGAGGCCGACTTCGAGGCGCTGGCCGGGCTGAACGACTACCCCACCGGCTCCCTCGGCGGCCTGGAGCTCTTCAGCGCCTACGACTACGGGCCGCTGCGGGCCGTGGACCGGGCGGAGACCTCCCGGCGGATCGCGACCACCCTGTGCTCGCCGATCGACTTCCCCCGCCTCGTCCGCACCGCCTACGACCGCGGCTTCCGCTACTTCCTGGAGGCCGGCCCCAGCGCCACCTGCGCGCGCTGGGTGCGCGAGACCCTCGGCGACGCCCCGCACGTCGCCGCCCCCCTCGACCGCCGCGGTGTGCCCGCGACACGCTCCGTCGCCCAGCTCGCGGCCCGGCTCACCGCCCACGGCCTCGACCTGAACTGGGACGCCCTGCTGTCCGCCGCCGGGCCCGCCGCGGCCCCGCCCACCCGCTTCCGGGTGGGCGGCGCCGACCCGGCGCCGGCACGGGTGGCCCGTGAACTGGCCCGGACGTCGGACCGGTCCGCCCCGGCCGCCGCACGGGCCGGCGCCGCCGGCGCGTTCGCCCCGGCCGCCGCCGAGTCCGCCCCGGCCGCCCCGGCCGCCGCGGCGCCCCCCGCGTCCGCGGCGGCCCGGGGCACCCACGGGACCTCCGGCGCGGCACCGGACACCCCGGCCCCGACGGCGGCTCCCGGCCCGCGGACGGCCGCGGCCGCCACCGGTGCCGGGCCCGCTGCGGCCGCCGTACCCCGTCCGGCGGCCCCCGCCCCCCGCACCCCGGCGGAACCCCGACCGGGTGTCGCCACGGGGGCCGCCCCCGGCCGGCACCACGTCGCCGCCCACGCGGCCCCGACCGCCCCCGCCCCGTCCGCACCGCCGGAGGACTCCGCACTCATGCACGCCGACCCGACCCTCGACGACACCGAGGCCATCGCCTTCGACGGCACACCGATCCCGGTCCTGCCCTGGTCCGCGCCCCCGCGCGAGACCGCCCCCGGCGACGGAGCCCGCACCACCGCCGCCACGGAGCCGGCCGGCGCCCGGCCGCAGGCCCCGGCCCCCGCCGCGCACCGGACCGGCGACGGCTCCCCGACGCCCGCCGCCGACCTGGTGCACGAGATACGCCGGCAGATGCTGGACACCCACGCGGTGGTGATGGAGACCCAGCACATCCTGCAGTCCGCCACCCTGGACCGGGTCGAGTCCCTGCTGGAGGGCCGGCCGCCGGGCCCGCTGCCGGCCGGCCCCCGGCCCGCCGCCCTCGCACCGGCCCCGGCGGCCGGGCGCCCCGCCCTCCCGGCCGCACCCGCTCCCGCCACCCCGGCTCCCGCCACCCCGGCACCCGCCACCCCGGCACCCGCCACCCCGGCACCCGCCGCGCCCGGGGCCGAGGTGCAGGGGGGAGGCGGGGCCCGCGCCGGTGAGATCCGGCAGGACCGCGCAGCCCACACGGACCGCGAGATCAAGGAAGGCGTCGTCTGGGACGAGGCGGACCTGCTGGAGTTCGCCGTCGGCAACGTCGCCAAGGTGTTCGGCCCCGAGTTCGGCGTCATCGACGGCTACGCCAAGCGCGTACGTCTGCCCGCGCCGCCGTACCACTTCGTCACCCGGGTCACCGACATCCAGGGCACGACCGGCGAGTTCAAGCCCGCGAGGATCGTCACCGAGTACGACGTCCCCGAGGACGCCTGGTACGCGGTCGACGGCTACGTGCCCCCGGCCGTCACCGTCGAGGCCGGCCAGTGCGACCTGCTGCTGGTCAGCTACCTCGGCATCGACTTCCGCAACAAGGGCGAGCGCGTCTACCGGCTGCTCGACAGCACCCTGGTCTTCCGCGGCTTCCTGCCCCGCGTCGGGCAGACCCTGCGCTACGAGATCTCCATCGACCGGTTCGTCCACCAGGGCGAGACCACCCTCTTCTTCTTCAGCTACCAGTGCTACGCCGACGGCGAGCTGATCCTCGAACTCCGCGACGCCTGCGCCGGGTTCTTCACCCAGGCCGAACTCGACACCCCGCTCGGCGTGGTGATGACCGAGAAGGAGAAGGCGGCCCGCGCGGCCCTGCCCCGCGGCTACTTCAAGCCCCTGGCGTACACCGACAAGAACCACCTCACCGCCGAGGACCTGGACGTGCTCGCCCAGGGCCGCCCCGGCGACGTGTTCGGCCCGGACCACGCCCAGGACCCCGGCATCAACCCGGCCCTGCGGCTGCCGGACGCCCGGATGCGCATGATCGACGAGGTCGACATCGACCGCAAGGGCGGCTTCCGCGGTCTCGGAAGGATCAGCGCGGTCAAGCACCTCCAGCCCGACGCCTGGTACTTCACCTGCCACTTCCCCGACGACCACGTCCTCGCCGGCTCCCTCGTCGCCGAGGGCGCGGTGCAGCTGCTGCAGGTCTACCTCATGCACCAGGGCATGCACCTCACCCTCCCCGACGCCCGCTTCACCTGCGTCACCGACACCCCCATCGAGGTCCAGGTCCGCGGCCAGATCACCCAGGCCCACTCCGAGGTCCGCTACGAGGTCGAGGTCACCGAGCTCACCCTGCTGCCGCGCGCCACGGTCATCGCGGACGTCCTGATCCACCTCGGAGACAAGCCGGTCGTACGGATGAAGAACCTCGGCCTGCAGGTCCGCGAGAAGGACGGCACGCCCTACCGCCCGGAGACCGGCGGCATCCCGCAGTTCCTCGGCCGCCGCAACCGCGACGGCGAGGCGGCGATGATCAACGAGATGCACCTGGCGCACGCCGCCAAGGGCCTGCTCGACATCGCGATGGGCCCCGAGTTCGAGGTCTACCGCACCTCCCGCGCCCCGTACATCCCCAACGGCGACTTCCAGTTCGTCGACCGTGTGATGTCCCTGAAGGGCACCCGTGGCGACCTCTCGCCCGGCTCCGAGATGGTCACCGAGTACGACTCGCCGGCCGACGCCTGGTACTACGAGCAGAACTCCTCCCCGCACATGCCGAACTGCGTCTACATGGAGTCCTCGCTCCAGGCCGCGATCTTCCTCGGCTACTACCTCGGCGCCACCCTGAAGAACACCGACGAGCAGTACCGCATCCGCAACCTCGACGGCCGCGCCACCCTCGTCAAGGACGTCGACCTGCGCGGCAAGACCGTCCGCCACCACTCGAAGCTCCTGATGACCAGCGCCGTGCACGGCGCCGTACTGCAGAACTTCTCCTACGAGCTGTCCGCCGACGGCGAGGTGTTCTACACCGGCGAGTCCCTCTTCGGCTACTTCAGCGACGCGGCCCTCGCCAACCAGGTCGGCCTCGACAACGGCACCTACGTCGCCCCCTGGATCGAGACGGCCAAGCCCGCGGCTGACCGGGTGCGCCGGATCGAACTGCCCCCCGGCGCACCCGCGTTCGCCGACCCCGAGGGCGGCCGGCTGCACCTGCCCGGCGACAAGTTCGCCCTCGTCGACCACGTCGACCTGGTCACCGACGGCGGCCGGCACGGCCGCGGCTACCTGCACGGCTACCGCGCCGTACGCCCCGACGAGTGGTACTTCGACTGCCACTTCCACCGCGACCCGGTGATGCCCGGCTCCCTCGGCGTCGAGGCCGTCCTGCAGGCGATGCGCCTGTTCGTGCTGGAGCAGCACCTCGCCGACGGCATGGAGAACCCGCGCTTCGCCATGGCGACCGACGTGGAGACCTCCTGGAAGTACCGCGGCCAGATCCTCCGCCACGACAAGGAGCTGTTCTTCGACGTGCACGTCAAGGACGTCCGCAAGGAGGACGGCCGGCTCGTCCTGGTCGCCGACGCCGACCTGTGGAAGCCGGGCCTGCGCATCTACGAACTGACCGACCTGGCCATCGAGGTCCGCACCGCCTGACGCCTGACGGCCCACCCGCCCCGCCGCTCAGCCAAGGAGCTTCGTTTTCCCATGGACATTCGCGACACCCCTCTCCGCTGGTACGGAGAGCGGTACCCGAGCACGGACCCGGCCGGGATCTACCACGCCCTCGCCGACCTGGACGAGCCGTGCTTCATCACCGTCACCCCCGGCGGCATCGGCGCCGCCTCCGGCGGCTTCGCCGCCGCCGAGGGCGACGGCCTGCCGCTGCTGGCCGCCGCCGAGGCACTGCCCGCCCACCGCCTCGGCTCCGCCGCCTTCCGCACCGCCCACGGCGTCGGACAGGCCTACATGGCGGGCGCCATGGCCGGCGGCATCGCCTCCGCCGACATGGTCGTCGCACTCGCCAAGGAGGGCTTCCTCGCCTCCTTCGGGGCGGCCGGACTGCTGCCCGAGCACATCGAGCGCGCCCTGGCCCGCTTCTCGACCGAGATCCCCGGACTGCCCTACGCCGTCAACCTGATCCACTCGCCGAGCGAGGACCGGCTGGAACGGGAGGCCGTCGAACTGTTCCTGCGGCACGGCGTGCGCTGCGTGGAGGCCTCCGCCTTCATGGACCTCACCCCGCACATCGTGCGCTACCGCGTCGCCGGGCTGCGCCCCGGGCCGGACGGCCGGCCCGTCGCCGACCACCGCGTCATCGCCAAGGTCTCCCGCGCCGAGGTCGCCGAGCGGTTCATGCGTCCCGCCCCGGCCGCGGTCGTCGGCACCCTGCTGGAACAGGGCCTGGTCACCGCCGAGCAGGCCGCGCTCGCCCACCACGTGCCGCTGGCCGACGACATCACCGTGGAGGCCGACTCCGGCGGCCACACCGACCGCCGGCCGCTGCCCGCCCTGCTGCCCACCATCCTGCGGCTGCGGGACACCGTGCAGCGCGAGTTCCGCTACGCCGTCCCCGTCCGGGTCGGCGCGGGCGGGGGCCTGGGCACCCCGGTCGCCGTGGCGGCCGCGTTCTCCATGGGCGCCGCCTACGTGGTCACCGGCTCCGTCAACCAGTCCTGCGTGGAGTCCGGGGCGTCCGCGAGGTCCAAGGAACTGCTCGCCGTGGCCGGCATCGCCGACTGCGAGATGGCCCCGGCCGCCGACATGTTCGAGATGGGCGTGGAACTGCAGGTCCTGAAGAAGGGCACGCTCTTCCCGATGCGCGCCAAGCGCCTCTACGAGCTGTACCAGGCCTACGACGGCCTGGAGGCCATCCCCGAGGCCGACCGCGCCAGGCTGGAGCAGCAGATCTTCCGGCGCTCGCTGGAGGACGTGTGGCAGGAGTGCGTCATGTACTTCACCCGCCGCGATCCCGAGCAGCTCCAGCGCGCCGCGGGCAGCCCCAAGCGGCGCATGGCGCTGGTGTTCCGCTGGTACCTCGGCATGTCCTCCCGCTGGGCCGTCACCGGCGACGAGAGCCGCGTCATGGACTACCAGGTCTGGTGCGGACCGGCCATGGGCAGCTTCAACGACTGGGTGACCGGCAGCTATCTGAAGACCCCCGGCAACCGCCGGGTCGCCGAGGTGGCGCATCACCTGATGCGCGGCGCCGCCTTCCACACCCGCCTCGCGGCGCTGCGCACGGCCGGCGTGCACATCCCCGCCTCCGCCGCCGACTACCGGCCGGTCCCGCTGGAGAGCCCGGCGCACGGTTCCTCGGTGGGCCTGCGGTGAACGCGCTGACCCCCGAGCAGCTGGAGGAACGACTCGGCGACCCCGCCGACGACACCAACCCGTACGGCTTCGCGGCCGCCGTCGCCCGCGACGAGCGCGACGCCTTCCCGGAGGAGCTGTGCGCGGAACTCGTCCGCTGCGGCTTCCACCTCAACTACCTGCCCGTGGCGTGGGGCGGCACCTTCGAGTCCTTCGACCGCAGCCTCGCCCTGGTGCGGGCGGCCGCCCGCCGCGACGTCAACATCATGCCCGGCACGATGTTCAGCATCATCGCCGCGACCTGCCTGCAGCTGCACGGCAGCGAGGCCCAGCAGCGCCGGGCCGCCGGGATCCTGCGCGGCGGCGGCGCCGTCGCCTTCGCACTCACCGAGGCCGCGCACGGCAGCGACCTGCTCACCAACGAGGTCCGCCTCACCGACGACGCCACGCTGACCGGCGAGAAGTGGATGGTCGGCCTCGGACTGCGCGCCGAGGCAATCTACGTCGTCGCCCGCACCGGCGAGCGCGGCCCGGCCGCCTTCTCCGCGGTCCTGCTGGAGACCGGCCAGGCGCCCGAGGGCACGCTGGAGCGGGTGCCGGCACCGCGGACCGGCGGCATGCGCGGCATCGACCTGGCCACCCTCCGCTTCCACGACACGCCCGTGCCCGGGACCGCCCTGGTCGGCCGGCGCGGCGAGGGCCTGGAAGCGGCCGTCAAGGCGCAGCAGGCGGTCCGGCTGATGAGCATGGCGGGCAGCCTCGGCATCGCCGACACCGCCCTGCGCCAGAGCCTCGGCTTCGCCGTCGAGCGCCGGGTGGGTCGCACCGTGCTCGCCGCGTCGCCCCACCCCCGGCGCGAGCTGGCGGTGGCGGCCGCGGCCCTGCTGGCCGCCGACGCGGTCGCGCTGAGCGCCGCGCGGGGCGTGCACGTGGTGCCGGAGTCGTTCAGCGTGTGGGCGCCGGCCGCCAAGCACGTGGTCGCCGAGGCCTGCGACGAGCTGATCCGGCGCTGCGGCACGGTCCTCGCCACCCGGTCGGTGCTGCGCGAGGGCCGGCACGGCGGCGGACTGTTCCAGAAGCTCCAGCGCGACTCGGCCGTCGTCCGCGTCATCGACGCCAGCACCCTGTCCAACCTGCTCTCCTACGCGGGCCAGCTGCCGGCGCTGACCGGCGCCGGGGGCGACGAGCCGGACCCCGCGCCGCTGGACACCGTGTTCCGGCTGGACGCCGGACTCCCGCCGTACGAACCGGCCCGGCTCGACCTGTTCGCGCGCGGCTCGGCGCCCGTCCTCGCGGGCCTGCCCGAGGCCGCGGCCGAGCTCGCCGTGACCCCGGCCGCCGGCCTCGCCGGGGAGCTGACCGAGGCGGTGGCGGGCCTGGGCGACCTGGTCCGGGCCGCACAGCTGCGCGACGCCGACCCCGCCGACCCCAACGCCCTCGTCGACGCCGCCGAACGCTACGCCTGGCTGCACGCGGCCGCGGCCTGCGTGCACCTGTGGCACGCGAGCCGCGAGCACTCCCTGTACGGCACCGAGCCCGGCTCCACCGGCTGGCTGGGCGCCGCCCTCGCCTACCTCCTCGCCCGCGCGGACGGCGTGGACCCGCGCCGCCGCGGTGCCCTGCTGCTGCCCGCGCTGGACGCCGCGCTCGCGCTCAGGGAGAGCGGACGGCTGTTCACCGCTATGCCCGTACGGCTGGCCACCACCCGATAGGAGCCTTCCGATGCCCAAGTCCGACGTGACCGAACTGGCCGCGCGGCTGGAGGAGTACCTCGGCGACCCGCACGACGTGCACAGCCGTATGCCCTTCGCGCAGATCCTCGACCACGACGTGCGCGGCGAGTACCCCTACCAGTTCGTCGCCCTGCTGCGCCGCTGGGGCGTGCACGTGCACTGCCTGCCCGCCGAGCAGGGCGGCCTGGCGGGCAACGTGGAGACCGGGATGTGCCTGATGCGGGTGGTGGCCCGCCGCGACCCGTCCACCGCGGTCGGCCTCGCCCTCAACAGCCTCGGCTTCATGCCCGCCTGGATCCTCGGCACCGAGGAGCAGAAGCGGACGATGATCGCCGACATGAAGCGCGGCAGCTCGGTCTCCTGGGGCCTGTCCGAGCGCGAGCACGGCAGCGACCTCGTCGCCAACGAGGTGACCGCCGAGCGGACCGACGGCGGCTGGCTGCTGACCGGTGAGAAGTGGCCCATCGGCAACGCCACCGTCGCGGACCGGATGGTCGTCTTCGCCCGCACCGGGCGGCGGCCCGGCCCGGCCGCCTACTCGCTGTTCCTCCTCGACAAGACGGCCGCCGCCGCCGGCACCGTCGACGACCTGCCCTTCGAGGACCTGTACGGGGTGCGCGCCCTGGACCTCAGCGGGGTCCGCATGAACCGCGCCTTCGTGCCCGACACGGCCATGATCGGACGTGAGGGCCAGGGACTGGAGATCGCCCTCAAGACCAGCCAGACCGCCCGGGTGGTCCTGCTGCACCTGGCGCTGTCGGCCGTCGACACCAGCCTGCGGCTGGCCCTGGACTTCGCCGAGCGCCGGGTGCTGTTCGACCGGGCCGTCGCCGACGTCCCCTACACCCGCCGCCAGGTGGCCGAGGCGTTCGCGGACCTGATGCTCGCCGACGCGGTGGTGCTCGGCGCCGCGCGCGCCCTGCAGGCCGCCCCGGAGCAGATCAGCGTCTGGTCGTCGGTCGCCAAGTACCTGGTGCCGACCCTGCTGCAGCGCACGCTCGGCCAGCTGACCGTGGTGCTCGGCGCCCGCACCTTCCTGCGCGGCCACCCGCACTACGGCATGCACCAGAAGATGGTCCGCGACATCCTCATCACGGACATCGCCGACGGCAACACCGTGGTCAACCTGCGCAACCTCGCCCACCAGCTGCCCGGCCTGCTGGACCGGGCGGCCGAGCCGGCGTCGGAAGCCCGTGCGGCCGCCGCCGAACGCGCCGCCGTCCTGTTCGGCCTGGACCGGGACCTGCCCGTCTACCACCCCGAGCGGCAGGAGCTGTTCTGCCGCGGCCTGGACGACGCCGTCCTCGCCGCGCCGGACGGGCTGCGCCGCCTGCGGGAGCTGGCCGACGAGGCCGGCCGCAGCGATGGGCCGGAGGCCGGACGGCTGCACCGCGCGGCGGACCTGGCAGCCGCCCTCCTGGACCGGGCCGGGCCGCTGCGCGAGCGGGCCGCCGCCCTGAGGACCGCCCTCGGCAAGGACTTCGCGCAGTCTCCCGAGCTGTTCGACCTGGCCAAGGAGTACTGCCTGCTGCACGCCGCGGCCGCCTGCGTGCTCACCCACGTCCACTCGCACGGCGCCCTGACGGACCCGCTGCCGAGCGGGGCGCTGCTGCTGCTCCAGCTGGAACGGATCAACCGGCACCTGCACCCGCAGGAGACGGTCACCGACCAGGCCGTGGTCGACGAGGTGACGGCCGTGCTGCGCCGGCTGCACGAGGAGAACCGGCTGTTCTCGTACTGGCAGATCCCGCTGGCCAAGCGGGACACCGACGAGGCCGCCGCCCGCCTCTGACCGCGCCGGGCAGGCCGGGCGGGGCCCGCCGCGGTTCGGCGGCGCCCCGAAGGGACGTGGGGAACCGCGCGGCCGGCCACGCCCGCGCCGCGCCCGGCCGACGTCGTACCACCCCACGTCCAGGGGGCGTTCAGGCGTCCACGCCTCCCCCCCCGCTCTCCGCGCCGGACGACCTGCCGTACGGCTCGCGGGAGTCGTCCGGTCCGCACCACTCCCGCGAGGGCCCGCGACTCCCGCGACTCCCGCGACTCCCGCGAGTGCCCGCGAGTGCCTGCGACTTCCTGAGACTTCCTGAGACACAGGACCCGACCGTGAAGGACAAGACCATGCCCCAGCCCGCCATCCCTCGTATCGCCGTCGTCGGGGCCGGTGTCTCCGGTGTCTCCGCGGCCTACCACCTGCGTGGCCACGCCTCGATCACCCTGTTCGACCGTGAGGACCGCATCGGCGGCCACGCCAACACGGTGGAGGTCGAGGAGAACGGCAAACTCCTCGGCATCGACACGGCGTTCGTCGTCTTCAACCGCCCCGCCTACACCAACCTGTGCGAGTTCTTCGACGAGCTGGGCGTGGAGCAGGTCGAGCACAAGGGCGCGTTCAACTTCTTCGACCTCGACTCCGGCCTGGAGTACGGCACCAGGGAGCTCGGCCTGTCCGAGGAGGAGGTCGCGTCCCGCTACTCCGGCGAGTTCCTGACCATCTGGCGTGAGGCCCGCCGCTTCCACACCGAGGGCCGGCGCGACTTCGTACGCAAGAAGGCCGACATCCCGCTGGGGGAGTACCTCGACCGCGGCGGCTACAGCCAGGCCTTCCGCACCTCGTACGTGATCCTGCTGTGCTCCGCCGTCTGGTCCATCCCGGCCGAGCTGATCTGGCAGATGCCGGCCAGCACCGCCATCGCCTTCTTCATGGGCCACGACGAGGGCGGCCTCGGCGGTCAGCAGGTCGACTGGCGCACCGTGGGCGGCGGTTCCGTCACCTACGTCCGCAAGGCGCTGGCCGCCATGGGCGGCGAGGTCCGCACCGGCGAGCCCGTCACCCGCATCCACCAGGGCGAGGACTCGGTGACGGTCACCACCGCGAGGGGCAGCGAGCAGTTCGACTACGTCGTGGTCGGCGCCCACGCCGACGAGGCTCTCGCCATGCTGGAGAACCCGACCGATCGGCAGCGCGCCGTGCTGTCGAGGGTCCGCTACAACGGCTCCCGGGTCATCCTGCACACCGACCCCTCCGTGATGCCGTCCGACCGCGAGCGCTGGGAGGCGTGGAACTACGGCAAGGTCGCCGTCGGCGGCGCGGACCGCACGTACGTCGCCTACTACATGAACAAGCTCCACGGATTCACCGCCGAGAAGGACTACTTCGTCACCCTCGACTACCCGCGCGAGGTCGCCGCGGACACCGTCATCGCCGAATTCCCCTACACCCACCCCGTCATCGACACGCCGGTGCGCGAAATGCAGCAGGACATCTACGACGTGAACAACGGAACCCGGGTCAAGCTGTGCGGCGCGTACTTCCACGCCAAGCGCCACGGCGTCGACCAGATCGGTTCCCACGAGGCCGGCTACTCCTCCGGAATGGACGTGGCGCAGCGGCTCATCGCCGAAATCTGAGCGGTTCCGCAGAAGGCGGCGCGCCCCCGCTCCGGCGGGGGCGCGCTGGTGTGCCCTTGATATGTCCTTGATGTGTTCCGGGTGTGCTTCCGGTGCGCCGAAGACGGCGGGACCGCTCACAGAGCGGTCAGGGCCTGCCCGTTGAAGAGTTCCTGGAGATAGCCGGCGACCGAGCGCACGGGCGGCGGCTCCGCCGCATCCGCGGGGTACGGGTGCGCGGCACGGGAGCGCGCGGCCGCCGGGGCCGCCGGGGCGAGCAGAACGGTGGAGCGGGTGCCGATCTGCTCCAGGCGGGCGGTCAGCAGCGGGGTGCGGTCGGCGCCGCCCGGCAGCCGGCGGCGGGCCCGCCGGTAGACCGCGATGGCCTCGGCCTCCCGGCCGCAGCGGCACAGGGCCAGCATCAGCTGGTCGAGGAACGGCTCGTGCAGCGGGTGCGCCGCGGTCGCCTCCTCCAGCTCGGGCAGGATCTCACGGTGCCGGCCGGCGCGCAGCGCGCAGTCGAAGAGCAACTGGAGGGCCTGCTCGCGCTCCTCCTCCAGCAGCGCCGCCAGCCGGGCCGTCAGCGGCCCGTGGACGGCCCCCTCCAGTGCCGCGCCCCGCCACCGCGCCAGCGCGTCCCGCAGCAGTGCGTGGGCGCCGCCGGGGTCCGTCACGGCCGTTCCGCGCGCCTGCGCCACGCCCTGCCGGAACAGCCCGGCGTCGGTCTCGCCGGTGCGGACGAGGAGGAGGTATCCGGCGTCGCGGGCGAGCAGACGGGTGGTGTGCGTGCGCTCGGGCTCCGCCTCGGCCAGCACCCGGCGCAGCTGGGAGGCGTGCGCGTTGAGGGTGTTGGACGATCTCACGGGGGCCTTGGCCCCCCAGAGTTCGCGGACGAGTTCCTGTCTCGGTATCGCCTCGTCGGGCCGGGAGAGGAGCGCGCAGAGAAGCCGCCGCTGTTTGGGAGCGCTGAGCGGGGTGCGTATGCGGCGGACACCGTCGTACAGCTCGGGTGAGCCCAGAATCCGGAACTGCATCGTTTTTCGCCTTCCCGGGGACAGAGGCGCGGCGGCTGGGCACGCCGACCGCTTTCGTCCTCGAGAAGACCATGCGGGGGTCAGGCACCGCATGAGTGCGACTACTTAATCCCGGCCGGTCCGGAGAGTGCGTCGTTTCGCCGAACCGGGCCGGTGGACAGGGGAGTTGAGTAGCACCCACTCAGGCCGGTCAGCAGTCGCCGGCCTGTTCCGGGCCGCCGTAGCGCTGGTGGGACTCCGCCTCCTGGGCGAGTCGGCGCAGCGCGAGGAGTGCCGGTTCGAGGAGGAAGGTCAGCAGCACGGCCCGCTCGGCCTTCTCCAGCGGGTCGAGAGGGGCGCGCAGCTGGTCGAGGTCGAGCGCGGCGATGCCCTGGGTGAGCCGGGCGTAGGGCAGCAGGAACCGCCAGTCGTGCTCCATGCCCAGCAAGCGCAGGGTCTGGAGGGTCTGGTCGATGACCTGCCGGGCGGGGTTGTGCTCGGTGACCGACCAGCCCAGCTCGGCGAGCAGCGCGCCGGCCTGCGAACCGCAGGCCGGCTGTCCGTCCGGCTGTCCGTCCGGCTCGTCGGTCCCTTCCCCGGCCGGGCGGGAGGCGGAGCCCAGCGGCCACATGCCCGAGACCAGCCCGAGGAGGGTGTGGATGTCGGTGCCGCCCTCGGCCACGGCGTCCACGACCGTCCTGGCCGCGCTGACCGACAGCCCCCGCACCCCGGTCAGCGCGCGCACCAGCCGCAGGCGCCGCACATGCTGCTCGTCGTACTCCGCCTGGGTCGCCGCGGTGGGCCGGCCGGGCGGCAGCAGGCCTTCACGGAGGTAGTACTTGATGGTCGCTACGGGGACTCCGCTGACCCGGCTCAGTTCCTTGATCCGCACGGGATTTCCGCTCTTCCCTGGCTATTGGGTAGTGCCACTGTCTAAACTGGATAGTGCAACTCGCCAGTCGGGGAGCGATGTTATCGCGTCCCGCGCCCGCCTGCCGGAGGGCGGTCGGCACGGCTCCGCCCGGAGTCTGCCGCCTCTTGAGCACCCCGGCCCGGAGAAGCCCCCGCCTCCGGGTCGGGGGCTTCTTCGTGCGGGGCCCCGGCGCGGGGCCGGCCGGGCGCCGGCCGGGCACGGCGAAGGGGCCGCCCGGCTCCGGGCGGCCCCTCGGGTGGGACGGCGTCAGACCGGCTTCACCGCTTGGCCGGTGTCCCTCGCGCGGGGTGTTGCTCCCGGCCGGCCGGGGAGTTGCGGAGCCGGGCGGACGACCAGCAGCACCAGCAGGCCGGCCAGCAGGGCGGCCACGCCGCTGGCCAGGAAGGCCTGGTCGAGGCCCGCGGCGTAGGCGTTCTCCACGACCGTGCCGGCGGCGTCCTTCGCGTTCTCGGCGACGTCCTGGACCGCGGTCGAGGACTGGCCCGCGGTGACGAGTTCGGCGGCCCCGCCGGCGTCGGGGAACAGGCCGCTGTCCTTCAGCCGGGTGGTGACCGTGGCGGAGATGACCGCCGCCACGGCCGGGATGCCGACAGCGAAGCCCAGCTGGCGGAAGGTGTTGGCCGCGCCGCCCGCCATGCCCGCCCGGTCGGCCGGGGCCGAGGCGAGTGCGGCCGAGGCGAGGATGGGGGAGGCGATGCCGACGCCGACGCCGGTGACGACGAAGCCGGGCAGCAGGGCGATCCAGCCGGAGGAGCCGGTGATGAGCATCTCCAGCAGCGTGCCGGCGCCGATCAGCAGCAGGCCGCCGCCGATCGGCAGGTGCGGCGGCACGTCGGACAGGAAGCGGCCGGCGAGGCCCGCCGCGACGAACGACATGGCGCTGAGCGGTGTCAGGATCAGACCCGCCTTCACCGGGCCGAAGCCGAGTACGGACTGGGCCCACACGGACACGAACACCAGGTTGGCGAAGGCGGCCGCGCTGAACACCACGGCGCCCGCCATCAGGCCGCCGAACGACGGCGAGCGCATCAGTCCGAGGTCCAGCATCGGGTCCCGGGTGCCGCGCTCCACGAGCACGAACAGCACCACGGCGACGGCCGTGCCGCCGAACAGCAGCAGTGTGCCGCCCGCGGCCCAGCCGTCCTCCCCGGCCCGGATCAGGCCGTAGACGAGCAGCGTCGCGGCCAGGGTGAAGGCCAGGGTGCCCGGCACGTCGAGGCGGCTGTGCGGGCGGGTGGCCCCGCCAGTGAGGAAGCGGACGCCGATGAACAGGGCGGCCGCGGCCACGGGCAGGTTGACCAGGAAGATCCAGCGCCAGCTGAGGTGTTCGGTGAGCAGGCCGCCGAGGATCGGGCCGGCGGCCGCCGCGGCGCCGTTCACCGCGCCCCACAGGCCGAACGCCACACCGCGGTCGCGGCCTTCGTAGTTGGCGGCCAGGAGTGCGGTGTTGGTGGCGAACATGGCCGAGGCGCCGAGGCCCTGCACCGCGCGGGCCGCGATCAGCGACTCGCTGCTGCCGGCCAGGCCGCAGGCGAGCGACGCGGCGGCGAACACGGCGAGCCCGGCCAGGTAGACCCGGCGGGCGCCGCGGATGTCCGACAGGGAGCCGAGGGCCATCAGCAGGGCCGCCAGGACGAGGACGTAGACGTCCACCACCCACTGCAGGGCGGAGAACGAGGTGTCGAGCGAGTCGGTCATCGAGGGCAGCGCCACGCTGACGATGGTGACGTCGACCAGGAGCATGAAGGTGCCCAGGCACACGGCCAGCAGCGGCATCCATTTACGCATGAGGGCCTCTCGGGGCGGGGTGGGGCGGAGCGCGGCGGGAGGCGCGCGGGGCCGCGGTCTCCGCACGGCGGCGGGATGCCGGGGTGGGCGGACGGCACGGCGCGGAAGCCCTGCCCCCACCTCGGTTAGACAGTGGCTAATAGCCTACAGGACGCTCTTAGACGCTGGCTAATAGGTTAGGGTGGGACCCCTTCCCGGGGGCTTCGAGGAGCCCTCCGGGTGCTCTCCGGGAGCCGCTGG
This sequence comes from Streptomyces sp. B8-7, assembly GCF_058833805.1. Taxonomy (NCBI): domain Bacteria; kingdom Bacillati; phylum Actinomycetota; class Actinomycetes; order Kitasatosporales; family Streptomycetaceae; genus Streptomyces; species Streptomyces sp. B8-7. The sequence goes on along the minus strand of NZ_JBYRRL010000003.1, from coordinate 442,646 downwards.
GGACGGAAGACCCCTGGAAGCCCTGGGACCCCCTGATCCCCCGGATCGCTCAGAGCCGCCACACACCCGGTCCCGCCGGGTGATCCACAGCGTGAGGTACTCGCCATGTCGCAGACAGCGTCCCGCCGCAGGTCCCGCGCCTCGGCCGGACTGCCGCCGATCACCGCGGAAAAGATCATCGACGCCGCCACCGAGCTGACCGCCGAACACGGGCTCGACGGCTGGTCGATCCGGCAGATCTCCACCCGGCTCGACGTCTGGCCCGGCGTCGTCGCCCACCACGTCGGCGACCGTGAGGCGGTGGTGATGGGCGTCGTCGACCGTGTCATCTCCGGTATCCCGGTGCCCGACCGCGGCCTTCCCTGGCGCGAGTGGTTCAGCGCGCTGATGATCGAGGGGCGGGACGTGCTGCGGCGCTACCCCGGGGTCGCCCGCCGGATGGTCGTCGTCGGGCCCAACGTCCCCGCCGCGCTGTCGACCATCGACACCGGCATCAACGTGCTGCTCGCCGCCGGGTTCGGCGAGCAGTCCACCCAGATCTACCGCTACCTGCTCAACAGCGCCTTCATGCTGGTCGCCGTGGAGGACGACCGCGCCGACTTCCCCACCGCTCGCACCGACATGCACCGTGCGATGGCGGCCTTCGCCGACGACCCGTCCCGGCCGGGCCTGGCCGCAGCCGCCGCGGACGCGCTCACCCGGGTCGGCGACCCCGCCGAACTCGCCCAGGAGGACCTGCGGTTCTTCCGGTTCACCGTGGAACGCTCCCTGGACGGTGCGGAGGCGATGCTGACGGGCGCCGCCGGCCGCGGCGCGCCGGACCGGGCCCCGGACGAGGGCTGAGCACGCAGGCGCGCGGCCCCGACGGCCGGGCCGGCGACGCCTGCCCCGGAGCGCCCGAGCACGCCACAGGGGCCGAACGCCGCGGTCCGGCCCCTCCCGTGCGGCTCCCGCTCCACGGCCCTCCCCCGGGGCTCCCCGGCCCGGCCCGCCGCGGCCGGCCGGGCCGGGCGGTCCGCCCCGCCGAGGACACGGGACGGCCGGAGCCCGGGCTCCGGCCGCCGTCCTCGCCGGGACCGGCCGCACCCGGTCGTCGCGGCGAGGACGGCGGCGGTCGTACGGCGCGCCCCTCAGCGCGCCATGTCCTGCTCCTGATCGCCGGCACCGGCCGCGGTGAGCAGGTCCCCGAGGTGGCCGGCGATGGCACCGACCGTGGGGTGGTTCCACAGCAGCGTGGCCGGCAGCGCCACACCCAGGTCGCGCTCCAGCGCCACCCGGATCGCGGCGGCGAGCAGCGAGTCCACGCCCGCCTCGGTCAGTGGCCGGTGCAGGGACACCGCGTCCGGCTGTGTGCCGAGCACCCCGGCCACCCGCCGTCGCACCTCGTCCAGCAGGTACGCCGACAGCTCCTCGCCCTCCAGAGCCATCCAGTCGGGCACCTCGGCAGGCTGCGAGGCCTCGTCGCGGGCGAGTTCGGCGAGCAGCGCCGGCCGCGGCCCGGTGTGCCCGCGCAGCAGCCCCAGCACCGCCACCAGCGCGCTCGACCCGCCGGCGGCCGTCTGGTCGAAGGCGCGCAGCGCGTGGTCCGGGGCGATGTCGCAGGTGCCCCGCGCGGCCAGTTCCAGGTCCGTGGCCTCTGCCGCGGTGGCCATACCCATACCCCGCCAGCTCGTCCACGCCATCGCCACCGTCTCCCGCGCCCCCCGGGCCCGGCGGTGCGCGGCCAGGGCGTCGAGAAAGGAGTTGGCGGCGGCGTACGCGCCCTGTCCGGGCAGCCCCAGCAGCGGGCCCGCCGAGGAGAACAGCACGAAGAAGTCCGTCGCCCCCGGCGGGAACAGCTCGTGCAGCACGAGGGCCCCGTCCACCTTCGGCCGCATCACGTCCCGCAGCGCGTCCTCCTCCAACCGGTGCAGCAGCGCACTGTGCACGGTGCCCGCGGCGTGCACCACGCCCCGGACCGGCGGCAGGTCGAGGGCGTCCAGCGCGGCCCGCGTCGCGGCGGCGTCCGTGATGTCGGCGGCCACGGTCCGGACGGTGACGCCCGCGGCCTCCAGCCGCCCGAGGGCGTCGGTGCGCGGGTCGCCCGCGGCCCGGCGCGCCCGCGGCGGGACCGGGGTGCGCCCCAGCAGGACGATCCGCCGCGCGCCGCGCGCCGCCAGATGGCCGGCCAGCTCCAGGCCGAGCACGCCGAGGCCACCGGTGATCAGGTACGTGCCGTCGGCGCGGCAGGCGAAGCGGGCGCCGTCCGGGACGGGCGCGGCGGGCACCAGCCGCACCGTGTGCACCTCCTCGCCGACGACGCTCAGCACCGGCTCGGCGGGCCGCAGGCGCAGCAGCGCGAACAGCGTCTGCACCGGCTGCCGGGACCAGGGCTCGGCGGGCAGGTCGACGACCCCGCCCCAGAAGTCGGGGTGCTCGCCGGCCGCGACCCGGCCCAGGCCCCACAACGGGGACCCGGCGAGCGCGTCGGCGTCCACGCACTCCCGAACGCCGCGGGTCAGGCACCACACCACGGGCTTGCGGCCGGGCAGCGCGGCCACCTCGGCCATCAGGCGCACGAACTGAGCCGCCGCGTCCGCCGGTTCGGTGTCGTCGGGGGCGTAGAGCACCTGGTCGGCCTCCTCCAGCCGACGGCGCGAGACGCTCACCGTCACGCCCCGCGCGGCGGCCTCCGGCACCAGCGCGCAGGCCAGCTCCGTGGGGCCGACCACGAGCAGGGTGCCGCCGGGCCGGTCCGACGCGGCCGTGACGTCCACCGGGAACGGCCGCCAGGCCGGTTCGAAGCGCTCCGCGCCGGTGCGCCGGTCGTCGGACAGGTCGCCGTCGAGTTCGCCGTAGCGCAGGCCGCGCAGCGTCACCACGGACTCCTCGCCGTCGGCGCCGTCGGCCTCGCCGCGCACGTCGACGTGCACGGTGGACGGCTGCTCGGTGTCCAGGCGGACGTCGACGACGGCGCGCCGGGGCGCGCGGCCGGTGCGGGTGACCCGGCCGACGAAGGCGGGCATCCGCAGCACGGCCGGACCGGGGAAGATCACCGAGGCCATGGAGAGCGCGGCGTCGAGCACGGCGGCCCAGGTGGTGTCCCGGTCCGCGCTCACCGACGCGGTCAGTGTGCCCTCGCCGCCGTACAGTTCCTCGATCGTCCACGGGTAGCCCATGCCGGCCACGCCGAGCCGGGCGAGCCGGTCCACGACGTGGTCGGGGTCGAGCACGTCGCAGGCGGGGGGCCCGGCGAGCGGTGCCACGGGCCCGGACCGCTCCCCGAGGGCCGCCGTCGTATGGGTCACCCAGGCGGTGTCGGGGGCGTCGAGCGCGCGGGAGACCAGCCGCAGCCCGCTCCCGTCGAGCACGATCTGCACCTGGCGGGTGTCCTCCTGCGGCACCACCACCGGCTGCCGCAGGTGCACGTCCGTGAGGGTGTCGGTGCGGCCCGCGGTGAGGAAGGTGTTCAGCAGGACCGCCGCCGGGACGATCTCGGTGCCCAGCACCGGGTGCCGCCGCGGGTACGGGCGGGTGCGCAGGTCGAGCGTGGTCTGCCAGACGCGCAGGTGCGAGCCGTGCACCGCGGCCTCGTCCCCGAGCAGCGTGTCCTGCGGCGACGGGCTGGTGAACCGGCCCTCCACCCAGTGCCGTTCGTGCCGCCACGCGGTGGTGGGCAGGTCGGTGAGCGCGCCGTCGGGCTGCAGCACCGTCCAGTCCACCGGTACGCCGTGGCAGTGCAGCCGGGCCAGCGAGGCCAGCAGTGCCGGCCGCTGCGGCCTGTTGCGGCGCAGGGTGGGCAGCACCAGCGCGTCGCCCCGGCCGCCGAGCGTCTCGGTGACGGAGTGGCTGACCACCGGGTGTGCGGAGATCTCCAGGAACAGGCGGTGCCCGTCCTCGGCCGCCGCCTGGACGGCCTGCCGGAACCGTACGGCGTTGCGGAGGTTGCCGGCCCAGTAGCGGGCGTCCTGCCGCACCCCGGACCGCGGGTCCTCCACGGCCGTCAGATACAGCGGCACCCGCGGCTCGCGCGGCTCCAGCTCGGCCACGGCGGCGGCCAGCTCACCGCTGATCAGATCCATCTGCGGGCTGTGGAAGGCGACGTCGGAGTCGATCCGGCGGACGGTCCAGCCCAGCGCGGCCCACTGCCCGGCGGCCGCGTCGACCGCGGGGACGTCACCGGCCACCACCGTCGACGAGGGTGCGGCGGCGATCGCCGCGCACAGCGCGTCCGTGGTCCCGATCCGGTCCCGGACCTCCTCGAACGACCGGTCCACCATGATCATGGCGCCCTGCCCGGCGACCTTGCGCAGCAGCGCCGAGCGCCGGCACACCAGCCGCGCCCCGTCCTCCTCGGTCAGCGAGCCGGCCGCGACCGCCGCGGCGATCTCCCCGACGGAGTGGCCGATGACCGCGGCCGGTTCGACGCCGTAGCGGCGCCACACGGCGGTGAGGCCGATCTGCACGGCGAACAGCATCGACTGGACGATGTCCACCGGGCCGAGGTCACCGCCGGTGAGCACCTCGCGCGGGGTGACGCCCAGCTCCTCGGCGAAGACCGGTCCGAGCCGGTCCACCGCCTCGGCGAACACCGGCTCCTCGGCCAGCAGTTCACGGCCCATTCCGGACCACTGCGCGCCGTGCCCGGAGAACACCCACACCGGCCGGGACGGCCCGCCCACGCACTCACCGGTGACGACCCGCTCGTGCGCCTCGCCGGCCTCCAGCGCGCCGAGCGCGGTGTCGAGTTCCTCCGCGGTCGCGGCCAGCACGGCGGCCCGCGCGCCGAGGTGGGCGCGGCGGTGGGCGAGGGTGTGGCCGGTGTCGGCGAGGGCGTGGCCGCCGAGGGCGGACCGCAGCCGGCCGGCCTGCGCGGCCAGGCCGGGGCCGGTCGCGGAGGACAGCGGGAACAGGGTCGGCCGGACGGCCGGACCGGACCCGGCCGGAGGCTCCCCGCCCCGGACGGTGCCGGGCTCGGCGTCCGGCAGGGCCGGTCCGTCCGGCATTGCCTGTCCGTCCGGCAGAGCCGGTCCGTGCGCCGTCGGCCGCGGGCCGGCCGGCTCCCGCGTGTCCGGCAGCTCCCGCACGTCGGGCGCCTGCTCCAGCACCACGTGCGCGATGGTGCCGCCGTAGCCGTAGCTCGCCACCCCCGCCCGCCGCGGCCGATCGGTCCGCGGCCACGGCGTCGGCTCGGTGACCACGCTCAGTCCGGACGCCTGCCACGGGATGTCCGGCCGGGGGCCCTGAACCGTCACGGTCGGCGGTATCAGCCCGTGCTGCAGGGCGAGCGCGGTCTTGACCAGCCCGGCGATGCCGGCCGCCGCCTCGCAGTGCCCGATGTTGGTCTTCACCGAGCCGATCAGACAGGGCCGTCCGGCCGCCCGCCCGGCACCGACCACCTCGGCGAGCGCCGAGGCCTCGACGGGGTCGCCGACCCGGGTGCCGGTGCCGTGCGCCTCGACGTAGTCCACCTCGGCCGGGTCGACGCCGGCCGCGGCGTACGCCTTGCGCAGCAGATGCGCCTGAGCGGCGGCGCTGGGCGCCATGATGCCGTCGGTGCGGCCGTCCTGGTGCACCGCGCTGCCGCGGATCACCGCGACGACCCGGTCGCCGTCGCGGCGGGCGTCGCTCAGCGTCTTCAGCACGACCACCGCGCAGCCCTCGCCGCGTCCGTAGCCGTTCGCCGCCGCGTCGAACGCCTTGGAGCGGCCGTCGGGGGAGATGGCGCCCGCGTGGTCCAGCACGGTGGTCAGGCCGGGGCCGGCCATCAGCATCACGCCGCCGGCCAGCGCCACCGGGGTCTCCCCGGCGCGCAGCGCGGCGCACGCCTGGTGCACGGCCACCAGCGACGACGAGCAGGCGGTGTCGACCGCCACGGACGGGCCGCGCAGGTCGAAGGTGTAGGAGACGCGGTTGGGCACGCCGCACAGCGAGGAGCCGATGCCGGTCCACGCCTCGACGCCGGGCAGGTCCTCCAGCAGGCGGCGCCCGTAGTCGTCGGTGCCCACCCCGAGGAACACGCCGGTGTCGGTGCCGGCGAGGCCGGCGGCGGGGATGCCGGCGTGCTCCAGTGCCTCCCAGGCCACCTCCAGCGCCATCCGCTGCTGCGGGTCCAGCTGGCGGGCCTCGGTCGCCGAGATGCCGAAGAAGGAGGCGTCGAACCCGGCGATGTCGTCCAGGAAGGCACCGTGGTCGATGATCCGGGAGAGCACCGCGGCGTTCTCCCGGGACTGGGCGCGGTGCGGCGCCCAGCGCTCCTCGGGGACCGGGCCCGACACGTTCACCGCGTCGAGCAGGAGCCGCCACAGGGCGTCGGGGGAGTCGGCCCCGCCGGGCAGGCGGCAGCCGATGCCGACCACCGCGACGGGTTCCGCGGGGCTCGGCGGCTGAGGGGACAGGTCGTTCATGGATTCACCGCTCACGGGTCGGCGTCGGCCGCTGTCGGCGACGCGGGGACGGGCTGGACGGGGTGCGGGGCGGCGCTCAGGCGTACATGACCGCCCGGTCCCAGTCCTCGCCCTCGGCGAAGAGATAGCGGGCCTTGAGGATGTCGCGCCGGGCGGTGAGGGCGGAGGCGGGCACCAGCGTGCCCGGCGGCAGTCCGGTGACCCGGTGCGGGACGCCCAGCTCGCGGTCGACGGCCGCGCCCAGCTCCTTGGCGGCCCGCTCCCGCACCGCGTCCGGCGCCTCGAACTCCACGGTGAGCGCGTCCCGCCCGGCCCGCGCCCGCCAGAACAGCACCTCGTACGCGGCCGGCAGGGCGAACACCAGCTCCTCCAGCTGCGCCTGCGTCACCGTCCCCGACCCCACCGGCAGGGCGGTGCCCGCGCGGCCCAGCACCCGCACCGTGGGCAGCTGCCAGCCGCAGCCGCAGGGCGCGTCGGACACCTCGACCTCGTCGGCGAGGTGGTACCGCAGCAGCGGCATCGCGTCCCGGTACAGCGGTGTGACCACCATCTGGCCGCGTCCGGTGGCGGACAGGGCGCCGGTGGCCGGGTCGTGGACCTCGAAGACGGCGCGGTCCGCCCACAGGTGCAGCACCCCCTCGGGGCACTGCCCGGCGATGGTGCCGGTCTCCGTGGAGCCGTACTCCTCCACCAGCGGGATGCCGCCCCACACCTCGCTCAGCCGCCGCCGGCGCACCTCGGTGAGCGGCTCGGCGGCGGTGAAGAAGGCGCGCAGGGACGGGAAGTCGCGCTCCGGACGCAGTCCGGCGGCCTTCGCGGCAGCCGCCAGCATCGCGATCTCGGTCGGGTTGCACCACACCAGCGAGACGTCCAGGGAACCGAGCACGCGCACCATCCGGGACAGCGGGGTGGCCAGCGAGCGGGCGTCGCCCGGCACCACGGTCGCCCCGCGCAGCCGCCCGGCGGCCTGCGCCAGATGACCGGTGATGACCAGCCCGTAGGGCGTCCGCACCAGGAACGTGTCGGACGGGCCCATCCCCACCCACTTGCGGGCGTACCGCTCGGCGAGGTCGGCCCAGTCGCCCTCGGTGTAGTAGGAGGCGGTCGGCTCGCCCGCCGTGCCGCTGGACTCGTGGTAGGTGGCAAGCTCCTCGCGGGGCACGGCCAGCATCCCGAACGGGTACTGGTCGCGCAGGTCCTGCTTGGTGGTGAGCGGGATGCCGGCGAAGTCGTCCGCGGTGCGCGGTGCCTCCCGGCCCTCGTAGCGGGCTGAGTAGAACGGCGAGCGCAGCGCCTGGGCGAGCACCCGTGGCAGCCGGTCCCGCTGCAGTTGCGCGAGTTCGGCGGGACTCGACCAGTCGCCCGGCTCCGGACGCGACCTGGACATGACTGCTCCCCTCGTGGATGCCTGGCCGCCGGCGGCAACGCGGCCCGGCGGGATCCCGGTCAGCACAGCACCCCGGCGGCGCACGGATCGCGAGTGGTGGCTACTCATTCGGCCGGCCGCGCCCGCCCCGCGCGGACCGCGGCCGAGGGCCACCCACGTCCCCGCTCGCGGCGGAGCTCCGACGGATGAGTACCGGCCACTCATGAGCGGGGGGTGCGCGCGGTGTTGTGCTGGCGCTCGGGCAGCACCCGCCGCTGCCACACGGATCGAGCCGAGAGCCCGAGCCAAGAGCCCGAGCCGGGAGCCCGTGCCGGGAGCCCGTGCCGGGAACCCGAGCCAGGAATCCGAGCCAGGAACCCGAGCCAAGAAGGAGTCGGCGCGATGAGGACTGCGCACCTGTACCTCGCCGGGATCGGCAGTCATCTGCCGCCCCTGTTCCCGGCCGAACAGGCGGTCGCCGACGGCCTGTACGACGAGGCGGCCCGCGAGGCCTCGGGCATGCGCTCGGCCGCGGTCAGCGAGTCGACCCCCGCGCCGCAGATGGCGATCGAGGCCGCCCGGACGGCGCTGGCCGGGTCCGGGCACGGCCCGGACGACATCGGCGTACTGCTGCACAGCTACACCCACCACCAGGGCCCCGACGGCTGGTCCGCCGTGCACTACATCCTCCGCCACACCGTCGACCGGCCGGTCCCCGCCGTGGAGGTCAAGCAGGGCTGCCTGGGCATGCTGGCGTCCGTCGAGTCGGCCGCCAACCGGCTGATCGCCAACCCCACCCACGACGCCGCGCTGATCACCACCGGCGACAACTACTCCACCCCGGGCGTGGAACGCTGGCGCGCCTCGGGCCTGTTCGTGCTCGCCGACGCCGGCTCCGCCGTGGTGCTCTCGCGCCGCTCCGGGTTCGCCGAGCTGCTCGCCGTCGGCTCGCTCTCCGACTCCTCCATGGAGATCCTGCACCGCGCCGGCGAGGACCTCTTCCCGCCCGGTGTCACCCGCGGCCGCGGCCTGAACTTCGCCGAGCGCGCCGAGAAGGTCCGCGAGCAGTGGGCCGAGGGCCAGGCCCCGCCCATCAAGAACTTCGGCGACCGCGTCGCCGAGATCACCGAGCGCACCCTGAAGGAGGCCGGGGTGACCTTCGACCAGATCGCCAAGGTGTGCCACGTCGGCTTCGGCCGGCCCGCCCTGGAGGCCATGTTCCTGCTGCCGCTGGACGTGCCGGAGGAGAAGACGGTCTGGGAGTACGTCAACACCGTCGGCCACACCGGCGCCGCCGACCTCTTCCTCGGCCTGGAGCACATCTGGCGCACCGGCCAGGTGGGCCCCGGCGACCACGTGCTGCTGATCGGCGCCAGCACCGGCATGGAGGCCGGAGCCGCCGTCGTCCGTATCACCGGGTCCGCCCCGGAAGCCGAGTAGGAGTCCGCGATGCTCGACGGATGCACCCCCTGGCCCGAGGCCACCGCCCGCCGCTACCGCGAGCAGGGCATCTGGACCGGCGAGACCCTGGGCACGGTGCTGCGCGACCTCGCCGCCCGGTACGGCGAGCGCACCGCACTGGTGCACGGTGACCGCCGCGTCTCCTACGCCGGCCTCGACCGCTGGGCCGACCGGCTGGCCGCCGGGTTCGCCGCGCACGGCGTGAACGCCGGCGACCGGATCGTCGTCCAGCTGCCCAACGTCCCCGAGTTCGTCGCCATCGTGCACGCCCTGCTGCGCCTCGGCGCCAAGCCGGTGTTCTCGCTGCCCGCGCACCGCGTCACCGAGATCACCCACCTGGTGGAGCTCAGCGGCGCCGTGGGCTACGTGATGCCCGCGGTGCACCGCGGCCACGACCACCGCGAGCAGGCCCGCCGGGTGCAGGCCGCGACCGGCACCCTGAAGTCCCTGTTCGTCCTCGGCGAGCCCGCCGACGGGTTCGTGTCGGTCGCCGAGGTCGAGGCGGCCGCTCCCGAGCAGCCCGTGCCGCTGCCCGAGCCCGACCCCGCGGACGTGGCGTTCTTCCTGCTCTCCGGCGGCACCACCGCCCTGCCGAAGCTGATCCCGCGGACCCACGACGACTACGTCCACATGTCCCGCCGCGCCGCCGAGGTGTGCGAGCTGACCGAGGACGACGTGTACCTCGCCGTCCTCCCCGTCGAGTTCAACTTCGCGTTCGGCTGCCCCGGCGTCGTCGGCGTCCTGCACGCGGGCGGCACCGCCGTCCTCGCCGACACCCCCAACCCGTCGGACTGCTTCCCGCTGATCGAACGCCACGGCGCCACCGTCACCGCGATGGTGCCCTCCATCATGGCGCTCTGGCTCGACGAGGCCTCCTGGTCCGGCGCCGACCTCTCCAGCCTGCGCCTGGTGCAGGTCGGCGGGGCGCGCATGCTGCGCGAGTTCACCGAGCGGATCCGGCCCACCCTCGGGGCCCGCCTCCAGCAGGTGTTCGGCATGGCCGAGGGCCTGCTCACCTTCAGCCGCGCCGACGACCCCGACGAGTCCGTGCTCACCACCCAGGGCAAGCCGGTCTCCGAGGGCGACGAACTCCTCGTCGTCGACGACGACGGCCACCCGGTGCCGCCGGGCACCGTCGGCGAGCTGATCACCCGCGGCCCCTACACCCTGCGCGGCTACTACCGGGCCCCCGAGCACAACCGGCGCGCCTTCACCGCCGACGGCTACTACCGCACCGGCGACCTGGCCCGGCTCACCGCCGACGGCGACCTCGTCATCGAAGGCCGCATCAAGGAGGTCATCATCCGCGGCGGCGACAAGATCAACGCCGGGGAGGCCGAGGAACTGCTGCTGCGCCAGCCCGGCATCGCCGGCGCCGCCGTCATCGGCGTACCCGACGCGTTCCTCGGCGAGCGCATCTGCGCCTTCCTGGTCGCCGAGGCGGGCGAGATCCCGCTCGCCGACATCAAGCGGGCCGTGCACGCCCAGGGCGTCGCCGAGTACAAGCTGCCCGACACCGTGCGCTACCTGCCCGAACTGCCCCTGACCCCGCTCGGCAAGGTCGACAAGAAGGCGCTGGCCGCCCTGGCCGCGGCCGGAGAGAAAGGCTGACGTGGACCCCATGACGACGCCCACCGAACACGAGCTGCGCGCGATCCTCGCACCCGTGCTGGGCATCGAGCCCCGCGCCATCGACCCCGACACCAGCCTCGTCGTGCTGGGCATCTCCTCCCTGGAGGTGATGCGCCTGGTCAGCCGTTGGCGCAAGCAGGGCCTCCCGGTCGACTTCGAGGCACTGATCGGCGCCCCCACCCTCAAGGGCTGGCTCGCCCACTTCGCCGTCCTCGCCGGCCCGGAGGGCGAGCCCGCCGGACCGGCCGGCGCACCGGCCGCCCGGGAGACCCGATGAGCACCCTGCTGATCACCGGCGGCACCGTCTACACCGCCGACGCCGACGAGAGCGTCCACCCCCGCGGCGCCGTCCTCGTCACCGGCGACCGGATCGCCGCGGTGGGCCCCGCCGCCGAGGTCGAGCAGGCCGCCGCCGCCCTCGCCCCCGAGCAGCGCGCCGAACTGCGCACCCTCGACGCCGGCCGCATGATGGTGCTGCCGGGCCTGGTCAACGACCACTGGCACGAGATGTTCGCGATGGGCTTCCCGCTGCGCGGCGCGCTGCGGGAAGCCTCCGACCGCGAGGACCAGGTCGCCTTCCTCGGCGGCGGCGGCCGGATGCACGAGATCTCCGCCACCTTCGACCGGTTCGACGGCCTGATAGCCGCCCTCACCCCCGACGAGGCGCAGGCCGTCGCCGAGTACTCGATGTGGACGCAGCTGCGCGGCGGCGTCACCACCCTCGGCGACATGGGCTCCCTCAACCGGCCCGCCTCGATGACCGCCGCCGCCCGCCGGCTCGGCATCCGCTTCTCCGCCAGCACCTGGGCGAGCGACGCCGTCTGCCCGCCCGACGGCACCGGGTTCACCCGCACCCGCGACACCGACACCGTCCTCGCGGGCGTGGAGGAGCTGATCGGCAGGGTCGCCGCGGACACCACCGGCCGGCTGCGCTGCCGCCCGAGCATCGCCTACGTCACCAACATGACCGACGAACTCGGCACCGGCATGGCCGAGCTGGTCGCCCGGCACGACCTGCCGTTCGCCACCCACGTCGGCGCCCTGCGCCACGAGGCCGACGCGCTGACCGCCCACTACGGTGCCACCGGACTGCGCCGCCTCGCCGAACTCGGCCTGGTCGACGACCGGCTGACCGCCGCGCACGCCGCGTTCCTCGACGACGACGAGCAGAAGCTGATGCTCGCCGCCCGCGCCCACGTCAGCCACTCGCCCGCCAAGTACGGCCCGTCGGGGGAGTCCTCGGTCACCGAGACCGGCGTCGTGCCGGCCCTGCGCCGCGCCGGACTGGACGTGTCGCTGTCCACCGACGGCTCCTCCCTGCCCAACGCGGGCATGCCCGAGGCGATGCGCGCCGCCTGGCAGATGTACAACGAGATGAGCGCCGACCAGACCGAGGTACGGCCCACCGACGCCCTCGCCATGGCCACCCGCCTCGGTGCCAAGGGGCTGCGCTGGGACGACGAGGTGGGCAGCCTGGAGCCCGGCAAGCAGGCCGACCTGGTGCTGGTCCCCACCGACGACTACCGCTACCTGCTCAACCCCCGCCCGCTGGAGAGCTTCCTCTGGCTCGGCGGCTCCGCCGACGTCGACACCGTGATCGTCGGCGGCCGCACCCTGGTCTCCGGAGGCAGAGGCGTCGAGGCCGACGAGAGCGGACTGCGCGAGCGCTACCTCGACGCCCTGCGCGGCTTCACCACCCGGGTGCTGCGGGTGCCCGGCGAGGTCGTCGGACGCGTCCTCGGGCAGGTGTCCCGATGACCGCCGTCGTCACCGGCGCGGCCGGCGGCATCGGCGCCGAGACCGCCCGCGCGCTCGCCGCGACCGGCCGGCCGGTCGCCCTGATCGACCGCGACGCCGAGCAGCTCGGCGCACTCGCCGAGTCCCTGGAGCGCGACGGCCGCGCGGTGCTGCCGCTGCCCGCCGACGTCACCGACAGCGCCCAGGTGGACGCCGCCCTCGCCAAGGCGGAGGCCGAACTCGGCGCCGTCGAGGCCCTGGTGAACGCGGCCGGCGTGCTGCGCGCCGGCCCGGCCGGGGAACTCAGCGACGAGGACTGGAACACCACCTTCGCCGTCAACACCACCGGCGTGTTCCACACCAGCCGGGCCGCGGCCCGGCTGATGGTGCCCCGCGGCCGCGGCGCCGTCGTCACCGTCGCCTCCAACGCGGCGGCCACCCCGCGCATGTCCATGGCCGCCTACGCCGCCTCCAAGGCGGCCTCCGCCATGTTCACCAAGTGCCTCGGCCTGGAGCTGGCCCGGCACGGCATCCGCTGCAACGTGGTCGCCCCCGGCTCCACCCGCACCGCCATGCTGACCGCCCTCCAGGGCGACGCGGCCGAACGCGCCTCGGTGGACGGGGTGCTGGAGCAGTACCGGGTGGGCATCCCCCTCGGCCGGATCGCCGAGCCCGGCCACATCGCCGACGCCGTCCTGTTCCTGCTCTCCGAGCGCGCCGCCCACATCACCATGCACGAACTGACCGTCGACGGAGGAGCAGCCCTCGGAGTCTGACCGGCGCGCCTGCCCGGGGCCCCGCCACCGGGCACGGCCCCGGACCCCGGCCGGACCGCCCCGGTGCCCCGGACCGGACCGCCCCCGTTCCGCTCCCGACGGCAGCCGGCCCCGGTCCCGGAAAAGCCCGGCCGGGACCGCCCCGGTCCCGGCCGCCCCACCACGACCGGCCCGACCCCGCCCGGGACCCCGCCCGGGACCCCGCCCGGGACACCGACCGGGGCCGCCCCCGGACCTGCCGGACCCTGACCCGACCGGGCCCGGGAGCGGCCCCTCCCGCCTCCGCCGCCCGTCCCCGAACCGGAAAGGACCCCACGTGGCGATCGCGCCGATCGACCCGTATCCGATGCCGTCCCCGGCCGAGCTCCCGGCGAACACCGTCTCCTGGTCGGTCGACCCGGAGAGGGCCGTGCTGCTGGTGCACGACATGCAGCACTACTTCCTCGCCCCGTTCGCCGAACACGCCCGCCCCCGCACCGACCTGATGGACAACGTCACCGCCCTGCGCGAACGCTGCCGGGCGCTCGGCGTCCCCGTCGTCTACACCGCCCAGCCCGGCGGCATGAGCGCCGAACAGCGCGGCCTGCTCAAGGACTTCTGGGGTGCCGGCATGTCCGCCGACCCGGCCGACCGCGGCATTCCGGACCCGATCGCCCCCCAGGACACCGACACCGTGCTGACCAAGTGGCGGGCCAGCGCCTTCCACCGCACCGGTCTGCTGGACCTGCTGCACGGACGGGGCCGCGACCAGCTGGTGATCTGCGGGGTCTACGCGCACGTCGGGATCCTGCTCACCGCCTGCGACGCGTTCGCCCACGACGTCCAGCCGTTCGTCGTCGCCGACGCGGTCGCCGACTTCGGCCCCGACCACCACCACATGGCCCTGGAGTACGCCGCGACCCGCTGCGCGATGGCCGTGCCCACCTCCACCGTCCTGCGGTCGCTGACCGCGGCGGCCTTCGCCGGCGCCGGAGGGGCGTGATGGACCAGCTGGAGGAACTGGTCGCCAGCGGCTCTCCGTTCGCCCTGCTGCACCGCCCCGACCACGGCACCCCCGGCCACGCCGACCTGCTGACCGGCGACTTCACCGAGGTGGCCGGCACCCACGAACTCCCCGTCCCCGACTTCGGCGACCCCGGCACCCACGAGGTGCTCGCCGTCCTGCCGTACCGCGTGGTCGGCGAGCGCGGCTACGACCACCACGACGACAAGGAACCGCTGCTCGCCATGCGGGTGCGCACCCAGGCGCTGCTGCCCGTCGACGACGTCCTCGACCGCGTCCTGGCCTGGCCCGTCAGCACGACCGAGGGCACCTTCCACCCCGGTGACGACGAGTACGGCGACCTGGTGCGCCGGGTCCTCACCGACGAGATCGGCCGCGGCTCCGGCGCCAACTTCGTTCTCAGGCGCAGCTATGTCACCGAGATCCACGACTGGTCCGTGCGCTCCGCGCTCGCCCTGTGGGGCCGGCTGCTGCGCGGTGAACCCGGCGCCTACTGGACCTTCCTGATCCACACCGGCACCCGCACCCTCATCGGCGCCAGCCCCGAACGGCACGTCAGCCTCGACGCCGGCGTCGCCGCGATGAACCCCATCAGCGGCACCCACCGCTACCCCGCCGGCGGCCCGACCGAGGAGTCGGTGCTGTCCTTCCTCGCCGACGCCAAGGAGACCAACGAGCTGTACATGGTCCTCGACGAGGAACTGAAGATGATGAGCCGGGTGTGCGACGGCGTGCACGTGGTCGGACCGGACCTCAAGGAGATGGCCCACCTCGCCCACACCGAGTACCACATCGTCGGCAGCACCACCCGCGACGTCCGCGACATCCTGCGCGAGACGCTGCTCGCCCCCACCGTCACCGGCAGCCCGGTGCAGAGCGCCTGCCGCGTCATCGCCCGCACCGAACCCGCCGGCCGCGGCTACTACTCCGGGGTGGCCGCCCTCATCGGCCGCGACACGGCCGGCCGCCGGCGCATGGACTCGGCCATCATGATCCGCACCGCGGACGTCGACGCCTGCGGCCGCATGGACCTCGGTGTCGGCGCGACCCTCGTCCGCGACTCCGACCCCGCCAGGGAGGCCGCCGAGACCGCGGCGAAGGCCGCCGCACTGCTCGGCGCACTGCACCGCACCCCCGGCCCCGCCGAGCGGCCGGCCACCCGCCTGGGCACGCTTCCCCGCGTCCGGGCGGCTCTGGAGCGGCGCAACGCCCCGCTGGCACCGTTCTGGCTCGGTGCCGCACCGGCCCGCCCCGCGTCCGGTCTGAAACTCCTCATCGTCGACGCCGAGGACACCTTCACCTCGATGTGCGCGCTGCAACTGCGCAGCCTCGGGCACGAGGTCGACGTCCGCCGCTTCGACGAGCGCTACCGCATCAGCGGCTACGACCTGGTCCTGCTCGGGCCGGGCCCCGGAGACCCCCGGGAAGGCGGCCACCCCAAGATCGCCCATCTGCGGGCGGTCACCGGCAGCCTGCTCGACCTGCGCATCCCCTTCGTCTCGGTGTGCCTGAGCCACCAGGTGCTGGCCGGCCTCCTCGGCCTTCCGCTGCGCCCCCTGCCGTTCCCGAACCAGGGCGTGCGACGCACCGTCGACCTCTTCGGCACGCCCACGCCCGCGTACTTCTACAACACCTTCGCCGCGCACAGCGACAGTGCCCTCGTGGCCGGCCCGCTGTGCCCCGGCACCGTGGAGGTCGCCCACGACCCCGCCACCGGAGAGGTGCACGCTCTGCGCGGCCCCGGATTCGCGTCCGTGCAGTTCCATCCCGAGTCCGTGATGACCCGTCACGGCACCGAGATCCTCGACACCCTGGTCACCGGCGCACTGGCACCGGTGCCGCACGAAGCGGAGCTGTTCGCGTGACCACTGTGGCCGACCTTCCCGACGCGCAGCCGGTGCGGACCTGGCGCGCGCTGCCCGCCCGCCAGCAGCCGCCCTGGCCGGACCGCGCCGCACTCGACGCGGCCGTGGGCACCCTCGAAGCCGCCCTCCCGCTGGTCGTCCCCCACGAGTGCGACCGGCTGCGGGCCCGCCTGGCGGAGGTGGCCCGCGGCGAGGCCTTCCTCGTCCAGGGCGGGGACTGCGCCGAATCCCTGGACGCCGTCAACGCCGTCTCCCTCGCGCGGACCGCCGGACTGCTGCAGCAGCTCGCCACCGTCCTCGGCTACGCCCTGTCCCGCCCCGCGGTCACCGTCGCCCGCATGGCCGGCCAGTACGCCAAGCCGCGCTCGAAGCCGACCGAGGTCCGCGACGGCGTCGAGCTCCCGGTGTACCGGGGCGACGCGGTCAACGGCCACGCCTTCACGGCCGCCGACCGCACCCCCGACCCGCACCGCCTGGTCCGCGCCTACCACGCCTCCGCCGCCACCCTGAACCTGGTGCGGGCCTTCGGCAACGGCGAGCGGGCCGGCGACCTGCGCGCCCTGGAGGGCGTCGTGGCGTACGCCGGGTCAGGCCCCGGCCGCTGGCGGCCGCTGGCCGACCGCATCGTCCGGGCGGGCGGCTTCACCGGCTCCGGCGGCTGGCACACCCCCGGCGAGCTGTTCATGTCGCACGAGGCGCTGCTGCTCGACTACGAGTCGGCCCTGACCCGGGTGGATCCCGCCACCGGCCGCCCGTACGCCACCTCCGGCCACCTGCTGTGGATCGGCGAGCGCACCCGGCACCCCGACGAGGCGCACGTGGAGTACTGCGCCGGGGTCGGCAACCCGCTGGGCGTGAAGATCGGCCCCGGTGTCACCGGCGACGAACTGCTGCGGCTGGTCGACCGGCTCTCCCCGGACGACGAGCCCGGACGCCTCACCCTGGTGTCCCGCATGGGGGCCGGACGCGTCCGCGAGGCGCTGCCGGCGCTGGTCGAGCGGGTCCTGAAGGAGGGCCGCACCGTCGCCTGGGTCTGCGACCCGATGCACGGCAACACCGTCACCGCCCCCTCCGGGCACAAGACCCGCCGCTTCACCGACGTGCTCGACGAGGTGACGGGCTTCTTCGAGGTGCTCGGCTGCGCGGGCGCCCACCCGGGCGGGGTGCACCTCGAACTCACCGGTGACGACGTCACCGAGTGCGTCGGCGGGGACGGCGGCATCGGCTTCGACGACCTCGGCACCCGCTACCGGAGCCTGTGCGACCCCCGGCTCAGCCGTGAACAGTCCCTGGAACTCGCCTTCCGCCTCGCCGAGCGGCTCACCGCCGCGGACCCCGCCGGGAGCATGCCGTGATCACCGACGTCCTGGCCGGAGCCGCGCCGGCCGCCGCCGCACCGCCCGCCACGCTCCCGCCGGCCACCCCGGCCGGCGGGCCGGCCGCCGCGGTCGCCCCGGCGGCTCCCGCCGGCACCGGTCTCCGCCTGCTCGCCGGCATCCTGCCGGCCAGGACGGCCACGGCGGAGGTCCGCGGCGCGGAGCTGCCCGAGTCCGGACTCTTCCCCGAGGAGCGGGCCCTGATCGCGCGGGCGCTGCCCAAGCGGCGGGCGGAGTTCACCACCGGCCGCGGCTGCGCCCACCAGGCCCTGGCGGGGCTGGGCGTTCCACCCGTGCCGGTGCTGCGCGGGCCCAGGCGTGAGCCGCTGTGGCCCGCGGGGGTGGCCGGCAGCCTCACCCACTGCCACGGCTACCGTGCCGCGGCCGTCGCCTGGCAGACGCACTTCCTGTCGGTCGGGATCGACGCCGAGGAGGACCGGCCGCTGCCCGAGGGTGTGGTGGACCGCATCGCCCTGCCCGCCGAGCGGGCCCAGCTCACCCGGCCGGGCGGCCCGCACTGGGACAGCCTGCTGTTCAGCGCCAAGGAGTCGGTGTACAAGGCGTGGTACCCGCTGGCCGGCCGCTGGCTGGGCTTCGAGGACGCCCACGTCACCCTGCACCCCGGCGGCACCTTCGAGGCGCGCCTGCTGGTCGCAGGGCCCGTGGCCGGGTTCCGGGGCCGCTGGGCGGCCGGCGACGGGCTGCTGGTGACGGCGATCGCCCACCCGGCGGAGCCCCGCCGGTAGCCGCGCCGCGGGGGCCGGCCGGACCCCGTCCCGCGGCCTACCGTCCGGCCGTCCCGCCCGGGTCCGCGGGGTGGGCCGCCGGGCCGGGCCAGGGTGCCTCCGTGCCCAGGGCCGGGTCGGCGCGCAGGATGCGCGACTGGAGGGCGACCAGAACGGCGCTGGGCTCCACGCCCAGGTCGCGGCGGAGCGCGCGGCGGACGCGCTGGTACGCCGCGAGCGCCTCGGCGGTACGGCCCTCGCGGTACAGGGCGAGCATCAGCAGGCCGTGCAGCCGCTCGTGGTGGGGGTGGTCGCCGCCCAGTGCCTCCAGGGCCTCGGCCGCTTCTCCCGTCGCGCCCGAGCGGACGTCGAGTTCGGCCAGTTCGAGTTCGGCCGTCAGCCGCATCCCGGTCAGCCGGCGGCGTTCGAGCAGGGCCAGTGGGCCGGGTACGGCCAGCAGCGGGACGTGGCCGTGCCATTCGGCCAGGGCCCGCCGGTAGGCGGTGCGGGCGGCGGCCGGGTGGGTGTCGCGGCTGTGCCGGGCCTCGGCCAGGCTCCGGCGGAACCGCCACAGGTCCGCATCGCCCGGCGCCGCCTGGAGACCGTAGGCGGCGCCTCGCGAGAGCAGCAGCCGGGGTGCGGCCCGGCGGGGCCGGTCGGGCTCCAGGACCTTGCGCAGCCGGGCGGCGTAGGTCGCCACGAGTCCGTGCGCGCCGGACGGCGCCGCGTCGCCCCACAGCGACCGGATCAGGTCGGTGCGGTCCACCCAGCAGCCGGGCCGCAGCAGCAGCGCGGCGAGCAGCGCGGTCTGCATGGGCGGGCCGGGGGCGAGGCGCCGTCCGGCGAGCGACACACGGGCCAGGCCGAGGAGTTCGTACTGGACGGGGCTGTCGGGCGGACACATGGACGGCTCCTTCCCGGGCTTTGGTCTGGACCAATCATGCCGCGCGGCGCACGCCGTGACACCGGGCCGGACGGACACGGAATGGACAACCGGTGGACGCGGGATGGAAGGGCCCGGCGCACCCCTGGACCCCGCGCCCCGCCTGTGGCACCACTTGGTCCAGGCCTTTCACGGGAATCCGTCCGGCGAACCTGCCGGGCCCGGCCCGCGACCGCCCTCCGTCCGACCGCACAGCACGCCCGACGACCGCCCGCGGCCGCGGGCGCGCGCACCTCTGCCCACCGCTCGGCGACGACCGGTCACCCCATGAGAAGAGGCGCCATGAACCGTGCGAGACGAACGCTCACCGCTGTGCTGACCGCCCTGCTGCTCCCGCTCGGGCTCCTGGTCGCGCTGGCCGGCCCGGCCCACGCCGCCGCCCCGACCGCGACGTTCACCAAGACCTCCGCCTGGGAGACCGGCTACACCGGCCAGTTCACGATCAAGAACAACGGCACCACGACCATGACCGCCTGGACGGTCGAGTGGGACCTGCCCGCGGGCACCGCCCTGGGCGCGTACTGGGACTCGCTGATCTCCAGTTCGGGCAGCCACTACACGGCCAAGAACCGCGAGTACAACGGCACGCTCGCTCCGGGTGCCTCCACCACCTTCGGCTTCGTCGCCTCCGGCACCGGCGCCCCCGTCGGCTGCAGGCTCGACGGCGGCCCCTGCGACGGCTCCCCGGCCGACACCCCGCCCAGCGCGCCCGGCGCCCCGCAGTCAGCGGGCGTCACCGCCACCTCCATCGCGCTGACCTGGGCCGCCGCCACCGACGACAAGGGCGTGAAGAACTACGACGTGCTCCGCGGCGGCACCCTCGTCGCCACGGTCGGCGACACCGCCTACACCGACACCGGCCTGACCCCCGACACCGAGTACACCTACACCGTCCGGGCCCGCGACACCGCCGGCCAGACCGGCCCGGAGAGCCCGGCCACCCGCGTCCGCACCGCCGCCGGCGGCGGTACCGACCAGCCCCCGACCGCGCCCGGCACCCCGCGCGCCGACGGGATCGGCGACACCAGCGTCACGCTGAGCTGGACCGCGGCGACGGACGACCACGGGGTCAAGAACTACGACGTCTGGCGCGGCTCGGTGCTCGCGACCACCGTGACCGGCACCACGGCCACCGTCACCGGTCTGACCGCGGACACCGACTACACCTTCACCGTCCGGGCCCGCGACACCGCCGGCCAGGTCGGACCGCCCAGCCCCGGCCTCACCGTACGCACCACGGGCGGCGGCGAACCGGCCGCGTACGCCAAGGTCGGCTACTTCACCCAGTGGGGCATCTACGGCCGCGGCTACACGGTCAAGAAGCTCGACACGCTCGGCGCCGCCGCCAAGCTCACCCACCTCAACTACGCCTTCAGCAACATCCACCCCACCCAGCTCACCTGCATGAACGGCGTCACCAAAGCCACCACCCCGAACCCGCAGGACCCGAACCAGGGTGACGGTGCCGGCGACTCGTGGGCGGACTACGAGCGCTCCGTGGGCGCCGCCGAGTCGGTCGACGGCAAGGGCGACACCTGGGACCAGCCGCTCGCCGGCAACTTCAACCAGCTGAAGAAGCTCAAGGCCAAGTACCCGCATCTGAGGACGCTGATCTCGATCGGCGGCTGGACGTACTCCAAGTACTTCCACGACGTGGCCCTGACCGACGCCTCCCGCAAGAAGTTCGTGTCGTCCTGCGTCGACATGTACCTCAAGGGCAACCTGCCTGCGGTCAACGGCCGAGGCGGCACGGGAGCGGCGGCGGGCGTCTTCGACGGCATCGACCTCGACTGGGAGTGGCCCGGCTCCGAGGGGCATCCGGGCAACCACTGGTCGGCGGCGGACCGGGACAACAACACCCTGCTCTTCGCGGAGTTCCGCCGCCAGCTCGACGCCCTGACCGCCACCACCGGCAAGAAGTACCTGCTCACCTCCTTCACCCCGGCCGACCCGGCCAAGATCGAGGCGGGCTGGGACATCACCACCCGGGACGGCACGCCCAGCGTGTTCGACTACATGGACTTCGCCAACGTGCAGGGCTACGACTTCCACGGCGCGGGCAGCGACAACTCCTGGGAGCCGAACCGCACCGGACACCACATCAACCTCTACCGCGACGCGCAGGACCCCTACGCGACCGGGTTCAACGTGGAGCGTGCCGTCCAGACCTACCTGGACGCCGGCGTCGACCCGCGCCGGCTGACCGTCGGCCTCGCCTTCTACGGGCGCGGCTGGCAGCAGGTCGAGGACGGCGGCGTGCGCGGCGAGTGGCAGAAGGCGAACGGCGCCGCGCCCGGCCAGTTCCCCGAGGAGGCGGGCACGCGCGGCTACGACAACCTGATGTCCTCGGTGCCGGGGCTGACGGTCTACCACGACGAGCAGTCCGTCTCCGCCTACGGGTACACCGGCGACAACGGCCAGTGGTGGAGCTTCGACGACGCCTGGACCATCGGCCGCAAGGCGGCCTGGATCAGGAGCAAGGGCCTGCTCGGCGGCATGATCTGGGAGATGTCCGGCGACAGCGGCACGCTGATGACCGCTCTGGACACGGGCCTGCGCTGATCCGAGCGGCCTGCGTGCCGCACGGCGTTGATCCGAGCGGCCTGCGTGCCGCACGGCGTTGATCCGAGCGGCCTGCGTGCCGCACGGCGTTGATCCGAGCGGCCTGCGTGCCGCACGGCTTCCCTGCCGCGGGGCCTGCGTGGCGCAGGGCCTGCGTGGCGCGTGAACGTGGTACCGCATGCCCCCGGTACCGCACGACCCCGGTACCGCACGGCCGGGGCCCACGGACACCGCCGTCCGTGGGCCCCGGCCGTGGGTCCGCCGTGCCGCGCCCGCCCGCCGCGCATCCCCCGTGCCGCCCGGGGGCCTGGACGGAGCCGGGGGAGGGGGCCTACGCTCCGACCATCTGGTCAATTTGTTGAGTATATGAAGCGAGGGACCATGCACCCCTTCCGCGCCGCCGTGGAGGCCCGCGACACCGACGCCGTCGAGGCCCTGCTCGCCGACGACGTCGTCTTCACCAGCCCCGTGGCCTTCAAGCCGTACCCGGGCAAGGCGATCACGGCCGCGATCCTCCGCGGGGTGCTGCGCGTCTTCGAGGACTTCACCTACGTCCGGGAGATCGCCGACCCCGGCGGCCGCGACCATGTGCTGGTCTTCACCGCCACGGTGGCGGGCCGCCGGATCCAGGGCTGCGACATCCTCCACCTCGACGAGGAGGGCAGGATCGACGACCTCACGGTCATGGTCCGTCCGCTGTCCGCCGCGAAGGCGCTGTCGGATGCGATGGGCGCCCAGTTCGAACGGATCGCCGCCGAGGCCGCGGGCGCGTGACCGCACCCGGCGGCCCGGCCCCCGCGGTCTCGCCGCACCGCGGGCCGCCCGGCGCCGCACCACGGCGAACGGGCCGGTCGTCCCCGTGAGGAGGGCGCCGGTCCGCAGACCCGCTCGTCACCGCCGGCCCTCCGCCCGGCCCTCCGCCGGGCCGTCCTCCGGGCCGCCGCGGGGCGTGGCCGTCGCGGCCGGGCCGGCCGGGGAGGCGCCCGACGGGGTGTCACTCCCCGCGGGGCCGTACGCGGCCGGGGGCATCGGCGGCAGGCCCGCCGCCAGGCCCGGCAGCAGGACGGGCTCCAGCCGGACCTGCCCGCCCTCCAGATAGCGCTGCAGCTCCCGCGGCCGGTACCCCAGGTCCTGGTCGTAGCGCTCCTTGGCGGGCACCGACACGAACTCGTTGCCGTCCAGCACGCCCCGGGCGTCGGCGGCACATCCGATCGGCCGGTGCAGCGGCCTCGTCAGGCGGTAGAGCCTCTCGCGCGAGCGATGCGGATCGGCCATGCCGTCCGGCTGTACCCGGAACGCGGTGTTCTCCTCGGGCCGCATGGTCTCGGGCCCGTCCTCGCCGAGCACGTCCGCGTCGAACTCCAGCCCGTAGCGGCGGGCCTGGTCGGCCATCCACAGCAGTGCGACATCGGACAGCCCGGTCTCCGGATAGCCGCCGCCGACATCGCAGTGCACTCCGGTGAACCACACCTGACGCAGCTCCTGGCCCCGCTCGCCGGCTCCAGGCCGCTGGTGCCAGAGCGTCGGCCGGAACGGCGCGCGCTGCTCGTCGACGGCCAGCGCGTGGAAGGCCCCGTCGACCCAGTTGCTCAACTCGGTGTCGTGGAAGGCCCAGCGGCGGTTGAACCGGGTCGTCGCCGCCCGCAGGGGCGCCGCGCTCGGCACGGGGATGCCGAGAGCGCCCACGGTGTCCCACACCCCGATGAAGCGGATCCGCGTCTCCCACGCGTAGGTGCGGCGGAACAGTGTGCAGGCCGCTCCGCCGGGCCGCTCGACGCGGTCCCGGTACAGCGCCCACGCCTGCTTCAGGCGGTGGGCGTGGTCCGGGCGCAGGATGCCGCAGTTGCGCACCAGGCCGGACAGGCTGCGGGCGGTGAACGCGCCCCGGCTGAACCCGAAGAGGAACAGTTCGTCGCCGGGCTCGTACGCCTCGACCAGGAAGCGGTAGGCGTCGACGACGTTGCGCGACAGGCCGACGCCGAACGCCCCGCCGCGCAGCCGCTCGCCCCGTCCGGCCCCCACCCCGCTGTGGTAGTAGACGCGCTGCTCCCGGCCGGCGGCGGACACCGGCAGCACGGCCAGGGCGGTCTTGGCGACGTTGGTCCTGCTGGGCTGGTCGGGGACGTTCCACGTGCCGTCGCAGCACACCACGAGGCGCTTGGCCATGACGTTCCCTCCTCGTGCCGAGGGCGGAGCGGCGCACAGCACCAGTTCCATGCTCGCACCGTGCCGGAGGCCCCGCCATGCGGCCGGTCCCGCCCCGCCGCCCCGCTCCGGCCCGTCCCGGGCAGGGGCGCGGCCGGCGGCTCACCTAAGGAGCGGTCCGCTGTGACTGCTGAGGGACAGGTCGATGCGGCCCTCCACGGTGGCGGCGCTGACCGGCCCCCGCGCATAGCGGCCGGTGACCCAGGTGCGGACCTCGCGTGCGAAGACCAGGCCGAAGGTCTCCGCGTCCCGCTCGTGGTCGTCGCCGCAGGCGGTCCGCGCCGCCACCGCCGACAGCGTCTCGTGGGGGACCTGCCGGGCGGCGAGTATCTCGGCCGCCACCCGGTGGAGGGCCCCGGCCGGCTCCGGGGCGGAACCGCGCGCGGCGCCGGGCAGCCCGGCGAGCGTGCGCGGGCAGTCGCCCTGTTCCTCGTGCCACAACTCGTGTCCCAGGATGACCAGCTGAGCCTCCGGTACGGCCCGTTCCTCCACGACGATGACGGACCGGTCGCCGCAGTCCAGGCGCAGTCCGGAGACGGGGACGTCCTCGGGGAAGGCCCGGAGCACCAGTTGGACGGGCCGGCCGCGGCGCACGCTCATGGCGCGGCAGAACTCCTCCATCACGACCCGCGGAGCGGCGGGTCTCGTGAGCACGCGGGCCGCCTCCCGGCCCAGGTCGGCCAGGAGTGCCCTCATCGCTCTGCTGCTCACGGCAGGTGTCCTCCTTCGGCGGGGCACGGACCGGACGGCGCCTTCGGGCGGCCGTCCGGGCCCGCGGCGGCACCGGCCGTGCCGTCGCGGGGCCGACCCCCTCGCGCCGTGCGTGCGGCCGGGGCTGGTACGGGTTCGGTCTCGGGCTGTTCCGCCGGTGGGACACCGGGCAACAGGGCGCGGTCCGGGGTCACCTGACGGCGCACCGGGGCGCGTCGTCGGCGTCCCGGTGCGCTCTGGGCCGGGTGGGTCGGACCGTACGCATCATGGGGTTGTCAGCTTACGGCCAGTGACCCGGCCGCCCGGGATACCTTTCCTGGCCAACAACGATCACCGGAGGGCGGTATTCGGGCACACCGAAGCGCCCCCGGGGCGGGAGACTCCCGGGGGCTGCCGCGGAGCACGGTCCGGTGCGGACGGGACGACGGTCGCGGTGACGGCCGAACGGGACTCCTCCGCGGGGCGGGCGCCGAGCGAACGGCCGCCGAAGTCCGCCCGCGGTGCGCGAGCGGACTCGCGGCCGGATCAGGCCAGGACGTTCAGCGCCCCCGGCCGGATGCGCACCGTCACCGGGAGCACCGCGTCGACCTCGCCGTCCGCGCCGTACGGGACGAAGCGGTCGGCCTCGATCCGGATCTCCCGGCCGCGCAGGATCTCCACCTGCGGGCGGTCCACGTGCGCGCCGCTCTTCAGCTCGTTCATCATGGCGAAGAACAGCCGCTTGGGGGCGTGGCCGATGACCACGACGTCCAGCAGCCCGTCGTCGAGGCGGGCCTCGGGCGCGATGTTCCTGCCGAAGCCGTAATAGCCCGAGTTCGCGGCGACCACGGTGTAGCCGCGGCGCTCGTGCGGCACTCCGTCGACGGTGATGCGGTACGCGGCGGGCCGCCAGCCGAGCACCGCCCGTGCGCCTCCCACGTAGTACGAGGCCGCGCCGCGCAGCAGCCGGGAGGTGTTGGCATGCCGGTTGGCCACCGCGTCGACGCCCGCGTACACGCTGCCGAGGACGTGCACGCGGTCGTGCAGCGCGGACTCCACCTCGATGGTGTCGACGGCGCGCGGCGCGCCCTCCAGCAGCACCCGGGCGATCCCGGCGGCGTCGCCGGGCAGGCCGAGCGCCCGGGCGAAGTCGTTGCCGCGGCCGGCCGGCACGAGGCCGAACACCGCGTCGGTGCCGCTGAGGGCGCCGCCGACGCAGCCGGCCATTCCGTCGCCGCCGACGGCGAGCACGGTGTGCCCGCGGGCGCCGGCCGCGCGGGCGAGTTCCCGGGCGTGCTCCAGGTTCCTGCTGTACACGGTCTCGATCCGGGCCGACGCCTCGCGCAGCAGCCGGGCCACGGGGAGCAGGCCCGCCGCCCCGCTGGAGCCCCCGGCGGCGGGGTTGACGACGGCGGTGAACTGTCGCATGGGTCGGGCCTCCGGGCAGCTGGGTCGAGGAGTCGGCGGGGCGGCGGAGCGCCGGGCGGCGCGGGAAGCAGCGGCGCGGGCGGCGCGGCGCTGCGGGAGCGGGGTGGCGGGGGTCAGCGTACGGGGACGAGCACCCCGGGGCTGAGCACCCCGGAGGGGTCGACCTCCGCCTTGACGGCCTGGAGCATCCGGACCCCGACCGGGCCGATCTCCCGGGCGTACCAGTCGCGGTGGTCGGTGCCCACGCCGTGGTGGTGGCTGATGGTGCCGCCCGCCGCGAGGATCGCGTCGTTCGCGGCCCGCTTCGCGGGCTCCCAGTGGGCGACGGCGTCCTCGCCCTGCGCACAGACGACGGTGAAGTACAGCGAGGCGCCGTTCTCGTAGGTGTGCGAGATGTGGCACATGACCAGCGCCGGGGTGCCCGCCGCGGTCAGCGTCGTGGTGAGGGCCTCCCGCACCGCCGTGTACAGGCCCGGCAGCGCGGACCAGAACCCGGCGGTCTCCAGCGTCTCGGCGAACGCCCCCGCGTCGAGCAGCGCGTCGCGCAGGTACGGGGCGCGGTAGCGGCCGTGCTCCCACCGGTCGCCGGGCTCCTCGCCGGCGTACTCGCCGCCGCAGGCGAGCAGGATCTCGCGGGCGGCGGCGCGGCGGGCGGCCGTGTCCTCCTCGGTGCCCTCGTAGCCGGCGACGGCCATGCAGCCGGCGGGCGGCGGAGCGTCGGCGGAGCCGATGGCGTCGGGCTGGGCGAGCCCGACGAACGTCTCGGTCTCGTCGGACAGCCGCAGCACGGTGGGCCGGGGGCCGTCCTGGGCCAGGCGGCGCAGCGCGGCGGCGCCCTCCTCGAAGGAGGCGAAGCGCCAGCCCTCGTAGACCCGTCGGCGCGGCAGCGGGCGGATCCGGACGGTGACCGCCGTGATCACGCCGAGGGCGCCCTCGGAGCCGAGGACCAGCTGGCGCAGATCGGGTCCGGCCGCCGAGCGGGGGGCCCGGCCGGTGTCGAGGGTGCCTTCGGGGGTGGCGAGGGTGAGGGCGAGCACCATCTCGTCGAAGCGGCCGTAGCCGGCCGAGGCCTGTCCGCTGGAGCGGGCCGCGGCGAAGCCGCCGACGGACGCCCACTCGAAGGACTGGGGGAAGTGGCCGAGCGTGTAGCCCCGCTCGTTCAGCAGCGCCTCGCACCGCGGTCCGCGCAGGCCGGGCTGGAGGGTCGCGGTGCGGGACACCTCGTCGACGGCGAGGAGCTGGTCGAGGCGGCGCAGGTCCAGCGCGACGAACGGGCGCTCCGTCTCGGGGCTGAGGCCGCCGACGACGGAGGTGCCGCCGCCGAAGGGCACGGCACACAGGCCGTGCGCGGCGCAGGCGCGCAGCACGGCCAGCACCTCGTCGTGGCTGCCGGGCAGCACCACGGCCGCCGGGATGTCGTCGACCTCGCCGGCGCGGATGCGCAGCAGGTCGGGCGTGGACTTGCCGCGGGTGTGGCGGATGCGGCTCTCGGCGTCGTCCCGCAGCGCGTCCGGTGCGGAGACGGCGGCGAGCAGCGCGGCGCGGGCCGTGTCACCGAGCGCGGACGGGGGCACCTCCACGGCGCCGAGGTCCACCGGGCCGCTCCCGCGGGGTGTCACACCGAGCAGGTCGCGCAGCAGGCCGGTCACGGTGTCGGGCAGCGGGGCCGCCTCGGCCGGGTCGCCCCAGCCACTCCACAGCATGTCCACTTGGTAGGTCCTCACGGCTCGGTCACGGCTCGGGCAGGGCTCGGGCGTGGCCTCGGTCGGCGTTCCGGTCGGGGTTCCGGCCGGGGTTCCGGTCGGGATTCGGCCGGAGTCCGGCCGGGGTTTCGGTCAGGGGTCTGAGGGAGTCCGCAGGGGACTCGGTCGTGCCGGGGTCGCGGCGCGACCGGGGCGCACCCGCGGCCCGGACGCGGTCGGTGCGCGGCCGGCGCCGGTGTCCGCCTCGCCGCTCTGCATTACACTGTGACACATGACGCCCATTCGTCACAACGCCTCGGATGCGGATCCCGTGCTCGACGCCGCGCGCGACTGCGTGCTCGCCGTCGGCGTACGGCGCACCACCCTGACCGACGTCGCCCGGCGTGCGGGCGTGTCCCGGATGACGCTGTACCGGCGCTGGCCCGATGTGCGCAGCCTGGTGGGCGACCTGATGACCCGTGAGTGGATCGCGGTGGCCGCCGCGGCGATGCCGCCCGCCGACGACCCCCGTCCCGTCCGCGCCCGCGTCGTCGACGGCCTCGTCGGGGGCGCCGCCGCGTTCCGCGCCCACCCGCTCTTCCACAAGATCCTCGACGTCGACCCCGAACTGCTGCTGCCCTACATCCTCGACCGGCGCGGCGCCAGCCAGGAGGCCCTCCTCGGCCTCCTCGCCGCCGCCCTCGACCAGGGCCACCAGGACGGCTCCGTACGACGGGCCCGCACCGACCTCCAGGCCCGCTCCCTGCTGCTCGTCGTCCAGTCCTTCACGCTCTCGCTGCGCACCATGACCGACACGGACGACCCCGAACTGACCGAAGGCGCCTTCCTCGACGAACTGCGCACGCTGCTGGAGAGGACCCTCACGCCATGAACCGCCGCCCCACGAGCGCCGCCGCCCTGCCCGGATCCTCGCTCACCGCCGAACGCCGCCGCCGCGAACTGGCCGAACTCGCCGAGGGCGCCCAGGGCGCCGAGGTCGACGTGCTCGTCGTGGGACTGGGCGCGACCGGCGCCGGCGCCGCCCTCGACGCGGCCACCCGCGGACTCACCGTCGCCGCGATCGACGCCCACGACCTCGCCTTCGGTACGTCCCGCTGGAGCTCCAAGCTCATCCACGGCGGACTGCGCTACCTCGCGGCCGGCCAGCTCGACGTCGCCCACGAGAGCGCCGTCGAGCGCGGCGTCCTCATGGAGCGCACAGCTCCCCACCTGGTCCGCGCCCACCCCTTCGTGCTGCCCCTCACCCCGCTCGTGGGCCGCGGCCAGGCCGCCCTCGCCCGCGCCGGCTTCCTCGCCGGGGACGCGCTGCGCGCCGCCGCCCGCACCGCCCGCGCCACCCTGCCCGCGCCACGCACCCTCTCCGCCGTCGAGACCCGCCACCTCGCCCCCGCCCTCAGGCCCGCCGGACTGCGCGGCGGACTGCTCTCCTGGGACGGCCGGCTCACCGACGACGCCCGCCTGGTGACCGCGCTCGCCCGCACCGCCGCCGCCCACGGCGCCCGCGTCCTGACCCGCGCCCGCGCCCTGCAGCTCACCGGCGACGGGGCGCTGGTCCGCGACGAGACCACCGGCGAGACCCTGCGGATCCGCGCCCGCGCCGTGGTCAACGCGGCCGGCGTCTGGGCCGGCGGACTCGTCCCCGACGTCCGGCTGCGGCCCTCCCGGGGCACCCACCTCGTGCTGCGCTCCGAAGCCCTCGGCCGCCTCTCCGCAGGCCTGCACATCCCGGTTCCCGGCGAGACCAACCGCTTCGTCCTCGTCCTGCCCCAGGACGACGGCAGGGTCTACGTCGGCCTCACCGACGAGCCGGTCGACGGCGACATCCCCGACGTGCCCGAGGTCCCCGAGACCGACATCGGCTTCCTCCTCGACGTGCTCGGCTCCGCACTCGACGTCACCGTCCACCGGGACGACCTGGTCGGTGCGTTCGCCGGGCTGCGCCCCCTGCTCGACACCTCCGGCACCGGCGGCCGCACCGCCGACATCTCCCGCAAGCACGCCGTCCTCACCTCGCCCGACGGCGTCGTCACCGTCGTCGGCGGCAAACTCACCACCTACCGCCGGATGGCCGAGGACGCCGTCGACGCCGCGGTCACCGCCCGCCGCCTCCTCGCCGGCCCCTGCCGCACCGCCGCCGTCCCCCTGGTCGGCGCCGCCGCCCCCGACGCCCTGGCCCGCCTCGACGCCCCCGCGCACCTGGTGCGCCGCTACGGCAGCGAGGCCCCGGCCGTCCACGCGCTGGGCCTCGCGGACCCCTCGCTGGCCCGGCCGGTCGTGCCCGGACACCCCGTCACCGGCGCCGACCTGCTGTGGGCGGTCCGCCACGAAGGCGCGCTCGACGAGGCCGACCTCCTCGACCGCCGCACCCGCATCGGCCTCGTCCCGGCCGACCGCAGCGCCGCCGAACAGGCCGCCCGCGACGCCCTGACGCGCTCCGCCTGACCGCCTGCCCCCGTCTCCCCCCGTCTGCCCCGTCTGCCCCGCCTGCCCCGCCTGCCCCCGTCCCCCGCCGCCGGTGCCGCGGGGTTGCCGCGCCGCGGCCGGGCAACCCCGGCGCGCCCGTCCCGGGCGCCCGGCAGCGGCCCGCGGAGCGCTCTCACGCACCGGCCGTCGCCCCTCGGCGCGAACCCCCGGCCCCGGTGCCATGCTGGAGAAGGGAGCCTCATCAGCGACGAGGCCACGGCAGCGACGAGGCCACGGCGAGGGAGCGATGGACCACATCCGCCAGGGCCACGGCCAGAGCGAGGACGGGGGATCGGCGCACGAAGGCTCCGCCCGGTCGTCCGACCCGTTCGCGGGCCGCGCCGACGGCATCGAGGAGTGGGAGGTCAGCCACTCCCTCGTCGGCCAGTTCCTGGCGCGCTCCCCGATCGGAATGGCCGTCCTGGACACGAGCCTGCGCTACGTCTGGATCAACGACGCCCTGGAGCGGCTCAGCGGTGTGCGCCGCGAGCTGCGGCTGGGCAAGCGGCTGAGCGACGTGCTGCCCCAGCTCGACGCGCACGCCATCGAGGCGGTCATGCGGGAGGTCCTGCGCACGGGCACGTCCGCCGTGGACGTGGAGTACCACGGCCGCACCCCCGCCGACCCCGACCGGGAGCACGTCTACTCCACCTCCTTCTTCCGGCTGGAGAGCCCGTCGGGCGCGGTGCGGGGAGTCTGCTACATGGTCCTCGACGTCACCGACCGCTGGCGGGCCCGCGCCCGGCTGGCCCTGCTGAGCAGGGCCGGAGCACTCACGGCCCGCACCCTGGACGTGTACCGCCTCGCCGACGGCCTGTCCGAGGTGTGCGTCCCGGAACTGGCCGACCTCATCAGCGTGGACCTCCTGGACTCCGTGCTCCAGGGCGAAGCCCCGCAGACCGCGGCCCTGTCCGGCGGGCAGCCCCTGCGCCGGGTCGCGCTGCGGCACACGGACGCCGGCGGAACGGGGCCGACGGCGGCGGTCGGCCGCCTGGTGCAGTTCCGGCCCGGCTCCCCGGGCGCCCGCTGCCTGACCGGCGGACACCCCCGCCGGGAGTCCGTCCCCGACGGGTCCCTGACCGACTGGATGCCCGCCGACGCCCTGCTGCGCCCGGCCGGACCGGACCTCGGCCGCTGCTCGGTGATGCTGATCCCGGTCCGGACCCGCGCGACCGTGGTGGGCATGACCGTGCTGGTGCGCCGCGCCGACCGCGAGGCGTTCGACGAGGAGGACCTGCTCATCGCCGACGAGATCGTCGGACGGGCCGCACTCGGCGTGGAGAACGCCCGCCAGTACACCCGCGAACGCAACACCGCCCTGGCGCTGCAGCGGTTCCTGCTGCCCCGCAGGCTCGCCGCCCGGCCGACGGTCGAGGTGGCCAGCCGCTATCTGCCCTCGGGCGGCGGCGTGGGCGGCGACTGGTTCGACGTCATCCCGCTCTCGGGGGCGCGCGTCGCCCTGGTCATCGGCGACGTGGTCGGACACGGCATCCAGGCCGCCGCCTCGATGGGACGGCTGCGCACCGCCGTGCGCACCCTCGCCGACCTGGACCTGGCACCGGAGGACATCCTCGCCCACCTCGACGACCTGATGCTCGGGCTGATCGCCGACGAACCCGCCGAGGACCACGGACCCGCCCCCTCGGAACTCGGCGCGACCTGCCTGTACGCCGTCTACGACCCGGTCGCCCGCACCTGCGTCATGGCGCGTGCCGGGCATCCGCCGCCCGCCCTCGTCACCCCCGGCCACGGCGTCGTCTTCCCCGACCTCCCGCCGGGCCCGCCGCTGGGGCTGGGCGGCCTGCCGTTCGAGTCGGCGGAGGTCCCGCTGCCGGAGGGGAGCGTGCTCGCCCTCTACACCGACGGCCTGTTCGAGGTCCGCGGTCAGGACCCGGAAGTGGGGCTCGACCGGCTGAGCAGCGCCCTGGCCAGCCCCGAGCGGCCGCTGGAGCACATGTGCGCCGCGGTGCTCGACGAACTGCCCGCGGGCGGCCGCGACGACGACGTGGCCCTGCTCATCGCCCGCACCCACGGTCTCGGCACCGACCGGGTGGCCTCCTGGGACCTGCCCAGCGAACCGGCCGCGGTCTCCGGCGCCCGCGTCCTGACCCGTCGCTGCCTGGAGTCCTGGGCCCTGGACGGCCTGGCCTTCACCACGGAACTCCTGGTGAGCGAGCTGGTCACCAACGCCATCCGGCACGCGGCCGGCCCGATCCGCCTCCGGCTGATCCGCGACACCCACCTCACCTGCGAGGTCGCCGACGCCAGCACCGCCACCCCGCGGCTGCTGCACGCCCGGACCCTCGACGAGGGCGGCCGCGGACTGTTCCTCGTGGCGCAGCTGTCCCGCCGCTGGGGCACCCGCCACACCACCGACGGAAAGATCATCTGGGCGGAGCAGGACATCCCGCGCTCCTAGGGCGTGTTTCGAGAGTCCCGCCTGCCTGGCGGCGTCTGGCACGCACGCTCGCCGCGTTGTCGGGCTCGCCCCGATACATCCAGTATCGGGGCGACCCTCCGCCTTGCGATCGCACGCACCAGACGCCGCCAGGCCTGCCCTTCGGGCAGACGACGCTACTTTCGAAACACGCCCTAGCCGCGTGCCGGGCCGGGAGCGGTCCAGGAGCATCAGACGGCACCCCGACGCGTCCACACTGTGTCACCGCTGCCGCGGCGGGCACGCTCCGCCCGTCACCGAGCGGCGTCCGGGGAGTGCGTGCCGGACGTCGCGGCGGGCGGACGCAGCCTGCCGCGGCACCGGTGCCGCGACCGGGCGCACCGATGCCGCCGTACGGGGCCGGACGCGGCGCTCCCGGTGTGTACGACGGGGTGCGCTCCGCCGGTCCCCGCGCAGGTCCACGAAGGAGGATCATGTCCATTCCCGAGTTCCCCCAGCCCGCTCCGGGTGAGGTGCTGCTGGTGTCCACGTGCTACGAGGAGAACGGCCGGGCGCTGTGGGGCGGGCTGCTCGACGGGGTCCCAGGCCGGCGCGAGGGCGACGTCCTGGTCCTCGACGACGCCGCGGTGCTGCTCCGGGTGGCGCAGGACCCCGGCTGGGACGAACTGCACGGCGGTGACGTACCGGCGCTCGCGGGCGGCGGCGGGCCGCCCGTGGTGGTGCTCGCGGACCTCTCCGTCGCCCGCGGCGGCGGCCCCCTGCTGGTGGACGCGGCGGAGATACCGGGGCGCGGCGTGCGCGTCCCGCCGGACCGGCTGGGCGAGCTGCTGGGCGCGGTGCTGGACGGCACCCTCACCTTCGACGACCTGGTACGCGACATGGACACCCGCGGCATCTACCAGGGGCGGTGCGGCCGTCCCGCCTTCGCCGCCCCGACGGTGCCGCTGCGACGCTCGTTCCCCGCCCTGCCGCCGAGCGCGGTGTCGCTGCTGGTCCGCACCGGCTTCGACGACGACACGGGCTGGCGCGCGCTGCTGGAGGAACTCGGCGGTGCCGACGAGGACGGCTGGGTCGGCGTGCAGCCCGACTGGGGCGAGATCGACGTGGAGCAGTACCCGCTGACGGCGGTGGTGGTCGACGACCCGGCCTTCGAGGACCTGCTGCCCGCCCAGGTTCCCGCGCTGGTCACGACCGGCGAACGCACCATCCTGGTGCTGCTCGCCGACACCCGGACCTTCACCGAGCCCGGCCGGCCGCTGACCGCCGTCGACCTGTGGGACACCCCGGGCCGGTCGACGCTCCTGCCCTGCCACCGCGCCGGCTCCCTGGCGTGCGGCCTGGAACTCGGCACCACGGACTTCCACGAGTTCGTCGCGGTGGCGGACCCGGAGCCCCGGCGGGCCCGGTGACCGGTGCCCGGCCGCCCGGTCCTCCCCGAAGACGCCGGCGCGCCGGACCCGTAGCGGGCCGGACGGGGAGGACCGCGTACGGCCGGCCCTGACGTGGCGCCCGGCGACCGACCGGTTCCGGGCGCGGAACGGCCGGCCGCGGCACTAACGTCTCAGCATGACCGACAACTCCCTGCGCTCCGTGACCGTGGAGCGCCTCAGCACCGGCCGCTTCCTGGCGACGAACGCACGCGGCGGCACCGTCGCCTTCGGCAGCGCCCCGGACTCCGCCGGGGACGGCGCGTTCACGCCGGTCGAGCTGCTGCTCGCCGCGCTCGGTGGATGCACGGCGGTCGACGTGGACGTCGCCACGAGCCGGCATGCCGAGCCGGACCGCTTCCACATCACGGTGACCGGCCACAAGGTCGCCGACGAGCACGGCAACCGCCTCACCGGCCTGGAGATCTCCTTCTCGGTGTCGTTCCCGGACGGCGAGGGCGCCGAGCGCGCCCGGACGATCCTGCCCCGGGCGGTCCGGACCTCGCACGACCGGCTGTGCACCGTCAGCCGGACCGTCGAGGCCGGCACGCCCGTCGGCACGAGGGTCGAGGACGCCTGACGGGTCCGCCGAGCCCGGCCGGTCAGTCGACCGGCCAGGTGTGCACCGGCGCGTTGAGGTGCATGTAGTCGATGTACAGCTGCGTCATGCGGCGCAGCGCCTCGTGGCGGCCGCAGTGGTCGTGGTCCTCGATGCGGTGGAGCATCTCCTTCTGCCAGCCGGCTCCGTTGCGGGCCGTCATGCACCGCTGCTCGATGATGCCGAGCAGCGGCTCCCGCCAGGGCTGGTCCATGCCGGAGAGCTCCAGGCCGCGGTGCGCCAGCGGCAGCAGCCGGCGCAGGACGAGTTCGGGCACCGGGACCTCACCGGTGCCGGGCCAGTACAGGCTCGCCTCCATGCCGTGCCGGGCGGCCGCGTGCAGGTTCTCCTCGGCGACGGCGAACGACATCCGCGACCACACCGGGCGGTCCTCCTCCACCAGCGCCCGCGTCAGCCCGTAGTAGAAGGCTCCGTTGGCGAGGGTGTCGGCCACCGTGGGCCCGGCGGGCAGCACCCGGTTCTCGATGCGGACGTGCGGCCGGCCCTGGGAGACCGCGTAGACGGGCCGGTTCCAGCGGTAGATGGTGCCGTTGTGCAGGGTGAGTTCGGACAGCTCCGGGATGTCGCCCCGGCCCAGCGTCTCCAGCGGATCCTCCTCGTCGGTGAGCGGCAGCAGAGCCGGGAAGTAGCGCACGTTCTCCTCGAACAGGTCGAAGACACTGGTGATCCACCGCTCGCCGAACCACACCCGCGGCCGGACGCCCTGCACCTTGATCTCCTGCGGGCGGGTGTCGGTGGCCTGCTCGAACAGCGGGATCCGCGTCTCGTGCCACAGCTCCCTGCCGAACAGGAACGGCGCGTTGGCGGCCAGCGCGACCTGGACACCCGCGACGGCCTGCGCCGCGTTCCAGTAGTCGGCGAACTCCTGGGGGGAGACCTGGAGATGGAACTGCGTGCTGGTGCAGGCCGCCTCGGGGGTGATGGTGTCGGCGTAGGTGCGCAGCCGGTCGACGCCGCTCACCTCGATCAGCACGTCCTCGCCGCGGGCCGCGAAGATCTGGTCGTTGAGGAGGTGGTAGCGGGGGTTGTCGGACAGCGCCGCCCCGCTGACGTCCTTCTGGCGCAGCGTGGGCAGCAGACCGATCATCATCAGGTGGATGCCGAGCGAGCCGGCGCGCTCGTCCGCGTGGTCGAGGGCGGCGCGGATCTCGGACTCCCACGCGTCGGGGCCGCCGGCCGTCAGGGTGCGCGGCGGAATGTTGATCTCCAGGTTGAACCGGCCCAGTTCGGTGGACCACGCGGGATCCGCGATGCGCTGGAGGACGTCGGTGTTGCGCATCGCCGGCTCGGCCGCGTCGTCGACCAGGTTCAGCTCGATCTCCAGTCCGACCCGGGGCCGCTCCGTCTCGAACCGCTCCTCCCGCAGCATCTGCGCGAAGGCGTCGAGGCACGCCTGCATCTTCGTGCGGTACCGGCGGCGGTCCTCGCGGGTGAAGACCATCGCCGGGACGTCTCGTCCCATCGGCCCTCCAGGGTCGTCCTGCGCGGACCCTCCTCCTCCAGGGTCGCACCACAGTGTTCCGCCGACCACGCGGAGCCGCCCGCGGCCCGGTCCGCCGCGCCGGGACGGGCCCGCCCCGGACGCGCCGCCGCCCGCCCGGCGCCTCCGCCCGCCCGGGTGCGCCGCCCGCCCGGGGCGCGGGACGTCCGCTGCCCGCCGCCGTACGGCGCCCGGTCTCAGCGGGCCTGCTCCGCGGCCGTCTCCTCGCCGGTCCGCAGGGTGAACCAGGTGGTCTTGCCGTCGTCGGTGGGCCGCACACCCCAGCTGTCGGCGAGCGCGTCGACGAGGAGCAGCCCGCGGCCGGACTCGTCGTCCAGGGACGCCGGGCGCGGCTCGGGCAGTCGCGGGCTGCGGTCGGTGATCTCCACGGTGAGCTCGGTGGCGCTGCGGCGCAGATGCAGACCGAGCGGGCCCTGGGCGTGCCGGACGGCGTTGGTGAGGATCTCGGACACCAGCAGGCGGGCGTCGTCGACGACCGGGGCGCAGTCCCAGTCGGTGAGGGTCTTGGTCAGGAAGGAGCGGGCCTCCCCGACGGCGGCCGGCACCGCAGGCAGGGCGCTGGCGGCGGTGGCCAGCGGGGCGCAGGGCAGCCGGGCCAGCAGCAGGGTGACGTCGTCGTTGTGCCCCTCGGCGTCCGGCAGCAGTTCGGTGAGCACGTGGTCGGCGATGGCCTCCAGGCTGTCGGTGGTGGCGCAGGAGTCGTCGAGAGCGCTGACGAGCGAGTCCAGGCGGTGCTCGATGTCGCTGCCCGGGGTCTCGATCAGCCCGTCGGTGTAGAGCACGAGCGCGGCTCCGGGCGGGACGGCGGTGCTGGCCTGCTGGTGCAGGATGCCGCCGACGCCGAGCGGCGCGCTGACCGGCGCAGGGAGGGTGCGCACCCCGCCGTCCCGGGCGGCGAGCAGGGCCGGCAGATGGCCGGCGGAGCAGAGGGTGGCCTCGCCGGTGTCGGGGGCGAGCACCAGATAGCAGCAGGTGACCAGCTGGTCGGGCAGGTCGAGGTCGGCGACGATCGCGTCCAGGGACTGCATCAGCTGACGTGGCTCCATGCCCGTCTTGGCCAGCGCGTGCGCGGCGGCCCGCAGCTGCCCCATCACGGCGGCGGCGTCCAGGCCGCGCCCCATCACGTCCCCGATGAGGATGCCGACCCGGCCGGCTCCGAGCGGGATCAGGTCGAACCAGTCGCCGCCGACCCCGGCGCCCTGCGTGGCGGGCAGATACCGGCTGGCGGTGGCCAGGCCCGGAATGGCCGGCGGGGTGCCCATCAGGCTGCGCTGGAGGGTGAGGGCGATGTGCCGCTGCTGCTCGTACAGCGCCTGGAGTTCGGCCTCCGCGCGCTTGCGGTCGCCGATGTCGCGGACGATCGCGCACGCCCCCTCCACCGCGCCGTCCGCCGCCCGGGTCGGCCAGAGGGTGACGTCCACGTCCAGCAGCCGGCCGTCGCGGGTCACCCGGAGGGTCTCGAAGTGCTCGATCTTCTCCCCGTTGGCGAGGCGTTCCAGCAGCGCGTCGATCTCGTGCCCGTGGTCGGGCAGGGCGAGGACCGACACATGGCGGCCCATCACCTCCTCGGAGCTGTAGCCGTACATCCGCTGGGCGGCCGCGTTCCAGTAGGTGATCCGGCCGTCGAGGGTCTTGGCGAGGATCGCGTCCTGGGAGGACTCCACGAGCGCGGCGAGGTGGTTGATGTGCTGTTCGGCTGCCTTGCGGTCGCTGACGTCGCGTACGGCGGCGGAGACGAGGAGTCCGTCGGTGGTCTCCAGGGGGCTGAGGCTGATCTCCACGGGGAACTCGGTGCCGTCCTTGCGCAGTCCGTGGAGTTCGAGTCCGGCGCCCATGGGGCGGACCTGGCGGGTGGCGGCGTAGGCGGCGCGGTGGTGGGCGTGCTGGGGGCGGAAGCGTTCGGGTATGAGCAGGTCGACGCTCTGGCCGAGGAGTTCGGCGCGTCCGTAGCCGAAGAGGGTCTCGGTCTGGGCGTTGACCAGGCGGATGCGGCCTTCGTCGTCGACGATGACCATGGCGTCGGGCGCCGCCTCCAGCAGCCCGCGGAAGCGCTGTTCGGCTGCTTTGCGGTCGCTGACGTCGCGTACGGCGGCGGAGACGAGGAGTCCGTCGGTGGTCTCCAGGGGGCTGAGGCTGATCTCCACGGGGAACTCGGTGCCGTCCTTGCGCAGTCCGTGGAGTTCGAGTCCGGCGCCCATGGGGCGGACCTGGCGGGTGGCGGCGTAGGCGGCGCGGTGGTGGGCGTGCTGGGGGCGGAAGCGTTCGGGTATGAGCAGGTCGACGCTCTGGCCGAGGAGTTCGGCGCGTCCGTAGCCGAAGAGGGTCTCGGTCTGGGCGTTGACCAGGCGGATGCGGCCTTCGTCGTCGACGATGACCATGGCGTCGGGCGCCGCCTCCAGCAGCCCGCGGAACCGTTCCTCGCCCTTCTCGGCCCCGCCCACCGCAGGCTGCGTGCGGCAGCAGGCGGGAGGCGCCGCCGCGGCGTGCGTCGGCGCTGTGCCGCCCCTGTCGTCCATGCCGGCCCCCACCCGCCGCAGTCCACGGTGAACCTCACCATCACAGCGCATCGCCCCGCCCGCCACCCGCACATGCGCGTTACTGGTCGCTTGACGGCCGAACCTGCTCGACCAGGGTCGACAGCCGACGCCTTCCACGGGCCGTCACCGCGCCCGCGGGAGCTTCCGGCGGCGGTGCGCAGCCGAAGGGGCCGGCGGTCAGCCGCCGGTCCCGGGCGGCAGGGCGTCGCCGTACAGCGCGAACAGACGCAGGCCGGGGGAGGACCCGGACGAGCCGGCCGGGCCGGGGCCGCCGGTGCGGCCCGGTGCGGCGAGGACCCGCCAGCAGTCCGCCGCGAGGCGGCGGGCGCGGCTGCCGGGCCAGGGGGAGGGGAGCAGCTCCGGCGGCAGCAGCGGGTCGGGCTCCATCGCCGTGGTGAACAGGGCGGCCAGCTCGACGGCAGCGGTGAGCCGCTCGGCGTCCGGGGGAGCGGGGCCGTCGCCGAGCCGGGCGAGCAGCCGCTCGGCGAAGCCGGCCAGCTGCTCGTGCCGTGCGGCGATGTCCGGCAGCGGCCACAGCGCCGCGGCCAGCTCCCGTGGCCCGGAGGCGCTGCCGACGCGCAGGTCGGTGGTGGTCAGGCGGCTGAGGGAGTGAAGCACCCCGAGCCGGGCCGCGTGGGCCTCGACGAGTGGGGCGACCGGGTTGGCGGTCACGTACAGGCCGCTCTGCACGGGGGCGGCGCCCAGGTGCAGGAGCGCCTCGCGCAGGGCGTCGCGGGCGGCGCGGCGCGCCTCGGGGACGGCGAAGGCGAAGAGGTGCCAGGTGCCGTCCCAGGGGGCGAGCCCGGCGTCCTGCCGGTAGGCGTGCCGTACGAAGGCGGCGTCGGGGACCGGCCCGCCGGTCACGTCGGCCACCGCCCGCAGGGTGGCCCGGCGGCCGCGGCCCTCCTGGGTGAACCGGCCGTCGGCGACCAGCCGTCTGACGCAGAGCCGGACCTGCTGGTCGGTCATGCCGAGCAGGCCGGCGACGGTGTAGAGCTGGCCCGCGTCGACGGTGCCGTCCTCGCGGACCAGGGCGTGCACCAGCAGCCGTGTCGGGATGCCGGGCCGCTCCGTGCGCTCGCCGGCGGGGCCGGGGCGGCTCATCGCGCCTCTCCCCGCCGCGCCGCGTCCGGCAGCGGCCCCGCGTCGTCCGGCAGGGCGTCCGCGTCCTCCCGCAGAGCCTCGCCCTCGTCCGGTTCCGGGCCGCCCGCCCGGGCCCACGGCCCCGGGCCGGCGGCCTCTTCCGGACGGCGCAGGTCGGCCGGGCCGACCGGCCGGTCCATGGTGGTCACGGCACCGAACCCCATCAGGCGGCGCAGGTACGGCGTCCGCTCGGTGCGCCCGGCGACGAACCCGTGCCGCTCGTACAGGGCGCGGGCGCGCGGGTTGACGTCGATGACGTCCAGCCGCACCCGACGGCAGCCGCTCTCGGCGGCGACGGCCGCGATCTCCCGCAGCAGGCGGCTGCCGATACCGGACCCGCGGTGCGCCTCCGCGACGGCGATGCCGTCCATGACGAGCTCGCCCTCGGCGGGCGTGCGCTCGAACAGGGCGAGCACCGCCAGCCTCGGCAGACCGCGGAGCATCCCGTAGGTGTCCAGCACGTCCCGCACGCTCCCGCCGGTCAGGGCGCGGCCGCCGAGCTGGTAGCCGGCCACGCCGACGACACGGCCGCCGGCGACGGCGGTGACGGCCCGGTCGTGCTGGAGATGGGCGGCGAGGAACGCGCGCCCGGTGTCGGGCGGGTCGAGCGCCGGGGCGAGCTTGCGTCCGAAGGCCTCCCAGTACAGCGCCGCCACCTGCGCCTCGCCGCCGCGCGGGACACCTCTGCGGATCACCGGTACGGCGTCCGCCGGGGCCGCGGCCCCGCCTGTGCCCGCACCCCGGTCCGCTTCCTCGCCCGGGCCCCTGTTCGCGTCCCTGCTCGCGTCCACCGCGGTCCCTCCTCCGTCGACGTCCCTTGCACTATCGACCCTACTACGTTCATTATCGAAACGAGCGTTATCGGTTCGTACGTTTGTGGGGGATGGACATGCTCGTGAAGCGCCTGGTGCCGAGGAGGCGCCGATGGCGGTGGACGGCCGGTGTGCTGGCGGCCGTGCTGGTGCTGGTCTGTGCGGCCGGCGGGGTGGCGGTGTGGCAGAACACCTACGCGCTGCGGGAGGAGAGCGTGACGCTGCGCCACGACGGCGCACTGCTGCGCGGAGTGCTCGCCCGGCCCGCACACGGACGGGGCCCGTTCGGGCTGGTGGTCTTCGTGCACGGGGACGGACCCGTCGACGCCACGCACGACACGTACTACCGGCCGCTGTGGGAGTCCTTCGCCCGCGCCGGCTACGCCTCGCTGTCCTTCAGCAAGCCCGGGGTCGGCGGCTCGCAGGGCGACTGGCTGGAACAGAGCATGAGCGACCGGGCGGGGGAGACCCTGGCTGCCGTGCGGTGGGCGCGCACCCTGCCGGACATCGACGGCGACCGGATCGGACTGTGGGGGGCGAGCCAGGCCGGCTGGGTGCTGCCCAAGGCCGCGGCACAAGACCCCCGGCTGCGGTTCGTCATCGCGGTCTCCCCGGCCGTCAACTGGCTTCGCCAGGGCCGCTACAACCTGCTGGCCGAACTGCGGGCCCGGGGCGCGGGAGCACCGGAGCGCGAGGAGGCGCTGCGCCGTCGGCGGACCGGCCTGGACCTGCTGGAGCGCGGCGCGTCCTACGCGGAGTACCGTGCCGCGACCGGGGACCGGG
Source organism: Streptomyces sp. B8-7 (assembly GCF_058833805.1). NCBI lineage: Bacteria > Bacillati > Actinomycetota > Actinomycetes > Kitasatosporales > Streptomycetaceae > Streptomyces > Streptomyces sp. B8-7. Next base: position 401,105 of record NZ_JBYRRL010000003.1, on the reverse strand, counting down.
ACCCCATGACCGCCGGGCGGTGGGCGTTCGCCGCCCGCAACTTCCGTGCGGACGCCACCGCCGATCTGCGGGCCATGCGGGGCACCCCGGTCCTGCTGGTGCTCGCCGGGCACGACCTGAACGTGAACGTGGCGGAGACCGAGTCCGCCTACCGCGCCCTGCTCCCGGCCGGATCGCTGCGCGTGGCGCGGTACCCGCACGCCACGCACTCGCTCGTCGGGTACGACGTGGAGCGCTCCGCGTGGCGCCTGACCCTCACCGCGGTCTTCGCGCCCCGGCGGCTGTACACGGACGGGTTCCTGGCCGACCAGGCCCGGTACGTCGGGGAGTTCGGCCCCGCCGGGGGGCCGCGGTGACCCGCCCCGGAGCCCCGCCGTCACGGCGGCGGGGCTCCGGGGCGGGGCGGGCCGGGCCGCGCCGGGCCCGGCCCGACCGGGTCACCTGAGGGACGTGAGGTACATCCCGGCCGTGCCCGCCCCGGGCGTGTTGCGGCAGCTGTGGTGGCCGCCCGCGGGTGCGGTGTAGGCCAGGGTGAGGCAGCGGCCCAGGCCGAGCTGTCCGTAGTGGTTGGGGTGCATGGACTCCTGGACGAGGCCCTGGGTCCCGGTGGCGTCGATCCAGCGCGCCCACTCGCTGCCGGTGTCGGACGGCGGCCGGCTCGCGCTGACGAGCGTGCTGGCGGACGCGCACACCTCGCGCCCCTGGAGCATGTCCTGCAGGTCGAGGAACTCCACGCCCTTGGCGGCGGCGACCTGGCGCAGCCGGCCCGCGATCTGGGGGACGAGCTGGTCGCGGGCCCAGTCGGCGTCCTTGTCCCAGAAGGGGCAGCCCCCGGTGGTGACCCGGGACCAGCCGCTCTCGCGGTAGCGGTTCTCGGCGCCGCGCGGGATGGGCGAGGGATAGGACTGGAGGATGATCCGGTACGCCCCGGCCTGGTAGCCGGCCGCCGCCATCACCGTGCGGATCTCGTCGATGCTCCGGCCCACTCCGGCCATCGCGCCGTCCATCTTCGCGTCGACGACCGGCTGCTGGTCGTCGTGGCAGTACGAGTACCAGATGATGTAGTCCTTGGCGCACTTCTCGATGATCGAGGCGAAGCCGAGGTCGTTGCCGCCGATGGAGAGGACGACGGCCTTGACGTCGTAGGCGGTGGCGACGGCCGCGAGCCGGTCGGCCTGCGGCGCCTCGCCCTTGTACGGGCGTCCGCCGGAGACGGCCCGTACGACGTCGGCCGTGGTGGCGCCCGAGCAGGCGAGGTTCACCAGCGACTGGACCCCGGTGCCGGCGGCGCTGCTTACCTCGGCGGAGTCGGAGCGGTGGCAGCCGTTGGCGGCGGTCGCCCCGTACACGCGGGTGGGGTCGTAGGCGCTGCCGGTCCAGGCCCGGTCGGTGCCGTCGCGGCCGCCGCCGTTGGTGAGGCTGTTGCCGCGCCAGCGGCCGGCCTCGCCGGAGATGTAGCTGTCGCCGAGGGAGACGATCGCGGTGGGGCCGCTCGCCGGACCCGCTGCGGCGGGTCCGGCGGCGGTGAGGGCGGTGCCGGCCAGGGCGGCGGCGGTGAGGGCGGTCAGCGCGCGGCGGGAGACGCGTCTGCCGGTGGCGGCGGGAGCGGTGCGGGTGGTGGGGGACACGGCGAACTCCGTCGTTCGGCCAGGCAGGGAGCGGTATCCGGACAGACGTCGGACCGCACTCCCGGCAAAGTGGCGTACGGGTGAAGGGCGGGCCGCCGGCCGGTGGCAGGCAGGAATGTGGCACGCCGCCACTTGTTACCGCTAGGTAGCGAACGATGGTTTCTGGTCACGTGACCATTCTGTTTTCCGCTACTGGACGGAGCGGAAATGAGCCGGAAACCCCATGGCACCGCCGGTGCGCCGGACCCTGCCGGGGCCTCCCGCCTGCGACCGGTCCGCACGACCCTGCCCCGGATGCCGGGGCCCCCGCAACGGGCTTCCCGCGGGGCGCCGCCCGTGCCGCCCGTGCCGCCCGTGCCGTCGCGGTACGGGGCGCGGCGGCACGGGCGGCACGGGGTGCTGCGGTACGGTCAGCCCTCCTCGCGCAGGCCCCAGGGCGAGCCGTACTCCGTGAGCAGGTCCAGGAACGGGCGCGGCGGGAGGGCCTCGGGGCCGAGGACGCCGGTGCCGCTCCACACGCCGGCGGCGAGGAGTTCGAGGGCCACCACGGGGTTGACGGCGGTCTGCCACACCACGGCCTGGGAGCCGTACTCGCGCATCGACCACTCGTTGTCGACCACGTGGTACAGGTACACCTCGCGCGCGCGGCCGCCGCGGGTGCCCTTCACCCAGGTGCCCGCGCAGGTCTTGCCGGTCATCCGGTCGCCCAGCGTCGCCGGGTCGGGCAGGCAGGCGGCCACGACGTCCCGCGGCGAGACGCGGACCGGCCCGTCCTCGCCGGGCACCGTGACCCTGGCCGTGGAGTCCAGGCCCAGCTCGTGCAGGGTCTTCAGCTTGGCGATGAAGTCGTCGCCGAGACCGTACTTAAACGTCACCCGGCGCGCGTCCACCCAGCGCGGGATCAGCAGCACCTCCTCGTGCTCGACGTTCACGCACTCCACCGGCCCGATGCCCTCCGGGAAGTCGAAGACCTCGGGCTCGCTGAACGGCGCCGTGGTGGACCAGCCGCGGTCCCGGTCGTAGACCACCGGCGGGTTGAGGCACTCCTCGATCGTCGTCCAGATGCTGAACGAGGGCGCGAAGTCGTGGCCGGAGACGGTCAGGTTCGCGCCGTCGCGGATGCCGATCTCCTCGATCTCGTCGAACAGCTCGTCCGCGGCGTACCGGGCGAACACGTCCGACAGACCGGGCTCCACGCCCATCCCCACCAGGGCCAGGCGCCCCGACCCGGCCCAGCGGTCCGCCAGCGCGAACTGCTCGTCACCGAGCTTGACGCCGCACTCCTCGTACGGGCGCGAGGCGTGCGGCACGGACAGCGACATCGCCATGTCGAGGTAGTGGGCCCCGCTCTCCAGCGCCGCCTCGAACAGCGGCATCACGAACCTCGGGTCGGTGGCGTTGACCAGGACGTCGCAGTCGTGCTCGGCGAGCATCCGGCGCACCGCCGCCCGGTCCGAGGCGTCCAGGCGCCCGGCCACGAAGCGGCCGCCGCCCTCCTTGCGCTCCTCCAGCGCGGCCACGGCGGCCTCCGCTCGGGACAGGTCGTAGTCGGCCACCACCATGCGGGTCAGGAAGTCCCTGCGGGCCGCGATCCGGGTGACGGCCGTCCCGACCCCGCCCGCGCCGACGAGAAGTACGCGCATATCGGACACCTCTTCTGTTCCGGGGAGGCCGGTGCCTCCGGGTGACCTCGATGGAACGGGACGCCGGACGATAAGGTCAACCACGTTGGCATAAGAGTCGCCGCGGGCCGCGGCGGCGGTGAGGAGGCCCGGATGCCGAAGAAGGTGGTGCCGGAGGGGGCACGCCGCAGGAGACGGCCGACCCGGCAGGGCGTCGTGCTGTCCGAGGAGCTCATCGTGGCCACCGCGCTGCGACTGCTGCGCGAGCACGGCGGCACCGGACTGACCGCGCGGCGCCTCGGCCTCGCGCTGGGCGCCGACCCGAGCACCCTCTACCGCTACTTCGCCGGAATGGACGACCTGACCCGGGCGATCGGCGACGAGCTGATGGGCCGCGCCCTCCGCGGCTGGACGGCGACCGGAGACTGGCGCACGGACCTGCGCGGCCTCGGACGGGCCATCCACGCCTCCTACCTGGCGCACCCGCAGGCGGCCGTGCTCACCGCGAGCCGGGTCACCGGCCGGCCCCGCGAGATCGCCGTGGACGAGACGATCCTCGGCATCCTGCGCGGTACGGGCCTGCCGGACGACGCCGTGGTCCGCGTCTACCACACCTTCATCGACCAGAGCCTGGCCTTCGCCGCCCTCGACGCGGGCGCGCTGGCGCTGACCGAGGAGGCGCGCACCGGCGACGAGGACGTGTGGGCGACCACGTACGCCCGACTGCCCGCCGAGACGCACCCGCACATCGCGGCCACCGCCCGGCTGCTCACCGACCGCATGCCGCACAGCGCGTACCCCGCCGCACTCGACATGCTGCTGGACCACACCGCCGCGCACATCGCCGCACTCGGCGCCGGCCCGGCGCCACGCACGCAGGGCCCGGCCACCGGGACGGCTCCCTGACGGGGGCCCGCCTCAGGGGCGCCGGACGACGAGGCTCTCCACCCGGTACGACAGCTCGGTCGCGCCGGGCTCGGGCCGCGGATGGTAGCGGCCCGCGCAGACCGACAGGTTGACGATGAGGTAGGCCCGCCAGCGGGACCCCACGCCGCGGCCGTCCGCGAACACCGGCCTGCCGTTCAGCCACCAGATCACGGTGAACCGGCCGAAGGTGACACTCAGGTCGATGACGGCTCCGGGACGGACCGCGCCGTCGCGGACGTAGCGTCCGCTGCGGCGCACATGGTTGGTGAACTCCAGCAGATCGGGGTTGTCGGGGTGGTACTCGAACACGTCGACCTCGTTGCCCCCGTCCCGCCACGTCCAGATGGCGGGCCAGGCGCCCAGCCCGGCCGGCAGCCGCACCCGCGCGTAGAGCCGGTCCCCGGCCCGCAGGGTGAACGCGTCGGCGCTGCCCTCGGTGGTGAGCAGTCCGGTGTCCCACAGCCCGTCCGCACGCCGCGTGGCCCGGAACGTGCCGGTGCGGCTGTGGCCGGGGTCCGCGGTGAGGTGATCGAGCTTGTCGTCCCCGGGATTGACGGGGCCGCCGTCCGGATAGGCCCAGGAGTGCCCCGCGACCCACTGGGTGGTGGAAGTGAAATCGGCGTCGAAGACGACCTCGCTCACCTACTGGCCCCTTCTGCCGCGCGCCGGAACCGCCTGGCTCTGTCATCCCCCCGTCCGGGCCCGGCATGCGGCCCCGGCCGGCACGGAGCGCACTTTCACCCGATCGGGTGAGAAATCGGGTGAGAGGGGAGGCCGGACGGTTCCGCGGCCCGGCGTCGCAGGCACCGGAGGCCCCGCTCGTGGCCGTCCGGCCCGGGGCGCCGGAGCCCGTTCGCGGCCCCGCGCCGTCCGCTCCCGCGGGAGGCCGGGACGGCCGCGCCGGAGCGGACCGCCCGGCCGTACCGGCCTCCCGGCCCCGGGCGGGGTACGGACCGTCCGCCCCACGGGCGACGGCGGACCATCGGGGGGGGGCGGTGCGGCGGCCGCCCGGTGCCGGGCCCGTCAGGGCGTGAGCCGCACCGGCAGCTCGTACAGGTCGTTCTGGGTGACCACCGGCTTGTTGCGCAGCTCGGCGGCGGGTACCGCGAGGTCCAGGTCCGGGAACCGGGCGTACAGCGCGGGCAGGGCCACGCCGGCCTCCAGCCGGGACAGCGCCGCGCCCGGGCACACGTGCGGGCCGTGCCCGAACGAGATGTGCCGGGTGCCGGCCTCGCGGGTGACGTCGAAGTCTCCGGCCGACGGCCCGTGGGCCAGCTCGTCGCGGCCTATCGCGCCGTACGACACGATCAGCGCGTCCCCCGCGGGGATCACCCCGTCGCCCACCGGGACGTCCTCGGTCGCGAACCGGATCAGCACGTGCGAGGTCGGGGTGGACCAGCGCAGTGTCTCCTCGACCACCGCGGGCCAGGGCACCTCGCCGGACAGCACCAGCGCCCGCTGGTCGGGGTGCGTGGAGAGGTTCACGACGGCGTTCACGATCAGGGAGATCGTGGTCTCGTGCCCGGCGGCGATCATCAGCTGGAGCGTGGAGACGATCTCCTCGTCGGTGAGGCGGTCGCCGCCCTCGGAGGCCTGGACGAGGGCACTGGTCAGGTCGTCGCCCGGCGCCTCCCGCTTCGCCGCGACGGTCTCGGCCATGATGGCGGCGAGTTCGGTCAGGGTGGCGACGACCTCCCCGGGCGGTGTCTGTGTGGAGAAGAACTTCTCGAAGAGCACCTGCAGCCGGGGCAGCCGGCCCTCGTCCATGCCCATCAGGTCCGCCACCACGTACATGGGCAGCGGGTAGGCGAAGGCCGCCTTGAGGTCGACGACGCCGCCGTCCTCCGGCAGGGCGTCCAGCAGGCCCTCGGTGAGTTCGGTGATGCGGGCGCGCATCTCCTCCACCCGGCGGGGGGTGAGGGCCTGCGCGACGAGGGTGCGCAGCCGGCGGTGGTCGGCGCCGTCCACGGTCAGCATCGAGCGGCCCGGGTTGGCCAGGCCGATCAGCGGCCAGTCCGGCGGGATCTCCCCGCGCTGCCAGGCGGTCCACCGGTTGATGTCCTTGACCAGCCGGGGATCCGTCAGCAGGGCCTTCGCCTCGGCGTGGCGGGTGACCGCCCACACCGGGACACCGCCGGGCAGCTCGACCGCGGCCAGGGGCCCGGCGGCCCGCAGCTTCGCGCTCTCGCCGTCCAGGTCACCGACGAAGGGGTCCAGGGGGATCCGCGCGTCCGCGGTGCCGGTCGTCATGGTCGGTTGCCTCCCAGGGCAGGGGTGGGTGTGAACCGCACGGGCAGTCGGGTCAGGCCGCGCAGCCAGGGCGAGGGCCGGCGGGTCAGCGCGTCGGCCGGGACCGCCAGGTCGACGTCGGGGAGGCGGTCCAGCACGACCTCGATCGCCGTCCGGGCGATCACCTCGGCGATCTCCTGCGCCGGGAACGGGCATCGGTGCTCGCCGTGACCGAACGCGAAGTGCGCGCTGTTGCCGCCGGTCAGCGCGGAGGCGTCGGTGCGCACCTGGGGGTCGGAGTTGGCGGCCTGCAGGCCGAGCAGGACGAGATCGCCGGCCCGGATGTGGCGTCCGCCGAGCCGGGCGTCGCGGGTGGCCCAGCGCCCGGCGACGTTCTGGGTGGGGGTGTCCTCCCACAGCACCTCGTTCATCGCCTCGGCCACGCTGTGCCGGCCGCCGAACAGGGACGCCGCGAACCGGTCGTCGGTGAGCATCAGACGCAGCGAGTTGCCGATCCAGTCGGCCGTCGGCTGGTGGCCGGCGGCCGTCATGACCATCAGGTCCTGGATGATCTCCTCCTGGCTGAAGCCGCCGGGGTCGGCCAGCATGCGGGAGACCACGTCGTCGCCGGGTGCCGCGGAGCGCTCGGCGACCAGGGCGGCCATGGACGCGGCGAGGTGCCGCTGTCCGTCCAGCGCCCGCTCACGGCCGTCGATCATGTCGTTGAGGGCGGTGACGAGGCCGGCGCTCTCGTCGTCGGAGAAGCCGTACAGCCGGGCCAGCACGCGCACCGGGAGCAGCATCGCGTACTGTCCGACGAGGTCGGCCGAGCCGACGGCGCACACGGCGTCGATCAACTCGTCGGCGAACTGCTCGGACAGACGCCGCAGCAGCGACGGCCGCACCTGCTCCAGCGCCTTGCCGATCATTCCGGCCCGCTGGTGGTGCCGTTCGCCGACGGTGTAGAGGACGGACGGCTGGTCCCGGCCGATCATCGGCAGCAGCGGCCAGTCGTCGGGGATGGCGTCCCACTGGTTCCACCGGGCCGAGTCCCGGCTGTACAGGCCCGGGTCCCCGGTGACCTGGTGCAGTTCGCGGTAGCCCAGCACCAGCCAGGCCGGTACGCCGCCGTCCAGCAGGACGGGTGCGACGGGTCCGTGGTCGCGGCGGATCTCCCGGTACAGCTGGGCCGGCTCGGTCTGGAACCGGGGGCCGCTGAGCGGGACGGCTTCGGGGGTCACACGGTCTCCTGCAGGGACGAGGCGGTACGGGCGGCCCGGTCGGCGAGCCCCTCCCGGATGTGCTGGACCAGGGCGATCAGCACCTGCTTGCTGGACTCCCGGGAGCGGGCGTCGCAGGTGACGACCGGCACCGCGGGCGCGAGGTCGAGCGCCTCGCGGACCTCCGGCTCGGAGTGCCGGGGCCCGCCGAAGTCGTTGCAGGCGACGATGAACGGGGTGCCGTGCGCCTCCAGCCGGTCGATGGCGTACCAGGAGTCCTCGATGCGCCGGGCGTCGAGGAGGACGACGGCGCCCAGCGTGCCGGTGAACAGGCGGTCCCACAGGAACCAGAACCGCTCCTGCCCCGGCGCACCGAACAGGTACAGCACGTTGCGGGCGTCGAGGGTGATGCGGCCGAAGTCGAAGGCGACCGTCGTCGCCGTCTTGCCGCCCACGCCCGTCAGGTCGTCGACCGCCGCGCCGGCCTGGGTCATCGTCTCCTCGGTGTTGAGGGGACGGATCTCGCTGACGGAGCGGACCATGGTCGTCTTGCCGACGCCGAACCCGCCCACCACGACGATCTTCAGTCCGTTGTCGGCGGAGGCACCCAGCGGGGTGCGCGCGTCAGAGGCTGCGGAGTCCAACGAGCACCTGCTCCAGGAGTTCGGGATCGGGAAGAGGGGACACACGCGGGTGGCGGGCGCTGACGCGGCCCGCGGCGAACAGGTCGGACAGCAGGATCCTGGTGATGCTGACCGGCAGCCCCAGCTCCGCGGCGATCTCCACCACGGCCGTCGGCGCCTGCGCCATCCGCAGGATCGCCGCGTGCTCGGACGGCATCCCCGGGGCCGGTTCGCTCTCCGCGACCACCAGGGTGACCAGGTCGAAGGGGCTGTCCGGACCGGAGCTGCTGCGGCCCCCGGTGAGGGTGTAGAGGCGGTCGGGAGCGTCGTCCCTGCCGGGTCGCCTCATGAGGTGCGCGGCGGGGCCGTCAGGTACTCGCCCAGCTGTTCCACCAGTTCGCTCATGTTGTGGCCCACCAGGCCCGGTTCGGCGTCCTCGGCGGTGACCACGGCGAGATGGGCGCCCGCACCGGCCTCGACGATGAACAGCGTGCCGCCGTAGAACTCCGTCATCGACGTGCGCACCCCGCCACTGCCGTCGCCGAACTCGACCGACGCGCCGTGCGACAGCGACTGGATCCCGGCCGCGATCGCCGCGAGCTGGTCCGCCTGGTCGACCGTCAGCTCGCTGGTGCGGCAGAGCTTGAGCCCGTCGCGGGAGAGCACGAGGGCGTGCCGCGTGCCCGGGGTGCGCTCGAGGAGCCCTTGGATGAGCCAGGTGAGCTTCTCGTCGACGGTGGTCGTGCCGGTCATGAGGTGGGGTCGCCTTCCGGGTAGGAACGGGCCGGTCCGTCGGGGGACGGCGCGCCGGGCCGGGTGCGCGCGTCGGGGCCGTCGGCCGGTGCGGGGGAGCGGTGGTGGTTGTCGCGGTCGTCGGACGCCGCATCCGGCCGGGGGCCGGCGCCGGGTCCGTCGGGCGGGGCCGGCCGCGGATGGCTGCCGGTGGTCTCGGTGGCGGAGCCCGCCGGACGCACCGCGCGGCGGAAGTCTCCGAAGCGGGCCGCCCCGGCCCGGAGGTCGCCGGCGGAGGCGGGGCGGGGGCCGTCGTCGCGGGCGCGGGAGCGCTCGGCGGCGGCCAGGGTGTGGCCGCGGCGGCGCTTGGGCAGCCGGCCCGGCGAGGGCTCGGCCGGTCCGGCCGGTTTGGCTGGTCCGGCCGGGTCCTGCCCGGCCCGGCCGTGCGCGGTCCGCGGCGCCGCCGGCGGGTTCTGCCCGGCCCGCCCGGACTCCGCGGGGCCGGCGGCGGGCGGCCGGGTGTCCGGGGCGGGCCGTACGGCGGCCGCCGCCGGAGCCTGGGCGAGGATGCTCTGCGGGAGGAGGACGAGCACGCCGGTGCCGCCGCGGGCGGAGGGCCGGAAGGAGACCTTCAGACCGTGCTTGCGGGCGAGCCGGCCGACGACGGCCAGACCCAGCCGGGTGCCGGTGAGGCCGCCGAGTTCGGACGTCTCCCCGGCGACTGCCCGCTCCGCCCGGCGCAGCTGCACCTCGCTCATGACCAGCCCGCTGTCCTCGACGGAGACGATGACGCCGGTCGGCACCTCCTCGACGTAGACGTGCACTTCGGCACTGGGCGGCGAGAAGGTGGCCGCGTTGTCCATGAGTTCGGCCAGCGCGTGCATGACGCCCTCCGCGGCGTGGCCGACGACCGCCGCCCCGCTCACAGCGTGCAGCCGCACCCGCTGGTAGCCGCTGATCCGGCCCATCGCGCCGCGCAGCACGGACTCCATGGGGATGGGGCGGGCCCAACGGCGCCCGGAGCGCGCGCCGGTGAGGACCGCGACGGAGTCGGCGAGACGGCCGGCCTGTGCGGTGCGGTGGTCCAGGTGCAGCAGGTCGGCCAGCACGTCCTCGTCGCTGTGCCGCTCCTCCATCGCGCGCAGGTCCGCCAGGGTGCCGGTGGCGAGCGCCTGCATCCGGGCGGCGGCGTTCGCGGTCGCGGAGATCGCCGCGGCCCGGTCGGCGGCGGCCCGGTCGGCCTCGGCGGCGAGCCGCCGCACGTCCTGCTCCAGCCGCTCGCGCTCGGCCCGCCCCTCCTGCCGGAGCCGCTCCCGCTCCCGGTCGAACTCGCCTGCCAGCAAGGCCCGCTGGTGCTCCGCCTGCTGCGCCTGGTGCTCCTGCCGGCGACGCCACTGCACGCCGAGCGCCTCGCGCTCCGCGGCCAGCCGGGCCGCCTCGGCGCCGAGCACGTCGGCCCGGGTCCGGGCGGTCCGGGCGGCCCGCAGTCCGTGCGCGGCGACCGTGACGGCCGCGCACAGCAGGGCGGCGCCGATGCCTCCGCCCCAGGCGAGCGGGGTGCGCGCGGACTGCGGTGCGGCGGACACCGTCCAGGCGACCAGGAGGGCCGACACGGCCGCGGCCGCCGACGCGGTCAGGAGCAGGGGTCGTAGGGCGGGTCGGTCGCCGGAACTGGCGTGCGCGGTCATCAGTCAGGTCCTCGGGCAGCCGCAGCGATGCGGCCTCGATGTGGTCCGGGAAGGCACGGGCGAACTACGGGAGAGCAGGAGAGGGCGCGAGAGCCCGGGAAGGCAGGGTGGAAGAGGGCACAGAATGCACGGTGTTGTCCGGGCGGTTGTCGGAGCTGATCAATTGACAGTCACTATACGAGAGTTCATGTCCAAAGGTGCCGGGAACCGGAGGCCGCCGGTCACGAAGCGCTCGGACACCCGCCTCGTGTGTGTGAACTGCCGGACGAGAAGGGCCGGTTCGGCCGTCCACCGCACCCCGGACCGCGCGGCGCCGCGCGGCCGTGGCAGTACTTCCGGTCCCGCCGTCCTCGCCGTGGCCGAGCGCCGAGCGCGTCGGCGGTCCGGGTGGCCCGCCAGGCCTCGGCCCCGGCGTCCTCCGCCTGCCGGTGCCGCCACACGGCCGTACCGCCGAGCGCGGCGACGGCCGCGCGGCACGCGGCGAGCGCCCACCGCGGCAGCGGCCGGCCGTGCAGCCAGGACCGTTGCAGCCCGGACCGTTGCAGCCCGGACCGTGCAGTCCGGGCCGGGTCGGGCCCGGCGGGGCGGTCCTGCCGCACCCTGCCGATGCGCCGCGGTACCGGGGCGCGCAGGGCGGGCGGGGGCGCGGTTCGCGACGGCGGGCCCCGGGCGGGCCGCGGTCGCCGAGGACTCGGCCGGCTCCCGGGCGCAGGGGGCGCCTCCGGCCGGACGGCGCTCGAAGGCGGTGCGTCATCCGTTCCCGCCGGGACCGCGGATCGGTCGCGGCGCCGGGAGGCCGGGAGCGACCCGTCCCGCGCGCCCGGCGGGCCACGCGGTCGGCCCACCCACCGGGCAGTCCGCGCGTCGCGGCGGCAGGCTGGCCACCATGACCACAGAGCATCCCGTCGTCGTGTACGCGCCCGGTGAGGACGGCGGCCGGCGCGTACGGGTCGGAGACCGGTTCGTGGGCATCGCCTACGGCGTGCTCGACATCGCCGCCTTCCTGCAGGAGGCCGGGCTGCAGGACTGGGACGAGATGGACGTCGCCCGCTCGGCGCTGATCGACTGGCGGGGCGGGGGGCCGGAAGTCTGGGTATGACGTCCGGGACACCGTCCCCGACACCCTCCGGGAGGCGCGGGAGGCGCGGGAGGCGCGGGAGGCGCGGGAGGCGCGGGAGGCGCGGGGAGCACGGGAAGCACGGGAAGGACGTCCCGGCACGGCCGACGCCTCGGACGCGTCCGACGCCGGGGACGGCCGTGCCCCCGCCGCCCGGCGTGTGCCTCCCGTCCGCCGCGGGCGGGGACCGCTAGCGTGCGGGCATGGCACTCGGCCTGCTCCTCGCGCTCTGCGCGTCCGCCCTGATGGGAACGGCGACGGTCTTCCAGGCCCTCGGCGCCCGGGCCGTCGCCGCAGGAGGACCCGGCGCGGCCGTGCGGGCCACCTGGCAGTGGCCGTTCCTGGTCGGGATCGTCCTCGACACCCTCGGGTTCGGCTGTGAACTGCTCGCCCTGCACTCGGTGCCGCTGTTCCTGGTGGAGGCGGCGGTCGCGGGGTCCCTGGCGGTGACGGCGGTGGGCGCCGCGCTCGTGCTGCACGTGCGGCTGCACCGGCCCGAGTGGGCGGCGGTGGGCGCGGTGTGCTGCGGCCTCGCGCTGATGGCGCTGGCCGCGGGACGGGAGGAGGGCGGGGACGGCGACCTGACGATGCGGATGGCGGTGCTCGCGGGCTCGGTCGCGCTCGTCGTGGTGGGCCGGGTGGTGAGCAGCGGCTCCGGCGGCATCCCTCACCGGGCTGCCGTACTGGGCGCCCTGGCGGGACTGAGTTTCGGCCTGGTGGCGATCGCCGCCCGGCTGCTGCCGGACCTGGCCGTGCCCGGGATCCTCGCCGATCCCGCCGCGTACGCCGTGGTCCTGTCCGGGCTCTCCGGCTACCTCCTGCTGGTGGAGGCCCTTCAGGCGGGCTCGGTCACCGCCGCGACCGCCGCCATGGTCATGGGCGAGACCCTCTTTCCCGCCGCCTACGGCGTCATCTTTCTGGGCGACAGCACCCGGCACGGTCTCGCCTGGCTGGCGGTGGCCGGCTTCGCGCTGTCCATCACCGGCGCCCTGGCCCTCGCCCGGTTCGGCGAAGCGGAGCAGTCTCCCGCGTGATCCGGTCCCGACCCGCACCGGGCGTGCTCTGCGCGGCCGCCCGCCGCGGGGCGCGGGCGGGCGTCCTGCCGGGCCCGCACACCGGCGAACGCGGGTGCCGGCCGGGCAGCACCACTCCGGCCGGCCGCTCGACCGCGGCGTCCGCGCCGACCGGTACCGGCCCGCGGCGAAGCACGCCGGACCGGCACGGTGGACCGGCACGGTGGACGCAGCCAGGTCCCCCGTCGGCCCGGCCGGCCGCGACCGCCGCTCCCCCGCACCACCACGACGAGGAGGTGATGGCGGCCGTGCCCGACGCGGACGCCACCGTCGCCCTCGGGCACCCGGCGGCGAGGACCTCCCGGCCGGCGCGGGGCGTCGTGCCGCGGGCCGCCGACTCCCGTACGCACAGCCCTGGTTCATGAGACGATGACGTTCCATGACCCGGCCGTGCGGATGGGTGGCAGATGCGGGACGACGACGCCATGGAGCGGGTCGCGCGGGAGGTCCTGCCCCTGCTGCCCGCGCTGCTGGGTGCCGACGCGCCCGCCGCGTCCGCGGGGATCGGGCGGGCTCTGGCCGCTGCGCCCGGAGCGCCGAGGCGGAACGCGCTCGTCCGGGCGCTGTCCGCCGACCCCCGGGTCCGTGACTGGGTCACCCGGCACCTCGACGGGGGCAACGAGCGCGGCGCCCCCGGCGGCACCGGCTTCGAGCCGCTCGCCGGTGACCCCGCCGGCATCGCCGACGCCGTCCGGTTCGAGTGCCGGACCGCGAACTGCCCCAGCCCGGGCACCTGGTGGCGCAGCTACCTGGGCGAGGAGACACCGCGCTGCCGCGGCTGCTCCCGGCTGCTCAGCCGTGCCGAGGGCTGAGGCGCCGTGACCGCCTTCTGGGGCGCCGCCGCCGGGAAGCTCGCCGAACGCCTGCTGGCCGCCGGCCTGGCCGCGTCGGTGTACTGGCTGGCGATGCTGACGGCGTGGTCCCTGGGACGGCCGCACCCGGGGGCCGCGCTGTCCGCGGAGCTGAACAGGGTCGGTGATCTGCGCGCCGGCCAGCAGATCGCGCTGCTGCTGATCTGCCTGGCCGGCCTCGCCGGATCGGCGCTGTTCGTGGCGCGGGCGACGCTGCCCGTCCTGCGGGCCCTGGAGGGCTACTGGCCCGGCGCCCTCGCGCCGCTCGCCGACCGGCTGCGGCGCCGGCACCAGGAGCGCCGCGACATACGCCGGACGCGGTGGCAGGAACTGCACCGACGCCTCGTCGGCGACCCCACGGCCACCCCTCCTCCGCCCCCGCTCACCGCGTCGGAACGGCTGGACCACGCCCGGCTGGAGGTGGCCCTGCGGTTCAGTCCGCGGCAGCCCGGACTCATGATGCCGACCCGTGTCGGCAACATCCTCCGCGCCGCCGAGGCAGAGCCCTGGCACAAGTACGGCCTGGACGCCGTCCTGCTCTGGCCGCACCTGTGGACCGTGCTCCCCGACGTGCTGCGCGAGGAACTGCGGGCCGCCCGGTACCGGCTGGACCAGGCGGTGGCCGCGGGCATCTGGTGCCTGCTCGCCCTGCCCGCCGTGTACTGGACGCCCTGGGCCCTGCTGGCCCTGCCCGGGACGGCCGCCGCCTGGGGCAGGCTGCTGCCCCGGACCTGCCGTGAGTACGGTGTCCTGCTCCAGGTCGCCTTCGACCTGCACCGGCGCGAGCTCTACCGGTCGCTGGCGCTCCCCCTGCCGCCGAACGCCGCGGCCGAGCCGGCGGCGGGACGGCGGCTGACCGCCTACGTCCACCGGGGCAGCGACGCACCGGACCTGCTCTTCGACCACAGCCCCTGACCGCCGCCCGGCCGCACCCCGCCCACCCTCGGGACCCGGCGTGCACGGACGGTGCGCGGACCGGTAGCCCGGGGCGCCCCCCCCGGCTTGCGGGCGTCCCGCGGCCGGGGAGCACGGAGAAGGGGGAACGTCAGCTCAGCGGCCTGCCGCCCACCTGGTCGGACCCGGCGGGCCCCGCGGCCGCCGAGAGGCGCCGTGCCGTCGGAGAGCCGCCCGGCCCCGCGGGCGGGAGCAGGTCAGTACCGCGGCGGGACCGGTCAGTACAGCGGGACGAGTCAGTACAGCGGGACCGGTCAGTACAGCGGGACCAGGACGTCGATGGTCTTGCCGCCCCCGGGCCGGCGCCGTACGCGGATCTCCCGGGTCAGCCGGATGATCAGCGGCCAGCCGTAGCCGCCGCCCTCGTGCGGGAGAGGCAGCCTGCCGGGGCCGAACGCGGCCGCGGGGACGGTGTCGCTGTGGTCGTGCACCTCCAGCCGCACCCCGTCGGCGACGAGCGCGGCCTCGAACCGGGCGAGACCGCCACCGTGCCGGATGGCGTTGCTGACGAGTTCCGAGACCACGAGGAGAAGGTCGACGACCGCCGTCTCGCTCGCCTCGCCCTCGGGCCCCCGCCAGTGCGACCGCACCAGGGACCGCACCTGGTCCCGGGCGGCCGCGGCACCGGCCACGGAGCCGGTCACGGCGGCCGTCCGGTGAGCCGCGCCGTCGTCGGACGGGATGCCGGGTCCGGTGTCCCGCGCGGGGCCGGATGCCGCCCCGGCCGCGACCCGGGGTGCGAGGTCGGGCGGGACCCCGGGGGAGGTGAGGTCGTGCCGCCCGGCGGGCCTCATCGTTGCCCGGACACGGTCGCAGCGCCGTCCGAGGGGGTACGGAAGCCGCCGGGTCTGAGTGCTGTCGTGGTCGTCGGCACCCTCGGCTGCGCCACTTGGCCGCCTCCTCCGCTCGTGTCGTGGTCGTTGCGAGTCTCGCCCAGCGGCCGGGTGCGCGACCATGAGACCGGCCGTGCAGTGGCGCGGATCTCACCCGGCCGCCGCCCGCCGGGCGCCCCTGCCGCGCCCGCCGGAGGCGCTGCCCCCGCGGCCGCCCTGCCCCGCGCCGCCCCGGTCCAGCGCCTCCTCCCGGACGCGCGCGCAACTGCGGTGGATGAGGCGGGAGACGTGCATCTGCGAGATGCCCAGCCGGTCCGCGATACGGCTCTGCGTCATGTCCTCGAAGAACCGCATGTACAGGATGGCGCGCTCGCGTTCGGGCAGGCGGGCCAGCCCGGCCCTGGCCGCTTCGCGGTCGACGACGACGTCGTACGCCTCCTCCCGGACCCCGAGGGTGTCGGCCAGACGGAAGCTCTCGTCGTCGCCCTGCGCGTCGGCGTCCAGGGACAGCGTGCGGTAGCTGTCCAGTGCCCGGGCGCCGGTGGCGACCTCGTCCTCGGTGAGGCCGGCGCGGGCGGCGATCTCGGCGGCGGAGGGCTCGGCGCCGCCGGACGTCTGGAGCAGCTCGCGGCGGGCCAGCCGCACCTTGTTGCGGAGTTCCTGGACGCGGCGGGGGACCCGCAGCGCCCACATGCGGTCCCGGAAGTGGCGCTTGACCTCCCCGGTGATGGTGGGCACCGCGTAGCTCTCGAAGGCGCCCCGGCCGGGCTCGTACCGGTCGATGGCCTTCACCAGCCCCAGCGCGGCGACCTGGCGCAGATCCTCCAGGGACTCGCCCCGGTCGCGGAACCGGCCGGCGATGCGGTGCGCCATCGGCAGCCAGGCCTGGGCCAGGGCCTCACGGACGGCATCCCGTTCGGGCCCGTCGGACAGGGCGCCCAGCCGGGCGAAGACGGCCCCGGTGTCGGGCGCGTCGTCGTGCGGGTGCCGGCGCGGCCGCGGCGTGCGGACGCAGGAACCGGTGTCGGGTGCGGACGTCGTCGGCGTCGTGGGCGTCGTGGGCTCTATCGGCGTCGTCGGGGTTGTCGGCATGCGCGCAAGCTCCTGAACGCAGAGGTGCGGGGGACGCGAAGGTGAGGATGGTGCGGTGGCGACGGGATGCTGATGTGAAGGAATGCGAGGCGGGGCGGAGTCCGGGTGACGCCCCGGCAACCGGTGCGGGGCGGGCCGGCGCGCCCGGCAGGCGAGGCCGGGCCGCCGCTCAGGCGCCTCGGGTGTGCAGCATGCAACTCCGCCTGCCCCGTGCCAGGGGGCGCAAACGGCCTGATCCGGCAGCGGCCCTGGCGCCGGCCCTGACGGCTGCCGCCGGCGGCGCTGCTCCGGCCAGGTCCCGCCCGGCCACGGCAACGGGCCCGCACCGGGGGCGAGTTCAGGCCACAGGCGGCGGCCGGAGCGGGTTCCCGCATCCCGCAGGAGTGATTCCCGGGAAGCAGGGCAGTCGGGGGGATGTCAAACGGTTCCGGAACTGGGAGGGCGGCATGGCAGCCGTGACGGCGGCACAGGCAACGGCCACGGCGGAGGCGACGACGGTGGCGGACGGCGCGGGGCTTCCGTTCGTGGAGGACCCCGCCGCGGTGAAGCCGAAGGACGCGCGGGAACTGTCGCGGCGCTTCTTCGAGCGGCTGGACGTCCTTGAGGAGGGGACGCACGAGTACCAGTACGTGCGCAACACTCTGATCGAGATGAACCTGTCGCTGGTGCGCTACGCCGCGTCCCGCTTCAAGGCGCGGGGCGACTCGCGCGAGGACGTCGTCCAGGTCGGGACGATCGGTCTGATCAAGGCCATCGACCGCTACGACCTGGCCCGCGAGGTGGAGTTCACCACCTTCGCCGTGCCGTACATCGTCGGCGAGATCAAACGCTTCTTCCGCGACACCAGCTGGGCCGTGCATGTGCCACGCCGCCTGCAGGAGGCCCGCGTCGAGCTGGCGAAGGCCACGGACGAGCTGCACTGCCGGCTCGGCCGTACTCCCACCACCCGCGAACTGTCCGAGCTGATGTCCCTGCCGGAGCAGGACGTCGTCGAAGCGCGCAAGGCGGCCAACTGCTACCGGACGTCGTCCCTGGACGCGGCGCTGACCACCGCGCAGGGCGGCGCGGAGACCGTGCTCGCGGACCGGCTCGGCGAGGAGGATCCGTCCCTGGAACGCGTCGAGGACTTCAGCTCGCTGGCCCCGCTGATCGCCGAACTCGGCGAGCGGGACCGCCGGATCATCCACCTGCGCTTCGTCCAGGAACTCACCCAGGCGGAGATCGCCACCCGTATCGGGGTCTCGCAGATGCATGTCTCGCGGCTCATCGGCCGCATCATCAGGCGTCTGCGTTCGGGACTGCTGGAGCCCGGCGCCGTCTGAGACCTGCCGTGCGCCCGCACCGGCCGCCCGCCCGGCGCCCTCAGGGGCGCGGAGCGCGACGCGCGCGGTGCATCCGGACGTGAGCCGTCCGCCGAACCCCCAGTGGTGCCACACACCCCGTGGGCAGAGGCGGCCGGCCCGGCCGGGGTGCGGGAACCGAGCCGACGTCGCGGCGCACGGGCGCCGCGACACAGCACATCCGTCCACCGGGGCCGGCCGCCGCCCCGAACCCAGTGCCTGTGGGAGGGCCTGTGTCCGCTGTCCACCATCCCGCTGTCCACCATCCGCTGTCCGTGAAGGTCGACCTGCCCCGCGAGGACGCCGTACTGCTCACGGTCGAGGGGGACCTGGACGCGGCGACCGCGACCGAGCTGCAGCACCATCTCGCCAACCAGCTCCATCACGGCCGCCGCCACGTCCTGTTCGACCTCTCCGGCGTACCGTTCATGGACTCCTCCGGCATGAACATCATCCTGCGCGTGTACCAGGAGGTCCGCCGGTCCGGCGGCGTGTACGTCATCGGGGCGAGGCCCGCCGTGCGGCGCGTGCTCGACCTGACCGGGGTGAGCCTGACGGTGCCGCTGGTCGCCGATGCCGACGAGGCGCTCGCCGCCGCGGGCCGCTGACCGCCCGGGCCGCCCGCGGGCCCCGCGCCGCACGGCCCCGGCCCCCCGGACCCCCGGCCCCCGGACCCCCGGCCCCCCGGACCCCCGGCCCCCGGACCCCCGGCCCCCGGACCCCCGGCCCCCGGACCCCCGGCCCCCGGGCCGGCGGGTCCCGGCGGGCCGTGACGGCGCGGGAGCGGCCGGTGCCGCGGTCCGGGTGACCGGCGGTGGCCGGGGCGTGCGGGCGAGGTGCCTCCGGCGGGCGTCACCGCTCGCCGAGGAGGGCCGCCAGCGTCGCCTGCGGATCCGTGAGCCGGGACCGGGTGAACTCCTCGTCGTACACGGCGTCCCCGGCGAGCTGCCGCGCCGAGCGTTCGGACCGGTCGCGCAGGGAGGCCAGTTCGGGTGTTCCGCGCTGCGGTTGCCCCACCGTCTCCCACAGCGCCTGCCCGGCGCCGTACGCCCTGGCCGAGAGCCGTCCCGCCCCTCGCGCGGCCAGTGCGGCCGCCATGACGTCCAGGCCGAGCGCGAGCCCGAGCACGTCGCCGATGCGCTGCTTGCCCCGGATCATCTCCTCGGCGTGCCCGAGCGCGTCGTCGGGCCGGTCCTGGTAGAGCGCGATCACGGCGAGCTGGTGGTCGGTGTACGAGCGGGTCCACCATTCCCCGTCCCGGACGGCCCGTTCCCGCAGCGCCTCCGCCTCCGCCCGCGCCTGCTCCAGCTGCCCCGACCCGGTCAGCCCGAACACCCGCACCAGCAGGCACCGCGCCCGCACGGCCTGGCTGCCCACACCGCCGGACAGCTCCCGGTCGGCGGCGTCGAGCGCGGCGAGCGGCCGGCCCTGCAGGAGCAGCACCAGCCCCTGGAGGTATCCGGCGTCCGCCGTCAGCACGGAGGACCCGGCGGTCACGGCGGCGGCCCGCGCCGAGCGGCCCAGCGCCGCCGCCGCCTCGTGGTCGCCCTGCAGCGTCCGTACGACGCCCAGCGCCCACAGTGCCTTCGCCGCGGCCTCGGACGGTGCCGCGACCAGCCCGGTGAACTCCTCCAGGTAGTGGCCGGCCTCGTGCAGCCGGCCGCAGCAGGCCCAGAAGAAGCCGACCCGGCCCGCCATCAGCACCGCCTCGGCCGGACGGGTGAGCAGCAGGCGCTCCATCGCCGCGCACAGGTCCTCGTGGCAGGCGGTCAGCGCGGTGTAGGCGTCGGCCTGCCGCGGCCCCCACCAGTTCCGGTCCGCCGTCGCCGCGACGTCGGCGAAGTACCCGGCGTGCCGGTCGGCGACGGCGTCGCTCTCGCCGAGCTCGGCCAGCCACATCGCCCCGTACTCGCGGACGGTGTCCAGCATGCGGACCCGGCCCCGGGCCACGGACACCAGGCTCTTGCGCTCCAGCCCGGCGAGCGCTCCGGCGAGCGCCCGGGAGGGCAGCGGCCCGTGCGCGCACACCCGCAGGACCGCCTCCGGTGTCGCGTCGCACCGGAAGACGGACAGGCGCGCCCACAGCAGCCGTTCGGCGGGCTCGCACAGTTCGTGGCTCCACCCGATCGTGGTACCCAGGCCGTGGTGGCGCAGTGGACGGGCGGCCGTGTCGGCGGGTGCGGTGAGGGACAGCCGGGTGCGGAGCGTCGCCGCGAGCACCCGCACCGGGCGCTGCGGCAGCTGAGCCGCCGCCAGCCGCAGGGCCAGCGGAATGCCCTCCAGCCGGCGGCACACCTCGACGGCGGCCACCAGGTCCCCGGGATCGTCCCAGTGGACGCCGACGTCGGCCGCCGCGGACGTGAACAGCTCCATGGCCTCCGCGTCCGGAGCGAGCGGCGCCACCTGGTGCACCCGTTCCCCGGCCAGCCCGAGCCGCTGCCGGCTGGTGGCGAGGACGGTCAGCTTCCCGCACCGGGCCTGGAGTTCCGCCACCAGGGCGGCGCAGTGGTCGACCAGGTGCTCGCACGAGTCGAGGACCAGCAGCACGCTGCGGTCGCCGATCCAGCCGCCGAGCGCGTCGAGCGGCTCCCGGGGGGAGTGGTCGGACAGTCCGCAGGCGTCGGCGACCACGGCGGGCAGCAGGGCCGGGCCGCTCAACGACCACAGCGGGGCCCCGTACACGGCGTCGAAGGCGCGGGCCGGCAGGTGCTCCGCCACCTGTTCCGCGAGGCGCGACTTGCCCACGCCGCCGACCCCGACCAGCGTCACCAGACGATGGCGCTGCACTGTCCCGACGAGCTCCGTGACCTCGTCGGTTCGTCCCACACAGGGACCGCTCCCGGGCTGACACCAGCTCTGCACAGCAGCATTGTGCGCCCATCCCGGCCGCCGGGGTCCCTTCTCCGCCATGTTGGCCGCGGCGGGCGGGGCGAGAGGGAAGCCACCGAGGCGGCCGGGGCGCCCGGGAGCGGTGCGGGGCCGGCCGGAGGGGTGACGCGCCGCTGCCGCGCGGCCGTTGCGCGGCCGACGCGCACCGCGAGCCGTGCGCGCCCCGCCGTACGGATCCCGCCGGAGCGTTCCCGTCGGACCGCCGCCGGGGCCGCGCTCTCCGCCGGTCCGGGCGTGCTCACGGCTCCGAGGACACGACCACCGCGTAGGTGCCGACGCCCAGCAGGTCGTCCCCGGGGATCTGGCGCTCGCCGGCGACCAGGTGGGCGATGTGCCCGGACTCCTCGTCGAAGTCGACGTCGGTCACGGTCCCCTGCTCGACACCCGTCTCGGTCAGCACCGGTTTGCCGACGGGATCGTGCGTGGCGTGGGCGTGTTCGTCGGGGGCGATCTCCTTCTCGTCGCGGACACGGCCGGCCTCCTCGACGGCGACGGCGTCGGGCCCGAACGAGCGGACGTCCTCCCACACCAGGGTGTGGTGGCCGCGGCCGGGGGTCTTCAGGCGCAGACCGGCGATCCGCGCGGGCGAGGGCGCGACCGTGCACGCGGAGACCGTACCGACCGTGTCGGCCGTCGCGAGATCCATCACGGCCCTGCCCCGGGTCTTCGAGAACAGCATCGCTCAGTCCTCCTGCGGGTCCTGCTGCAGGCGTCGGCGCAGGCCCTCGGCCGCGGTGCCGAAGCCGTCCAGGTCGCCCGCGCTGTGCTGGGCCACGGCGTCGGGGACGAGGACCCGCTCGCCGGAGACGGTGAGGGAGCCCGTCACCGGCAGCAGTACGCGCTGCTTCTCGGCGTTCTCCACCTCGTAGCCCGCCACGGAGGGCCTCCTGCCCGTCGCCACGACCGCATCGGTCACCGTGCCCACCTGAGTGCCGCCCCGGGTCGTCATCGCGACACCCAGGATGTTCACCCCGCCGCTCTCGTCCTCTCCGGGGCCGGCGGCGGTGTCGTCCTCCTCCAGCGCCTCCTCGTCGCGGACCATGACCGCGTCCGGCCCGAGGGCGTGGACGTTGCTCCACAGCAGCGCGCGGTGCAGCGGCCCCGCGAGCAGCCCGCGGCCGGCCAGCGTGAAGCACCGGACACTGCCCGTGGAGGCGTCGAAGACGACGTCCTTGACCTGTCCGAGATCGTCGCCGGACAGGGTCACGACCGGCCGGCCGACGATGCCGCTGGTGCGCATGTACTCCGTCATGGCTTGTGCACTCCTCCGCCTGGAGGCCGTCGCCCCTGCGCGATGACGCCGCCGGACCGGCGCCGGGCCTGGAGTGCCAGGGCGCCGACGGCGATCGCGAGGAGGATGGCGAGGGCGATGATGAGCCAGGTCCACCACTCCATCTCGACACCCCTCTGCTCTGCCTGTGCGTTCGCTTCACCCCGTGTCCGCGGGCGCGGACACGGGCCCGGGTGTGCGGGTGGCGATGCCCGTGCCGGCAGCCGGCGGCGCACGCCGACGGCCGACGGCCGGGTGACGGGCGTCCGAACGGGCGTCCGTCCCGTGCCCGCCCGGCACACGGTCGGCCCGCACACCCTCGTCCTTCGGGGTGACCCGTCAGGGGCGGCACAAACATCGGTCCGCGCCGAGGGCCCGCCGCCGCGGCGGCACGCGGCTCCCGCCGTCGGCCGGCCCCCGGGCGCGGGGTGCCCGGGTCAGTCGCCGACCTTCCCGGCGGCGATCTCCCGGCCGCGCGTGGCGTCGACCACGACGGGGATGCCGTCGGGGATCTCGCCCTCCAGGTCGTGCAGCAGGTCCTCGATCGGCGGGAGGTCGCCCGGGCTGCGGACATGGACGTAGAACGTCCGCGACTGCGCCTCCACCTTGGTCACCGTGGCGCCGGGGTCGTCCGCGAGCCACCGCTCGGCCGCGTCCTTGGTCCGGGAGGTCCAGGCGTTGAGCAGCGCGGTGGTGACGGTGTTGACGGCCAGCGGGAGCAGCACGGCCGTGAAGAGCAGCCCGAGCATGACGTAGGCGCGGCGCCGGGCCCGCCCGGCCTGCCGCTCCGGTTCGGCGGAGTACCCGAGCGCCGCGAAGACGACCATGCCGGCGAAGACCAGGGCGAGCAGGTTGGACAGGAACAGCACCCCCGAGCCGAGCGCCAGCCACCAGGCGGCCTGGCCGGCGCACACACCCGTGACGACCAGGGGCGGTACGAGGGAGATCGCGATGGCCACGCCCGGCAGCACGGCGGCCACGTCCTTGCGGGCCAGGGCGACGGCCCCCGCGAAGCCCGTGGCCAGCGCGGAGATCAGGTCCATCAGTCCGGGGGAGGTGCGGCTGGAGATCTGGCTGTTGGACAGCAGGTCGTAGGACTGCGGCACGGCCAGTGAGGCCACGGCGCCGACGAGCACGACCAGCAGGCACCCCAGCGTGACGAACGTCAGCGCGCTGGTGTGCCGGCGCTGTACGGCGCCGAGGGCGATGCCCATGATCGGCGTGGAGAGCGGCGCGATGATCATGGCGCCGATGACGGTGGCGGTCGAGTCCGTCAGGATCCCGCCCGCGGCGATCACGGAGGACAGGGTCAGCATCGTCCAGAAGGCCGACTGCTTCGACCGGCTGTCCCCTGACGACAGGTCGAGATCGTCCTGGAGGTTCTCCATGGAGCGGCGCTGACGGTCCGGCAGGACCCTGTCGCGGAGGTGACCGGGCATACGTCCAGTATCGGAACCCGAGTCCCTTTCGTCCGTCAGGGACACGGGGTGTCGCCGAACGGCCCGCACGGATACCTGTGATGCAGATCACATGGGCGCTGACGGGTCGTCCGTCTCGCTCACGCTGGCCGAACGGGCGGCGTCCGCCCGGTGTCCGCTCAGCGGACGCCTCCGCCCGGTTGGCGGTCTTGACGGCAAGTCAAAGATTCACCGAACATTCAGCTCGCACGGCCGCACCAGACACAGGCACACACAGGCACAGGCACACACAGACACAGGCATCGGCACCACACAGCTCCAGCGCCCCGCACCCCATCCGCCGCGGGGCGTCTCGCACGTTCCGCAACCCATCCCCAGTTCGGAATCACGGAGCCCCCACACATGAACCTCTCCGTTCGTAAGCGTGCCCTCGCGGTCGCCGGCGTCGCCCTTGCCGGGCTGCTCGCCGGAGCCGTCCCCGCCACCGCCGCCACCACCGCCGAGCAGGCCGCTGTGGCCGCCCCCGACATCCCGGTGGCCAACGTCAGGCAGCACCTGTCCGACCTCCAGTCCATCGCGAGCGCCAACGGCGGCAACCGCGCCCACGGCCGCACCGGCTACAAGGCGTCCGTCGACTTCGTGAAGGCGAAGCTGGACGCGGCCGGCTACACCACGACCGTCCAGCAGTTCTCCTACAGCGGCAGCACCGGATACAACCTGATAGCCGACTGGCCCGGCGGCGACCCGAACCAGGTCGTCATGGCGGGCTCGCACCTCGACTCGGTGACGTCCGGCCCGGGCATCAACGACAACGGCTCCGGCTCCGCGGCGATCCTGGAGACCGCCCTCGCCGTCTCCCGGGCCGGCTACCAGCCCGACAAACACCTCCGGTTCGGCTGGTGGGGCGCCGAGGAGCTGGGCCTCGTCGGATCGAAGTACTACGTGAACAACCTGTCCTCCAGCGAACGCGCGAAGATCAGCGGCTACCTGAACTTCGACATGATCGGCTCCCCGAACCCGGGCTACTTCGTCTACGACGACGACCCGGCGATCGAGAAGACCTTCAAGGACTACTTCGCCGGCCTCGGCGTCCCCACCGAGATCGAGACGGAGGGCGACGGCCGGTCCGACCACGCCTCCTTCAAGAACGCCGGTGTACCCGTCGGCGGGCTGTTCACCGGCGCCAGCCGCACGAAGACCTCGGCGCAGGTGCAGAAGTGGGGCGGTACCACGACCGCCTTCGACCGCTGCTACCACTCCTCGTGCGACACGACCTCGAACATCAACGACACGGCGCTGGACCGCAACAGCGACGCCATCGCGCACGCGATCTGGACCCTGTCGTCCGGCACGACCACGCCGCCGACCGGGACCGTGTTCGAGAACACCACCGACGTGGCCATCCCGGACAACGGCCCCGCCGTGACCTCCTCCGTCACCGTCACCGGCATCCCCGGCAACGCCCCCGCCGACCTGGCGGTGGGCGTGGACATCATCCACACCTGGCGCGGTGACCTGGTCGTCGACCTGGTCGCCCCCGACGGCAGCGTCTACAACCTCAAGCCCTACTCGCCCTACGACAGCGCCGACAACGTCCGGGCCACCTACACCGTCAACGCCTCCTCCGAGGTCGCGAACGGCACCTGGCAGCTGCGCGTGCAGGACCGCGCCCGGTACGACACCGGCTACATCAACAGCTTCAAGCTGACCTTCCCGTGACCCGCCGGGCGGGGCGCCGACCCGGCGTCCGCCCGCGGTGACCCGCCCGTCCCCTGCCCGCCGGCACCCTCGTACGCACGGACGATTTCAGGTCTCGGGGGTACGCGGGCCGCGGGGCGGCCCGGACGGCCGCCGCGCCCCCAGGGGCCCGC
Source organism: Streptomyces sp. B8-7 (assembly GCF_058833805.1). NCBI lineage: Bacteria > Bacillati > Actinomycetota > Actinomycetes > Kitasatosporales > Streptomycetaceae > Streptomyces > Streptomyces sp. B8-7. The sequence goes on along the minus strand of NZ_JBYRRL010000003.1, from coordinate 375,728 downwards.
CGCGCCAAGCCGGGGGCCGGGAGACGGCCGTCCCGGACGGCCCCGGACGGGGGGCCGGAAGTCGCCCGCGGCGGCCCGGGCCTCATTGATGCCCCGCCGCACCGCCGGTTTCATGTCCCTGCCCGGCTGCGCAGGGCGGCCGGAGGGAACCGCATTCCACTGGTGTGGAGATGGGGGGAACATGCGTCTGCCCGGCACGAGTTCCAGGAGTTCGGCAGGGTTACGCACAGCGCGAGCAGGAACGGCCGGCAGGGTCCGGCGAAGCGGCATGTCCGGTGCGGCGGCGCTCCTCGGCGTCGCCGCACTCCTCGTCCCGGCACCGGCCGCCGTCGCGAGCACGCCGGGGCCGGGGCCCGCACCGGGCGCCGGGGAGGTGATCCCCGGGCAGCGCACCGGCACCCCGGCCCTCGTCGACGGCATCAGGGAGCGCGCCCCGGCCGCACGGACCGCCGCGGACGCGGCGACCGCCTACCTGGCCGGGCAGCGGGACCGCTACCGGATCCCCGCCCCGCAGCGAGACCTGGAGCCGGTCACCACCGTCACCGGGGACGGCCATGAGACGGTCCGGCTGCGGCAGGAACACCACGGCGTACCGGTGCTCGGCGGACAGTACGTGGTCCGCATGGAGCGACAGGGCGGCACCAGGGTCGTCACCGGCACCTCGGGGAAGTACTTCACCGGCCTGCGCACCGGCACCACCGCGGACGTCGGCGAGGCGCTCGCCGTCGAACGGGCCGTCGACGCCGTGCGCTCCGCCCTCGACGGGCAGCGGTTCACCGCGGCGGCCGGCGGCGGCCCGGACGCCCCCGAACTCGACGGCATCTCCCGGGGCCTGGTCGTGCTGCCCGCCGGCCGCGGGGTCCTGACCCGGCACGTCACCGTGCGCGGCCAGGATCCGGCCTCGGCGGAGCCGGTGCTGCGCGAGGTGTACATCGACGCCCGGGCCGGCTACCCGGTGCTCCAGTACAGCGGCATCAGAACCTTCGCCGCGCCCGCCGCGCCCGCCGCGCCCGCCGCGCCCGTCGCGCCCGTCGCGCCCGCCGCGCCTGCCGCGCCCGCCGCGGGCGTCGCCGCCCGCGCCGTCGAGGACGTGCAGCCCGGAGGGCGGGCCGAGGGCTCCGGGACCCGCCTGAACGGACGAACCGCCGCCCTGCACATCACTCTCGACGACGCCCGCGGCGCCTACGTGCTGCGCGACGGCTCCCGGCCCGGCCGCTCCGGCCGCGCCCTGGCCACCTGGGACGCCCGCGGCACCTGGGCGTCCGATGTGATCGGCAAGTGGCCCGACGGCATACGGGAGTTCGCCTCGCCGGCCCCCGAGTTCGGGGCGGAGGCCACCGACTCGGGCGCGGTGGACGCCCACTGGGCCGCCGGACAGGTCTACGACTACTACCGCGACACCTTCGGCCGCGACAGCCTGGACGGGCACGGGATGAGCGTGAACTCCCTCGTCGGCATCACCTGGTTCGGACAGCCCTACGTCAACGCCTTCTGGGACGGAGAGAAGATCGCCTACGGGACGGGCGACGAGGAGCACCGCCCCCTGTCCGCCGCGCTCGACGTCGTCGGCCACGAACTGACCCACGGGGTGATCTCCCACTCCGCCGACCTGGTGTACGCGGGCCAGTCGGGCGCCATGAACGAGGCCATCGCCGACTACTTCGGCAACGCCATCGAGACACACGTGTACGGCACCCCCATGGACGACCCCGACGCCGGGCTCCTGGGCGAGACGCTGTGCCGTACCAAGGCGCCCCGCACGTGCGCGTTCCGCGACCAGAACGACGGCCGGACCACGGCCGGATCGTTCCTCGGTGTCGGCTTCGGCACCGACAACGGCGGCGTGCACCTGAACTCCACCATCTTCTCCGGGGCCCTGTGGGACGTGCGGGAGGATCTCGGACCCACGCGTGCCGACGCCGTCGTCTACAAGGCGCTCACCGAGTACCTGACCCCGCTCGACGGCTTCACCCAGGGCCGCGCCGCGGTGATCGCGGCCGCCAAGGCCCTGGGGATCCGCGGCCAGGACCTCCGCGACGTCCGGCGCGCCTTCGACGCGCACGGCATCGTGCCCCGCTGGGAACGCGCCCTCGGCATCGACAGCGACGTGCTGCTCGAACGGGTCAACACCACCGACTCCGCCCTCGGCGCCGGCCGCTCCTGGTGGGTGGCGTCCCGGTCCGACGAGGCCGGCGCCGAACCCTACTCGGTGTGGGCGGGGCGCACCGACGGCAGGGGCCGTCTCAGGCTGGTCAGCCCCAACGACGGCCGCTACCACGTCAACCCGGCCACCGACGGCCGGACCGTGGTGTGGCAGGCGTACGGCGAGGAGTCCGTGGACATCCTGGCCAGGCCACTGTCCGGAGGACCGGTCAGGACCCTGTGGTCCGGCCGCAGCGCGGGCTCCGGCCTGGCGGTGGAGGGCGACGTCGTCGTCTTCGAGCACAGCGACGGCGCCGGTCTGCACAACGTGGTCCACCTGCGGATGAGCAACCCGGGCGAGCCGGTGCGCCTCGGCGGGGGCCGCCACCACCGGACGAGCTTCCCGTCGCTCGCCGGCGGCCGGATCGCCTACCAGGAGACCCGGCGGGCCCCGGACGGGTACGAGTACAGCACCCGCGTCCTGGACCTGGCCACCGGTGCCGACACCGTCGTGCAGCGGGCCGTGCCCGGAACCGCTCTCGGCCCGACCGCCATCGGCGGCGACCGCGTCCACTGGCTGGTCGACGAGGACTGGACCAGCGGTACCACGGCCCTGCGCAGCGCCCGCCTCGACGGCTCGGACATCACCGACCTCAGCCCCGAGACCGGCCCGCAGGCCCTCGGCATCGTGGCGCTGACCGCCTCGCCCGAGGCGGTGACCGTGGCGGCCAGGCCCCCGGACACGGTGCTGCGCAACGAGTCCCTGACCAAGCTCTGGCAGTTCTCGCCGGCCCGTCCGGGCGGTGAGGCGCTCCGGCGGCGGGTCTCCTGCAACCGGGGAGAGCAGCTGACGCCCGTCGCCGGGGCCGGCACCCGGGTGCTGTGGCTCGACGCCACCACCGGCGTCAGCAGCGTGGTGACCCGCTCCCGGCCCGCGGGCACCTGCGCCTGACCCCGCGCCCCGCGGTACCACGGCCCGGTCGGAGCGCCCACCCCGACCGGGCCACCCGCGCCACCCGCGGCCGGTGCGCCGCCCGCTGCCCGAGGGGGCGCGCGTCCGGCGCACGGTCTCATGCGGTGCGAACCGCCCCTGCCCACAGGGGCGTACCCCGTATGCTGCGTCGTGAGTGGCGCGGGTCCGGGAGTGAGGCGCCGGGCGCTCTTCGGGGGAGGGGCTGTGGAGCAGTGGGGGCCGCTGGTACCGGCGGTGGCGGCGATCTGGCCGGCAGTGGTCGACCGTGCCGGCGCGCCGGATCCCGGGGACGGCGGGGATCCCAGGAGGTCCGGCAGTCCCTGGAATCGGGCGGGCCTTGAGGATCTCGCGGACCTCGAGGACGCCGTACTGGCCGGGTTACGGGCCTTCGACCGGGCCTGCGAGGCCGCCGCGGCGGAGCGGCCCGCGGTGACCCCCGAGACCTTCGACGCGCTCCAGGACGCGGCACGCTCCGTGGAGGCCGCGTTACAGGCCCGGCCGCCCCTGGGAGCCTGGCTGGACGCGGAGTTCGACCGGCTGGCCCGTGGCCAGGAGCGGTTCGGACCCGCGGCCGCACCGGACTACTGGACTCCCGTGCGGCGCTCGCTGCTGGTGCCCGTCCTGTACGGCACCGACCGCGCCCCCGACGACGGCAGCCCGGACGTCTACGGTTCGCGGCGCGGTCGACTCTCCTACGGGCAGGCCACGGTGGGCGTGCCGGACGACCGGACGGTCGGCACCGCGGGCAAACCCCGCTGGTGGCGACTGCGGTTCCGGCCCGACCCCGCCCGCGACGTGCTGCTCGCCGCCACCGAGCCCACCGACGAGGACACCTTCGCCGGGCGGGTGCGCACCCAGCTGGACCACGGCACGGACCGCGAGGCGCTGGTGTTCGTGCACGGCTACCACGTCACCTTCGCCGACGCCGCCAGAAGCGCCGCCCAGATCGCCTACGACCTCAACTTCACCGGCCCGGTCCTGCTCTACAGCTGGGCCTCGAAGGGCGGCGTGCTGGACTACCCGGCGGACGGGGACGCCGCCCGGCGCGCGGTCCCGTACTTCCGGACCTTCCTGCGCACGCTGCTCACCCGGACCGGCGTGCGGCAGGTCCACATCATCGCCCACAGCATGGGCAACCGGGTGCTCACCGACGGCCTGTCGGGCCTCGGCACCACCGCGCCGCCGCCGGACGGCGGGCGGCTGGGCCACATCGTGTTCGCCGCCCCCGACGTCGACGCCGACGTGTTCCGCGAACTGCTCCCGGCCGCCGTACGGCAGGCCCGCACCTGCACGCTGTACGTCTCGGACCGGGACCGCGCCCTGGCCGCGGCCCGCAGGCTGTCGGACTTCCCCCGGGCCGGGCAGGCCGGTGACTCGGTGATCGTGGCGCCCGGCCTGGACACCATCGACGTCACGGCGCTGGGGACCGACCTCCTCGGCCACTCCTACGTGGGCAACCACGCCACCGTACTCGCCGATCTGCACGGGCTGTTCCGGCACGGGCACCGGCCCGGTCAGCGCTTCGGGCTCGCCCGGACACCCCACCCGGACGGCGACCACTGGTCCTTCCTGCCGCAGTCCTGACCCCGACCGCCCGGCCCGCCCGCCGCAACCGCCGGCACCGGCCCACGCCCCGCGCTCTCACCACCGGCCCTCTCACCACTCGCCCTCTCACCACTCGCCCTCTCACCACCCGCCTTCTCACCACCCGCCTTCTCGCCACCCGCCCTCTCACCGCCGACCGACACAGAGCGAATGACGATGACCCACTTCGTGGACCGAGTACCGTTCGACTGGAGCGCGCCCGGCGCTCGCGAGCTGCGCGACCTGCTCGCAGGCGTCTACAGCCGCTCCGGGCGGACCGAGCAACTGGCCAGAGAGGCCGGCGTGGACACCGGCTGGGTCGACCTCGACAGGCCCGCGATGAGCGTCTGGTTCGACCTCCTCACGGCGGCGAGCAACCAGAAGCGGCTGCGGGCCCTGCTGGGCGCCGTCACCTCCGGGCCCGACCGGGCGGTCGCCGACCGGGTGCGCGAACTCCTCGACGCACACCCGCTGGTCGAGGCGCCCCGCCCGTCGGGGGACGCCCCCGAGTTCCGGTACTTCACGGACCCCGACGAACGGGAACGGCAGATCTTCCGCACCAGCACCCTCCAGGACGTGGTGTTCCTGCGCCGGGGCACCGAACTGGCCGGCGCGGTCTGCCGGCTGCGCGTCACCGCCGCCGACGGCGCCCGGTACCACGGCACCGCGTTCCGCATCGCGGACGACCTGCTGCTGACCAATCACCATGTGCTGTACGACCGCTCGGGTGCGCCGCCCCGGGCCGTGGAGGCCTGGTTCGGTTACGAGGCGGACCTCGGTGGCCGGATCCGCGAACACGACGTGGTGCCCTGCGACCCGGCGTCCGCCGTCGGCGAGCCCGGGCCGGACTGGGCGGTCGTCCGCACGGCCGCGGAACTCCCCGGGGACGCCGTGTGCGTGCCCCTCCCGGACCACGTGCCGGTGGCCGTGGACGACAGGGTCTACATCATCCAGCACCCGCACGGCGGCGTGAAGAAGCTCGCCGCGCGCCACAACGTCGTCCGGCACGTCGACGACTCCGTCGTCCAGTACTGGACCGACACGGAGCAGGGCTCGTCCGGTTCCCCGGTCTTCGACGAGCACTGGGGACTGGTCGCCCTGCACCGCAACTGGTGCAGGATCGGCGGGGACGACGGACCGGCCGAGTACCGCAACGAGGGACTGCGGACCGAGCGTGTCGTCGACGGACTCACCCGCAAGCGGCTGGTGTGAGCCGATGGCCGCGCTGATCGACGAACGCACGTTCAACCTCGACGACGAACGCGCCAGGACCCTCCTCAGAGACCTGATCGTCGTCTACGGCGCCAAGCACCGCGCACGCCGGCTCATCCTCTCCGCCGGCATCCGGGAGGCCGACATCAACTGGGACGGCGGCATGGCGGACGTGTGGCCGGAGGCCCTTGAGACCGCCGCGCCCGCCGGCCTGCTGCGGGCCCTGGTCGAGCGGGCCGCGGAGGACCCCGACACCAGGGCCTACCCCGTCTTCGGGTACCTGCTCTCCGAGCGGACCGCCGCCCAGGAGGCCGACCCCTGCTCCGCGTACCTGGTCAACAACCGCCGGCGGGCGTTCATCGACCGGCTCGGCTTCCGCGCCACCCTGCACAGCATGGTCAACGGCGACGGCAACCGCGTGCTGGCCGTGCAGGGCGGGCGCCGCTCCGGCAGGACGCACAGCTGGTACCTCATCGCCCACGTGCTGGACAGCCACGGCCTCGACCGCCGCCGGATCCGCATGAGCGACTACTGCTCCCCGGTGCGCGTCGCGGACATCGGGCACACCCTGCGGGAACTGTTCGGCTGGAACCTCACCCTCGACCCCAACACCTCCGAGGACAGCCAGGCCCGCAGCCTGGTCAACCAGATCGGGAACGTGCTGAGCGAGCGGCGGGCGGGTGCCGGCGGAGCGGAGCCCGGCCACTGGCTGGTGATCGACGACTCGCAGGCCGTGCGCTTCACCGAACCGGCGCTGAGGGCCCTGACCCGGCTGGTCGCCGCCGTCGTCGAGGAGGAGATGGCGGACCGGCTCCGTCTCGTGCTGCTCGCCTACGACGGCTGGCTGCCCGACGATCTCCACTCCTACGTCTCCCACGAGGAGTTCGGCCCCCTCGTCGGCAAGGACCTGCACGACTACGTCCTCGCCGTCGCCAAGGAGGCGGGCCGGCCCCTCGACCCCGACCAGGCCGACCACCTCGCGGGCGAACTCAGCAGCCTCGGCGGCTGCCCGCCGGTCGCCGTCGACGAGGAGCTGCCGATGACGGACGGACTCCAGCGCGCCGCCGCGTCCTGGGCCCGCGAGCAGTACGACTGTGGAGGTGCCCGACGTGCCTAGCCCGCCGGCCGGCCCCGACGGGCCGCCCACCGAGGACGACCGCCGCGGCCTGCGGGAGCGGACCGCCCTGCTGTCCTCCTTCGCCGCCGCCGGCCTCGCCCGCGCGGACGACGACGGCACCCGCGCTGCCGCTCTGCAGGACTTCCTGCTGGAGGAGTGCACCCGCACCACCACCTCGCACGGCCGGCGCTGGTCCCTGGCCCCCGCGCCCCGGGCCCGGACGCTCGACGGCCTCCGCACCCGGGACCGGCTGCTCGCGGCCGCCGAGTCCGCACCCGGCGGCACCGAGGACCCGGCGTGCGCCTGGGCCGTACGGCTCCTGCGGCGCGACCTGGCGCCGCTCGGCGAGCAGAGCTTCGACGAGCTGTACACCGCGCTGAGCGTGGTCGGCTGGTTCCGGGACGCCCCGCGGGCCCGGGACGCACTCGCCCGGGACGGCGTCGCCCTGCCGCACCGCGAGGAGATCGAGCGGGCGCTGGGCCGCGCCCGCCTGCTGCAACCCCTGCACGCCCTCGCGGGCCCCCGGTTCGCCGGGCGCACCCGGGAGCTGTCCTGGCTCAGCGCCCGCCTCGACGACGGGCCGTACGGCGGCCCGCCCGCACCGCGGCGCAGCGGTGCAGCCCGGGTGTTCGTGCACGGACCCGGCGGCGTCGGCAAGTCCACCCTCGTCGCCCGCTTCGTGCTGGACCGCACCGACGGCCCCACCCGGTCGGGCGCCACACACGAGGACGCCCTCCGCCAGGGGACGCCGCAGCCGGCCCCGCCGCCCGCCGCCATGCCCTGCCTGTATCTCACCTTCGACCGGCACGACCTCGTCGCGGAACGCCCCCTGACCCTCGTGGCCGAGGCGGTACGCCAGCTCGGCCTGCTCCACCCCCGCCTCGCCGCCCGCACCGCGGACCTGGAACGGGAGCTGTCCCACACGCTCACCGCCGACCGGCTCACCCGCTCCGAGGAGGGACGTCTGGGCCCCCGGGCCGCCCACCGGCGCGACGAACTGACGCTCATCGACGCGTTCGCGGCACTCGTCACATCCGTCACCGGAGGCACCACCCGGCCGTGGCTGCTCGCCCTGGACGCCTTCGAGCAGGTGCAGCGCACCGGCCCCGTCGCCGTGGAACGCCTGCTGGACCTCCTCACCCGCCTGCACCAGGCGCACCCGGGGCTGCGGGTCCTCGCGGCCGGCCGGGCACCGGTGGAGTCCGCCGCCTTCGAGAGCCTGCGACTGGACGGACTCGACCACGACACCGCCCTGTCCTTCCTGCAGCGCGAACTGACCGACGAGGCCGGCGACACCGCGGCCGCTCCGGGTGCCGAACGCCGCCGGGAGCTGGCCGACATCATGAGCACCGTCGGAACCAGTCCGCTCGAACTGAAGATCGCCGCCGCGGCCGTACGGCGGAGGGGGATCCACGTCCTCGACGATCCCCGGCTGCGCAACGAGCTCCGGCTCGCCCTCAACGCCGAGAGGGTGCAGGGAGTCCTCTACCTGCGGATCCTGGACCACCTCGACGATCCGGACCTGCGCGCCATCGCCAGCCCCGGCCTCGTCGTCCGCACCCTCACCCCCGACGTCATCCGCGAAGTGCTGGCCGAGCCGTGCGGACTCGGCCATGTCGACGAGGCCCGGGCCCGGCGGCTCTTCGACGAACTGCGCGCCGAGGCCACGCTGGTGGAACCGATGCCGGGACGGGACGCCGTGGTGCACCGGGCGGACGTGCGCCGGGTGATGCTGGAGCTGGTCCGCCGTGACCGGCCCGAGGTCGTGGACCGCATCCACCGCAGAGCCGTGCGCTACTACGCGCTGCTCGACGCCGAGGACGACCCGGTCGAGAGCCGGACGGAGGAGCTGTACCACCGTCTCGCCCTGGGCCAGCCGACCCGGACCCTGGACGGACGCTGGACCGACGCGGCCGGATCACGCCTGGAGAGCGCGATGGACGAACTGCCCGCGTGCGCCCAGGTCTACCTCACGGAGAAGCTCGGCAACTCGGCCACGGCCGCGCTGCGCGGCCAGGCCGACGACGAGACCTGGGAGCGGCAGGCCCTGCGCCTGGGCAGATCCCAGCTGGCGGCCGACCAGCCCGCCGAGGCGGTGCGCGTGCTGTCCGAGCGGCCGCACCTGGTGGCGCGGAACCTCGCACTGGTGCTGCTCCGCATGCGGGCGGGACTCGCCCTGCGCCGTCCCGCGGACGCCTACGCACGCGTCGAGCGCGCCCTGGAACTGGCCGCGGAGTCCGGGGACCCCGGCACGTTCGTGGAACTGGCCCTGCTGGGGGCGCGCGCCTGCGAGGACCTCGGCCGCTTCGGCGACGCCGTGGATCTGCTGGCGCAGGCACGCCGCGTGGGGAGCCGCCACGGCATGGCGATCCGGCTGCTGTCCGTGTCCGCGGCGCGGCTGCGGATCCACCGGCGATGCGGCACCGAGGACACGGAGGAGGCGCGCGAACTGCGCCGGGACACCGTGCGGCGGGTGGACGGCCTCGACGCCCGCTCCTGCCGGCGGCACCCCCTGCTGATCCGTGAACTCGCCGCCGAGATCGGCGACGAGATGCCGGAGCTGGTCTCGTACACCGCCACCTCGCTGGGTGTCGGCGGTTCCGAGGGCCCCGACGACGCCCTGCTCGGGACGCTGACCGGGGAGGTCGTGAACACCCCCCGCCCGGTGCCGGCCGACGAGGCACGGGGCCCGTCGGGGCCGGCCGGCCCCGACGGGCCCGGCGAGTCCGCCGAGCCCGTCGGACCGGCCCGGCCGGCCGTGCGGGGCGACGGCGACGGCGGCGAGGTCTTCCCCGGGTCGGTGAACGTGAGCAGCGTCAGCCGGGGCATCGCCGTGGGCGACTACCTGGGCGAGCGCCCCGCAGCGTTCGACGCGTGGCGCCGGACCCTGGTCCATTCCTTCCGCCACGAGGTGGACCGCCCCTACACGGGCGACGCCGTCGTCGTCGTGCCCGGGTTCGCCGGCAGCACCCTCGTGGACGAGGAGACCGGCGAGACCGTGTGGATGAGCGGCCTCAACATGCTGCTGGGCAGAGGGCTGCGCTTCCGCGGAGTCGACCGCCTGGCCGTGACCGAGGCCCAGCTCCGGGGAGAGCCGGGGCTGCGCCCCGGCCGACTCCTGTCGCTTCCCGCCTGGGTTCCCCTGGTGGGCGGCCTGTCACCGTACAGCGCACTCGTCGACTGCGTCGGCGAGGCGACCCTGCACGACGAGGCGGTCCTGCAGTTCCCGTACGACTGGCGGCTGTCGGCGGAGAGCAACGCCCGTGTCCTGGCCGAGGCGGCCGCGCGGCATCTGAGGAGGTGGACGTACCACCCGGCGCGCCTGGCCTCCGCCTACCGGGAACCCGCCGACGAGCCGAAGCTGGTGATCGTCGCCCACTCCACGGGCGGGCTGGTCGCCCAGAGCGCGCTGGCACAGTCCCCGGAGCTGGCCCGCGAGACCCGGGACGTCGTCGCGATCGGCACCCCCTTCCAGGGCGTGCCGCAGTCCTTGAGCCTGTTCGGCCCGCGGCCCGGACACCGGAAGGACCCCGGCTCGCACGCCGCGCACGCCGTGGTGCGGACCATGCCGGGCGTCTACGACCTGCTGCCGGACGCGCCGTGCGTGGTCACCGCCGACGGCGGACTGCGCCGGCTCACACCGGACGACGTGGCGGCCGTCGGCGGCGTCGCCGAGTTCGCGGAGGCCGCGCTCGCCGCGCGCCGCCGTACGGCCACCGCACGGCAGCCCCGCCTGCACGCCGTGGTCGGCACGTCGCAGCCCACCGTGCAGAGCGTGGCCGTGGCCGGCGGCGCCGCCGAGGTGTTCCGGAACGTGCCGCGACTGGGCCCCGACGGCACCCCCGTCCGGGACGGCGCGGGGCATCCGGTGACGGTCGACGAGGACGGCGACGGGCTGGTGCCGACCTGGTCCGCGATGCCGCCTCCGCACGCGCGGTACCTCCCCGTCGTGGGCCGGCACGGCTCGCTCCCCTCCAGCACGACCGTGGTCAACCTGGTCCGGGAGATCCTCACCTCCGCGTCCGGCGGCCCGAACCCGCCGGGCGCGGAGATCCGCGGGTCCATCGCCGTCAGGGACCGTCTGCCGGGGCGGATGGCACCGGACCAGGACACCGGTCCGGCGCCGTCCTTCGGGATCAGCGCGCCGTCGGAGGTCGCTCCCGGACGGGAGTGGTCCCTGACGGTCACCGGCGCGCACCACACGGCCGTCGCCTGCCGGCTGCTGCGGGCGGAGACCGGTGAGGTGGCGGCACGGCTCCTCCCGGAGCCCGTCGCAGGGGTTCCCGGTACGTCGACGGCGCGGGCGAAGGTGGACCGGCCGGGGCTGTACACGGTCCTCGCGCAGGCCGGCGGCTTGTCCGCCACCGCCCTGGTGGTCGTGGTCGACGAAGGGAGCGACTCCTGAGCCGCCCACCGCGCCGGCCGGCCGGGCCCCGGCCGTCCGCACGCCGCCCGGCGGGGTGCCGTCGGCCGCCGCTGCGCGGGAGCCGTCACCGGACGACGACGAGGAGGACGACGATCAGGGTGAGCAGGACACCCAGCAGCACGACCGCCACCAGGCTCTGCACGACGAGCCGGACCGGTCGCGGACCGTCGGGCGGGCTCCCCGGCTCCGGCGGCGGCAGGGCGGCGAAGAGGTCCGCGGTGTGGCCACCGGGCTCATGGGTGACGGGAGCGGGCCCGGCCAACCGACCGGACGCCGGCGCGGCGGGCCCGGGGGCGGTGCCGGGGGGCGGTGCGGTGGCGGGTGCCGGGGCGCCGGGAGCGGACGCGGGCCGCGGCTCGGGCACGGAGGGCCGCGCGGCCCGCGGCGGTTCGGCCCGCCCGGGCATCGGCTCCGGCGCCGGCGAGGGCCTGACCGGCGGAGCCGGGTCCGGAACGGCCACCGGGCCCGGGACCGGCCCGATCGGCGGCCCCGGCTCCGGCCCGACGACCCTCCCGGGGGGCGGCGACAGCTCCGGCGGCTGCCTCGGCGCAGACGTCGGAGAACACGTCGGCGACGCATCCGCCGGAGCCGCATCCGCCGGAGCCGGGTCCGGAACGACCACCGCGCCCGGGACCGCCGGTCCGGCGGACGGAGGTCCCGCGGACGCCGCGGGCCGGGGTTCCTCGGCCGGGGCGGGACCGCGCCGCTCGTCGGACGCCGGGAAGACGCCGACGCCCAGGAACGGCCGCGGCTCGGTGCGCGGCCCGGCCACGGGCAGCCACGCCATGTTCCGCACACCCTCCGGTGCAGCGACCTCCGGCTGAGGTTCGAGGTCCGGCTGAAGGTCGGCGGGGCAGTCGAGCAGCGCGCGCAGCTGCTGCGCCCGCTCGCGTACGCCGTCGGTCCGGTGCCTCAGCAGCACCTGCCAGTTCCCGGACTGCGCCGGATCGCGGAAGTCCCTGCGGGACAGCAGAAGGTGATCGGCGCCCGGCCGGTGCAGGGCCGCCCACAGGGACAGGTCGTGGCTGAGCATCAGCAGGGCGGTGTGGATGACGTGCGAGGGGAAGCGGTCCCGGTGCATCGCCACCAGGGCGTCCGGCTCCTGGAACGGGCTCCCCGCCGACGCGCGGGAGGTGAACACGGTGCCGCCGGTGCCGAGGACGCCCGCCGTGTGGTGCACCTCGGTCGCCCCGTCCGGGCCGCGTTCCCCCTCGCGCGGCAGCCGGAAGTCGGGGTGGCCGTCCTCGCGCCGGGGCGGCAGCGACCAGCCGGGCACGGTCATCGCGTCGTAGTCGACGAACCGCACCGCCGTCTCGCCGGTCACCAGGACGTTGCCGCTCTGCAGGTCCCCGTGGCTGATCCCGGAACGGTGCATCTGGTAGACGGCACTGGCGAACCGGTGTGCCAGCCGCCGCAGTTCACGACGAGCCTCCGGCCGGCGGTGTTCCAGGAGGGCCTCGATCCAGTCGGTGAGCCGCTGACCGGACACCCACTCCATCAGCACCACGGGCCACCACCGCCCCTGCACCCACAGCCCGTTCCGCAGGTAGTGCACCTCGGACCGCCACGAACCGCGGGCGTCGCGGAGGCAGTCGGCGATCGCACGGTACCGGTGCTCGCGGTGCGGCTCGTCGCGCACAAAGCACTTCAGGGCCCAGACCCGGTCGTCCTGCGGGTCCTCGACCCGGTACACCGCCCCGAAACTGCCGCCGTCCACACCGGGCTGGCCGTCGGCCCCCAGCCGGGGCCGGCACCGCTTCAGGCGCGGCTCCTGGCTGTACTGCTCCAGCCGGGCCACCGCGGACCGGTAGTCCGACAGTGTGGGCCGCTGCCCGGAAGGCATCATCACGTCCCGCACTCCGCTCTGAGCAGGGTGATGTCGTCGTCCTCCAGCGAACGACCGGCCCGCTGCGCCTGCACCCAGGCGATGAAGTCGAGCTGTGTGCCGCACACGGAGTCCAGCACGGCCCAGGGCCGGCCCCCGCCGTCCGCGTGGCGGAGCCACCAGCGGGCGAGGGCGTCGGTCATCAGGTAGAACACGTCGTCCGCGTACCAACGGCCCGCCACGAGCCGTGGTTTGGGGGAGTCGCGCGCGCTGCCCGCCCGGATCACCTGCGGCACACGGGTCCTGACGGCCACCGACTCCACCACCCGGTCGGAGCGGACCTGGAACATGCACGAGTCGCCGACCGAGACCGCCTGCCACGCGCCCTGTGTCTGCCGGTCCTGCCGGTCCTGCCGGTCCTGTCGGTCCTGTCGGTCCCCTCGGGCCTCCTGCGCCGGGTGCTCCAGGCCGCCGGGCGTGTCGTGCCCGGCCGGCTCGGGCAGCAGCCGCAGGCCCAGAAGGGTCGAGGCGGGAGAGCTGTTGATGCGGTGGTGTGCGAGCCACGTCCGGTGGCCGGCCGAGGAGGCCCGGGCGAGCAGGGCCCGCCGGTGGCCGGGCCAGCGCAGGCCCGCGTCCACGGCGACGTCCGTGAACGCCCGGCCGCTGCAGAACGCCCGGCCCGGCGCCGCGCACAACTCGCACGCCAGCTGACCGGCCCACCAGCCGCTGCCTGCCGAGCCGCTGCTGCCGTCGGCCACGACCAGCCGGGCCTCCCCCCTGGCCGCCGGCGCGGGCAGCACGATGCGGGCCGCGTCCTCGATCCGGGTCGCTCCCAGGTCCGACTTGGGTGCCTGCAGCAGACTCCGGCTGGTGATCACGCGGGTGTGCCGACGTTCAGGAAGAGCATGACGGACTGCATGCTGGCGTTGAAGACGAATCCGCGCGCCCCCGCCTCCACCTTCAGGCCGAGGTCCTTGGCCGTCTCCCGCATGTCGGGGGGCAGGACGTCCGAGACGGAGAACAGTTTGGCGCCCATCGGGGGCAGTCCCGCGGCGGTGCTCGGATAGTACGTCGGCGTCGCGATGTCCGACGAGATGTGCAGGTTGAACAGCAGGGTGCTGCCGTCGTCGGTGCCGATGGAGCGGAGCTGCTGGGCGGGGCCGGCCGGGTCGCCGTCCGTCGACTCGCCGTCGGTGAGGTTCAGGACGATGGGAGGGAAGCTGCCGGGATGTTCGGCCACCCAGCGGTTCAGGACCTTGGCGGCGTGGTCCAGGGCCGCGCACATCGGCGTCCTGCCGGACGCCGCGGCCTCCAGCCAGATCGGCAGCTCCGCCACATGTGTGGTCTGTGTGCCGTCGGGGAGGATCTCGGTGCGGGTCAGCCGCTCGGTGCGGATCCTGCCCTGGGCGAGGGCGCTGGCGGACACCACGTCCTGGCCGCTGAGCGGTCCGCCGAGCACGGGGCCGACCGAGGCGCCGTAGCCGATGACGCAGACGTGGAAGAAGTCCCAGATCTCGTCGATGCCCCGGCCGCATCGGATGATCAGCTCCCGGAGCATGCCGTTGATGGCGTCGGCCACGGCCATCTGCTTGGACTGGGTGGTGCTCGGCATGGCAGCGCGCATGGAAGCGGACTGGTCGATCAGGAACACGATGCAGGCCGGATTGGCCCGGCTGATCTCTGCGTCGTACACGGCGGTGGTTCCCTTCTGCTCAGATGGGTGGGCTGCTGCTCGGAGACCGGCTCAGCCGGGCCTGCTCCAGGTGACCAGGCGTCCGTCGAGGAAGCCGACGTGGAGCCCGCCCGGGGTGGCGGTCACGTACAGAGGGCTCGCGCCGTCCGGAGTCAGCGGTCTGAGCTCCTGTCCGGTCCGCGCGTCCAGTCGCCGTACGCTTCGCTCGCCGCAGACGTGGACCACGCCGTCGAACACCGTCACCGGGCTGCGCCCGTCCCCGTCGGTGGGAGTGCGCCACTGCTGTGTCCAGTGCGTCAGCGACTGGGCCGCGACCGTGCCGGCGCGGTCGGTGACCAGCAGCAGGTCGCCGTGGACGACGGGAGCTGCGGTGATCGGATGGGGTGAGGCGTCCCAGCGGCGGTGCTCGGTGCCCGCGGAGCCGAGTTCGTGGACGGTGCCGGCCGCGTCACCGGTGTACGCGCCGTCCTCGGTGACGGTCGCGGCGCAGCCGGAGGCGTCCCACACCTGGTGCGGGCCGCGGTGCTCACCGGTGGCGGGCTGCACCGCGAGCAGGCCGCTGCGTTCGGTGGGGACCCAGACGCGGACGCCGTCGGACGCGAGGGGGGACACCACGGGTTCGTCGAGCGGGAGGACGCGCTGCCCGGTGGCGGCGTCCGGCGGCCGGGGGCGCCGGAACCGGAACAGACCATGCGTGGTTCCTGCCACCAGCAGGTCGTCGACCACGACGGGGGAGTGCCGGCCGGGGTCGCCGTCGAGCGTCAGAGGGGTCTCCGGGCCGGCGGTGCCGATCAGGTCGTCGCCGTGCAGCAGGCCGTCCCGCAGGGCCCACCACAGCCGGCCGTCCCACGGGACGGGCGTCGACTCGGCGGTGCCGGGCAGGGCGAGGGTGCGGTGGTGTTCGCCGGTGCCCGCGTCGTACAGGTACGCCTTGTTCCCGTACGTCACCACCAGCCGGCCGTCGCTGAACAGGGGCGGGCACAGCAGCGGGCCGCCGAAGTCCCGCCGCCAGCGAGGCTGCGGGGCCGCGCCGGTGCCGGTGCGGTCGCCGGGCCCGCCGCCTCGCGCCGCGGGGAACGGCGGGGGTGTGCGTGTGCCGCCGGCCGGCAGCGCCCGAGGGTCGTCCGTGGAAGCCCCGGCGGAGACGGCAACGGGCGTCCGAAGGGGAACAGCGGCGGAGCCCGGGCCGGATCCCGCCGCGGCCGCGGGCGGACCGGCGGTGGCGGCCGCGGACGTTCCGTCCGGCGCGTCCGCTGTCGCGTCCCGGTCGCAGGGCACTGCGGCCGTCGGCGCCGGAGCGGGCGCCGGTGCGGGTGTCGGCGCCGGTGTGCGTGCGGAGGCCGGCGCCGGTGCGGGCGGGGGAGTGGATGCCGGTGACGGCGACGGGAGCGGTGGCTGCCCGGCAGGCACCGCGTCCGCCGGGAGCCCCGGCGCCCGGTCGGGCCGGGGCGTGTCCCGGCCCGGCACGGGCGGGGCGGCCGAGGGCAGTGCGCGGCTGCCGGGACCGGAGCCGACGCGGGAGCGCTGCCGGGCCGCACCGTTCTCCCGCAGGACCGCCTGCACGTACTCGCCCCAGGCGTCGCGGTAGAGAGGCAGCCGGTGGTTGGCCCACAGCGGCGGTACGGTGATCCGCTTCAGCCGCCCGGCTCCGGGGCGGGTCCAGGGCCGCCTGCGCAGTGCACGCCCGACCGCCCTGCGGAGCCTGTCGCCCGCGTTGCCGTGGTGGGCCGCCCAGCGGGCCAGGGCGGCCTCGGCGTCCCGGCGGGCGGCCCTGCGCTGGGTCAGGGCGTCGATGAGATCGGTGGCCGGCAGCGGGGCCAGGCCGGTGCAGGCGTACGCGGCGACGGCACCGACGGCGTGGATGCTGCTGGACTCCCGGATCACCCCGCCGTACCGGCGGAGTTCCGGAGCCAGCCAGCTCGCGTCGGCCCACAGGAAAAAGGGACGGGGGACGGGGCCCGACGGATCGCCGGACGGGTGCAGGAGCTCGCGCAGCACGAGGGCCAGGTGCACGTCCACGACGACCGCTCCGTGAGGCGTCAGGAACAGGTTGGACGGTGTGAGACCGGCCAGCGAGAGCCCCCGCCGGTGCAGGCGCCTGGCCAGCCCGGCGAGCTGCCAGACCAGATGGAGCGCCGCCTCGGCCCGCAGCGGCCGGGTGGCCACGGCGGCGGCCAGGGAGACGGTTCCCGTCCCGCGTCCCTCCTCGTTCTCGGTGTCGCCCAGCCAGGGGGTGGCCACCCAGGCCCGTCCGGCCTCGACGTCGTATCCGCCGGCGCTGGGCGGGACATGGCGGGCCCAGGCCTCGTCCTGCCCGGTGCGGGCCTCCTCGTGGCCGAGCAGGAACCTCTCCACCAGCCGTCCCGTCACCGCGGGCGGCCCCCAGCCGGCGTGCAGCTCCTTCACCGCGTGGTACGTGCCGTCCCGGCCGGCCGCGAGGTGCGTGCGGCCCAGCACTCCGCTGCCCAGCGGGTGAAGGAGACGGAACTCCCCGAGCGTTCTCATGTCCGGCACCTCCGTGCGGCTGTCGAACGTCCTGGCCGGCTCAGCGCTCCGGACGCCCCCGGCGCCCCTGGGCGTCTTCCCCGGTCGCTCCTCGACGGGCCGTTCATGGAGCGGCGGGTGCCGGGAGGCTGAGGGCCTGCACGGTGCAGTTCCACGTGCCGACGTACGCGGCCCCGCGCGTGATGAGCGGCGGTGCGTGCAGGGCCGCCCCGACCGGGTGCGTCCACCGCACACCCCCGCTCAGGGCGTCGATCGCGGTCAGTGCGGCGTCGGAGCCGACGTACACGGTGCCGTTGTCGTGCACGGGGACGCAGCGGAGACGGCCGCCCGTGGTGAAGTGCCACCGAGGGACCCCGGTGTGGGCCTCGTGCGCCCACACGGTGCCGCCGGCGGTACCCACGCAGAGCATGCCCTGGGCGACGGCGGGCCCGGTGGAGGCGGCGGCCCGGCCGACGGTCCGCCACCGCTCCCTCCCGGTGCGGGCGTCGACCGCGCACAGGGTGCCGGTGCGGCTGGCCAGGTACAGCGTCCCGGCGTGTTCGGCGGGCGCGCCCACGACGTCCTGCAGCTGCGGCAGCCGGATCGTGTCGGAGCCGTCGTGGAGCATCAGGGACCGGAGCCTGCCCTGCCAGCCCGACACATGGACGCGGTCCGCCGTCACGGTGGGCGGGTCGAAGACCGGGCCGTCGCCGCCGCCGTCGACCCAGTGCGGCCCGCCGGTACGGGCGTCGAGGCAGTGCACGGCCCCGTCCCGTGCCCCCACGAGCACCCGGCCGTCCCGCACGGCCGGCGCGAACAGGCAGCTGTCGCCTGCGGGGTACTGCCACCGGGTGGAGCCGTCTGCGGTGTCCAGCGCCAGCAGGGTGCGGTCGGAGCAGGAGACGTAGAGCGTGCCGCGGTCCGAAGCGGGGGTGTGCTCGATGCGTGCCGCGAGGTCGCGCTTCCACAGGACGTGGCCGTCGACCGCGTCCAGCAGCAGGACGGTGCCGTCCAGGGAGCAGACGGCGATGCCCACGGTGGCGTCGACCGGGGACGTGAAATGGGCCCGCCCGCCGAGCCGGTGGGTCCACCTGACGTACGGTGCGTCGGTGGAGGTGAACGGGCGGGTCCGCACGGCGTGCCCGTTTCCCTGCCCGGGCACGAACGCCCTGGCGTGCTGCGCGTGCTTGAGCACTCCGGTGCGGGCGGTGTCGGTCAGCCAGCTGACCGCGTCCCGCCTCCGGGCCCTGCGCGGACGCACCCCCCGGTCGGCCAGCCTGCCCAGGAGTTCCTGCGCGGTGATCCGGTCCGCGGGGTCCGGCCGGGTGCACTCCAGTACGAGGTCGCGCAGGGAACGGTCCAGGCTGTCGAAGGTGTCGGCGGGGAACCTCGGCGGGCGGCCCGCCATGGCCTCGCTGAGGTCGCTGCGGTGGAGTTCGGTGCCGGTGGCGGCGTAGGCGAGCGTCATACCGAGGGCGAAGATGTCGCTGGGGTGGCCCGCCTCGCCGTGGATCTGCTCCGGCGCCATGAACGCCTCGGTGCCCACCCGCATGGTCGGCCAGGTGCGGGTCCGGTCGAGCCGGCGGGCGACGCCGAAGTCGATGAGCCGCAGGGAGCCGTCCGCCTCGTCGAGGACCAGGATGTTGGACGGCTTGAGGTCCCGGTGCACGATGCGGCGCGTCTGCAGGACGACCAGCGTGGGGGCCAGTTCGGCGGCCAGACGCAGCACCCGCTCGGGGCCGAGCGCACCGTGCTGGGCGACCAGCTTGCGCAGGTCCATGCTGGCCACGTACTCGGTGGCGAACCAGGGTGGTCTGCCGTCCGGGTCGCAGTCGATGAGCCGCAGGGTGCCTTCCGCCCCCATCTCGCGGAGTGCCTCGATCTCCCGGCGGAACAGGCGCAGCAGGTACTCGTCCGACCACATGTCGCGGTGCAGGACCTTCACGACGGCCAGTACCGGCCCCCGGCTGCCCGGCCGGGTGGTGCTCGCCAGGTAGACGGTGGCCATGCCTCCGGCCCCCAGCCTGGCCAGCATGGTGAACTCCCCGAGTCGCGACGGGTCGCCGACGCGCAGGCTCGACATGTCCCCTTCACTCCCCCCTGCTGAAAAGGACAAGGCTTTCGACGGTGCGGCGCCGCCGGCACGAGTGGTGTGTGACAACACCTGAGGCGACGAAACCCCCTTCAGGGCCAGTGAGAGTACTTCAATACAGGCGTATCTGTTGGAGTTTGCAAGGAGCGCCGGAGAACGCGAAAGCGGGATGATCGAATTAACGATTCTTCAATGTGAAATGCGATCGAACGCTTTCGTTCAGGCCGCCCCCGGTCCGGCTCCGCCCGCCCCGCCCTGCCCCGGCCCCCGGCCCCGGCGCGAGGCCCCGGCGCGAGGCCCCGGCCCCGGCGCGAGGCCCTTGCCCCCGGCGCGCGGGCCGGCTCCCGCCCGGCTCCTGCCCGGTCGTCAGCGCGCAGAACGCCGACGGCGGCCCCTGCACGGTGTCGCGGGCGGCGACGGCACACCGCCGTTGCGGTACGCCCGGCCCGAGGACGACGCCCCCGGCCGGCCGGCGGGCCCGGTCGGCGCGGTCCCCGGCGGCCGCCGGACCCCCCGCCCGGCCGTTGACCTGATTGATTGCCGATCGGGCCCAAAGGTGTCAATCAATCGCCGGTTTGACTGCAATGGCACGTACGACAGCGCGGGGTGCCCGGAACGGCGCTCCGCGCTGTGTCATCGGCAGCCCACCGGACGCACCGCCGGTCCGGGAGACCACGAATCGAGGACGACAGCAGTGAGTGTGACGCAGGCAGAACGGAAAACAGAGAGCGCCACGGGTGTCTTCGCCGTGCTGCGCGCGACGCCGGTCTCGGTGCGGTACCTGCTGGGCGGCGTACTCGTCAACCAGATGGGTGCCTTCGTACAGACCTTCCTTGTGCTGTACCTGACGGCACGCGGGATGACCCTCGGTCACGCCGGTTTCGCGCTCACCGCGTACAGCGTGGGCGCGGTGCTCGGCACCCTGCTCGGCGGCGAGATGATCCACCGCGTCGGCCCGCGCGCCACCATCGGTACGGCGATGACGACGTCGGCGCTGATCCTCACCCTCATCCCGTGGTTGAGCAGACCCGGGCACTTCCCGCTGCTGCTGGTCGCGGTCATCGCGGCGGGCCTGGCCACGCAGGCCTACCGGCCGGCCGCGGCGCTGATGCTGAGCGAGCTGATGCCGGCCGAGCACCGGGTGATGGCCTTCTCGATGATGCGCATCGCGATGAACGTGGGTGCGGCCGTCAGCCCGCTGATCGCGGCCGGCCTGATCCTGGTGAACTGGAACCTGCTGTTCTGGCTCGACGCGTTCACCGCGCTTCTCTACGCGGTGGTCTCGTTCGCCCTGCTGCCGAACCTGCCCGCCGAAGGTCCCCGGACGGCCGCGTCGGACGACTCCCAGCCCGCCGGGCCCGCCGGGCCCGCCGGGCCGCCTGCCGAGCCCGCCGTCCCGAAGCGTTCCGCCTACGCCGTCCTGCTCGGCGACACCAAGTACCTGCTCTTCCTGGCCTCGGTGCTGTTCGGCTCGCTGATCTACGTGCAGAGCATGGTCGCGCTGCCTCTGAAGATCACCGACAACGGCCAGCCCGCCGGTCTGTACAGTGCGGTCCTCACCTCGGCCTCGGTGATCCTGATCCTGTGCGAGCTGAAGCTCACCACCTACGTCAGGCGCTGGCGCCCCTACCTCGCCGGTGCGGCCGGCACCGCCCTGATGGCGCTGGGCACGGCCGGCTACTTCATGGACGCCGCCGCCCTGATCATCCTCAGTACGGCCGTGATCGTGTTCGGTGTGATGATCAGCGGCCCGACCATGTTCGCCCACCCCTCCACCTACCCGGCCCCGGTGAAGGCCCGTTACATCGCCGCCCACCAGGCCACGTTCGGACTGGGCATGGCTCTGGGCCCCACCCTCGGCGTGCTGGCGTGGGGCGCGTTCGGCGACGGCACCTGGCTGCTGTGCGGCGTGGTCGGTGCGGTGGCCGCGCTCTGCGCCCGGTTCGGCATGCGCGGCCATCTGGCGTCCGCCGCCTGAGCCCGCGGGCCCGGCCGGCCCGGAGGCACGCGCGTACCGCCGCCCGGCTCCCGGACGGCGGCACGGACTGCGGTGCGGAGCACGGGCGGGAACGCGACGGCGCCCACGACGGCACGGGCCGCGGCGCGGCGCCGCGGCCCGTGCCACCGGGACCCGGCCGGCTGTGGGGACCGTCCCGTCCCGGCTGCGTCGCCGGCCGCGGGCGTCGGGCCGGGACGCCCCGAACCGCCGCTGCGGCTCAGCGGGTTGCGGCCACCTTCGCGACCGCCTGGGCCAGACCGTAGGCCCACAGCTGGTTGACGCGGGCGCGCTCGGTGTAGTTCGGGTACCGGTTGGTGCAGGACGGGCCGGGCCCGCCGCCCGACATCAGTTCGCTGCACGGGCCGCTGTAGTGGTCCGGCAGCCCGAGCACGTGGCCGGTCTCGTGGGCGGTGACCCGGATCGAGTCGTACCGCCGGTTCTGCGCGTAGTCCAGGAAGA
Organism: Streptomyces sp. B8-7; assembly: GCF_058833805.1. NCBI lineage: Bacteria > Bacillati > Actinomycetota > Actinomycetes > Kitasatosporales > Streptomycetaceae > Streptomyces > Streptomyces sp. B8-7. The sequence continues at coordinate 353,722 of NZ_JBYRRL010000003.1, read as the reverse complement.
TGTACCCGCGACCGTGACCGTCGGTGGAGGCGTACGACCCGCGGGAGTCGTTGCCCTCGTAGTAGGCGAAGTCGGCTGCGCCCGAGGTCGCCTGGAGCTTGACGTTCGACACCGAGCTGTTCCATATGGAGGTGGAGCTCGCTATCTGGGTCCGGAAGCTCGGCGCGCGGGTGGCGTTGTAGTACACGGTCACGGACTGCGCGCCGGACTGAGCGGCCTTGCGCTCGGCGACCGACTTCACCACGGCCTCGAAGAACGCCTTGTCGGCGGCCTCCCCGGCCGAGGCGGTGTAGCCGGCGACAGCGGCGCGGGAGGCCTCGACGGCGGGAGTCTGGGCACTTGCCGGGGTGGCCGTGCCGAGTGCGGCGGACGCCAGACCGAGGCCGAGCGCCAGGGCCAGAAGTCTCGGGGACCTCTGCGCACCGGTACTCTGGGAAGAGCGCGGCATGGGGGGCTCCTTGTCGTTCTGTGGGGTGGAACGATCGGTTGGCTGCGAGTGTCGGACAGGCCTGCCGCGCGGCCGAAGATGGCATCGGGGGATGGCGCCGTGCTATCGCCGGCCGACTCGTCCGCCTTTGTTGGACCTTGAACATCTGGTGTGCTGCCCCGGAGCCCCCTACGCTCCGCTCATGGAGCTTGAGGTCAGGCACCTTCGCGTCCTGTGTGCCATCGCCGACACGGGAAGTCTGCGCAAGGCGGCTCGGAACCTCGGCATGGCGCAGCCCTCGCTCAGCACGCAGTTGCGGCGTATCGAGAACGCCCTCGGCGGCCAGCTGTTCCAGCGTGCCCGGTCCGGCTGCCGGCCGACCCCGCTGGGCCTGGTCGTGCTCAGCCGGGCGAGGCCGCTGGTCGCGGAGTTCGCGGACATCGTCACGGAGGCCCGGGTCGAGGCCGCCCGCGCCGCCGGAGGATTCCACCTGCGGATCGGCGCCACCGCGAGCCGGGCCATCCCGGGCTGGCTGCGCCGGCTGCGGGCGGGGACCCGGCGGATCGAGCCGACGCTGCAGGTGAACGTGTCAGCGAACTCCCTGCTGGCGATGGTCGCCGCGGGGCGGCTCGACATGGCCTTCGTGCACGAGGTCGAGGGCAGCCCGCTGCGGATTCCGCAGGGCCTGCGGGTGCGCGTACTGCTGGAGCGGGAGCCGCAGTTCGTGACGCTGGCCGCGGACCACCCAGCGGCGTCCCGGCAGCAGGTGCGGCTCGCAGACCTGGCCGAGGACCGCTGGATGGTCGACTCCACGGTCGACGGCGAGTGGGACGGCGTGTGCCGGGTCCTGCGGGCCGCCGGGCTGCGTCCGGAGCTCCTGCACGGTGACTACCTGACCGCGTACTCACTGGCCGCGATCGGCGAGGTGGTCACGGTCAGCCAGCCCACCGCGCATCCCCGCCCGGACCTCGCGATCCGCCCGCTGGCAGGCGATCCACTCGGTGTGCGGCTGCTGCTGGCCGCTCGTACGGAGGCCGAACTGGAGGAGTTCTACCCGTACTTGGAGGACGCCTACTGGTCCGTGGCCCGGGAGGCGCCCGCCTACGTGGAGTGGCTGGAGCGCACCCGCGACGCCCCCGGGCGGACGTAGCGCAGGCCGCCGGAGCCCGTACCGCCCGGCGGTGTCGTGCGCGCTGTGCGCTGTGCGACGGCGTCCCCGGCCGGCAGGAGGCGGTGGCCGGCGTCCCGAACGGCCCGGAGGACGCCTTGCGCCGCCGCACCGCGGTCAGCCGTACGGCGACGTGGGCGACGGCGGCCGCGGCGTGCACTGCGGCGGAGAGGCCGGAACCCCGGGACGGCAGCGGTACCGGGGCAGGGGCGGTGGGGGTGGCGGTGGGGGCGGTGGCGGTGGGGGCGGAGACGCCGTCGCCCGCCCGGGCACCTGGGCGCCGGGCGGCGCGGCGGCCCGGCCGGGGCGGCGGTCGGCACCTCGGTATGTGCGGGACGTCCCCGCCCGCCCGGGGCGTTCAGCGCAGACCGCCGTCCGGCGCCCGCTCGGTGACTCCGGCACCGACCAGGTCACACTCGACGTCGACGACGCCCTCCACGGCCCGCACCAGACGCGCCGCCACCGGCACCATGGCGGTGTCGTGGATCCGGCCGGTCAGGGTGACGACGCCGTCGGCCACCTCCACCTGGATCGGCTCCGGCGGGGCCGGGAACACGTGCGAGACGACCTCCCGGCGCACCTCGTCGGCGATCTCCTCGTCCGAGCGCAGGAACACCTTCAGCAGGTCGGAGCGGCTGACCAGCCCCTCCAGCATCCCTTCGGCGCTGACCACCGGGAGGCGCTTCACCTTGCGCTGCGCCATGATGCGCGCGGCCTGGGCGAGCGTCGCGTCGGGGTGCACGGTGACGGCCGGCGTGCTCATCAGCTCCCCGGCCGCGACCGCCCCCGCCTTCGCCAGGTCCGTCAGGCGGCGCTGCCGTGTGAACCGGTCGGGGTCGCTGTCGCGGAACTCCTCCTTGGGCAGCAGATCGGCCTCGGAGACGACGCCCACGACCCGTCCCTCGCCCTCCAGCACCGGCAGGGCGCTGACCTTCCACTGCTCCATCAGCTTGACGACGTCCTTGAACGGGGCGTCGCGGCCCACCGCCACGACGGTGTGCGTCATGACGTCGCTGACGATGCGCGGGGTGGCGTACATGGTCTCCTCCTCGGTGCGCGCCGCACCGCGGGACGCGGCGCGGCGGTCGGATCCGGGACGTGCGGGGCGCGGGACGTGTGCCGGACGCCGGTGCTGCCGTCGGTCCTCCTTCGGGAGCGCCGCAGGGGCAGGTCCGCCTGCTCCTTCCACCCTGGGCGCCGGGGCGCCCGGCGGCCACGGGCCGCCCGGGCCCGCCCGGGGGGACGTTCGGCCCAGGCGGCGCCGGAGCCCGGGGAACGCGCCGGGGCTCCGGCGCGGGACCGGCAGGCGGGCGGACGGCGGCAGGGGCGGCGGCGGACGGCGGCGGGGGATGGCGGCGGGGGAGGCGGCGGACGGCGGCGGAGGAACGGCGGACGGCACGGGCGGGGGGAACGGCGGACGGCACGGGAGCCGCGGGTCAGCGCAGCCGGCGCAGGTACGGGTCCTGGGGCTGCCGCGGCACCAGCCGCATCCGCAGGTCGAGCGTGGTGACGCCGTGCGGCCCGGACAGCACCGGGTTGAGGTCGGCCTCCGCCAGCTGGGGCAGGTCGCAGGCCATCCGGGACAGACGGTGCAGCAGCTGTTCCAGTGCCGCCACGTCCGCAGCCGGGCCGCCCGCGTAGCCGAACAGCAGCGGCGAGCAGCGCGGCGCGGTGATCAGCTCGTGGACGTCGCGGTCGGTGAGCGGGGCGAGCCGCCCGGCGTGGTCGGCGAGCAGCTCGGTGGCGGTGCCGCCGAGGCCGAAGACGATCAGCGGTCCGAACACCTCGTCCTGCACCAGCCCCGCGAAGAGTTCCGTGCCGCGTTCGGCGAGGGGCTGGATCACCACCCCGGTGAGGGTGTCGCCGAACCGGGTGACCAGGTCCCGGTGGGCGGCCCGCACCTGGGAGGTGTTCTGCAGGTCGAGATGGACGGCGTGGTGCTCGCTCTTGTGCACGATCCCCGGCCAGTGCGCCTTCATCACCACGCGCCCGTCCGGCCCGGCGAGCCGCTGCGCGGCGGCCACCGCCTCGTCCTCGTCGCGGGCCCACGCCCAGGGGCTCAGCGGGATGCCGTAGCAGCCGGCCAGCGCAGCGGTGGTCTGCGGGTCGGGCCGACCGCCCTCGGGGTTGCGGGCGAGGAACTCGGCGACGACCGTGCGCGCCCGCGCCGTGTCGATGTCCTCCAGGACCGGCACGCCGCCCGGCGGACGGCCGAGCCAGGCCGCCCGGTCGGCGGCGTGGGCGAGGGCACGGGCGGCGTCCTGGGCGTCGCAGTAGGCGGGCAGCCGGGCACCGTCCCGCGCGGGCAGCAGCCGTACCCGGTCCCCCTGCGCGGGCAGCACCGCCACGACCGGCCGCGACAGCCCGCCGGACGCCCCGGTCACGGCCCTCACCGGGTCCTCGCCGGTCGCGGCGGCGACGGCTGTCGGCACCAGCACCACCAGTACGGCGTCCACTCCGCCGTGCCCGGCCAGGCGCTCCACACAGCCGCGCAGCGCCTCCTCGCCGACCGCGGCGGTGGTGTCCACCGGGTTGCCGGCGCTCGCGCCCGGCGGCAGCAGCGCGAGCAGCTCGTCCACCAGCTCCTGACCGAGCCGCGGCACCACCAGACCCGCCTCCACACAGGCGTCGGCGGCCAGCACACCGGCCCCGCCCGCGTTCGCGACGACCGCGACCCTGGTGCCCGAGGGCAGCGGCCCGGACCGCATCAGGGCCGCGGCGTCCAGCAGTTCACCGATGCCGCGGGTCGCGGTGATCCCGGCCTGGGCGAACAGCGCCTGCCGCGTCATGGTCGGAGTGGCCGCGGCCGCCGTGTGCGAGGCGGCGGCGCGCCGGCCCGCCTCCGAACGGCCCGCGTCCACGGTCAGCACCGGCATCCTGCGGGCCACCCGGCGCGCGGTACGGGAGAACGCCCGCGGGTTGCCGAAGGACTCCAGGTGCAGCAGCGCGAGGTCGGTGCGCCCGTCGCCCTCCCACCACTGCAGCAGGTCGTTGCCGCTGACGTCGTACTTGTCGCCGAGCGAGACGAACGACGACACCCCGATGCCGAGCCGGGCCAGCCCGTCCAGCAGGGCGATGCCGACCCCGCCGGACTGCACGGCGACCCCCGCCGTGCCCGCACCGGGCCGCCCGGCCGCGAAGGTGGCGTTCAGCCCCACGCCCTCCTCGGTGTCGGCCAGACCCAGGCAGTTGGGCCCCACCAGGCGCATGCCGTAGCGGCGGCACGCGCCGAGCAGCAGGCCGGACCGGTCGGGATCCAGACCGGCGGTGACCACCAGCAGCGCCCCCACACCCAGCCGTCCGCACTCCTCGGCGACTCCGGGCACGGCCGCCGCCGGCACGGCGACGACCACCAGCTCCGGCACCTGCGGCAGCGCGTCCAGCGACGGGTGGGCGTGCACCCCGCAGACGACGGCCGCCTCCGGGTGCACGGCGAACACCCGCCCGGTGTACGGGCCTGCGCAGATGTTCCGCAGGATCGCCCGGCCGACCGAGCCCGGCCGGCGGCCGGCCCCGACCACGGCGACCGACCGCGGACGCAGCAGCGGGCGCAGACTGACGAGGTCGGCGAGCCGGCCCCGGGTCTCCACCGCGGTCAGATACGGCTCGTCCTCGGTGAGTTCGACCGTGCAGTGCACCTCGGGGCCGTCGAAGCGGCGGGTCACCCGCAGGCCCAGGTCGTGAAAGACCTTCAGCACCTCGGTGTTCTCGGCCAGGGCGTCCGCGGTGAACGCGGTCACGCCCGCGGTGCGCGCCGCGTCCGCGAGATGCTCCAGCAGCAGCGTGGCCACCCCGCGGCGGTGCCAGTCGTCGGCGACCGCCAGCGCCACCTCGGCCGGAGCCGAGTCCGGCGCCCGCTCGTACTCGGCCAGGCCCACCAGGCGGCCGTCGTGCTCCGCCACCAGCGCACAGCAGTCCTCCCTCGCGGCGCAGCCTGCCGTGCGGCCGGCCGCCTGCCGCGCGGAGAGCTCGCTCACCGCGAAGAAGCGCATCCGCAGGTTCTCCGGTGACATCTCCTGGTACAGCCGCAGCAGCGCGTCGCGGTCCCCGGAATCCGCCCGCCGGATCCGGACCGTGGTGCCGTCCGCCAGCAGGGCGTGGACGGGCGCTTGCTGGATGTCGGTCATCGTGCACTCCTTCCGGGGCCTGGAACGCAGGCTGGCCCGGGCGCAGGTGCCCGGCCAGGGGCTGTCCGGGCACCCGGGCGGGCCGAGTGGCCCTCGCGGTCGCACGGGGTGGGCCGGTCGGGCCGTGCACGGGACCTGGCGGCCCCTGCCGGCGCCCCGGAGCGGGCGGGACGCTGAACCGGACCGGAAGCTGGAGGTGCCCGCCATGTTGCCACCCGTCGTCGCAGGAGTGGACGGATCCGAGGAGAGTCTGGCCGCCGCCGAGTGGGCGGCCCGCGAAGCGGCACGCCGGCAGCGGCCGTTGCGCCTGGTGCACGCCGGGGACAGCCGTCCCCGGCACGGCGCGGCCGGCCGGCCCGCGGACCCCGCCCGGCACGCCCTGCACCGGGCGCGTGCCGCCGCGCCCACGGCCGTGGTGTCCGCCGAGGAGGTCCGCGGACCCGCGGTGCCGGCCCTGCTGAAGGAGGCCGCCGACGCCGAGGTGACCGTGCTCGGTTCGCGAGGCCTGAGCGGCTTCACCGGATTCCTGGTCGGTTCGGTCGCGCTCGGCACGGCTGCCCGGGCGACGCGACCGGTCGTCCTCGTACGGGCCGGTGAGGACGCGGCGGACGAACACCTGCCGGGCGAGGACGGCGCCCCGTCCACGACCACCGGCTACCGGGACGTCGTCCTCGCCGTCGACGTCCGTGAACCCTGCGACGAGGTGCTGGAGTTCGCCTTCGAGGCGGCCCGGCTGCGGCAGGCCCGGCTGCGGGTGGTGTACGCCTGGCAGACGCCGGGGCCGCTGTCCCCCGGGCCGGGCGAGGCCGGCCTGCTGCCGGAGTACGCCCACGCCGACGAGTGGCTGGGCTTCCTGTCGGCGGTGCTGCGGGTGTGGCGCGACAAGTACCCCGACGTCCAGGTCATGGAGACCGTCGTGGCGGACCGGCCCGCGAACGCCCTCGTGCGGGCGTCGACCGGAGCCAGCCTGCTGGTCGTCGGACGCCGCGTCACGGAACACCTCGCCGGGCCCCGCACCGGGCCCGTCACCCACGCAGCCGTCCACCACGTCGGCTGTCCCGTGGCCGTCGTACCGCACTACTGACCGGCCGGCCGCGGCCGGGAGTGCCCGGGTCACCGGGCACGGGAAGCGGGCCCGCGCGCCGGTGGTGCGCGGGCCCGGTCCGTCTCCGCCGGCAGCCGTCCGGGCGCGGGCCCGGCAGCGGCACCGGGCCGGAGCCCGGCCCGCTCGCCGCGTCTCCCGGACCGGACCCGCCGCCCGTCGGGACCGGACCCGCCGCCTGCCGGGGTGCCTGCGCCGTCCCTGCGGGTCCCCGCGCCGCCCGGCGGGATCCGTCGGTCCGCCGGGCGGCGCGGCCGACCCCGCTCCGCGGCGACACGTCCGCGGGCCGCAAGGCCCCTGCGGCGCCACGGGGACCCGCAGGGGGGGACCCGCAGGGACGGCGCAGCGGGCGACGGGCCGCGGCTCCGGTGGCCGGCCTGCTGCCGTCGACGGGGCCGGATCCCGCACACCCGACGGGCCGCATCCCGCACACCGCGCCCCGGCGTCTGATGACCGGGACGCGGCGACGGGGGACCATCCCGCCGCCGTCACGGGCCCGCCCCGTGTGCCTGCCGCGTGCCGTACCGGATCCGCGGCAGGAACACGGGGCGGGCCCGCCGGTGCGCCCGGCCCGTCCGCCCGCGCGCTCAGGAGTGCGCGCGGGCCGCGCGTCGGACGTCGTCCTCGTCGAAGGCGATGCGGGTGGCGACCGAGACCACACCGTCGACCGTCGCGCACATGCGCTCCACGGCCGGGATCATGCCCCGGGCGGGCAGGCGCCCGCCGAGCTCCACCCGCCCGTCCCGCACCGTGACCGTGACGGCGTCCGGGCCGATGTTCAGGGTGTCCCGCAGGACGCCCTCCACGATCTCCCGCCGGATGGCCTCGTCGTCGCGCAGGAAGACCCGCAGCAGGTCCCGGCGGCTGACGACGCCCAGCAGCCGGTCCTCCTCGTCGACCACGATCAGCCGCTTGACGTCGTGCACCTCCATCAGCCGTGCGGCCTGCACCACGGTCCAGTCGGGCCGTACGCACACCGCGGGCGCCGACATCACCTCCTCGGCCCGGGTGCCTTCCGCCTTCGCGCGCTCCCACGCCCGAAGCCCGGCCGGGAAGTCGTCGGGGCCGGCGTCGTGGTCGGCGGTCTTGCGCAGCAGATCGCCCTCCGACACGACGCCCAGCACCCGGTCCTCCACGTCCAGCACCGGCACCGCCGTCACCGCGTGCTCCGCGAGCACCCTGACGATCTCCTTGAACGGCGCCTCGCGCGGAACGCCGACCACCTCCTGGGTCATCAGCTCGCCGACTCTTCTGTGTCGCATCACCCGCTCCTTCCGTGCGTGGAGGTGTCCACCGGGAGCGGGACGCCCGGGCCCCCTCGACGCGGCCGCCCCGGAGACTCCACGGTGCTGCGCGGCCCCCGCGACGGGGCAGTGCCGAACGGTCCCCATCGGGGACTGTTCGCCCCCTTCGGGCACGTCCGTCGGGCCGCGGGAACGGGCCCGCGCGGCCGGGGCCGCCCCGGCCACGTGCGGGACCGACCGGCCCTGTCCGACGCACGGGCCGGGTGGGAACGTGGGGGGAGCAGCCCGTTCGCACCGGGAAGGCGGTGGGGTCCGTGCAGGCACCACTGGTGGTGGGGACCGACGGTTCCGACGGCAGCGGCACGGCGACGGACTGGGCGGCCGACGAAGCGGTCCGGCACGGCATCCCCCTGCGTGTCGTCCACGCGGCCCTGTGGGAGGAGTACGAGGCGGGCGGGCCCGCCCGGGCCCTGCACCGGCCCGCGGAGCAGGTCCTCACGGAGAGGGCCGAGACCGCCGAGCACACCGTCCGCACGGCGGGACGGCGCGCGACACGCCGGGCACCCGGGCTCGCCGTCTCGACGGAGGTCGTGGCGCAGGACGCGTCCGGTGCCCTGCTGAGGGAAGGCGACGCAGGGCGGACCGTGGTCGTCGGCTCCCGGGGACGCGGGGAGCTCGCGGACCTGCTGCTGGGCTCCGTCGGTCTCGTGGTGGCCGCCCGCTCGCGCGGTCCGGTGATCGTGGTCCGCGGCGACCGCACCGCCCTGGAGTCCCGTCACGCGCGCGTGCTGCTCGGTGTGGGCGACCGGGACGACGACGGCCCGGCCGTACGGTTCGCCTTCCGCGAGGCGGCCGCCCGCGGCGCCGAGCTGGACGTGGTCGTCGCCTGGCACCACCCGGCCCACCGGCCGATGCAGCACCCGCTGATGACCGGCGACCCCGTCGCCGCCCACCGGCAGCGTGCCGCCGAACGGCTGGACCGGGCCGTCGAGGCCGCCGCGCACGACCAGCCGGGCGTCCGGGTGCGGCGCTCCGTGGTCGAGGGCCCGGCCCGCAAGGTACTCGTGGACCGTTCGGCGGCGGCCGACCTGCTCGTCGTCGGTGCCCGGCGGCGCGCCCGCCCGGTCGGCCTGGAACTGGGCCCGGTCGCCCACCGGGCTCTGCACCACGCCGCCTGCCCGGTCGCGATCGTCCCCTACGGCCCCGGAGCCCACGCCGCCCCCGCGGGCACGGACACATGACGGCCCCGGACGTCGGGTCCCCTGGGCACGGCACAGGGCCGGACGGCCCCTGACCGCCGCCACGCGCCGATGCCAGGGTGATCGGTGTTCCCGGCGGACGCTCCGTCCGGCCCCGGAGCACGGTCCTTTCCAGGAGGAGTCATGGCCAGCGGCATCGCCCGTCCCGAACTCGGCACCGTGGTCGTCGGTGTCGACGCTTCCCCGACCGCCCGCTCGGCCGTGCTGTGGGCCGCCGACGAGGCCGACCGGCGAGGCCGCCCGCTGCATCTGGTGCACGCCGCCGACACCGACCGGCGGGCCGCGTACACGTCCGCGGAGACGGTCCAGGCGGTTCGTGAGACCGGCCGCGGCCTGCTGCGCGCCACGGCCACCATGGTGCAGGACCGATGTCCCGGTCTGGCCGTCACCCGGGAGCTCAGCCGGCACGAGCCGGTGGCCGGCCTGCTGGCCGCCGGCGGGCGCCGCGGCACGATCGTGGTCGGACAGCGGGGCCTGGGCGGGTTCAGCGCCCTGATGCTGGGCTCGGTCGGTCTCGGGGTCGCGGCCCGCGCCGAGGTTCCCGTCACCGTGGTCCGCGGTGGGACCGACCGCCCGGAGACCGGGACCGTGACCGCGGCCGTGCGCGGCGCCTCCGACCTGGGATGGCTGCTGGTCGCCGCCGCCGAGGCCGAGGCCCGGAAGTCCTCGCTGCGGCTGCTGTCCGTGTGGAACGTGCTCACCCACATCGGCACCGTCGCGGCCCTGCACGACGACCTGGACGACCTCACCCGCACGCGCGTACGCGAGGTGGGGGAACTCGCCGGCACCGTACGCCGGGCCTTCCCGGACCTGACCGTGCACCACCATGTGGAGCCCGCCACCAGCACCCCCGGCCTGCTGGTCGAGGCGAGCGCGCACACCGACCTCCTCGTGCTGGGGAGCCATCACCGCACCCTGGGTCTCGGCCGGTCCCTGGGCCGGGTGGCCCACACCGTGCTGCACCACGCGCAGTGCCCGGTGGAGATCGTCCCGCCCGGCTTCGCCGAGCCGGACCGGGCGTCCTGACCCCCCTCGGCGGCGACGGGCCCACCGGACCTGCGGCACCGCGACACCACCGACGGACGCCGACGGATGCCGACGGACGCCGACGGATGCCGACGGTCGCCGGCGGATGCCGAGGCACGCCGGTGGACACCGACGGACGCCGACTCGGCAGACATGGTCCGACCGGCCCTCCGCACGGGGACCGTCCGGCCGTTCCGTCGGCCCCGCCCGGCACTCGGCGCATCCAGGGGACGGGCGCCATGGTGAACGTGAAGGCACCGACGATCAGACAAGGAGCGCAGGGTCATGGCAGGTCACCTGGAACACCGGCGGAGCGCCTTCCCGGACCTGACGGACTGGTTCCCCGACTTCCCGCGCTTCGGGGACCTCTCCCGGATCTCGGCGTGGAGGCCCGCCTCCGGACGTCATGTCATCCCGATCGAGGTGACGAGGGAAGACGGTGAGTACGTGCTGAAGGCGGAACTGCCCGGTATGGACCCCGAGAAGGACATCACGCTCACCGTCGACGGAGACACGCTCACCGTCGGCGCCGAACACGAGGAGAGCACCGGGACCAAGGACCACTCGGAGTTCCGCTACGGGTCCTTCACCCGCACGGTGCGGCTTCCGCAGCCGATCACGGCCGAGGACGTACGGGCCGAGTACACCGACGGCGTGCTCACCGTGCACGTTCCGATGCCGCAGCCGCCCGAGCCCGGTGCGCGGACCGTCCCGGTCACCCGGGCCGCGCGCAAGGGGGAAGGCGGGGAGGAGGAGTGATGACGGCCAAACGGGTTCTCGTCGCGTACGGCAGCCGGCACGGCGCGACCGCCGGCATCGCCGACGAGATCGGCAGGACGCTGCGCCAGGACGGCCTCGACACGGTCGTCCTGCCCGCCGACAGCGTCCGCGACGTCCGCGCCTACGACGCGGTCGTTCTCGGCGGCGCCCTGTACGCCGGTCACTGGAACGGCAAGGCGCGCCGATGCGCCCGGCGCAACGCCGAGCAGCTGCGGGAGCGGCCGGTGTGGCTGTTCAGCAGCGGGCCGGTGGACAGTTCCGCCGAGCAGAAGGACATTCCGCCGGTGCCGGCGGTCGCCCGGCAGATGCGGCGTCTGCACGCGCGGGAGCACGCGACCTTCGGCGGCAGCATCACCGCCGCGACTCCCGGCCCGGTCGCCCGCGTCATCGTCCGGCGGGGAAAGGGCGGCGACTTCCGCAACCCCGAACGCATCCAGAGATGGGCCCATCACATCGGCGCCGAGCTCACCTCGGCCCGCTGAGGCCGGAGCAGCTCCGGCGGGCCGGTCCGGGCTGACTCGGGCTGACTCGGGCTCGACGACGGGCCGGTGACGCGCACGTTTCCACGCCTCCTGCGGGTGCCCGCAGGAGGCGTGCGTCGTGCCTCGTCGCCCTCGGACGCGGTCCGCCCTGCACGTGGGCCGGCCTCCACCGCTCCCATGCCCTCCACCGCTCCCATGCACGGCCCACGCGCGCACGGCCCACGCATGTCCACGCGGTCGCACCCGCGCGGCCCCCGCGCGCCCTCGACGAGACGTGGATGGTGCGCCGCAGCGGCCGGGCCCGTACGCGGCCCCCGCGCGCCCCCGACGAGGCGAGACGGGGCCGCCGGGCGCGAGACCGGACGGGCCGGGCGCGCGGTGCGCCGACGTCCAGCGTTGCGCCGACGTCCAGCGTGCGGGCACGGGGCCCTGCGCCCGAGGGGGCTCGGCCGGGGCGCGGCGCCGGGCGAGTCAGGCGAGTAAGGCGAGTCAGGTGGGTCAGGTGGGTCAGGTGAGTTGCAGTACCTCTGCCACCGGCCGGCGGGGGGTGGGCTCGCCCGCGGGGCCGTAGCCCAGGCGGATGAGCATGTGCACGTAGCCCATGGCGGAGAGCGGGTCGCGGGCCGTCTCCCGCAGCTCGGGCCATTCCAGAGGCTGGGAGATCGGCGAGGTCGCGAGGCCGTCCAGGGTGGCCTGGAGCAGTACCCGCTGCAGGGCCTGGCCCGCCCGCAGCCAGTCCGCGGGCGTGTCGTCCTCGGTGCCCAGGATCGCGATCTGCGGCCGTTCCTCGAAGCGGGCGGCCGCCCGGTCCGGCTGCCGCCGGGAGACGTCGAAGTCCCGCACCGGGGCGGTCACCCCCTGCTGGCGGGGGCCGAGGGCGTAGGAGGGGATGCCGTCGGCGGGGACGTTCCCCTCGCCGTCGCCGAAACGCGTCCAGGCCGCGATCTCGGCGCGCAGGCCGGCGTCCAGCGCCTCGGCCAGCTCGGCGTCGTGCACCAGTCCGCGCAGGGTGTCGGTGTGCCAGGGGCCCGGGACGAGCAGCCGGGCGCCCTCCAGCAGCGCCGCGGACCGGAGGGCTTCCAGCACGGGCGCGGGGATGCGTTCCTCGGAGAACGGGTGACGGCTGGTGTGCCGCCGCCGCAGCGCGGGACGCAGGAGCGCGAGATCGTCCGACACTCCGGGGTCCTTGGCCCGGCGCAGGGTGACCTCCGCGAGGAACCACGGGTCCTCGGGGTCCGGCAGGGGGCGCACCGCGGCGCTCCAGCCCCGCCAGGCCGCGCCGACGCGCAGGTTGAACAGCGCGGCGGCCACCCCCAGGTGCAGGGCGCGGTGGCGGGGGTCGGCCCGTGGCATGGTCCGGGCGCGGTCGCCGTAGACCTCCACCGTGTCGCCGTCGACCCGGTGGAGGAAGCGCCACGGCTGGGCGTTGTGCATGGAGGGAGCGGTCACCGCGTCCTCGACCAGCGCGGTCACGAGGTCGGTGTCGGGGTGGTGGAGAGCCATGGGAAGCGTCCTGCCTGGGTGAGAGGACCGGGACCCGGGCGGTCCGGTCGCCGGATGCCGTCCGGGACGGGGCGGCGCCCGCCGCCGGGGCGAGAGGTCCGCGCCTGCTCACCCCTTGCTGCGGTCGGCGCTGCCCCGCTTGCCCCGGCGCGTCTGCGACTTGTTCCTGTGTCTGTGTCTGTGTCTGTCCAGGGTCCCCGTGCCCGGCGGCCGTGGACAGGGTCGAACGGGTCCCTGCCGAGGGCCGTTCGGCCGGCGGTCGGGCGTGTACACCGAGTGGTTCAGCCGGGGCCCGCCCGGGGCCGCTCGAACATCTGCAGCACGCCCCCCGCGGCGAAGCACAGGGCGCCGCCGAACGTGCCCCAGTTCGCGACCGGCGCATCCAGCACGTCCCCCGTGCCGGGGACGGTGAAGCCGGCCAGCGCGGCGATCATGAACATCACGGATCCGGCCTGGTCGACCGCCACGATCCACCAGCCCAGGTCGCGCACCCGGATCCCCGGACGGCCGTGGCACACCTCCTCCAGGGCCAGGTGGCCCGAGATCAGGAAGAGCACGCTTCCCATCACGTCCGGTACCCAGACCAGCCGGTCGGCCTGCTGCGGCGAGAGGCCCTGGAGGAAGGAGTCCAACAGGTTCAGACCGAACACCAGGGTCCCGGTGAACAGCACGAACGTACTGAGCCAGTCGATCTGCATCGGCTCGTAGCTCCACCAGCGCCACCGGTGGGTCGCCAGCAGGTCCCTGGCGCTGTCCAGCCGCGGCGCGTTGATCGTCTGCAGCAGTGAGACGTAGGCGCCCGCGGTGAAGAACAGGCCGCCGGTGAAGTACACGGAGGCGCTGGTGGTGGCGCCGTCGTCGCCGAGGTCGAGCGCCGCGCCGAGGGCGAACAGCGCGCCGCCGGCCGTGAAGGCCACCGCCGCCGTCGCGTTGAGGGAACGCAGCCGGCTCAGCGCCTCGGCGTCCGCGCTCCGCGCGACCTGTTCCGCGTCCTCGGCGGCTCTGACGGTGACCGTGCCGCGCTTGCGTGCCGGGCGCGACTCCCAGACGGCGACGCCGCCCTCGCCCGGCCGCCAGGCCACCCGTGTGACGAACGGCCCGAAGCCCGCGGTCCGCTGCTCACTGTGACCCACGCGGTCAGCGTAGGGCGTGGCGGTGCGTCCGAGGCGAACGGCACCACCGACACGTGCATGTGGCGTAGCGCCGGGAGCACCGGCGGTTGCGGTGCCGGGGCTGACGGGTGTGGTGCGGGGGCGGTGTGACAGGGTGGGGCGTCCGCCGCGCCGCCCGCAGGGTGTGGTGGGTGCGTCTGGTGGCTGCGGTGCAGCCCGGGTGCCGGGGGAGGGGAGCACGGGTGGCCGCGCCACTGCAGCTGACACGGATGCACCGCGTTCTCATCGGTGTGGTCGTCCTCGGTGCCGTGATCATCGCCGGCATCGGTTTCGCGGGGTCCTACGCGGCCGTGCGGGAACTGGCCGTGAAGAAGGGCTTCGGGGACTTCTCCTACGTCTTCCCGATCGGCATCGACGCGGGCATCTGCGTGCTGCTCGCGCTGGACCTGCTGCTGACCTGGATCCGCATCCCCTTCCCGCTGCTGCGGCAGACGGCGTGGCTGCTGACGGCCGCGACGATCGCCTTCAACGGCGCCGCCGCCTGGCCCGACCCGCTGGGCACCGGCATGCACGCGGTGATCCCGGTGCTGTTCGTGGTCGCCGTGGAGGCCGCCCGGCACGCGATCGGCCGGATCGCCGACATCACCGCCGACAAGCACATGGAGGGCGTGCGGCTGACCCGCTGGCTGCTCTCCCCGGTGCCGACCTTCCTGCTGTGGCGGCGCATGAAGCTGTGGGAGCTGCGCTCCTACGACCAGGTCATCAAGCTGGAACAGGAACGCCTGGTCTACCAGGCCCGGCTGCGCTCCCGCTTCGGCCGCGGCTGGCGCCGCAAGGCACCGGTGGAGTCCCTGATGCCGCTCAGGCTGGCCCGCTACGGCGTCCCGCTCGCCGAGACCGCCCCCGCCGGCCTCGCCGCCGCGGGCATCGACCCGGCCGGCGGGCGCCGTACCGACGCCGTCACCGAGCCGGAGCGGCGGGCCGAGTCCGCCCCGGCCGGCCTCGTCGGGACGCTGCCCGGCACCGCCGCCGCGGCCGACCGCGCCGGCACCGTCGTACGGCGTGCTCCGGGGCCGGCCGCCGGGCCGGAGCGGGCGCCGCGAACGACGGAGGAGGCGCCGCGACCGCTGGAGGAGGCGCCCGCCGGCGCGCCGCGCGTACCGGAGCCGAACGGCGAGGCCGTCGAACGCTTCGCCGACGCGTACACGGCGTTCCTGGAGCAGTTCCGCACCGAACCGACCGCAGCCCAGTGGGCGTTCTGGCTGCGCGACACGATGGGCCTGTCCACGGCGGCCGGGGCGCCGCTCGGGGAGGCACAGGTGCAGCCGGTGCTGCAGGCACTGAAGGCCCGCTACGCACCGGCGGCCGGGAGTCCCGCCGAGGAACCGGTCGCCGAGCCGCCGGGCGACGAGTGGTTCGACTACTTCCACAGCGCCTGGCGCAGCTACGCGGATCAGTTCGGCACGTACCCGGACGCCGACGACCTCGCCGCGTTCGTGCACGCCCGCGACGGTGTCACCGGTGAGAGCGGCGAGCCGGTCACCGGCGGCGAACTCGCCGACTACGTCACCCGCATCCGCCGCCGCGAGCAGGCCGGTGCCGAGGACGTCCCGGACGGCGAGCCCGGTCCCGAGCCCCAGCCCCAGCCCGAGTCCGCGTCCGGCCCCGAGTCCCGGAACCCGAACGAGGACGACGGGGTGCGGACCCGTCCGCAGCCGCACGCCCCCGGGCCGGCCGACCCGGCACAGCGACACCAGGACCCGCAGCGGCCGGGCGGTCCCGACGAGGCGGGCCCGGCCGACGGCGACGGCCGGTCGACGCCGAGCGTCCACGACCGCTACTACCTCGCCTGGGCGGCCTACCAGGACGAGCACGGCGCCGAGCCCACCGACGAGCAGCTGTCGGCGTACCTGGCCGAGCAGGGCGTCCTCGGACGGGGCGGAAGGCCGGTCGGCGCGAGCGGTCTGCGCCGCCACTTCCCGCGCTGGCGCCTGTACTCGGTCTGGTCCGAGGAACGGGCACGCACGGCGGCACCCTCTCCCGACGACGTGGCCCGCGCGTGCGAGGCCCGGGGCCTCACCGGCCGGTACAACCGGCCCGTCACCGCCGACCACGTCAGCCAGGAGGCCCCGGACTTCGAGCGCCGCTGGCAGGCGCTCACCCGGTCGGGCACACGGGCCCGGCCCTGAGCCGGGGCGGCGGCCTCCGAGGCTCCGGCACTAGGGCGTGTTTCGAGAGTCCCGCCTGCCTGGCGGCGTCTGGCACGCACGCTCGCCGCGTTGTCGGGCTCGCCCCGATACATCCAGTATCGGGGCGACCCTCCGCCTTGCGATCGCACGCACCAGACGCCGCCAGGCCTGCCCTTCGGGCAGACGACGCTATTTTCGAAACACGCCCTAGGTGACTGGTGTTAATCGTGTGAGCTCGCGTCGGTTCTTCAACGTGTGCCAGGCTGCTTGGTGTTGGTCGCTGGGTGTGGGGAGAGGTTGAGCGATGGCAGTGGGCCGGACCCCGATGCAGCCGGGGTTGCTCTCCTCCACGGCGGGTTTCTGCGAGGGTCGGCTGGCGCCGAACTCGATCTACGCGGTGCTGCACCGCGAGTGCCGGGCGTTGTTCCCCGATGAGATGTTCGCCGATCTGTTCGCCGAGGACGGCCGCAGGTCGGTGCCGCCGGTGATCGTGGCGGTCGTGATGGTCCTGCAGCGCCTGGAAGGCTTGTCCGACCGTGAAGCGGTCGAGCGGTTCGCATTCGATGTCCGCTGGAAGTACGCCGCCGGCGGGCTGGACTTCGATCATCCCGGGTTCGTGCACACCGTCTTGGTGGACATGCGCGCGCGGCTGGCCGCGTCCGCCCGCCCGGACCGGATCTTCGAGCGGACGGTGGACGTGGCCGCCCAGGCCGGGCTGGTGGGTCGTCGGCGGGTGCTGGACTCGGCTCCGGTCTATGACGCCGTGGCCACGCAGGACACCATCACGCTGATCCGCTCGGCCGTCCGCGGCCTGCTGCGGGCGGCCGATCACGGGCTGCGGGCCGAGCTGCGGGCGCAACTGACCAGCGGCGATGCCTACACCGACACGGCCAAGCCGGTCATCGACTGGACGGACGCCGGTGAGCGGGAGGCGCTGATCGATTCGCGGGCCCGGGACGGGTACGCGCTCTTGGCCGTGCTGGAGGGCCGGGTGCTGGAGCCGGAGGCGGACCAGGCCGCGCGCCTGCTGGCCACCGTGCTCGGCCAGGACCTGGACCAGGACGGTGACGGAGTGTTCCGGATTGCCCGGAAGGTGGCCACGGACCGGGTCATCTCCACGGTCGATCCCGAGGCCCGGCACGGGCACAAAACCGTCAACCGGTCCTTCGACGGCTACAAGGGGCACGTGGCCGAAGACCCCGACAGCGAGGTCATCACCGCAACCGCAGTCACTGCGGGCAACGCCGGCGACGCCGAGCCCGCCGCCGAGCTGCTGGCCGACGTCCTGAACGCGCCCGCCCCGAACGAAGGGGCCGCGGGTGAGCGGGCCGAGGTCTACGGCGACGCCGCCTACGGGACCGGACCGCTGCTGGCCGAGCTGGACGGGGCCGGCGTCGAGGTGATGGTCAAAGTGCAGGCCGCCAACGCGCCCGGCGGACGGTTCTCCAAGGACGCCTTCACCGTCGACCTGGGGGCGGGGCAGGTCACCTGCCCGAACCAGGTGACCGTCCCCATCCGCCCGAAGTCCGACGGCCGTGGGGCGGCCTGCTTCAAGGCCGCCTGCGCCGCCTGCCCGCTCGCGGCCCAGTGCACGACCGCCAGGGACGGACGCGTCATCACCATCGGCCCGCACGAGGAACACCTGGCACGCGGCCGGGCACGCAGCGCCGACCCGGCCTGGCTGGCTACCTACCGGGCCACCCGGCCCAAGGTCGAACGCAAGATCGCCCACCTCATGCGGCGGCGACACGGCGGACGCCGGGCCCGGGTGCGGGGGCGGGCCAAGGTCGCCGCCGACTTCTCCCTGCTGGCCGCCGCCGCCAACATCGCGCGGCTCGGCGTGCTCGGAATCATGTCCACAGCCGCTGGAAACTGGGCCATCGCCACCGGCTGACCGGCCAGCAAGGCCCAGGGCACACACGAACGACCGCACCCGGACGCACCAAACCCTCAACAGCCTCAAGACCAGGCCACGGGCCGCCCGGAGCACCGCCCCGGCGACACGCCCCTGACGCCCCAGTGACGACACCGCACGCCCAGGAAGCCCCGCTTAACACCAGCTACCTAGAGTGCGCTGAGGCCGCGCTCGTGACGGTCGACGGCCTCGCGGACGGCGCCGACGAAAGCGTTCCAGAAGTGGTCCGCGTCGGGGCTGTCGTTGCCGGGCACGCCCGCGGTCGACCTGCGCCCGGCCGCACCGGAGAAGTCGCCGAACATCGCCTTGCGCAACGCCGTCGACACCTCCAGCTGCGCGCCCGCTCCGCTGCGCGTGCGGTTGACGATGTTGGCCGGGTCGTCCCCGTTGACGGGGTCGGAGGAGCCCGCGAGGACCACGGTCACGTTCCGGTCGGCCCTGCTCGCGGGAGAGGTGAGACCGTACTGTGTGAACGCCGCCTGCAGCAGGCGGCGCAGTCGCTCGTCCCGGCCGCCGATGATGATCTTCTTCGTGGTGGTGTCGCTGAAGCCGTGCAGTGAGACGGCGTACAGGTTCCCGGCGCACACGGCGAGCGCCGCCGGGTCGTCGCAGTGGGTCGACGTGACGTGCTGCGCCGAGGAGTTGGCGAGCGCCTCGAACATCCAGTAGTCCCGCTGAGGCACGCCCGGCAGTGCCGCGTCGGCCGGGTCGGTGTCCGCCGCGAAGGGCGTGTAGCCCGCGATGGCCAGGCACAGCTCGCTGGTGCCCGCCTCGATGCCGCCGCCGTGCGGCGCCAGCACCGCCGTGCTCCGTACGGGGGCGGTGGTGCCGCGCGCGTTGTCCGACGGCTGCGCAGGCGCGCCGACACGGAAGCGGCGGGTCCAGTCGATGCCCTCCCGGTCCGCGGTACGGGTGTACAGGTCGGTGTTGGAGGTGTACTGGTCGGCGGCCGCGGCAGGAGTGGCACCGCTGCCCATCACTGCGTTGAGGGTGGGCAGTCCGGCCGCTGCGGCGGCGACGGAGGCGAGCAGGGTGCGTCTGCTGGTGTCGGTCATGAAGTGATCTTGCACGGCGGTCCGGAGGCCCTCTCCGGCGGGGTACCCGAGAGTACTGCCGTCCGGCCCGGTGAGGCAGAGGTGAGGAGGGACGCCGCAGTGACATCGTCGTCGCGGACGGCGGACGGCGGACGGCGGACGGCGGGCGGCGGCAATCGGCAGGCGGCGTGGCCCCCCGGCCTCCCGGCCCCCCCGGCCTCCCGGCCCCCCCGGCCGTCCGAACGCCGTCCGGCGCCGTCAGGGCGGCGCGCCGGGCCGGTCGGGCCGTGCTCCGGGAGCGGCCGGGTCCGGGTCCGGGTGGGGCGGCAGGCGGACGGTGAAGCAGGCGCCGCCCTCCGGGGCACGCCCGCGCGCGGTGATCGTGCCGCCGAGCAGTGTGGCCAGCCGGTGCGCGATGGCCAGGCCGAGCCCGCTGCCGACGGTGCGCACACCCCGGTAGCGGTCGCTGAGCGCGCCGCGTTCGAAGGCCACGGCCGCGTCGTCGTCGCTCAGGCCGGGCCCGCCGTCGCGGACCTGGAGCAGCGCCCCCGGACCGTCCGCGCACACGGCCAGGACGAGCGGCCGGCCGGCCGGCGTGACCCGCAGCGCGTTCTCGGCGAGCCCGTCGACGAGCTGCCGTACCCGGAACCCGTCGGTGACGACCGGCAGCGGACGGCCGGGGTGTTCGGCGCGTACGACGACGTCGTGCCGGACACCGCGCGCGGACCAGGCGACCGCCGCCTTGGCGACCAGAGAGTCCAGATCGACCTCGGCGAGGTCCAGGCGGAAGTCGTCGGCCTCCAGGCGGGCCAGCGCCAGCAGGTCCCCGACGAACCGGTCCAGCCGCTGGATCTCCGTGTCCAGGACGCGGCCCGCCTCCGGCACCTCGTCCCCGGTGATCACCTCGTCCGCCAGGGCCTCCGCGTATCCGCGGGCAATGGTCAACGGAGTGCGGATCTCGTGCGAGACGGACATCAGGAAGTCACGCTGGCGGTTCTCGCTGTGCGCCAGTGCCGTGTCCAGCGCGTTGAGCGCGGCGGCCAGTCCGGCCACCTCGGCGGGGCCCTCCGTGGGCACGCGCAGGCCGCGCTCGCCCTCCGACAGCCGGTGGGCGGTCGCGGCAGCCGAGGCCAGCGGCCGGGCCAGACGGCGGGCCAGCAGGGCGCCCGCCAGCGCCGACCCGCTCAGCCCCAGCACCAGGGGGACCACCAGCCCGCCCCGCATCCGCTCCGCGGCCTCGTCCACGGAACTCACCGGCTGCGCCAGCACCAGTCCGCCGCCGTTGCCCGTCGGCACCCCCTCGACCAGCACCGCGCGGCCGTCCAGGGTGCCGGTCGCGGACACCTCCGACCCCGACAGCAGTGCCCGTCGGGCCGACTCGTCCACGACCGCCGCGGCGGGCCCGTCCACTCCGCCCGAGGGCCGCACCAGAGCCAGTGCCGTACCGCTGGGACCGGCGATCCGCTCCTCCCGTTCCAGCAGCACCGACGCCAGCGGAGGGGTCCGGGCGAGCACCTCCGCCTGCCGGGCGAGCTGCCGCCGCTCCTGCGCCTCCGCGTTCCTGCGGATCATCGACCAGGCGAACAGCCCGGTCAGGACGACCGCCACGGCCGCCACGGCGGTGGTGAGCAGGACCAGGTTCCGGGCCAGGGAACCGGGCCGCCGCGCGCCGCTCACCTGCCGGGGCCGGTGACGCCGTAGCCGACCCCGCGGACGGTGCGGATCGGGCTCGCGTCGCCGAGCTTGGCGCGCAACTGGGACACGTACACGTCCATCACCCGGGTGTCGCGGTACCCCGCGTAGCCCCACACCTGCGCCAGCAACTGCTCGCGGGAGAACACCTGGCCCGGGTGGGCCATCAGATAGGAGAGCAGGTTGAACTCGGTCGTCGTGAGGTCCACCGGCCGGTCGTCCACGTGCAGGGTGCGCCGGCCGGTGTCCAGGGCGAGCCTTCCCAGCCTGCGCACCGGGTCGCGCTGCGGACCCTGGGCGCGTCGCAGCAGGCTCTTCACCCGGGCGACGAGTTCCTGCGGGGAGAACGGCTTGGTGAGGTAGTCGTCGGCGCCCAGCTCCAGCCCCAGGATCCGGTCGGTCACCTCGTCGCGCGCCGTCACGAACACCACGGGGGTCCAGTCGCCCTCCTCCCGCAGCCGGCGGCACACCTCGACGCCGTCCATGCCGGGCAGGGCGATGTCCAGCACGACGGCCACGGGACGCAGCCGGCGGACCGCCGCCAGCGCCTCGGCGCCGTCGCTCTCCACATGGACGCCGAAGCCCTCCCGGGCCAGATAGCGCCGCTGCAGCTCCGCGATGTGCCGCTCGTCCTCGACGACCAGGACCAGCCCCCTGGGGCCGGTGGTGCTGTTCTCCGGCATGTGCCTCTCTCCTCGTGCCCGGGACGCGGGGCCGTCCGAGGCACCGGCGGAATCCCCCCGATGCTAACCAGCCGCGGCACGACCGGGCCCACCCCGTCCCGATCCTTACACCGCCCGAACATTCGCCGAACGTTCCCCTCGTACGGCGCCGACAGGCTGAGCCCGACACCGAGCCACGGGAGGACCATGTGAACAGCACCCGCACCGCCGTATCCCGCTGTACCCGGGCCACCGGCCTGGCCGTCGTCGCCGCGGCCGCGGTGACCGCGCTGGTGTGGGCCCCGTCCGCGGGCTCCACGGGTGCCGCACCCGGCGCATCCGCACCCGGCGCGGCGGAGTCCGAGACGCTCGTGCTCACCGGCGCCGAGGCGGATCCGTTCGCCCTCACCGACTCCGGTCCGCGCCCGCTGCCCGGCCGACTGCCCGCCGAGCTGCGCGAGGACCTGCGAGAGCTGCGTGCCATGGAGCCCGAACAGCGCCGGGAGGCCGCCGAACGCATCCGGCGCGACGCGCTGTCCGGAGCCTACGGGCCACGCGTGCGGCAGCGGGCCGTCGAAGCCCGCCACCGGTTCCTGTCGCTGCCCGAGGAACTGCGCGAGGACCTGAAGGAACTGCGCGGCCTCGACGGCGACGCGCTGCGCGAGGCCCGCGACGCCATCCGGGACAAGGCCCTGGACGGCGGATACGGGCCCCGGGCGGAGCGCTGGGCCGAGCACCGGGCCGAGCACCGGGCGGAGCACCACCGGAGGGACTGAGCGGGGCGGCCGCGGCGCGGGATCGATCCCTGCCCGCAGCCCCTTTCGTTGCGCCGCAGCCCGCAGCCCGCAGCCCGCAGCCCGCAGCCCGCAGCCCGCGGTGTAGGCGACGGCTGGCCCTTGCGTCGGCGGCCGCGGCACATCGCCGTTGCGCCCGGGCTCGCGGCACGCGTCGGCGGTACTCCCGCCCGGCGCGGCCCGTACCCGGACCGTGCCGCATCGCCCCTGACCCCGACCCCGATCCCGACCCCGATCCCGACCCCCACCCGACCGACCAGGAAACGACCCCATGCCCGATTCCTCCCAGACCAGCGGGACGCCGTCCGCGTCCCCGTCCCCTGCGGCGGCCCCGTCCCCGTCCGTCGGCCGGCTGCACCGGCTCGGCCGCCACTGCGCCCGTCACCCCTGGCGGGTGCTGGGTGCCTGGCTGCTGGTCCTGCTGGCGGCCGTCGCCGCCGACCGCGCCTGGGGCGGGAGCTACGAGGACGACTTCGCGCTGCCCGGCACCTCGGTGCAGCAGGGCATCGACCTGCTGGACGAGCACGGCTCACGGCAGGTCCGCGGCACCCCCGCCCAGATCGTGCTGAACTCCGGCAGCGACGGGACGCTCGACGCACACCGGGACGCGGTCGACGCGTCCGTCGCCGCCCTCACCGCCCTGTCCGGGGTCGTCTCGGTGGCCGACCCGCTGACCACGCCCGGCGCGGTCTCCGCCGACGGCACCACCGGCATCGTCACCGTCCGTTTCGAGGAGAACCCGGCCCGGTTCGACAGCGCCTCCCTCGACCGGGTCGACGGAGCCGTGGCCGGTCTGCGTGCCGACGGCGTCCAGGTGGAGTACGGGGGTCCGCTCGGGCAGGCGGCGCGCCCGAAGGCCGGGCACCTGCTGTCGGAGGGGATCGGCATCGGCACCGCCGTCGTCGTCCTGCTGGCCGGATTCGGCAGTCTGGTGGCCGCCGGGCTCCCCCTGCTGACGGCGGTGATCGCCCTCGTCACCGGCCTCGCCCTGCTCGGTCTGCTGTCCGGCGCGGTCGCCTTCGGCACGGCCGCGCCCACGCTGGCCACCATGATGGGTCTGGGCGTGGGCATCGACTACGCCCTCTTCCTGATCACCCGGCACCGACGGCTGCTGCGCGACCTCGACGACCCGGCCGAGGCCGCCGGACGGGCCGTGTCCACCAGCGGCCGGGCGGTGCTCGTCGCGGCCGCGACCGTGGCCCTCGCCCTGGCCGGCCTCTACGCCTCGGGCGTCGCCTTCATCGGAACCCTCGGCCTCGCCGCGGGAGTGACCGTCGTCGTGGCCGCCGTCGCCGCGCTCACCGTCGCCCCGGCGCTGCTCGGGGTCGCGGGCCGCCGGATCGACCGCTGGCGGGTCAGGCCGCCGTCCGACGAACCGGACGGCGCCACCGGGGCCACCGACACCTGGCACCGCTGGGCCGCGTCCGTCGGCCGGCGCCCGTGGACGTTCCTCGCGGTCGGCGTCCTGGTCCTGGGCGTGCTCGCGCTGCCCGCCGCCTCGATGCGCCTGGGCCACGTCGACGCCGGTGCCGGACCGGCCGACCACACCGACCGGCGCGCCTACGATCTGCTCTCCGAGAACTTCGGGCCCGGCACGAACGGTCAGTTCACCGTCGTCACGGAGCTGGATGGGGCACACACCGCCGCCCCCGCCGAGATCCAGGACCTCTCGGCGTCCCTGCACGCCGCCCTGACCGCGACCCCCGGCGTCGCCGCGGCATCCGTGCCGGTCGCCACCGAGGACGGGGCCCTGCTGACGGCAACCGTCACGCCCGAGACCGGACCCCAGGACGAGGCGACCGCCGCGCTGCTGCACCGGCTGACGGACGAGACGCTGCCCGACGCCCTCGCCGGCTCCGGAGCGGAAGGCCATGTGACCGGCGTCACCGCCACCCAGCTCACCTTCCGCGACGTGATCGCGGACCGGCTGCCCGTCATCGTCGCGGTGGTCGTCGGCGCGGCCTTCCTGCTGCTGCTCACCGTCTTCCGCAGTCCGCTCGTCGCCCTGAAGGCCGCCCTGCTGAACCTGCTGTCCATCGCCGCGTCCTACGGCGTCGTGGTCGCCGTGTTCCAGTGGGGTTGGGGCGGGTCGCTGCTGGGCGTGTCCGAACCCGTGCCCGTCGAGTCGTACGTACCGATGATGATGTTCGCGATCGTGTTCGGCCTCTCCATGGACTACGAGGTCTTCCTCCTCTCCCGCGTCCGCGAGTCCTGGCTGCACACCGGCGACGACCACGCCAGCGTCGCCACCGGACTGGCCGGCACCGCGCGCGTCATCACCTGCGCCGCGCTCATCATGACCAGCGTGTTCCTCGCGTTCCTGCTCTCCACCGACGTGGTCGTGAAGATGCTGGCGCTGGGGCTGGGCATCAGTGTCGTCATCGACGCCACCGTGGTCCGGCTGGTGCTGGTGCCCGCCACGATGTACCTCCTGGGCCGCGCCAACTGGTGGCTGCCGCGGTGGCTGGACCGGCTCCTGCCGCACCTCGACCCCGAGGGCGCACAGGGGGCCGGGGCGGCGGTGCGGGCCGTCGCCGCTCCCCGGGTGCCGGCGGCCGGGCCGGCGCCCTCCCGGGACCGCGCATGATCCGCCTGCTGCCGCGGCGCCACCGCGCCGCCTCCACCACCGTCGTGCTGCTCGTCCTGCTGCTGCTCGCGGCGGCGGTCGCCGAGTTCGCGGCCCAGGGCCTGCTGCGCAGCCGTCTCAGCGCCGCGGTGGGCCGGATGCTGGACGGGGACAGCGATGTCCGGGTCGAGGGGGGTCCCGCGCTGCTCGACCTCTACGACCGGCACCTCGACGCCGTCACGGTCACCAGCGACGGCGCGACCCTCGGCCGGCTCCCCGACGTGGCGGTCCGGGCCCGCCTCGACGACATCAGGCTGACCGGCGGCACCTCCGCCACCGTGGCCCGAACCGAGGTCGAGGTGGCCGTGCCCGCCCGCTCCCTGGCGGGCCTGGCCGCGGGCGAAGGCGGCTCGCTCCCGGTCTCCGGCGTCACCCTGGACGCCGCCGCCGACACCGTCACTCTCACCCTGGGAGCGCGGGGACTCGGCCACGCCACGCTCCGGCCCACCGTCCAGGACGGGCGCCTGACATGGCGGCTGGAGCAGGCCGAGTTCCTCGGCAGCCCCGCGCCCGCCCGGGTCGTCGACCGGATCCGCAGCGAGCTGGCCGGCCGCTCGGGCCCCGCCTACCCCCTGGGGCTCCGGGCCACCGGCGTCGATGTCACCTCCACCGCCCTCGACGTCACCCTGACCGGCGGCCGTACCCGGCTGCCGGCCCGTCAGGACACCGGCTGAGACGCCACCGGGACGACGCCGGGCGGTCCGCTGCCCCCCCCCGCACCCGGCCGCCCGGTCTCGCGGCGCCGGGCACGCACGCGGGTCGTCCGGCCGGCGGGGCACGAAGCCCTGGCCGGCAGGGGGTGCAGCTCCGCCGGATCCCCGGCGAACGGGGCTCAGCGGGCGCCGGGTTCCGGTGCGCGGCGGTCGGGGTCCACGTCGTCGAAGAGGGCGAGCATCCGGCTCAGGACGCGGACGCAGGCGTCGACGTCGGCCACCGTGAGGTCGTCCGCCGCCTCCAGCAGCAGGGCGTGCTCCCGGGCGACGACCGATGTGATGGCCGCGCGGCCGGTGCCGGTCAGGCGGATGAGGGAGGAGCGCGCGTGGGCGGGATTGGGCACCGCCTCCACCAGTCCGCCGTCGATCGCGTCGTTGACCATGCGCTGGACGAACTGACGGCTGATGGACTGGGCCCGGCCCATCTGGGGGACCGTCATCGGGCCGTGCTCGCGGAGCAGGTCGAGCACCGCGCGCACACCGACGGACAGGCCCTGACCGGCGGTGTCGTACTCGATCTTCCGTTGGACCCGCCGGTAGAGCGGGCCGACCAGCGCGAAGACCTCCATCAGCCGCGGTCCGGCCTCGTCGGGCGGCAGCGGGCGCGTCGCATCGTTCACCTCTCGATGATAAATGACAATCTAGTTGTCATGTGAGGACTGATGTGACAACCTGGTTGTCATGAATGATGCTTCCGGCCTTCACTGGTTCGCCTCTGCGGACGGCGAGCTGGCCTACCGCGACACCGGCGGCACCGGCACCCCGGTCGTCCTCCTCCACGCCGGGTTCGTCGACCACACCATGTGGGACGAGCAGATACCGGCGCTCGCCGAGAGGTTCCGGGTCGTCGCCCCCGACGCGCGCGGCCACGGACACTCCGCCAACGCACACCGGCCCTTCCGCCAGGCCGACGACCTCGCGGCGCTCCTCCGCCACCTGGACGCGGGCCCGGCCGTCCTCGTCGGCGTCTCCATGGGTGCGGGGATCGCCGTCGGCACCGCGCTGGAGCACCCGGGCCTGGTCCGCGCCCTGGTCATCTCCGGCGGCGGCGCGGACGAGCGGGAGTTCACCGAGCCCTGGGCCAGGCGGGCGCAGGCCGCGCAGACGCAGGCGCTGCTGACCGGGGACATCGACACCTGGCAGGACCTCAGCGACGACTGGGTGCACGGCCCCCTGCGCCCCAGGCAAGCCGTCCGGCCGGAGGTCTACGCCCGGCTGCGCGAGATGCGCCGGCGGACCGTCGGCAAGCACACCCTCGGCGAGCCCGACCATCATGTCCCGGTCCGTGACCTCGAGGCCCGGGCCGGCCGGCTCGCGGTCCCCGTCCTCGCCCTCAACGGCGCCCAGGACATCCCCGAGCTGCAGCAGAGGGCCGACAGCATCGCCCGCGCCGCACCGCAGGGCCGCACCGCCCGGATCGACGGCGCGGCACACTTCCCGAACCTCGACCGCCCGCAGGAGTACACCCGCATCGTCGCCGACTTCGTCCAGGGCCTTGAGGCCGAGCGGGCCGTCCGCCTCTGACGCTCCCGGGCCGGCCGCCCGTCCCGCCCCGCTCCGGCCGGGAGGCACACCGGTCGGGTAGGTTGATCGCGTCGCGCACCTGCGTACGAGGGGGAACACACATGGCCGTCATCCACCGCACCACCATGACGCCCGGGAAGCTGGAACTGCTCGCCGAGTGGCTGCCGAAGCAGAGCTGGTACGCGCAGAGCGGGCCGACGGCGGACCTCGTCAACGCGGGCGGCTTCCGTCTGGACGACCCGGAGGGTGAGGTCGGTGTCGAGATCATGGTCGTGGTGGACGCCGGCGGGCCGCGGCCGGCCGCCTACCTGGTGCCGATGGGTTACCGCGGCGCGCCCCTGGAGGGCGTCCCCGGGGAGGCGCTGATCGGTACCTCCGAGCACGGCGTGCTGGGCACCCGCTGGATCTACGACGGTGCCCACGACCCGGTGGTGACGGCCCGGCTGAACGCGCTCCTGCGGGGTGAGGCCGCACCCCAGCACCAGAGCCGCACCGACACCACGGACCCGACCGTCACCGTGCACGGGACCGCCCCCGCGGTCGGGGGAGCCGCCGCGGGCGCCCGACTGCACCGCGTGCTGCGCCCGGGGGAGCCCGCCGCCCAGGCGCCGGTGAGCCTGGTCGCCGGATGGACGTGGCCCGACGGGACCGCCGCACGCGGTGTGTTCGCCACCCTGACGCACGACTGAGACGGCCGCCGGAGCCGCCCCCGGCCCGCGGGCCGGGGGCGTTGCCGCGCGCCGGGGGCGCGGACCGCGTCCATCCGGTCGCCTCTAGGGCGTGTTTCGAAAGTAGCGTCGTCTGCCCGAAGGGCAGGTCTGGCGGCGTCTGGTGCGTGCGATCGCAAGGCGGAGGGTCGCCCCGATACTGGATGTATCGGGGCGAGCCCGACAACGCGGCGAGCGTGCGTGCCAGACGCCGCCAGGCAGGCGGGACTCTCGAAACACGCCCTAGGGTGCCGTGCACCCCGGGTCGTCGACGATCACGGCGTTCGCCGGGACGGTGACGGTCTCGTCGCCGTGCGTGGTGCCGAAGAACCGGGTCGTGGCGTAGGCCCGTTTGCCGTCGGCCACGCACTTGGTGGCCAGGTTCCCGAACCCGTCGGGGAAGTTGTACACCTCGGCCGCGCTGTCCTCGCCCGCCCGGGACTTCACCGGGGAGTCGGCCTTGCCGCGCTCGTCGTAGTACTCCTGGGAGCAGCCGGTGAGGAGCACGGCGCACACCAGGGCGCCCGCCGCGAACCCCGTCCGGGTGGTCCGCCGCATCCGCGGGCGCGCCGGGGTGCGCTCAGCGCGCCGGACCGCCCGCGTCCGTGTCCGCCCGCTCAGCTCGCGCACGCCTCGTCCTCCACGATCTGCACGTTCGAAGGGCCGGTCGCGTTGGTCGTGACGTATGCGCGGAAGCCGTGCCCCACGCACTTGGTGGCGAGATTGCCGAACCCGTCGGGCATGTTGAACACCTCGGCCGCGCTGTCCTCGCCGTGGCCTCCCTTCACCGGGGCGTCGCCCTTGCCCCGCTTGTCCTGGTACTCCTGCGAGCAGCCGGCGAGCAACACCCCGACGGCCAGCACGCCGACGATCCGGACCCCCATGGGTATGCGCTTCATCGGTAAACCCCCCTGTGGCAGCGGTACGGCCGGGTACGGCCGATCATGCTGGTGTAGACAGCGCGGCGGCCTCCCCCGGTTCCCGGTCCGCTCCAGGACCGCGCCCGTCCCGGACCTCTCCCGGTGCGGCCGCGCCCTCCCCGGGGGGCGGGTCCCCTGGATGAGCGGCCGGACCCTGGGTACCCGGTGCCCGTGCCCGCAGGGAGAGCCGTGCCGAGGACGAGTCCGAGCCGGACAGGGGCCGAGGCGGTCAGGGACGCGCGCGGCGTCATGACCGCCGCCCCGACGGCCGTGGACGGCCGGACGCCGAGGTGTCCGGCTGGGGTCGGGGTTCACCAGCAGGGTCGAGCGGTTGAACCCGGCGCACAGGGTGGGTGAGATCGGGCCGCGCACCCGGTCGTTGGGGTCCCGGGACGGGCCGGTTCGGTCCCCCCCGCTCCCGGTGGGCGCGTGCCGCGGGCATAGAGTCGGCGGGTGAAGCGCTTCGAGACGGTGACGCACATCGCCGCGCCCGTGGAGCTGGTCTTCGACCTGTCCCTGGACGTGGACGTCCACACCGCGTCGATGGCCGGATCCGGTGAGCGGATCGTCGGCGGTGTCGCGTCCGGCCGCATGGGGCTCGGGGACACGGTCACCTGGCGGGCCCGCCACTTCGGTGTCCCCTGGCGCATGACCTCCCGCATCAGCGCCTTCGACCGGCCGGGCCACTTCGTCGACGAACAGGTCGCCGGACCGTTCGGGCGCTGGCACCACGCCCACCACTTCTCACCCGACGGGCACGGCGGCACCCTGATGCGCGACGTGATCGAGTTCGCCGCGCCGCTCGGCCCGCTGGGCGCCGTCGCCGAAGCGGTGGTCCTCGGGCGGTACATGCCCCGGCTCATCCGTATCCGCAACGAGCACATCAGGGCCGCCGCCGAACACCGCCACCGGCAGGCCGCGGCCGGCTCCTGACCGCTCTCCGCCCGTCACCGGGGCGTTCGGCCGGGGCCCGAACCCCCGACCGGCAGGGATCTCGGCCGGCGGAGCTCCGGACGCACGGATCCCGGCGGGCGGCAGCCCGGACCGGCCGTACCGACCCGCGGATGCCTCCGACGGGCGGATCCCGGCGCGCGGAGGACCGTCGGCCGGCGGAGGTCCGCCGCCGGGGCGGGACCCCGGCCCGCGGAGGCCCCGGCGGACAGCGCCCTCCGGCTCAGGAGGACCCGGCCGGCGCAGACACCACCGGCCGGGGCCCCGCCCGCTCAGCTCAGGTCGCGCAGGCGCGCCGCCAGGGCCTTGAGAGCCTCGGTCTCCTCGGCGTGGCCGGCGCCCTCCAGGTGGGCGACCGCCGCGTCCAGGCGGGCCAGAGCGGGTGCTGTTCGCTCCAGGTAGATGCCCTCCATGACAGCCGCGAGGCGGACGCACTCGGCCCACTCCGCGGCACGGCCGTCGCCCACGCCCGGCTCGCCGAGCAGCGCCAGGGCCTTCCGAAGGGCCTCCAGGGCGTCGTCGTAGGCGCCCGCATGGGCGTTGACCCGGCCGTGCTCGTACGCCAGCGCGCTGTCCAGGGAGCGGCCGTGGGCCTGGTACCCGGCGGCACGGGCCTCGTCGGCGATCCGGCCTGCGTCGTCGAGGTAGGCCAGGGCACCGGACAGCCCGGCGGGGCCCTGCTGCTCGGCCTGGAGCCGGGCCAGTTCCCGCAGGCCGTTGCTGAGGTGCTCGAACCGGGGAGCGCGGGCATGTGCGGCGAGCGCCTGGTCCACGGCCTCCCGGGCACGGTCGAACTCCCCGCCCTCGCCCAGCAGCACCGCCGTCTCCGCGGCGATCATGGCATGACTGCCCGGGTCGTCGTCCCAGCCCGCCGACTCCGCCGCCAGCGCGGCGAACTCCGCCGTCGCAGCCTTGAGGTCCTCCCCGGCGTGCAGGGCGCGGGCGCGGGTCAGCCGCAGCTGGGCGACGAGCCGGTCGTCCAGCGTGCCCGCGGTCACGTCCGGCTCGGCCAGCAGCGAGTCGAGCAGCGCGATGCAGTCCTCGACGCGCCCCAGTTCCAGGCTGAGCTGGGCCGCGTTGCTGTAGGAGCAGAACGCGTCCGTGCGGCTGCCCCCGCGCAGGTCCGCCTCGGCGGAGCGCGTCAGGTGCCGCAGCGCCTCCTCGGGCCGGCCCAGATGCATGGACGCCTCGGCCAGGTCGGCGTGCAGGCGGCCGGTGTCGACCGTGCCGGCCGGCCAGTCGGCGGCGAGCCGCAGGCCCTCCGCCAGCGTCTCGCAGGCGGCCGGTGCGTCGCCCAGGGCGAGCTGGATCCGGCCGCGCAGGCCCAGTGTGCGCGGCAGATGCCAGGCGGGGCCCTCCTCCCGCAGCCGGGCGAGATGCGCGCCGGTCTCGGCGAGCGCGGCGGGCAGGTCACCAAAGAGGGCGTGGGCGCCGGCCCGCAGTCCCCGGGCGCCCGACAGCTGCGCGGCGAGGGCGTGCCGTCCGGCGAACTCCTGCAGCAGGTCCAGCTCGGCCAGTACCGGCCCGGCGTCCGCGGGGTCACCGGACGCCTGCAGGCGCAGGCCCAGCGCGGTGGCCCGCAGCCGCAGCAGCCGGGCCTCCAGATACGGGGCCAGGCCGGACGTCTCCCCGTGCAGGCGCACGATCGCGGCGTGGGCGCGGGTGTAGGCGTCGGCCGGCCCGGCCGCCTGCGCCGCGCCGTCGCCGCGTGCGGGCGCCTGCGCCGCGTCCTCGGCGTGGGCCAGCAGCGCCTGGGCACGGCAGACCGCCGCGTGACCCGGCTCGGCGGCCTCGTCGTACAGCGCGGCGGCCTCCTCGTTGCGGGCGGCGGCGTCCGCGTGCTCACTCCGGTCGGCCGCCTCGGCCGCCTGTGCCGCCAGCAGGTCCGCGCGCAGCCGCACCAGCGGACCCACGGCCTCGTCCCCGGGGTGGGCGTAGTCCCGGGCGGCGGCGAGCACACGCAGCCGCGCCCAGCAGGCCGCGGCGTCCGGGTGCCCCTGCTCGTCCAGCGCCCGGGCCCGCAGGATCAGTTCGGTCAGCCCCTCGGGGAGTTCGGCCCCGGTCTCCGGCTCGGGCCGCGCGGCCGGCGCGGGCGCCGGGGCCATCTCGTCCAGGGTGCGGGCGCGCAGCGTCAGGTCCAGCGCGCCCAGCAGCGGGGCGCGCTCCAGGCGGGCCGCGCGGCGGTCGGTGTGGGCGGTGGTGCCGTTGCGGGCGTCGAAGCGGGTCGCGAGGCCGGCGGCACGCTTCCGCACCTCGCCGCGCAGCCCGGCCACCGTCCAGTTGCGGCCGGCGTAGCCCGCGGCGGGCAGGCCGCCGTGGCCGAGGGACTCCACACGCCGCAGCAGGACCTCCACACCGGTGAGGAAGTCGCACTGCTCCAGGGGCGAGTCCACCTCGTCGAACAGGCCGCGGTTCTCCGCCAGCAGCTCCAGGCCGCGCGCCTCGTTCCCGGTCAGCGCGCAGAACTCCAGGTGCCGGCCGACCTCGGCGGCCATCGACGGGTTGCGGCGGCAGGCCCGGTAGCCCGCCAGGTGAAGCTCGCGGGCCCGGTCACCGTGACCGGTGCGCACCAGCGGCAGCAGCGCGTAGGACATGGAGCGGGCCGGCTCCTCCTGACAGGACGCCTGGCCGGCCAGCACGGGCTCCCACAGGCCGAGTGCCTGCTCGTCGTCCCCGGCCATGAGGCGGTGGCGGGCGCGCTCGCAGATCTCGCAGGCCTCGCAGTCGCTGAGCGGGGTGCGGGGGAGTTCCGTCCACGACGCGTAGGCGCGATCGGTGTCCTCACCGACGTGCCGGGCGAGCTGGTAGGCCAGCCCGTAGTACGGCTGGAGGCCGAGGCCGGCCCTCTCGTACCGGTCGCGCATCTCCGTCAGCCACTGGCGCAGGGCGGCCAACGGCATCTCGGGCACCGCGAGCAGGGCGTTGGCCACCCACTTGAACCGCCAGAACAGCGAGTGCCGCAGCCGCTCGTCGAAGACCTCGGGCCGCTCGTCGAACAGGGTGAGCAGGCGGGCGAAGGCCACGGGCGACTTCCGCGGCTCGGCGCCGTAGGTGTACGCCGCGTGCAGCTCCAGCAGGGAGTGGATCAGCGGCACCGGCTCGTCGAACCGCTCGGCGGCCTCGACCAGTTCCTCGGCGGTGACGGTGCGGGCGCGGCCGTAGGGACGCCGGAAGTTCTCCTGCAGCGCCTGGTACAGCTCGTCGATGGTCTGGGGTGCGGTCTGCATGGTCAGCTGTCCTTGCGGAGGGCGTGGGCGAGGAGGTCGAGGAAGGAGCGGTTGATGAGGCTCGACTCGGCGGGCCTGAGGGGCCGCCGGGAGAGCAGCACGGCCTGCCCGTACAGCGCCTCGGCGCTGGTGCGGGCCAGTTCGGGCTCGTCGATGGCGACCGCGGTGCGGACCAGCGGGTTGAGCTGGTTGAGGATCAGCTGCGCGCGGGGCGCCTCTTGGTGCAGCGCGCCCAGGATGTCGCCCCACAGGCCGCCCTCCTGCTCGCGGGCCAGCTGGGAGCGGGTCCGCTCGTGCCGCGCCTCCCGGCTGTCGACGAGGAGGGCGGGCGCGGAGGCGGGCTGGAAGGTGCGCAACGCGACATCGCAGTCGAACACGGCGAGGGCGTCACGGGCGCGGGCCAGGTAGGCCGCGGCGGCCAGCTCCGTCTCCCTCTCGACGGGGTCGAGATGCGCGGTCAGGGTCGCCGGGTCGAGGTCGGCGACCACCGCCTCGGGCCTGATCTCCGGCAGCCGGTGCACGAGTTCCCGGTCGTAGGTGTAGCCGCCGTTGACGACGCCCAGCCCCGCTGACGAGGCGATCGCCGCGACCTGCCGGAACTCCTCCACGCTCGACGTCACCAGCACGGTGCGGTGGCTGCGCGCGAACTCGTCCAGGGTGGTGTGCCCGTCGGTGGTCTCGAACGGCAGCCAGGGCAGCAGCATCCGCAGGATCTCGTCGTCGTGCACCGCCAGCGACTTCACCGCCAGGTGGTGTGCCTGGAGGAAGCGGGCGAGCAGCTCGGGGTCGCTGGCGGCGGCCCGCGCGATCCAGGCACGCAGCCGCTCGGCGAGGGCCTCGCGGACCGCGGCGAGGGTGTCGTCCTCGTACAGCGACTCGCGGGACGCCGTCGGACGCAGGTTCTCCGCGTCCACCACGCAGCGCACGAAGAACGCCCAGTCCGGCAGGATCTCCTCCGCCTGCTCCGACAGCAGCATGCCCTTGACGTGCACCCGATGCCCGTGGCGGCGCCCGGCCGGCACCGCTTCCGGCAGCACGCACGCGATGCCCTTCAAGCCGACGGCCGGCAGGTCCAGTTCGATGGTGTCCAGCGGCGTGAACCCGAAGACCTCCGCACCGTACGCGGCCAGTGCGCGGGCACGTGCGCCCGGTGTGGGATGGGGACGGTTCCACGGCGCCGGCTCGGGGTTCACGGACGCGGCCGGGCCGCTGCCGGAGCCGCCGTCGAACGTCACCGGGTGGCGCAGCAGGGACCCGAAGTGCCGGGCCAGCGCGTGCACCTGGGCCGGACGGGTCCACTCCTCCGCGTCGGCGCGCGGTGTCAGGGTGACCGTGGTGCCGGGCCGGGGGCGGGCGGACGCGGGCAGGGTGCGCACGGTGTAGCTGCCGTCGCCGCGTCCCCGCCACTCCACCGCCGGCGCGTCGGGGGTACGGGCGGAGCGGCTGAGGACGTGGATCTCGTCGGCGACCAGGAAGCAGGAGAGCAGGCCGATGCCGAACCGGCCGATGAAGTCGCCGCGTTGCCCGGTGATGCTTCCCCAGCCCCGGACCGGCTCGTCCGACGGGACCTCCGTGGCGCGCTTGCTGCTGCGGCCGATGGTGGCGAGGAAGGCGTGCACGTCCCCCTCGGTGAGACCGACGCCGTCGTCCTCCACACGGACCACCGACCCGTCGGCGTACAGGCGGATCCCGAGGGCGCTGCCGGAGCCGGCCGGACGCAGGGCGTGGTGGGCGGTGAGGGCGTCCACCGCGTTCTGCATGAGTTCCCGCAGATAGACACGGGGACTGGAGTAGAGGTGGTGGGACAGCAGGTCGACGAGGCCGCGCAGGTCCACCTGGAAGGTGTGCTCGGCGCCGGCGGGGTTCGTGGAGGCATCAGGCAGTGTCATCGGGCAGTCCGTGGTGAAAGGGGGCGGGTGCGGCGGGTGCGGCGGGTGCGGCGGGTGCGGCGGGGGCTGGGCCGGCGCGGCCGGGTGCGGCGGCGGCTGGGGCGGCGCGGGCCGGGTGCGGAGTACGGGCGTCAGCCGTGGCGGCGGGCCCGCGCGGACGGCTTCTCGGGCTCGGCCGGGCAGGTCCGCAGCCGCCCGGTGTACGCGCCGCCAGGGCCGTGGCCCGGGCCGACGGGGCAGGGCCACGCCGTGACGCCCCCCGGATCTCCCGCCGGCGCCGGCGTCCGCGGGGCACCGGGCGCCCGCGGCGGGAACCCGGCGTGTCTGCCCTCGGGCGGAACGGACGGCTGGTACGGACGGCCCGCACCACCCTCGGATCTCTTCCCGGTCCTGCCGGACAGCCTGCCGGACATGACGCGCCCTCCCCGTGGTCCCGCGTGATCGTCCGGTGCAGCATAAGCGGACCCACCGACAGCGGCTCCACCGGGTTTTCACGACAAGGCCGCAGGCCCGGACCCCGCCACCGCCGTGCCGGCCGCACCCCGCCACCGCCCCGCGCACCCCGTCCGGAGACGTCGGCGGGAAGGCCCCGCGGAGCCCGCGCGACACCCGTGGCCGGCGGTGCCGACGCCGGGTAGGGCCGCCGCCCCGCAGCCCGCACACCCGCCGGGGCGCTCCGCGTCCCGAGGGCCGCCCCACCCGGGCGCCGCCTCAGGCCAGGCTGCCCCGTTCGCGCACCATGCGGGCGACCTCGCGCAACTCGACGTTGTTCTCCTGCGAGCAGCGGCGCAGCACGTCGAAGGCCTGTTCCTCGGTGAGGTGGTGGCTGCCCATGACGATGCCCACGGCCTCACCGATGGCCTGACGGGCCGACGCGCTTCCTCGGCGCCCTCCCGGCACGATGGGTGAGAATCGAGAGTGTGGTCACGAGGGGATTCCTGGTCGTGTGAGGGAGATCCGCGTGGACTGGGCCAGCTTCGGTCAGCAACTGGCGTCCATGGCACGCGAACACCCGCGCTCCGCGCAGCCGCCCCGACCCGCCGGCGACCGGACCGCGACAGCCCGGACCGCGACAGCCCGGACCGGCCACGGCGAGGCAGACCGGAGAGTGCCCCGGGCGGGTGACGCCGGCCACAGCCGGGAACTCCGCCCGGCGCGCGACGACTCAGTGGTGGACGGCACCGGATGAGCACACCCGCCGGTGCGCCCGTATCAACAGGGGTACGGACACCCCACGACACTGGAGTTGCGCCATGGCACGGAAGCAGTACTTCGTCAGCGGCATGAGCTGCGCCCACTGCGCCGCGAGCGTCACGGAAGAGGTCTCCCAGGTCCCCGGGGTCGACGAGGTGGACATCGACGTCACGGCGGGGACGGTCTCCGTGGGAGGCACCGGCCTGGACGACGCGCGACTGCGCGCGGCCATCGTGGAGGCGGGGTACACGGTCGCCGCACCGTCCGCCGCCTGACGGACCGGCCGGCCGCCGCCGTCCTGTCCCCGGCCCTGCGGTGGCGGCCGCGCGGCACGCCGCGCCTGCCGCCCCGGTCCTCCGTCCGCGGCAGCCGGCCACGACGCACCGGGTGCCGGCGAACCCGTGGCCCGCGAACCCGTGGCCCGCGAACCCGTGGCCCGCGAACCCGTGGCGCTCGAACCCGTGGCGCTCGAACCCGTGGCGCTCGAACCCGTGGCGCTCGAACCGGGGAGCCGCGGACACAGAACACGCAGGCCCGGAACCTGAAGGTCCACAGCCCGCGGAGCCGGAACGGCGGACGCGGAACCTCGGCGCGGAGCCGCTCCCTGCGTACGCCGCGTTCACGCCCGCCCCGCACGGGCTGCCGCGGCCCCTCACCGGAGAGCCGGGGCCCACGGAATACGCCCGTGTTTCTCCGGGAGTGAACTGTCGGGTCGCCGCTGGAAATCGCGTAGGCGGCACGTCCGGAAGCCGGATCTGCGCCGGATGGGAAACAGCGGGCTTTCGGGTCATCGCGGTCGTCCCGGCCTGGGTGGTGGTACTGCGCACTGCCGTGGGCGACCGGCCGGGCCGTGGGGCGTTCGCCGGGGTCCTCCTCGGACTCGCCGGTCTCGCCGTGTTCAGGCTGCCGGGGGCTCAGCGGCGCGGTGCGGATCAGCGGCGTACTGACCGTGATGGTCGCCACCGTCCTCTGGTCGGTCGGTCGGTTCGTTCTCCTCCTCCCGGCTGCCGATGCCGGCGAACCCGTTCGTCGCCAGCGCCCACGAGATGGTGGCCGGCGGCCTCGGCTGCGCCCTGCTCGGCCTGACCCGGGGTGAGCAGCACGGCCTGGACCCCGTCGGTTTCTCGGCCCGCTCCTGGATCGCCCTGGTCCATCTGATCGTCTGCGGCTCCCTGGTCGCCTTCACCGCCTATGTCTGGCTGCTGCACCGTGCTCCGCTCTCGCTCACCGCGACCTACGCCTACGTCAATCCGGTGGTGGCGGTCGTCCCGGGCGCGCTGGTCCTCGGCGAGGCGGTCACCTGGCCCATCGCCCTGGGCGGCGCGGTGGTGGTCGCCGGGGTCTGTCTGATCGTCTCCACGGAGCACCGCACCTGACCGCCGGCCGGAGCGCCCCGGGGGACCGCCGCTCACCCGGGTCGCGGCGGGACGACCACCAACTCGGCGAGCTCGCGGGCGAGATCGGCGGAGACGGGGTCGCCGGTGATGAGCAGCCGGAGGTAGACGGGGCCGAGAAGGAGATCGACGGCCAGCTCCACATCGGCCGGCCGCAGCCGGTCCTCCGCCTCGGCCCGGCGCAGAACCCGGCGCAGGACCTCGCGCCGCTCCCGCTCCACCTCGTGCAGAGCGGCGGCGAGGCCGGGAGAGCGCGGCAGTTCGCTGACCAGCCCGGCGATGACGCGGCCGAGTTCGGTCCCGGTGAGCAGGCGCACGGTGTTGGAGAGCACGGTGGTGAGGTCGGCCAGCACATCGCCGGTGTGCGGGGCTTCGGGGTTGGCCTGCGCGAAGGCGTGCCGGACTGCGGCCGCGACGAGCTCCGTACGGTCCTTCCACCGCCGGTAGACCGTGGGCCGGGACACGCCCGCCCGGGTGGCCACCGCGTCGACCGACACCCCGGCCGCCCCGCCCAGGGCCAGCAGTTCGACGGTGGCCCGCAGGATGCGCGCCGAGGCTTCGTCGCTGCGTGGTCGGCCCGGCGCGGGCGTGTGCTCACTCACTCGGCACCGGACCCTGCGCCGCGACTGCCCTGTCGTAGGCGGCGAATCCGTCCTCGATCCCCATGGCGACCTGCTTCACCACGACGTACGGCACGGAGAACAGCTCGGTGTCCCGGACCGCCTCCCAGAACATGTAGTAGGCGGCGAGGTCCTCGGTCTCGACGAGCAGGATGTCGCTGTAGTCGGCGCAGAACGCCTCCGCGTCGAACCAGCGCAGACGGACGCCCTCGGCGCGGGCGGCGAGAGCCCTGACCGTGTCCCAGGTGCGGGCCCGCTCGGCCCGCTCCAGCCTGAGCCAGGCGGGCTGGAACTGAAGCATGTTCATCACCACGTACGTCACGGCGCTCCCTCTTGTGTGCGGGGGTGGGGCCACCCGAACCGACGAGGATTACATTACACGACTGTTCTGTAATGTAATGCGCCCTGGCCGGAGCGGCCGTGCCCGGCCGGGGCGGCGGCGCGTTCAGCCCCGGACGGGCTGCGGCGCAACTGCGCCGCAGCCCCGGCTGTGGCAGGCCGACCACGCGCCGCGGCCCCGCCCGCGGTGGTCCGCACCGCGAGCCGGTGCGGACCACCGCCCCGCGGGCGGCTCGTCTCAGCCCGCCGTCACCCTCGCGCCAGCTTTCGGGCCGCCGCGGCTGAGGCGGGGCGTCCGTGCCCGAACAGGAGCCGGTTCGGGCCGTGTTCCAGTACGGTGCGTACGCTCGCGGCCACCTGCGCGGGGTCCTGGGCGAGGAAGGGCATGCCCGGGCGGTCGCGCCGCAGCATTCCGCCGGCCAGGAGGTCGCCGAGGAGGGCGCTGCCGTCGGGGCGGTGGAGCAGGGTGACGGACCCCGGCGTGTGGCCGGGGGTGTGCAGCACGGTCAGCGGCGGGCCGTACGCGTCCAGCGTGACACCGTCCTCGAGGACGAGATCCGGGATGAACGCGGGGAACGCGGGGTTCAGCGTGCGGCGCAGTATCCGGCCGAACATCCGCTGGGGTTCGTACAGCCGGCTGGTTCCGGTGGTGGCCCAGTCCACTTCGGCCGCATGCACCGCGACCGGTGTCCTGAGCTCGCGGCGCAACTCGGCGACACCGCCGGCGTGATCGGGGTGGCAGTGGGTCAGGACGACCAGTGATATCCCGTCGGGGTCGACGCCGGCCCTGCCGAGGCGGCGCAGCAGCGTGCGCGTGGCGCCGGCCGGTCCGGCATCCACGAGCACGGTGCCGTGCTCGGAAAGGACGGCGTGAGCGGTGGACTGCCTCAGGTGGATGCTGACGATGGCGTTCATATCGTTCATGTCGTTCATGGCGTTCACACCGTTCCGGCCGCGGCGCCCGACGACGGGCGGGCGGGTGCCGTGTGGATCGAGCCGAGGCAGTCCTCGATGCGGGCGGCGTCCGGGGGGCCGACGTAGGCCAGGTGCTGGTCCGGGCGGACGAGGTAGGCCACCGGTCCGCGCCCGTACAGCCGGGCGGCCTGGTGGCCCCGGTCAAGCAGTGCGGGGACGGCGTCGGCCGCGCCCCTGAGGACGGCCGGCCTCCACCGGGTGGTCAGGACCACCCCGGCGAGCGCACCCCGCCAGCGCCGCCACAGCTCGGTGAGCGACGCGTCCACCGGGTCGGTGTCCGCCGTGGTGGTGAGCAGCAGGGTGCACGCGTCGGACGCCAGCACGTCGTGCAGACGCACCGAGCGGTCGGTGAGCCCGTCGAAGAGCAGTGGATCCGGGAGCCGGTCACCGGCGGCCAGGGAGCTTCCACGGCCGGGGGCGTGGGGTGTGCGGCGGTAGCTGTGGCCGAG
Source organism: Streptomyces sp. B8-7 (assembly GCF_058833805.1). Lineage (NCBI taxonomy): Bacteria > Bacillati > Actinomycetota > Actinomycetes > Kitasatosporales > Streptomycetaceae > Streptomyces > Streptomyces sp. B8-7. The sequence continues at coordinate 313,678 of NZ_JBYRRL010000003.1, read as the reverse complement.
TTGGGAGAACCGGCGGGCGAGGCCGTGCTGCGCCACAGGGGTGTGCTGCAGCAGGGTCATCGCCGCGTCGCGCAGGTGGCGGCGTGGATCGTCGCGCAGCAGCATGGCCGTCGCGCCGCGATGGGTGAACGCCACCACGTCCCGGGCGATCCGGTGCCGCTCGGGCTGGTAGGTGTCCAGCAGGGAGCGGGAGGACCGGCCGGTGACCACCGAGGCGAGCTTCCAGCCCAGGTTCATGGCGTCCCCGATGCCGAGGTTCAGGCCCTGTCCGCCGAAGGGTGTGTGGACGTGGGCGGCGTCCCCGGCCAGGAACACCCGGCCGCTGCCGTAGCGGACGGCCTGCTTGTGGGCGAGGCGGAAGGTCCAGAACTCGTCGACCGACCGGACGGTGCCGGTGACGGCGGTCCGGCGGAGCGCCTGCTGCGCGTCGGCCAGGCTGGGTTCGACCAGGGTGCCGTCGGCGGCACGGTTCTGGGTGTAGGCGAGCCGGTAGCGCTTCTCGCCGGGCAGCGGGAACACCCCGCAGATGCCGTCCGTGTCGGCGGAGAAGGTCATTTCGTTGCGGGGCAGCGGCCAGTCGACGACCGCGTCGCACAGCACCCAGTCGTCGGCGTACGCGTCACCGGCGAAGGCGATCCCGAGCTGCTCGCGGACCGTGCTGTGAGCGCCGTCGCAGCCGACCAGCCAGTCCGCCTCGATGGTCTCGGTCCGGCCCTCGGGAGTGGTGACCGTGACGGTCACCGCGTCGTCGGTCTGCTCGACCCGCGTGCAGGCGGTGCTGCGCTCGGCCACGATGCCCGCGTCGGCGAGGTGGTCGATGAGGATGTGTTCGGTGCGGGCCTGCGGAATGTCCGTCATGTGCGGGTAGGCCGTGTCGCGCAGGGTGCGGAAGTCGACCGCGACCCGGTCGCGGTGGACCGTACGCAGCTGCAGGATGTCGACCCGCTGCCCCTCGGCCAGGACACGGTCGGCCACCCCCAGGGTCCGCAGGTGTTCCAGGGCCCGGGCGTGCAGAGCTGCCGCCTTGGTCGCCTCCAGCACTCCGGCGTGCTTGTCGATGATGCGCGCCGTCACCCCGAAGCGGTTCAGCTGGGCGGCGAGGGCGAGTCCGGTCGGGCCTGCCCCGACGATCAGTACCTGGGTGTGCTGCATCACACCTCCTAAAAAAAGGGGAGCGTTCGCTCTTTTTTATTGAGGCTGGCCGCCAGGCGGGATGTTGTCAAGAGCGAGTGCTCGCTTTAACGTGAAGAGGTGCCCAGAGTCAGTGCCGCATACCGCGCCGCCCGCCGCGACCACATCCTCGCGGCGGCCTCCGCCTGTTTCGCCCGCGACGGCTTCCACCGCACGACCATCCAGGACGTCATCGACGAGGCGGGCATGTCCCCCGGTGCGGTCTACCGGTACTTCCGCACCAAGGACGAGATCATCGCCGCGATCTCGCTCGACGCGACCGCCATGGTGGAGACGGCCGTACGGGATGCGCTGCGGACCTGTCAGACGCTGCCCGCGCTCTTCGCCGAACTCCCGCGGACGCTCGCCGGACTCGATCACGCCGATGCCCGGTTCCGGCTGGCGGTCCAGGCGTGGGGCGAAGCGCTGCGCAACCCCACGCTGTCCGCCGCGATGCAGCATGGCCTGCGAGGGGTGCGTGACGCCCTGCGCGAGCGCATCGCGCAGGGGCAGGCGGAGGGCGAGGTGGCTGCTGCGGTTCACCCCTCGGCGGCAGCCGGTGTCCTGCTGTCCCTGCTCCAGGGGTTCATTCTGCAGACCGCCTGGCAGCCGGAGCTGTCCGCCGACGTCTACGGTGAAGCGGCGGCCGCCGTCGTCTCCGGACAGCTCTCCAGCGGCCGCGCCGACTGAACCGGTTGTCGGCCGGCCCCCGCCGAGTCTCCTGTCGGAATGCCCTCCGACGGCTCCGGTTCGGCGAGCCGATCACCGCGCTCCGGCATAAGGGTGCGGATCCGGCGCGCACGGGCCGGCCCTGGAGCCTGCCGCTGGAGGGCCACGTGCTCCTGGTCGCCGCGTACCGGCGGACCAACCTGCCCCTGCGCCGACCGGCACCGTTGTCCGGGGTGTCCAAGTCGGCGGCCTACCCGCATCATTGAAGCCTCCCCTTGATCGTGGACACCTGGAGACCGGGATCTTGAGGTTCAAGAGGAAGTAGCACCAGGTGGGAAGCAAGTACACGAAGCGGTACACCGAGGAGTTCAAGCGGGACGCGATCGCGCTCGTCGATTCCTCGGGCAAGACGGTCACCGCCGTCGCCCGGGAACTCGGCATCAGTTCCGAGTCCCTGCGCGGCTGGTACCACAAGGCCAAGGCCGACCGGGGCAACCGGCGAGTCCGGTGAGCTGACCAGTGCCGAGCGTGAGGAGCTCAAGCGGCTGCGCAAGGAGGTCCGCGAACAGCAGCAGACGATCGAGATCCTGAAAAAGCGACTGCCTTCTTCGTGAAGGAGAACGACCGGTGAGCGAGCTGTACCGGTTGATCCATGCGGAGACGGCGAACTATCCGATCACGCTGCTGTGCCGGGTGCTGCATGTGGCCCGCTCCTCCTACTACGCCTGGCGCGAGGGCGAGACCGCCCGCCGCAAGCGCCAGGCCGCCGACGACGCACTCGCCCACGAGATCACCGTGCTGCACATCGCCTCCCGCCGCACCTGCGGTGTCCCGCGCATCCACGCCGAACTGCGCCGCCTGGGCCGGTGGGTGAACCGCAAACGCGTCGCCCGTGTGATGCGTGAACGCGACATCCGCGGTGTCACCCGGCGCAAGCACCGCTCGCTGACCCGGCCTGATATGAAGGCGAAGCCGGCCCCGGACCTGATCGGCCGCGGCTTCCATGCCGAGCGCCCCGGCACCAAGCCGGTCGGTGACATCACCTACCTGCCCACCGCCGAGGGCTGGCTCTACCTCGCCTGTTGGCTGGACCTGGCCACCCGCGAGATCGTCGGCTATGCCATGGCCGACCACCACCGCGCCGACCTCGTCGTCGACGTCCTCGACATGGCCCACGGCCGAGGCGGACTGGAACCCGGTTGCGTGATCCACAGCGATCGCGGCAGCGAATACACGTCGACCCAATTCCTGGAATGAACAGGGAAGTTCGGGCTGCGGCAGAGCTGCGGGCGCACCGGATCACGCTTCGACAACGCCGCCGCGGAGAGCCTCTGGGCCCTGCTCAAAGAAGAGACAGGCACTCGCACCTGGCCCGACCGCGCCACCGCCCGCGCGGAGGTCTTCACCTTCATCGAGACCTTCTACAACCGCCGCCGCCTGCGCAAGCACAAGACCTTCGGCTACCTCACTCCGGCCGAGACCAGGCAGCGGCATCAGCACGCCCTCGCGGCATAACAATCACGTGTCCGAGATCACGGGGAAACGTCACGGCCTGCCCACCCCCGCGTTCCCGACCTCCACGCAGGCCCTGGCGGCGTACCGGGACGGAGGCCTGTCCTTCTCCTGCCATGGATGGTCGGTCACCGCTGCGCAATGAGCCGGCACCAGAGTGATCGGCGGGCCTGGTCGCCGAACTGAGACGGCTCCGTCGGGTGCTGCCCGCCTCGCACCAGACCGGATCGCCGCAGCGTGAGGACGTCACACTCCGGAGCCACACGGAAACACCCCTGGGTCCGACGTAGGCTCGATGGCATGAGTCTGCGTCTGAGCACCGTGATCCTTCCCGTCGACCGCTGGCACGAGACAGGCCGCGCGAAGTGGCAGCGCGCCGAGGAGCTCGGCTTCCACGCCGCGTACACCTACGACCACCTGTCCTGGCGTACCTTCCGCGACGGCCCCTGGTTCGGCGCCCTGCCCACCCTCACCGCCGCCGCCACTGCGACGGACCGGCTACGCCTGGGCACGCTCGTCACGTCGCCCAATTTCAGGCATCCAGTGACGCTCGCCAAGGAGCTGATCTCGCTCGACGACATCTCCGGCGGGCGGATCACGCTCGGCATCGGGGCCGGCGGCAACGGGTTCGACGCCACCGCGCTCGGACAAGAGGCGTGGTCGCCGAAGGAGCGGGCGGACCGTTTCGGCGAGTTCGTGCCGCTGCTCGACCGGCTGCTCACCGAGGGCGCGGTCTCGCAGAAGGGCGACTTCTACACGGCGGAGGAGGCGCGCAACATCCCAGGCTGTGTCCAGCGGCCGCGGCTGCCATTCGCGGTGGCGGCGACCGGGCCGCGCGGGCTGAAGCTGGCCGCGCGGTACGGGCAGGCGTGGGTGACGACCGGCGACCCGAAGCTGTACGAGGAGGGGACCCCGGAGCAGTCGGTGGCGGCCCTGCGCGCCCAGGTCGAGAAGCTCGGCAAGGCGTGCGCCGAGTCCGGGCGGGATGTGGCCGAGCTGGACAAGATCCTGCTGACCGGCTTCACCCCGGACCGGGGCCGACCGCTGGAGTCTGTGAACGCCTTCGTCGACTTCGCCGGCCGCCACCAGGAGCTCGGCTTCACCGAGATCGTGATCCACTGGCCGATCGCGGGCTCCGACTTCGCTGCCGACCAGTCCGTCTTCGAGCGCATCGCCACAGAGGCCGCCGCACAGCTCCGCTGAGCCGCTGCTGCTCGATCCAGCGGTACGGACGCAGCACGGGCGTATCGTCGCACTATCAGCCGGTACTTCTGCGTCGCGGTAGACGTTGGGTGGGGGCACGACGGGAGAGCGAGGTGCTGCTGTGACGCAACCGGAGAATCATGTGGTCTCAGCTGCGGAGGCGAGGTCGACGGCCGTGTCGTCTCCGTCGAGCCCGTGGAACACCTCGGTGCGACGCTGCACCGCGTCCGCATCGAGCGCCACGGCACGGAGTTCGCCCTCGTACCGGGTGGCACCGTGTCCGTCGGGTTCGACCTCGACGCCTGGGAGCCGACACCCGGACAGGCCGCGGACTACGCCGGGAGCGCCGAGGAAGGGTACGGCTGCGGGCCTGACCTGAAGGCGCATCTCGCCCAGGTGCTCAGCCCCCGCCGTACAGTCGCACTGGACACCGTACTGATGGCGGTGGAGGCCGAGACGCTCACCGAGGCCCCCGCCGACATGCCGGCCGTGCTCGCGGCGCGCGGTCTGAGGATGCCGAGCGCCGACGAGTGGGAGCACGCGTGCGGAGCGGGTGCGGACACCCTGTTCCGGTGGGGCAACACCTGTCCCCTCGACCGCATCCCCTACGGGGACCCGGCCGGCCCGCACAACGAGCTCAGCGCCTTCGGCCTTCGCATCGCCCACGACACCTACGGCATGGAGGTGAGCACCGACGCCACCGCCGTCCACGGCGGAGACGGCGGGGAGTCGGTGTGCGGAGGGTACGGGTGCCTGCTGGCGTGGCTGTCGCTGGCGACCGCACAACGCCACCCCTCCCTCGCGGAGCTGGTGTACGGCCCCGGGACGGAACTCGTCTGCGAGGATCTCAGCGTGCGACCGGTGCTCGCCTGGTGAGCGATGGCGCGGTCGGCCCGGGCGTCTGAGCGGCCCGGTCGGTCGGGCGGCCGCGCGCCCCGGAGCGGGGCGACCGTGCCCGGTCCGCCGCGGGCTGCGACCGGTGAGGCGCCGCAGCCGCGGCGCTGCCGCCTCCCCGGAGGCGGCACCGTGCGTCGCCGACGCGTCCCGCGGCCGCGCCCGCCGTCACCGGCCGTACGCGGCCCGGCACGTCAGTCGCCCCCGCCTCCGTCGCCGCCCCCGTCGCCTCCTCCTCCACCACCGTCGCCGCCGTCGCCGCCGTCCGAGCCCCAGCCGTCGGCCCCGTCGGACTCGTTGTCCTCGCGGCTGCTGCCCAGGTTGCTGTACCAGGGCCGGTCCCAGTGCTCGTCGGGCACGATCGACTCGGCTCCCGGCGAGCGGCCGCGCTGCGCACGGAAGCGGGCCGTGCCCGTGGTGTCCCCGAGGCCGAAGGCGACCGCGCACACCTGGGCCATGACGGCGTCCAGCGGGTCGGCGCTCTCGTAGTGCACGAAGGCGAGCGGCAGCAGGACCGAGTCCGGGTCGACCGGCGGTCTGCGCGGGGGACGGGTCAGCAGAGCGACGGGGCTCTCGTCGCGCAGCAGCCGCGAGTTCACCGCGTCGTGTCGGCGCAGGACCCAGCGCCGGTCCGGCAGCCCGATCTCCACACTGCTCCGGGACTTGCGCAGCCGCCTGGTCAGGCTGAGCTGCGCCGGCCTGTCGCCCACGCTCATCCGCAGACCGCGGGACGGATCGGAGGGCGCTCCGTCGAAGCCGTAGGGCGCCCGCACGCGCACGACGGGAGCCTGTGGCCCCCACACGTCGACCCGCACCAGCCTGCGGTCCACCGCCACGGCCACCGGCCCGGCGGGGCCCGGAGCGAACCGGCGTGCGATCCACAGCGGGACCCCCTCGGCCCGGGCCCGGGCGCCCAACGCGGCCACCTGCTCCGGGCCTCCGCACGCGTGCACCGCCAACTCGCCCAGCCCGCGGGCGAACTCGGCGGCCTGGCGGACCTTCACCGGCTTGCAGGTGCCCGTGACACGGGTGACCGGGACGGCACCCGGCCCCTGCGGCAGCCGGTCCAGCGGGCGTTCGGCACCGCCGCCGCCCAGCCATCTGCCGCGCTGGTACGCCTCGGCCATGGCGCCCAGGTTCAGCTCCGCCAGCGGTGTGATCCGTCCGCCCCTGCGCAGACCGTCCCAGGTCAGCTCCACCGTCCGCGCCAGTGGATTCCACGACTGCTCGCCGTACAGCACTCCGCTCACATCGGCCCCCGTCCCTGTCCCCGTCCCCGCACACGTGCACGTGCACGTGCACCACCATGGTGCCCGTCGGCAGCCAACCGTACGGCAGCGGGTCCGCACACCCGGCGCACCGCGCATCCCCGAACGCCTGCCCGTCCGCTGGTAGGCACCGTCCCGCGGGACACGCACGCCCTCACGGGGACCTTCACCGCGTGAGGGCGTGCGCCCGCCCGCACCGCCCGGGGCCGGGCCGGCCCGGGAGGCCGGGCGGACCGCGTGCAGGGTGCGGGACGGGTCCCCACGCCCAGGCACGGTCCGGCCGGCGCGGTGAGGCCGCCGAACGGCACGTGCGGGACCCGATGGCGCAATCGCTGCGGTCGGCCGGCACCCGCATTCGGAGTTCGCCGGGCATCCGGGGGATAGTTCCCGGGTGAACACAGAGTGTGAAAGGGCCTGTTGGGCCGGGCGGCGGCGATCACCGGGAGGCGGCCCCGGCGGCTGCCCGGCCACGCCCCGCCCCGGCGGGCGCCCGGCCACGGCCCGCCCCGGCTGGCGCACCGGTCGCGGCGCGCTCCCGCCTCCCGTCGGCCCCGGTGTGCGGACGGCCCGGTGAGCCCGTTGGACCTTCCCCTGCCCTACGCCGTGCCCACAGCCCTCCTCCTGCTGGGACTCGCCCTCAAGACCCCTGCTATCACACGGTTCAGGAGGGACCCCAACGCGCGGGCGACCTGGCTGGTGCTCTTCTTCGCCTCGGCCGTGTTCCTCAGCGTGGCGCCCGCGGGCATCCGCAGGATCAACGCCATGACCGGCATACCGAACGTCGCGGCGCCGTGGTCGTACTCGCTGCTCACGCTGTTCTGCGGCGCCTGCCTCACCATGATCATCACCTGGCGCGAGGAGCCCACGCCGGGCCGCCGGCGCCGCATCCAGCTGGTCTGGGTGATCTACCTCGCCGCAGTGGCCGCCCTGTGGGTCACCTTCCTGCTGGCCGCCACCCCCGTGGAACGGCCCTACGACCTGGACACGTACTACGCCAACACACCCTGGATGCGTGAGCACATCGTGCTCTACCTCCTGGCCTACCTGACGGCCACACTCGCGTCCGCCTGGATGATCTGGTCCTGGATCCGCCAGGTGCGCCCCCGCTGGCTGAAGACCGGCCTCATCTTCCTCCAGGCCGGGTTCGCCTTCGGATTCGGCTTCGCGCTCAGCAAGCTCACCGCCGTCTGCGCCCGCTGGGCGGGCACCGACTGGGACTTCCTGAGCACCGAGGCCGCCCCGTTGTTCGCCATCCTCGGCGCGACCCTGGTCGCCACCGGCTTCATCCTGCCCGTCCTGGGCCCCTTCCTGCAGACGTGGCCCCGTGAGCAGGGCACCTACTGGATCCTGAAGCCGCTGAGGAACCTGATCGGCCAGGTGGCCCCCTCCTCCGCCAGAGCCCGCGTGAGCCGGTTCACGCCCGTGGACCTGCGGCTGATGGAACGCCAGCAGCAGATCCACGACGGCCTGCTCCGTCTGGCACCCTTCTTGGACCACGGCCTCTACGAACGCGCCTACCGGGCGGCCGCCGCCGAGCACGGCGAGTCCACCGCCCGCGGGGTCGCCGGCGTGATCGCCCTGCGCAGCGCCATGTCCGCGTACGCCGCCGGCGCGCCCCGCGACCCGAGCGGACAGCCCGCCCAGATCGGCCGCGACGTCACCGACCACCTCACCGCCGTCTCGGCGGCCCTGCTCCGCCCCCGCCTCGTCGACGGCGTCCGCCGCCGGGCCGGCACACGGAGCGTCGCCTCGCGCGCATGAAGGGGCGCCGGCCGGCCCATGGCATCGCTGTTGTCAATTCCTGTAGATGCCCCCATTGGGGCAGGGCCTCATTCGTGCAGGTCAGCGACCTTCTTGAGGGGCTTTGCGCTACTCGCTTGCGCGCTGGCGGGGCGTGCTCGACGGCTCTCAGCTACGGCGTGAGCAGGGGGCCGTGTTCGTTGAGTGCGCGGGCTTCCGGTACGTCGGCATAGCCGAGCAGGCGACGCAGTACGACGCGTGAGCGGTCGGCAGTGCGCTCGCTGGACATGTCGGCCGTGGCGTCACGCTCGCGGCTGGTGTTTGGCCACTGGTGGCCCACGGAACCGGCGAGGTTCGCAGCCCCGTGCGCTACTGATGGCTAGTCAGGTTAGGTAGGGAGCACGACGCCCCACCGTGGGAAGCGAGGGCCGTGAGTTCCGCGCGTCAAGACGGGATCGGAACAGCCCGGCTCCACAACTCCTCTGCATGGTCACGGAAGCGGTCGAACATCCCGCCTTCGCTGTGGCGGCGGAGGTGCAACAGAGGTGAGTCGTGGCCGACCATGCGCGCGAGATGGGGCGTCACAAGGGCGACGTCGTCGAATCGAAAGACGCTCAGGCTCACGTGGTTCACCGCGTCCTCGGGCGTGGAGAACCGCGCCTCCAGCCCCTCGAGCGGCCCGAGGCGGTCTAGGTGCTCCAAGGTGATGCGAATCCGAGTGGACACGGTCAAAGCCGTGTCTTCGATGGTCTCGCGCTGCCGGGTCACTTCGCCCTCGGGGTCACCGATCAGGAAGCGCACCCGGACCCCTGACTCGATCTTGCGGTGCAGGGTCTCGGAGAATGCCGGGACGGACGTGAAGAGGAAGTAGTTGGTGAAACCAGCTAGGTAGATCTCGCGCGTAGCCCCCACCGCGAGATCAGCCCACAGTGTCGACGGCGCAGCGGACCGGTACGGGTAGCTGTGAAGGATCTCGCGGTCCGCTCCGGTCTTGATGCGGTCCCTAACCACCGTCGGCCAGATCATTTCCTCGTCCACTCCCAGCGCGCGGGCGGCGTCTTCGCGGTTTCTGGCGTGAGGCGTTAACGCCTCGTTCGAAACCCATCGTTCCACTTGTTTGGGCGATACCCCCACTCGGTATGCCAGCTGTCGAGCGGAGAGCCCCGCTTCAGTCATCGCGGAACGAAGTCTGACGTTCAAGTCAACCTCCTCGACAGGGACCTTTGGGCCTTCTTTAGACCCTATCGCGTACGGCCCAACTGTCCCCGCGCATGCGGACAGACGTCCCTTTCAAGGGGCCACGATCAGGAGATGCAAGGACCCCCGCGACGGGCGCAACCGTCCGGGGGCGTGGCCACCAACCACCGGAGGTTGATGACAGTGAGCATTATCCACACGTTCGTGCGGTGGGTACGGGGCGTGTTCGTGCCCGGTACCGGCAGGCGGCGGGCGGATTCGTGCGCGGCCGTTGCGGCCCCCGCGCGGAAGACAGAGGGGTGCCGTGTAGCTGCGCCGTGGCCTCCGGTGCAGAGGTCTCCGTTCGGCTTTGATGAGCCGCTGTGCGGCGAAGAGGCAGTGTTGGTCCGGCCGTACGTCGTTCTCGCCGAGCGGGAGCGTGAGCAGGCGCGGCAGCGTCGGCGTCGTGTCGCCCTGGTGCTCGCCGCTGACTTCGGTGTTGACCTTGATCAGCACCTGATCGGGGCTGAAGGGATGGCCCGGTGAGCGCGCGGAGCGAACAGCCCGAGTCGGCCCCGGTACGTCTCGGAGACATCGTCGAGGACAGCATGAGCGGCAGGGTGGGCAGGGTGATGGGGTTCGTGGGCCCGTACGTGCAACTGCGCCCCATCGGCGGTGGCCGGGAGTGGGACGTACGGCCGGAGCGACTGCGACCGGTCCCCGTGTCCGAAGCGCTGAGAGACGGCACGGCGGCGGCCAACGCCCGGTCAAGGGGTGAGCGCCTGTGAGCGCGAACGCGTCCATGCCGCTCGACGTAGAGACGATGCGCGCGACAACGGCCGTCATCCTGGCGGACGATGCCGAGTTGCCGACCGAGGGTGAGCTGAACGACTTGGTCCTGTTGTACCGGGGTCACCTCATGCTGCTCATCCCGGAAGTGGAGCGGGCAGCGTACGGGCGACCCGTGGCGGATGCGGCCACGGCGGGAGCCTTGGCGGGAGTGGCCGAAGCGCGCCAACGCCTGAACGACGTGGCGGACGGGCCGCTGCCCCGGCGGGCGGCACACGCGCAGCGGCTCGCCCGGTCGGTCGTCCGCCTGCTCGCTCACCTACCGGACCCCAAGGGCGGTCGCTGTGAACCGTGAGCGTCGCCTGACCGTCGGGTACCTGCTCGTGCTGGCCGTTGTCGGTGCGGCCCTTGTCCGGGGAATCGCGGCAGGCGGCTCGTAGACCGCGCCGCGCTTCCCCCGTCCGGCCGCCCGCCCCGCCCCTTCCCCCGAGGGGCGGGGCGGGCGGCCTCCCGGCCCTTACGGGCCCCGTGGTCCGCTGTTCGCCCCCTGCCGCACCCCGTGGCAGGGGGCGAACGGCTCTCCCCCCACATCCGTTGTTCCCGCCAACGCCCCCCGTGTCGGGGGAGAGGTAGAGACGATCCGGTGACTGCACTCAACAAGTCGGCGTCAGGCGCGCCCCGAACTCACATGGTCCGGCTACTCGACTCCCCGGGCTCCCTGCTCACCGTGACGTGCCCCGAGTGGTGCGAGAGCGATCACGCCGAGGACGCAAGGCACGGCACGTTCGCCGCAGACTTCGCCCACCGTGCCGCAGAGACAGCCCTGCATCTCGATCTCGGCCGCGACGGCACCGAGGACGTTCTCATGTGTGAGATCACGCAGTACCCCTTCGGAGGAACCGAGCTGCGCACACCCATGGCCTTGATGTGGCCCACGCCTCGGCATGACCGAAGCGCACCTCACGCCTGAAGGGCTGCGGGCTCTCGCGGACCGGGTCCGCGCGTACTCCGTCACGCTTCACGGACTGGCCGGGCGGCTCCAAGGGGCCCGCGAGGAACACGCGGCGCCTGTCCGGGCGAGACGCGAGACGGACGGCATACGGTGATCTGAGGAGTACGGCGGCCCCCGGAGCGATGTTCCGGGGGCCGTGTCGTGTCCGGCCACGCGTCCCCTGTGCGAGAGGGCGCGGCGGGAGGCCGGGGGGTGCCTGCCGCTAGGCCGGCCCTCGATCCCCGTCCGGCCGGCGGCGCCCGTCCGGGCTTCCCGGCTCACCCGAGGGGGCCGTGCGGCGGCCGGTGCTTGCGCTCCCACTGCTCCCGTTCCTGCCGGGCCCGTCGCCGCGCGGCCATGATCGCGGACACCGTGACTGGGTTGCCCGGACCCGGTGGCCACTGCTTGATCCCGTACTCGGGGGCTCGCCAGTCGAACGGCGGCCGTTCCTGGGCGCGGGTGGCGGCGGCCCGCGCGGCACGCCGGGGCGTGGTCACCGCGGCTGCGCGTCGTCGACGATCCGCGACCCGAGCGCGACCATGGCGCGCGGGGTGAGCCCGAGTGCCTCAGCTGCGTGACGCGCCTCCTGTGCCATCCACGCGGATGCCTCGCCCTTCAGGGTGGCGGACTCGTAGACGACCAGGACGGCGACTGTGCCGCGCGCGGAGTCGTCCCACTGCGTCGCCTGCGGCGATCCCCACAGCTCAGCCCACCGCCCTTGCTCGGCGTCCGACCACTCCCGCCCCGGCGGCAGGTCCGGCACAGGGTGCGCGCATCCTGCGGCGGGCAGGAGAACCACGGTGGCGGCGCGGCTGACGCCCCGGTGCGCGCGGCTGACCGGCTTCGTCGGGTCCCGTTGCTGGGGCATTCGCTCACTCTCCGTCGTGTCCGTTGAGGTTGATTGGTCGACCGATCCCCCAGCGCCCTCCCCCGCGCTCTGTTCCCCCACCCCGGTTGGAGGTCAGTCCCCACCCCCTGTAACCGGGGAGGGGGGACGGTCCGTCATCGCTGGTCGGGGCGGTACGGCTCGACAGGAGCGCGGTGGTCCTGATCGGGGTGGCCGTGGTTCTCGGGCAGCACGACCAGACCGCGTGCGAGCCACGTGCGGACGTGTCCGGTCGGGAGCTCGATCGTGTCGCCCTCTGTGTAGGTGCGCCCCTCGTAGCCGAACTGGACGCCTTCGCAGACCACGGCGGTCACTGTGTCCGTGAGCGTGTGTTGCCTTCCTGCTTCGGCGCCGTGCCGTGCTGCGCCGTGTCTTGCCGTGCGGCACGCGTGCGGCGGCGGGGCACGGGTCAGAACTGCACCGAGGGGATGTCCTCCCCGAGCACCTGGGGCGCGGCGGGGCGGCGAGGGTCGCGCGGGACCGGGTGCTCCTCGCGGGGTACGGCGTAGTAGGTGCGCATGCTGTCGAACAGTCCCCGTGCAGCGGATGCGGCGGCGTCGTTGAGCCCGATAGCGGACTGTGCCGCCTGCGCGCCCCGGGCAGCGGTGGCGCGTGCGGGGTCGCCGGTCTGGTCGGCTGCGCCCTCGAGGGATTGGGCGACGATGGCCGTGCGGGTGTCCGCGATGATCCGGTCGTCCATGCCGCGCGAGTGCAGGTAGTCGGCGCCCCACTGGGTGACGACCAGGGCGCCCACGGCGTCCTGGCGCAGCGCGAGTCTCGCGATGGCGGTGTCGGGTTCGTCGGACGCGTCGAGGATCATGCGGGCATCGGTGCGTGCGGTCGTCTCCTGCCCCTTGGGCACCGCGCGCAGCGGGCGTGTTGCGTCGGTCGTAGGTGCCCAACTCGACTCCGGCGAACGCTTCGGCCAAGGCGGCGGGGAAGTCCTCGGGGTGGAGTGCCGTCCACGGGGTGGACTCGATCGGACCGACGGCAATGGTCAGACTGCTCCTGCCGCACGTGGGGCGATCGGTAGCGTGGGCCATGGTTCCTCACTCACTCTCGCTGAGCTGGGGATCAAGGCCCCTGATCAGTGCGTCACCACTGGTCGGGGGCCGATTACTCAAAGAGTGTGCGAGCCGGAATTGATGGTTCCGGGGGCCCGGGACCCTCCGGTCCGCGAAGGCCACCGGCACGGCCCGCGCGGCCCGCCGCGGACGCCCGGGGCAGGAGAGGCGGCGTGCTCAGTTCTCGGCCGGCTCCACCCGGGTCACCTTCCCCTTCAGGTCGGCCTCCAGGAAACCCGAGACGTAGTCGTCGACGACGTAGACCGACAGGCCCAGCGGGGTGTCGAACGTGTCGTCGGCCGCCCGGACCAGGACATAGCGCAGGGTCGGCTCCTTCACGTTCAGGTCCTTGTCCGCCCGTTCCAGCAGGGCGGGTACGACGTCCCAGTCGAAGTCGTCGAGGCTGAAGGGGCGGTCGCCGCCGATGATGCTGCCGCCGCTGCCCTTCTGGGCGCCCTGGCCGGGGCGGTAGGTGTAGCTGTCGTACTTGACGTCGCTGCCCTTCACCATGATCTCCGCCGACACGTACTGCGGGTACACGATGAAGTCGCACGCGCGGTCCGTGCCGGCCGCGGCCTTGAGCTCCTGCACCGCGGTGCGGATGCCGTCCGGCGTCAGCAGGTCGGTCTTCGCGTCGGCCTGCGCCGCCGGCGCCGACGCCGACCGGGACGCGGCGGGCTGCGAGGGAGTCCGGTCCGCCGTGCCGGTCGCCGAGGAACCCGGTGTGCCGAGGGCCGGTCCGTCCCCCTCGGTCCCGCCATCCGGCAGGAGCGTCCACACCAGGACCCCGGTCAGCGCGACCCCCGCGACGGACGAAGCGACGGCGAGCCGGCGCCTGGACCGGCCGCCCGGCTGCGGCGAAGCGGCCTGTGTGGTGCCGAGCGGGTACGGAGTGGGCTGACCGGCCGGACCCGGGAGGGCGCCGGGTGCCGCGGCCGGGGGGCCGAATCCCGCCGGGGGGCCGAAGCCCTCCGGGGGCCCGAAGCCCTCCGGTGCGGCCGGCCGGTCGGGGGCGGCCGGCCCCGGGGGAGGGGCGGCCAGCCGGTACGAGGTGGTGGCGGGCGCCGCGCCGCCCGGTGCCCCGGGGGCGCTCGGAGCCGTGTCCCTGCCCTCGGCCGCCGCCGCGAGCATGCGGTCGGCGGTGTCCGGGTCCGGCCGTGCGGCCGGGTCCTTGACCAGCATCGCGTTGAGGAAGCCGGTCAGTGGTCCGGACCGCCGGGGCGGCGGCAGTTCCTCGCTCAGCAGCGCCGCGAGCGTCGCGAGGGTGGTGCCCCTGCGCAGCGGATGGTGCCCCTCGACGGCCACGTACAGCATCATCGCCAGTGACCACAGATCGGCGCCCGGACCGCCCTCGTCGCCGGCGATCCGCTCCGGTGCCATGTAGTCGGGCGTGCCGATCAGGGACCCGGTCGCGGTCAGGGCCGTCGACTCCCTGATGGCCGCGATGCCGAAGTCGGTGAGGACGGGCTGCCCGGTCGGCCTCAGCAGGACGTTGGCCGGCTTCACGTCGCGGTGCTGGATACCGACGTCGTGCGCGGCGCGCAGTGCGGCCAGCACCTCGCGTCCGAGCCGGGCGGCCTCGCCGGGCGCCAACGGTCCCTTCTCCAGGCGGTCCTGGAGCGATCCGCCGGTCACCAGCTCCATGACGAGCCACGGGTAGGTGTGCTCCTCGCCGTCCACCACGTGGTGGATGGTCACCACGTTGGGGTGGTCGACCCGGGCGAGCGCCCGTGCCTCGCGCAGGACCCGGGCTCGCAGCATGGCCGCGCCCTGCGGGTCGTACGCGGCCAGCCCCGGATCGGGGGGCCGCACCTCCTTGAGTGCCACCGCGCGGTCCAGGACCAGATCGCGCGCCCGCCACACCGTGCCCATGCCGCCGCCACCGAGCCGCGCGTCGAGCTGGAAGCGGCCGTCCACGACCCGTCTGCCGGTTTCCCCGTCGTTCATGGCCCGGAGCCTACGAGATGACGGTGACAGCCCGCTGGGGCAGGTCCGTCCGGCGTCTGGAAGCGGTGGGCTCTGCGCCAGTATGGGGCGGTTTGCTCCGGGGCGGCGCGGGACCTGCCAGGCCCCCTTCAGCCGCTGTCGCCGAGGCGGGGCGTTCCGCCCTGGTCAGCTGCCGCTGTCCTCGGCGAGGGTGTGGGCGACGAGGGCGTTGGCGTGGCCGTGGCCCAGGCCGTGTTCGGTCTTGAGCCAGGCGACGAGTTCCATGTGCCGGGTCAGGGGCGAGGCGCGGATGAGGTCCTTCCACTCCGCGATCGGCCGGCCGTACGTCCTCTCGATGGAGGGGAAGTAGCTCGCAGGGCCTTTTGCCGCAGGGGTCATGCCGGGTTCCGTCCTGTTCCTCAGGTGCGTTCGGTCGGTCGGGGGCGCGGGTCAGCGGACGACGTCGAAGACGTTCTTCTGCAGGCCGTTGGCGTACGCCTCGTGCTCGACGAGCTTCAGCCTCTGGCTGTCCTTGTCCGCGGCGCTGAACAGCCGCTTCCCGGCGCCGAGAAGGACGGGGAAGACCAGCAGGTGGTAGCGGTCGATGAGGCCCGCGTCGGACAGGGCCCGGTTCAGCGACGCGCTGCCGTGGACGATGATCGGACCCCCCTCGGTGTTCTTGAGGTCGGCGACCTCCTTCAGCGAGCGCAGGATCGAGGTCTCGCCCCAGTTCGACACCAGGTCGTCCTCGCCGAGCGTGGTGGAGACGACGTACTTGGGCATCTCCTTGTAGCCGGCGAAGTCCGCCATGTCCGGCCACACCGGGCTGAACGCCTGATAGCTGACGCGGCCCAGCAGCATCGCGGTGGCCTCCTGCTGCTCACGGCCCTTGATCTCGAACGCCTCGGGGAGGAACTCGATGTCCTTGAAGGTCCAGCCGGCGTTGCGGTAGCCGGGCTCGCCGCCGGGGGAGTCCACGACGCCGTCGAGCGAGATGAACGCGGTGCTGATCAGGGTGCGCATGGTGGGGATCCTCGATGTCTCGTGCAGGGTCGGCGGGTTCGGCCGGACCTGCTGGGAGCGTACGCGCCGTCGCGGGGTCCGACCGTGATCTACGACTGACGGTCGCGGAGAAACTCATCGGTCTGCGCCGGAACGCGTGCGGACCCGCCGCGGCCGGCAGCGCCCTCACCACTCCACCCCGGCCGCCGGCCCTCTCCGGGCCCTTCCCCCGACCGTCAGGGCTGATCCCTCCCGTCCCGTCGGCCGGTCTGACCGGCCGGCCGCCCGGACGCCTGCGCGGGCACCTCAAAGGCAGTCCCGCGCCCTCCGTCGTGAACCACCTCGACGAAGGGCGCGGGTTTCTCGCTCTGCGGGCCCGTCACCGCGGACGGTTGCGGCCGCGGCGGGTGTCGTACCGCGGCCGGGTGGGACGGGCCGGGGCCGCCCGCCCGGCGGGCGGCCCTTCGCTCATGTGCCGGGACACTCCTTCCACGCCATCTGGTAGACGGTGCTGATGTCGCCGTCGGTGGAGTCCATCGTCATGAAGCTGACCTTGTCCGCCGAGGTCGTGCCGGCGTCGACGCGGATCTCCGTGTTGATGTTGAAGTTGCGCTGGACCCCGCACGGCGCCCAGACCAGCTGGGCCCAGTCGGTGACGTCCGTGGCCTGCCAGTTGTCGTTGTAGGCCCCGGAGAAGGGGTGGTTGGCGTAGGCCGTCTGCGGCGACCCCTGGAAGTAGTACGAGGCCCGCTGGACGGCGCTGGCGCCGGGCTGGAGCAGGGCGAAGCCGCGGTAGTCCGCGCTGGCGATGGCGTAGGTGAAGCCCTGCGGGACGTGGACGACGAGGTTCAGCTGGCAGTTCTTGCGGAACGCCGTGGGGTTGGAGTTGCCGCCCGCCTGCGCCAGGTAGTCGCTGTACGTCACGGTGAAGGCGGTGTTGTCGGCGGAGACGGCGACGGCGGCCGTGCCCGCGGGGCAGCCCGAGCCGTTCACGGTGGCGATATCGATGACGATCTTGTCCGGGGGCGGGTCGGTGAAGCCCGAAGACGGGTTGTGCGCGGGTAGTGCGGCGGCGATGAGAGCCGCGGCAGCACCGCCCAGAAGCAGTCCACCTGTCATGGTCTCTCCCCTTCGCTGGGATCGGTGGGGGGTGAATACGGCTCCGGCTCCACTCGGCGCGTTTCCGTGGAAATTCAATGAACCTGCTGTGAAGAACCGGGGCGCTCGCATCGTATTGAGCCCCCTGAGGCGAGCCCAGGGGGAACTTTGGCCATTCACCCCGTCCCGTTCACATCACCACCGCATCCTGCGGAAGGCGGGTTTCGCGCCACGAGCGCCCCGGCGGCGCTCAGCGCCGAGCAGGCAGAACGAGCCTGGACCGCCGTGTCGTGCACAAGGACGCGGCGGCCGTCACGCGTGGTGGAGACCGATGTGAACGCCGAACGCCGGCCCGTCCAACGAGTCGTCAGGAACGCGGTGCCCGGCCGGAGCACCCGGCGCGCGACGCGCGGCAGCGGGTCGGGACAGGCTCGCTTCACGGTGAGACCGGCCGGTGCCTCACTCCGTCAGAACCGCACGGGCAGCGCGACCAGCCCGCGCGCCCGCATGGACGGCCGCCACCGCAACTCGTCCCGGGGCACGGCCAGTTCCAGGGCGGGGAACCGGCGCAGCACCGTGCTCACGGCGATCTGCGTCTCCATCCGTGCGAGCGGAGCGCCCACGCAGTAGTGGATGCCGTGACCGAGCGCGAGATGCCCGCCGTCCTGCCTGCCCAGGTCGAGCCGGTCGGGATCGCGGAACCGGTCGGGATCGCGGTTGGCGGAGGCCAGCGACAGCATGACCGTCTCGCCGGCCGGGACCGGCACTCCGCCGATCTCGACGTCCTCGACCGGGAACCGGCGGATCGCGAGCAGCGCAGGGCCGTCGAAGCGGGCGAACTCCTCCACCGCGGCCTCGATCCGGGCCGGGTCGGCGCGCAGCGCGGCCAGCTGGTCCGGGTGGTCCAGCAGCGCGAGCAGAGCCGTGCCGATGAGCTGCACCGAGTTCTCGTAGCCGGCGATCAGGAGCAGGAAGGCGAGGGACGTGAGCTCGTCCTCCGTGAGCCGGTCGCCGTCGTCGCGGACGTCGATCAGCTCGGAGAGCAGGTCGTTGCCCGGCGCGCGACGCTTGTCGGCGATCAGCTGGGGGAAGTAGGCCAGCATCGCGGCCACGGCGTGCCGTGTCGCGGTGGGGTCCGAGGGGTCGGGAGCCACCAGTGCGTCGGTCCAGGCCCGGAAGTCCCGGCGTGAGTCCTGCGGCACCCCGAGCAGGTCGCAGATGACGGTGATCGGCAGCGGTGCGGCGAAGCCGGAGATGAGATCGGCGTGTCCGCGGTCGTGCACAGCGTCCAGCAGCCGGTCCGCCAGGAGCTCGACACCTGCTCGCATGCCCTCGACGCGGCCGGGCGTGAACGCCTTCGTCACCAGTCGCCTGATGCGGGTGTGATCGGGCGGATCCATGTTCAGCAGGTTGCGGTCGAGCGCCGGCGGCAGTGAGAAGCCCCGGTAGTTGCCCGGAAGCCGGTGCGCCTTGTCCAGGGACAGCCGTGGATCGGCGAGCAGCTGCCGTACGTCGGCGTAGCGGGTGACGATCCACACGGGCAGCCCGTCCGGCCCGGTGATCCGGTGCACCGGCCCCGCCTCCCGCCGCAGGGTCCTCGGCACGCTCGCCGGCGGCACCACGCTCTCCGTTCTGCCCCCTTCACTGCTCCAGGCGATGGCCGCGCCGATGCCGCGCGGCGGCATGCGCGCGATCGAGCACGTGATCGTCCTCATGCAGGAGAACCGTTCCTTCGACAACTACTTCGGCACCCTCAAGGGCGTACGCGGCTTCGGCGACCGTACGGCGCTGCGGCTGCCCGGCGGCGCGAGCGTCTTCGAGCAGCCCCGGTCCGGCGGCGGCGCCGTGCTGCCCTTCTCCGCCCGCAGGGCGGCGGTGGCGTCCGGCCGGCCCGAGAGCGACATCCAGTACCTGGGTTCGCTCCCGCACGGCTTCACCGACGGCGTCCAGGCCCGGGCCGACGGCTGGTGGGACGACTGGGTGGCGGCCAAGGGGCAGAGCACGATGGCCTTCTACGACCGCCGGGACATCCCGCTGCAGTACGAGCTGGCGGACCGCTTCACCATCTGCGACGCCTACTTCTGCTCCGTCTTCGGCTCGACCAACCCCAACCGCAACTACCTGTGGACCGGCACCACCGGCTTCGAGCCGGACGGTGTGAGCCGAGCCCTCACCAACGCCGCGTACTCCTACAGCCACGCCGGATACGACTGGACCACCTATCCGGAGCGCCTGGAGGCGGCCGGAGTCTCGTGGCAGATCTACCAGGAGTGGGACAACTTCACCGACAACGCGGTGGAGTACTTCCGGCCGTGGAAGCGGATCGGCCGCAGGATCCTCGCCGAGGCCGGTCTGCCGTACTCCACCACCGAGCAGTTCTACGACAGCCTCTGGAGCAGGAGCGCCGCCGACCGCGAGGACGCGCTGGCCCGGTTCCAGAAGGGTGTGGACCGGCTGACCGAGGCCGAGCGATGGCTCTTCCTGCGCGGCTCCCACCGCTCCGAGCCCGGCAGCCTGCTGCCCCGCATCAGGGCCGACATCCGCAACGGCACCCTGCCCAGGGTCAGTTGGGTGGTGCCCACGGCGGCCCTCTCCGAACACCCCAGCTCCTCCACCCCCGTCGGCAGCGCCGGCCTCGTCCACGACCTGCTCGACGCGATCGCGAGCGATCCGAAGACCTGGGCGAAGACCGCGCTGTTCATCAACTTCGACGAGAACGACGGATACTTCGACCACGTGCCCTCGCCGACCGCGCCCCGGCCGGACAGCGGCGACAACGACGACTGGGCCGGCGGCCGCCCGGTCGGCCCCGGACCGCGCGTGCCGATGACGGTCGTCTCGCCGTGGACGGTCGGCGGCTTCGTCTGCTCCGAGGCCTTCGACCACACCTCCGTGATCCGGTTCCTGGAGAAGTGGACCGGAGTGCACGAGCCCAACATCAGCGCCTGGCGGCGCAGCGTCTTCGGCGACCTGACCTCAGCCTTCGACTTCGACCGCGCGCACCGGCAGCCCGAGGTGGAGCAGCCGGGACCGGTGCCGGCACCGGTCGGCCGCTGGAACCCGGTGCCGCCCGCGGAGCCGGAGCCGCCCGCGCAGGAGGCGGGCGTCCGGGCCACGCGCCCCTCGCCCTACCGCCTGTCACTGCGCGCCGCCGTGTCCGACGGCCGGGTCCGGCTGAGGCTGGGCAACGCCGGCGTGCGGGCTGCGGCGGTGACGGCGTACCCGGGTGACGGCGGGGCACCGCAGACCTGGACGCTCGCCGGGCGGCGCACCACCACCGGCACGGTCGCGTACGGCGCGGAGGGCTACGACCTCCAGGTGCACGGGCCGGGCTGGTCGCTGTGGGAGCTGCGGGGCTCGGGCGTGGGCCCCGAGGCGCACCTGGTGGAGCGGGCCGCTGCGGGCGTGGTCCGGATCGAGTGCAGCAATCCGACCTCCCGGACCCGGACCCTGCTCGTCGGCGAGTCGGTGCATCCGCGCCGGGGCGGCCGCGTCGTGACCGTCAGGCTCGCGCCGGGACGCAAGCGGACCGTACCGGTCCGGCTGTCCCGGCACGGCTGGTACGACATCGTGGTGGTCGACGAGAGCGACCCGGGCTTCCTGCGCCGTATGACCGGCCGCCTCTCCGACGGCAAGCGGGGCGTCACCGACCCGGCCGGCGGCACGGCGCCGGCGCTCGCGGCGGCGATCACCCTGCCCGAGCCGCTGCCGCCCCTGGACACCCCGTTCGTGCAGGGCAGTCCGGCCGAGGTCGTCGTCCGCGTGACGAACCGGGAGTCCGGCCCGCAGCACGATCTGTCCGTGAGCCTGGTCGCGCCGTCCGGCTGGAGGGCCGAGCGGTCCGGTTCCGTGCCGCGGAGTCTGGCCGCCGGCGCCTCCGCCGACGTGCGCTTCACCGTCACTCCGCCCGCGGACGCCACCGCCGGCAGCCTGGTGGTCGCCGCGCGCGCGGACGGCAGAGGCCTGCTGCGTATCGCCGACGCCCGGGTGCGGGCCGCGGTCGCCCCCGCGATGAGCATGACGCTGACCGCCCCGGCCGCCTCGCCGGGGACCGACGGCTGCGTGCTGTCCCCGGACCGGCCGCTCACCGTCGGCGCGACCGTCACCAACGCGTCGGGCGCCCCGCTCACCGGCCTGGCGGCCACCCTCACCGTCCCGGACGGCTGGCGCGCCGTCCCGGCCGCCGGCGCACCCGACTCCGTCCCGCCCCGTTCCTCCGTGGACCTCAGCTGGGACGTCGTCGCCCCGGCCGCGGCCGCCCGGACCGCCGCCAC
This sequence comes from Streptomyces sp. B8-7, assembly GCF_058833805.1. Taxonomy (NCBI): domain Bacteria; kingdom Bacillati; phylum Actinomycetota; class Actinomycetes; order Kitasatosporales; family Streptomycetaceae; genus Streptomyces; species Streptomyces sp. B8-7. The sequence continues at coordinate 292,016 of NZ_JBYRRL010000003.1, read as the reverse complement.
CCTCCGGGCGGCCGTCACCGCGCGGTCCGGCGCTACCACCGAGGAGCGGACCGCGTCCCTGGACGCCCGGGTCGGACCGGTCATGACCGGGTTCCTGCTCGCCGAGGACTTCGAGTCCCTCGCCCCGGCGCTGGCGCCGGCCGCCGACCTCAGCCGGCCCGGCCTGCGCGGCTGGACGCGAACCGCCCCGGAGGGCTGGAGCGTGACCAACGCGGCGGACATGCCGCAGGGCACCCGGGAACTGCAGGGCTGGACGTTCCTCTCCCAGCAGTTCTGGTTCCCCGGTGGCCAGGACCGGACGAGGTTCGACCGTGGCCTCGGCATCGTCGCCGTCGCCGACCCGGACGACTGGGACGACACCGGCGGGCCGGCCGCCCGCGGCCGCTTCGACTCGACGCTCAGCACGCCCGCGGTCGCCGTACCGGCACAGACCTCGACCCTCCATCTGGGCTTCGACTCGCACTACCGTCAGGAGAGCCCCCAGGAGGCCGAGGTCACCGTCGAGTTCGACACCGGCGAGACCTCCCGCGTCCTGCACTACTCCAGCGCGGTCTCGGGGAACACCAACCAGGGCAGGGACCAGCAGAACCGTCTGGTCACCTGCGCGGTGCCGGTGCCGTCCGGCGCCGCCTCGGTGAGGGTGAACTTCCGGGTCCACAACGCCGGCAACAACTGGTACTGGGCCATCGACAACATCCGCCTGGGCACGGCCCGGATCACGGACGCCTGACCGCCCGGACGCCGCGGGGCCGAACGCCGGGACCCAGGCGGCCCCGCGGCTCGTCGCGGTCGTGCTGCTGCCCGCCGACTGCCCGTCTGCCCGGTCACCGGCGTCGGCATCCCGCCGCCCGGCCGGCGCGTCCGAGGGGCCGGGCGGCAGCGTTCGCCGCCACGTCGTGCGAGCGGCCGGCCGGTCCTCGGGAGAGGAGGACCGGCCGGCCGTGTGCCGGAGGCGGCGTCGTCACTTGAGGTGGGCGAAGACGACCAGGTTGTCCGTGTAGTCCCTGGCCGAGCGGTCGTAGTCACCGGCGCAGGTGATCAGGCGTACCTGGGGCTGAGGCGTGTCGGCGTACACCCGTTCACTGGGGAAGTCGTCCTTGCTGAAGGTCTCGGCGCTGTCGACCACGAAGGTCGCCGTGCGTCCGTCGGCCCGGTCGATGTGGAACACATCGCCCTTCTTGAGCTCGCCCAGCCCCACGAACACGGCCGGGGCCGTCTTGGTGTCGACGTGGCCCGCGACGATCGACGTGCCGGCCTCGCCCGGCGAGGCCCCCTTGGCGAACCAGCCGACCAGGTTGACGTCGTCCGCGGGCGGGGGGTCGAGTTGCCCGGAAGAACCGATCGAGAGATCCGTGAACGGCGCGTCCACAAGGATCTTCGGGATCCGCAGACGCACCGGCTTCGAGCGCGGCAGAGCCCGTACGCTCGGCTGCCCGGCGGTCCGGGTGGGCGGTTCGGCGGACCGGGACGGCTGCGCGGACGCCGGAGCGGAACCGGATGACCGGGCATCGGACCCGGACGACGTGTCATGACCGCCGAACAGACTCACGGCGAGCACCAGCGCGGCCGCACAGCCCATCAGGAGGGTGCTGCGCGAGCGCGAGCGCGGGGCGCCGGCCGCGGAACCGGCGGCCCGGCCGTCGTTGTCGGGCGAAGAAGGGCCAGCTGTCATCGGAAGAGCACCTCACCTGGGCGGAGCAGCGGAGCGGACGGGGAGTGCGGAAAGAGCCGGGCCGCCACGTTGCACGAGCGTGGCGGCCGCGGCACCTATCGCGTCCGGCACACCTCAGCCCGCGTTCGGCGCGGCCTTGCGGCGGCGCATCGCGTACATCCCGGCGCCGGCGACGCCCAGTACGGCCAGCCCGCCCGCGGTGACGGACGGCCCGGCCAGCGCGCCGCCACCGGTGTGCATGCCGCCGTGGGGCTTCTCGTGCTTGTCGCGCCAGTCCTTGTCCTTCTCCCAGCCGTCCTTCTTCCAGCCGTCCTTCTCCCAGCCGTCCTTGTCGTGGTGGTCCTTGTCCCAGCCGTCGTGACCGCCGTCGGTGTTCACGGTGAGCGCGGTGAGGGCGCCGCCGCCGGTGTGCATGCCGCCGTGGGGCTTGCCGTAGTGGTCCTTGCCGTGGTCGTCGCGCCGGTCCTTGTCCTTGCCGTAGTGGTCCTTGTCGTGGTCGTCGCGCCGGTCCTTGTCCCAGCCGTCGTGACCGCCGTCGGTGTTCACGGTGAGCGCGGTGAGGGCGCCGCCGCCGGTGTGCATGCCGCCGTGGGGCTTGCGGTAGTGGTCCTTGCCGTGGTCGTCGCGCCGGTCCTTGTCCTTGCCGTAGTGGTCCTTGCCGTGGTGATCCTTGTCCCGCTCCTTGCTGTAGGAGGAGTCCTCGTGGTCCCAGCTGTCCGAGTCGGCGTAGGCACCGGTCGCGCCGAGTGCGAGAGCGGCCGAGGCCGCCCCGGTGACCAGGAGAATGCGAGCAGAACGCATCTGACATTCCTTCCGTCGGGGCCGAGCTGCCTGACACCGCATCAGGACAAGAGGGGCTCGCCCGCCGACATGGCCGACCCTCAGCCAGGAACGGAGCCCCTGCCACTCGTGCTGATCAGACGAGTGACCCCCACACGGCCGCTGGACGCGGACCCCGAGCCGTGGCCGCGGCCGCGGAAGGCCCCCCTGATCTGGGACGCCGCCCGTACCCTGCGACGGCCCGAGCGATGCGCGAGCACTGCGGCGGAACGGGTGACGGCCCTCCGGCGCGCCCCGCCGCCGTCCCCGCCCGGCCGGGACCGGCCGCTGACAGGCCGTGAGAAGGCGAGGGAGCCCGTTCCCCCTGCCGTACGGCGATGCGGTGGAGCGCGGCCGCGCACCACGTGGTGAGCCGGGGAGAGAGCGGTCCGCCCGCCCGGCCCGCCGCGCCGGGCGGGCCGGATGCCCGCTCCGCGGTGACCCGGCTCCACGAGGCACGCGGCAGGGAGCACCCCCGGTCCACGGGGGTCCTGCCCGGCGACCGCACGGTCCCGGTGACCGGGTGCGCCTCGATCGGGACCGCGACAGGGCACGGGGCGGGCCGTGCGGTGGCCCGGTGGCGGCGGTGCTGCGACTCTGGAGGGGCAGGCGGAGCGCGGGCGCGAGCGAGGAGCTGATCATGGGCCGGTTCGAGGCGACGGTGGAGATCGACCGACCGGTCGAGGAGGTGTTCGCCTTCCTCGCCGACGGCACCAACGACCCCAAGTTCAGTCCCCGCGTCCAGTCGATCGCCCCGGCCACCGACGGGCCGACCGACGTGGGCACCGTCTACCGCAGCAGGGTCAAGGACGCCGGGATGACCACCGACCGGGAGTTCCGCATCAGCGCCTTCGACCCGCCGCGCCGTATCCGCTGGCAGGAGCAGTCGAAGAACCTCGTCACCGCCGCCGAGGGCGGCTACGACCTGGACCCGCTCGACGGAGGGCGGCGTACCCGGCTGCGGATCCACAACGATCTCCAGGGGCACGGCGTGGGCAAGGTGCTGGCCCCGCTCGCCCTCGCCGCGGCCCGCAGGGACGCGCCGGCGTTCGCCGGACGGATCAAGGCAGCGGTCGAGGCGTCCTGACCGGCCCCGGCCGGTCCCCTTCGCCGCCGGTGCGTCAGGGCCTTCCGTCGTGGGCCTGCCCCGTCAGGACCCGCGGCACGGGTGAGCGGGCCCGGCACCGAGCGCGCGCTCCGGGCCCCCGGCACGGACTGCGGAGCCCGGCTCTGCGGCCGGCCCGCCCCGGAACCTCCGGACCGGGCCGTTGAGGCCCCCGCCGCGTCCGGCCCGGTCGCCGGAGGGGAAGGCGTCGGCGGCTCGGGGTGGGCGGCCGTCCCGGTCAGTGCCGGAGCGGCTCGACGGCACCTGCGGCGAGAGCCAGTGCCCGGGCGCTCCGAGAGCCCGCCTCGACGGCGTCAGGGGCGGCGCTGGGCAGGCAGCGTTGCCTCTCCGGACTGAACTCGGTCATGACGACGCCGGCGTGGTCGGCGGCGACCTCGTCGAAGGACACCGGCCGGCCCTGCTCCTTGAGGGCCGTGTGCAGTTCCCGGGAGCGCTCGACGTCCACCACCGGATCGGCGGTGCCGTGCACCAGCCACACCGGCACGGGCGGCAGGAGCCCCCCGCCCCGGCGGAGGTCGTCGACCGGGGCGGTGCCGGTGGTCGGCGCGGGCGATCCGTACGCGCCGGCGATCCCGACCACGGCCCGTGGCCGCCAGTCGCCGAACGCCGCGGGACGCGTGGCGACCCCCACCGCGGCCAGGCCGCCCAGTGACCAGCCCGCGAGCGCGATCCGCTCGGGATCACCGCCGAAGTCGGCCACGTTGCGCCGCGTGAACGCGGCCGACTCCCGCAGGTGCGTCCGCCCGCCGTCCGGGGCGTCGGGGCGCCAGTCGGGCACCAGGACCACCGTGCCCCACCGCGCCGCGGCACGGGCGAGGGGTGCGAGGACGTCCCGTTCGTCGGGTCCCCGGCCGTGCCAGAGCAGCACCGCGGGCAGCGGCCCCGGCGCGGCCTCAGGCCGGTAGACGTCCATCAGTTGGCCGTCGGACCCGTACTCGAGTCCCGTACGGACGACAACCTCTGCGGCCACCGCGATCCCCCCGACCGGTCACATCACGAACCACGTCACGCTACCAACGCGGTCCGGACGGACTGGCACCGGGTCAGCCGGCCCGGGACGCCGCCCGGACCCGCAGTCCGCGACGGGCCGCCGGCAGGCCGTCCGGCTGCGGTACGGCCGACCGGGTCGGGTCCGGCCGCCGGCTGCCCGGGTGCGGTAGGCCGGGCGTTGTCCCCGGGGTTCGGGCGGCTGCGCAGGCGGTCCGGGCAAGACCGCCGCGGAGCCGCGGCCGGTGCGCGCAGACCCGTCCGCACGGTGTGACGTACATCACGCGAGGCGGGCTTGAACCCGGAGTCGGCTCCGGGTTCTAGCCTCCTCTCATGTCCACTTCAGCAGTGATCGAGTCTCCGTGGCTGACCAGCGGGGCCCTGGCCCGGTCCGCCGGCCTCTCGGTCGACACACTTCGCTACTACGAACGCCGGGGCCTGCTGCCGCCACCGCAGCGGACCCGTGGAGACCACCGCCGCTACCCCGCGGAGACCCGGGATCGGCTCACCTTCATCCGGGTCGGGCAGTGCCTCGGGCTCCGCCTGGAGGAGATCAAGGAGCTGCTCGACGCCTGCGACCACACCGACGACTGCCCCGTCGGAGCGGCCGAACGCGTGCTGGCGCAGCGCATCAGCGAGGTCGACACGCAGATCGAGCAGATGACGGCCCTGCGGGACCGGCTGCAGGTCGCCGTCACCCGGATCCGGACCCATGGCGACGACATCACCGCACTTCTCGACGAGCCCGGCCGGGACGCCCCCGGCGAGGAGTCCGCCGCCGGAGCCCACCCCGGTGCCTCGCCCTCCTGCTCCGCCATCGACCCCGAAGGGCGCCACCGATGAACACCACGACCGCCTACCGCGTCGACAGCCGTTCCCACGACCGGGCCGGACTCGTGGGCGCGGTGGTGACCCTCGTCTGCGCCGTGGCGTTCCAGGTCTTGGCACTGACCCACCCGGGTGTCCATCTGCAACCCACCGACCTGCCGCTCGCGGCGGCCGACTTCGTCCGACCCCTCGCCACCGAGCCCGGCGCCGTGCTGCTGTGGATGTCGTTCGACTCCCTCTTCGTCATCGGCTACGTCGCCATGTTCGTCGGTGCCGTACAGCTGAGCCGGTCGCGGCTGCTGGGCGGGATCAGCCTCGGCGCGATCTTCACCGCCGGAGCTCTGGACGCCGTCGAGAACGCGATGCTCGCCGGCTACGCGGCCCAGTCGGACCTCGGTGAACTGACGGGTGCCGCACTGCCGATGACGGCGCTGTACGCGATCGCGGCCCTGAAGACCGCCGCGGCGATGACCGCCGTGGGCTTCCTCGGGCTGGCGCTGCCTCACGGGACGCGGATGTACCGGGCCATGGCCGGGGTCGCGGCGGCGTTCGTCGTCGTGAACGCCGCCGGGGTCGCGGCCCCCGCGCTGGGGCCGCTGGAAGCGCTGCCGATCCTCGCCCTCACCGTCCTGCTGCTGATCGCCTTCCGCGCCCGCCTGCGCGAGCCCCGTACGGCCGACGCCGCGCTGGCCGCGGCGGCCTGAGCCCGTCCGTGGTGTCCGCCCGGCCGGTCGGGCACCACGGACGGCCGACCCGCGCGGCGGCCGCCGCGCAGCGGGCGCCGGACCTCAGGCCGCGGTGGAGCGCCCCACCGCCGGGGCACCGGCGTCGCGGACCGGGCGGAGGTACGCCGCGGAATCTGCCTCGTACCGCCAGGGCGGTGCGTCGGCCCGACCGTCGATCGGCCCGAACGGCTCCGGCGCCGCCTCGTCCCCGGTCCGGCAGCGAGAGGGGCAACGCCGGCGGGTGCCGCACACCGCTCCCGAGCGGCGTGGCCTGCTCTCCCCCCACCGCGCGGCTGCCCGGCCAGGACCACCGTGCTGCGGGCGCGTACCGCCGCCTCCACGCCACCTCCGGCGGCACGGCACCGGAACACCCGCGGGCGTCCTGTGCGGTTCCACGGGCGGCGCGGCGGGGGAGGGACGTCCCGGCGCCGCGCTACCGTCCTGAGAGTGACGGGAAACAATGCCGACCGGCGCTGGTCCGAGTCCATGCCGGCGGCCTACGAGCAGTACCTCGTGCCGGTGGTCTTCCGGCCCTTCGCCGAGGACCTGAGCGACCGGGCGGCGGCGCTCCGCCCCGGGCGGCTGCTGGAACTCGCCGCGGGAACCGGCGTGTTGACGTCCCGTCTGCTCGCATCGGTGCCTTCGGCCGAGGTGACCGCCACCGACCTCAACGAGGCCATGGTCGCGTTCGGGTCGAGGCGGGCCCCGGGCGCGGTGTGGCGGCGGGCCGACGCGCAGCGGCTGCCCTTCCCGGACGGATGCTTCGACCTGGTGGTCTGCCAGTTCGGTGTGATGTTCTTCCCCGACCGCGTCGAGGCCTTCACCGAGGTCCGCCGGGTGCTGGCCCGGGACGGCCGGTTCCTGTTCAACACGTGGGGCACGCTGGAGACGCACGCCTTCGAAGCCGCGCTGCAGGCCGGGCTGGAGCGGGTCCTTCCGGCCGACCCACCGCGGTTCCTCGCGACGGTACCGCACGGCTGTGCCGACCCCGCCGTCGTGGCCGCCGACCTGGAGGACGCCGGGTTCACCGTCGAGGACGCTCAGGAGCTGACGCTACGGGGCCGGGCCGCGTCGACCGCCGACCTCGCCCTCGGGTACCTCACCGGGACACCGGTGCGCGCGGCCGTCGAGGAGCGCGGCGACGCACCGGCCGTCCGGGCCGCCGTCATCGAGGAGATGACGGCCCGGCTGGGCCCGGGACCGGTCACCGCCCCGATGACGGCCCACGTCTTCCGTGCCGCGGCCTGAACACAGGACGCGTCCGCGCCGAGGACACGCCCGCGCGCTCCACCGGGCGCGGTCGCCCGGCGCTGTGGCCGCCGAGCGTGTGGCGCTCAGCGGCCACCGGTCGCCCCGGGCGACGCCGGGGACGGCCTGGTCCGGTCCGTTCTGCCCGCCCCCGTGTGCCACCGGTACCGCGACGGGGCGGAACGGGACCGGGCCGGCTCGTGCCGAACCGGCCCGGCACCGGGCGTGCGAGCGGCTGCCCGGAGCCCGCCGCCAGGGGTGGGCTACGGCCGCCCCCTGCTCAGAGGGCTCGGGCCAGCCGGTCGGTGAGCAGCCGGGTGAACCGTGCGGGGTCGGGCAGTTCACCGCCCTCCGCGAGCAGCGCGCTGCCGTGGACCAGTTCGGCGAGGTCGGTGAGCTCCGGACTGTCGGGGTTCTCCTGGTGCGCGGAGCGCAGCGCCGTGATGAGGGGATGCGCGGGGTTCAGTTCCAGGATCCGCCTGACCGGGGGCAACTGCTGCCCCATCGCCCGGTACATCTTCTCCAGCGTCGGCGTCACGTCGTGCGCGTCACCGACCACGCAGGCCGCCGACGTGGTCAGCCGCGACGACAGCCTGACCTCCTTGACCTGTTCGGACAGGGCGGTCGTCAGCCAGGGCAGCAGAGCGGCGTACTCCTGCTCGTGCCGGGCCTTCTCGGCCGCGGCCTCGTCGCCGTCGGAGGGACCGCCGAGGTCGACCTGGCCCTTGGCGATCGACTGCAGGCGGTGTCCGGAGAAGCCCTCCACCTGGTCGACCCAGACCTCGTCGACCGGGTCGGTGAGGATCAGCACCTCGTAGCCCTTGGCCGTGAAGGCCTCCATGTGCGGGGAGTTCTCCACCGTCGCCCTGGTCTCGCCGGTGAGGTAGTAGATCGCCTCCTGGCCGTCCTTCATGCGCTCGACGTACTCGCGCAGGGTGGTCGGCTTCGCCGCGTCGTGCGTGGAGGCGGCCAGCACGAGTTCGAGGAGCGCCTCAGTGCTGTCGCGATCCTCGACCAGACCTTCCTTGAGGGCCCGGCCGAACTGGTCCCAGAGGTTCGCGTACCGCTCGCCGTCCCGCCTCTGCACGTCCTTGAGCGCGCCCAGCACCTTCTTGACCAGGCGGCGGCGTACTCCGCGGATCTGGCGGTCGTGCTGCAGGATCTCGCGCGAGATGTTCAGCGACAGGTCGTGGGCGTCCACGACTCCCTTGACGAAGCGCAGGTAGTTCGGCATCAGCGCGTCGCACTCCGCCATGATGAACACGCGCTTGACGTACAGCTGCACCCCCGGCCTGGCCTCGCGGGAGAACAGGTCGAACGGCGCCTGCGAGGGGATGAACAGCAGCGCCTCGTACTCGAAGGTGCCCTCGGCGCGCATGTGGATGGTCTCGGCCGGGGCGAGCCAGTCGTGGCTGATCTGCTGGTAGAACTCGTGGTACTCGGTCTCGGTCACCTCGCTGCGCGGACGCGCCCACAACGCCTTCATCGAGTTGAGGGTGTCGACCGCCGATGCGTCGGTGCCGTCGGCACCGGTCCGCTCGGAGGCCATCCGGATCGGCCAGCGGATGAAGTCCGAGTACCGCTTGACGATCTGACGGATCTTCGCCCCGGAGAGGTAGTCGGCCAGCCCGTCCTCACCGTCGGAGGGCTTGAGATGCAGCTCGACCGAAGTGCCCACGGGCAGGTCGTCCACGTCCTGGATGCGGTAGGTGCCCTCGCCGTCGGACTCCCACCAGGTCCCCGAGTCGCTGCCCGCCCTCCGGGTGCGCAGGGTGACCTTGTCGGCGACCATGAACGCCGAGTAGAAGCCGACGCCGAACTGCCCGATGAGGCTCTGGGCGGCCTCGGCGTCCTTGGCCTCCCGCAGCTTGTCCAGCAGGCCGGCGGTGCCGGACTTGGCGATCGTGCCGATGAGCTCGACGACGTCGTCCCGGCTCATCCCGATCCCGTTGTCGCGGATCGTCAGGGTGCGGGCGTCCGGGTCGGCCTCCAGAGCGATGTGCAGGTCGGAGACGTCGGCGTCGGGAGCGGAGTCGGTCAGCGACTCCAGCCGCAGCTTGTCCAGCGCGTCGGAGGCGTTCGAGATCAGCTCCCGCAGGAAGATGTCCTTGTCGGAGTAGATCGAGTGGATCACCAGGTGCAGCAACTGGCGGGACTCCGCCTGGAACTCCAGCGTTTCGACACTGCCGGCCACGGGTCTCTCCTTCGAACGGGGAACGATGTGCGGACGGGTGTGGGGTCCGGCCCCTCCGCCGGCACCGGCAGGCTCGGGGCGGCCCCGCGTCGTTTCACCGGCTGCGGCCGGTGCGGCCTGTCGGCCGACGTACCCGGGAGCCGGTCGCGGCCACGGCCTCGGATCCCGCGACATGGTCTCCCACGGCAGTCTTTCACAGGAGATCACCCGTCCTGCCCGCCTTCGCCGGCGCACGCGACACCGGCCGGCACGGCGGCGGTCTCGGCGGCAGCCCCGTACGGGCGCGCGGCGCGGGCGGGCGATCCTGCCCTCGGTATCGACGGTGCGGTCAGCCCCGTACGGGCGCGCGGCGCGGACCGGCGAGCCGCCCGTTGTCTCGCGTCCCCGCGTTGCGAGCGGCCCTCCGCGCCCGGCGCGGTGACCGGGAGGGTGCCCCGGCTCCCGGCGGACCGTCCCTCACCGCAGTCACCGCAGTCACCGCAGTCACCGCAGTCACCGCGCCCGTGCGAGAGGCCGGCCCCTCGTGCGGGCCGCCCGGCTCAGACCTCCGACTCCTCAAGCTCCGGGTGGAGTTCGGGCCGGGCGTTCCACCAGTCGCGATGGAAGGGGTTGTTGGCGACATTGGCCAGATAGGCGCGGCCCGCCGCCCGGTAGAGCAGACCGGCCTGCCGGGCGGAGACAGCGGCGCGGTTCCAGGCGATCCTGATCCGGCCGGTGACCGGGTCGCCCACCAGCGGGCGCAGCACCGTGCCTTCGGCGGCCGGGGCGGTCGGCTGGCTGAGTGAGATGGCGCGGCCGGCCGCGATCAGCGCGTACTGCATCTTGCGGTCCGTCACCCGGTGCCGCAGCACGGGGGCGAAGCCGGCTCTCGCGCAGGCCGCCACCAGGGCCTCGGGCCCGCCGTCGTCGTCCTCCACCAGCATCATCCAGGACTCGCCCGCGAGTTCGGCCAGTGCGATCCGCTGACGGTCCGCCAGCGGATGCGCGGTGGCGAGCCGTACGCAGAAGGGCTCCTTGGGGACCAGGGTGCGGGCCGTGGTGTGCTGGGGCAGCGGCACCTCGTAGTCGTTGACCTCGCCGTACAGGACGGCGTCGTAGCGGCCGGCCCCGAGCTGCCGGGTCAGGGTGGTCGCGGAGTGCTCGACCGTCACGGTGATCTCGCGGCCGTCCATCGCCTCTTCCAGTTCGCCGAGGAGCTGGTCGACGAGGACGAGCAGGATGCAGCCCAGCCGCAGTGTCGGGTGCGGGGCGATGGCGCGCGTTCCGGCGGCCAGAGCGTCCATCTCGCCGAGCACCAGACGGGCCTTGGCGAGGACGAACTCGCCCAGCGGGGTGGGCTCCACGCCGCGCCGGCCACGCACGAACAGGGCACCGCCCGCGACCCTCTCGATGCGGCGCAACTGGGCCGAGAGCGCGGGCTGGGAGACCCCGAGCCGGCCCGCGGCCCGGCTCAGGCTGCCGGCCTCGGCGATCCGGCAGACCGCTTCGAGGTGCCTCAACTCCAGGTTCATTGCGGCAGAGTACGCACCCGCGCCCGGCCGCACCATAACGCGCGTCCTATGCAAGACGGCATGTCCCGAACTAGCCATGTCCACGCCCATACTCGGCCGCAACGATCCGCCTCCCCATCCTGATCGGAGCAGACGTTGCACCCCACCCGACGCACCGCTGCGGTGGCAGCCCTGGCGATCTCGGCGAGTCTCGTGACCGCCCTCGCCGGCCCCGCCACGGCGGCTCCGCACGACGACCGGCCCGTACCGCCGCCCGGCCACGGCAGATCCCTGGCGCTCGCCGCCGCCGACGGCGCCGCCGCCAGCGGCCTCGACGAACTCCGGCACGGCACTGACGAGGAACTCGTCCGCACCTCCGTCACCCCCTGGGCGAACGGCCTGTACTTCTCCGCCTACGAGCGCCGGTACAAGGGCGTCCCGGTGGCCGGCGGCGACGCCGTCGTCCTCAGCGACTCCACCGGAGACGTCCGCGAGGTCACCGGCGCCCCCGCCCCGGTCCTCGAACTCTCCACCAAGGCAAGGATCTCCGCGCGGTCCGCACTGGCCACCGCCCGCCGCCAACTCGCCTCCGTGGAGAGCGCGAGCGCCCCGGAGCTGTCCGTGCTCCTCAAGGCGGGCAAGCCGGTACTGGCCTGGCGCACCCTCGTCGTCGGCCGTACCGGGAAGAACGCGCCCAGTTCCCTGGACACCTTCGTCGACGCCCGCACCGGCCGCGTCGCCCGGGCCGAGGAGAAGGTCCGGCACGCCGAGGGCCGCGGCTACCACAACGGCACCGTCTCCATCGACACCGCCGCCACCTCGATGACCGACCCCAACCGCTCCGGCTTCCGGTGCGGCGGTCAGAACGGCAGCACCTACACCGGCTCCTCCCCGTGGGGCAACGGCGGCGCCAACGACCTCGTGACCGCCTGCGTCGACATCATGTACGCCGCCCAGCGCGAGTCCGACATGCTCCGGTCGTGGTTCGGCTACAACGGCATCAACGGCCAGGGCGGCATGGTCCCGGCCCGCGCCGGGCTCTCCGAGGTCAACGCCTACTACGACGGCACCAAGACCACGTACGGGCGCAACCAGAACGGCACCAACCAGCTCACCGCGATCGACGTGGTGGCCCACGAGTACGGCCACGAGATCTTCGACCGGACCCCGGGCGGCACCGGCTCGTCCAACGAGAACGGCGGCATGAACGAGTCCACCGGGGACATCTTCGGCGCACTCACCGAGCACTTCGCGAACAACCCCGGCGACACCCCCGACTACACCGTCGGCGAGAAGGTGAACTTCCTCGGCGACAACCGGCCGATCCGCTACATGTACAACCCGTCCCTCCACAACAACGACCCCAACTGCTACACCCAGTTGACCTCGAACACCGAGGTGCACGCCGCGGCGGGCCCGCAGAACCACTGGTTCTACCTGCTCGCCGAGGGTTCCGCCCCGGGCGGCGGCAAGCCCGGCAGCCCGATATGCTCCGGCGGGCCGTCCTCCGTCACGGGCATCGGCATCCAGAAGGCCGGCAAGATCTTCATGGGCGCCCTGCTGATGAAGACCTCCGCCTGGAACCACCGCGCCGCCCGCAAGGCGACGCTGACCAGCGCCAAGAACACCTACGGCAGCACCGAGTGCAACGCGGTGCGGTCGGCCTGGGACGCGATCGGCGTGCCCGCCCAGTCCGGCGAGACCGACTGCGGCGGCTCCACCACGCCGGACTTCACCCTCACCCTGAACCCGTCCTCGGGTTCGGCCCAGCCCGGTTCCTCGGCCACCTCCACCGTGAACACCAGCACCACCGGTGGCAGCGCCCAGACGGTCCGGCTCTCCGCCGGTGGCGCCCCCGGCGGGGTCACCGTCTCCTTCAGCCCGTCCTCCGTCACCTCCGGCGACTCCGCCACGATGACGGTGCAGGTCGCCTCCGGCGCCGCCCACGGCACGTACCCGATCACCGTGACCGGTACGGGCTCCACCACCCACACCGTCACCTACCAGCTGACCGTGGGCACCTCCACACCCACCGTCTGCGAGAACACCGACCACACCTACCAGGGCACGCTGGGCCGCGGCCAGACGGCTGCCCAGCCGAACGGCTCGTACTACTACTCGGCCGCCTCCGGCACCCACGTGGGCTGCCTGCGCGGCCCGGCCGGCACCGACTTCGACCTCTACCTCCAGAAGTGGAACGGAGCCGGCTGGGTGTCCGTCGCGGTCGACGGTGACGCCACCTCCGAGGAGGACATCACCTACTACGGCAGCGCGGGCTACTACCGCTACCTCGTCCACGCCTACAGCGGCTCCGGTGCCTACACGCTGGGCCTGAGCGCCCCCTGACCGAGGGCCTGACCCCGCCGCCCCCGGCCAGGGGGCCGATCGTCCCGGAGCAGGGTCCCGACTCCCTGCGGCGGGGGCGGACAGCCGGGCGCGGACGAGGGGAGCCGCGCCCGGCCCCGGGGCCGGACCGCCGAGGACCACCGGCGGTCCGGCCCCCGGCCGTGCCCGGTCCCCGGCCGGGGGACGGGACGAGCAGGTGCCCTCGGCGGCGGCCTGAACCCCGGTGCCCGCACCCATCGCGTGCCGGTCTTCCGCTGCTCCTTCGCAGGCACGTCCACCACCCGGGCGGTCGCCTCCGCGGCGGACTACGTCGACGTGAAGCAGCCCTCGGGAGCGTCATCCGCCCCGCGGGACTCAGCCGTCGCCGACCTGCACGGTGGAGAGGGAGGGCCGGCCCGGGCTGCGTCGCACCGGCCGAAGAGACCAGCGGCGGACGGTCGTGGTGACCGACCGTCCGGCGCTGGTCTCTTCGGCTCCGTGCGTCTTCGGTCAGGAGGTTCGGGTCATGATGACTTCCTGGCCGCCCATCGGCAGGTTGAGGGAGAAGGCTGTCACTTCGGGGGGCGTGGTTCCGAGCAGGCCGGGCTCGCACTGCGTGTCCCTCGCCGTGACCTCCATGTACTCGGTGGGGCCTTTGGCCTGGTAGACCGGAACCGTCAGCATCAGCCTGCCGACCGACTGCGTGGACACGATCTTCATGGGGCCCTGGACCTGATGGGTACCGCTTGAGCCGAGCACGGCCAGTCTCATGACGTAGGTGTCGTGCTTCGGAAACTCCAGTGTGTAGTCGAGTTGTTGGGGGCCGCCGTCCACGAGTGTCGTCCCGGTGAACGTGCCCTTGTAGTCGTGGAAGGACTGCCCGCAGGCATCGGCTGCGAACGCCGTGGCCGCGGGGGCGCCTCCCGGAACCATGCCTCCGAGAACCGCCACGCCGGCGGCGGCGGCAAGGCTCCTGCCCAGAACCCGAGCAGACCTCATGTCAACCCCACTCTCTCTGTGGTCCAAGCCACACTCGTCACGAGGGAGCACTCCCTGTGCTCCCGATGCTTGTTGCAGCCGGAACCGAACGCCACCCGACAGACCCGGACGGGGAGCTGCCCCATCGGCCTCCGGTGCCCGGCCGTCATGCAGGTGCTCCCCTCGGGAGCCGGAGACCGGGACCGGGCTCCTTCCGTCGCAACCCACGGCCCTCCTGGTGCCGCCCGGGCCGGCCTGAAGTCACCTGGGATGCGGAGAGAGGTGACAGCAGGTCAGATATGGCATGTGACAGGAACCCTGACGAGGTCTGCCCCGAAGAAGCACCCGCTGGAGTCGCATCGGCGTGCCGTGCGGATGCACCGGACCGCCGAGCCCGCCCCCCGGCGGGCCGGGGCTGCGCCGAAGAGCACCGCGGCGACTCCGGCGCTCTTCGAGAACGTCGGCGCCTGCACGACACCCAGTACGTACGGCAACGGCTCGGCCGCCCCGGTTCCCTCACACCACGGACGGGCGATACGCCGATCAGGCAGCCGCCGGACCGGTGAACCCGGAACCGCGTCACCCGACGCCGGGCGGCTCTGGTGAGCCGCCTTCCGTGCGGCGAGGGAGTCTCAGGCCTCCCGCCCTTCGTTCACACCGAGGTTCGAGGCCGGGAGCGTCGCGCTGTCGGCGTGGCGGCCGGACCCGTGGCCTTGGGGCTCATCGACGGGCACCACAACCCCGCGCTGCCGACATGGCAGCCCGGGCGTCGCGGTCCGCCGACCGCGAGACCGCACTCCCGGCCAGAGCACCCCACCCGGCGTGTCCGCCGCAACACGCCCCAGCCCACCACGCGCCCGCCGCGGGCCCAGCCGACGCCTGCCCCCCACTTCAGAGGTCACCATGTTCCTCACGCCCCAGACACCCCCCGGAGCGCCCCCGGCCCGCCCGAGCCTGCGGACACTGCTCACCCACCTCATCACCGCCGCACTGATCGCCGCCTCCCTCGTCGTGGCCGCCGCAGCCCCCAGCCACGCAGCTCCCGGGCATCACACACCGGTCACCTGGAACATGCTGGGGGCCTTTACCGACAGGGGAGAAAGTAAATGGACCAGCACCGTCCGCCGGCTCTCGGGAGGCGGCGAGAACTACCTTCCCCATGATGTGGTCGCCCTCCAGGAGGCCGGCCCCCGCGGCAGCCTTCCCGGCACCGTCGTGCGTAGCGGCAGCATCGCCAATATCGGCGGACGTCGCACCACATACGACTACGAAGTGCGAAGGTGGCGCCTCGGTAGCACAACCCGCGGCCGAGACGTCTACATCACCTGGCTGAACACCGATCCCACGGGAAACCGCAACAACGTCGCCTTCGTCACCCATGAAGATCCCGGAACCCCCGCCGCCGTAGCCGCACGTCAGGCCAACAACAGAGACTGGGGTATGCGGCCCGCACTCGGTATCCGGCTCAATGACGGCAGCTGGTTCTGGAGCTTCCATGCCAGTTCCAACGGCGACAACCGCAGCAACGATGCCCAGAACATGCTCGTCGAAATTCAGAGTGCAAGCTCACCCGGGCTGTGGGCCGTCCTCGGCGATTTCAACCGTCGGCCCGACAACATCACCGTGCCCCCAGGCTCGCAGATCTACGCCAGCGGGGAGGGGACCCAGGACGGCGGCGGGGAACTCGACTACATGGTCTCCAACGACCGGCAGAACATGCAAGGCTGGACCGGACGCCGCCTTGATGGCGGAGGCTCCGACCATCTCCCGGTTGAATTCACACTCAGAGCCGCCTCTTCGGAGTATAAAGTTCAGTATGGCAAGGATCGTCGAAAGTGTCTGAATGTCCGATACGACCAGAGCGTTGACGTTCAGGGGGTCTGTGACGACAACGGTGTGGAGGACTTCCAGTTCAGTGGTCAAAGATTTCTTGAAGTGGTCTCGACGTTCGACCGGGACAATTACTGCCTGGATGTCTACAGAGGTGGAACTACCAACGGAACGCCAGTCATCGGATATTCCTGCGAAAGCGGCGGCGGCGCCAACCAGCAGTTCCACCTCACAGGCGATTCGACCATCGTTGGCGTGCAGTCAGGAAAATGCTTGGAGGTGGACAGCAACGAAAAGTTGATCATCAACGAATGTGACTCCTCGAAACCCGAGCAAACGTGGGCCGTTCGCTCGGTATCGCCGTACAAGTACGGATATCTCTCGCGCATCGGTCCCGCGACCGGAACGGAGGATGCCGAGACAGGCGGGTCGGGTACTCAAGATCCTCTCGACCCCGACTCCGACCCCGACTCCGGTTCCTGTCCGATGCCGCCCAACCCCGAACTCGACCCCTGCCACCACATTTCCAAACGGAGCACCACCGACGTGCCGATCAGTGATCACGCCACGGTGGAGAGTTCCATCACCGTCTCCGGCATCAGCGGCAACGCCCCGGCCAACCTCGGGGTCGGTGTGGACATCGAGCACACCTTCCGGGGAGACCTCATCATCAGTCTCGTCGGCCCGTCCGGCAGGGAGTATCTGCTGGAGGACATCCCGGATGACGACAGCAGCGACCACGTGTTCAGGTCGTACACGCTGGACGCCTCGTCCGAGAGGGCGAACGGCACATGGACGCTCCGTGTACGCGACACCGGCAGCGGAGACACCGGCAAGATCGACGCCTGGAACCTCACCTTCCCGGCCTCCTCGACCGCGACGTCCGGCGGAGGGTACTTCGAGAACCCCGACGACGTACCGATCCTCGACAACCGGTCGAACGACAGCCGCATCACCGTCTCCGGCATCAGCGGCAACGCCCCCTCCAGCCTCGCCGTCGGCGTGGACATCAAGCACACCTACCGCGGAGACCTCGCCATCAGCCTCGTCGGCCCGTCCGGCAAGGCCTACCTGCTGGAGGACTTCGACAACAGTGACGCCGGCGATGACGTGAACAAGACCTACGTCGTGGACGCCTCGTCCGAGCCGGCGAACGGTACATGGACACTGCGCGTCAACGACTTCGGAGACGGGGACACCGGCAAGATCGACACCTGGCACCTCACCTTCGACGAGCCGTTCGCCCCCCAGTCCCTCACCGAAGACGACTCCGGCTCCGGGACGTGCTTCACCCCAGGCGGCTCCCCCATTCCCTGCTGAGACCGGGAGCCGCGACCGGGCGGTCTTGACGCCGGGCTCGCGCCCACCGGGGCCGTCACGGAGCACCGGTGACACCGGTGGACACGGTCCGGGGCCGGTGCGTGACCCTCCGCGTCCGCGAAGGACCGGACTCCGGGGAGGCCGTACCGTGGAAGAGCCGTCCCCGTCCTGACCGAGGAGGGTTCCGTCCCGGGCCGGAAGGCGCGGGGCGGAGGACTTCTCCGAGCCCGGACCGCGCCCCGGGCCTTCCCGGCCGGTGCGCCCGCAGCCGGATCCGGCCCGTCCTCGGCTCCTTTATCGGCCCATGATGCTTGGAATCGGTACATTTGCATAAGAACCCTGGCCGCCGGGCGGAACGGCCACGAGCGGTCACCGTCAGGCGCGAAGGTCCCCCGTGCCCGGCAACCTCGCAGGTGAGGGGATTATGTTCGATCTGAGTGCGCCGATCGTGGCCACGTTCCTCGTCTTCGTGGCCGTCATGATCGCAACAGGCGTGTGGGCCTACCGTCGCACTCACACCTTCGCCGACTTCGCACTGGGCGGCCGCAGGCTCAACGCCCCCGTCGCGGCGCTGTCCGCGGGCGCCAGCGACATGTCGGGGTGGTTGTTCCTCGCCCTGCCCGGCGCCGTCTACGCGGCCGGGATCGGCGCCGGCTGGATCGTGGTCGGCCTGGCGCTCGGGACCTATCTGAACTGGCTGATCGTGGCGCCGAGGCTGCGCACCTACACCGAGCGCGCCGGGAACGCGGTGAGCTTGTCCGCCTACCTGGAGGAACGCTTCGAGGACCGCACGCGGTCGCTGCGCATGGTCTCGGCGGCGGT
Organism: Streptomyces sp. B8-7; assembly: GCF_058833805.1. Classification (NCBI taxonomy): domain Bacteria; kingdom Bacillati; phylum Actinomycetota; class Actinomycetes; order Kitasatosporales; family Streptomycetaceae; genus Streptomyces; species Streptomyces sp. B8-7. Next base: position 273,652 of record NZ_JBYRRL010000003.1, on the reverse strand, counting down.
CACGCTGGTGTTCTTCACGGTCTACGTCGCCAGCGGGCTGGTGGCCGGCGGACTCCTGTTCGAGAGTACGTTCGATATCAGGTTCGGGCTCGGCGTGACCCTCACGGCCCTCGTCATCGTCGTCTACTCCTGCCTGGGCGGCTTCCTCGCCGTGAGCCTGACCCACGTCATGCAGGGCACCCTGATGTTCCTCGCCCTGCTCGTGGTGCCTGCGGTCGGCCTCGGCGCGCTCGGCGGCTTCGGGGCCCTGCGCGACTCCCTGAACAGCAAGGAGCCCGGCCTGCTGAACGTGGGTACCAAGGTCGACTACGCCGACGGGCAGTGGTCGCCCGACGGCTCGCTCGGCGCCGTGGCGATCCTCTCGCTGCTCGCCTGGGGGCTCGGCTACTTCGGCCAGCCGCACATCCTGGCCCGCTTCATGGGCATCCGCAGCACGCGGGCGATCCCCGCGGCCCGCCGCATCGGAACGGGCTGGGTCGTCGTCGTGCTCGCCGGAGCCACCCTCGTCGGGCTGGTGGGGATCGCGCGGAGCGGCGCGCCCCTCGGCGACCCGCAGACCGTGTACATCATCCTCAGCCAGGCCCTCCTCAACCCCTGGGTCGCCGGGATCATGCTGATCGCCGTGCTGGCCGCGATCATGTCCACCGCCGACAGCCAGCTCCTGGTGTCGTCCGTCGCCCTCACGGAGGACTTCTACCGCGCCTTCCTCAACCGGCGGGCGACGGACCGGGCCCTGGTGTGGTTCGGCCGTGCCGCCGTCGTCCTGGTGATCCTGGTCGCCTTCGTGATCGCCCTCAGAGCCGACGGGCTGCTGAGCATCGTCGCCTATGCCTGGGCCGGCTTCGGCGCCGCCTTCGGCCCGGTCGTCGTGCTGTCGCTGTACTGGCCGCGCATGACCTGGGCCGGGGCCATGGCCGGGATCGTCTCGGGCGCGGCCACCGTGCTGCTGTGGAAGAAGATCAACCCCCTGCTCGGGCCCTTCGAGTCGGACATCTACGAGATGATCCCCGGCGTCCTGGTCGCCACCTGCGCCGCACTGCTCTTCGGCGGGCTCGTGGGCCGACCGCCCCGAACAGCCTTCTGGCGGATGCCCGGGGGCGGGGTCAGCCAGCTGATGCTCACCCCGTTCCTCACCCACGCCCCGGTCGGCATCGCCGTCCTCGACACCGATCTGCGCTACGTCTGGGTCAACGAGTCCCTGAACCGTCTGACGCCGCTCGAACGGCGGCTGGGACGACGGATGGCAGAGGTGCTGCCCAGGGCGGAGGCCGCGGCGTTCGAGGAACGGATGCGCGAGGTCCTCGCGACCGGTGAACCGGTCATGGACGTCGAGTTCCACGGCACCGGCGACCAGGCCGTGGACTTCGGCCGTGCCGTCTCGGCCTCCTTCTTCGGCATGAAGGACCGCCACGGCCGGATCGTGGGCGTCTGGTACATGGTCATCGACATCACCGAACGCTGGCGCGCCCAGGAGCGCCTGGCCATGCTCAACGACGCCGCCACCCGGATCGGCACCACACTGGACGTGACGCGGACGGCCCAGGAGCTGGCCGACGACGCCGTGCCGTCCGTCGCCGACTTCGTCGCCGTCGACCTGCTGGACTCCGTCATGCGCGGCGAGGAACCGGCACCGGGACCGGTCGGCATCGCGCCCGTCATACGCCGCTCCGGGCAGCAGTCGGTGCGAGAGGGCTGCCCGGAGGCGACACTGGCCGTCGGCGAAACGGTCCGCCGCGCCCCCTCCTCGCCCGTGACCCGCTCCCTCCTGGAGGGCCGCACCCTGGTGGAACACACCCTGGACCACATCGCAGGCCCCTGGGCCTCCGAGGACGAATCGCTGGGCGCCGCCCTGCGCGACTACGGCTTCCAGTCGGTCATGGTGGTTCCGATCCGCGCGCGCGGCGTCACCCTGGGCGCGGCGACCTTCGCCCGCTCCCGGCGGCTCGGCCCCTTCGAGGAGGGCGACATCCGCCTCGCCGAGGAACTGGTCTCCCGCGCGGCCGTGTGCGTGGACAACGCCCGGCGCTTCACCCGGGAGCGGACCGCGGCCCGCTCCATGCAGCGCTACCTGCTGCCGCAGGACGTGACCGGAGGGTCCGCGCTGGAGGTCGCCTCCTGGTACCTGCCCGCGGACGCCCCGGCCGGTGTGGGCGGCGACTGGTTCGACGTGATCCCGCTGTCCGGAGCACGGGTCGCCCTCGTGGTGGGCGACGTCGTCGGGCACGGCCTCAACGCGGCGGCGACCATGGGCCGGCTGCGCACCGCCGTCCGCACCCTGGCCAGCCTCGACCTGCCCCCCGACGAGCTGCTCGCCCACCTGGACGACCTGGTCATCGGCCTCATGGGTGCGCACGACCCCGACGCCGCCGAGGCCGAGGGCGAGGCCGCGGACACCGCGTTCATGGGAGCCACCTGCCTGTACGCCGTCTACGACCCCGTCAGCCGGCGCTGCTCGCTGGCCCGGGCCGGCCATCTGCCGCCGGTCATCACGGGCCCCGACGGCGGCGCCGACATCCTGGACCTGCCGGCCGGGCCGCCGCTCGGCCTCGGGTACCTCCCCTTCCAGTCGGTCGAGGTGGACCTGCCCGAGGGGAGCCTCATCGCGCTCTACACCGACGGCCTGATCGAGTCCTTCGACCGGGACATCGACATCGGGCTCTCCCGGCTGAGCGGCGTCCTCACGACACCGGACCCGGACCTGGCGGAGACCGGCCGGAGGGCACTGGAGGCCCTGCTGGCGGCGCCTCCGCCCGACGACGCCGCCCTGCTCCTCGCCCGGACCCGCGCACTGGCGCCGGACCGGGTCGTCTCCTGGGACCTGCCCCGGGACCCGGCCGCGGTCGCGCACGCCCGCACCCTCGCCACCCGCCAGCTGGAGGACTGGGGCATCGCCGAGCTCGGTTTCACCACGGAGCTCATCGTCAGCGAACTGGTCACCAACGCGATCCGGCACGCCACCGGGGCGGTCTGCCTGCGCCTGATCCTGGACCGCGGCCTGATCTGCGAGGTCTCCGACGCCAGCAGCACCTCACCGCGTCTGCGTCACGCGCGGACCACCGACGAAGGCGGACGCGGCCTGCTGATCGTGGCCCAGATCGCCCGGCGGTGGGGCACCCGCTACACCTCCACCGGGAAGATCATCTGGACCGAGCAGGCCGTCCCGGCCGTCCCCGACGGCTCCGACGCCCTGGCCGGAACCGACGTGCCGGCCGACCCGGCCGACCCGGCAGGCCGGCCCGCGGGCCGGGAAGGACCACCGGGCGGCTGACCCGCAACCCGCAGCCCCAACCCGCAACCCTCAACCCCCGACCCGTGCCTGCGAACCCGTGCCGGTGCCCGCGCGGAGAGCCGAAGCCGGCGCCGGCCGCGGCCTTCCCCGGCCTCGGCCGGGCGACGCCGGCTGAAGGACTGCTGGAGGTTCCCTCGAACCGGGACACCTCGTACGGTGCCCGGCCCACCGCCGTCGCCCGCTCGCGGATAGGCTGACGGCGTGGCCGGCGAGAGTGATCTGCGGAGACTGCTGAGCGGGATGCGTCCTGAACTGAGGCCGGGACGCTATGTGTTCACCACGACCGGGGACCGGGTGCCCGCAGGCGTCGCTCCCGTGGTCACGGTCGCCGAGGACGAGGGACTGACCCTGGTCGTGCCGCTCGACGAGGCGGACGCGGCGGGGCTGGCCTACGACTACGTGGCGGGCTGGATCACCCTGCGCGTCCACTCCGCGCTCGAAGCGGTCGGCCTGACCGCCGAGGTCTCGCGGGAACTCGCCGACGCCGGCCTCAGCTGCAACGTCGTCGCCGGGTTCCATCACGATCACCTGTTCGTACCGTACGAGCACGCCCACCGGGCGGTGGGTGTGCTGGAGGCCCTGGCGCACGCCCACCGAGGCGGCCGGAAGCCCGAGGGATGAGATCGTCCCGCCGGTGAACAACCGGGCCCGGGCGTCCGTAAGAGACGAGAAGCCAGTTGATCAGTGAGGAGTTGTTGCGTGTCCCCCCGGAGGCGTCGCCACGACGGCAGAGCGGACCGGGCGCACGTCGCGGCCGGCCCCGCCGTCGACGTCGTACGCCTGGCGCGGGCCGCGCTCTTCGCGGCCGTCTGCGTGGCGACGACGACGCTGGGGCACACCCTGATGGCGGGCGAGGCCCTGCCGTGGTGGGCGGTCGCGTCGGCCCTCGCGGGGGCCGGGCCGGGCGGGTGGTGGCTGACCGGGCGGGAGCGCGCGGCCCTGACCGTGGTCGGGACCACGGTCGCCGCGCAGTTGCTGCTGCACCTGCTGTTCAGCCTCGCCTCCCGGCAGGCGAACCGGGCGGCGGCGCCCTGGCCCACGGGCGGGACGCTTCACGACGTCCACGCGCACGTCCCCCCGCACGTCCACCCGCACGTCCACGCCCACGCGTCAGGCGGCACCGGGTCCGTGGCGGGCGCCGCCGTCCGGCACTTCCTGCCGGACGCGGTGCACGGCGGCTCCGCCGGGATGGTGCTGGCACATGTGCTGGCCGCCGTCGTGTGCGGACTGTGGCTGTGGCGCGGTGAGGCGGCCGCGCACCGGACCGGCCGGGCCCTGGCAGCCGTCCTCTTCATTCCGCTGCGGCGGATCCTCCGGGCACTCTTCGACGCCCGGCCCGCGCATGGCGCCCCGCCGTGGCGGGCGGTCTCCCGGGACGGGGCGCACTGGCGGCCGACCGGGCAGGACCTGAGACATGTCGTCGTGCGCAGGGGTCCGCCCGGGGCCGGCCGGAGTCCGAGACGCCTGTCTCCCGATCCGTCCACCGCCCCACGGTTCTGACACCGGACCGACGGCGGCGCCGGCGCGGGCCGGGGAGCAGGCGCCACGCCGACGCGCCTCCGGCGGTGTCGGCCCGTCCTCTCCACACCTTTGGCCCGCACCTTGGCCGTCCGGCGGCTCGGCGACCCCGAGCCCGGCGCCGTGCGCACGCCGTACGGCACGGCCGACGGGTCCGGCCCTTCCACGATCGGGAGTTCCCTCTGCCATGAACCACCACACGTCCGTCCCCGCGTCCGAGCCCCGCACCGCACCGGCGACCCGGCCGGCGCTGTCCGCGCAGCATCCGGCGCCGGGCCGCAGCCGTCCGCGGACCCGCCTGGCGGCGGTCTGCGCCGCCACGGCGGCGACGGCCCTCCTGCTGTCCGGCTGCGGCGGTGACTCCTCCGACGACCCGTCCGAAAAGGCGGCGGACGCCAAGTCCTCCGCCTCCCCCTCCGCCTCGTCCGCCGACAGGACGGACGGAATGTCCGACATGGCCATGGGAGACCCGAAGGCCACCCCCGCCGACAAGATCCCCGGAGCCGAGGTGGTGGAGGGCACCCTCGCACTGCTGGACACCCGCCCGCCGGGCATGGACGACGTCAAGGGCACCGCCTGGCTCGCCCAGGGCCCCCAGGGCACCACGGTGACGGTGTCCCTGACGGGCCTGAAGCCGGGCGGGCACTACATGGCCCACCTGCACGCCCAGCACTGCTCCGACGACAACGGCGGTCCCCACTTCCAGTTCACCGAGGGCGGCCCGGCGATGCCGCCCAACGAGGTGCACCTGAAGTTCGACGCCGACAAGTCCGGGATGGGCATGACGACGGTGAACAACGCCGAGAAGACCGGCAAGGGCGCCGTCGCCCTCGTCGTCCACCCCATGGAAGCGATGGACAACCGGATAGCATGCGCGGACTTCGACTTCTGAGGGCGCCGGCCGCCCTGACCGTCTGTCTGAGTGCGCTGCTGCTGAGCGGCGGCGGGCCCGCGTACGCCCACACCGCTCTGCAGAAGGCCACCCCGGCACCCGGCTCCACGGTCGGCACGGGCACCAGCGTCGTCGCGCTCACCTTCACCCAGCTGATGGCCGGCACCACACCGACGATCAGCGTCACCGGCCCCGACGGCGCCTCGGTGCCGGTCGGTGCGCCCGTCATGGCCGACGGCGGCTCAGTCGCCTGCGCCGCGGTCAGCCCGCTCGGGGCAGGGGTCACCACGCTCACCTACAGCGTCGTCGCCGCCGACGGCGACACCCAGACCAACGCGTTCCAGTTCCAGGTCGCCGACGGCGCACAGGCCGTCACCGCGCCGTCCGCCTGCCGGACGCTGGACCTGGCGGCGCCGGGCGAGGGCGAGGACACGGACGGCACGGTCCTCGGCATGGACCGCACCACGGCGCCGGCCGCTCTCGCGGTCGTCGTCGCGGCCGCCGCCGTGGGAGCCCTCGGCGTGCGCAGGATGCGGCGGCCTCGGCCGAGAGGAAGGAGAAGAGCCGGTACCTGACCCGGTGCACGCGGTGTCCGGTGCGGCCCGCGCACGGCCCGAGTGCACACGACGAGTGCCCGTCGACACGCGGCGCACCTATCGAGAGGGGACGCCCGAAGCGATCCGACAGCATGTGAAACGGCAAGCGGGCCCGGTCCGGCGCACAGCCGGGCCGGGCCCGCACCCCTCCCGACCGGACGGTGCCGGCACGTCAGGGCAGCGGTCGGGGCGGCCGGGTGCCGGCCCGTTCCACGACCGCGTACTCGGCGCGCCGGGCGCCGGATGCGACGGGAGCGGCCTGTCCCAGGCGAGGGCATCCGTCCGAGGGCCGGCCGGCGGACGGGCACCGACGGGGCCACGGCGGCCGAGGCCGCGATACCGGTCCGGGCGCCGCGTCCTCGGGCGGGCGGGCGGCCGGTGCCGGTCGCAGGGCGATGGCGCCGGGCCGGTCGTCGCGGCCCCGGACGGGTATCGTCGCCCGCCCGGCGGGGCACCGGCCTCACCGACGCCCGCCGGCCCGGCTTCAACAGGTGCGGAAGACGTGGTCCTCGGTGCCCCGGGGGGCGACGTCCAGGTCGCGCAGGACGACGGACAGCGAGGTCCCCCAGTCCGAGCAGGCCTTGTCGAAGCCCTCCTCGGTGTACTCGATGACGAAGACGCGGTCGGCGTAGGCCTCGGCGAACGCGTCGCACTCGTCGTACTGCCCGCACTCCTCCACGACGGCGAAGTCGAAGCCGGTCTTCTCGTGCCCGGCGAGCATCCCGGCGGTGTTCTTCTGACCGAAGGCCAGCCCGGCGGCGTGTGCCCGGTCGGCCAGCAGCCGGGCGAACGCTGCGTTGTGCGCCCTGGTGAGGCGGCCGCCGGACCGCTCGTGGGAGTCGAGGTTGTCCGCCTCGACCGCCTGGAAGCCGCTCTCGGCGCAGCCGTCGATCCAGTCGCCGACGATCTCGCCGAGTTGTCCGCGCTTGTCCTCCGAGGACGTGTCCAGCAGTGCCTCGCCCCAGTCCTCGTCCATGACCGCGCGCTGGTCCTTGTCGTGCAGCACCAGGCCGGGATGGTTCTCCTCCCACCAGTCCTGTGCGTCGGGCTGGGCCTGGAAGGCGTTCACGTAGCAGACGTTGTACAGCCCCTCGACGGGCTCCGCCGACCGGTCGCGGGAGACGGCCGCCACCCCCTTCGCGGGGGCGTACGGGCCGCCGATCTGATAGTCGAACGTCATGTTCGCCGTGGGGCGCGTCACCTCCGCCTCGTCCTCGCGGCCGCCGAGGACGTCGGACAGGGCCAGGCCGGCCGCGAGCAGCGCGGTGGCGCATGCCGCGGCCAGGAGGACCGCGCCGGTGCGGCGGCGGGACGGTACAGCGGGGGGCTTTGACACACCATCTCCTGTGCAGGAACCGAACGGTAGTCGACCGTAGCGGATGGCGATCGCGGTCCCGCCGCCGACCGGTCGGACCGCGGACGAACGGGGCGAGGACCCGGCCGGCACCGTCCCCGCTGCCGGCCGGCCCCGCCCGCGGTCTCCTCGGCGGCCGCCCCGGCGAGGCGGCCCGGCGCGGCGGGCCCCGGTGCGGACCGCGCGGGAGACCCGCCGGGCGGGCGGCGCACCGGGTCGCACCGGGCGGAACCGGCGGGAGAGCTACCGCTCGGAGGACTCCGCATCGAACGGGGTGCGGTGCAGGGAGATCAGCAGACGCCAGGCGTGGGAGGCCAGTTCGTCGGGAGCGGCATGCAGCAGGCCGTGCAGCCAGTCCGCGAGCAGGGCGGTGAAGGTGGCGGCCACCGCGGTGCCGACCAGGCCGGGGTGCGGGGCACCGGCCAGTTGCCGTTCCGCGCTGCTGCGTTCGCGCAGCTCACGGTGGAGAAGGCTGCCCAGCGGACCGGTCCCGCCGGGCAGCAGCAGCGACCGGTAGACCGGTGCGTGCCGGTCCACCTCCCGCAGGAAGGAGCCGAGAGCGGGGGGAGGGCTCGCCGGGTCGGGGGCGCCGCGCCAGGCGTGCAGGGCGTCGACGGCGTCCCGCACGATCTCCGCGCAGGCGTCCACGGCGAGTGCCTGGAGATCCTCGTAGTGCAGGTAGAAGGTGGCCCGGCCGACCCCGGCCCGCCGGGCCACGGCCGCCACGCTCACCTCTGCCAGCGGCCGCTCGGCGCATTCGGCGAGCAGCGCCGACCGCAGCCTTCCGCGGGTCCGTTCGCTCCGTACGTCGTTCATCCGGCCGCCAGTACCGCGGCGAGCGCCAGCGCCCCGGGCAGAGCCTGGGCGAGAAGGATCCGGCGGTTCGCGGTGGCCGCGCCGTAGAGGCCCGCCACGACCACGCAGCAGAGGAAGAACACCTGGACCCGGAACCCGGTCGGGTCGTCGGCGACCAGTCCCCACAGCAGACCGGCCGCGAGGAAGCCGTTGTAGAGGCCCTGGTTGGCGGCGAGCGGCGCGGTGAGTCTGGACGTCGCCGCATCGAAGCCCGACAGTCTGCGCCCCGGCGCGCGCTCCCAGAGGAACATCTCCAGCACCAGGATGTACGCGTGCAGCGCTGCGACGAGTGCCACCAGGAGGTTCGCCACCACCGTCATGCCCCGCCCCCTTCCGGCAGTGCCCACCCAGACTTTCTGGACGGGTGTCCAGAAAATATAGACGCCTGTCCAGGAACTCGCAAACGGTCACCGCCCCGCGAACGGGCTCAGAGCCAGCCCTTCTCCCGGGCGGTGCGCACGGCTTCGGCGCGGTTGCGGGCGGCGAGCTTCTGGATGGCCGTGGAGAGGTAGTTGCGGACCGTTCCCGGGGAGAGGTGGAGCCGGGCCGCCAGTTCGGCGTTCGTGGCGCCGGACTCCGCGGCCCGCAGGACCTCTCGCTCGCGGTCCGTCAGGGGATTCGCCCCGTCGGCGAGGGCCGCCGCGGCCAGGGCGGGATCGATGACGCGCTGCCCGTCGAGGACCTTGCGCACCGCCGCCGCCAGCTGAGCGGCGGGGGCGTCCTTGACCAGGAACGCCGAGGCGCCGGCCTCCATCGCGCCCCGCAGGTAGCCGGGCCGGCCGAACGTGGTCAGGACGACCATGCGGACCTCGGGCCGGGCGGACCGCAGAGCCGCGGCCGCCTCGATGCCCGTCATGCCGGGCATCTCGATGTCGAGGAGCGCGACGTCCACGTCGTGCTCGCGGGCCGCCGCCACCACCTCGTCGCCACGGCTGACCTGCGCCACGACCTCGATGTCCGGTTCCAGGCCGAGTAGCGCGGCCAGGGCCTCACGGACCATGGACTGGTCCTCCGCCAGGAGGATGCGGATGGGCTCTGAGGTCATGCCCGTGATCCTAGGGCGACCCTGGCGACCAGCCGGAAGCCGCCGCGGTCCCGGGCCGGGCCGGCCGACAGGCTCCCGCCGGCCGCCTGAAGCCGTTCGGCCAGCCCGGTCAGACCGTTCCCGGGCACCGCCGGGCCGTCCACGGCCACGGAGGCGGCCGCCGTCCCGCCGGTCCCGTCGTCCACGACGGTCAGTTCCGCGAAACGGCCCGAGAGGGTCTGCCGTTCGCCGAGGGTGACGGTGCACCGCCGGGCCCCGCTGTGCCGGACCACGTTCGTGACGCCCTCCCGCAGGGACCAGGCCAGCGCCGACTCGGCCTCCTCCGAGAGGGGCTCGGCAAGCGCCCCGGCCACGTCGGAGGGGAGGTCGCCGATCATCCCGGCGGCCGCCAGAGCCGTACGGGCGCCGGCCAGCTCGCCGGGCAGGGTGGGCCGCCGGTAGCCGCTCACCGCTTCCCGTACGTCGACCAGGGCCTGCCGGCTGACCTGCTCGATGTCGGCGACCTGCCGGGCGGCGGCCTGCGGGTCCGCCGGGAGCATCCGGCCCGCCAGCTCGCTCTTGAGAGTGATCAGGGAGAGGGAGTGGCCGAGGAGATCGTGCAGGTCGCGGGCGAGCCGCAGCCGTTCCTCGTTGGCTGCCAGCTGCGCCACCGTGGCCCGGGCCTCGCGCAGTTCGATCGTGGTGCGGATCATGGCGCGGACACCGACCATGGCGAAGCCGCCCATCAGAGCCGGGATGAGCAGGCCCGCGAGGTAGGCCTCCCCGCCGGGCACGGCGAAGGCGACGGCGGTCAGCAGCGCGGTGGAGCCCGGGACGGTCCAGCGGGAGTACTCCGCGGGCAGTGCGGCGCCGGAGGAGATCGCCACGTACACGAACAGCACGAGCCACTCGCGCCCCAGCGTCAGCGAGAGGACCGTGGCCTGCGCGGCGAGCACCGCGACGGACAGCGCGACCCGGAGCACCGGTACCTGCCGGGCCGTACGGAACACCAGCAGCAGATACCAGACCACGAAGGTGAGGAGCCCCAGAGCGCCCAGCACGCGCGTGCCGAGGGGGTGGCCGCCGCTGACGAGGTCGGCCACCGGCGCGCTCAGGTAGAAGAGCCAGACGCTGATCCAGAGTGCCTTCACCAGCTTCTGCCTGCGGGTCTCGGGCCGTCTGCCGATGCCGGGGAAGCTGCCGTCCGCGGCGCGGGCCCGGTCTTCCTGCGTGAGTGCCACGGGTCATGCCTTCAGTGAGTCCTTGCGGTACAGCCAGGCGGCGGCACCGGTGAACAGTACGAAGTACGCCGCCAGCAGCGCAATGTCCTCGGCCCGCGGCGCACGGCCCAGCTCGATGGCCTGGCCGAGTCCGGCGTAGGCGTGGGTGGGCAGCCGGTCCGCGACGGTCCGGAGCCACTGCGGGAAGTTCGCGGTGGGCATCCACAGGCCGCCGAGGATCGACAGGGCGAAGTAGACCAGCATCGTCACGGGGCGGGCCGTGTCGCCGGTGGCGAGGTAGCCGATGGCGACACCGAGCGCGGCGAAGACGAGGCTTCCGGCCCACACGGCCGCGGTCAGCGCAAGCCACTGCCAGGCGTCGAGGCGTACGTTCTTCACGCCGGCCGCCACGGCGAAGACCACCAGGATCGCGGGCAGGGAGAGCACGCCGGCGCCTGCGGTCTTGGCGAGTACGTAGCCGCGGCCGGGCAGGGGAGTGAGCCGCAGCTGACGGACCCAGCCCTGCTCGCGCTCCCTGGCGATGCGCTCGCCGTTGCCCATGAGCACCGCCGTGAGGGCCCCGAAGGACGCCATGGCGACCATGTAGTAGGCGGGCATGGTCAGTTCGGTGCCCATCACGCCGGCCGTTCCGTCGAGCGTGCCGCCGAGCATCAGGAACAGGGCGCAGGGATAGAGGACGGTGAAGAAGAGGTACTTCTTGTTGCGCAGGGAGCGGACGACTTCGAGCCGGATCAGGGTGTTCACGCGGAGTTCTCCTCGGTGAGGGCGATGAAGGCCTGCTCCAGGCCGAGACCGGCGACCTCCAGGTTGCGCGGGTAGAGCCCGAGGGCGTAGACGGCGTGGACGGTGGCGTCGGCGTCGGCCGACCGGAGACGGACCGTCGCGCCGTGCCGTTCGTAGCCGTCGAGGTGGGGCAGCCCGCGCAGTGTCCGGTCGTCGGCCGGCGCCGAGCCGGGGTCCAGATCGAAGGAGATCCTGCGGGCGCCTGCCCTGGCCTTGATCTCGGCGGGGGTCCCGTCGGCGAGGAGACGGCCCTTGTCGAGGACCAGGACACGGTCGGCGACGGCGTCGGCCTCCTCCAGGTAGTGGGTGGCGAAGAGCACGGTTCGGCCCTGCGCGGCCTGGTTCCGCATGGTCGCCCAGAAGGCGTGACGGGACGTCACGTCCATGCCGGTGGTGGGCTCGTCGAGGACGATCAGGTCGCAGCGGCCGACGGTGGCGAGGGCGAAGCGGACCCGCTGCTGCTGGCCGCCGGACAGCTTGTCGACCCTGCGGTCGGCGATCTCGAAGACGCCGGCGCGGTCCAGCACCTCGTCCACCGGGTGGCGGCGGGGGTGCAGGGCGCAGCCGAGGGAGACGAGTTCGCGTACCGTCACGTCCTCCATCAGGCCGCCGCTCTGGAGCATGGCGCCGACCAGGCCGCCGGTGACGGCTTCACGCGGGGTGGTGCCGAACAGCCGGACCGTGCCGCTGTCCGGCGGACGCAGGCCCAGCAGCAGGTCCAGGGCGGAGGACTTGCCGGCGCCGTTCGGGCCGAGGAGCGCGACCGTCTCTCCCCGGCGGAGCGTGAGCGTCAGACCGTCGACCGCGCGGACCGGTCCGTAGCTCCTGGTCACGTTCTCGAAGCTCACCACGATATCGGTGTCGGTGTCGGTGTCGGGTGGTGCGGTGCGTTCCGCGGCAGTGCTCGTCATGGCTCCACCCTCGCCCGCACCAGCGGCCGCACGGCAGTGTCGCCCGTCGTGGGTGCGGCATGACGGATGTCATGCCTCGGACCTGACGAGAAGCGGTGAGGCCGGTCAGCCCCGTCGATCCGCCGGAACCGCCGCCCGGTGAGCGCGCGGTGGAGTGTGGCGCGGGCGTGGTGGCGGCCTTTCGCCAGGACCGTGTCCCGGGGCGCCGTACGGTGCGCGTGCCGCGGCCGCAGGCGGCTGCGCTCCCGGCCGGAGGCGCTCGCCGGGGAGGCAGCCGCGATCCACCCGACGGGGGCCGTCGACGCGTCAGCGGGTGCCCCGTCCCGGTCCCGCGGTCGCGGCGTGAGCCTCGCACCCCCGGCCGGTCTGCGCCCGGCCGGACGTCCCGGTGTCCTGCCACCGAAGGAGCCCGGGCCAGCCCGACGGCCCCGGCGGCCATGAGCGCGACGCCGATCACCTCCGGGACCACCTGTGCGCCGAGGGTGATCTGCTCCCCGGACAGCGCGCTCCCCAGTGCCACGCTCACCAGCGCGTCCCCGAGCGTCAGGGCGGGCTGTGACGCGGCGAGGGAACCGGCCGCGAGCGCGCCCTGCAGCAGCAGGAAGGCGACGAGTCCGGTACCGACGGTGAGGTAGGGCCACCACGTTGTCAGCAGCCCGGCCGCGCCGTCGCCCGGCCTGCCCGCCACCTCCTTGAGGAGCGCGGCGGTGGCGGCGAACGTCACCGCCGACGCCAGCCCGAGCAGTGCCGCCCGCGGCGCGCCCCGGACCGTACGGGCGGCGGTCACCAGCACGACCACGGTCCCCGACACGGCCGCCGCGGCCCCCGGCCAGTGGCCGTCGGCGGCGGTCGGCCGGCCTGCGGCAGGTGCCGCCGCGAGCAGGAACGCCGCCAGACCCACCGCCAGCGCGGCGAACGCCAGCCAGGTCGTCAGGTCCGGGCGGCGGCGGAAGACCACGCCGCCGACGACGAGGGTGAACGGCAGCTCCGCGGCGAGCGGCGGCTGGACGAGCGACAGGCCGCCCACACCCAGTGCCGCCGCCTGCAGCACGGTGGACACCGCCAGCAGCCCGGCGCCGGCCGGCCAGAAGGCCGTCGCAGCAGCCGGCCGAGCCGGCGCGCGGACCGGGCCAGGCCGTTGCCCTCATCGGGCTCGTCGGCCGCCGCGCGTCGCTGCAGTACCGAGGCGGAGGCGTTGGACAGCGCCGCCAGAAGGGCCAGGACGACGGCGGCCACGTCGCGGGTTGCTCAGCCGAAGGCGGTGGCAAGCCGCCGGTACAGGGCCGGGGCGAGGCCCCGCAGCCGGACGGGCAGGCGCAGCCAGCGCGGCACGTAGACCTCGTCGCGTTCCCCGGACACTGCGGCCCACACGGAGTCCGCCACCCGTTCGGGGCGTATCGGCCGGGGCCAGGACCGCCGGTAGGGCATGCCGCGCCGTTCGAAGAAGGGCGTGTCCACGACGCCCGGCAGGACGAGGCCGACCCCCACACCGGTGCCGTGCAGCTCGTACCGGAGCGCGTCGGCGAAGGCGCCCAGCCTCGCCTTGGCCGCCGAGTACACGGCCTCCTCCCGCACGCCGACCTCCCCGGCCGGGGATCCGACGATCAGCACCCGGCCGGGGCCCGCCTCCACCCTGTGCGGCACCACCTGCCGCACCAGCCGGAGTGTGGCCAGGACGTTCACCTCGACGACCTCCCCCGGGGCGGCCGGGGGCATCGTCCGGGACTCCCCGGCCCAGCCGACGCCGGCGCAGGCCACGAGCAGGTCCAGGTGGCTCAGGCGGGCGAGCGTGAACCGGGTCGGACGCTGTTCGCTCCCGGGCCGGGCGAGGTCCGCGGAACGAGCAGCGACGAAGGACACGCTGTGGCCCCCGAAGAGGACGAAGCAGCGCGGGTCGGCGCGTCTGACCGTCCGGGCCAGGTCGATGGCCTCGGGGATGTTGGCCAGGTAGTCGAGGGACACGCCGAGCGCGTCGGGGCGGAAGCGGGTGAACTCACGGGCCAGTCGGCGCATGTCCGTCACCTGCAGGTCCACGACGCGTACGTCGTGGCCCGACGCCCGCGCGGCGCCGAGTCGGCACCGAGGGCGGCGGCAGGCGTCCCGCCGCACCGGGGCTGCGGGCGGGAGCGCCGGCCGCGCCGCCCTCTGCCGGAAGCGGCGCGCCGCATGCGACGGGCCCCGGGGAAGGCCGGTCCGACGGGCGGGGCGCCCCTCACGCGTCGGGCGGTGCGGTGGTGCGCAGCAGGAGCAGGGCGATGTCGTCGGTGTAGTGGGCGCCGGGCCGGGCGTGCCGGAGGAAGGTGTCGATGACGTGGTCGAGGCTGTCGCCGCTGTGCCGTCCGAGATCGCGGGCGAGGGCGGCGACCGTCTGCTCCGGGTCGGTCCCCGGGGCCTCGATCAGCCCGTCGGTGTAGAAGGCCAGGGTGGTTCCCGGGGGAAGCGGCAGGACGGTGAGGGGGTAGCTGAGGCCCGGGGCGATGCCGAGCAGGGGGCCGGGGGCGACCTCCAGGACACCGGGCTCCAGGCGGGGGCGGTGCAGGAGCGGCGGGGGGTGGCCCGCGCTGGCCAGGACGGCTTCCCGGTGGGTCAGGTCGAGGTGCGCGTACAGGCAGGAGACGAGCAGGTCCGCTTCCAGGTCGGCCAGCACCTGGTTGGTGCGGGCGAGGACCTGGTCGGGCGGGGCGCCGGCGGCGGTGTGCAGGGCGGTGCGGACCTGGCCCATGAGGGCGGCGGCCGCCACGTTGTGGCCCTGGACGTCGCCGATGACGGCCACGGCCGTGCCCGCGTCGAGGCGGATGACGTCGTAGAAGTCGCCTCCGATGTCCATGCCCAGGCTGGCCGGCAGGTACCGGGCGGCGGTCTGGAGGCCCGCCAGAGCCGGGAGGCTGTGCGGCAGGAGTGCCTGCTGCAGCCCGTGGGCGAGGTCGCGGGTGGCGTCGTAGAGGCGTGCGCGGTCCAGGGCCTGGGCGATCAGCCCGGCCAGTGACGTCAGCACGGCCCGTTCGTCCGCGCTGAAGGAGTGCGGCCGGTTGTAGGAGAGGATGCAGCAGCCGACGGGACGGCCGGAGACGATCAGCGGCAGGAAGGCCCACGCCTGCTTGTCGCTCATCTGCGGCGCCTCGGGGTAGCGGGCGGCGATCTCGGCGACGCTGGCGAAGAACGACGGGACGCCGTCGGCGAGGACCTGGCCGGCGGGCGTGAGGTCGGTGTCCAGCGGCAGGCCGTCGAGCCGGTCCATCGTCCGCCGGTCGTAGCCGTGATAGCCGGTGATCTTCAGGCGTCCCGCGTCGGCGGCGGACAGGACCAGGCCGTCGGCACCGAACGCGGGAAGCACCTGGTCGGCGACGAGGTCCACGACATCGCGGACGCCGACCGTCTCGGTCAGCGCCGCCGCCAGGTGCACCAGCTGGTACAGCCTTCCGGTGTGGGCGACGCGCACCGGTGTGCCGGGCCCGGGCACGCGGACCGGAAGGGGCTGGGCGGAGTCGGCCGCGCCGGCCCGCACGATGCGTGCGCTGATGCCGCTCGCGTCGGGGTAGAGCCGGAAGGTCAGCCAGGTGTCCGGCGGACGCAGCGCGGTGAAGGTGACCGGGTCGCGGCTGATGACGGCGGTGCGGTAGTGGTCCTCGGCCACCATGTCGTCGAGCCAGGGCAGGGACTGCCAGGGCCGGGTGCCCAGCAGCCGGCCGGCGTCGAGGCCGAGCAGGGACTCCGCCGCCGCGGTCACGAAGACGATCCTGCCGTGAAGGTCCATGCCCAGGGCGCCCTCGGGCAGGCGTTCGACGTAGTCGGCGGCGGCCTGCGGCGACTGACCGCTGTGCGGGTGGGTGACCGCGGCGGTCGACGTGAGACGTGGCCGGCCCCGGACGGGAGGCGGCTGCGGAGCCTCCTCGATCACGCGGGCGATGCGGCGGGCGGCGGAGCTGATGTGGCTCCGCTCGCGCACGGTGGCGTGGGCGGGATGGCTGGCGGGCCACAGCAGCAGCAGCGCGCCCCAGCACCGGCGTCTGCCCTGCAGGGGGGCGGCCGCCAGGGCGAACCGGTAGGGCAGGCTCGCCGCGGCCTGCGGGTAGGAGCTGGCCATGGCGGCCTGGGATCCCACCCACACCAGGCGGTCCTCGCGAACGGCGTCGCTGACCGGGACCGCGGTGCTCAGCGGAACCCGCCGCCAGGGCCATGCCGCCTCCACCGGAACGCCGCACAGCACCACCAGGTCCTGCGCCTGGGCCGGCTCGTCGAGCAGATAGATCCCGCCCGCCGAGGCCCCGCAGCGGCGGACACTGTCCGCGAGTGCCTCGTCCAGCAGCCGGCCGCTGTCGGGCCTCTCATCGGGGCCGGACACCGCACATCCCCCACGGCGACGAGGTGCGGCGGGTACGGCCGGGGGCACCCGGAGCCGGCGCGGTCCGGGCAGACGGGTGCGATCCACGACCCGGAGCCCGGCCGGGCAGGACCGCCGGGGTGATGCCCGGACACCGGCGACACCCGTCACCCATGTGCCGATGCTACGCCGAAACCCGCACGCCCGGTCGGCACGCCCGGTCGGCACGCCCGGTCGGCACGCCCGGTCGGCACGCCCGGGCCGCAGCGGGCCGCCGTCGGCCTCGTGGGGCGGCCCGGACTCCCGCGTCCCGCGTGAGCCGTCCCACGCGCCGCTCCCGCGTGAGCCGGCGTCTTCGCCCAGCCCGCAGCACGCAGCCCGCGCCCAGCCCGCAGCCCACGGCCCGCAGCCCACGGTCGGCTGCCTCTCGGTGCACCCGGCCCCTCTCCGTGCACCCCGGTGCACCCCGGTGCACCCCGGTGCACCCCGGTGCACCTCGGCTCATGGCCGGTTCAGCCAGGCACCGACCCTCGGCAGGGTCTCGGGCCCCGTGTCCCGCTCGACCGACGCGGTGAGATCGGCGATCGTGACAGCGGCCAGCGAGGCCCGCCACGCCGCGTCAGCGGCATCCATCGCCCGGGCGATGGCGCACGCCTTCGTGCACTGCTCGGGCGGCGCCCCCAGGGGGCCGCGCTGGCGGATCTCCGTGCACACGAAGGCCGGACTCGCCCCGTCGACGGCCTGCACCACGTCCAGCAGGGAGACGTCCTCGGCCTTCCGGGTGAGGACGTACCCGCCGGTCTTGCCCTGGACCGAATGCACCAGCCCCGCACGCGACAGCGCCTGCATCTGCTTGGCGAGGTAGCTCGGCGACACGTCGTGCAGCGCGGCCAGCCGGGCCGCGGGCACCGGCTCGCTCGCCGCGGTGAGCACCACGCAGCAGTGCAGCGCCCATTCCACGCCCCCGGACAGCTTCATGCCGCCGCCTCCTTTACTCAGACACAGAGTATCTGAGTATGATCTCGGACAAGAGATATCCGAGTTAGCTGCCGGAAAGCGCTCGGCTCGCACCGGAAGGCACACCATGAAGATCACCGTCATCGGCACGGGCCTCATCGGCTCCCGGCTCGCCGCCAGCCTCACCGCCCAGGGCCACGACGTCACCGCGGCGTCACTGTCGTCGGGCGTCGACCTGCTCACGGGTGCCGGTCTGGACAAGGCCCTCACCGACGCCCGCACGGTCGTCAACGTGACCAACTCGCCCACCTCCGACGAGAGGTCGATCGAGTTCTTCCGCACCACGGAGGGCAACCTGCTCGCCGCCGGCGAGCGCGCCGGGGTGCGCCACCAGGTCGTGCTCTCCATCGTCGGTGTGGACCAGGTGCCGGAACTGGACTACTACCGCGCCAAGCTGCTCCAGGAGGAGCTGCTGCGCGGCGGCCCGACGCCGTACTCGATCGTGCGCGCCACGCAGTTCTTCGAGTTCATGGAACCGGTCATGTCGTGGACGTCGGACGACACCGCCGTACGACTGCCCGCGACCCCGCTGCGCCCCGTCGCCGCCGCGGACGTGGTCGACGCGCTCGCCGACGTGGCCACCGGTACGCCGCTCGACGGGATCCTCGACGTGGCGGGGCCGGACGTCTTCACCCTGGACGAGATCGGCCGGATCACCCTGGCCGCCCGCGGCGACGAGCGGCCCGTCGTCGTGGACGACCGGGCCGGACTGTTCGCCGCCGTCCGGGGCGACGTGCTCACCCCGGGCCCCGACGCCCGCCTGGCCCCCACCCGCTACCGGGCCTGGCTGGCCGGCTGACCGCCGCCGGGCCGGCCGCCTGCGACGGGTGCACCGCCGGACCGCGCCGGGGGCGGTGTGCCGGTCCGAACCCCGGGCGGCGACGGGGCACCGGGCCGGGCGGTGCCCGCTGCGGAGCACGGGCGGCACCGCTCGCCGGCAGGTCTCGGACCACCCGGCCGGCGCCGGGAGCGGGCTGAGGGCGACCACGAGCGGCAGCCCGCCTCTCGGCCTCGGCGACGGACCGGGACGCGAAGGCCGGCCGGGGGCCGGAGGGTGGCCGGCCGGCGTCCCGCCGCCCCGGCCCGCGCCCCGGCAGAAGCCGCACACAGGGCCGAACTCCGCCTTGACACCGCACCGCCACCCGTCAACGGTGGACGGGACGACCTGGACGTGCACCGTGCAGCCGCGCGCCGTGGAGGTGTGATGACCAACCGCATCGACCAGCCCCGGGAGTTCGACCTGGTCGGCAGCCCCGTACTGATCGGGGGCGTCGGAACCGGCTTCGAGGCCGGCCTGAGCTACCGCGTCGGCGACGGACACGACGAGGTGACCGGGCACTTCCAGGTCGGCGGCGGAACCGGCGAGCACGGTCAGTTCCAGCTCCGGGTGGACGTCCTGGGCGCGAGCTTCCGGCTGGACCGGCTGTTCGTGGAGGTCTTCGAGATCAGCGCCGCGGACGGCAGCGAGATCCACAAGGTCAGCGTGCCGGTGGTGTACGCCCCGCGCATCGTCCGCGGATACGTCGGCTACCGCGAGCACACGGTGCGGCGCGGAGAGACCCTGTCGGCCATCGCCGAGGCCCACTACGGCAGTCCCGCGCTCTACTCCCGCATCGTGCGCGCCAACCCCACCAGGATCGAGGATCCCGACATGATCTTCCCCGGGCAGGTGCTGCGGATTCCCGTCGGCACGTGAGCCCGCCGGGCCGCGCACCCGCCGCCGGGCCACCCGCGCCACGGCGCCCCGCCGCGGCCGCCTGAGCGGACCGGGCCCGCCGGCCGCCGGCCTCGCGCCACCGGCCGGGCTCCCCGCCGCCGGGCCGCCGTCGGCCGACGGCCCGGCTCCGCCATGCTCACGCCGGACGGGTCAGTGCCCGCGTCGTACGGGCTCCGCCGCGCCCACGCCGTACGGGCTCCGCCGCCCGCGTCAGTGCCCCACGTCGTGTCCGCCCGCCTCCACGAGTCCGCTCTCGTAGGCGAAGATCACCACCTGGGCGCGGTCCCGCAGGCCCAGCTTGGACAGGACGCTCGACACATGCGACTTGACGGTGGCCGGACCGATGCGCAGCCGGTCGGCGATCTCCGCGTTGCTGGCGCCCCGGGCGACGGCCACCACCGTCTCGCGCTCCCGGTCGGTGAGCCGCCCCAGCCGTCCGGCCACCGCGGGATTGACCGTGCGGCCGCCCGCGAACCGGCCGATGAGGCGCCGGGTGATGGACGGCGCGAGCAGCGCCCCGCCCTCCGCCACGGTGCGCACGGCGTCGCCGAGCTGCTCGGGAGGGATGTCCTTCAGGATGAACGCGCTGGCACCGGCATGCAGCGCCCGGTACACGTACTCGTCCGGGTCGAACGTGGTGAGGATGAGGACCCGCACGTCCCAGTCGGCCAGTTCCAGGATCCGGGACGTCGCCTCCAGCCCGTCCATCTCCGGCATGCGGATGTCCATCAGCACCACATCGGGGCGGTGCAGCCGGGCAGCCTCGATCGCCTCGATCCCGGTCCCGGCCTCCGACACCACCTCGATGTCCGGGCATACCCGGAGAATCATCGCGAAGCCGCGGCGCACCAGCGCCTGGTCGTCGGCGACCACCACACGGACACTCACCCCGAAGCCCCTCCCACCGGCAGCCGGGCCGCCACCCGGTACCCGCCCCCGGGCCGCGGTCCCGCGTCCAGGGTGCCGCCCAGCAGCAGCGCACGCTCGCGCATGCCCACGATGCCGTGTCCCGCCCTTCCCGCGTGGGCGAAGGCCGGACCGGAGCGCGCCGCCGGGCCCCGTCCGCCGTCGCAGACCTCCACCGTGATGTCGCGGCCGCCCGGTTCGCCGCGCACCCGCACCTCGGCTCGGGTCCCGGGACCGCTGTGCTTGAGCACGTTGGTCAGTGCCTCCTGCACGATCCGGTACACCGACAGCTCCACATGAGAGGGCAGCCCCGGCCCGCACTCGTAACCGACGTCGACCTCCAGGCCCGCCTCACGGACCTGCTGCACCAGCCGGTCGAGGTCAGTCAGGCGGGGCTGGGGGCCGAGCCCGTCGCGGCCGGTGTCCGGCCTCAGCACCCCCAGCAGGTGCCGCAACTCGTCCAGCGCCTGCCGCCCGGCCTCCTCGACCGCCGCCATCGCCTCGCGTGCGCCCTCGGGGTCGGTGGCTGCCACCACCCGGGCCGCACCCGCCTGAACCGTCATCATGCTCACCCGGTGCGCCACCACGTCGTGCAGCTCCCGCGCGATGTGGGTGCGCTCCTCGGCGACGATCCGCCGGGCCTCGGCCGCCTGCTCCCGGCGAAGCCGCGCGTGGCGCTCACCCCGCAGCCGCAGCCGCCGCCCGACGTACCAGGCGCCGGCCATGAACACGACCCCGAAACCGATGTCCCCCCAGGGGGCCGGCCGCAGCAGACCGTCGAGCACCACCGCGGCCGCCGCCGCGGCGACCACCGCCGAGGCACCCCGGCATCCCCTCGGTGTCTCCGGCGCGTACCGTCCCGTGCTGTAGAGAGCCACCAGCATGCATCCGCCCGCGGTGGCGAAGTCGCTTCCCAGCGTGGGCGCCCAGGAGACGAGCACCGCCACCGCCACGGCGAGCGGCCTCCGGCGGCGCCAGTAGAGCGCACCCGCGGACACCGCGAACAACGGCACGACCACCACGGGCACATCGGTCAGCGCCCGCAGGCCGACCGCGTCGCCCGGCTCGTCCTGCACGAACGTGGCGAGCAGGAGCAACACGGCCGCGAGCACGCCGTCGGCCGTCCGCGGCCACCGGGTGAAGGGCCCGCGGAACCCCCTCGGCACGGCGGGGGCCGCCGGTTCCGCGGCGCGGCTCGCGGGGTTCGTCGTCGCTCCGTCCAAGGCCTTCCCCGTTCCTCCGCGTTCCTCCGCGTTCCTCCGCGTTCCTCCGCGTTCCTCCGCGTTCCTCCGCGTTCCTCCGCGTTCCTCGGCGCGCGCCGGGCAGCTCATCGTAGGACCGGGCCACGTGCGCGGTCACCCGCCTGTGGGCGGAGGAACGCCTCCCCCGTGAGGCGGAGACGGGGCCGGTGCGGGTCCCGCCGCGGGCCGGAGCGCGAACCCGTCCGGCGGCGGGGGACGGCGAGGCGCCCGGCACCCACGATGGAGGTGCTCACGCCCCGGCCGTCCGCACGGCACCGTGCGGACGGCCGGCGACCCCTCTCACGGGAGCCCACACAGCCATGAACCGATTCACCCGCCGGGTCGGCGACGCGAGCGCGCGCCGCCCCCGGGCCACCGTCGCCGCCTGGGCCGTCGCCCTCCTGCTGCTCCTGCCGCTGGCGGCTGTCGCCGGCGGATCCTTCGCCGACGACCTGGCCGCGCCCGGCAGCCAGAGCGAGCGGGCCATGACCCTGCTCGAGGAACGCTTCCCCGAGGCCTCCGGCGGTACGGCCATGGCGGTCTTCGCCGTCCCCGAGGGGCAGCGGCTCCAGCCGCACCGCGCCGCGGTGGACGCGGCGGTCGCCCGGATCGCCGCGGCCGAGCATGTCGCCGCCGCGGAAAGCCCCTTCACCGCGGGCACGGTCTCCTCCGACGGGCGCATCGGCTTCGCCCGGATCTCCTTCGACGTGCCCGCGACGGACGTGGACCCGGCGCAGATCGAAGCCCTGGCCGAGGCCGTCGCACCCGCCCGCGCGGACGGCGTCGTCGCCGAACTGGGAGGCGACGCCGTCTTCATCAACGCGGAGACGGAGACCTCGGGAGCGGAGGTGGCGGGTCTGCTGGCCGCACTGGTCATCCTGGTTCTCGCGTTCGGCACGCTGGTGGCCGCCCTGGTGCCGGTGGTGCTGGCCCTGGTGGCCGTCGCCGCGGGCCTGGCCGGCATCGCCCTGCTGGCGGGCGTGCTGGACGTGTCCGCCGCCGCCCCCACCATCGGCGCCATGATCGGTCTGGGCGTGGGGATCGACTACGCCCTGTTCATCGTGGCCCGGCACCGCGAGAACCGCGCCGCCGGCCGGGACAACGCCGACGCGCTGTCCGACGCCATGGCGTCCTGCGGTGCCGCCGTGCTCTTCGCCGGCGGCACCGTCGTCGTGGCGATGGGCGCGCTGGCTCTGACCGGCCTCAGCTTCCTGACCACCATCGGTCTGAGTACCGCTCTGGTCGTCGTGCTGGCTCTGGCGACCGCCCTGACCCTCCTGCCCGCACTGCTGACACTGCTCGGCGAGCGGGTGCACAGAACCGGGCGTCTGCGGCGGCGCGGACGCCCGGTGAAGCGGGCCGAGGAGACCGCCTGGTGGCGCTTCGCCCACCGGGTGTCGGGCCGGCCGTGGCGCTGGCTGCTCGCCGCGTCGGCCGTCCTGCTCGCCCTCGCCGCCCCGGCCCTGCGCATGGAGACCGGCTTCCCCGACGCGGGCGACGACGCCCCGACCACCACCCACCGCCGCGCCTACGACCTGCTCGCCGAGGGGTTCGGCCCCGGCTTCAACGCCCCGTTGCTGATCGTCGCCGACCTCACCCGGCCGGGTGCCGGGGCGGGGGACATCCCGGCGCTGTCCCGGCGGATCGCGGCCGACCCCGGCATCGCCTCGGTGGGCGAGCCCCTGACGTCGCCGGCCGGGGACACCGTGGTACTGCCCTCGCTGCCGACCACCGCCCCCGCCGACGCCGAGACCTCCCGGACCCTCGACCGCGTCCGCGACACCGTGCCCGACAACGTCTCGGTCTCCGGTCTGACGGCCATGACCGACGACCTCACCGCCCAACTCGCCGACACTCTGCCGGTCTTCATCGCCGCGATCCTGGCCGCCTCGTTCCTGCTGCTGATGACGGTGTTCCGCTCCGTCGTCCTGCCGCTGAAGGCGGCGGTGGTCAACCTGCTGTCCATCGGCGGGGCGTACGGGGTCGTCGTGGCCGTGTTCCAGTGGGGCTGGTGCGGCTTCCTGTTCAACCTGGAGAGCACCTTCCCCATAGCCTCGCCCATGCCGACGATCTTCTTCGCGATCCTCTTCGGCCTGTCCATGGACTACGAGGTGTTCCTGCTGTCCCGCGTCCGCGAGGAGTACGAGGCCACCGGTGACACCCGGGAGTCGGTGGCCCGCGGTATGGCCGCCACGGGCCGGGTGATCACCTCAGCGGCCCTGATCATGGCCGTGGTGTTCCTGAGCTTCGTGGCCAATCCGTCGCCGCTGGTCAAGATGATGGGGCTGGGCCTGGCCACCGCGATCGTGCTCGACGCCACCCTCGTCCGCATGGTGCTGGTGCCCGCGGCCATGGCCCTGCTGGGCCGCGCCTCCTGGTGGCTGCCGCGCCCCCTGGACCGCAGGCTGC
The DNA here is from genome assembly GCF_058833805.1 of Streptomyces sp. B8-7. Taxonomy (NCBI): domain Bacteria; kingdom Bacillati; phylum Actinomycetota; class Actinomycetes; order Kitasatosporales; family Streptomycetaceae; genus Streptomyces; species Streptomyces sp. B8-7. The sequence goes on along the minus strand of NZ_JBYRRL010000003.1, from coordinate 249,578 downwards.
CCCGCGTCGCCGCCGAGGACGGCGAGCCCGGCGCCCGGGACGGGAGTCCGCTGGTCGGCAGCACGCACGGAAGCGGCTGACCGGGAGCCCGCTCGCGCCGGTCGCCGCGACCGGGGTGCGGCCCCGTCTGCCGGCCGGCTCCCGGCGGCGGACGCGCCGGCACGACGCCCGGCCCGGGACGGCCACGGGACGGCCGTCGTCCGGCCGTCCCCCCGCTGCTGCCCACCCCTCGTTCCCGGCCGTGTGCGGGCGGTCCCTCCGGCGACGGCGGCGGACCACAGCGGTGCGGCGGAGCCGGTCGTCTCCGCCGCACCGCGCCGGGGCCCGCTCCGGCTCCGCCGGGCGGGCCGCGACGCCGGTGGTGCGGCTATCCGCGCACGGCGTCCGTGCCCGGCGCCGGCCCGGGCCGGCCGGCCGGGCGGTCCTCGGGCGCCGTCACCCGCAGCTGCCGCAGCAGACCGCCGTAGTCCTCGTCGTCGTCACTGATGAAGATCGGGAAGGAGCCGGCGACCAGGCCGACGCCCTCCACCTTGAGCCCCGAGCTGCGGGCCAGCAGCTGCGGCCGCGCCGGGACCAGCTCCGCGCCGATGGGGCCGCCCGGGCGGATCCTGGCGGCGCGGTAGACGGCGCTGTCGAACGGGCCGAGGTCCCCCGGGTCGTAGGCGGACGAGATGTACACGTTGCCCTCGTCGTCGATGTCCATGCCGGAGGCGGGACGGGCCCCGGGCGGCTGGGTCGCGGTGAACGGGACCGACACCCACTTCCTGCCGAACGTGATCCGGCCGCCGCGGCTGACGGACAGACGGGTCATGTGGACGAGGGTGGTGTCGCTGCCCTCCGCCCGCTCGGCGTACACGAAGTAGTCGTGCCCGTCCACGGTGGCGACGGCGGTGGCCTCGACGTTGACGAGCGGCCGGGGCGTCCTGGGCCACGGCACGGAGCCGGCGATCCTGACGTGCAGGTGCCGGTCCCACCTGGCCAGATAGATGGTGGGGTCGGGATCGTCGCCGTCGGCGTTGCTCTCCACCAGCAGCGCCTCGTGGCGCCCGGGCACCCGGGCGATGCTCTCGAGGTCGTTGGGAATGCTGGGGAAGTCGACGTCGAGTTCCCTGACGACGATCCCGTCGGGGTCGACCGGGGTCCGCACGATCGACAGGCGCGGCAGATCCCGCTCGGCATCGTTGTCCCGGGTGTCGTGGCAGACCAGGAAGACCTGCTGCGGCTCCTGGTCTCCCCCCGGTCTGCGCCGCGTCGCGAGCCAGGCGATGCCGCTGAACTCGCGAGGCGCCCTGATCTCGCTGTGCCCCGTGGCGGGTACCTGCTCGGACACCGGGGCCCGGGAGGTGCCCGGGGCGCTCTCGACGCCGCAGGCCGACAGCGCGAGCAGGTTGAGTCCCGCGACCGCGGGCAGTAGACGGCGTGTCAGGAACCGACGTGGCATCACTACTTCGTCCTCCCGTTGCGCAGGCAGGAGCCGCCTGCCGACCTGGTCCGGTCCGGACGCAACGTACGGCATGGGCCGGCGGGCGCACCGGCAGCGCGTCGGCGTTTCGGAGGACCGGCCGCGAACGTCACCGGATCAGCAGCCGGGCCGTGGCGGGCGGGCCGGCCGCGGCGGGTCGCCGCCGGCGCCGCCCGTCCCGCGATCCGCCGTCCCCGCTGATGCGGTGAGACACGTGGACATCCTTGACACCGGCGGACCCGGCGCGAGTGATCCGGCCGAACTGCCCGGGCGGGCCCCTCATCGGACAGCACGCGATCCCACCCGGGCGCATGTGCCGGAGCGACGCTGACAGGGTGCGCCGACGTCACCGATCAGGCAGGTCAGGTCACCTTCGACCGCGCCGAACCCGGGCGTCCGGCCCGGTTCGGGCGCGAGGCGCTCGGCAACGTCGTGCCGCCGCCCCCGTCGGATGGGGTGCGAGGGACCGGCACGCGGACTGTCAGGGAGGGGCCAGCGAACCGGGAGTGGTCGCGGTGCACTCGGACGTGCTCATGCGACCAGCCCCAGCCGGCCGAGAGCGCGGCGGGCGGGGACGTGCGGCGTTGCGGAGCGCGTCACCCTCACCGAAGTCGATTCCGAGGGCTGCCGCGGGCTGCGGTGACACCGGCGGCCCGCTCCCGGACGGGCCCGGAAGGTCAGGCGTGCAGCACGCCGGTACCCAGCAGCCCGAACAGGAGCACACCGACCGCGATCCGGTACGCCACGAAGGCGTTGAAGGAGTGCTTCGCGACGAACCTCAGCAGCCAGGCGATCGAGGCGTAGGCGACGGCGAAGGAGACCGCGGTGCCGACGGCCAGCGGGAGCGCGCCGACGCCTGTACCGAGGGCGTCCTTCAGTTCGTACAGGCCGGCTCCGGTCAGGGCGGGGATGCCGAGGAAGAAGGACAGACGGGTGGCGGCGAGGCGCTCCAGACCGAGCATGAGGCCGGTGGCCATCGTGGCGCCGGAGCGGGAGAAACCGGGGAAGAGCAGGGCAAGGATCTGGGAGGAGCCGACGAGCAGGGCGTCCTTGAGGGAGGTGTCGTCCTCGCCGCGCTTGTGGCGGCCCGTCCGGTCGGCCGCCCACATCAGGCCGCTGCCGATGACCAGCGAACCGGCCACCACCCACAGGGAGGCCAGCGGCCCCTCGATGAGCGGCTTCGCCGCGAGCCCGACGACCACGATCGGGATGGTCGCCCAGATCACCCACCAGGCGAACTTGTAGTCGTGGTGGTAGCGCTCCTCGCGGTCGGCCAGCCCGCGCCCCCACGCGGAGACGATCCGCACGATGTCCTTGAAGAAGTACAGGAGCACCGCGGCGATGGCGCCGACCTGGATGACGGCGGTGAACGCGACGACGGACCCGTCGTCGACGGGAATCCCCATCAGCCCTTCGGTGATCTTGAGGTGGCCGGTGGAGGAGACCGGCAGGAACTCCGTCACCCCCTCCACGACGCCCAGGACCACGGCCTGCCCGACGCTGATCGCGCTCACGTGCCTTCACCTTCGTTCGACGGCGGCGCCGGTCGTCCGGCGCCGCAGGAGAACAGGGAGCGCCCCGGGCAGCCCGGCCCGCACGGCTGCCGGCGGCAAGGCCCGCGTCCGTCTCGTCCGCCCCGGCCCGCACCGGCCCGGCGATGTCCTGGGCCGTCCCCGTTCCGTAAGGGGTTCAAGTATTCCGGTGCGGCCTGGCGCGGAGTGGGATGGGGGGTATGAAAACGCGTGTCCCTCTGCCGGTGTTCACCGGAAAGCTGCACGACGCCCGTACGGCGACCTCCATCGGCCGATGGCTGGGTGTGGCGTTCGCCATGTGCTTCGCCACGGGGCTGATCAGCCACTTCATGCAGCATCCGCCGGGCTGGGCGGCCGGCGGCGTCCCGAGCCGGCCGGTAGCGGGCTACCGGGTCACCCAGGGCCTGCACGTCGCCTCCGGGATCGCGGCGATTCCGCTCCTGCTGGCCAAGTTGTGGACGGTGTATCCGCGCCTGTTCGCGTGGCCGCCGCTGCGGTCGGTGCGGCATACGCTGGAACGGGCGTCGATCGCCGTGCTGGTCGCCGGGGCGGTCTTCGAGCTGGCGACCGGTCTGCTGAACACGGCGCAGTGGTACCCGTGGCCGTTCTCCTTCGTGCCGGTGCACTACGCGGTGGGATGGCTGGTGGCCGGGGCCCTCGTTCTCCATGTCGCGGTCAAGGCGCCGGAGATCCGCGCGCACTGGTCCCGGCGGTCGGCCGGGACTCTCGCCCTGCCGGCGCAGGACGGCCCCGACCGGCGGTCACTGCTGACCGCGCTCGGCGCGGCCGTGGGCGCCGTCACCCTCACCACGGCGGGGCAGTCCTTCACCCCTTTGAAGAACCTGATCCTCTTCGCGCCGCGGCATCCGGACCACGGCCCGCAGGCGCTGCCCGTCAACCGCACCGCGGCGGCGGCCGGAGTCGGCCGGATCGCCGACGAGGAGTACCGCCTGGTGGTGGCGGGCCCGCGGCCCTACACCCTGACGCTGGAGGAGTTGCGCGCCCTGCCCCAGCACGAGGTGGAGCTGCCGATCGCCTGCGTGGAGGGCTGGAGCAGGTCGGCGCGGTGGACCGGGGTGCGGATCGTCGACCTGCTGGATCGGGCGGGAGCGCCTCCGCAGGCGCAGGTGAGGGTGGTGTCGTTGCAACTGCGCGGTGGCTACCGGGTGTCGGAGATGGGGCACCAGCATGCCCGTGACCCGCTGACCTTGCTGGCCCTGCGCCTGAACGGGGAGGAACTCGCCCCGGACCACGGCTACCCGGCGCGGCTCATCGCCCCCAACCGTCCCGGCGTGCTGCAGACCAAGTGGGTGGGCCGGCTGGAGGTGCCGGCATGAAGGCGGCGCGTCTGTTCGCGGCGGCGGCCGGTGTGGCTCTCATGGGCGTCGGTGTGTCCTTGCTGGCCGACGTCCGCGACCTGAGCGGCGTACTGCTCTGGCTGGGTGGCGCGGTGGTGCTGCACGACGCGGTGATCGCGCCGTTCGTGCTGGTGGCCGGCCTGGTGGCGGTGCGCGGCGGTGCGCGCGGCGCGGTGCGCGGGGCGTTGCTGGTGGCGGGCGCGTTGACGGTGGTGGCACTGCCCGTGCTGCTGCGCCCGGGACCGCGGGCCAACGCCTCGGTGCTGCCTCTGGACTACGTGCGCAACTGGCTGTTCGCGCTGGCGGCCGTGGCCGTGGTGACGGCACTGGCGGTGGCCGTACGCGCACTCTCCCGCAGCCGCCGCCCACCGGCGTAGCGGCCGGGATCCCCGGCGTGGGCGGCGCGGGATCCGTGGCCTGCCGGGTGATGTCGTACTGCTCCCCTCCTGCCGGCCACGGCCGTCCGGGGCGCGCGACGCCCGGCGGCCCGGTCGCTCGGGGCGGCGATCACGGCCTCGGTCAGGACGTCGGCCTTCATCGGGGCTCTCGGACGGTGAAGAAGGGGTTCGCCCTGCCGGTCTCGGCGTACTCCTTCAGCCGCGTCATCAGCGTGCTCCAGGTCTCGGTGATCATGGAGATCTCCGGGTCGCCCTCCGGGAAGCCGGAGTGGGAGAACGCCACCCCGGTGCCCTCGGGCGTGCCGGTCAGATCCCAGGTGATGGTGGTGCCGGCCCAGTGCGGCGGGAAGGCGCCGACGCTCACCCAGGCGACGCGGGTCTCGTCGGCCCGGTCGCGGCGGAGCCGGAAGGGCTCGGGGACGGCGGGGAAGTTGAGGTACAGGACGTCGTCCTTGCGGTTCACGTCGTCGGTCCACCAGCCGGTGAGGCCGTCGTGGGTGTCCAGGGCCTCCAGGACGCGGGTCCGGTCGGCGGCGATGTCGATCTGGCAGGTGATCGCGGTCATGTCGTGCTCCTGATGATGTCCGGCCTCGCGGCCCTTGATTTAGTCCAGACTAAAATAAGGCCTCCCGGAACGGCAAGCTGCAGCCTGGACTAAAATTCGGGACATGGACGCGGTGCAGGTGGTCGCCGAACCGAGACGGCGCGAGATACTCCGGCTGGTCTGGGAGGACGAGCTGTCCGCGGGTGACATCGCCGCTCACTTCGACGTCACCTTCGGCGCCGTCTCCCAGCACCTCAAGGTGCTGCGGGACACCGGTCTCGTCACGCTGCGCAAGGACGGGACGAAGAGGTTCTACCAGGCTGACCGTGAGGCCCTCGGCCCGCTCGCCGACTACCTCCGGGCCATGTGGGGCACCAAGCTCGACACGCTGGCCCGGCTCGCCGAAGAGGCCGACCGGAAGGGGAATCCCTCATGACGCCTTCCCCGCTCCTTCCGCCCCCCTCGCCCGCCGCGGACGCCGTCACCCTCGAGCGCCGGATCGCCGCCCGCCCCGAGACCGTGTTCGCGTTCTTCACCGACCGCGAGAAGTGGCTGTCCTGGATGGGCGCAGACGGTACGTTCTCGTTCGAGCCGGGAGGCGCCTACCGCACCCGCGTCACCGCGGATCACGTCGCCTCCGGCCGCTTCCTCGTCGTCGACCCGCCCCGTCGGCTCGTCTTCACCTGGGGCTGGGAGGGCGGCTCCATGCCCGTTCCGCCCGGCTCCAGCACGGTGCAGATCACCCTCGAACCGACCGACGACGGCACCCTGCTCCGCCTGGTCCACAGCGGCCTGCCGTCCCCCGAGGCCCGCGCGGCGCACGAGGAGGGCTGGCGCCACTACATGACCCGCCTGGCCGTGCGCGCCGAGGGCGGCGACCCCGGCCCGGACGCCTCGACGCCCTAGCCTGTTCTGCCCCGGGTGGCGGCCCGGCCGCTCCTCCCACGGCCGGCGGCCCGGTTCCTGCGCTGCCGGCCGGCGGATCCTCCGCCCTCGGGCCGTCCTTCGACCGGTGAGGCGAGCACGACGGGCACCCCGGAGGGGGTCCGGGCGCCGGTGATGCGGTGCGGCTCGGCCTCGCCGGGGCGGATCCGCACGGTGCGCGGAGCGATTCCGGCGTCACCCGTCGGACGGTCCACCGCTGGCCGCTGGTGCGGCAGTACGAGGGTGACGACGAGGCCTCGTCCAGCACGGTGACGGCGACCTGGTCCAGCCGGCAGGCCCGCCGCCCGATGAGGTCCTTGAGGCGGCCGGGCGTCGCCGCGACGGCCTCGGCGCCGTCGCGCAGCGCACGCGCCCGGCGGCCTGTCGACCTGCCGCCCACCACGGCGGCCAGCCGCAGCCGTAGGGCACGGGCGTAGGGGGGAGCGCGTCGGTGACCTGCTGGCCAGTTCCCGGGTGGGGACGAGGACGAGGGCGAGCGGCTGCCGGGGCCGGGCCCGCTGTCCGTCCAGACGGGCCGGTACCGGCAGGCCGAAGGCGAGCGTCTTGCCCGAGCCCGTCCGGCCTCGGCCCGGAACGGGCCGGCCGGCCGGCGTGTTCGGCAGTGTGGCCGCCTGGATGGGGAAGGGCACGGTCACGCCCTCGGCGCCGAGCGCGGCCGACAGGCTTGCGGGTATGTCCAGTTCGGTGAACGTCTCGACCGCCGGCAGCGGCTCGGTGAGGGTGACCGGCAGGGCGAACTCCTGTCGGCGCGGGGCGGAGCGCGCGCCCTGGCCGGTCTGTCGTCCGGTACCCGGACGGGAACCCTGACGGCCCGTCGCCCGCGTACGGGGGCGGCTGCCGGAGGCGGTGCCGGTGTGACGCGGGGTGCGGTTCACGGAAGAACCTTCCTCGGCGCGGCGTATCGAGGAATTCCGTCCAGCGGCGATGACCGCACGAGGATTCGCAGGAATGAGCCGAGAAAAAAAGAACCGGTTCTCGTGGCGCTGGAGCGGGGACGGCCGACGGTCCGGAAAATCCGGAAAACGGGATAAACAATGAGCTGGGGCCCGTACCCCAAGAGCACGGGCCCCAGCCACATGATGTGCGAGCCACTGGCTCGCGACGATTCGCGTCCGCGTCAGGCGGGAACGATGTTCTCGGCCTGCGGGCCCTTCTGGCCCTGCGTGACGTCGAAGCTGACCTTCTGGCCTTCCTGAAGCTCGCGGAAGCCTCCGTTGCTGATGATGTTCGAGTAGTGGGCGAACACGTCAGCGCCGCCGCCATCCTGCTCGATGAAGCCGAAGCCCTTTTCCGCGTTGAACCACTTCACGGTGCCAGATGCCATATTGAATCTCCCTTTGGGGGTAGTGCCGGACTCCGCACCCTGCGGAGCCGAGTCGCCGCGATGATCACCCCTCCGGAAGGATCCGGAAAGCTCTGCAAATAGCCTCTGCAAAGAAAAGTCTCTGGCAACCAAAACTGCAACTGGTCTCACGTTAACACAGGCCGGATGGAGACGGTCGCGCGGTTTCGGGAGCGTCCGGTAAGGGTTCTCTGCGCCGGGGGTGTATTTCTGTAGTGGCGGGACCAGATATCTGCGCGGTGCTCGTCCGGATTCCGGCGTATTTCCCGGTTCAGGCGCAGAGCGTCATCGAGTCCGTCCGCGATGGAGACGATGCGGCACACGTCCCCGGCGGGGGTGCCCTGGCCGACAGGCTCACGGGCGCGGGCGGCGATGCGCGACCGAACGGCGGGAGCACCGGCGGTGGCCGCCTTCCGAACGCAGAGGGAGCGATCGGTCCGACTCCATCGACGGCCCGCGGGGGAGGGCAGGGGCGAAGAGTAGCGGCGCTGCGCCTTGTGTGGTCGACGGCTCGCAGGGGGAGGGGTGCACGGCGGGATGGCAGGGCCGGCCGTGGGGCCCCCGGGACCGGGGTGCCTCAGTCCGTCTCTCCTGCCGTGCTCCCGAGGCGATCGGTCTCGGCCAGGGCCAGCATGCGCGCGGCGGTCAGCGGGTTCTCGGGGTCGGCCGCAGCGGCCAGCAGCCGGGCGGCCGTTCCGGCCGGCTCGTCCGGCGGGACGACCAGGAGCACCCAGCGTCCCACGGAGCCGCAGTCCAGGGAGATGGCGTGCGTCCCGCCTCCGGGACCGGCCGGCTCCACGGCGATCACCCGGCCGGGGGCCATGACGGTGCGCGGGGCGCCGGGCCATTCGGCGGGGTCCACCGTGACCCGTACCGTCGTGTCCGGGTCGGGCTCCAACGAGTCCACCAGCGAGGGAAGTTCGAGCTCCAGCGCATCGCAGTGCGGCCACCAGGCCCCGTCCAGCGGGCCGTGGCTGACGTCCGGGGTCAGGGCCAGGCGAGGCGTGGGCATGAGGTACGTGTGCGCGTCGGCCGAGGTCGTGCCTTCGGCCGGTGTTCCGTCGGGTTCCATCGTGCGGTCCCGTCCCGGGAGCCGTCGGACGACTGCCCGTTTCGTCACTCGCCGGGAACGGCACCGCCGGTCGCGCTGCGCGAAAAGCTCTCGGTGCGGTCAGGTTACCTCTGGACGAGAAGAAGAGGGCGGGTCGGTCGTCCGGTGTGCCTCGTCCGGCTTCACCCGGTCCTCCTGTTCCTCCTGCTCCTCCTCTTCCTGCTCCTCCTCCAGTTCCTCCATCAGACGGATGCCCTGGTGAGTCAGCGAGACGGTGGCGGGGGTGTGGTGTGATGTCCAGTCCACGCTGATGAGGCCCTCGTCGGTCAGATAGGCGCAGGCGGCGGAGAGGTCCTCGTCGGGCAGGGCCAGCTCGGCGCGCAGCGCCGATCCACTGACGTCGGGGCGGTTGCGCTCGACGGCCCCGTAGAGGGACCGCAGGACCGCCTTCCGGTTGCTCTTGCGTTCGCGGAGTTTCGTCATGACTGTCGTTCTCCGGTTTGACGGCCGCGCGGGGACGGAGGCGACGGCGGATCCTCGGGCCGCTCGGATCCGGGTCGCGCCTCGTCGGCGTGTGTCTGTGTCCGGGTCTGCTCTGTCGAGGCGCCGGCCGTGAGCCAGGACTGTGCGGGCGCCGCCACTTCAGCCGTGTCGAGGCTGATGTGGAGCGGTGTCCCTCCGGCCCGGCCCGCGGGCCGGCTGTGCTGGTCGGTCCAGGCGGAGCGGCGTCGGAGCCCTGCGGCGACGCGCCGGGCGGCCTCCGGCGGCGCGGCCGCGATGCGGACCTCGGCGTGGCCTTCGGAGGGAAAGGGCTGGTGCTCCATGCGGACCTCCTGGAGGGTGAGGGTGCAGCCGCGACCGAGTCCGCTGTCCGACGCCCGTCGACGGTGCGGGCTGCGCCGCGCCACCACGGCCACCCCTCTTTGAAGGGTATGCCGGGCAAGGGAGCGCGTGTGCCGCGACCGTCCCCTCGCGGAAGACCGGTGTTCTCTCCCGGAACGGGCTGTCGCAGTTGCCGGGCCCGCCGCGCCACCGTGGCGGGCCCGGCGGGGGCACAGTGGAGGCGCCGAGGACATGCCGCGCACCGGCTCCGGGACCGGTGCCGCCCTTGGCGACCGGCGACGCCGGGCCGGCCCTGGTCCGCGCCCGGGGCAGGGTTCGCCCCAGGAGCGCGCACCTGCTCCTCCTGACGGCCTCGTGCCTCCCCGCGCCCCGGCCGGCACCGGGCAGGTCGCGCAGGCCGGGCCGGCCGATGCGGGAGCGGGCATCCTCGCCCCGCGAGGGTGAACGCATCCGGCCGTTGTCGCGCGGCCAGGTCGAGGACCGCCCGCAGGAGCGCCCGCTCCCAGGCCCGAGCAGCCGACCCGCTGCACGAAGGCGCGCACCGGTGCGGAATACTCTCCCGATGGGTTCACGCACTTCCCCGGTCAGTCAGCCGGTCACCATACGGAGGGCCGTCGCCCGGGATGCCGAACGGCTCACCCGGCTCGTGCGTGGCTCAGGCGCCTACCGGGGCAAGTACGCGGCCGCCGTGGCAGGCTACCGGGTCGGCCCCGACTACATCGAGACCCACCGCGCCTACGTGGCGGTCGGCGCCGACGAGCACGGCGGCCGGGTCCTCGGGTTCTACTCGCTCGTCCTCGCTCCGCCGGAGCTCGACCTGCTGTTCGTCGCCGACGCGGCGCAAGGACGGGGTATCGGACGCCTGCTCGTGGCGCACATGCAGTCCGAGGCCCGTGCCGCCGGGCTCGACCGCGTCACGGTCGTGGCGCACCTTCCCGCCGAGGACTTCTACCACCGGGTCGGTGCCGTACGGACCGGGACCGCCCTGGCGAACCCGCCCGCGGTCCTGTGGGACCGGCCCGAGTTCGAGTTCCGCATTCCTCCGGAATGACGCGGTGCGCCGGTTCGCCGGCCACCGGCTGCGCCTGCGGGCGCGCTCCGTGTGGGCGCCGTCGCCCGTGCCCCGGCGAGGGGATCGCCCGCGCCGGCGGCCGCTGACTCACCCGGGGCCGACGACCGTGGGCCCGACCCGACCGGTGATCAGCGGGCCGGTCACCTGTCACGTACGTGCCCGGCCCCGTCCGTGCAGCTGCGCCTGGTCGGCGGAGAGGCGGAGAGGCGGAGAGCACGGTCCGGGACACCGATCCCCGGCCGCCGGCACTCTGGCGAGCGGACCGCACCGGGTGGCCGGCACGGTCCGGAGACCATGAGGCCGTCCCACGGGGACTCACCTCGATCGAGAAACGGCCGGCAGGCGCGCCACGACGCGGATCCTGCCGGATGTCCGAGCCCGTCGCCGGCGTCGGCCGCAGGACACGCCGAAGGTGGTTCGTGCGCGGCTCGGGACGCCGTCGGGCGCCGCCGAGCACCGGGCCCGTCTCACCGGGGACCGCGGTACGGGAGGCGGGGACCGCCATGCGTGTGGGCACTCTTCCCGATGTGCCTGCGGCAGAAGCAGTCACGCACTCCATGGAGAAAAACTGTCATGGCAACAGTAGACATTCCCTCGTCGCAGGGTTAACGTTGTCCCCGTACCCAGAAGTCGAAGCGGGCACGGCAGACACGAACTGCCGTGCAGGTGGACCAGAAGGACACGGCCCCCAGCGGGGCTGTGAGCAGCACCCGCGGTATCCGCGTAATCGAAAGGTAAGGAGCAGGACGCCATCAGGATCACCCGGGCGAGGAAGCAGTCCGCCCGGGTAACGCAAGGCCCCGGATTGGAAGGTGGTCCCCGGTCACGCATTCACGATCCCCGCAACCCCGCCCTCCCAGGCGGCACCTGCGGAAGAACAAGGCCGGCGCAGCGCGCCGGTAGATGGTGTTGAAGGCTCGGGGCCCGGGTGCCGTACTGGCACCCGGGCCCCCCGACGCGTCCCCGAAAGAAGAGGTCTATGCCGCCTGCCGGTTCCCGTCCCGTCGGTCCTCTCGACGATGACGACTACCCCGCCTACACCATGGGCCGGGCCGCCGAGATGCTCGGCACCACCCCTGCCTTCCTCCGTGCCCTCGGGGAACACCGCCTGATCACCCCGCTGCGCTCCGGCGGCGGTCATCGCCGCTACTCCCGGTACCAGCTGCGCATCGCCGCCCGTGCCCGCGAACTCGTCGACCAGGGCACCGCCATAGAGGCCGCCTGCCGCATCGTCATCCTCGAAGACCAGCTCGAAGAGGCGCAGCGCATCAACGAGCAACTGCGCGCCGAGGGCGGCAGGCCTCAGCCGAAGACGTCAATCTGATCAGAACGCCCGGCCCCGGGGCGACCGGCCTCGGAGGAAGGCCCCGCCTTCGCGGCGGCCCGGTCCGCCGGGGCGCGCGTGCGGCTGCGGACCCGGACCATGACCGCGACGAACAGGCCCACCACCAGCACGGCGGCGGCCGCCGTCGCGGCCAGGACCGTGGCTCCGCTGCTGCTCGGGAGGAACTTCCAGTCGTCGATCACCAGCAGCGCGACGAAGGCGAGACCGGCGGCCAGGCCGACACCGAGTGACCGGACAGCCGTGCGGCAGCCCTGGTCGCCGGGGCGTGCCCGGAGCGCCCGCCTCAGCGCGAGCGTCCACAGCGCGGCCGTCGCCGCGCACATCACCGTCAGGAACACCGCGTGGTACACGCCGGCCGCGTTGAAGTGGTGTGGCTGCGGATGCGCCCACGTGAGTTCGTGGGCACCGTCCCGCAGCCGGACCAGCTGGGTCAGGGCTCCGACCGTGCCGCCCGCGACCGCCGCCGCGACCGCGTGCGGGCCCTCCCGGGCGGCCGCGGGGAGGCGGGCGAGGGCGAGGACCAGCGCCCCCGTCATGACCGGCAGAGCCAGACCGTCGCCCCAGGTCTCGCAGAGGTCCGTGAACATCGTCGGCAGCGACGGGTCCCTCCACATCACCAGATGGAAGACGAACAGGGCACCGAAACCGGTCACCAGCACGGCGAGCCCGGCGGCCACGGCCCGCAGCATCGCAGTGGACATGGGCTTCATCGGCCTGCACACCTCACAGGTGGACGTACTCGGACTCTCGGGCGGCGCGGCGAGAATGCCTGCCGGGCGCCGTGACGGGGCGAACGCCGCCTGCCACGGCACCGGATGCCGACTCCACGGTGGCCCACCACGCCGCTGCCCCGCTGCCACCGACCGGGGGGTGCGCGGGTGGACGTGCCCGTCCCTCGGCCGGGGGACGGGGCCGCCGGCTGCCGAGCACCGGAACCCGGATGGCCCCGGCAGGCAGACGGCGCGACAGGCGGGCCGGGGCCGGGACACGCCGGAGGCGCTCGGGGCGCCACCGGGCTCCGTCGCCGGGCACACGCTGCTCTCACGGGTCCGGAGTCCTCCGGTCGGCGGACGGCCGTTCCACCGGCGAACCGGCCGATGGGGCGGTGCGGGAGACCGGCCGCACGCGCGAGCCTGGAGCGGCAGCCGTCCGAGAGCCCCGGGGAGGCGCGCCGGCTGCAGTCGCCGGGCCCGGCGTCCGGCGGCCGTACCAAGAACCAGGCGTTCCTGGCAGTTCCGGGCAGCTCCGGGCAGTTCCGGGCCGTGTGCCCGGCCGGGACGGGGCGCCGGAGGGCCGACCGTCCCTCCTGGGGGTGCAGGACGCGGGAGGTCCGCAACCCGTTTTGGACGATCTGAGGAGACACGGCATGAACCGGCCCGACCGGTCGCTCCCCGCGGCCATGGCCTCAGCCGCCCTCCGGTCCGGGCGAGGACCGGCGCTGCGGCCCGGGCCGGCCTCGCTGCGGACGGTGCTCGCCCTGCTGACCGCCGCGCAGTTCCTGGTGACGTTCAGCGCGGCGAACATCAACATCGTTCTGCCGGCCATCGGCGAGGCCATGCACCTGTCGCCCGTGGACCTGTCCTGGGTGGTCTCCGCGTATGTGCTGGCCGTCGCCGCGCTGCTCCTGCCGGCCGGAGCGGCCATGGGCATGACCGGTCGGCGCAGGCTTCTCCTGACCGGGCTGGCCGTGCTGGGCGGCGCGTCCGTCATGGCCGGTCTGGCCGAGGGCACCGGTACGCTCGTCACGGCGCGGGCACTGCAGGGAGCCGGGGTCGCGCTGGTGGAGCCCGCGGTGCTCTGCCTGGTCCTGACCCTCTTCCCCGGGCCGCTCCGGAGCCGGGCCCTGGGGACCGTGGGAGCGGCGGCCGCACTCGGCGGCGGGACAGGAGTGCTGGCGGGTGGGCTGGCCACCGAAGCCGTGGGCTGGCGGGGGATCTTCCACGTCACGGCGTCCCTGGCTCTGCTCCTCGCCCTGGTGTGTCTGCGGGGTGTTCCGGCCGACGCCGAGAAGGTCCGCAGCCCGTCCCGCCGGGAGATGAAGGCCGCCGCCCTGATGCCGGTCGGGCTGCTCCTTGTCGCCTACGGGATGACCGAGGCCGGGCGCTCCGGGTGGACGCACCCCGAGGTACCGGTGTCCCTGGGGACCGGAGCCGCGCTGCTCGCGGCGTTCGCCGCCGGGGAGAGGCGCAGCGACCGGCCGCTGCTGCCGCTCCGTGTGTTCACCACGGGACTCACGGGTCTCGCCAACATCGGCATGGCCGTCCTGGGCATGGTGGTCACGGGGATGTTCTTCTTCCTCTCCCTGTACCAGCAGCAGATCCTCGGTGACGGCCCCAGGACCGCCGCGCTGTGCCAGGTGCCCCTCTCGGTGGCCGGCGTCCTCGGCTGCACGCTGGCGCCCCGGCTGGCGCGGCGCACGGGTCCGCGCACGGCCCTGGGCCTGGGCCTGGCCGCGCTGACCGCGGGACTGCTGTGGCTCGGGCGAGTGCCGGGGGAGGGGACCTTCGTGCAGGAGGCCCTGGCACCGTCACTCCTGATCGGCGCCGGGCTGGGCATCTCGTTCGTGCAGCTCACCCACGCGGCCACGGCCGGGATACCGCACCAGGACTCGGGACCGGCCAGCGGACTGGTGACCACCGCCAGAATGACCGGAGGCGTGTTCGGCCTCGCCCTGCTGACCGGTCTGGCCGCATCCACGACCGCCGGGGCCGACCCTCTCGCCTCCGAGGTCCGGGCCCTGCACGAGGGCTACCGGGCGACGTTCACGGTGCTCGGTCTGATCGTCCTGGCAACCGCGCTGCTCTTTCTCGCCGCGTTCGCCCGCCGCGGGCGAACCCCGCAGGGAACCGCCCAGGAGAGCCGAGCGCCGTAGACCGTCCCTCCCGTCCGGCGGTCGAGCGTCCCTCCGTCCGGCGGTCGAGCCGTCTCTCCCGCCCGGCGGGCGATCGGCCGGACCTGCCGTCGGAGCGCCGCGGCCGGTGCGGATGCCCGGACACGACGGACCCCGCTCGTGTGGACCACGGCCCGCGGGCCGCAGGACAATGGGCTCGGGCACCGCGATCCCCGGCGGGCCCACAGGCGGACAGAACGGTGGGCCGCATGCGCACACACGAGACCCGCGTACGCGTCGTCGTTGCCGACGACCACCCGATATACCGCGAGGGCGTCGTCCGCGCGCTGGGGGAGAGCGGGCTGGTCGAGGTCGTGGCCGAAGCGGGGGACGGGGCGCAGACCCTGGAGCACCTCCGCGCCGACGAGCCCGATGTGGCGCTCGTGGACTACGCGCTGCCGAAGCTGGACGGTCTCGCCGTGCTCCATGCCGTGGCCAGGGACGGTCTGCCGGTGCGGGTGATCATCCTTTCCGCGCACACGGAGGACTCCGTGGTGTTCCGCGCCGTCGGGGAGGGTGCCGCCGGCTATCTCGCCAAGGACGCCACACGACGCGAGATCGTCGACGCCGTGCTGCGGGTCTCCCGGGGCGGGACGGCGCTTCCACCGGACCTCACCAGCGGCCTGATGAACCAGGTCCGGCTCCGCGCCGCCGCCGGAGAGGACCAGGTGCAGCTCAGCGAGCGCGAGCTGCAGGTGCTGCGAGGCTTCGCCGAGGGCAAGAGCGTCCCCCGGATCGCCGAGGAACTGTTCCTCGCCCCCAGCACCGTCAAGACCCACACCCAGCGGCTCTACGAGAAACTCGACGTCGGCGACCGGGCCGCCGCGGTGGCCGAGGCGATGCGCCGCGGGCTTCTGGAATGACCCGGGACCCTCCGGCGGACCACGCGGACCGGTTGATCCCGGAAGGCGCACGATCCCGTCGGACGCCCGGACGCGGCGCCCCCACCGCCCGCTCCGTCGCGGATGCGCACGACCTCGACGCGACACGGTCCCAGACTCTGGTGCGCCTGCTCATCCTGGCTCTGCTGGTCGTGCAACTCGTCCTGTTCCCCCCGCTCGAGAACGAGAACGCCTGCAGAGCGCTGGTCGCGGGCTACGCGTTGTGGGCGCTGTTCCTGGCGTGGGCGGCCTGGCGTGGCGGCCGTTCGCCGTCGCGCTCCTGGCGTCTGCTGCTGCTCGACCTGGTCGTCCTCGGGGCGCTGCTGGCGACGGCGCAGGGGTTCGACACCCCGTCCGGCATCCGGCCCCTGGTCGACGACGCCTTCTTCCTCATCCCCGTGCTCGCCGCCTTTCAGACGTCGCCACGGGTGACGGCCTCGATGACCGGTGCCTCCGCCATCGCCTACCTCCTCGCCGTGCAGGGCGCCGGCACGGGCGACGGATGGGGGCGCACACTCCTGCTCCTGCTCAGCCTGCTGCTGCTCGGAGGCGTCTGCACCGCACTCACCCGGATCCAGCAGGACCGGGTGAGGAGCGTGGGGGTGCTCCTGGAACGGAGCCGCGCACTGCTGGGGCAGGCCGTTGACGCCGAGGAACGTGAGCGCCGCAACCTCGCGGAGGCACTGCACGACGAAGCCCTGCAGGACGTGCTCGCCGCACGCCAGGATGTGGACGAGGCCCGTGAGCCCGGCCACGGGGCAGCGCTGGACCGCGCCGACCGGGCGCTCGGGGAGGCCGCGCGCAGGATGCGCTCGGTCGTCGGGGAACTGCACCCGGCGGTCCTCGAACAGCGGGGCCTGTCGGAAGCGGTGCGGAGCCTTGCCGACAGCGCGGCGCAGCGCGGCGGCTTCGACGTCCGGATCCACTGCCGGCCCGTACCGCCCTCCCCCGTCGAGCCCCTCGCCTTCGCCGCGGCGCGGGAACTCCTCGGCAACGTCGTCAAGCACGCGGAGGCGCTGAACGTCGAGGTACGTCTGGAGGTCCGGGACGGACTCCTGCACCTGCTGGTGGCCGACGACGGGCGCGGACTGCCGCCGCGGGCCCTGGACGAGAGCGTGCGCGGCGCCCACATCGGCCTCGCCTCCCTGCGGGTCAGGGTCGAGACGGCGGGAGGACGCCTCCTGCTGCAACCGCGGATCCCGGCCGGGACCACGGCGACCGTGGAACTGCCGTTCCAGCCGGCCGGCCCGTCCGGAGGCGACTGACGGCACCGTGTCCCGGCCGGCCGGGACACGCCGGCCCGCCGGACCCGCGTGTGCGAGAGCTGTGAACCGGCGTCGCTCGCCGGGCACTTGCGCTGCCGGGCGAGGACGGCATGCGCCGCTGCGCGGCCATGTCCCGATGAAACGTGACAGGTGCCGCCGAACCGCTCGCCGCCAGGGCGGCCCATCCCTGACGCACAGTCACCCGCGGTTGCACGTTACCTGATTGAAACTTGTTGCTACCTAGCGGTAACAAAACAGGCCGTGCCACATTCACGTGCGTCACCGGCCGGTGCGCTCCCCCACTGTTCAGCCAGAGCCAGAGCTCCCCATGCTCTCGCCTGGCCGAGTTCCGGAGAGGTCCCCATGAGACGCTCTGTCCGCACCGCCGCTCTCGCCGCCCTGGTCGTGGCGCCGCTGGTCACCGTGCCGCAGGCGCACGCCGCAAGCCGCAACCCCGTCATCTTCGTACACGGCCTGAGCAGTTCGGCGAGCACGTGGAACACCTGGGTCGCCAAGTTCAAGGCCGACGGCTACTCGGACTCGGAACTGTTCACCTGGTCCTACAACTGGAAGCAGTCCAACAAGACGACCGCGGGCCAGCTCGCGACCAAGGTGCAGCAGGTGCTCGCCGCGACCGGCGCCACGAAGGTCGACATCGTTGCCCACTCGATGGGCACCCTCGGTTCCCGCTGGTACCTGAAGTACGGCGGAGGCACCTCCACCGTGGACGACTTCGTGTCCGTGGCAGGCGTCAACCACGGCACCGATCTCGCACTGTTCTGCGCCTTCTACACCTCGTGCAAGGAGATGGTCGCGGGCAGCTCCTTCCTCAAGACGCTCAACTCCGGCGACGAGACACCCGGCGGCGTCGGCTACGCCACTCTCTGGTCGACGTGCGACGCCATGATCAATCCGGACGAGTCGGCGAAACTGGCCGGGGCGGTCAACACGTCCGTGGGATGCAAGACGCACAACGCCATGAACGACGACTCCGGCAACTACGCCAAGGTCCGGGACTTCATCGCCTGACGGTCCGGTCCGCCTGCGGGCAGGCCCTCTGCGCAGGAGGCTCCTGCCCGCTTGCGGCCCGGCCGCCGTACCCCCGGAGGGGGCGTGACCGAGGCCGCGGCGCCCACGTCGCCGCCGTGGAACCCCCGACGCGCGCGCCGGGGACCGTCAGGGCGTCCCGAGCAGCGTGGCGACGGCCGCGCGTGCGTGACGGGCCGGGGCGGGGTCGCCGGTGATGCCGGCGGTCACGATGGCCCCCTCGGCGAGCAGGAGGACGGGTTCGGCCGCCGGCGCCCCGGCGGCGTGCGCCCACTCGGTGATCTGGTCGTGGAACGCCTGCTTGTGTGACCGGACCTCGGCGAGGACGGCCGGGGACGACGAGCCGAGTTCGCCGTGGGCGTTGACCCAGGCGCAGCCGCGGAAACCGGGCTCTGCGAACCACTCGGCGAGCCAGTCGAAGACCGCGAGGACCCGCTCGCGAGGATCCGCGAACTGCTCCACGCGGGCGGCCAGGCTGCCCCGCCACCGCTGGTCGCGACGTTGGAGCATCGCGACGACGAGGTCTTCCTTGGTGGCGAAGAGCCGGTAGATCCGCTTGAGGGGCAGACCGGACGCGGCGCGGATCCCGTCCATGCCGACTGCCTGGATTCCCCGCTCGTAGAACAGCCTCTCCGCCGCGTCGAGCAGGGCTGCGCGGTCCAGGCGGGTCTGTTCCTCGGTGATCGCGGACGGCATCCGGGGCTCCTTGACGTCGAGAACGGTCGTTCTCTATCTTAGCCCCACCGATAGAGAACGACCGTTCTCGACGTGAGGAGACCGTGATGCCCGATGTCCGTCCGCCCTGTCCGCCGTTCACGCGGGAGACGGCCCTGCAGAAGGTGCAGGCGGCTGAGGACGCGTGGAACACCCGCGATGCCCAGCGCGTGGCGCTGGCCTACACGCCGGACTCGCGGTGGCGGAACCGGGACACCTTCGTCAGCGGCCGCGAGGAGATCGTCGCCTTCCTGACCCGGAAGTGGGAGCGCGAACTCGACTACGCGCTGCGCAAGAGCCTGTGGGCGTTCCACGAGAACCGGATCGCCGTCCGGTTCCAGTACGAGTGGCGCGACGCGGCAGGCCGGTGCTGGCGCAGCTACGGCAACGAACTGTGGGAGTTCGACGAGCACGGCCTCATGCGGAGCCGTGAGGCGAGCATCAACGACGTCGCCATCGCCGGAACCGACAGGCGCATCCACGGCCCCCGCCCCAGGGGCGAGTACGGGATCGACATCCCGCTGCGGTAGCCCCCCGGCCGCGTCCCCCGCCACGGTGTGTGTGGGCCGGGCGGACACGCGGCCTGCGTGTGAAGCCGGTCAGGCCCTGCCGCCGGCGCCGGTCCGGCCGGCGGCGGAGGTCTCGTGGGCCAGGACGGCGGGCTTGCCGGACAGGGAGCGGGCCATGAGCCGTCCGATGCCGGGCAGTCCGGACAGGCGCATGGCCGTGCGGCGGACGCGCAGACGTGTGGCGGACGCGGGCAGGAACCACTCGGCGGCCGCGCGGCCGGCCTCCTGCTTGTCCTCGGCCACGGGGCGCCAGCGTTCCTCGTAGGCGGCGAGTCCCGCTTCCACGGAGGCTGCCCCGGCGAGTTCCTCGGCCAGTACGTACGCCCCCGAGACCCCGAGCGAGGCGCCCTGGCCGGCGAGCAGCGACACGGCGTAGGCGGCGTCGCCGACCAGCACGGTGCGGCCCCGGCTCCAGCGGTCCGTCACGATCTGCGCGACCTGGTCGTAGTACACCTCGTCGGAGGGCGGGCACTTGGCCAGGGCACGCGGGACCAGCCAGCCGAGGCCCGCGTAGGCGTGGCGGACCGCCTCACGGGCGTCCGGGGGGAGTTGGCCGCTGCCGGCCCGGTGGACGCCGAAGGCGGCGACTCTCCCGTCGCGCAGACCGTACAGGCCCATCTGGCGGTCGACGGTGTCCGTCAGGCACAGGCGGCCCTGCACCTGTTCGAAGGTCTCCGGGTCGTCGAAGACGTAGGCGGCCGTGTGGAATCCCCGGTACTTGAGGAAGCCGCTCTCGTCGCCGAGGAGGAGGCGGCGCACGGTGGAGTGCACGCCGTCGGCGCCGGCCAGCAGGTCGGCGTGTTCGACGAGGCCGTCGGCGAGCGTCACCCGCACTCCGTCGGGGCCGTTCTCGACGCCCGTGGGCCCGGTACCGAACCGGAGGTCCACGCGGGGCGGGAGCGTCTCTCGCAGCACCTGCTCCAGGTCCGGCCGCATGATGCTCATCAGCCGCCCGCCGAGGGCCCGCGAGAACTGGGTGTAGTCCAGGCCCGCACGGCGGTGGCCGTGCTCGTCGACGAAGGTCGCCTCGTCGATCCGGTAGGCCAGTTCCTCCAGGCGGGGGAGGAGGCCCATGGCCTCGACGGCGTCGTAGCCCGGCCCGAAGAAGTCCACCATGTAGCCCTGGGTCCGGGGCCCGGGGGCCTTCTCCAGCACCACCACCTCCCAGCCGAGGGCGTCCAGCCGGTGCGCGAGGGTGAGCCCCGCGATGCCCGCCCCGCAGATCAGCGCCTTCATGCCGTATCACCTGCTTCCCCGGCGGACAGTCCTCCGCCGTAGATGGCCAGTACCTCCGGCGCCCAGCGTGCGAGACCGGCCGCGGAGAGCGGATCGGTCCCGAGGACCTCGGTCAGCCGCGGACGCAGCAGCAGCAGCGCGAGATCGTTGACGAGCAGGAACGCGGCGCGGACCTGCGGATCGTGGCCGCGCGCGGCCAGTCCCGCCTGCTCCATCTGCTCCAGGGTGCGCAGGCTGAGGTCGTGGAGGCGGCGGAACAGCATCCGGCCGGCCTCCGAGTCCGACAGCAGCATCCGCCCCAGGTAGCCGGGGACCGGTGAGTCCTCGGGCAGATGCCGCAGCACCGCCTCACCGAGCGAGCGGGCCTCGCCCGCCGCCGGCCCGTCCGCTTCGGGGGCCGGCCCGGCCAACTCGGCGAGGACCGACTCGAAGACGGCCAGTACATGCCGGTCGACCTCCTGGCGCAGTCCCTCCTTCGAGCCGAAGTGGTGCAGCACGAGCCCCGGCGACACCCCCGCGGCGTGGGCGATCTGTCGCACGGACACCGCGTCGGGCCCCGACTCCGCGAAGAGCCGCAGCGCCTCGTCCCGCAGTACGGCCCGACTGGTCCGGTCGTCACCACGTGTCATTGCTGAACGCATGTTCAGAACCTTAAACGATTGTTCAGCCCGAAGGCAAGCGGCATGTGCCGGCGGCGGGCGGTACCGACGGCGGACGGCCTGGGTGCGGCGTGGATGCCTGCCCTGCTGCGCGGCCGACCGGGTGCTTCGGTGTGGCGAGGACCGTTGGTCCGGGCCCTGTTGCCGATGGCCGGTGTCCCTGTGCGGTGGTCTCTGCGACGATGGTTGCTCGACATGGGCGTTGCGATGCTCCCGACCAGAGAGGCTCGGAGAGCGGTGGGCGAGACGCCTCCACCGTCCGGTGTCGCAGTCATGTATGTGCGAAACGCCATGTGTCATACTGCGCATGACGTTTCGTCATGCTCGCCTCGCCGAGGGCGTTTCGGCAGAGGGGGGTGGCGAGAAAGCGGCGATTGCCTCAATGGAGGAGCATCTGACGTGGCTACGAACGACCCTGCGCTCAATCGGCGCATTCTGCGGGAAGCCCTGCGTGAAGCCCGCGTGGAGGCCGGACTGACCCAGCGTGAGGTGGCTGACGCGCTGGAATGGTCCCTGTCGAAGATCATCCGCATCGAGGCCGCCACGGTCAGCCTCTCGGTGACCGACCTGCGTGCGATGCTCCAGGTCTACCGGATCGAGGACGCGGCCAGGGTGACGGAGCTGGAGTACGCCGCCCGCAACAGCAAGGGCAGCAGCTGGTGGGCGGAGTTCAGCGACCTGATCAAGCCTCAGTTCGCCCAGCTGCTGAGCTACGAGGGGGTGGCCTCGGAGATCCTGGTCTACAGCCCGGTGGTGATCTCCGGCCTGGTCCACACCTACGACTACGCCATGGCCCTGCTCACGGCGGAGACCACCGAGGAGCTCGCCCGGCGTAGCGCCGACCTGCGCATGAAGCGCTATGAGAGGAACTTCGAGACCGACAAGGGGCCGCTGATCCGGCTGAACGTGGACGAGGCGACCCTGGTGCGCCAGATCGGGACGCCGGCCGTGATGCGCAACCAGCTGCGTCATCTGAAGGAGGTCGCGGCCAACCCCAGGGTCGACCTGACGGTCCTGCCGCTCACGGCGGGCGCCCACTACAGCACGCAGAGCAGTTTCACGCTGTTGAGCTTCAAGGGTGCCGACAACGACCTGCTGTACCAGGAGGCGTCGGTCGGGCTGACGGCAAGCAGTGACGAACTCGAGCACATCGCCCGCTACCGGGAGTGCTTCGAGGACATCGTCGGCCGGTCGGCGCAGGGCGAGG
This sequence comes from Streptomyces sp. B8-7, assembly GCF_058833805.1. Taxonomy (NCBI): domain Bacteria; kingdom Bacillati; phylum Actinomycetota; class Actinomycetes; order Kitasatosporales; family Streptomycetaceae; genus Streptomyces; species Streptomyces sp. B8-7. The sequence continues at coordinate 227,218 of NZ_JBYRRL010000003.1, read as the reverse complement.
AGGCGGTGGCAGTGATCGACACCGCACTGGAGCGCTTCGCCGCGGGCTGAGGTGCTGCGGCGCTTAGGGGCAAGGAGATGCCTGATGGCGGACTGGCGACAGGTGTGGCAATCCATCCTGGATGCCCTGCGAGCGCCGCCCTCCGACGAGGCTGGGACGGAGAATGCGGAAGTTGCCGCCCTTTCCCACGACTTGGCGGCCGCCGCCGACCCCGAAGTGGCTCAGCGATTCGAGCAGCTGAGCACGAGACGGCACGAGCGGGAGATAGAGCGACTGGGACAGATGGGGCACCAGCAGCGTCAACGGATGTGGGTGATCGTCAAATGCGGGGCCACGAGCTGCCTGGTTGTCACCGTCTGTCTCATCGCGCTGGGCGGCGGCCTCCATCTGGTGATGCGGGCCGGCGACGGACTCGAGATATCCGTCCCGTCCTGGGCCGTGACGGCGGGGAGCTACGTGGCGAACGTCCTGACCACGGGCGCGACGGTGGCCGTGTCCGCCGGCGTGATGTCGTTCGTGCGTCGACGCCGTGCCCGGGTCGGCGGGGAGCCCAGGACGGACTCGGACTGCGGTACGCGATGAACCCCCTGAGCCAGGATCAGGCGGTCCTCCGCGAAACTGTCGCCCGCCAGGCGCCGGACGCGGCGGAGACCGCGAACATGACCGCGAACCAGGCGACACGCTTGGCCGTCGAGTCCTCGACGAGGGCCGAGGCTCCGGCGCCGGCCGCGGTGGCGACGGCACCGGAGGCAAGGCAGTAGGCCAGAATGCCGATCCGGCGGGGATGCCATCCTTTCGGACCGTGTCCCGACGCGACGGGCGCTCGTGCGGGGCCGCCGGATCCGGGAAGGCTCACTGTCCTCACCTCTGCGTGCTCAGGCTGACGGGACGCGTCGACGGACTGCCGGGCCTGGGTTCTGAGTGACGCGACGAAGGCGCACCAGGGGTGCTCGGAGAAGTCGAGCACGGCGAAGCGTCCTTTGGTGTCGCGCACCGACACCTGTATCGCGTCGTACGCCACCTCGACGCAGCCACCGACCCTCTCGCTGTACGTGCTCTTTCGCCACTCGAATCCACCCACAGTTGACGTCCTCCCCCGAGACTGCCGGACGCGTGGGCGGAACACCACAGCTGTACCCTAGAGCACGCCTGCCCCCGCCCGCACAGGTGCGGACCACATGTCCCCGTCCGGACAGCGCCCCACGTGAACACCTTCCGCTTCCGCGTGAGTCTCCAGCGTGGCACGGGCGGAAGAGGTCCGAAAACCCCCGTTTTCGACTAAGAGGCCCGAGGCCAGGCGGGTCGGGCGGCCATCCGGCACCTGCGGACTGCCGGTGTCGGAACTCCGGTGGCCAAGCGCTGTGCGCAACTCGCCACCGTCACCGGAGTCCCGTGGCGCGAGCCGGGGCCCGTCTCACTCTCCCTCCGTATCGTGCGGAGAGAACCGCCCGCCGCCGGGCGGCCGTTCGTACGGCAGTAGGAGAATCGTTCTGCGGGTGGAGGCGCGGACGGCCGGGCCTCACCGGGACGGCGCCACGGACAAGGCGAGTTCCTCGTGCGGAACCTCGGTTGCGGCCGAGGCCGCCCCGTTCGCCGGACCCGTCGGCGAACGGACCGCGCTGCGGCGGCGCGGGATCACCCGCCGACGCCGAAGTTCTGCACCCACCAGGGCCCGCTGGCGCTGAGGTTCACACCGACGCCCACGTCCTCGAATCCGCAGTCGAGTATGTTGCCGCGATGGCCGGAGCTGTTCATCCAGTCCCGCATGGCGGTACTTGCGTCCTTCGGCCCCTTGTGGATGTTCTCGCCCCACTTGCGCCAGTCGTAGCCCGCCGCTGCCATCCGGTCGCCGGCGTTCTTCCCCTCCGGGTTGGTGTGCTCGTAGTAGCCGCGGGCAGCCATGTCGTCGGCGTGCGCCTGCGCGGCCGTCTGGAGGCGGCGATCGACACGCAGCGGTGCACAACCCGCCTCGGCGCGCTCCTGGTTGACGAGGTCGGTCACCGTCCGGGCGAGAGCGGCCGCGGTGCCGGTGGCCGGACCGTCGGGGCCAGGTGCGCTGGTGGTGGGCGCAGGACGCGTGGTGGCGGTGCGGTTCCCCGCGCGCGACGGGCTCGCCGGACCAGCCGTGGCCCGGTGCGATCCGGGCCGCGTGGAGCGGTCCCCTGCTCCGGCCGTCGTCGGTGGCGCGGACGGCGAGGCGGGCGCCGATGCCGGGAGCGATGGAGTGGGGGATGCGGATCGTGTGGGACGACGCGAGGCGGCCGCCTCGGATCCGCCAACCGCTTCCGCGGCCTTGGGGGTCGCGGAGGCGCTCTGCGCCGAGGCCTGCCGGTCCTCGCCGTTTCCGAGGGTGCTCAGCGCGTAGCCGGCACCCACGGTGAGTACGCAGGCGGTTGCCGCGACGACGGCGAGAAGACCGCGCCGGGCGCCGTTCCCTCGCCTGCCGCGGACGCGCGTGTGAGCACGTGCACGCCGACGGCCTCCCCCGCCCCTTCGAGCCCTTCGGTCCGGTGCCCGGCCGGCCGTCGCACGGGGAACGGCTGTCTGTGCCGTGATGTCCTCCTCCTGTGGGGAAAGGGGCTGGGTGTCTCCCTCTCCTCGAACGTGGCGAGAATCACGTCGGCGCATGGTCGCTCCGCTCTCTCGGTCCTTCGCCGGGCGTTCCGGCACACAGGAGAGCGGCCGCCGTGCCGCGCATAACGATTCCTGCGGCAGAGGATCCGGGCAGCCGGTGCGGGTGCCGTCGCACGGCACAAGAGCCGCGAGGGGCCGGGGGATTGCGGAGCCGTGTGCCCACTGCGCAGCGCCGCGGGACCGGTCGGCGCACCGGACGGGGCCGGCGCAAGCCGTCCGCCGCAGCCGGACATGCGGCGTCTCCCGGAGCCCTCCCCCGAGCAGGCCGCACGGTCCGGAGGGCACGACCGGGTCCGGAACAGACGTGCGGTACGGTCCCTGCCTCACGCCGCGGAACGCCGGAACGGGCACTCACGCCCGCGAAGGCGGCGCGTCCCGGCCGACGGCATGAGGGCGGGCAGAGAGGCGAGGAGACGATGCACGGGGACAACTTGCCCGGGGCCGAGGTGGTGACGGCGGCGCGCGCCGGGGACCGGCGCGCGCGGGAACAGGTCGTGGCGGAGTACCTGCCGCTCGTCTACAACGTCGTGGGGCGCGCCCTGGACGGCCACGCGGACGTGGACGACGTCGTGCAGGAGACGATGTTCCGGGTGCTCGACGGCCTCGGCGGACTGCGGGAGCCGTCACAGCTGCGCTCCTGGGTGGTCGCCATCGCCATGAACCAGATACGGCACCGCTGGCACCGGCAGCGCGGGGCGCCGACCGCCCTCGAACGCGTCCCCGAGCGGGAGGATCTGGCCGGTGACTTCGTGGACGTGACCATCCTCCGGCTCGGTCTGTCCGGGCAGCGCCGTGAAGTCGCCGAGGCGACCCGCTGGCTCGACGCGAGCCACCGCGACGTGCTGGCCCTCTGGTGGCAGGAGGCCGCTGGTGTGCTGTCCAGGGCCGAACTGGCCGCGGCCCTGGAGATGACGGAGCAGCATGCCGCCGTGCGCGTCCAGCGGATGAAGGAGCAACTGGAGGTCAGCCGGGTCATCACACGGGCCCTTGCGGCCGATCCCCGCTGCGACGGACTGGGTGCGACCATCGCGGCCTGGGACGGAGTCCCGTCGTCGGTGTGGCGCAAGAGGATCGCCCGGCACATCCGGACATGTCACCGCTGCTCGGGCCACCGGCAGGACCTCGTCCCGGCGCAGGGGCTGCTCGCGGGCATGGTGATGGTCGTCCCCCTGCACGGCTACCCGACCGTTCCGCCCTCGTGGTTCGGCCCGCACGCAGGAGCCGGTCAGGCAGGCCCGGACGGCCACGGCGGTGCCGTGTCCGGCGCTCGCGACCCCGGCACCGCGACCGGGGCGGACGGCCGAGCCGGTGCGGGGCAGCCGGCGGACGCTTCGGCCGGTTCGAGCGGAGGCGGGTGGCCCGTCGCCGGGGCGGCGGGTGCCGGAGCGGCGGCCGGAGTGCTGCTGCTCGCCCTGGTGTGGCCCAGCCCCGAGCCGGCGCCCGACCGCAGCACGGCCCCTCCCGTCTCCTCGTCCGCGGCCGTGTCGCCCTCGCGAACCGTGCCTTCGCCTCCGTCCCCGCCCGCACCCAGCCCGACGCGGCCCGCGGAACCCGGCCCGACCAGGTCCGCCACTGCGGCGGTGAGCACGGAACAGCGGCTCACCGAACTCGTGAACGTCCAGCGGGCGCGCGTCGGCTGCGCTCCGCTGAGGATCGATCCGAGACTGAGCGAAGCGGCCCGGAGGCATGCGGAGGACATGGTGGCGCACGGCTACTTCGACCACGAGAACCTGGCCGGCGAGCAGGCTGACAGCCGGATCAGCGCCGCGGGGTACGACTGGAGCCGATGGGGCGAGAACCTCGACAGGGGCACCTCCGACCCGGCCGTTGTCGTGGCCGACTGGATGGACGGCGCGATCCACCAGGACAACATGCTCGACTGCCGGTACCAGGACATGGGGGTGGGCGTGGCCAAGGGCCCCGACGGAACCGTGTGGGTCCAGACGGTCGCAAGGCCCGCCTGACCGGTCCGGACCCGTTCCTTCGGCAAGAAGGGCGTCTCACGCCACGCGACGACGTGGTGCAGCCGCTCGTCGGTCTCGTCGGCCTTCTTCGCCCCGAGACACTGGCGAAGACACACGACGCGCAGCCGTCGGGGGCGGGCTTCTTCAGGAGCCCGCAGGACCGTCGCGGAGGGACCCGGCCGCTGCGGGCCCCGTGCCCGTAGGGCGGTTGCCCGCCGTCCGGGCCCACTCGGCGAGGGCACCCAGGGCGAAGCAGAGGTGAGGGCGCGCCGCCCCGCCGGTCTGCGCCCGCGCGAGCTCGCCCACCAGGGCGGGATCCAGCAGCGGGGCCAGTGCCGAGGCGTCGGCGGCGGCCAGGCCGTCCAGCAGTCCGCCCGGGGTGCTCAGCGGCGCCTGGTCGGCATAGAACGGCGTGTCCGGCGGAGCGGGCCCGCGCGACCAGTAGCGCAGTGGAGGGCGGCGCGAGGTCACGGGGCCGTAGCGCTCCTCCGGATAGCGCAGCAGTGCCGGGCACAGCAGACCGATGGCCCAGCGGTGCCAGCGGTCGCCCAGCTTCCAGCTGCGCGGCAGGGCTTGTACGGCGTCGCTCCAGCCGGGGGCGAGCAGGGGCGCCCGCCAGTGAGTGAAGGTGCCGATGGCCGCCAGGTTGGTGGCGATCTTGCGGTGCCCGTACTGGGTACGGAAGAACGCCTCCGACGCCCCCAGCAGGGAACCGCGCAGGGGCTCGGACGGCAGTGCCGCCCGGATCCGCTCCGTCATCAGCTCCGGCCGCAGAGCCTCCCGGAGCTCGTCCGCGATCCGGTGCCGTTCGCCCGGCAGGAACGGGTCCCCTCCCGCACGTTCCAGCAGGTGAGCGGGGGCCTCCGCAGCCGGTCGCGCGGCCTGGGGCCACGCGTGCCTGCCCACCGCGGACAGGTGGTAGGCCCTGGCCAGCTCGCCGTGGTACCCGAAGAGCACCGGCTCGGCGCGGATCGCTTCGGCGACGTGTGCCATCCCCGCCCAGTTGCTGACCGGCAGCAGTCCGTCCGTCGGCCTCGTGACGCGGTCGGCGCCGGCCACGAGAGCGGGCCCGGACACGGTGTGCACCTCGTGGGGCAGGCCGAAGTCCCGGGCGATCGCCAGGGCGACGGTACGGTCGAACGATCCCACGACGCCGGATATCAGCAGACGCGGCTCGATCCCTTCGGCCAGCAGAGCGGCGAGCAGCAGCCGGGCGTCGAGACCGCCGGACATCGACAGCGCGCACGACGTCCGCGTCGCGTCCCGTACCGCACCACGCAGTGCGGCGAGGGCGGTACGCGCGGCCGTCCGCGCCGGCTCGGGCTCACGGGGCGGCGGCGGCACGGCCGACAGGACGGGGCGTGGCCGGGCCAGGGTCAGTACGGCTCCCGCCGGAACCCGGCGGACGTCCCGGTCGAGCGTGGCGTCACCCAGCGGATGGCCGTGCACCAGGTGGTCGGCCAGGGCCGCGGCGTTCCAGCGCAGCGCGCGGCCCGCGCGGCCGAGCACGTCCGTGACGCTCGCCCCGTGGACCCGGCTCGTCGCGGTGTCGTAGTAGTGGGCCACGGCCCCCGACCGGGAGGTCACGATCACGTCCCGGTCGGGGAACACGGCGGTGGCGGTGAAGTGCCCCGGCAGGTCGACGAGGCCCAGGAGGGCGGCGGCGCAGGAGGCGTCGGCCGGTCCGTCCGTGAACGCGTGGCGGACGGCGGCCTCGGTGGCCGGCGGGCAGTCGCCGCGGACGGTGACGCGCGCCCGGGACGGCGGGGCGCTCACCGGCCCGCCGCTTCGAGGCCGTCCAGCACGACGTCGGCGACGGCCATCACGCCGAGCCGGCAGAACGCCGTGCGGGTGGCGGCCATGTCCGCCTGCTCGGCCCACTTGTTCGCCGGAGCGCCCCCGCCGCACACCGCGTAGTAGCCACAACTGCGTTCACAGGCGGCCCGGCCCCGCTCGACGTCCGACGCCAGCAGCCGGAAGGTCTCCGGCCAGCGGTCGAAGCGGAACCCCGGGTCGGTCACCCGGCCCGCGACGAAGTCCCCGTACCGTGCGCTCCTCCAGCCGAACAGCTCCGGGGAGAACGACGACACGCGGCCGTCGGCTCCCACGGTGACGATGGACAGCGGCTCGTTCTGCGTGTTCCGCACGGGCAGGGCGTGGTGCAGGATGTGCCGTCGCATGGCCGTGAGTTCGCGCACCTCGATCCCCGTGTGCTCCGACCACCGGGCGACGCGGTGCAGGAAGCCGCGGTACTCCCGCGCGAAGCCGTCGACGCGGTGCAGGGCGGATTCATGGCCCCCTTCGGTCTCCTCGGGATTGAGTCCCAGTGAGCGGGGCGCAAGTTCCGCCATGAAGTCCAGGTAGTCGCCGGGACGGGCGAGCGTGGCCGGAGTGATGACGGAGATGACGTCGTAGCGAAGCCCCACCGCCGCCAGATGGGACACACCCCTGAGGGCGCGGGTCAGGGTGCCCGTTCCGCCGCGGGTGCGCCGGTGCGCGTCGTGTACCGGCGCGGGGCCGTCGAGGCTGACCCCCACGCGCACCTCCTCGCGCCGCAGGAAGTCCGCCCATGCGCCGTCGAGCAGGGTGGCGTTGGTCTGGAGCGAGAACGACAGCCGGGTGCGGCCCCGCAGCGCTTCCCGCAGCAGTGTGTGGGCCTCCGCGTAGAACGACCTGGGTACCGTGAGCGGCTCGCCCGCGTGCCAGCGGACCTCCACCCTGGGTGCGAGCAGTCCGCTGTCGGCGAGCGCGCGGGCCGTGGCGCGCACCGTCTCCAGCGGCATCACGGTTCTCGTGAGCCGGTCGGGCAGGTAGCAGTACGCGCAGTCGATGTTGCAGAAGCCGGTGGACTGCAGCACCACCTGCCGGATCGGGCCCGGGCCGGATGAGGCCGGCTGCCGCGGGGAGGTCACGGAGCCTCCCCCACCAGCGCTGCGGGGACCAGCCGGTTCGCCGTCAGGAACGACACGTCCGGCAGTCCCACGGAGTTGGTGGCGCCGTCGTGCAGCACGTCCTGGGTGTTGACGAGGTAGGCCTGGCCGGGCCTGAGCCGCACCCGCAGCACCGGGTGGGCGGGGAACGCCGTGAAGAAGGCGTTCTTGAGGGCGTGGCCGGTGTCCGGAACCGTACGGCCGGCCGCGGCGAGCATCCGCATCAGCTCCGTCGCGCGGAGGTTGACGAAATGGACGTAGCGGTCGGTGAAGCCCAGGTTGGTCACCGTGAGAAGCAGGGAGCGGTGCCGCTCGGTGAGCGGGAAGTCCTCGTGGTTGTCCAGGTGCAGCCCCATGAAGGTGCGCCGCTCGTAGTTGTACGCGGTCGAGACCAGACCGGCGCGGTGGACCACGCTGTCGCTGGCCCCCTGGCGGGCACTGCGTGCACCGACGTGGTGTCCGACCGCGTCCAGGACCCGTTCGCGGACGCGGCCGAGGACCGCACCGCGGCGCGCCGCTCGCTCGCCGGCGTCCTTGGCGCCGGCGGCCGCGAGCACCGGCAGCAGTTCGTCACGGCAGGTCTCCAGCGATTCGGCGTCCAGAGCGAGCACGGTCAGCATCCGGTTCAGCGGAGTGGCCGGCGCGGGCACGAGCAGCTCCAGCTCGGACGGGTCGAGGCGGCGCCAGTCGTCCCGTGGGACGACGGCCGTCGGGTCCGCCGCGGCCCCGGGGACCCGGGACAGCCGGCGCGTACCCGAACTGATCATGACGTCCGACGGGTGGAAGGCGTTGCAGCGGACGGAGAGGGTGATACCGGTGGTCAGCATGAATGCTCCGGCTCTGAGAGGCCCCGGGGCCGTCACGGTCACGGCCCCGGGGCACGGGCGGTGGGAGGTCAGTCGCCCCAGGAGGAGTACCCGGGGTTGCAGGAGCCGCGGCCGGCGGCCGGGTGGGTGGCCCGCAGGCTCTCGACGCGGTCCGTCACGCTCCTGACCTCGCCGGTGGCCACAGACACCGACAGGGGGACCTCCGCCGTGTCGGCGAGGGCCGCCATCCGGGCGGCCAGCTCGGTGCTGCGTTCGGTCGTGGACATCTTCAACTCTCCTTCTCGGCTTGCCGGTTCGGTCTCCGAGTCAACGAGCCGGGCTGCTTCCGCCGAAAGCACCGGACTGCTTCCGATGCGCTACCGCCGTCTCCCGGCGCATCGTTAGACTGGCGCGGCGCAGAGGTTTGACGGGCGACCGCGGAGGCGACGTGGACGATCTGCGACTGACGCTGTTCGGCAGGGCGCGGGTGCGCCGCGGCGGCGACGTCGTCACCCCGACTCCTCTGGCCGCGGCGGTCCTGGCCCGGCTCGCCGTGGCCGGGGGGCAGCCGGTTCCGGTGGACCAGGTGGCGTGGGACGTCTGGGGGGCGAGGCCTCCGCTGCGACGCGGGGACCGGGTGGCCGTACAGAAGCGGGTCCTGGAGCTGCGACGGCTCTTCTGCCACGGCAGCGCTGACGGCAGCGGGACGATCGTCACCGAACCGGGGAGGGTGACGTCCTACCGGCTGGCCCTGCGGGCCGACCAGCTGGACCTGTGGCGGTTCCAGGAGTTGGTGCGCGAGGCCTGGCGACTGCCACCCGCCACGGCCGTGGCCGACCTGTCGCACGCCCTGGAGATGTGGCGCGGCCGGCCCCTCCAGGACGCGGAGGACTACGCGTTCGCCGCCGGACCGATCGCGCGCCTGCGCACCCTGCACGAGGCGGCGCAGCGCGAACTCGTACGCGCCCATGTCGCGGTCGGGGACAGCGCGGCGGCCCTCGCGGTGGCGGAGCGGCTGGCCGAGTGGCACCCCGGGGACCGTGCGCTGGACCGGACGGTGCAGGAGCTGCGCGGCCGGGTGCGCGCGGCGGGTGCGGTGCTGGCCCGGCACGATTACCCCGGCCTGCGGACTTCGGTGGTGCTGGTCTCCGGTGACCTTCTCGACCAGTCCGACGCCGATCTGGTGATCGGGTTCACCGACACCTTCGATACCGTCACCGACGACCGGGTGATCCACCGCGACAGCCTCCAGGGCCAGTTGCTGCACACCGTCTTCGCCGGGGACCGCCGACGGCTCGACGGCCAGTTGCGGCGGGAGCTGCGGCATGTCCGGCCGGTGGCCGTGGAGGCGAGGTCGAGCAAGCGGCTCGGCAAACTCACCCGCTATCCCCTCGGTACCGTTGTCACCCTGTGGGCGGGCGACCGCCAGGTCCTCGGCGTCGCCTACAGCCGCATGGGGAACGACCTGTCCGCCCGGTCCTCCGCGCCTGAGCTGGCACATGGTCTGGAACGCCTCTGGGAGCACACCGCCCGGCACGGGCGACGCCGTCCCGTGGCCATCGGGCTCGTCGGTGCGGGGCTTGCGCGCGTCGAGGGACTGGGGCCGCGGGAGTCGCTGGTGTCCGTCGTGCGCTCGTTCCTGGCCCGGTCCCGCATCGGCACGGTCTGCCCCGAACTGCGGCTCGTGGTGAAGCCCGAAGCCGTCGCCGGGATCGGGCCGACGGTCGTCGCGAGATTTCTCAGCGAGCAGCGGGACGGTCGTGTCCTCGGCGATCCCCTTGCCGGTCGGGGGGAGGCGTCTGCGCGTCCCGGGACGCGGCAGCGGCTGCGGCGGGCGAAGGCGGCACCGACCGCGCCGGCACCGCCGAAGCGCTGACCGGGGCCTGAGGCAGGTGAGCTGGTGCGCCGCGGACCCGGCCGGTCATCGTCCGTTGCGGCGCAGGGTGCACGACGACGTCAACTCCACCAACGGAGAATCGGCCGGTCCGAAACGGCCGAGAACACGGGGAAAACGCGTGTACCCCACCCGGAAGCGGCGCGTCCGGCAAGCGCGGGGAGTTTCTGTTCGTGCGTAACTGGCGGCAGATCACATACGGCTTCACCCGTCGACGTAACCGTGCCCACCGGAACTCTTGACCGGGGTGAGCGGTGTGCCTCATGTTGGCTGATCTTGCAGGTTTCGCGAGGGCTGGAGCGATGGGGTACATGACATGCGTGCGGTGCGGAGGGCTCGGGTCGCCGGGGGACGGCGGTCCGGAGGACTGTCACCGTCACTTCTGCCGCGGCTGCGGTTCCGGTGTTTCGGCGCCGCAACCCGGAGGGCCGTTGCCGGGTCGCTGGGCCACCCTGCCGAGTGCGGTGCGCGCTGTCGCTTCCTCCCTGGCGTTCGTGGTGTTCGCGGTGAGTGTGATGCTGCTGGTGATCGGCCTCTCGTCGAGGGGTGACGGCGGTCCTGTCGCGGCCCCGCACGGCACGGGGCAGCCCGTTCCCCCGCCCGTCACTCCCACGTTCGACTTCGAGGAGGACGACCCGGCCGGGCCGCCGCGACAGCCGTCGCCCACCGCCTCGCGGGTCGCGCCGCCTCCGGGAGACGCGCAGCTGGTCTCAAACGTGCCCTCCGGGCGGCAGGCGTCCAGCACCCGCTCCTCTCCCGCCCCGAGCAGGAGCACCGGTGAGACGGCCGCGCGCACCACCGCACCGGCCACCCAGCCGGGCGAGGTCCAGGAGAGCGCTGGGTGGCCCGAGTTGACGGCTGTGCCGCCCTCCCGGGTGAAGAGCCTGCGCTCGGTGGACGACGCGGACAGCACCTTCGTCGAGTTCGTCAACGGCTCGGACGTCCGCCTGCACGTGTACTGGATCGACTACGAGAGGGAGTGGGTCTTCTACGCGACACTCGAACCGGGCGCGTCCTACGTCCAGCAGACGTTCGTCACGCACCCCTGGGTCTGCGCGACGGATTCGGGTGAGGTCCGGGAGGCCTTCCTGCCGTCGGCCTCGCCGGCCCGGGCCGTGCTCGGCTGACGGAAGCGCGGCGTCGGGCCCGGCGATCCGCTCCCTCCTCCCGGAGCGGATCGCCGGAGTTCTGGCCGAAGACGCTGCTCCTGGCGGGGCGGAGTCGCGGGCCTCGTACCCGACGAACCGGACAGCCTCCGGCCGGTGGAGATCATCCGCGGCGCGGAGCGGGCACTGCACGCCGCCGGGGGCGGCAGGGGCTGTCCGCCGGGCACAGCCGCACCACCCCGGAAGCCGATCACCGGTGACCGTGAAGCTCCGCGGGCCGCGGCCGCTCACGCCGAGCGTAGGGCGCGCGGAGTCTCGCCCGTCCACTGGCGCAGGGCGCGGTGGAAGGAGGTCAGTTCCCCGTACCCGATCAGGAACGCGATCTCGGTGGAGGACAGGTCGGGGCGCCGCAGGTAGGCGCGCGCCATCCGTTCCCTGGTCCGCGCCAGGACCTCCTGGAACGACGTGTCCTCCGCTTCGAGGCGGCGCTGCAGGGTGCGCGGGCTGGTGGCCAGCTCGACCGCCACGTCGGCGAGGGTGCGCCGTCCGGCGGGCAGACCGGTGAGGAGTGCGGCGTGCGTGCGTTGCGCCCAGGTCGCCGACCGCTCCAGGTCCGACAGGCGCCTGCGCAGCTCCGGTTCGACGGCCTCCCACATCCCGGCGTGCACCCCGGCCGCGAACGGCCTGCGCATGTCGTACGGGGAGAACACGACTTCGGCGCGTCGGCCGCGGGTGAAGACGACACCGTCCAGGAACTCGGCCACCGCTCTCTGGTCGGCGGGCGGGTCGGGCACCGTGATGCGTACGGGGCCCACCCGGGCGCCGGTCGCCAGCCGGGCGAACGACACCCAGAAGAGCAGCTCGAACCGCTCCAGCACGGCGGGCGGCGGGAACGGATCGCGTGGACGCACCGCTATCCTCAGTCCCGCGCCGGTGCGCACGTCCAGGGTCACGGGGTAGATCAGCCGCTTGTAGACGGCGATGCGTGCGGCGGCCTCCGCCAGGTCGCGGCTGGACAGTCCGGCGAAGAGCGGTGTGTCGAACTGTTCGGCCGACACCGCGGAGGCGGCGGCGACGGCCAGATCGGGTCCGGGATACAGAGCGCCCGCCGCCTCCCACAGCGCGAAGAAGCCCTCGGCGTCCATCCGGGCCCGCGGACGGTCCAGCAGCTCGGTGGGCAGGCCCGCGCGCCGCAGCACGAGGGCCGGGTCCAGACCGAGCCTGCGCAGGACACGCCCCCACTCGGGTGCGAGAGAGTAGGCGGACACGGGGCTAGGCGCGGGCGACGACCATGCCGCGCTCGACGAGCTGCTCGAACATGTCCTCCATCGACTCCCGCAGCGGCCGGTAGTGCATGCCGAGTGCACGGCGGCTCTTGCCGTTGTCCGCGTGCCATGCGACGCCGACGTTGCGGCGGACGAAGGTGCGCGACAGGCCGGCACTGGGCGCCACCAGCCACACCAGCGGCTTGGGCAGGGCGCGGCGGGGCAGGGGGAAGCGGTCCCCGAAGCGGGGGAGGAGCGAGTGCGCCATTTCGACCAGGTCGGTGTCGTGGCCGGAGACGATGTGGCGGCCCTGGGCGTCGGGCAGGTACGCGGCGGCGATGTGCGCGCGGGCCAGGTCGCGGACGTCGACCACCCCGAGCCCGGCCCGGGGGGCGCCCCGGCGCATGGTGCCGTCGCCCAGCTGCCGGACGATCGAGAAGCTCTCGGAGGTGGGCCGGGCGTTGACCGCGGGCCCGACGACCAGGGACGGGTTGACCACGACCAGGCGCCAACGGTCCTGTGCTCCGGCGATGTCCCAGGCGGCGCGCTCGGCCAGCAGCTTGGAGTAGCTGTAGGGCTGGTAGTCCACCGAGGCGGTGGTGTTCCACACGTCCTCGGTCAGCCGCCCCCCGGGAGCCGCGGCGCAGTCGGTGGCGTCGGTGTAGATCGCGGCGCAGGAGGAGGTGAGGACGACCCGTCGTACGGAGGGGGTGGCGTTCGCGGTCTCCAGGACGGTGCGGGTGCCCTGGACCGCGGGGTCGATCAGCTCCCGCCGGGGGTCCTTCACCTGGGTCGTGAACGGCGACGCGGTGTGGAACACGATGCCGCACCCGGCCATCGCCTCCGCGTACGAGCCCGCGGAGAGCAGGTCGGCGGCGAAGAAGCGGATGCCGCCCGGGGACTTCTCCGCGAAGTCGACGAGGTGCTGGATCTTCGCGCTGTCACCGGGGTCGCGCACCGCGGCGTGCACGGTCACCCCCGCGTCCAGGAGCCCCTTGACCAGCCACCCGGCGACGTAGCCCGTCGCGCCGGTGACCAGGACGGGAGCGGAGGTGTCCACGGGGATGCCGGTGAGGTCCGGTTCTTCATGCATGCCGCGACCCTACGGCGCCCCGCCCGGTATCTCTTGTCGGATCACGCCAACCGGGCGAGGCGCGACGGACCGCCGCGCTCCCCGACCGGCAGGACGGCGGGTCGTCGACGCCTGCGCCCGGGCACACGCCCGGGGCGGTACCCCGGCGCGCCGCGCGACCTGTCGGCCTCGTCGTCGACGCGTGCCTCCCGCTGCGTCCCGGTGAGCACGCCGTTCCCGACGACGGCGACACCGTGCGGCGTGATCCGCGCCGCCGCGTCCGCCGCGTCCGGTGAACTCGCAGGTCGCAGGCAGGAGCCCGGGGGGGAGTTGCTCAGTGGGCCACGGGGGCCGGGGACGGGCTCAGGCCCAGAGGGCGGTCGGCGAAGGCGTGCTCGGCGTCGACCTCGTAGCAGGTGTTGACGCTGGAGTCACCGAGGGTCGTGTCGACGAAGCGCTGGACGTCCTCGACGGACCCGGACTCCCACAGGCACGTCACGGCGGACCCTCCGGTGTGCGGGTAGAACTGCAGAACCCGGGTGCCGTCGGGTGCTCCGACACCGTTGATCAGGTCCTGGCCCCGCGCGAGGGCGGTCTCCGGGTTCACGATCTTGTGCTGGGCGACGACATACATGACGGTCACCTCCGGTGGAAACGGACCGTGTCGTCCTGTTGCGACCCTTCGACACCAGGCGGACGGGGACGGCAGCCGCATCGCGCACCTGCACCAGCCGGGACCGACCGGAGTGGTCGTTCCTGACCAGCGGCCGCCGGAGGGGCTCCTCGTCGTACCCGGCCCGTGCCTGCCGCGAGGCCGCGAAGGACCCCACCGCGCGGGGACGCGTGCGGGATTCCCTCCCGGGCCCGTCCGTGGCGTCAGGCCCCGTCTGCGGCCGACGTGCCGTGCAGGTGGCGTGTCTGGGCGTCGTAGTCGCCAAGGACATGTCTGAGCTGCTCCAGGGACTCCTCCGGGATGTCGTGGGAAGGGGACTCGGCCACGAGGCGGGCAGCGGCCACCAGCGCTGCGAACTCGAAGGTGTGAGCCGTCACGCGCAGGACGCCGGGCCGCGCCCACTCCAGGTGCACGGTCAGCCCTTCGACGCGAGGTAGTCCTTGATCTGTCCGAGTTCCTTCTCGAAGTCGTCGTAGTCCTCGCGGATGCCGTTGAGGTACGCGCTCCAGCCGAGGCTGTTCTTCGCGTAGTGGACGGCCTCCTGGATCTCCTCGTCGGTGGCCCCGAAGAGTTTCGCGGCCTCGGTGTGGAAGAGCGTGCAGTACCGGCACTTCGTCTCGGAGTGCAGAGCGATCCCGATCAGTTCCTTGTACTTGTTCGGGATCAGCGTCTCGCCGAGCTCGAGCTTCTTGAAGACTTCCCACTCGAGATCCAGCAGATCATCGGGGATGCGGGAGAAGAAGTGGGGTACGAGCCCCAGGGTTTCCTTGATCTCCGCCTCGACTTCGCTTCGCGTGCGCCCCGCCATGGCGATCACTCCTCTCGGCCTCGCCCATCAGGCCCCCGCTTCTACGCTAGAACCCGTCGCGGGCCGCTGCGACTCCTGCCCCGTGCCGCCGAGCCGGTGGCCCCCTGGACGGCCGGTCCGCCACGGAGCCTGTCCCCGGCCGGCCCGGTGGGCCGGGCCCCGTCCCCGCAGCGGGCGGTCGCGGTCACGGCGCCCCGGCCGGGGTACGGCCGGCTCCGCGGCCCGGCCGGCCCCGGTGGCATCGGGGCCGGCAGCGCCCCGCCCGGGTCGCGCGCCGCCGGCCGGGGTACGGCGGGAGCGCATGGGGCTTCTCAGGGCCGCCGGGCCTTGTTCGTGCGGTCCGGCGGCAGCGGGGAGTCGCGTCGGTCCTTCTCCGGGGGCGCGGGTGCAGCGTCTGCTCGCGCCCCGGGGCCCGGTCTCAGGCCGCTTCGCCCAGCCACAGGTCGGGCCCGAAGACCTCGTAGTGGATGTCGGCGGCGGGTACGCCCCGGCGCAGCAGGTCGCCGCGTACGGCGCGCATGAAGGGCAGCGGCCCGCAGAGGTAGGCGACCACGCCGTCCGGGAGCGGCACGTCGTCCAGGCCGGCCTGTCCGAGCCGGGCCCCGGCGGGCAGTTCGCCCGTGCCCCTGTCTTCGTAGAACAGGTGCAGTGAGGCATCCGGCAGTGCGCCGACGAGCGCGTGCTGCTGGGCGCGGTGGGCGTGGTCGGCGGGTGTGCGGTCGGCGTGCAGAACGGTGACCGGGCGGGTGGAGCCGGTGGCGGCCAGGTGGTCGAGCATGGAGAGCATGGGCGTCGTGCCGATCCCTGCGGAGGCCAGCAGCAGCGGGGTGTCGCCCGCCGGCAGGACGAGGTCGCCGAAAGGCGCCGAGACGCTGAGCTCCTGGCCGGGCCGGGCATGAGCGTGCAGCCAGGCCGAGACCTCGCCGTCCGGGCCGGCGCCACCGCGCACGCGCTTGACGGTGATGCGCCAGTGCGCGGCACCGGGAGCGGCGGAGAGACTGTACTGGCGGATCTGCTGTGCGCCGTCCGGGAGGCCGACCCGTACGCTCACGTACTGGCCGGGCCGGAAGCCGCCGGCGGGGGTGCCGTCGGGGCGGCGCAGGACCAGCGAGACGGTGTCGGGTGTCTCCTCGTGCCGCTCCGCGACCACCATCGGCCGCCAGGTCGCGCCTTCGGGTACGCCCGCGTCCCGGTACAGGCGCGCCTCGATGGCGATCAGGGCGTTCGCCATCAGCCAGTAGACCTCGTCCCACGCGGCGGCCACCTCGGGGGTGACGGCGTCGCCGAGCACCTCGACGATCGCCGCGAAGAGGTGCTCGTGCACGGTCTTGTACTGCTCGGAGGTGACGCCGAGGGCGGCGTGCTTGTGCGCGATGCGGGACAGCATCGCGTCCGGCCGGGTGTCCGGGTGCTCCAGCAGCGCGGTCGCGAACGCCGCGATGGACCCCGCCAGGGCCTGCCGCTGCTCACCGTTGGCCTGGTTGCCGCGGTTGAACAGGTCGCGCAGCAGTTCGGGGTGAGCGGTGAAGAGCCGCGAGTAGAAGCGGCCGGTGATCTCTCCGATGGCCGAGCCGACGAGGGGGAGGGTCGCGCGGACGACCGGTGCGGACTGTTCGGACAGCATGAGGACTCCCTTAATTGGTATGTGATCTGCGTATTTTTGAGCGAGTCGGCCCCGCGCGGTGCGGCGTACTGGAACGGAACGCTCAGTCCCGGCGGCGTCCCGTCAGGCCGACGAGGACCGGGCCGGTCGGCGGACCCGTGAGGTCGTCGACCGTCAGCGGGTCAAGGGTGGCGTAGAACGCCTGCTGGGCCGCGCGCAGGGCCCCGCGCAGCCGGCAGGCGCCGCGCAGCGGGCAGGGCGGATCGCCCTCGCACGCCACGACATCCCCCTCACCCTCCAACTCCCGTACCAGCCAGCCGATCGAGGCCCGCCGCCCGAACGGGGTGAGCTCCAGCCCTCCGCCCCGTCCGCGGCGCGCCTCGACCACTTGCAGTTGCCGCAGTCGGCTGACCGCCTTCGCCATGTGGGCGTAGGGCACGTCGACCGCCTCGGCCACGTCCCGGGTGGTGGGGGACTCGCCCTCCTCGCAGACCGCCAGCCGCATCACGGCGCGCAGCGCCAGGTCGGTGAACTTCGTCAGCCGCATGTCTGTGACGCTACCAAATACGCATCTGGGATTCTCATTTGAACGGGAGGGAACGGAGGTGGAGAACCTCACAGCCCCGGTCGGCGACAGGGGACCGAACGGCCCTGGACGGGAGGAGGGGGGGAAGGCCTCGGAACCAGCCGTCCGTCGATCCGCGAGGCCCCTTCGCGCACCGGCCTCGCGCCCTATATCGTCCGTGTGCTGGTCTTTTCGCATCAAACGGGCGTGAACGATCGGCTCTCGTTGTCCAGCCGCCGCCCTGGAAAGCCCGGATGAGTCAAGACGTCACGGTCCCTGTCACGCTCAGCTCCCTGATCATCGTGGCCAACGGCTATGTGGACGCCTATCTGTACATGGCGCACGGTGGTGTCTTCGCGGGAGCGCAGACGGGGAATCTGGTCCTGTTCGGTGTCGACGTGGCGCAGCCCGGAGCCCACGGATCCCTGGCGCATCTGTGGCCCATGATGGCGTTCGTCGCAGGCGTCGTCGCAGCGGAGTTGCTCCGTGCCTCCGCGGCGGCGGGCCGCCGGATCGCCCCCTGGCCGCTGTTGTACGCCCTCGCCCTCGAGACCGCGGTGCTGACCGTGATCGGGCTCACGCCCGGGGACATCCCGCAGGTCGCCGTCACCACGTCCGTCGGATTCGTCGTCGCGCTGCAGGTCGTCTTCTTCCAGGCGGTCAGGCCGGCCGCCTTCCTCACGGTCGCCATGACCGGGAACCTGACCAGAGTCACCGGCGCGGTGCTGACCGCACGCCGCACCCGGAGCCGGTCCGACCTGCGTCTCGCGGTCCTGTACGCGTCGGTCATCCTGTTCTTCGGTGTGGGTGCCGCGACCGGCGCGCTGGTCACCGCCGCCATGGGAACGCGGTCGTCGCTCGTGGCGGCGGGGCTCTTCGCCGTGTCCTGGGCATCGCTCCTCGTGATCGTCCCCGGCAGAACCGGATCCCCGCGCGGTAAGGGAACCTGACGGAACGGGATCCCCGGGCGGCGCGGGCATCCGACGGAGCGGCCGGGGTCCGCGAACGCGCCCCCCGAGCGGGCAGGCTGCCCCGTCGTGTGAGGACACCCGCGCCGAGCGCCAGGCCGACGGCCCCGAATCTGTTGCTTGCCATGAACCTGGTCAAAGGCCGGGGCGGTGCGCGAAGATCGCGCCCGCACCACTTCTCCGCCACCACACCATCCGCTAGGGGAGGATGCACATGGCTCGCCGCACATCCCGCGGTCTGCTCGCCGGGGCCACCGCCGCCACCATGGCTCTGATCGCCACGGCCGGCTCGGCCTCCGCCACGGGGGCCGCCCCCGTCGTACCCGGCCCGCAGGCCCGGGTGTTCATGGTCAACCCCGTCCAGTCCTCGGGCGACCAGACCCTCACCGACGACAAGGACGCCGCGGCCGCGGTCCCCGCCACCGCCTACGCGACCGTCGTGCTGCGCAATCTGGACGGCAGCGGCGGGCTCTCCGGCCGGTGGGCCTCGGTCCGCTCCAGCACCGGTGCCTCCGCGCGGCTCGCCGACGCCGCCTCGTACGACCGGCACGACGACCAGTTCGAGCAGGTCATGGCGTACTTCTGGATCAACGAGGCGCAGGAGTACCTGCAAGGCCTCGGCTTCGGCGACGAACTGCCCGGAGCGAACGACAGGGTGCAGCCGGTCCGCATCAACCAGTGGGGCGCCGACAACTCCTTCTTCACCGACAAGAAGGGAGAGATCCGCTTCGGCAAGGGCGGCGTGGACGATGCCGAGGACGCCGAGGTCGTCGTGCACGAGTACGGCCATGCCGTGCACCAGGCCCAGGTGCCCGGCTTCGGCAGCTCTCCGGAGGCCGGTTCCATCGGCGAGGCGTTCGGCGACTACCTGGCCGTCGCCGTCGGCGAGCACGCCGCCGCACGGTACGGCTGGCCGCTGAAGGCCGACGTCGCCTGCGTCGCCGACTGGGACTCCGTCACCTACAGCGACGCCCCGCACTGTCTGCGCCGGATCGACTCCGGCAAGACGTACGCGGACCGGGTCGGCGAGGTCCACGCGGACGGTGAGATCTGGTCCCGCGCGCTGTACGACATCCGTACCGCCCTCGGTCCGCGCATCGCCGACCGGATCATCGTCGACGCGCAGTTCGGCTTCGCCCCCGACACCAGCTTCGCGGCCGCCGCGAACACGACGGTCGCGACGGCGGAGACGATGTACGGCAGGAGCGCCGCGGACGCGGTCCGCGCCGCGTTCCAGGCCCGGGAGCTCCCCGGCCTCGTCTGACACAGGGGCCTGGTGGCGGTCGGCCCGCCGCCTCCGGGCCGCCGCCGGACGGCGGTCACCGACCGGGGGGCGCGACCTTCGTCGCACGCCGTCCGCTCCGCCCGATTGCGGCCCTGTGCGGGAGAGCGCCCCGGCACAGGGCCGTGGACTCCCGGTTGCGGACCGGGCGTGGCCGCCGTCCGGCCGGTCATCGGCCGGGGCGCTCTCCGCGGCACGGATGCGGCATGCCGCATCACCGGGGCGCGAAGTGTTCGACGGGGTTGAGGTAGGGGAGTCCGTCGAGCGGCTGGTCGGTGAAGAAGTTCGCCATCAGATCCGCCAGGTCGCCGTCACGCTCGACCTGTACCAGGTGGTCGGACTCCTTGATGGTGGTGAACCGGGCCCCGAGACCCTGGGCGACGCGGCGGCCTGCCCCGGGCGGCGTGATGGTGTCGTGCTCCCCGGTGAACACCAGCACCGGAGCGGTGACGGGGAGGTGGGCCAGGCTCCACGGGTGCGACAGCAGACGCTCGTGGTGGACGAGGTCCATGGCCAGTTCGCGCTCGGTGAGGCCGGCGAACCTCTGGCGCATCAGGCGGGCGACCGCGGCACGTCGCCGCACGAATCCGCGGCCGGGCGGAGCCATGAACTGCTCGACCATGTCCTGGGCCAGAGCTTCGAGGAGCCCCTCCTCAGCCATGCGGCGCCATCGCGTGGCCGCCGCGGTGTACTCGGCCGAGATCTCCACCGCGGTGCCTCCGAGCATCAGGCGTGCGGTGCGTTCCGGATGCCGCTGCGCGAAGCGCAGGGCGATGGCGGCCCCGAAGCAGGCGCCGAAGAGGTTGACGCGTCCGGGCGACAGGGAGTCGGCGGCGTGGCGGACGGCGTCGGCGAGGAAGTCCATCCCGTGCTCGACCGGCAGGGGATCGGCATCCCCGTAGCCGGGCAGTTCCAGAGTCAGCAAGGCGGTGTGCGACAGGAGCAGCTGCTCGTAGCGCAGCCAGGAGAACCGGTCCTGCGAGGAGCCGCCGAGGATGATCAGGGGTTCGGTGGCCGCAGCGCCTCGGGTGGCGGTGCGCGCGATGAACCGGAAGCCGTGCCAGGTCAGTTCGTGTTCTGCCGTTTCGGTACCGGCGATGCAAGACATGCCCTCTGCATACCGGTGACGGGGCAGGCGGGGGAGGCGCCTTGCGGTCCGTTCACTCGCAAGAGCGGATGCGCGACGGCCGTGACCGCCGCCCTACGGCGTGACCGCCCGGGGCTCGTTGCGCCCCGGCCCCAGCCTGTCGATGATCCGTTCACACCATTCGTGGCTGACCAGAGCGTCGGTGGCGTCGAGGGTTTTGCCGGTGCGGACGGCGTCCAGGAACGTGGTGCACATGGCCTCGAAGCCACGCCGTCGGCCGACCGGTTCCCAGGCGTCCGGGCGCTGCAGGAGCGGAGCGCCGTCGTGGACGGTCACCTCGGTGAGGTCGGCCACGTCCCGGCGCCGGCCGGCCCCGGCGGTCTGCAGCACCTCGCCCGCCGAGCCGCTGACGCGGTTCATGACGGCCAGGCCGGTGAAGCCCGGCGCGGTCGCCCGCACCACCACGTGGTGGAGCAGCCCCGCCTCCACGCGGCCGTGCGCGTCGAAGGCGACGTCGGCGGGGGCGAGCATGCGCAGGGTGTCGATCAGGTGGATGAAGTCGTCCAGCACGATGGTGCGCACGTCGCCCGGGCCGTTGCGGCGGTCCTTCTGGATGACCACCAGCTCGCGGGGATGGTCAAGCGCTGCCCGGTAGGCGGGCGCGTGGCGCCGGTTGAAGCCGACCATGAGGGAGCGGCCCCGCTCGCGGGCCAACCGGACCAGACGGGTGCTTTCCCGGAGGTCGTACGAGAGCGGTTTGTCGACCAGGACGTCGACTCCGGCTTCGAGGAGCCGGGACACGACCGGATAGTGCTGCTCGGTGGGTGTGTGCACGAACGCGGCGCGTATCCCGGCATCGAGCAGCGCTTCCAGATCGGTGAAGCGCCGCGCCACCCGGTAGGCGTCCGCGACGCGGTCCACCGTCGCCGGACTGCGTGACATCAGGTGCAGGTCCACTCCGGGCAGGGCGGTCAGGACGGGCAGGTACGCCTTGTTCGCGATGCTTCCCAGCCCGATCACCGCGACCGGCAGCCCGCGCTCCTCGAAAGCCTTGTCCTTCATGATCGGCTCGCGCCCCTTCCACACCAGGTCGGTCTAGACCACTTGCCCGGAATGGTACAAGGCCCCGGCCCGGTCCCGGTCCCGGCCCCGGTCCCGGCCCGGGGCCTGTGGTGACAGGCCGCCCGGTGCGCAGGGCCGTGGCGGGGCACGGGACCGGGGTCCGGGCTGCCGGGTGCGCGCGGTCGGACCGGCACTCACCGCCGTCGGCGCCACCCACACCGCGTGCCGCCGCTGACCCCTTCCGGCCCGCGGCAGTTGGTTCGGCGAGGAGCCGTAGGCCGATGCCGCCGCGAAGGCACGGGCCCGGCCGTGCGCCCCTAAGCTCGTGCCGTGGGAGAGATCGTGGTGGTGCGAGACGGCTGCGGGCCGGAGGTCCTGCTGGTGCACGGGGGAGCCGGCCCGCGTACGACGTGGGGCGCTCTGGCTCCGCTGGCCGGCCGGTGGACACTGGGGTACGTCCATCGCCGCGGCTACTCTCCGAGCCCGCCGCCGCGACGGCGTCAGGACTTCGAGGTCGACGCCCTGGACCTGGCACCGCTGCTGGCCGGCCGGCCGCACGTCGTCGCCCATTCCTACGGTGTCCTCGGGACGCTGATCGCGGCCGCTGCCACGCCGGGCAGCGTGCGCTCGCTGACCCTCGTCGAACCGCCGCTGAACCACCTCGTCCCCAACGACCCCGCTGTGGCACGCCTCGAACGTATCGGGGACGCGGTCCTCACCCACGGGATGGACACGGACCCGCTCGAACTGCGTGAGTTCCTCCGGCTCTGCGGCGCGCCGGTCGGCGACGGCCCGCTCCCCGACGGCGTCGTCGCCGGGGTCCGCCGGGCGCATGGAGCCCGGCGGACGAGCGAGGCCCGCCCGCGGCTCGACGCGATCCGTGACGCCGGTGTTCCGGTGCTGGTCGCCTCCGGGGGGCACGCGGCCGCACTGGAGCGGATCTGCGATGCGCTCGCGGACCTGCTGGCCGGCGAGCGCAGTGTGCATGCCGGGGCCGGCCACTTCGTCGCCGCGGCACCGGGCTTCGCCGAACGGCTGGAGGCCTTCCTGCGGGAGAACGCCGTCTGAGGAGTTCGCCCCGGCGGAGGCCTCGCGAGGGCGGTGGCATCACCGGAGACCGCCGCGGGTGAATACGGTGCCGACCGGTCCCCTTCCGGGCGGAGCGGGGTACGGGTGCGGGCGCCTCGCCCGAAAACTCCTGACGAGGCGCCCGGGGCGCGACGGCACGACCCTCCGCCGGAAGCCGGAAGCCGGAAGCCGGAAGCCGGAAGCCGGAAGCCGGAAGCCGGAAGCCGGAAGGAGCCGGTGCGGGTCTTTCCGCCGGAAGCCGTCATCACCCGGCAGTCGGTCGCTCCGGCTCAGCGGAGCCCGTCGACCGCCTTGATCATCGTCTTCTTGAAGTCCTCCACCGGCAGATCCTTCAGAGTTCCCATCTGACCCCACTCGACGAAGGTGACGGTCCGTCCGTCGCGGCCGATGCCGACCAGGTGCGCGTCGTTGGCGCCCCACGGCTGCTCGGTGTGGACGCCGTACACGTGCGCGCCCTCCTCGACCGAGACCTTGCCGTAGTCGTCCCAGGCGGCGGAACCGCCCGGGGTGTCGCGCAGGTCGTCCGCGGCGCAGTTCGCGGCGGCCTTCTCCGCGGCGGCGACGAGCTTGCGGGCCGCGGCCTCGGTGCGCAGCGTGACCGAGACCTGCTCGCCGCCCGTGTCGAGGTCGGTCCAGTACAGGCGGTGCCAGATGTTCCCCCTGGCCGGCAGGACGGCGTCGGTGCAGACCATCGGCGTCTCCGGCCTGCCCTTGGTGACGGCGCCGGCCTGCCACTCGGTGCCCCAGCCGTCGGGCATGTCGGAGGCCGACAGGAAGCCGGGCGCGCCGGACGCCGCCCTGGCCTCGGCCTGGGCCGTGGCGGTGCCGGCGAGGGGCGTGAGCAGGGCGGCTGCCGCGGCGGTGGCGGCGAGCACGGCGCCCTTTCGAAGGTTCTTCTTCCGGTTCGTCATCGAGGTGTCCCCGTTTCACGGTTGGTTTCGCGGTTGGTTTCACGGTTGTCGCAGGAGCGGGATCTGCTCGAGGTGCCACGGCGGCTCGTCGGGTGTCCGACGAGCACCGCCTCGGTGGCCCGGTGAGCAGGTGTCACCAGACTTCAAGATCTCCGCGCCCCACGGCAAGCCACCGGGCTCGGGATGGGACGGCGGGACGCATACGCGTACGCTGGCCTGGGAAAACGCCGACCGCCCGGGACGGGATCCGGGACGGGACGGCGGGATGCGGGACGGCGGAACGGAGACCTGGGGCATGACGGGACAGCCGGACGAGGCCGGACGGTTCGCGGAGAGTCTGCGGGACCTGAAGGACCGTACGGGCCACAGCTACGGCGTGCTCGCCGGGCGGCTGCACATCGGCCGGTCGACGCTGCACCGCTACTGCCTGGGGGAGACGGTCCCCTCCGACTACGCGGTGGTGGAGCGGCTGGCCCGGCTGGCGGGGGCGTCCCGAGAAGAGCTGATCGAGCTGCACCGCCGGTGGGTGCTGGCGGACGAGGCCCGTGCCAGGGCCGCGGCACCGCGTCCGCCGGCCGCGGACGGGACCGCGCCTGGATCCGCCGACGGGACCGCGCCTGGATCCGCCGACGGGACCGCGCCTGGATCCGCCGACGGCGCTGCGGAGTCCGCGTCGTCCGCACCGCGTGCCCCGGCCGCCGGGCCACGCGCCGAAGCGCCGGGCCCACGAGCTGCGGCCGCCGGGCCCCGTCTCCCGGAAGCCGCGCCGCAGAACGGCCGGGAAGCCGGGCCGCAGGACCGGGACACCGGGCGGGAGACCGCCCGGCCGACCGGACCGAAGGCCGCCCCGCGCGCCGGGGCGAACGGCCGCGACGTCCCGCCCGGGCCGTCCGCCGCAGGGCCGGGGGGACCGGAGGCCCCGCGCGGCGCGGCGCTCGTCACCAGGCGCCCCGCCGCCCCGCGGCCCGGCCCCGCGGGAGACGGGCGGTCGGCCTCGGGGGCGTCCACCCGCGCTCCCCGTCAGGGCCGTCGGCGCCGGATCCTGACCGCGGGCACGGCGGCCGCGTTGACGGTCGGGGCGGTCATCGCGGCGAACGTCGCGTCGGACACGGACGGCTGGTCCGTGGACCGGCCCGGCCCGGTCACCTCGCCGCCGCTCGCCGCCACCGGTCCCGCCGGACCCGCCGGACCCGCCATGAGCGCGGACGCCGACATCTGGAACAGCGGCTGCGACCACCGCTATCTGGTGGACCGCGAGCCGGGCATCGTCCCGTCACCGCCCGTGCAGCAGGACGCGGCCGCGTGGGCGGACTCCCTCGGCGCCGTGGACGGCGGTCGCACCACCGTGCAGGCGACGGTCAGCGCCCCCGCGAACGGGTCAGCCGTGGTGCAGCGGCTCTCCGTCCGCGTGGTGGACCGGCGCCCGGCCCTGGACTGGCGGGTGTACGCGATGAGCCCGGGCTGCGGAGGGAAGGTGACCCCCGCCCGCTACGCCGTGGACCTGGACGTCCCCCGGCCTCTGGCCCGTCCGGAGAGCGGCGGCACCGTGGACGACGACACCGGCGAGCCGCGCACCCTGCCCGCCCCCCATCTGCCGTTCCGGGTCACGCGGGACGATCCCCTGGTGCTCCGCGTCGAGGCGACCGCCGTCCGGTGCGACTGCGACTGGTACCTGGAGGCGGAGTGGACGAGCGGCGACCGGAGCGGGACGCTGCGCATCGACGACGGCGGCCGCCCCTTCCGCACGAGCGGGACGGGCGCGGAGAAGGAGTACTACTACGCGATCGAGCGTGACGGCTGGACGTCCTTCTGACCCGGCCGGTCCCGGGACCGGGACGCTTCGCCCGGAGTACGCACCGGACGCCGCTCCTCTGCGGGCGGATTCCGCCTCCCGAGGCGCCGGCATCCCGCCCGAGGCGCGGCGCAGCACCCGGACCGACACCCGTCTGCGCCGTGTCCTCCGCACCCTCCTCGCGCTCCTGCCCGGTGTCGACGTGGAGATCCCCGCGCCGGGCCGGGACCACTGTCCGGCCGGGCACGGACCCTTCAACCGGGCCCCCGGCCTCGCGGAGCAGCTCGTACCGGGCCGAAAAGCGGCCTACTACGGGATGTTCCTGGCGCCGAGCGCGGGCCCGAGCGGCCGTTGTCATTCCGGTGTGATCACTGGCCTACTCGGCCGTCGATCCGCTCGCGCAGGAGGTCGGCGTGGCCGCAGTGCCGCGCGTACTCGGCGATCTGCCCCACCAGGATCTCGCGCAGCGCCGCCTCCCCGGTCAGCGCGCCAAGGCCGGCGAAGCCGGCGATGAAACGGTCGGTCACCTCGCTCTCGGCCCGCCACTGCCGCCAGGCATCCTCCACCACCGCCGGGTCGGCGACCGCGCCGTTCCAGTCGCCGTCACGATCCTCGGCGGTCCGGTAGATCCTGGGCGAGTCCTCGCCGGCCATCCGGCGGACGTGCCGTTCGCCCTCGGCCATGTGCCGCACCAGCCCGAGCATGGACATCGTGGACGGTGGTACGGAGCGCCGGGCCATCTGCTCGGCATCCAGGCCCGCACACTTCATCTCGATGGTGAGACGGAAGCAGCGCAGACTCTCCAGCAGCGCGCCGCGTTCGTCGACCGACGCGACTCCGGTCTTGCGCGGGTCGTCATCCGGGTCGGCCCACATGTCGGGGTAGATGGTGGAAGGGGTCCACCGAGTCACCACCGCATCGCTGTTGCGCTCATCTGAATCCACGATCGCATCGTGGTGCGCAGCGACCCGGTCCGCCACCGAATATCGCATGCGCGTCTGCCGACGGCTGATCGACCACGTCCCATGTGATCCGCAGACCAGGAAACGGGGGACCCCGAAGGTTGTCGGCGGGCCTGGCTCCGCAGCCGACGTGCAGTCACCGCGGGCGTGCCGACGGCCGGTACGGGACGCCGTACGCGGCAAGGGCCACCCGCAGCGGAGCGTGTGCGCCGGCGCGCTGAGCGATGTCCCGGCTCGAAGCCGTCGGTCGTCCCAGGCCGTCGGGGTCACCTACCAGGTTCTGGGCGGGACTTCGGCCGTACGATGCCGGTCCTGACCCGGACGGGGCAGGACGCGACCGGGCCCGACGCGCTCAGGCACTCGTCGGACGATCCCGGCCGAGCCCGGTCGGGACCCTCCTGCGCAACGGCTGATCGTGTGTGGTGCTACGCACCCGGACCAGATGCCCGTGCCGGCCACACCAGCGCCTGGGCGACGACGACGCTCTCACCGTTGAAGGTGACGGCGGGGCCACCGTGCAGCTCGTAGCCGAGATCCAGCGCTTCGCTCACCCGCCGGCAGAACGAGGCGTCGTCCGGCCCGGTCAGCACTCGGTAGACCGGCAACCCGTGAGGTGGTGTGCTCATGGACGAAGGATCTCAGACCTGTCCGCTCGCCGAGCCGACGGGTCGCCCATGCCACCGGCCGGCCGCTCCCCAGGACCAGGTCCTCAGCTCGCTCGTCACGCGGCCGAGACGTCGGGGCGTGCTCGGACCCCGCCGACGGAGGCCATGCCGCCCACCGGTTCCCGCGACGCCCCGCGCAGCGGCTGCGCCCGGCGCAACCGGAGGGGACACTCGGGCGGTGTGCCGCAATTCCGCAGGGACTTCCTCATGAGTTCCCGTCAGGCGCACGGCTTTGTGGGCTCCATGACATGTCGTCAGTGTCACCGGTCACAGACGGCGTAGCAGCGATGAATTGAGGCAAGACCATGTGTTAAACCCCCTCTGGGGTTCGCGAGGTGAGGAGGGGGAAGGCTGTGGCCGGTCCGCACACGAGCGGCGGCGACGCTCGCCATGTGCTGATCACGCCGCTCGCCCTTGGTGGGCGGGCGGCGACAGGAGCAACCGAACTGACAGGGATGTCCCGGCGCACCGGTGCCGAGCTTGTGTGCGGAAAGGATCCTCATGGGTACACCGATGGCGCGGTCTGTCGAGCAGGTTGTCGACACGGATCGCTACCCCCTGCTGGAGCCGGACAGCCGCGCCCGGGACGCGGTGGTGTCCCGTGTCCGGCGCGAACTGGCGACCCTGGGCTGCAGCGTGCTGCCGCGGTTCGTCCGCCCCTCCCAGGTCGAGGCACTGAGGCGGGAAGGCGCGGAAGCCGCCCCCCGTGCGCACTATGAGGTCGAGACGGTCAACGCCTACAACATAGCCGTGGACCCCTCGCTTCCACAGGACCACCCGGGCAGGATCCCCATACAACGCGGCAACGCATTCGTCGCCCGGGACCGGATTCCGCGTGACTTCATCATCCATCAGCTCTACACCAGCGAATTGTTCCAGAGTTTCGTCGCCGACTGTTTCGAGCTGCCGCGTCTTCATGAGCTTGCGGACCCGTTGTCCGGTCTGTGCCTCAATGTTGTCACCCCGGGAATGGAGCATCCCTGGCACTTCGACACCAACGAGTTCACCGTCAGCATGCTCACGCAGGAGCCGCAGGCCGGCGGGGTCTTCGAGTACTGTCCCGGGATCAGGTCCGCGCGGGCGGAGAACTTCGACGACGTCCGGGACGTGCTGCTCGGTGACGGCGAGCACCTGGTGCGCCGCCTTGCCCTCAGGCCCGGCGACCTCCAGCTCTTCAAGGGCCGCTACTCGCTCCACCGTGTCACAGCCGTCCGGGGCGAGACCGCGCGTCACTCGGCGATCTTCGCATACAGCGAACGGGCCGGAGTCGTCGGCAGCGTGGCGCGGACCCGGCAGCTCTTCGGCCGTGTACTCCCCGAGCACCGGGCCGCCGAGGGACGCGCCGTCCGGGTCGACGGACTGCTGGACTAGCACGTTCACAACAGGCCCCTGGGGGTCCTGGCCGCCGAACGGCCGGAGCTGACGCGCCCGCACGCAGTCACCCGCTCTGCAACCGACAGAGGAGTACGTCCCGTGCAGTTCGACACGAGCGGTAAGGTCCTGCTCGATCACATCTACACCCAGCCCGACCCGCGGGCCTACTTCGCAACGCTGCGCCGACTCCACTACGGCATCCCCCAACTCGCCAAACCCTACTTCGTGAAAGTGATCGACGAATACCGCGAGTCGCAGCACGTCAGGACGCCCCGGATCCTGGACGTCGGGTGCTCCTACGGCATCAACGCGGCCCTGCTGCGATGCGACATGTCCATGGACGAGCTGTACGAGCGCTACTGCGACGGCGACGTCGGCACGCAGAGCCGCGGCGCACTGCTCACTCGGGACCGGGAACTGGTCCGTTCCCGGTCGCGCCTGCGGAACACCCGGTTCACCGGCCTCGACACCTCACGGGAGGCGCTCTCCTACGCGCTCTCAGCCGGGTTCCTCGATGACGCGGTGCAAGCCGACCTCGAAGACGGCGATCTCACGGACCGGCAGCGTGAGCAGGTCGCCGGGACGGATCTGGTCATCTCGACGGGCTGCCTCGGATACGTCACCGAGAAGACGATCTCACGCATCGTCGACGCGCAGGGCGGGCGCAGGCCCTGGATGGCGCACTTCGTCCTGCGGATGTTCCCGTTCGACCGGGTCGAGGAGAGCCTGGCCGCCGCGGGGTACGAAACCGTCCGCGTCGAAGGAGTGTTCCCGCAACGGCGGTTCGCCTCCCCCGAGGAGCAGTCCCTCGTCCTCGGCACGCTGTCGTCCGCCGGAGTCGATCCGCGGGGCCTGGAGTCCGAAGGCTGGCTCTATGCGCAGCTGCACATCTCCAGGCCGCGCGAAGCCGCGTAGCTGCGGGGCACGGCGACGGGCCGCCCGACCAGGCATCCACCCGTCCCGCCGTGCGCCGCCGCACCCTGCGTACGTCCCCCAACCCACCAACCCCACCACCCCCCAACCCCACACAACGGCTCGGATAGAGGCTTCACATGCATGGCAGTCAGGAACCAGCCACCACCACCTTCGGCAACGAGGACCGTCTGCCACGGGTGCCGCTGCCGGGGCTGGAGGAGACCTGCGAGCGGTTCATCGCCTGGTGCGCGCCCTTGCTGACGGCGGAGGAACGGGAGGCGACCGAGGCCGAGGTGACCGCGTTCCTGCGACCCGACGGTCCCGGTCGCGCACTCCACGCGGCGCTGGAGCAGTACGACGCCGGCGAGGGGGTGCACAGCTGGCTCGACACCTTCTGGCCCTCCCGGTACCTGGGGCGCCGGGACCGTATCGCGCTCAACGCGAACTTCTTCTTCCTCTTCAAGGACTCCGGCCTGCCGCAGGTGGAGCGGGCGGCCGGGCTCATCGCCTCCGCCGTCAACTACAAGCTGCGACTGGACGAGGAGAGGATCGCGCCGGTCGTCCAGCGGGGGCAGCCGCTGTCGATGGAGCAGAACAAGTTCCTCTTCTCCACGACGAGGATTCCGGGACGCGTGCAGGACACCGTCCGAGCGCCCTACTCCGAGACCTGGCCGGGGCCGTCGCCGGCCCGCCACATCGTGGTGTTCTTCCGCGGCAACATGTTCCGGATGGACGTGATGGGCCCGGACGGCCGCCCGCACACCCTGGACGACCTGGCGAACGGGCTGCACGCGGTGATGAAGGCCGGTGCCGTCCGGGCCCGGACCGACACCTGTGCCGGGCACCTCACCACCAAGGCCCGGGCCGAGTGGGCCGCCAGCCGGGACGACCTGCTCGCCTGTCATCCCGGGAACGCGGCGGCGCTCGACGACATCGAGACGGCGCTGTTCTGCCTCTGCCTGGAGGACTTCGCGCCCGGAACCACCCAGGACGCGTGTGACCAGCTGCTCCACGGCGACAGCGGCAACCGGTGGTTCGACAAGGCCGTCTCCCTGATCGTCTTCGAGGACGGCACGGCCGGCATCAACGTGGAACACTGCGGTCTGGACGGGACCACTGTCCTGAGCTTCGTCGACGCGCTGCTGGGCGCACCGGCGGAGGAGCAGTCACGTCAGTCCGGTGCCCTGTCCCAGGGCGTGCCGGCGGTCGAACGGGTGGAACCGGTCCTCGACGACGCCCTGCGTGCCGATGCCGGCGCCGCCGCGGAGGCCTTCGCGGCCTACGCCGCCGACACCGCCACCTCCGTCCTGTCGTTCGAGGACTTCGGCGGGGACCGGGCCAAGCAACTGCGCATCTCCCCGGACGCGTTCGTGCAGATGGCCTATCAACTCGCCCACCGGCGGGCCAAAGGACAGGTGGGCGCCACGTACGAGTCGATCGCCACACGGCAGTACCGGCGCGGACGCACCGAGGCCATGCGCGTCGTCACTCCCGAAGTGCTGCGGTTCGTCGCCGCCATGGAGGACCCCGCGGCCGACGCGCCGACCCGCAGGGCGGCGTTCCGGGCCGCCGCCGCACAGCACGTCGAGCGCGCCAGGCAGTGCCAGGCGGGGCAGGCCCCCGAACAGCACCTGTGGGAGCTGCTGCTGATCCAGCAGCGGCGCGGTGCGGAACTCGGCGTGGACGAGCCGCCCGCCCTGTACGAGACCCCGGGCTGGGTGAAGATGCGCGACGACCATCTGAGCACCAGCTCCGCACCCTCCACCAACATCCAGTTCTTCGGCTTCGGCTCGACCAGCAGCAAGTGCATCGGTGTCGCCTACGTGCTGCTTCCCGACCGCTTCAACCTCTATCTGAGCACCCCGCGCCCGGTGGCCGCAGAGATGTCGCTGTTCGCGGAGAGGCTCCGGGAAGCGGTGGGTGAACTCCAGGACCTGCTGTCCACCGGGACACCGGAGGACACGGCAGCGTGACCGGTCGACCGTACGCCCCGGAGCCCCGGAGCCCCGGAGCCCCGGAGCCCCGGAGCCCGGCCCGGAAGGCGCGGGGCGCACGGTGCGGCGCGGGGCCGGGACTCCGGCCCCGCCGTCACGTCATGGCGCGCGGGAGGGGTGCGGGGGACGGCCGCCGCCACGTTCTGTGAACGCGGGGCCGTCACCGCGCGTGACGCCGGCCCGGAGCGGTGGGACGGCGGGGGATGCGCCGTCCTCGGCCGGGCCGTGCCGGAGCCCGGCACCCTCGCCGCTCCTCAGGGGGATCCGGTGGTCCCCGCGGCGTCCCACCCGCGCACGCGGTGGAGATGAGCGGTCTTCGGGTAGGAGGTCTCGGTCTCCGAGCGAGGGCCGGTCTCGAAGAGGTCGATCATCAAGAAGAGCGGGTAGCCGGGGGACTGGGACATCCGCTTCACGACGACGCCGTCACAGCCGATGACGGTGCCCGCCGGTCCCCACACGGCCGTCCAGGTGTGCGGCCGCGACGTGTCGAGGGGAAGGGCGACTTCCGACATGTCCGTCGTCAACCGGTCGTCCGTATGCGCTTTCACCCCGCATCGGGCGTGACTCGTCCCTTCACCGACGGCGTCGGAGTCGATCTCGAAGATGCAGATCTCGCCGCTGTCCTTCTCGGACAGATGCTCCGTCCCCACAAGCCACGCCGCGAGCATGCACCCCTCGTCCACGCTCGCGCTCACCGTCACCTCCACCCGGCCGGCGGCGGGCGCCCAGAGCAGACGTTGCGGTGTCTCCGTCCGGACGACGAGCCCGTCCGGACGGTGCCGGTGTGTGCCTAGCCGGGAGCCCGCCGGGCCGGAGAAGAGCCCGGTCTGCAGGTTGGACACGCGAAGCGGGGCGTCTTCCGTGCGCCAGTCCGGTTGGTCGGCGTCGATGCGCAGCCGCAGCGCGGCGCCGTCGAGGTCGTAGCGTGCACGGGACCGCTCGGGTGTCGTCCAGTGCGGCAGATAGTGGTCGACCCAGCGATCCTCCCTGAGCCGAGGGGCGGTGAAGTCGTCCTCGAAATCGGGCTTGCGGGCCGGAGGTTCGGGAAGACGGGCGACATGAGCCATCATGGCACCCATCCTGCCTGATGACGGCCTCCTGCAGCGCGACGCCGGCGTCGTCCCGGGCGGTGGGCAGCCCTCCGCGGCGTCTCCCCGATCCCGCGCCCCTCGACCGTCCCCCCCCCCCCGGCCGGGATGACCAGGCCGCGAGGCGAGACTCAGAACAGTGCCAGGCCTTCACCGGTGGTGTCCGCGATGACGGGTCGGGACTCGGTGGGCAGGCCGTCCAGGCGGTCGGGGCCGGCCGCGGCGGCCACCGCAGGCGCGGTCTCGGCCAGCCAGGTGCCGAACCGTTCCACGGCCTCGCGGTAGGGGACCCGGGCCAGGACACGGTGTTCGCCGGTGGGGCAGGAGTCGACGCTGACGGTGAGCAGGCAGGAGCGCGGGGTGGCGTGACTGCCGGTCCAGGACACGCGCAGGACACCGCAGGGCCTGCGCGCCCGGGAGCCTCGGGGTTCGCGGTGGGTCGGGCGAAGGGACCGGCAGGCTATGTGGGCGGTCCAGGCGGCGAGGTGGGGCAGGGGGAGCGTGGTGCGGGCGCGGCAGCCCGGGCAGCGGTGCCAGTGCCGCAGCCAGTCGGCGGTGTGGGTGTGGAAGAGCCGCGTGTAGTGGTGGGCCACCCGGACGTCGTTGCGGTAGAGGTGATCCGGCCGTTCCTGCGTGTTGCAGGACTGGCAGACGGGGGCGCGGACGTAGCCGTGCTCGTGGCAGTGGTCGAGCACGGAGGCGGGCGCGGTGCGGCAGACGGCGCACGTCCACCCGGCCACCTTGCGCGACATGCCGGGCTTCCCGCTGAGTGCCGAGTACAGGCGGCCCCGCAGTTCCCCGTTGTACGGGCGCAGGGGTGCGGCCGGGCGGGAGGGAGCCGTCGTCCTCCGGCCGTCGGGCGCGGGGGACGGGCCGTGGCGGGCGGGGGGCTCACCGGGGTCTGCGCCTTCCCGCCGGGGCCGCGCCGCCCTGAGCCACCGTGCTTCCGCGTGTTCGGCCGCGTCCAGCAGTCTGACCACGGCGCGCGGCAGCCACCATGTCCGCACCGAGGGGTCACG
The DNA here is from genome assembly GCF_058833805.1 of Streptomyces sp. B8-7. Taxonomy (NCBI): domain Bacteria; kingdom Bacillati; phylum Actinomycetota; class Actinomycetes; order Kitasatosporales; family Streptomycetaceae; genus Streptomyces; species Streptomyces sp. B8-7. The sequence continues at coordinate 193,690 of NZ_JBYRRL010000003.1, read as the reverse complement.
GGTCTGCGCCACGAGGATCCGCTGCCAGTCGATCCCGGCCAGATGGCTCGGCCGGCGGTGACCGTCTCGGTGATCCCGCTCGGGGGAGTCCCGCTCGCGCAACGCGCACCTGATGCGATGGCGCCATCGAAGAGGCGCGTCCGCACCGGGCTCCTGCCCCGGTGCGCCGCCGAACGGTCCGATGCGGACCAGGTCCCGGGGGTCCATCTCCACCGCGTTCAGTTCCGCTGCCGCTCGCCGGACCTCCGGCTGCGGAACGCTCCACCGGCCGTCGCCCGACTCCACCGTCGCCACCACCCGGCAGCCGAGCAGAACGTAGCCCGCGGGTGCACGGGCGGGTGCGAGGGTGAACGCCGCGGGAACCGTCGGTAGGGCGCTGCGGGCCGTCAGACGGGCCCACAGGGCATCCGCGGTGCTCAGGCCGATCAGCCCGTCCGTAGGGCCTGGGATGGCGCGCTCCGACATACCGACAGGCTATCGACCGGGGGACCCGGAGCTCTCGGCGTTGTGCCGGCCGGACCGGAGAAATGCGCTCCGCTGACGGCCCTGGCCGGCCCGTCGGAGGGGTGGGACGGGGTCAGCGAGTGTCCGCGAGGTGCGCGAGAAGGAGCGGGTTGACCTGGTCCGCGCCGGCCTCCGGCAGCCAGTGCGGGGCACCCTCCAGAGCGACGAAGCGGTAGGGCGCCTTGACGTACTCCGCGGTGAGCTCGGCTGCCTCGCGGCCGGACGCCCGGTCCGCGGTGCCCCACAGGTGGAGGGTGGGCACGGTGATCTCGCCGGCGAGTACCTGCAGGTCCTCGCCGAGTGCCCGGTACCAGTTGAGCCCGCCGGTGAGCGCACCCTCGGCGAGTCTGCGGACGTTGGACTCGATCTGCCGGCCGGACAGCGCGCCCCGGTACACCGCCCGGAGCCCGGCGGCGTCGTGCGCGAGCAGGCTCTGCTCGGCGACGTGGCCCGGGAGGCGGAAGTGCTGGACATATCCGGAGCGTTCCTGCTGGTCGCCGCCGCTGTTCAGGGCGCGGTAGAGGGCGTGGGGGTGCGGAGTGGAGAGTACGGAGAGCGTGTGCAGCCGGTCCGGGTGGGCGGAGGCCAGCGCCCACGCGACCATGCCGCCCCAGTCGTGCCCGACCAGATGGAACCGCTCGGCGCGGAGAGCGTCGGCGACGCCGAGTACGTCCCCGATCAGATGGCCGACGGCGTAGTCCTCGACGGCCTCGGGGCGGGCGCCGGGGGAGTAGCCGCGCTGGTCCACGGCGACGGCCCGGAAGCCGGCTTCGGCGAGAGCGCGGATCTCCTCGGCCCAGCAGTCCGCGAACTCGGGGAAGCCGTGCAGCAGCAGCACGAGTGCGCCGTCGGGGGGACCGGCGGCCAGGGTGTCGAAGGTGTGGGGGCCGACCACCACTCGGGCCTCGGTCATCGTGGGCACGGGACGGCTCCTCCTCGCCGTCATGGTGGGAAGACGGCCGTCAGCAGTCGGAAGAGCTCGGTCCGCTCCTCGTCGGACAGTCTGTCCAGGCCGGCCTGCACCTGTTCCATCCGTTCGCGGATCAGGTCGATCGCGTTCTCGCCGGCTTCGGTGAGGACGATGTTCTTCACCCTGCGGTCGGTGGGGCTGACCTCGCGGCGCACCAGTTCGCGCTTCTCCAGCCGGTCGATGATGCCGGTCACATTGGAGGCGTCGCACGTCAGGGTGTCCGCCAGGGAGCGCATCGAGGTGGGCGCGCGGCGCAGCACCGTGAGGGTCTTGGCCTGCATGGACGTCAGGCCCGCACCGGCGGCGGCGGTGGAGAAGTCGGCGTAGTGCGCGCTGAGCGAGCGGGCGAGCAGTTCCAGGAGCTGCCGCTTGGTCGGGGGGGTGGGGTTGGCCTGCACAGGGCGAGAGTACCGCGAAAGCTTGACTGCTTCAACGATTGATGTCCGCTGCCATGTGTCGCCCGATGGCGGACCCGGGTAAAGCTTGACGGGCTCAACCATCTATGTCTAGTGTCGCCCTGCGCCATTGCTTGATGTGTTCAAGTACAGAGGCTTTCAAGTATGCGGCGCTCCGTATGCCGGCACCGCCCTACCACTGGGGAAACACCTCTATGACCTCCGCACACTCTCCGGCGCCCGCGCGGCGCTCCGGCGGATTCGGGATCGTCCTGGTCCTGGGCCTCGCGGCCATGATCGTTTCGATGATGCAGACACTCGTGGTGCCCATCCTCGGCATCATCCAGCGCGATCTGGGCACCTCCTCCTCCGGGGTCAGCTGGGTCGCCACCTCCACCCTCCTGTCCGCCGCCGTGTTCACCCCGCTGCTCGGCCGCTTCGGCGACCAGCACGGCAAGAAGCCCACGCTGGTGGGTGTTCTGGTACTGATGGCCGCGGGGTCCGTGCTGGCCGCGACAACCGACTCGCTGCTCTGGCTGATCGTGGCGCGCGTGATGCAGGGTGCCGCCACCGCGATCTTCCCGCTCGCGCTGTCGGTGCTCCGCGAGGAGATCCCGCCGGCCCGGCTGCACACCGCGATGGCCCTGGTCAGCGGCACGCTGGCGTTCGGCAGCGGCCTGGCGCTGGTCGGAGCGGGCCTGCTGACGCAGGGCGCGCACCCCGACTACCACCGCGTCTTCTGGCTGGCCTTCGGACTCGCGGTCCTCGCCCTGGTGGCGGTCGTGCTCGTCGTGCCCGCCTCGCGGCACAAGACCGGCGGGCGCACCGACTGGCCCGGCGCCGCCTCCCTCGCCGCGATGCTGGTCCTCCTTCTGCTGCCCATCTCGCAGGGGCACGCATGGGGCTGGACCTCCGGCCGCACGCTCGGGCTGTTCGCGGGCTCCGTCCTGACCGCGGTGCTGTGGGTCGTCATCGAGAGCCGGGTCCGCGAGCCCATGGTGGACCTGAGGATGTTCGTCCACCGGACGGTGCTCTTCACCAACCTCGCCGGACTCCTGGTCGGCTTCGCGATGTTCGCCCAGTTCGTCGGGGTGTCGTACCTGGTGCAGATGCCGGATGAACTCACCGGATACGGCTTCGGGGCGTCCGTGCTGCGCGCCTCCGTCGTGTACCTGCTGCCCACCACGCTCGTCTCGCTCGTCGCAGCCCAGTTCGGCGGGATGCTGGTGAGCCGGATCGGGGCACGGCTCACGCTCGTCACGGGCGCCGCCTTCGGCGTCGTCGGCTTCGCCTGGCTGACCATGAAGCACGACAGCACCCCTGGTGTCATCATCGCGGGCATGGTCGTCGGGGTCGCCATCAGCTTCGGCTACGCGGCGATGCCCGCCCTCATCGTGGCCGGCGTCCCGCATCACCAGACCGGCATCGCCAACGGCATCAACTCCATCTCCCGGTCCGTCGGCAGCGCCGTCGCCAGCGCGGTCGTCACCTCCCTGCTCGCCTCGAAGACCATCCAGCACCTGCCGGCCGGCGTGCCCCCGCTGCCCGAGGAGTCCCAGTTCACGCTGAGCTTCGCGCTCGCCGGCGGAGCGTTCCTCCTGGTGGTGGTCGTCGCCCTGGTCGGACTGGCGACACGTCGCACGAAGGCGGAGAACACCCTCCTCGCCTCCGGCACGGACACCCGGAGCATGCCGGAAGCGAACGCCGAGCGCGCGCTGTCCGAGGGCTGACGCCCGCTGATGCCGCCGTCGCGGTGCCCGCGGTGCCCGGACCCGGCTCCGGGTGGCCACGCCCGCGTCGCAGCTGACCGCCGGTGTCCTGCTCGGCTTGTGAGCGAGGGCGCCGCCGGCCGGCCGGGCGCACCCGGGCACGCAGCGCTCCACGACGGCGTGCCGGTGGCCACCGCCGCGTACGGCGACGCCTTCGAGCAGGAGGTCCTGCACAGCGTCGACCGCGAGCGCGGCCGGCGCCTGGTCCACGGTCCGACTGCGGTACGACGGGTACGCCGCCGCACCGTACGTTGGCGTCCGGGACGTCCGGGACGCCCGCGTACGCCGTCACGTCGAGCGGGCCTGTGCACCTCGCACGCGGGCGCCCCGGGCAGCGCACACCGCTGCAGGCGCGGCTCGCCGGGCTGCCGGGCGCGGCCACGCCGCACGAGCGGGTCTCCGCGGCCGCCTTCACCGGGGCCTACTGCTGCCGGCCGCCGACCGGGCGGTGGTGGCTCTCGGGACGGACGGCCCCGCGGCCCAGGTGCTCTGCCGAGAGCCGCCCGGCCCGGCGGTGCCACGGACACCACGGCACCCGCACTCGCTGTACCCCTGCACGTCTCCGTGACGCCGGGCACATGCCCAACCCGGCCAGGACGCCACGTGTTAACTTCCGCCGTGAGCACTCAGCCGCCGAAAGAGCCCACCCTCGTCCCGCCCGCCCCGGCCGCCGCACCCGTACCGCCCCTGGCCCGGGACCTCCTCGGCCGGCTGGACCTGTTCGCGGACGACTTCATCGGTGACCCGTACCCCTGGCTGGACCAGCTGCGTGGGCAAGCGCCCGTGCACTACGACTCCCGCACGGGGCTGTGGCTGGTCAGCCGCCACCCGGACATACGCCGGGTACTGCTCGACACGGCCGACTTCCGCCCGGACAACGCCCAGAACGCGGTCACCGCGCTGCCCGTACCCGTACTGCGGGTTCTGGCCCGGGCCGGCTTCCAGCTCCCACCCGCCCTCGCCAACAACGGCAGCGCCAGCCACGCCGGGCTGCGTCGCGTGGTCAGCCGCTTCTTCAACGCCTCGCGGGTGACGGCAGCCGTCCCCGTGATCGAGCGCACGGCCGACGAACTGCTCGGCGCGGTCCGGGCGCAGATCGACACCGACGGCGCATGCGACCTGTTCACGTCCTTCGCCCAGGCCCTTCCCTGCCGGGTTCTGATGGAACTGCTGGAGATCGGGGACGTCGACGCGGCAACGCTGACCGGCTGGAGCGACGCCTCACTGGAACTGTTCTGGGGCAGGCCTCCACTGCACAGGCAGTTGCACCTGGCCGAACTGGTCGGCGCGTTCTACCAGTGGCTGAACACGACCGTGCGCACCGGCCGGGCAGCCCCCGGCTCGTTCATCGGAGCACTCACCCGGCACCGCCTGCCCGGCGGGGAGCCACTGGATCCCGGGACAGCGGGCGCTGTCTGCTTCTTCGTCCTCATCGCGGGCCAGTCCACCACCGGGCAGCTCATCGCCACCGTGCTCCGGCGTTCCCTCTCCGAACCCGGGCTGTGGCCGCGCCTCGCACACGAGGAGGACCTGGCCGAGGCATGGGTGGAGGAGGTGCTGCGCCGCGAGCCTCCGGTGACCACCTGGCGCCGGGTCACGGCACGGCCGGTGGAACTGGCAGGCGTGAGCCTGCCGGCCGGCGCCCAGCTGCTCCTGATGCTCATGGGCAGCGGATCAGATCCGGACGTCTTCCCGGAACCGGAGCGGATGTGCCCGCACCGGCAGAACACCCGTCACCATCTCGCCTTCGGTGCAGGCCGCCACCGCTGTCCGGGCGCGTCACTGGCCCGAACGGAGGCGGCTGTCGCGGTCCGGTCAGCCGCCCGCGCCCTGCCGTTCGCGCAGCCGGCACACGAACAGACGCGGTCGCCGATGCTGGGCCTGTTGTCCTTCCGTGCACCGCTGCGAGTGCTCGTGAGGGATTCTCGGGTTTCCTGACGTGCCACCGGAGAGCCTCGGGCCCTGCGCGCACCCGGCTTGCCGGCCATCGCCCCGGCCGGGCGTACTCGACGCCCGGCTGCCCGCCAGGCGGCCTCCACCTGGATCCTGCGCCGCGGCCCGCGGCCCGCGGCCCGGCAAAGGCTCACCGGGCCGGGATCGGCTGGGTGAGGTTCACCGGGTTGCCGTCGGGGTCCTGGACGTGGGCGACGCGCTGTCCCCACGGCATGTCGTGGGGGCCGCTGCGGACCGAGCCGCCCAGCGCCTCCACTCGGCCGAGTGTCTCGTCGACGTCGTCGACACCGATGCTGAGCAGGATCCGCGGTGCTGCCGCGGTCCCCGGGTCCGTCCTGGCCACCAGCCCGAGGTCGGTGTCGCCGATGCGCAGGCCGAGGTAGAAGGCCGGGCCTTCGGCCGGTACCCGGAAGATCTCCTCCGCGCCGAACAGTTTCGTGTAGAAGCCGAGCAGAAGGTCCTGGTCGGCAGTGAGGATCACCGGCTGGATGGTGGACATGGCACTCCTGTCGAGAACGGTCCTGTCACTGGGCAGACCGTTCGAGGACGGCGGACTCATCGGCAGGACCGCCCTGTCAGACGATCCACACTCCGGACCGCCGTCCGCGACCAGGTGCAGGCAGCCGGAAACGGGGCCGGACCACCCCTTCGGACAAGTCAGCCCGATTTCCCCGACTCGGAAACAGGTTGGAAGGACTCACTGCCTGGCCCGGTCCTGGAACGCGGTGTCCGGTGTCAGGGCGCGTGCGGCGATCCGCCGTCCACCGTCGGGCCGTGATCACGAGGTCACCGTCAGCACGATCTTGCCCTGGATGTGGCCCTGCGCGGCTCGTGTGTGGGCGCTGCGGGCCTCGGGCAGCGGGTAGATGCTGTCCACCCCGACCTGGAGCATGCCCTGGCCGAGCAGGTGCCCGATCCCGGCGAGCTGGGGGCCGTTGGAACGCACCTGGATGTTGGAGACCGTGATGCCCAGACTCGCCGTCTCTTCCGGGTCGTACTCGGCGAAGAACACCGGAAGCATGGTGCCGCCGCGCTTGAGCACGGTCAGGAAGCGTGAGCTGTCCGGGCCGCCGACGGTGTCGATCACCAGGTCGGCACCGCTGACCACGTCCGCGGCCCGCGTCCTGGTGTAGTCGATGAACTCGTCGGCGCCGAGCTTGCGCAGGAACTGCTCGTGCCGGCCCGAGGCCACCGCGATGACGCGTGCCCCCTTCCACTTCGCCAACTGCACCGCGAAGTGGCCCACTCCACCGGCGGCCCCGTTGACCAGCACGGTCATCCCGGGCGTGATCGGCACCGGCTGGTGCACCCGGCCGGTGAAGGGAGACGGCACGTCGTGGCCGAGATCAACCAGGTACTGCCAGGCCGTCAGCACGGCCATCGGCGCCCCGGCCGCCTGCACGTGGTCGATGCCGGCCGGCTTGTGAGCCAGGTCCGAAGCCGGCGCGGCCACGTACTCGGCGTACGTCCGGCCGTCGAATCCGGGGAACCGCAGCATGCCGAAGACCTCGTCACCGACGGCGAAGCCCCGCACGTCCGGAGCGACCGCCTCGACCACGCCCGACATGTCCGTTCCGGGAATCAGAGGGAAGTCCAGCACCGGCCTCATCTCGGCCGGCATCACCTTCATCCCCTCGCGCAGGTACCAGTCCGGCGGATTGACGCCGGCCGCGTGCACCCGGACGAGCACCTCGCCCGGGCCGACCTCGGGAACCGGCACCTCGTCATACCGCAATACCTCCGGCCCGCCCGCCTCGTGGAACTGAATCGCCTTCATCGCACCTGTCACTTTCCCGGGGAAACATTGCTCCTTCAGTCAAGGCCCAGGACGGCACGTCCGTCCAAGACCGGTTCGGCAACCCGGTCATTCCGAAACGGCATGACGCGTACGCTGGGGGAGTGAACGATGCCGGACAGGACCTGGAACTGCGGCTGGTGCGCTACTTCACCGTGGTGGCGGCGCATCAGCACTTCGGCCGGGCCGCCGCCGACCTGCGCGTGGCCCAGCCGGCGCTGAGCCGCCAGATCCAACGCCTCGAGAAGCATCTCGGCGCACGGCTGCTGGACCGCACCCCCCGGGGCGCCCGGCTGACCCCGGCCGGCCGGAGGTTCCTCCCCCGGGCGCAGGCCCTGCTGCAGGCCGCCCGCCGGGCCGAGCTGGCCGTGCGTGAACAAGCCGGGACCGCACGCATCGCCGTCGGCTACGTCGAAGACCTGGTGATCACTGACGCCGTACGGGAACTGCGCAGCCGTCACCCGGACGCCGAGATCACCACCCGGCACCTGAGCTGCCGCGACGTCGGGGCGCTGTCCGACAAGCGCGTCGACGCCCTGATCACCCGGGCCCCGCTGCCCCTCTCCGCCGACGACGTGCTCGTCACCCCGCTGTACGAGGAGCCCCGGATGCTCGTGGTCCCGCGCGGCCATCCCCTGGCCGACCGGGCATCGGTGACCGCGGAAGAACTGGCCGGCGAGGAGACGGCGCCGTGCGCGTTCGAGACCGCGGACTGGACCTCCTACCGGATCCTCGGGGCCGGCGTGCCGCCCGTCGAGAGCTACCAGGACAAGCTCGAACTCGTCGCGAGCGGCCGGGCGATCGCCGTGCTGCCGGCCGGCGATCGGCGCAGCTCACTGCGCCCCGGTCTGGTCACCGTCCCGATCGAGGGCGCACCCCCCAGCCAGGTGGTCCTGGTCAGCCGCAAGGGCGACCCGAATCCGCTGATCAGGAGTCTCCGGCCGGCAGCCCAGGCCGTCCTGACCACCCCGGCAGCCTGACCGGGACCAGCCGGCCCGCCCGGGACTGAACCGCACCAGGCAGCGCGCAACCCCCAGCAGCGGATCGTGGATTACACGACGTTCTTCTTCCCTGCTCACGGCCTCTTCGCCAGGCGGCTCGTCTGCGGCCCCCATCTCAAGTCGTACAGCCGGGCGTTCGTGTCGCTCTGCGAAGTCGACGGGCGCAACGTCCCGTTCCGGGGGCGGGCGACGATGGGCGTCGCCAACGTCGTTCCGCACAACGACGGCATCCTGGAGATTGTGGGCTCCATCCAGTGGAAGTCCGACATCAAGGTGCGGGCCAGCGTGTTCTGGCAGTAGCCGCGTTCGGAGGACGGTACTTCCGTCAACGGCCTCGTAGTTCACCCCGCTGGCGGCCTTGAGGGCGTCTCCGCCGGTGGAAGCGTGACCGCCCCACAAGCGGCCAGATGGTCTCCCCGCGAAGGACACCTGCCGTGCAGCCCGCCGCCTACGCGTCGTCGCCCGCCGCGGCCAGAAACGCGCGCCCTGGTCGCGCTGGGCCACTCCATCCTGGTCTCGCATCCGGCACAGGTTCACCCACGAGCCGAGTACGCCGACCTCGGCGGCCAGTACCTCGTCGAACGCACCGGCCGGGCCGGACAGCCCCGACGCCTGAGGCGCCATCTCGACCGACTCGGCTACCAAGTGCCCGCCCAGCGGGAGGAGTTGCCTGACCGGCGGCTACGGACAAGGGACGGGGAGGTGGATCAGTGGAACACGACGGCGTGGCCGCCGGCGATGCTCGCCAGGCATGCCCGGTGGAGCTGGTACCAGGCGAGACGCTCCACCTCGAACGGTCCGTCAGCTGCACCAAGCACGGCCCGTCCCGCACTCTCCGTACCGGAGAGGACAAGCTCGTCGTCGGGGCTGATACCGATCGACGGCGCGATGCTGGAAAGCTCGGCCAGCAGTCGCCGACTGGAGCCGACCATCCCGGCCCCCTCGACCTTCGAGTCGTCGGGGAGGAACAGGGGATCGTCGAAGTCGACCGGCACGTAGTAGCCGGCAGTGTCGGAGTGGCAGACCAGATGAGAGGCGAGCATCGACATCTCGTCTCGGATCTTCTCGCGGTCGAGTTCGTACTGGCGGCTGCCGGCCGCCGGAGCTGGCGCGACGGGTCCTCCGAGTTTCATGAGCACCAGGATGCGACGCAACCGGGTCAGGTACCCGTAGGGGAAGCCACCGGAGAAGGTATGGGCCCGAGGCGGAGCGGTGGTCTCCGGCTCGTGCCAGCTGATTCCCTCCGCCGTGAGCGCGTGGGAGAGGCGGGCGAAGGCATGGCGGTGACGGTCGAGCCCCGCGGCATCATTGCGAGCCTGGTGGTGGAGAAGTCCCACTGATATCGAGAGTCCCATGGGCCACAGCGTAGGTGCGACATCCGACAGCGGCGGACGCACCGCTCGGGGGTGCGTCGGAGTGCCCTGGGACGGCGAGCGCCGGGCCCGCTCCACGCTGGTGGTCGTCATGGAGAAGACACCAGTGGCTACACGATGCCTGCGCTGCGGGCGTCGGTGAGCCAGGTCGGGAATTCCTGCAGCAGCCGGTCGAACAGGAGGTCGTCGCTGGTGGTGAGAGGTGTGCGTCCGGCGTGGAAGAAACCGGCGTTGTCGACGACGCGGCGGTCTGGGACGGCGAGGGTGTCGAGTCTGCGCAGGAACGCGAACTCGTTGTCGGCGGGGTCGCCGAACCCGATGAACTGCCAGAACAGCGGCAGGCGAGCCGCCTTGCACAGGTAGCGTTCCGCGGCGGGCCTGCTGGTGGGGCCTCCGTCGGTCTGGAAGATCACCAGGGCCGGGGCGTCACTCGCGGAGTCGAGGTAGTGGTCGACGACTTCGTCCATCGCCCAGTGGTAGTTCGTGCGTCCCATGTGACCCAGGTTCCGGTGGAGCTCGTCGATGCGGCCCCGGTGTCTGCCGAGCTGGAGGTCGGCGGAGCCGTCGACGTCGGTGGAGAAGAAGACCACCGGGACGGTCCCGTCGTCGTCGAGGTGGGCCGACAGCGTCAGCACCTGGTCCGCGAGGTGCTGCAGGGTGCCGTCGGCGTAGTAGGGCCGCATGGAGCGTGAGCGGTCCAGTACGAGATAGACGGCTGCCCGTACTCCTTCCAGCCCGTGATTGCGGAGGCTGGTCCCTGCCGTCTTGTAGAGACTGACCAGGTCCGGGGCCCGCTCCTGAACCTTGGACAGGCTGATGGCGGAACTGCGCTCACTGCGGTACGTCTCGGTCACCTCCACAGGATGCTCTCAAGAAGCGCGCTCCATGCAGGATTTGCCCGCTTCGCATCCTCCGCCCGCGGGGGAGAAGCCGACGGGCAGGGGACTGCTCGCAGACTTCGCCACCGGTCTCCCGCCGCACCGGCACCGCCGTGCGGCTGCTCGCGGCCATGGGCGTCCTGGTCGGCGCGAAAGACGCCCTCTGTCCGCCGGCCTCCGGCTCCGTGCCGCTGAGGCCGGTCGGCAGGGAACCGCTGCCGCGCATGCCGGCGATGCGGCAGGGCGGTGCCCAGCCGGTGACCTCGTGGCCGGCCGGTCGCAGACCGCAGACCAGCCGGGCAGGGCGCCGAGCCTCGCCGGACCAGCGGTCGCGTGCGCCTACGGGGCCAGCTCGCGCAGCACGGCCGAGGCGAGTGCCGCGTCGAGTGCGCCGACTCCGGTGAGGTCGGCGACTGTGATCGCGCTGTCCGGGCGATCGACAGGCTTTTCGAGCAGGAGGCCGACGGGTGTGTCGGCGGTGCGGGGGGTGGCCCCGGCGCGTACGGCGTGGCCGAAGTCGCCGTGGTCCAGGCACTGCTGGTGGTCGTCGGTGGCGATCAGCGCTGCGTGGGCGAAGAGTGCCGGCGGCAGCTCGTTCTTGTGGGGCATGTCCGTGCCGATGCCGGTGACGTGCGCGCCCGCGCTGATGTGACCGGCCTGCAGGACCGGAGTGGTGGCCGGTGTGGTGGTGACGACCATGTCGGCTGCGGCCGCCTCGTCGGCCGAGGCGGGCTGGGCGTGAAGCCCGAGAGCGACGAAGGCCTCGCACAGTGACCTGGTCCTGTCCCGGCTGCGGCCGTGGACGAGTACCGTGTCGATCGGGCGGAGCCGGGCCAGCCATTCGGCCTGGAGGCGGGCCTGCTCTCCGGTGCCGAACACGGCCAGGGTGGCGGCGTCGGGTCGGGCCATGGCGTGGGTCGCCAGGGCGCCGGCGGCGGCGGTGCGCCAGGCGGTGAGCAGCCCCTGGTCGTCGAGGATCGCGCGGATCCGGCCGGTGCGGGCGCTGACGACGCAGACCAGGCCGTGGTTGGTGGGCAGACCAGCGGCGGGGTTGCGGTAGAAGCCGGTGGCGATCTTGACGGTGAAGTCGGGTGCGTCGGTGACCCGGCCGGCCTTGACGTGGCAGTCGCCGTCGGCGTCGGGGAACTGCAGGTGCAGCGGTGGCGGCACGGTGGTTCGGCCGTGGGCGTGGGCGATCAGCGCGTCACGGACGGCGGTGAGGGCGAGCTCCGGTGTGGTGGCGCGCTTGATCGCGGCGGTGTCGAAGACGCGCGGGGTCATCGGTTCGCTCGCAGCCACCGGGCGAAGGCGGCCAGGCCCTCCTCGGGGTCGGCACGGCCCACGCCGATGCGGAAGCGGTCGGCGGGGGTGTGGGTGAGCTCGGAGCGGAAGATGCTGGCGGGCAGCAGCAGGACGCCGGCCTCCTCGACCAGCCGGGTGCAGAACTCCTCCACTCCGTCCGGGCCGAGGTAGCGGGGGTAGGCGACGCAGCCGCCGTCCGGGACCCGCCACTCGAAGAGGTCGGCGAATTCGGCGAAGAAGGCGCCGAAGAGCGGCAGGTTGCGGGCGATGAGTGCCCGGTTGCGGTCCAGGATCGTGGCGCGGGCCTTCAGCGCGATGCGGGCCAGGACCTCGCTGGGGGCGGAGTTGCAGATCGTGGTGTAGTGCTTGGCCCGCTCCAGCCGGGACAGCAGCTCCCGGTCGCGGCAGGTGATCCAGCCGATCCTGAGGCCCGGCAGGCCGAGCGACTTGGAGGTGACGTTCAGCGACAGGGCGCGCTCGGACAGGTCGGCGGCCTGCGGCAGGGTGCGGGCCGGGTCCCGTTCCAGGCCGCGGTACACCTCGTCGCTGAACAGGCGGATGCCGCGCTCGTCGCACAGCCGCGCGAGCGCGGTGAAGTCGGCCGTGCCGATGACCTTGCCGGTGGGGTTGTTCGGGAAGTTCACCGAGACGACCCGGGTGTTCGGCCGGATGGCCGCCTTCACCGCATCGAGATCCAGGTCCCAGTCCCGGTCGGGGTCCAGGGCGACGCCGGTGACCTCGCACAGCGCGAGCGGCACGGTCTCGGCCGCCTGGTAGTTCGGGGTCACCACCACCGCGTGGTCGCCCGCGCCCAGCAGGACGTTCATCGCCAGGTAGAGGGCCTCCTCGGCGCCGGCGAAGCAGATCACGTCGGCCGCGTCCGCCCGTTCGTACATCCCGGCGACCGTCTCGCGCAGGGCCGGGTCGCCGTAGCTCTCGGTGTAGCCGAGCGACAGATTCTCGAACGCGGCGCGGTCCTGGTCATCGGCCAGGGCGAGCAGCTCGCCGAGTGTCACGGTCTGCACATCGGAGGCGGTCAGATGGTGGCGTGCGGTGAACTCCCACCGGGAGAAGTAGGTTTCCAGGCGGAAGTCGGGCAGTCGGGTCATGGCGCGTGGTCCTTCGTGCTGGGAGCTCTGAGTTCGGACAGCAGGCCGTAGAGGGTGGATCGGGAGACGCGCAGGGCGGCGGCGACGACGGGGGTGGCGCGGCGCACGGCGAAGACCTTGGCCTCGTCCAGCCGGGCGAGGACGGCCAGGCGGTCGGTGCGGGTCAGCCGCTCGACGGGACGGCCGCGCTCGTGCACGTACGCGGCGACGATGTGCTGGACGCGCTCGTTCCAGTCCTGCTCGAACAGCGGCTCCGGCCGGGGCGCCGTCGGGGCGCCGAACGTGGACAGCACGGCAGCGGCCTGTTCCAGCGGCGTGCGGTCGAGGTTCACGCACAGCACGGCGGCGGCCTTCCCGTCCGGCTCGCGCAGCACCGCGCTGACCGAGGACAGCCGTCGGCCGTCCGCGAGCAGCTTCTCGTACGGGCCGAACACGTCTCGCGCCGACGGGTCCAGCCCGTCCAGCTCGCCCAGCAGCGAAGGATCCCCCGGGCCTCGGGAGCCCATGGGGTTCCAGATCGCCAGGATCCGGTCGGTGTCCGGGTCGTGCAGCACCACCTCGGCATACGGGCCGAGCAGCAGCGCGACGGCCCGGCCCACGGGCGCCCACATCCGGACCCGGTGATCTGTGCTCTCATCGGCAGCCTCCACGCCTCGGACTGTAAATCCATCTTGGACGAAACGTCCAGCCCTCGTGCGCGTGGACGATGCCCTGCATGAGCGAGATCAGAATCAGAAGGCGGGTCGACGGGGCCGCCGGGACCGTGCGTGAAGCCTGAGGGAAGCGATCTGGTCCGCATACGTGAGCCACCGGCGGTTGTCACCGTCCACCGTGATCGGCCGGGGTGCGCCCGGTTCACGGGTGGGGGCCGTCCGTGCGGACACGGACGCACCGATCGCGGCGGCCGGTGTGTCGCCGTCCGGACGGGTGAGCCGGCGGGGCACACCGTCACCGGGTCCGGCACCGCCCTGCGCGAGAGGCGGTGTGCCGGCCCGGTGAGTGGTGCGGTGGCGTGATCGGCGTGCACGGCCCGGGCCCAGGGGTGTTGCGCTGCGGCCCGCAGACGGGGCCGCACGGCGGCGGACGTTCACGCAGGCGGTCACGTGCCGGCGGGCGGTCGCTTCCCGACACTCTCCTGGGGGGCCGCGCCTTCTGTTGTGCCCGCCGTGCTGTTGCTGAGAGCACGGAGTGCGGTGAGGCCGGCGGCGATCGCGGGTTCGTGCGCTGTGCCGTGCCGGACGGCGGTCTCGATCGTGCGGGCGAGGGTGCCGTCCGTCACCGGTCGTGCCGCCAGCACCGGCGGGAGGTGGGCTGCGGCCAGCTGTGGGATGAGGACCGTGTGGCCGCCGCTCGCGGCGAGGGCGATCATGGCGGAGAAGTCGGTGCAGGTGTGGCGGACCTGCGGTGTGAAGCCGGCCGACCGGCAGGCTTGGAGGACCGCGTCCCCGCAGGCTGTTTGCGGCGGGGCGGTGATCCACCGGGTGTCTGCGAGCTCCCGGAGGTCGAGCGGGACGTGCCCGGGGCGGGCTGCCGGATGGTCGTTCCGCAGGATGGCGACGAGCGGATCGGTCCACAGGGTGCGCGTCTCGACTCCGGGGTACGGGGGTGTGGCGAGGTTGGTGTAGCGGTAGAGCAGCGCGAGGCCGGCGCGACGCTGCAGCAGCAGCCTCACGGCGGCTTCCGGTTCGGCCTCGGTGAGGTGCAGCCGCAGGTTCCCGTGGGCGCTTTCCAGGGCTTCGCCGAGGGGGGCGGCCACCGGCGCCAGCGCGCTGGGGAAGCATGCGACATGGAGGGGGCCGGCCGGCTCGCCGAGGCCGGCGTGGAGCCGGTCCTGGGCTTGTTCGAGCGCGGTGAGCACGTGCTCGGTGTCGTCGGCCAGTTGCTGCCCGGCGGAGGTGAGGTGGACCGAGCGGCCGGTGCGTTCCAGCAGACGGGTTCCGGTCTCGTCCTCCAGCAGTCTCAGCTGCTGCGAGACGGCAGAGGGGGTGACGCCGTGGAGCCCGGCCACCGCGGTCACGGTGCCGTGGGCGGCCAGGTCGCGGAGGAGGGTGAGCCGCCGGACATCGAGCATCAGTTCATCTTAAACAGGTGCTGTAGAGAATGTAGCTGGACACGGGAACATGTGTACGGCCACTCTGACTGCGCCAGCCCAGTACCCGAGCAGTGCCAGGAGAGTTCCGTGCGCGCTACCGTGATCCACGGCCCCGACGACATCCGGATCGAGGAGGTGCCCGACCCGGTGGTCCGGCGGCCGGCCGACGCCGTGGTGCGGGTGGTCAACGCCTGTATCTGCGGCAGCGACCTGTGGGCCTACCGCGGTGTGGCCTCCCGGGTGGCCGGGCAGCGGATCGGCCACGAGTTCCTGGGCATCGTCGAGGAGGTCGGCTCCGAGGTGACCGGTTTCACTCGCGGCGACTTCGTGGTGGCCCCGTTCGTCTGGTCCGACGGCACCTGCGACTACTGCCGCGAGGGCCTGCACCCCTCCTGCCCCGAGGGCGGCTTCTGGGGCGAGGTCGGCTCCGACGGCGGCCAGGGCGAGGCCGTCCGTGTGCCGTTCGCCGACGGTACGCTGGTCAAGCTGCCGAAGGAGGCGGCCGGCGAGGAGAAGCTGCTGCCCGGCCTGCTCGCCCTCTCCGACGTGATGAGCACCGGCCACCACGCCGCCGTCGCCGCCCGGGTCCGCCCCGGCGCCACGGTCGCCGTGGTCGGTGACGGCGCGGTCGGGCTGTGCGGAGTGCTCGCGGCCCATCGGCTCGGCGCCGGCCGGATCATCGCGCTGGGGCGGCACGAGCAGCGCACCGCGATCGCCCGCCGCTTCGGCGCCACCGACGTCGTCGCCGAGCGCGGCGAGGCCGCGGTCGAGGCGGTCGAGGAGCTCACCGGCGGCCAGGGCGCGCACGCCGTCCTGGAGGCCGTCGGCACCGAGGAATCCCTGCGCACCGCGATCTCCGTCGCCCGGGACGGCGGTGCGGTCGGCTACGTCGGCGTGCCCCACGGCGGCTCCGCCGGCGTGGACATCGCCCAGTTGTTCAACCGCAACGTGACGCTGGCCGGCGGCGTCGCCCCGGCCCGCGCGTACATCCCCGAGCTGCTGCCGGACGTGCTCTCCGGTGCGATCGACCCGGGCCTGGTCTTCGACCGCACCGTCGGCCTCGACGGGGTCCCGGACGGCTACCGCGCCATGCACGACCGTGAGGCGCTGAAGGTCCGCATCACCTTCTGATGCCGATGCCGATGCGTGTCACGCGTGTCACGCGTGTCCGGCCCACCGGCCGCCACGTGGCGTTCCGGCCCGGTCGGCCCGTCCGCGGCCGACGCCGGAAACGGACTCGCAGTTCCTGCGAACGGGTCGGCTGGTGGCGGGCCATGCGGACGAAGCCGGCGGTCGCGGGGTGCGCCGGGTCGGTGGGCCGGGCGAGATGGACCAGGGCACCCCGCCGGCGGTCGCGGCCGCCGGCGGGGTGCTTCCGTCCGTTCGAAGACCTCCCCTTGATGTCGGACATCCGCAGACCGGGACCCGCGGTTCCAGAGCAGGCAGTGGCCGGGTGGGAAGCAACAGCCGCAGCAGGCGGTGTACGCAGGAGTGCGAGCGCGTCGCCGTCCGGCGGGTCCGGGGCGCACCGCCGGACCCGCCGGACGGAGAGCTGGTCAGCCCTGACTGCAGTGGTCGGCCCAGCGGTGCGAGGAGATGTTGTCGTTGACCGACTGGCCGAAGCCGCCGAGGCCTGCTCCGTAGGTGAACTTCCACCGGCCCGTCGTCAGGTTGTTCCAGGAGTCGCCCCGGCTGATGCAGGCGTGCGCTCCGGTGGCGCCGAGGCCCCAGTAGAGGTCGACGGAGTCGAGCCTGACGGCGTAACCGTTGTTCCAGATGTCGGAAGCCGCGTTCCGGCACGGGCCCCAGTTGTCGGCGTTCCCCGACCAGAAGCAGGGGGTGCCGCCGCCGAAGGGGTCGGTCCAGGCGTGCAGCAGGCCGTCGGGCGCAGCCGCGCTGCGGGGAGCGGAGTCATGCGCAGGTGGGGCGGACGCGCCTGACGCGGTCGCGGGGAGGAGGACGAGAGCCAGACCGGAGACGGCTCCGATGGCGATGAACTGCTTGACTGACATGGTGTTCTCCCTGTCCGGGACGGCTGGCGCCGTCCGTGTTTCGGCGGCCTGGTCGGCCGTCCCGCGGCGGGGGCCGCCGCGGAGGCATGAGGGGTGGGCTGCGATCAGCCGCGAGCCACCAGGGCGCGGGCCCGGGGCAACGCCGCCGCCTTCAGCCGGTCGAGGTCGTCGTAGACGCCCGGGTAGCGCTGCCGGAGCCGGGCGTCGTGAGAGTGGTCGAGGTCCGTGGCGACCCGGGACAGTCCTGTGGACACCGCGCAGGTGGCCTCTGCCACCGCCAGCCGGATCTCCCGCTGGCGGCTGACGCCCTGTTCGAGGGCGGCGGCGCGGCTGTCCCGGGGATCTGCGTACGGAAACCCGGCGGCTTCCATGCACTGCGCCCAGTCGTCCCGGGCTGTCCGGTAGCGCGGATCCTGCTGGACCGCCGCCATGCGCTCGCCGGCCAGGAACGCGGTGGTCCGGGTCGCGCGGAACCAGGCCGGCAGGTCGCCGTAGAGGCGGCGTTCGGCCTCCGCCGTGCAGCCCTGGTCGCTGTGGCTGACCCGGGCGCCGTTGGGCAGGTCGACGACGAGTCCGCTGGGGCTCGGCCCGTTCAGCGCGGCGACCAGGGCGGCGGCCCGGCCCGGCCGGAGCGACAGCAGGTAGCGCTTGTTGGGGTTGGCTTCGTCCGCCCGCCGGAGCGCCGCGTACCGGTCTGCGCCGTAACCGTGGGCCCTGGCCCAGCCGACGTCGTCGACCACGTAGGGGAAGAGGCGACGCGCCGTGGGCGCAGCTGGTGGGACCACCCAGAAGCTGAAGCCGCGCCGCTGCATGCAGTCCCGTTCCAGCAGCTGCTCGGCGACATCGAGGACCTGTTGCGGCCCCGCCGCTCGAACGCCCCGAGAGCCCGTCGCCGGCCGGGGGGCCGCAGCCTCGCCGGCGGGTGGCCCACACCCCAGGAGCAGCGACATGGCGGCCGCCGCACCCACCGCCCATACTCCGCCCCGCGCCGTCTGCCGCATGACCCGGCTCCCTCCGTGCAGTCCCGTCGTCCGCTGCTGGGAGAGGTCTTGCCCGGTGACGTTGTTCGGTGTCGGTGAGCTGCTGCCTTACAAACAAAGCCCGGACATCCCCACGCCGTATCACCGCTTCGGCCCAGGCCTGATCAGCTCCGGCCCGTCACGACGGACCACAGCCCGGCCGGCGACGTCTGGACAAGCGGGGACGAGCGGTCCGCCGGGAGCTGTCGGCATCGATTGGGTGTGCTCCGTCAGGATCCGGACCGGGAGATGCCGTGCTGGTGTTCATGGGCCGCCGGGCGGTGGTGGAGCCGGGGTGTGTGGGCCGCCGGCCGTGGCGGGCACGACGGAGGGCGCCGTCATGCCCAACACGGCCGGCGGTGGTGGGTGTCCCTGGTGTCAGGCTTCGCTCGGAGCGGTCGCGACGGAGACGTGGCGGGCGGCGATCTCCGTGCCGTCCGCGGCGACCGCGGTGATCGTGTAGTGGCTGGTCGTGCCTCGTGGGGTGGCGGGGTCGGTGTAGGTCCTGGTGCCGTCGGACAGCGGTTGCTGGGTCAGCCGCACCCATTCCGCCGTGGCGCGGTCCCAGCGGTAGACGTGGAAGCCGGTGGCCGGGCAGTCGCCGGTGGTACAGGTCCACGACAACCTTGCTCGCGCGGGCTCGTCCACGGAGGCGGACAGGGCCCAGTCGTAGGTGAACGGGAGGTTGTACTCGGGGGCGAGGTAGTACTCGTTGGTCTCGACGTGGGCGACGTCCGACGGAGAGCCTGTCGCGTAGACGGAGTTGCCGGAGGTGTCCACCGCGTCGACGTAGTAGACCCAGGACTCGTCGTCGGCCGGCTGGACGTCGGCGTAGGAGGTGGTGCCGGGAGCGACCTCCGCGATCCGTTCCAGGGTGAAGGGGTCGTCGGCGGAGGCGCGGTAGACCGCGTAGCGGGCGAGGTCGGCGGCGGGGCTCTCGTCCCAGTGCAGGACCGTGCCGTACTCGGTGTTCGTGTAGCCGAGGCCGGTGACGGCGGGCGGTGCGACGCGGTCGGTGAGGGTGATGCTGCTCGGCTGCGACGGCTCGGACTCCCGGCCCCGGGCGTCGACGGTGTGGACCCTGTACCAGTAGGTCACGCCGGTCACGGCGGTGGTGTCGGTGCACGCGTACTGCGGCCGGGCGTCTGCCGGGTCGCCGGTGCGGTACGTCTCGCAGGTGACGGGCTCGGGGACGGCGTTCTCGTCGAAGCGCTCCCAGCGGTAGACCCGGAACGCGGTGGGGCCGGTCGCGGGGGAGGTCCAGGAGACGTCGATGCCGCTGCCGTCGTCCGCGATCCGGGTGCCCTCCATGGCCGGCACCGCGAGCGGCCGGGTGAACTCCACCACCGGGGAGGTGGTCCGGTTCCCGGCCGCGTCGGTCGCGGTGACGCGGTAGTAGGAGGTCTCGCCGTAGGGCGCCGTCTCGTCCCGGTAGCCGGGGGTGTGGACCGTGCCCAGCGCGGTGAACTCGCCGTCGGGGGAGGACGCCCGGTGGATGTCGTACGTCAGACCCTCCTCGTCGGCGGTCCAGGCCAGCGAGACGCCCAGCCAGTTGTCGTGGGTCGCGGTCGGCGCCTGGAGGACCGGGGCGGTGCGGTCGGCGGTGGTGACGGTCGGCTCGGCGCCGCCCACCGACTCGTTGCCGGCCAGGTCGACGGCCCGCACCTGGTAGGCGTACGCGGCTCCCGTGGCCGGCAGGTCCTGGGTGAAGGCCGTTTCCGTCAGCAGGCTCGCGCCGCTCACCGGAAGGAAGCCACCTCCCTCCGCGGCCCGCCGGTAGACGCGGTATCCGGCGAGGTCCATCTCCTCGTTCCGCGCCCAGGTCAGCGAGGCACGGCCGGCGGTCTCGTCGTAGGACGCGGTGACACCAGCGGGGGCGAGCGGCGCGACCTGGTCGGCTGCCGGTGAGGTGCGCGGGGTGTAGTCGAACCGGACAGCCGCGAGGCCGGACCAGTTGACGTAGTCGACGCGGAGACTGTGCCGCCCGGAGGGGATGGTGACGTCGACGGTCCGGGAGACCGTCTTCCAGGTGTTCCGCCACAGGTCGATCTCGAGCACGCCGTCGAGGTAGACACGTATGCCGTCCCGGCCGGAGGCGGTCAGCGTGAAGGGGCCGCCGGAGCCGAAGTCGCGGGTCACCGACCAGCGGACCCCGAACCGGTTCGACGGCAGGCCGGACGCTGGAGCCCCCGCGCCCCAGTTCTCGGCGATCACGTCGTCGCATGCGGTCTTCTGCGGGGGGCCGGAGAAGGTGGTGTTGTCGAAGAACTGCTGCTCGAACGCCGGAGCGGTGCAGTCGGCGGCGGAGGCGGGCGCGGCTCCGACCGTCAGCAGACCACCGGCGGTGGCGAGTACTACGGCGGCAGCTGCTGTGGCACGTCTGGGCCGGTACATGGATTCCCCTCTCGGAGCGGTACGGCGATGACCGGGGTCCGTGTGTCAAGGGATCCGTGGATCCCGTGAACCCTTCGTGATCACGACTCCCGGAGAGGCCCGTTGGTTGTACGGGGATTCCGCAGAACCTCCGCGTTCCGTGCTGTCACAGGATTCCCAAGGCCCGCCCGGTGCACCGCTCTTGCCGTCTCCGCGATGCCCCGGAGGACCGCCCCGGTGTTCGTGAGGGCCGAGTCCGTCAGCCGAACGGCTCCGGCCGGCCCGTAGGGGGGCGGTGACGACGAGTGGCCGTCAGCGGTCAGGGTCGCGTGAGCGACGGCAGGCATGGCGACTTCCCTGCGATCACGGGGTCTTCCGTGCCGCAGACGCGTCGAGGTGATGTGCCCCAGGCCTCCGTGGCCCAGCGGGGACAGTGCACGTGCCGGTGTGGGTGACACCACTCGGAGGTGGCGCGTCATGCGGGGGTCAGGGCCGCGGCAGGAGAGGACTCCGCGTGCAGCGGCTCAGGTTCGAGCCAACTCTTTTGTTCGACAGTCGAGTTGGTGCGCGCTGACTTAGGTTCTAGGGGCCCGCAGCGGTTCACGGCTCGTCCCAGGAGGTCCGATTGCAGCCCAGACGCGTCCGCGCCCTTGTCCGAGCATTACGCCGTTCCCACCTGCTCATCGCCTTCGCCCTCGGCTCGCTGCTCGTCGGGGTCACTCCCTGGCTCGGTATGGCGGACACGGGGCCGGGCGGTCATGGCACGACGTCCCGGCCGGCGCCCGTGCCGTTCGATCGGCAGACGGCGAAGCTGTCGCCGCACCACGGCGTGGCTCCGGCGAACGCCATGGAGCCGACGGCCCCCGTCCTCGACCGGACCGGATGGACGGCCACGGCGAGCGACGAGGAGACCACCGGGGAGGACGGCCGCGCGGCCAACGTCCTCGACGGCAGCACGGCGACCATCTGGCACAGCAGGTGGACGGGCACCCCCACTGCGCTGCCGCACACCATCACCGTCGACATGCACCGCACGGCGGTGGTCTCGGCGCTCGTCTACCGGCCCCGCACCGACGGGGCCAACGGGCGTGTCGGCGAGTACCGCATCAGCCTGAGCATCGACGGCAGGAACTGGGGCAGTCCGGTCGCCACCGGCACCCTCGCGGACGACGCGGGCGCCAAGACTCTCGGATTCGCCCCGCAGGGCGCCCGGTTCGTCCGGCTCACCGCGGTCACCGAGGCCGGCAACCGCGGCCCGTGGACCTCCGCCGCGGAGCTCGACCTGCTCGGCGACCCCGGAACCCCGGCCGCCACCGTCGATCTGCCCCGGACCGGATGGACGGCCACGGCGAGCGACGAGGAGACCACCGCGGAGGACGGCCGCGCGGCCAACGTCCTCGACGGCAGCGCCGACACCATCTGGCACAGCAAGTGGTCCGGGACCCCGGCCCCGCCACCGCACAGCATCACCATCGACATGCACCGCACGACACCCGTCTCCGCCCTGGTCTACCAGCCCCGCAACAACGGCCCCAACGGGCGTGCAGGCGCGTACACCGTCACCACCAGCACCGACGGCGCCACCTTCGGTGCGCCGGTCTCCGCGGGCACCTGGCGCGACGACGACACCGTCAAGACCGCCACCTTCACCCGCACCGAGAACGCCCGCTACGTACGCCTGAACGTGACCGGCGAGGCCGGCAACCGCGGGCCGTGGGCCTCCGCCGCCGAGATACGCCTGAGCGGGCCGGCCGACCCGGCCGTCCACGGCTCCTGGGGCCGGATCACCGGCTTCCCCCTGGTGCCGGTGGCCACCGCCGTCCTGCCCGGCGACAAGCTCCTGGCCTGGTCGGCGTACGCGGTCGACCGCTTCGGCGGCAGCAACGGATACACCCAGACCGCGATCCTGGACCTGAAGACGGGCAAGGTCACCCAGCGCCGCGTCGACAACACCGGCCACGACATGTTCTGCCCGGGGATAGCGATGCTCGCCGACGGCCGGGTCCTGGTCACCGGCGGCAGCAACGCGGAGAAGGCGAGCATCTACGACCCGGCCGCCGATGCCTGGTCCGCGACCACCAGCATGAACATCGCCCGCGGCTACCAGGCCATGACCCTGCTCTCCACCGGCGAGGCCTTCGTCCTCGGCGGGTCCTGGAGCGGATCCACGGGAGACAAGGCCGGCGAGGTCTGGTCCCCGGACACCCGCACCTGGCGCAGGCTCCCCGGCGTCCCCGCCACCCCGGCGATGACGGCCGACCCGGCCGGCGCCTACCGCGCCGACAACCACATGTGGCTGCACGCCGTCTCGGGCGGCAAGGTACTCCAGCTGGGCCCGAGCCGGCAGATGAACTGGATCACGACCGGCGGGAACGGGACCATCACCTCCGCCGGCACCCGCGCCGACAGCCAGGACGCCATGACCGGCAACGCCGTCGCGTACGACATCGGCAAGCTGCTCACCCTGGGCGGCTCGCCCGCGTACGAGAAGACGCCCGCCACCCGGCGCGCGTACACCGTCAGCATCGACGGCGACCGGGTCCTGGCCGCGCGCACCGGCGACATGGGCCACGCCCGCGCCTTCGGCAACAGCGTCGTCCTGCCCGACGGCACGGTCGCCGTGTTCGGCGGGCAGACCTACCCCGTGCCGTTCAGCGACGCCACGTCCGTGCTGACCCCCGAACTGTGGGACCCGGCGACCGGGAGGTTCACCCCGCTCGCCACCATGGCCGTCCCGCGCAACTACCACAGCGTGGCGAACCTGCTCCCCGACGGACGGATCTTCTCCGGCGGCGGCGGGCTGTGCGGCGACTGCGCCACCAACCACGCCGACGGCGCCGTGTTCACACCGCCGTACCTGCTCGACGCAGACGGCTCGCCCAAGCCGCGTCCCGTCATCACCGGCGGCGTGCCGCCCCGCGCCGCCGCCGGCACCTCGCTCACCGTCAGCGCCGAGGGGCCGGTGGCCTCCTTCGTCCTGATGCGCGCCGGCGCCGCGACCCACTCCACGGACAACGACCAGCGGCGGGTCCCCCTGGAATCCACACCCGCTGGGACCGGCACGTACCGGGTCTCCATCCCGGCCGACAAGGGCGTGGTCCTGCCAGGCACCTACCTGCTCTTCGCCCTGGACGACCAGGGGGTGCCGAGCATCGCCCGGTTCATCACCGTCTCCTGACGGCACGACCACGGCGTCCGGCCCCGGCGGGCAGGCAGGCCGGGGCCGGACGCCGCTTCAGGGACGGAACGCGTCGCAGCCGTCCCGGACAGCCCTGTTCACCGCACCGACCACGCGCTGCCTGGGCACGTGGTGCTCGGACCATGCCCGGGCCTCGATGGGTACAGCGCGGAACGCCGTACGCGACTGTCAGGGTGTCCACCCCGAAGGATCAGCCTCGGCCGGGGCGGGAAGGGGTGAGTCGCGGTCGACCGGGTCCGGTGGCCGGGGTGTCGCCGGTACCCCGGAGGCGGGACGGCGCACCGCTCTACGGCCCCTGCCCGGCAGGCCCGCCGCATGGTCCGCACCCGCACCCATGGTCGGTATTCGGCCACCGGTCGACGAACTCCATTGCTGCAAAAGACCCTTCCGCAACCGACCGCGTACATGACATCTTGCGTCCAGTAATCGTTTCGCACGACCCGGCCTGACCACCGGGTCTTCGGAGGACGCATTGATACCCCACAGATCCAGCCGGCCTCGGCGTTCCCTCACGCTGGCCGCCGCGCTCGGCGCGGCGCTCGCCCTCGGCGCCCCCGCCGCGCTCGCCGACACCGCCCCGGTCTCCCCCTCCGGCCCCGCCGCCCCCGCGGCGATGTCCCGGGCCGCGGCCCCCGCTTCCCCGAGCGGGACCTGGGTTGCCGGCACCCGCGCCTACTTCGTGATCACCGCACCCGGTGACACCGCGGCGGTCCGCAACGCGGTCACCGCCAACGGCGGAACGGTCTTCCAGTACTACGACGCGATCGGTGTCATCACCGCCCACTCCGCGTCCGCCTCCTTCGCCACCACCATGCGCGGCGTGAGCGGGGTCCAGCAGGTCGGCGCCACCCGCACCTCCGACGTGCCGGCGGACGCCTACAACCCGGCGCTGCCCGCCAACCCCGCGCAGTCCAACACCCCTTCGGGCGAGCCGGTCCGCGCCGACATGACCCAGATCAAGGCCGACCAGGCCTGGGCCGTCACCACGGGCTCCGCCTCCGTCAAGGTCGGCATCCTGGACACCGGTGTGGACGACCAGCACCAGGACCTCGCGCCGAACTTCGACGCCGCGGACTCCGTCTCCTGCGCGTACGGCAAGCCGGACACCCGTACGGGCGCCTGGCGCGACGTCGGCACCCACGGCACGCACGTGGCCGGTACGGTCGCGGCCGCCAAGAACGGAAAGGGCGTCATCGGCGTAGCCCCGGGTGTCAGGATCTCCTCGGTGCGTATCGCCGAGCCCGGCAGCTCGCTGTTCTTCGCCGAGAACACCGTCTGCGGATTCATGTGGGCCGGCGACCACGGCTTCAAGGTCACCAACAACAGTTACTACACCGACCCGTGGCAGTTCAACTGCCCGGACAACGCCGACCAGGCCGCGATCATCGAGGGCGTCAGGCGCGCCCAGGAGTACGCGGAGAGCAAGGGCTCGCTCCAGGTCGCCGCGGCCGGCAACGCCAACATCGACCTGGCCGACAAGACCACCGACACCGAGAGCCCGAACGACTCGACACCGGTCACCCGCACCATCACCAACGCCTGCCTGGACATCCCGACCGAGCTCCCGGGCGTCGTCACAGTCTCGGCCATGGGCACCACCGCGAAGGCCTCCTACTCCAACTACGGCCTGAACGTCATCGACGTCACGGCCCCGGGCGGCGACGGCACCGGCATCTACAGCACCCTGCCGGGCGGCAAGTACGGCTCCAAGAGCGGCACCTCGATGGCCTCCCCCCACGTCGCCGGCGTGGCGGCGCTGCTAGCCAGCACCAACCCCGGCATCACCCCGGCGCAGCTGCGCGACAAGCTGGCCACCCAGGCCAACGACGTCGCCTGCCCGTCGGACAGCCGCTGCAAGGGCACCACGGCCAGGAACGGCTTCTTCGGCGAGGGACAGGTCGACGCCCTCAAGGCCGTCGGCGGCACCCCTCCGCCCGGCAAGTACTTCGAGAACACCGCAGACTTCGCCATCGCTGACAACACGACCGTGGAGAGCCCGATCACCGTCAGTGGCGTGACCGGCAACGCCCCGGCCAACCTCAAGGTCGGTGTGAACATCGTGCACACCTACATCGGAGACCTGAAGGTCGACCTGATCGCCCCGGACGGCACCGTCTACACGCTCCACAACCGCTCGGGCGGCAGCGCCGACAACATCAGCCAGGTCTACACCGTCAACGCCTCCTCCGAGGTCGCCGACGGCACCTGGAAGCTCCGGGTCAACGACAACGCCCGTGCCGACACCGGCCGGATCGACTCCTGGAACCTCACCTTCTGAAGGCACGCACGGCGCGGCACCCAGCGCCGCAGCACGTCGTCGAGCCGTCGCAGTAGTGCGGAGGGCCATCGGGGAGCAGTGCGACTGCGCCCCGATGGCCTTCGCCCGTTTCACGTACTCGTGCCCGCGTATGCAGCCGGTCGTACATCTGCCGCGGCCGACCCGGGTGGAACCGCGTGGCATCGCGGTCCGCGCGCAGGCCCCGTGGGAGACGCAGGAGCAGGCACGGACTCGCCAGGTGTTGAGGGGAGCGCTGCGGTCCGGCGGCCGCGGCGCTCCGCTACCGGCCACCCACGAACCTGTCACGTAAGGTAACCATTGATTACCCAACGTGAGAAGTGGTGGGGAGTGCCATGGGGCAACAGGTGGTGGACATCAGAGAGCTGAAGCTGGAGGACGACCGCGAGCTGCTCTCGCCACCGCGCCTGGTCGACCTGTACCA
The DNA here is from genome assembly GCF_058833805.1 of Streptomyces sp. B8-7. Classification (NCBI taxonomy): domain Bacteria; kingdom Bacillati; phylum Actinomycetota; class Actinomycetes; order Kitasatosporales; family Streptomycetaceae; genus Streptomyces; species Streptomyces sp. B8-7. The sequence continues at coordinate 167,226 of NZ_JBYRRL010000003.1, read as the reverse complement.
GTGCGCCATCGCCACGACGGTGTTCGGCTTCCTCCCTCATGCGGAGATCGACATCGAGGTCGAGGGGACGGTCGTGGTCACCCAGCAGGTGGGCTTCCCCGAGCCGGTCGGGGCGACGCTCCCGCTTCCTGCACCGTTGGTGGCGGGGCAGACCGCGCGTGCCCGACAGCGCCTGGGCGGCCTGGAGAGCGACTGGAGCCGGCCGTCGACCGTCCTCGACCATACGAAGGACTTCCCAGCCGGGCCTCCTCGGCCGCAGATCAACCCCGCTCCGCCGCTGGAGTGCGGGGTTCGTACCGGTGTGGCCAATCTGCTCGGGGGCGGAAGTGTCTGGATCACCGCGGACGGGACCGAGGCCGGGCGCGTCGACGGCTGCGCCGCGCCTCAGCAGGGCGTGAACATTGATCCGCCGTACGGTCCGGGCCGGCACGTCCGCGCGCATTTCGACCTCTGCGGCGACAAGAGTCCGCCCTCGGTCGATCATCTCGTCCAGCCCGGCCCGACCCCTCTGCCGACCCCGGCGATCGACCCGGGCTACGAGGGCAGCGAGCAACTACGTATCAACGGCATCGCCAATGGCGCCCGGGTCTCGCTCACCCGCAACGGTGCGCCGGCCGGCACCTACCGATGCTGGGGCGGCGCCCTGCTCGTCCCGTTCAGCACACCGTTCACGGCCGGAGAGACGGTCACTGCGACTCAGCGACTCTGTGACACCGGACCACCGAGTCCGCCCGGGGACGTCACGATCCAGCCGTGCTCAGCGCTGCCGGCCCCCGGCGTCGGCCCGCTCCAGGGCGGGGACCTGAGCGTCTCCGTCACGAACTCCGTCCCAGGCGCCCAGATCAAGGTCTACCGCAATGGTGTCCAGGTCGGACTCGGCAGCGCTCCCCGTGTCCAGCTCAGCCGGCCGGTCGCGGTCGGGGACACCATCGTGGTCACCCAGTCGCTGCCGCCGGCCTGCCCCGCCCACCTCGGGCTCCAGGTGACGGTAGCCTGCGTGGATCCGCCGTTCACCCATGATCCGTCGGCGCTGGACCTGTTCCCGGTCGGTTCCGACGAGTACTCCGACGGGCCCGTCCACGGAAGCGTCCGGTACCCGGCGGACGACGACGGTCCGGGACAGCCGTTCAACGCACGTCTGGCCGGGACGGGACGCGTGCCGATCGTGGTGCTCGCCCATGGCAACCACGACCCGGCGGATCCCAGCTACCTCGGCTACGACTACTTCCAGGACAGCCTCGCCCGGATGGGGATCATCGCCGTCTCGGTCGACTGCAACGCGCTCAACGGCGGATCGTCCGGGGTCGGCAACATCGAGGCCCGGGTGGACCTGATCATCGACTCCATCCGCCACTTCCAGACCCTCGACGCGGATACGGGGTCCCGCTTCTTCGAGCGGATCGACTTCGCCCGCCTGGGTCTGATGGGCCACTCTCGCGGCGGGGATGCGGTGGTCACCCTCCCGACTGTTCTCCCCGCGATCGGGGTCACCGTCCAGGCTGTGCTCGCGCTGGCGCCGACCAACTTCCGCTACTGGGCCGGCATGCCCACCATCGAGCCGGACAACCACGCCTTCATGACGATCCTTCCCGCCTCGGACGGCGATGTGATCCACAACAACGGGGCGCAGTTCTACGACAGGGCCAAGCCGAGCCCGTACAAGTCCCAACAGTACGTGCACAGCACCAACCACAACTTCTTCAACCGCCAATGGCTCCTCGACGACGGGGTGACGGCCGTGGTCTCCCGGGGCGAGCACGAGCGCGTCCTGGACGTCTACGGGACGGCCTTCTTCCGCTCCCGGCTGCTCGGCCACGGCACACACGTCTTCCTCGACGGGCAGCAACGGCCGACCGGTGTCCTCACCTCCCTCGTCCACCAGTCCTTCGCATACGAGGGTTCCCCCACCATCGATGACCACGAGGACCGCAACGGCATCGGCACCAACTCACTCGGGCTGCCGACCGCGCAGTCCGCAGGCATGGTCGCCGACGAGTATCCGTTCGACCAAGTGCCCACTGCCTTCAACCAGTCCTTCTTCGGGCTGAGTGTCGGCATGGTCATGGAACCGAAGGAGACCGGCGGGATCTTCCGCTCGTCCGTACGCTCCTTGGACTTCAGCAGTGCCGAACTCTGGCTGCGCGCTGCTGAAGTCGCCGGGAGGCAACTGCCGCCGGACGCCGCGGGGTTCCGGCTGGGGCTGGAGGACGTCGAAGGCCTCACGGCATGGGTCGATTCCGACTCCGTGGGCGGTGTGCCCCGCCCGTTCGACCGCCCCGACGTGATCAAGACCATGCTCAAGACCCTGCGGTTCCGCCCTGAGTGCTTCCGGGCCGCGCATCCGGACATCCGGCTCGATCGGATCCAGGCGGTCCTCATCGAGTACGACCGCCGAGGACTCCGTCCCCTGGCCTTCGACGACCTCCAGCTGGTCAAGCCGCTCTGAAGGAGCATCATCAGATGACGAACGACCCTGGCGAGCTCGAACCCCCAGCCCCGCGAGAACGCCATGAACTCCCAGATGTGCTGTCGATCGACACCCGGTCCATCCGCTACGAGCCGCCTCAGTTGAGCAACTTCCGCTCGGCGCTGCCCGAGGGCGGGGACGTGGTGGAGTTCCTGGTGGAGACCAGCGCTCCCATCCCGGCGCGTGCACTCGGCCCGGCCCTGCAGGTCGGCACCACGCTCGTGACCGAGGTCGCCGAGGTGGACTCCACCCACTACCGCTTCCTCGCTTTCGACCCCGAACGCCTGGAACCGGGAGCCCCCATCGACCTCTGCTGGGGTGGCCGGCCCGAGACCGTGCGCTCGACCCGGTTCCGCTTCGAAAGGCCTGGCTGAGCCGGCCCAGGGGCCTTGCCGTACGCGAGGCTCAATGCGGGATGCCCCACGGGAGCAGCGTTTGTCGACTGGCCAGAGAGGCAGTCGGTGATCAGTATTGATCCGAAACTCTTGCTCTGCGGGGCCCGTTGCGGCATCGGCACAGGTCGCAGCGTCGCGTGAAGAAACCCGAAGAGTTTCGGCTCAGCAGAGGCGCGGACGGCGATGCGCGATGACGGCACCACCCTCTGCCACGACTCGGCGACGGTCGCTGGAGTGGGCATCCGTCCCGGGACGCTGCACAGCTGGCTCTCGCGGGCGACCCGTCACGCCGGGCCCGCGACACCCGGCTGTGCGGCAGTCCCGATCGCCACGTGCGGCGTGCGCACCGTGCCGGCTGACCGGCTCGCGCGGACCCGGCCCGGTGGTGGGGCCACGGTCGGCGGATGGGTGCACGCATCCGCACTCGTACGGCTCACGATCGCCGACGACGGCACGGCCAGTGGCCCGGTTCTCGGCGGACAGGCCGCGTCGACGTCGGCCCGTATGCACCTTCCGCCCCCCACTGGGCATCCTGCCGAACGTGAGTGAGGGCCTTGCGGTGTCCGCCGGACCGGGCGCGGATGTGCTCGACGACTGCACCGCGCGGTTCGTCGCCCAGGTCGCCGTACCTACCAGCGCGGGCTGATGCCGGACGGCAGACGCGAATCGGCGGAGCCGATGGCGGGGCAGCTCTCGAACGATCGGCTGACCGCGAAGGGCCGGCCGCCGGGGGCCGCTCTGCCCGCGCGGGCGTGGAGGCGCCGCGGCACGCCGTGGAGCGGCCTGCGGACCGGTCGCGAGTGCGAACCTTAAGGGTTGCTCAATAAGAACCGCGGAACGCTCGTCGGCCAGCCTGGCACCAGTACCGTCCCAGCCACCGTTCGCTCGTGAGCCGAGTCACGGACAACCCACCACACCGAGGAGCGCTTCATGGGACGACAGCGCCGCAGATACGGCTTCGGCCTCGCCTTGGGCCTGAGCATCACGCTGCTGACCGCCGCCTGCAGCCAGCCCGCCGAGTCCGGCAGGAGCGACGGCGGCGACGCGGCGAGGATATCCATCGCCACCGGCACGACCGCCGGCATCTACTACCCGATGGGCGGGGCGATGGCGGAGGTGATCAACCGCAAAGCCGAGGGAGTCGAAGCCAGCGCCGAGACCACTGGGGGGTCGGTGCAGAATCTCCGGCTGATCGCCGGAGGCGAGAGCGACATGGCCATCGCCCAGAGCGACGTGGTCCATCAGGCCCACCACGGCCAGGGTGAGTTCTCCGGCAAACCGGTCAAGACCCGGACCCTGATGGTGCTCTATCCGAACGTGTACCACGCCGTGTCCCTCCAGTCACGCCACGACGACCTCGGCCTCGACTGCTTCCGCGACATCAAGGGCAAACGCTTCTCCGTGGGCGCGCCCGGCAGCGGCAACGAACTGGCCACCAACCTGGTCTTCGAGGCACTGGACATGTCACCCGACAAGGACATCGAACGTCAGCGCTACGCCTACGCCGAAACCGCGCGTGCCCTGCGGGAAGGGCAGATCGACGCCGGGTCCTGGGTGGTCGGGGAGGGCCACGGATCGCTGCGCGAGCTCGAAGCCACCGACGCACTGCACCTGATCCCGATGTGCGAGGACGAGGCGGCTGCGGTCACCGAGAAGTACCCCTTCTACAACAAGCACACGATCAAGGGCGGCACCTACAGCACGGTCAAGGAGGACGTGCCGACCCTCGCCCTGTGGAACGTCGTCGCGGTCCCCACCGACATGTCCGAGGAGCGCGGCTACCAGCTGGCCCGCACGCTCTACGAGAACGTGGCCAGTCTCAACAAGGTCTATGAGGCCGGCGCCGAGTACCTCGTCCTGGAGAACCTGGCCAAGAGTCCGGTCCCGCTGCACCCCGGTGTCATCCGCTACGCGGAGGAGAAGGGCGTGCAGATCCCCGACAGGCTCCGCCCCTGACGGTCAGATCCCTGCGGGGACAGCGTCGTTGTCGGCCCCCGCAGCAGCCCCGGCTTCGGCCCGGCGTGCCTCTGCCGTCCCCCTGAAGCCGGGGCCGGCCGGACCACCCCCTGCCCGGTACCGGCCCCGGCATCCCTCTCGTCCCAGCGATCCAGAAAGGGGCAGGGCGCCCCCTGACATGTCAGCCCTGGGCGCCCCGAAGCGCTATGAGACAGACCATCGCCCCGGGCACCCCCGACAGTGCGCCTGCCTCCGAAGCGGCCGACGACCGGCCGCTGTGGCACCGGCTCGCCGCAGCCCGATGGGGCAACGGCCGGGCCGCGACCGCCGTCGGCCACGGCGTGCTCGCCCTCACGCTCGCGCTCGGCTGCTTCCAGATCTACACCGCCGTCAGTCTGAGCCTCAACTCCTACCTGCAACGCGTTCTGCACCTGATGTTCGTGCTGGTGCTGGTCTTCGTCACCCGGCCGGCGGGCAAGGGCCGGTGGGCGCGACGGCTGCCGATGGCCGTCGTCGACGCTCTCCTCGTGCTCGCCTCGGTGACCGTGAGCCTGTATCCCGTTCTGGACTACGACGGGATCGTCGCCCGCACCGGACTACCCTCCACCACCGACCTGGTCATGGGCGCCGTGGCGGTTGTGCTGCTGCTGGAAGCGTGCCGACGTGCGATCGGCACCTTCATGGCCGCACTGGTGACCTGTTTCCTGGTGTACGCCTGGGTCGGGCCGCTGCTGCCCGGTCTGCTGTCCCATCGCGGGTACACCGTCCAGCGCATCGTCTCCCACAGCTATCTGTTCCAGGAGGGCATATACGGCCTTGCCCTGGGCGTCGCCGCGTCCTTCGTGTTCATGTTCATCTTCTTCGGGGCGGTGCTGGAGAAGACCGGCGGCGGCAGCTTCTTCATCAACATCGCCTACGTACTCACCGGAAAGTACCGCGGCGGCCCCGCCAAGGGAGCGGTCGTGGCGAGTGCCCTCATGGGCTCGGTGTCCGGCAGCGCGATCGCCAACACGGTCACCACGGGCGCCTTCACCATCCCGATGATGAAGAAGGTCGGCTACCGGCCGCACGAGGCCGGCGGAGTGGAGGCGGCCGCCTCCACGGGAGGACAGCTGCTCCCCCCGATCATGGGCGCCGGTGCCTTCGTCATGGCCGAGCTGATCGGCGTGCCCTACGTCGAGATCGTCAAGGTGGCGATCATCCCCGCGCTGATGTACTTCGCGGTCATCTTCCTGTTCGTCGACATCCTGGCCCGGCGGCACGGGATCAGGGGGCTGCCCGCCGAAGACCTCCCCCGGCTGCGCGAGGTGATGGCCGGCGGCTTCCACTTCCTGCCTCCCTTCGTCCTGCTGGTCACCCTGCTCATGGTGCACGTCACGCCGCTGCTCGCCGGTCTGTACGCCACCGCCGCGCTGGCCGCGGTGGCCATGCTCCGCGCCGGCAGCCGGCTGAGCCTGAAGGAGTTCGGGGAGATCTTCACCCTGGCCGCCCGCAACACGCTCTCCGTCTCGGTGGCCACCGCGGCCGCGGGCGTCGTGGTCGGGGTGGTGGGGCTGACCGGTCTGGGGCTGAAGTTCTCCAGCATGATGCTGAGCTGGGGCGGCGGCTACCTGCTGCCGACCCTGCTGCTGATCGCGATCGCCTCGCTGGTCCTCGGGATGGGGCTGCCCGTCACCGCCGCATACATCGTGCTGATCGTGCTCGCCGGTCCCGCGCTGCTCGACCTGGGCGTGCCGCTGATCGTCGCCCACATGATCGTCTACTGGTACAGCCAGGACTCCAACGTGACACCACCGGTGGCACTCTCCGGCTTCGCGGCAGCGGGAATCGCCGGCTCCTCCCCGATGCGGACCAGTGTGGCGGCGTGGAAGTTCTCCAAGGGGCTCTACCTGATCCCGCTGCTGATGGCCTACTCACCACTCCTGCTCAACGGACCGGTCCCCGAGGTCGTACTCGCGGTGGTGACCGGCCTCATCGGCCTGCTGGCCTTCGCCGTGGCCATCGAGGGCTTCTGGCTGCGCAGGACCACCCCCCTCGAACGGCTGGCGGCGGTCGCGGCCACCGGCCTGCTGCTCAGCCCCTACCTGGTGGCCGACGTCATCGGGGCGGCACTGACGCTGGCAGTGGTGGCGACCCAGTTGAAGGGCCCCCGGCCGCCCGAACCGTCTGACCCCGAGGCCCAGGCCGCCTCGGTGGCCTGACCGGCGATGCGAGGCGCGTGCGCAGGGCTCCTGCCCGCTGTCTGCACGTGCCCGGCGCCCGCACACTGCCGACAGGGTCCGTCGGATCCGGGTCACCGCGCGGGAAGCGGGCGCGCATGGCGTCGGTGCAGGAGTCCCGGGACGTGGGTCCACCGAACCGAAGACGGTCGTAGTCCGTGAACGTCGTCTCCAGCGTGCCGAGTTCGTCGACCAGAGCGTGCAGCCCGCACCAGGGCGGTGAGCCGGCACGCGGCTCGCTCGCGGTCGCCAGGTGGTGCTGGCACGTGCTTGCACACCGGCGCGGGCATCTCCCGCACGGGACCCGGCACGCTACCGGCCGGCCGGTGGCCACGCATCGAACAGTCGTTCGCGTCACGGCGTCGCGAGGGCACTCTCGCGGAATCCGAGACCCCGACGACCGCCACACCGGTGCCATCCGCACGCAGTCGACGGCAGGCCCCCCGCCACCCGGGGATTAGGCTGAATCGCGTGGGCCGTGGGGGCGGCCCCGCGGTCAGCCGGGTTCGTCGTGTCCAGGGAGGCCTCCATGCCGGTGGCTCGTCCGCTCGCTGCCGCCGTCGCTCTGATGGCGATGCTGCTCACCGGATGTTCCGGAAGCGACGCGCCGCCTCGGCCGACCGGGGAGATCAGCGTGGCCACCGGCAATCGCGGTGGCGTCTACGCGGTGTACGGAGGCGGATACGCCGAGCTCATCGAGCGGAGCCTGCCCGAGGCGACCGCCCCGGTCCAGTACACGGGGGGCAGCGTCGACAATCTGCGCCGGGTGGGCGCGGGGGAGGCGCGGGTGGCCTTCACGCTCGCCGACTCCGCCGCGGACGCCGTCGCCGGGCGCGCACCGTTCGCCGGGCCGGTACCGGTGGTGGCGCTGGCCGCGCTCTACGAGAACTACGTGCAGCTCGTGGTCCCCGCCGACAGCCCGGTGCGCAGCGTGGCGGATCTGCGCGGGCGGCGGGTCTCCCTGGGGTCCGAGGGGTCGGGCACCGCGGTCATCGCCGAGCGGATCCTGGACGTGGCCGGGTTCTCTCCGGACGGCGACGTCGTGGGAGAGCGGCTCGACGTGCGTGCTTCGGCGTCCGCGCTGGCCGAGGGACGGATCGATGCGTTCTTCTGGAGCGGAGGCCTGCCCACGGCGGCGATCACGGAGCTGCGCCGGACCACACCGATCCGCCTGGTGGATCTCGGCGACGTGGTCGGCCCCCTGACCCGGTCCTACGGTGACCTGTACACGGAGACCACTGTGCCGGCCGTCGTCTACGGCGAGCAGAGCGCCGTGAGCACGGTGAGCGTACCGAACTTCCTGGTGGTGCGGCCGGACATGCCGGATGCGGAAGCGTACTGGCTGACCCGGGTGCTGTTCGAGGGACAGCAGGACCTCATCCGCCACCATCCAGAGGCCCGTCGACTCGATCGCCGTACGGCGATCGCCACCTACCCGCTGGAGCTGCACCCGGGCGCGGAGCGGTGGTACCGGGAGTCCCAGCACTGACACATACCGTGGTCAGGCCGTCGTGCCCGGGGGCGGGGGAGCGGCGGGCAGCCGTACGGTCGCCGCGAGGCCGTGCGGCTCGGCTGCGGCGAGGCGCAGTTCGCCGCCGCCCGCCTCGACCATCAGGCGCGTGAGGGCGAGTCCCAGACCCGTGCCCCGGACGTTCTGGTGACGGGTGCTGCGCCAGAACCGCCCGCCTGCCCGGGCCAGTTCCTCAGCGGTCAGTCCGGTGCCCCCGTCGCGCACCGTCACGTCCACCACCGCGCCGCCCTGTCCTGTGCCTTCGTCGTTGTCGCTGTCCCCGCCCGGGGCGCGGGTGACCGAGACGCTCACAGGGGTGCCGTTGCCGAACTTGAGGGCGTTGTCGAGCAGGGTGTCCAGGGCGTGGTCGAGACTGTCGGGCAGCGACAGCGCGCTCATCCCCTGCGGAACCTGCGTGGTGAGGGGTACGCCCTCCGCCTCGTAGGCCGTGCGCCAGGCGTCGACCCGGTGGGCGACCACGGCCGTGACGTCCACGGGAACGCGCTCCGCCTCGGACGCCTCCGCCCTGGCCATCCGCAGCAGCCCGTCGAGGATCTCACCGAACCGGTCGGCCTCCTCGGCGGCGATGTGCAGTTCGTGCAGGCCACGTGGGTCGTTCACGTAGTCCTCGAGGTTCTCCACGCGCAGCCGGAGCGCGGTCAGCGGATTGCGCAGCTGGTGGGAGGCCTGTGCCACGAACGCGCGCTGTTGTTCCTGCGAGGCGTGCATGCTGTCCGCCATCACGTTGAAGCTGTTGGCGAGCCGCCGCAGCTCCGGAGCGCCGGTCCGCTCCGAGACCTTGGTCTTCAGCCGCCCGAGGGCCACCTCGTGCGTGGCCCGGTCCAGCTCGTGAACCGGGCGGAGCACCCACCGCACCACCGGCGTGGCCACCGCGATCACCACGGCGGCCAGTGCGGCGAGGCCGCCCAGCGTGACGAGGGTCAGGTGGTCGGCCACCTGCGAGCGGGCCTGGTCCGTGGGCGAGACGATGAGCACGGCGCCCAGCACATGGCCGTCGCGCTTGACCGGCTCAGCCAGCACGAAGGGGCGTTCGTCCCACGGCCACATCAGGCCGGGCTGCCGGGCGGGCCGGTCGGCCAGGGCACGCAGCAGCGCAGCCTGGACCCGCGGCTCCTCCAGGTCGAGAGGGCGCGGTGCGACGACGATCTCCCGGTCCGCGTCGACGACGACGACCCGGGAGTCGTACAGGGCGGTATACCGGTCGGCGGCCGCCTCAAGGCGGTCGGTCCGTCCCGATTCGAGGGTGGTGGCGGCCATGTCGGCGAACCAGGTGCCGTCCTGGACGCGTCCGATGAACGACGTCTGGACCGTGTGCTCCGCGGTGGCCCGGACGAGAGGGACGCTGAGCGCCAGGATGAGCCCCGTGACCAGGGCGAAGACGATGACGAGAAGTCGGCGGCGCATCGGCTGTCTCAGGCCTCGGCCGCCGCGGGCGGCGAGGCGGAGGGCGGGCGGCCCGGGGGTGAGGACGGCGCAACCTCCGGCGTGGTGTCCGACGCAGCCTCCGGGGATGCTTCGTCGGCGGTGGTGAGCCGGTAGCCGACGCCTCGCACCGTCCGCACCACGCTTCCCGCCCGCCCCAGCTTGGACCGCAGGTTGGCCATGTGCACGTCGAGGGTGCGCGACATGCCGTCGTACGTCGTGTGCCACACCTCGACGATGATGCGGTCCCGGGGCACGGCGGCGCCGTCGGCGCGCACCAGTACGGCCAGCAGGTCGAACTCCTTGCGGGTCAGCGGCACCGGCTGCCCGTCCAGGGCGACCGTGCGCCGCGGCAGGTCGATCTCGAGGCCGTCGATGGTGACGAGCCGGTCCTCCCCGGCCCGCCGGGGCATGCTGCGCCGGAGCACCGCCTCGATACGGGCCAGCAGCTCGGCGGCGCTGAACGGCTTGACCACGTAGTCGTCGGCTCCGCTGCGCAGCCCCCGCACCCGGTCGGGCTCGCCCCCTCTGGCGGTCACCGCGATGACGGGGACCGAGCCGCGGCCACGCAGCTCCCGGCACACCTCGATGCCGTCCCGGTCCGGCAGGCCCAGGTCCAGCAGGACCAGGTCGACGGCGGGCGCGGCCAGCGCCTCGGCGGCGCTGGCCGCGCGCCACACCTCGTACCCGTTGCGCCGCAGTGAGCCGGTCAGAGCCTCGGCGACCCGGTTGTCGTCCTCGACAAGCAGTATGCGCACAGAGCCTCCCGGTGCCTCGCACGCCGGATCCTCAAGTCCCGCCAGGGCGTACATACCCAGGGCGTGAATACCCAGGGCGTGATGCCCCAGGGCAGGGGTCCGAGCCGTCGAGTCGAGCGTAGAAGTGATCTCTGCCACTCGACCCTAAACCTATGTTAAGAGCACAGGCATCCCCTGTTGCCGGCGCATGACGACTGTCACGGTCAGGGTAGAGCGAAGCCCCCAGCCCCGGGAGATGGCAAGAGATGAGCATGACCACGGTGCCGTCCGAGCCGCGACGGCGAACAGCCCACGAACCCGAGGCCGACGACACAGACTCGCAGGCGCGGCACACGCATACGACCGACAACCACGCACAGCCGCTCTTCCACGCCCTCAGCGTCCCCGCAAGAGACCCGGCCGCCGTACCCATAGCCCGCCGGCTGCTCCTCTCGACCATTCGCACCTGGGAACTCCCGCTCACGGACGAGACACTGCACGATCTTGAACTGCTGACGGGCGAAGCCATCGCCAACGCGGTGCTCCACACCACCGGACCGTGCTCGGTGTCGGTGCGTTGGACAGGGGCCCGACTGAGGGTGGAGGTCACCGACACCGCCGACCGGCTGCCCACCCGGCGCGGGCTCCAGCCGCACGCCGAATGCGGCCGGGGCCTGACTCTCATCGCAGCACTGGCGGCAAGCTGGGGCAGCGCCGGAACCGCCACCGGCAAGGTCACGTGGTTCGAGGTGGCGCCCGCGTCGCCCCGTGACCTCGAAAGTTCAGCCCGGTGATCTCCACGACCGGGTAGCACAGCCCTCGGCGAAGCACGGAACGCCCGTCGACGCCCGACCGCGTCCCCTTCTCGACGACCTGGGCGTCGTCCAGCACCGGCGTGGCCTGCGCGTCACCCAGCTGACCAGCGCCGTAGTCCTGCACCTCGACCAGCAGCGCACCCGCGTTCCGGTACGCCTCACCGAGGAACTTCTGGATCCGGTGCGGGGCGGCATGCCCGGCCCGCTCGGCCATGGTCCAGCCGTTCTCGCGGCCCAGGTCCGGCAACAGGCCCTCGACCAGATCCGCGAACACCTCCCGCGGCTCCGGCCGCGCGAAGAGTACCGCGGCGAGGGGTACCAGGTCCGGGGCCGCGGGCCGCTTGTCCGGCCTGGTCGGTGACCGGCGTCGGCGGACGTTCCGTGCGGCCGGCCCGAGTTCCGCCGTCAGCCTCGCGACGGTGTTCACCGACACCCGCCGGCCCCGGCGGATCATGCCGAACCCGGGAACAACGCCGTCGGACTCCGAACCACAGCCCTCCGCCCCTACAGGCGACCGCCGGCCCTCCTCGGACTCAACTGACCTGCGCCGACGCGCGATCGACCAACTCCTTTGATCGCCCTGCCTCAAGGACCTCTTCACCCTTCACGCAGCACCGGCTTCGAGGTCACGTTTCCATATCGACGCGCTCGACGGCTCGATGAAGGGCCCGACGCCGACAGCCACTGACCCTTTGCCAGAAGACACCCTCATACGTCCGTCCGCCCAGAAGCGGCCACCGTCCAGACACTGCCGCCGCCCCGATGGCCAGGTGACCCGTGCACACGCACGTCAAGAGGTCGATGAACAAGGCGGCGTAAAGCTTCCCCGGGCTCCGGCCGGAGCGAGCGGGCCGTGAGTGATCTTCACGAATTCCTCCCTTGACGATCACGCCATGGCACATCAGGTGTCATGGCGTGATCACAGGAGTCGTGTTGAGACTGAGACAACGGGGAAGGGCGAGAGCCGCGCGCAGGTCGCCGAGACGTACCGCGCTGGCTGTGGCTGTCGTGCTGGCGGCCGAGACGGCACTGGTGTCGCAGGTCTTCGCCGCCGCGGACCGCGTCACCACGCAGGCGCCGGTTGCCGACAGGTCTGCCAAGCTGGCTGCGTTGTCGGCTGATTCGACGGCAGCGGCGTTGCTGATGGCCCGGTTGCAGGGCCGCAAGATCGAGGTGCTGTCGGAGCGTTCGGCCAGTGCGACGACATACGCGCTGCCGAACGGGCAGGTACAGACGTCGACGTACGCGGCGCCGATCCGGCAGAAGGCCGACGGGGTCTGGCGCAACATCGACACCACGCTCGCCGACGAGGGCAGCGCCCTGGAGCCTGAGGTGGCGGTCGCGGACATCTCGGTCTCCGACGGTGGGGACACGGCGCTCGCGTCAGTCATCTAGAAGGCTGCTGAAAATCTTGTTGGGGGCTGTCCGGCCTGAGGCCGGATGGCCCCTTTCCCTATGCGGTGGCGGGGGTGAGGTGCCAGGTAGTGCTGGTCCGGGTGAGTCCGAGGTTGATCAGTCGGCGGAGGTTGAGGGCGGCGGCGCGGTGGTGGAGCCAGATGTTGTTGGCGATCACGCCGCGGTGGGGGACTCTGCGGTTGCCTTTGCCGACGAGCCAGGCGATGGCGCGTTCGACGGGGGGCCGCCATCGGCGGTATTCGTCCTGCCAGGCGGGGTCGGTGGCGGCCTGGTGGCGGGCGGCGGCCAGCAGTTCGTGCTGGGGGTGGACGTTCACGGTGCGTCCGGTCTTGGAGGTGGTGCAGCGTTCCCGCAGGGGGCAGTCGGCGCAGAGGCGTTTGAACTGGGCGGTGCGGGCGCCGTCTGCTTTGACCTGCCCGAGGTTGGCGGTGTGTCCGGCCGGGCAGGTCGCGGTGCCGGCGGCCAGGTCGAGGCGGAAGTCGTCGATGGTGAAGCCGCCGGGGACGGCCGTCCGGATCGGCGGCGGTTTGATCACCAGGGTGTGGCCCTGGCCTTGAAGGCGCTCGCGCAGTTCGCCGGTGCCGTAGGCGGAATCGCCGAGCACGGTTAACTCCGTGCCCTCTTCTTCGTCGGCCAGCAGGTCGGCGGCGATGGCGGCCTCGTGGTTGCCGGGCCCGTAGCCGCCGGTCAGGGCGACGGCGGTGAACAGTGCGGTCTCCGGCTCGAAGGAGACATGTCCTTTGAAGCCGTCCTGGTGGCGGGTGCGGTTCTTGTGGATGTGCCGGGCGTCGGGGTCGACGGTGGACACCGTCCGGTCGGGTGCTGTGCGCTTGGCGATGCGCCAGCGGCCGTCGCGGCCGTCGGAGTCCTTGGCGGGTTCCACGTCCTGTCCGGCGACCAGGGCCAGCAGGCCGACGGCGTCCGCCGCCTTCTCGCCCAGGTTCTGCTCGGGCAGGTGTCCGAGCAGGTTGAGGGCGTCGGTGACCAGCGCGTCGACCAGCGCGGCGCGGGCCGTCTCGTCGTCCCAGGCGATCCTCGGTTTGCCCGGGTTGGTGTAGTCGTGGGCCGTGCACCACCGGCCGGCCGTCTCCTGGCCGCCGGGAACCTCTCGGATCACCCGCCGGATCGCGGAAATGATCTGGGTGACGGTGTCCTGGGTGGCCACCGCGTCATCGAGGACGGTGGAGTCCAGCGCCCGCCGCTGCTTGCCCTTGAGCACCCCGGTCGCGGCCACGACCTCCTTGACCTTGGTGAAGATCCGCGTCGGATCGGCCGAGTTGCGCAGGCGGCGCCGGAAGTACGTCAACAACGACGGATCGAACGCGGTGTCGTGCAGGCCGAGCCCGCAAGCGGCCTTCCACCGCAGGTCACACCGCAATTCCTGAACGACCTCGAAGTCCGACAGCCCGTGCAGGCTCTGCAGCACCACGGTCGCGGCCAGGACCTGTGGCGGCAGACTCGGACGGCCGTTGGACGAGGGATACATGTCCGCGAACATCTCCGCCGGGAACAGCACCTCGCGGTGCTCGGCCAGGAACGCGAACACACTCCCCGCCGGGATCAGCTCCCGGCACGTCTCCCACACATCCGGCCCGACCGGCTCCCCGGCCCATTCCCCCTGCATGCCTACAAGACTGGCCCCGACTCCACCGAGCCGGGGCCAGAACACCAGATTTTCAGCAGCCTTCTTGGGGGCGATGGACAAGGCGCCCGAGGGCCCGCTGGAGTACCGCATATCCATGCGGCTGAAGGGGCTTCTGCTGTCGGTGGCCGACTCCGGCCACCTGCTGCTGAAGGACATGGCCGGGAAGCTGGTCGCCGAGGCGCCCGCGCCGATGATGTGGGACTCCTCCACGGACCGTAAGTCCGGCGAGTCGAAGCATCAGGCCAGGGTCGCCACAAAGGTCGACACCGCGCAGGACGGGTCGCAGACCCTGGTCCTGAAACCGGACGCCGGCTACTTCACCAGGGCTTGATCAAGTTCCCTGAGTCACGTCTCTCACGTGGTGCAGGGTCTCGACGGCCCAGTGGCCGCGGACGGCGGCGGCGAGTTCGGCCGGGGTGGTCTGGTGGGCGTCGAGGCTGGTGACGGCGTAGATGGTCTCGCGGCTCTCGCGCTCGCCGGTCTGTTTGCGGCGTCGGTGGACGCGGAGGGCGAGGCGGCCGTGGGGGAAGGCGATCCCGCCGAGTTCGTCGGCGATGCCGCAGGTCTTGATCGAGCGGGACTCCCGGCGGCCGTGTCCGGCAGAGGAAGCGGTGTGCTGGACGGCGATGTCCGGCCGGGGCAGGGCGGTGAGCTGCCGGTGGGCGGTCGGCTGATTCCGCTTGATCATGGCAATGTAGTGGGCGTTCTTCGTCTCGACCAGCCAGGTGACGTTCGCCTTGACCGAGTGCAGGGCGTCGAAGGTGACGACGGTGCCGGTCAGGTCCAGCGGTTCGAGCAGGGGCCGGAAGTGCGCGGTCTCGTTCGTCTTGGTTCCGACCTGGGCCTGGGCGAGGGTCAGGGCCCGGTGGTGAGTGACGGCGGAGAGCAGGTGTCTGCGGCCGGCGGACAGGCGGGCTGATCCTCGCAGTGACTTGCCGTCGACGGCGATCACCTGTCGTTTCCCCGAGACTGTTCCCGCGGTGTTCCGGGCGGTGAGGTAGGCGCCGACCGCTTGGTCCAAGGCGTCACCGTCGACGGCCGCGAGCACGCGGCCGATCGTGGTCCGCGAGGGGGCACGGCGCCATCTGAGCGGGTGCCGGCGGACTCCGACGGCCGTCAGCACGGTGTCCGAGGCCCGTGCCGCCCACTCGGCGATCTCATCCACACTCCTCATTCCGGAGACGGCCGCGCAGGCACAGACGAGGAGGATCGCGGTCAGCGGGTACCAGCGGCCCCGCCTCGCCCGCGGGTCGGACACCCGCTCCAGAAAGGGACGCAGGTCAGCGACTTGACTGGCATCCAGCGGACCCAGCTTCACCAGCACCGGCGGGATGAGAGAAGATGCAGCGGCAGGCACGGGCCACCTCATGATCGTTGAGCTTCGACACCCCAATGATCACGAAGCCCGTGCCTGCTCCGCTATGCACCCCAACCGGTCACGCCCGACCAACCGCCCGACCCCGGAACTCGCCCAAGCCCTGCTCACAAGATCGTCCGTTGAACCAGAGGCTTCACGTTGGTCACCTATGTTGCCACGCTCGACGTCCCGCGCCACGTCGTCGAGTTCCTCGCCCGGCTGCTGGCCGCCCACCGGCGGCAGATCGGCACGCCGAAGGGCTCGCGTGCGCTCGGACCGTTCCGGCAGGCGGTGCTGGTGCTGCGCTGGTTCCGTGAGCGCGGCTGCGTGCACTGCCTGGCCCGCGATGCAGGGGTCTCGCAGGCCACCGGCTACCGCTACCTGCACGAGGGCATCAACGTCCTCGCCTACCAGGCCCCCGACCTGCACGAAGTCCTCGCCCGCTGCCGGCGCGAGGGCATGACGCACGGGGTCCTGGACGGCACGCTGATCGAATCGGACCGCCTCGCCGGCGTCCGGGACAACGGGAATGACCTGTGGTTCAGCCAGAAGCACAAGGCGTTCGGCGGCAACATCCAGTTCCTGTCGGCCCCGGACGGCACCCCGCTGTGGGCCTCCGACGTCGAGCCGGGCTCCACCCCGGACATCGCCGCCGCCCGTATTCACGCCCTGCCCGCCCTGTACAAGGCGGCGGCCGAGGGCCTGCCGACCCTGGCGGACAAGGGCTACATCGGCGCGGGCATCGGCATTCGCATCCCGGTCCGCCGCCCAAGAGGCAAGTCCGAACAGGCGCTTCACACCGATACCCGCATGCTCAACATGTGGCTGCGGCATGTCCGGGCCCTGGGCGAGCGGACCGCCGCCGAGCTCAAGCAGCGATGGCGCACCTTGCAACGTGTCACGCTCAGCCCCAGCCGGATCGGCGACATCGCCCGCGCCGCCCTCGTCCTCAACGGAATCTGGAAGTGATCACCGCTGAGAAAACCTCAATGGTGGCCCAGAGGGCAGGAGCGGGAGCTATTTGACCCGGCAAAGGTACGCACTACGCGGTACCGCTACCGGGGATCAAGAATTCCCTCACCCTGGCCGCTGGCGACAGTATGAGGACCCGGACACGGCCCGAAATGTGGCTTGTGGAGAGCCCGTTGCGTTGACGAGGCGCACGGCGGGTTCGGAAGGCGGTCCGGGGAAACGGGCTGGTCGAAAGGCCAGTACCGCGCCCCGGGCTGACCTTACCGACTCCACGGTGAGATAGGGCACATCCCGCCCGTCGAATACGAAGCCAACTACTACACCGAACTCAAGAAACCCCAGGTCATCACCACAATCTGAGATCTCTACCGAACCCGGGGCGGTTCACCGGCCCCCTTGGACACCAGAGCCGCTCTGCCGCCCTGGCGCCAGGCGGCGTGCCAGGCGTACGCCGACTTCCGCGACACCCCTATCCGGCGGGCCACCTCCGGCGGCCGCACCCCCTGCTCGAACATCTCCGCGGCCTCGAAGCGCACAGCTTCACGCTTCGCCCGCCCTGCAGCGGTCAGACCGCCGCCGTCCGCGTACCTCATAACGAGGATGTAGCACCGCCAACGCCCGCTGTCACCCCACCCTTTCAACCTCAGGCGGCACATCGAAGCTCCGTTGGGCGCAGGCGACTTGGCAAGGTCACCTCCACAACGGAGCTTCGTTGCGTCCGGTCGCGCGCGCTCCCAGCATCGTCACACCGCCGTGACCTGCACACTCACGACATCACCGCGACTTTGCAACCGCCCTGCCGGGGTCCTGGGCACCTCCCCTCGGCGAATTCACAGGGAAGTGAGACTGAACTGGGTGAAACGCTGGTTGTGATAGTTGGCGTGGCAGTCGTACAACCCGACTTCCGCTCCCTCCCGACGGCTATCGCCGGTGATGTCCATGCACACGGTCCGAGATTGGAGAATGTACCAGCTACTCATGGTGCCGTCGGCATTGAAGTTCCACTTATCAGCGTAGCGGCTGCAGTCTCGAAGCGTTACATGAGCCGAAGCCCGGCTGAAAATAGTGGCGGCAGTCCAGCTAGCATTCAGGCACTGCAGGCCACGGCCGCCGTTGACCTCGATATGCCTGTTTTCTGAATTGTATGTGAACCGCTGTCCGGCGGACCCGTCGCAGGTCTTCATGACGATCCGTTCGTCCCAGCCGCCGGTGTCTGGGGCCGTCAGGCATTTTCCGGTGCTCGGGTTCACCAGCGGCATTGGCTGGTCGGTGGTCCGGGTGATGAAGTCGAAGTTCTGATTCGAATCCCGGCTCTTGTTCGAGGACTTGTAGACGGTCACCGGGGCGCCGTCGTCGGTGCGGTTTTCGTACACGTCCAGCACCAGACCGGTCTGGGTGTTCGTGATGTGCCCGGCCGTGTCGACTCTCCATGTCAGCCCCGCCTGCGACGGCGGCAGGGTGCAGGAGCGGCTCCACACGGGCGCGCTCAGGTGGGTACCGTTCGGCGCCGCGCACAGTGCGTCGTCTCCGCGGAAGACTCTCAGCTGCCCTCTCGTGGTGAGCGTGATCATCTGCTTCGCCGACGTCCGGTCGCACGGCTGCAGTGTCCAGGGCGCGAATGGCTGGGCGCTGCTGGCTCCCAGGCACTTGCCGCTGTGCTGGTCGATGAGCCATGCCGTCGGGAGCGACGGGTTCATGTGGTCGTGTGAACGCTTCGCCCGTACAGCCTGCGCGGAGGTCAGTATTCTTCCCGTGGGATCGGTCTGCGCGAGCATGCCGCCGGGCCCGAGGACCACGACGTCCTTGAGTTTGGCCGTGGTGGTCGAGGGTGCCGATTGCACGCCGGCGGAGACGAGGCTTTGGAAGTCAGTGAGGCTGCTGCCGGCAAGGGCTGGGTTGCCGGATGCGTCGATCACCACCCGGACTGGTTTGCCGGTCCTCTCGGCGTAGACCGCCACCTTCTCGCCGATCTTTGCCCTGATACCGCTCTTGAAGGCATCCGCAGTCCTCTGCCCGGACATGCGGACGGCGTCTCCGAGGAAGGTCCCGTCCGTGGCCACGTAGTCCGGCGTCAGTCCGCTGACCGGCTCACCCGGCTTGAAATCGGTGATCCCCGCCTCGAACATCCGCTTGGCCGCGATCGCCTCCCGCACATTGTCGAGGTTGCCCTTGGGCAGGTACGTCATCTCCACGCCCTGCTTATTTGGCTCCGCGAACTCCTTCTGGAGATTGTCGAACTTCACCGTGGCATCGGCGGCGGGCTTGGTGGGGTCTGCCAGCGAGTCCGCGAAGTCACCGACCAGCTTCGTGTAGGTGTCAGCGGCCCCGGGGACCTTGCCGATCCTCCCGTTGGGTTCGAGGAGCCTCGCAATGGCCTTGTTCTTCTTGCCGAGCTGCCCGCTCTCCGATTTGACCTCGGTGACCACCTCCTCGCGCCAGTTCGCGTTCCAGAGGTCCTTGTTGTCCGCGCTCATGGCCGAGGAGTCGCCGTCGAATGATCCGATCTGGTCGTACGTGGGCACCGCCCCCTCTGCGGAGGCATCGCTGATGGCCACGGCTTCCCGAAGCAAATCGGCGGCCGCCGACTGGATCTTCCTGGCGAGGTCGGCTTCGATCATGTCGGCCGTCGCGGTGCCGTCGTACACCGATAGCAGGTCCTGGGCCAGGGCCTCTGCGTCTGCTCGCGCTATATCCAGCTCGGGCTGAACCTGCTCCCCGGTCAGGCCTGGACCGGCGGCGGCTTCGTCCAGAATGTCGAAGGCTTCATTGACCTCCCCGAGCGCCCGTTCCGCGACGGTCTCCAGCTCAGGAAGCCATCGAACCGGCAGCTCCATCCCATTGATCGGTCGCGCGGTGCCCACATGGCCGAACGCCCTACCGAAAGTCCTCGCCGGAACCGGACCCGCCGGGCTGAAACTGGCGATGGTAACCATCCAGTCCAGCACGTCGAAGAATTTCGCCGCCTTCGGGTTATTCTGTCGCCAATTTTGCCATTGTGTCGCCGACCATCCGCAGCCAGACTTCGGGCAGGGGGCCGCCGAGGCCGTAGTGCCTTCCGGCAGGGCAGGCGGCACGATCGCGATGACGCTCCCAACCGCAAGCGCCGCCACCGCGCGGCCGATCTTTCCTCTGAAAACCATGGGTGGTGATCCGTTCTCTTCTCGTTGCGGGCTGCGTATGTGAGTCAGCTCTCGCTACAACGGAACCGGCCCAAGTCGGCATGCCGGCAGCTTGAGTTGCTCACAGACACTGGCAAACAGTGTGAGACCTGCAGGACCGGCGGCACAGCGTAGAATTACCTGCATCAGTGCTCAGCCTGTTACTATTGATCAGAAACTCATGGGGTTCTCGTCCAGGACGTAGCGGACGTGTGGGCCGCCGAAGTAGCCGCGGACGATGTGTGGCTGGCGCTGGCGTCTGCGGAAGAAGCGGCGGGTTTCGGCGGCGAGTTCGGCCTGGTCACGGGCTCGGTGCTGCCGGGGCAGGCTGTGCTTGAGGTCGGCGTTGACCAGCTCGTCAGGGTTCAGCTCTGGCGAGTACGGCGGCAGGAAGTGCAGTTCGACGTCGTAGGGGTGGGCGGCGAGGCAGTCGCGGACCCTCTTGGAGCGGTGGGCGGAGTGCCCGTCGACCACGAGGTGGACCTTGTGGTCGAAGTGGCCGGCAAGCCGGTCCAGGAAGCGGCACATCGGCGCTGATCCGGCAGGTCAAGGACGACATGCGTAACTGGATCCTCTCCAGGATCGTGTGGGTCGCCGACCGCGGCTTCGCCTCCGAACGCAACCGCCACCACCTGCGCACGGGCGACCATCACTACATCATCGGCGAGAAGCTGCGCTCCGGGTCGGCCGAGGCCACCGAGGCGCCGGCCCGCCAGGGCCGCTACCAGGACGTCCGCGCCAACCTGAGGGTCAAGGAGGTCCGCATCCGTGAGGACGAACGGTTCGTCATCTGCTTCAACCCCGAGGCCGCCGACCGCGACGCGAAGGTCAGAGACCGCCTCGTCGCCCACCTCACCGAGCTGATCGACAACACCGACAAGCTCACGCCGACCAGGCGGGCCGAGTTGCGCGGGGTGATCTCCACCAAGCCCGGACTCAACCGCTACCTGCGCGTCACGCCCGGCGGGCTGCTGCGCATCGACGCCGCGAAGATCAAGGCCGAGGAGAACCTGGACGGCAAGTACCTGCTGCGCACCTCCGACCCCAAGATGACCACCGAGGACATCGCGCTCGGCTACAAGCAGCTCCTCGAAGTCGAACGCGGCTGGCGGGACATGAAGCAGGTCATCGACCTGCGGCCGGTGTTCCACCGCAAGGAAGAACGCATCCGCGCTCACGTTCTGCTCTGCTGGCTCGCCCTGCTCCTGGCCCGCATCGCCGAAACCCACACCGGGCAGACCTGGCCGAACCTGCGCCACGAACTCGACCGCATCAAGCTCGGCACCTTCACCGGCCCCGCCGGCACCTTCCAGCAGCGCACCGAGATCACCAAACCACAACGCGACCTGCTCCACGCCCTCAAGCTCGACCCACCGCCACGGATCTACCAGCTCACCCCCGCGAGCCGCTGACCAGTACGAACCACCAGCCCTAGATACACGCCGTCACACCAGCCGAGGGCGCGTTTCCGCACGTCAACCCCCGAATTCACGGACTATCCCACTACATCAACTGCGGAACCCGGGCCAGAGTTGGGGCAGGTGGAGGGTGAGGCGGCGGGCTCCGGTGGCGATCCGGGCGGGGACGTGGACCAAGTGACGGCGGATGGTGCCGGTCCGTGCCCGGGCGTGGAAGACGGAGGCGAGGTAGCCGGCGGCCCGGGTGAGGTTGTAGGCGGTGGCCGCGAGAGTGAGCCAGGCGGCGTTCGCGGTGAACTTCCCCGACGGCAGGTGGGCGAGCGCGGAGTCTTCCAGGTCGGCGAAGACCTGCTCGACCTGGGCATGTTCACGGTGCATGGGTTCGGCCTGGGCCAGGACGAACGGGCTGCCGGTGAAGATGACGTGGTGGCGCCAGACGCCGAACAACTCGGCCTGCCCCTCGGGCACGCTCTTCGGGTTCAGGCGCTTCACGCGGCGCACGATCAGCCGGGCGGTGGTGTGGAACGCCTTCTTCTTGCTGGTGAACGCGGTGAAGGGGACCTCGGCGATCTCGGCGTCGGAGATCCAGCGTTCTTCTTCGGCGTCCCAGACGGCGGCGGCGTACTGGATCGGTGTCCAGGCGTCCTCGGGAATGGCGGCGATGGCCTGGCGGATCTTCTTCCTGACCGCGACCGCGAGTGAGAACCGTGCGCCGGCCTTGCGGCAGACGTCGACGGCCTTGTGGGAGAAGTACGCGGAGTCGGCGCGGACGATGACCTGCGCGGTGATGCCCATCGCCCGCACGGTGGCCAGCGCCTCACGCAGCAGTGACGCGGCGCCCTTGCCGGAGAGCAATGCTCAAGACCTGTGGATCGACCCCGGGAGGAACGCGGAGGGCGTACCTTCCCGAATGATCCTTTGATGGTCACCGAGTAGGCCCGCGTTCGCAGCGCGGGTCGGGAAGGCAAGCCCCGCGCCGAGCGTAGTCAATGCCGATGGTCGACCAGCTCGGCTCCCTGATCGACGAGATCGTCCGTGAGGGCGCCCGGCGGATGCTCGCCGCGCGGGAAGCCGTAGCTCAACCAGTACATAGCCGAGCTTGGTCGCCGAGACGCACCAGGCGGGGCGTCGCCTGGTGGTGCGCAACGGCCGCCACCGGCCCGCACTGTCACCACCGTGGCCGGTCCCGTCGAGGTCACCGGCCCGCGCGTGAACGACAAGCGGGTGGATGCGGCCACCGGCGAGCGGACGGTTCCTCGAAGATCCTGCCGCCGTGGTGCCGCAAGTCGCCCAAGGTCAGCGAGGTGCTGCCGCTGCTCGACCTGCATGGACTGTTCCTTGGGGAATTCGCCGCGCTGGAGCAGTTCCTCGGCAGTCGGCCTGGGCTGTCGCCGGCGACCGTGACCCGGCTACGAAGCAGTGGAGCGACGACCACGCCGCCTTCCAGCAGCGCGACCTCGCTCAGTCCCACGACGTGTACGTGTGGGTGATGGGTGTACCTCAAGGTCGCCGGCAGGCGCACTCCTGCTGTTCCTGGTGCTGATGGGCGTGCGCCTGATCACCGAGGAACTGATCGCGCTGGCCGAGGGGCTGCGCGAGTCCACCGAGTCGTGGGCCGAACTGCTGGTGCTACTGCCGCCGCTGGGCATGCGTGATCCCGAACTGGTCGTCGGCGACGGCGCGATGGGTCTGGTGGAAGCGCTGGCCGAGGTGTTCCCGGCCGCCCGCCACCAGAGGTGCTGGGTCGACAAGGCCCGGATGTTCACCAGCACCTGCCGAAGTCGCACAGCCGGGCGCGACGAAGGCGATGCAGGAGATCTACAACGCCGAGGACCGAACGCACGCCGAGAAGGTGATCGAGGCGTTCGCGCGCACCTACGGCGCCAAGTTCCCCAAGGCCGTCGTGAAGATCACCGACGACCGGGAGGAACTGCTGGCGTTCTACGACTTCCCGGCCGAGCACTGGATCCACCTGCGGACCACCAACCCGATCCAGTTGACCTTCTCCACCGTCAAGCTCCGCACCAAGGTCACCCGCGGGCAGGGCAGCCCGGCCGCGGCCCTCGCGATGGTGTTCGAGCTGGTCGAGTCCGCCCAGGCCCGCTGGCGCGCGGTCACCGCAGCCGACCTCGTCGCCCTGGTCTGCGCGGGCGCCACGTTCGAAAACGGCGTCCTGGTCGAGCGCGCAGAGATCGCCGCTGCCTGATCACGCGTCACCCGAACCACAACTCTTGACAATTGCTCCTTGCCGGAGCCTGCCGAGCCCTTGCGCAGCCTCGTTGCCACGATCACCGGCGCGCAGGTGCCTGTCTTGACGGTGACGATCTGGAAGTGCAGGCCGCGCTGTTTGGTGTAGCCGGAAGAGGCACCCTGCCTGGTCGGCCCGTAGACCTGCTTGACCTTGGAGTCGATGTCCACGAACACCACCTCGTCCGTCGTGGGGACCAAGCCGGTGTGTGCCGCGAGATTGCAGGTGAACGCCCGTGTCGCGGACTCCAGTTGGCGTACGTGACCCCAGGTGAACGCGCGCAGGAACGACCCGAGCGTGGACGGCGCGCGAACCCCGCCGAACAGGCGCGGCAGGCCGCCGTGGCGCAGCACGTCCAGGTCGTCGATGCTGTCCGCCCCCGCGATCATGCCGCCGACGATCGACAGGGCCTTTGCGTCGGCTGCCGTACCGGCACCGTTCTTCGCGCCGGTCAGCTTCACCTTCTCGGCCACCAACCGGGGCAGACCGCACCGCTCGGCCAGCCGGATCGTCGGGATGAGCCCGGCGTGCGCGATCAGGTCGGGGTCGTCGAAGGCGGCGAACAGCGTCGCCGGGCTGTGGGAGACTTTCACTTACGAGGTGCCTTGCTTCGTGGGACTGATGAGGGCGTAGGAACTCCCATCATCCCAGGTCATCAGGCACCTCTTCCTTTTTCTCCGTCCACAGACCGCTTATCGCGCGGTGGATCCAGGCTCAGGTTGAACTCGTAGACATCGCGGGGTCGTGACGCTTCATGATCTCTGCGGTACGCACAGCGTTGTGGATGCACCCACGTTTGGCCCTGTCTCGCTCTCGGTGGTAGCGGTAAGTAGCTGCCGTGGCTGGCAGTAACACCCCCAGGCCAACATGGGTGACGCGAACCGTCGACACCGTGCACGGTCCGCTCGACGACGCGTCTGCGACTGCTCTCCTCTGAGCTCGGACCAGGCACATCAACGATGACGCACTGTCACCGCCGAATGCGAGACAGAGCCGTTCACTGGACAGACCCGCTCTCGGGCTTCATCACGAAGTCATAGTGCTCGGGCACGGGCAGAGCCTCGCCGTCGGCTTGGCCGGACGTCGCCAGGGCGCGCTGACAGTGATTCCACAGGTCGCTGAGAGAGGTGTCGTCTTCACGTAGGTTCGGCACCTCGATGCCGTCCTCGAGCAGGGCGCGGCACCGGTCGAGGAGACCGTCCTCCAACGCGGCTCGGGCCTCCAGCAGCCGCAGACGGCCGTCACTCTCGTTCTCCGCGCACCACGCGTCGATGTATCCCAGCGCGGCACGGGCTTGGCCCGCTTTCAGCAGTACTTCGACGAGTTCGTGCAGCAGGGGCAGTGTCCGTGGGGACAGGGTGTAGGCGTGCCGATAGCAGGTGGCCGCGAGTTGCCACTCTGCGTCGTGCGCGGCGAGCATCCCTATGTTGCGCCAGGCCCACGGGGTGGGCCGCATCAGAACGGATTGTGTCCAGGCCACTGAGGCTTCGTCCAGGTTGCCGTTGGCGGCGTTGAGCACTCCCAGGTGCAGGTCGGCCAGGTAGCCGCCAGATTCCTTCAGCAAGGGCACCCAGGCGGGGTCCGTCTGGTACGACTCGGGTGCCGTGTCCGAGGCAGGTAGCCGTCCCTGGTACAGCAGCGCGAGCCACGACTCCTGTTCGGCGCCCAGGGAACTGTCGAGGAACGGAGTGGCCGGCAGCTCGAGGGGGGAGCCGCCGGTGTGGGACCGCAGATGCCGTTCCAAGGCACCCCAGCCGGTTCCGATGTGCAGCACGACTGTCGGAGCCGCATCAGCCCAGTCACGGGCATGTTTCGCCTCGGCCGCCATGCGGTCGGCGCTCACCAGCTGGTCGACGGCGGACTCGGCTGCAGTCCTGGCGGCGTCCCAGTCGTCGCCGTGAACGGCCACCGGATCCGCGGTGACCCGTCCGTAGGCCTCCAGCCAGGACCAAGTGGTGCCTGCCGGCAGAGGCAGGTGCTCCAACTGGGTCCGGGCCAGACCGGCCTGGATCTCGAGATAGGACGCCCCGGACGGGGAAAGCCACTCCTGCCAGCGTCTGCCGCCGCGGTGCTGTCCCCACACGAAGAGCTTGCGCCCTCGCAGCTGCCGCGTCGATGCCTGCGCCAGACCGGCACCGTCGCCGTTGAGTGCGGCGATCCAGGGCCGCCGGTTCAGGTTGAGATCGAAGAAGTAGTCGGCCGCAGCATCTGCGCGGCTGGGGTACGTGCGGTCGACACCGTCATGCTGGGGGATCGGCACCCCGCGGATCGACCGGTCGTAGGTGAACTGCCAGGCTGCGTCCGCGGGAGCCAGAACCCTCGTGTCGAGGCGCTGAGGTACGGCGATGTTGGACCACCAGTAGACCGGTATGTCCTCACTGTTCGGATTGACGATCTTCACGTGGATGAACAGGACCTCAGAGTCCTGCGGAAGCCAGGCGTCGATCTGGAACACAGCCCGCCGGATCCGCTCGAACTCGTACATGCGCAGTACCACCGTGCCGTCTGGACGGCGGGCCTCCACGGCATGCACGGGAGAACTGGTCGTGGTGCTGTGGCCGATCGTTCCGAAGTTCCACTCCACGCCCCCGGCCACCCACGCATCCCGCAGTGCCAGGTTCGCAGGCTGGAAGGCGGTGTTGGCGTACACCAGATCCTGGCCGGTCGGCTTGTGTACGAGAGACCACAGGCGTCCGCCGACGTTCAGCAAGAACGTGGCGCGCAAATATTTGTTCTCCAGAACCGCTGCCCGGTGGGGTTGCGGGGTCAGTTCACGGGAGTAGCCGTCCTGCATCAGGTAGGGCAGCACGTGGCGCACCCGGCCGTAGGCGATGTTGCGGCGCATCTCCGGGTCCGCGCCCCCGGGATCGGCCACATTGTGGGTGTCCAGGGAAGAGAACAGCGGAGGAAGCGGATTGACCGGGCCGAGGGAGGCGGTGGGCATCGTGACATCGGTGATGCGCAGTTCACTCATACGGCGTCCTTGAACGTGGAGGCGGGCTGGTGTGCGGATCCGTCAGGCACCACTGGGTGACGTCACCAGGGTGGGGTCATCGAACAGTGCTTCCAGGGCGATCTCGGCCGCACCTCGCGCCGCGGCGGCGAAACCGAGGCTGGAGCCCACAACACGGGTCGATGCCATGGTCGGCGTCATCACCCGGGCATCCAGGGCAGTCTGGGCAGCAGGGACGAAGTAGTCGCTGAGGAACGCGAAGTAGCCGCCCAGGACGATCACGTGAGGGCCGACGATGTCCGTCAGGACACTCAGTCCGTGGCACAGATGGTCACTGACGTAGCGAACCCCGTCCAGGGTTCGGGCGTCACCGGCGACGGCGCGCCTGCGCACCTCTGCCAGGCGCTCCTCCAAGCTCACCGTGTGATCGCGGACAGGGTCGTCAGCGTCGGCGACCCGGCTGAGGAGAGCGTTGACCCCCACCACGGTCTCCCAGCAGCCCAGGCGCCCACATGCGCAGACCCTGTCGACGGGTCCGAGCGGGGCGTGGCCGACTTCACCGTTGAGGCGGGTGAGTTTGCCGTCGATGAGAACGCCGGCGGCGACACCGCTCTCGCCGGTCAGCAGCAGAAGATTCGCCGTCCCTGCTGCGCTGGCGGTGAGTTCTGCCAGCGAGGCGGCGTGGGCATCGTTTTCGATGCGCAGGTCGACGCTCTGCCTGCCGATGCGCTGACGCAGCATGGCGAGGGCGGGGACGCTGTGCCAGGCGACGTTGGCGGCGAAGACCACATCGCCTCTGTCTGGATCCACGGTGCCTGGAGTGACCAGACACAGCCGGAGCGGCTGGATACCGCGGGAGCTGATTTCGGCTAGTGCTTGCTGGGCGAGGTCTCCGGTGATGTCGAAGACTTCCTCTATTCCGAGACGCGCGGCGTCGAGGGGCTGCTGGGCCTCGAAGACCACCGATCCCAGTGGATCCAGGGCCAGCCCTCGCACGCAGGTGGTGCCGATCTCGATACCCAGCCCGCACACGCCGCGGCCGTCCAGGGCGAGGGCCAGGCCGGGGCGTCCCAGTCCTTGGTTGCGGGTCAGTTCGCCCTTCTTAACCAGGTTGCGCTCGAGTAGTTCGGCGACGAGCGTAGAGATGGTCGCTTTGGGCAGACCCGTTTCCGTGGCGAGCTGGCTGCGGGAGCGGGGGCCGTGATCCCTGAGGAGTTTGAGGATCGCGCCCAGGTTGGACCGCCTGACGACAGCCACCCGGCTTGCATCGATGCTGACAGTCGGTTTGGCGGGCCTGGTGGGCGGCATAGTTTCCTTCCCGTGCTTCCTTAGCGGCCGCGGATTGCGGCCCCGAGATCATGGAGTGGTGCGGGGCCACAAGAAGCGCTGACGCCATCTTTCGCAGCCCTTGACTTATCAGCGTCGTGCTTCGACACTGAGGCACGTGCTACTTAGTTCGAACTTTAGACGAACTAAACCGAACCGGCAAGGACCTCAGACTCCACATAGGCCCTTCATCCCCGCGCCTCGCGGGCGCCTCGCCTCTTCGTCGACGCACTCTTGACCCTCAGGCCGCACCACCTCGAAGGATGCCCCCATGCCATACGCGAAGCCGCTCAGAGCGAGCGCTGCCCTGGCTCTGATCACCGCTCTGGCAGCTACCGGCTGTTCGACGACTTCCGACGGGCCCGACGGTGACGCGGGCTCCAAGCACCTCACCTACTGGTCGATGTGGACCCAGACCGAACCTCAGGCGCAGGCGTTGAAGAAGTCCATCGCTGCCTTCACCAAGAAGACCGGCATCAAGGTCGACGTGCAGTGGCAGGGCCGCGAAGTCCTCGACAAGCTCGGTCCCGCGATGCTGTCCGGGAAGGCCCCCGACCTGGTCGACCAGAGCTACGACAGGCTGCTGCCGGTCCTCGCGGCGAACGGCAAGGCCGAGGACCTCTCGCCGGTGATGTCCATGGGTGCCGGCGGCGGCAAGAAAATCAGCGACGTCATCCCGCAGAAGTACCTCGACGTGCTTCCCCGGGGCAAGGACGGTACCCCGTGGATGGTGCCGTACGAGGCGATCACGATCTCCCTCTTCTACAACGGCAAGGACCCGCTGGTCACCGCCCCGCCGAAGACGTGGGACGAGTTCCTCGCCATCTGCAAGGCCGCCAAGGCCAAGGGCAAGGCCTGCATCGGCACCGACGCCGACCAGGGATGGGCCACCCAGTACTGGTTCGACTACCTGCTCAACCGGAACGGCGGCTCCCTGGAGGCACTCTCGTCGGACAAGACAGGTGCCGCCTTCAAGGATCCCGTCGTCCTCAAGGCCGCCCAGCAGGCCGAAGACCTGGTCAGAAACGGCTACCTGATCAAGGGGTACGACGCCACGAAGTACCCCGAGCAGCAGGGGCGCTGGGTCAACGGCAAGTCGGTCTTCTTCCTCATGGGAAGCTGGCTGCCCAGCGAGGTGCAAAAGCTCAAGCCCGCAGGCTACGAGTTCAAGTCCATCACCTTCCCCACCACAGGGGATGCGACCAGGAACGCCACCGACATCCTGCCCATCGGCTTCTCGATCCCCAAGGGCTCCGAGAACGCCAAGGCGGCCGAGAAGTTCATCGCGTTCTTCCTCAACAAGGACCAGCTCAGTGGCATCTCCACCATCGCCAAGAACGTCACCCCTCGCACGGACGTCGCCCCGCCGGCGGAACTGCAGGACGTCGCCGCACAGCTGAACGACACCAGCCTGCGACTGCCGGGTGAGAACGCGGACACCGACTGGCAGAACAAGGTCCTTTCCACCACGTTCAGCAAGCTCTGGCTCGGCAAGATCAGTGCAAAGGACTTCGCCACCCAGGGCGCCAAGGCCAGCGCGGACTACTGGAAGGCCAAGGGCTGATCCCCATGTCCTCTGCAGTTCGATCCGTCGGGCGGCGTAACCGCCGTCCGACGGGCAGCCCGATGGAACGCACCCAACGGCGCACCTTCTGGCCGTTCCTCACCCCCGCTCTGCTGATGTTCACCCTGTTCTTCATCGCCCCCATCATCTTCAGCGCGTGGCTCAGCTTCCAACGCTGGGACGGCATCAGCACCATCGAGCCACGCGGCTTCAAGAACTACACCAACCTCTTCCACGACCCGATCTTCCTGACCTCTCTGAAGAACACCGCCCTGATCCTCCTGGTCGGAGGCGGGCTGGTCTTCGTGATCAGCTTCGCCATCACCGCAGTCCTGCGCGAGATGACCGACCGCAAGTTCGTCAAGAATGTGCTGTTCTTCCCTGTTCTGGTCAACCCGCTCGTCTTCGGAGTCATGACCGGACTACTCTTCCGCCCCGACGGCATCGTCAATGCCCTGCTCGACGTCGTCGGCATCAGCCACCCGCCGAAATGGCTGGGGGAGCAGAACCTGATGAAGATGATCATCGCGGTCACGGTGTGGGCCGGTACCGGCTTCTACACCACCGTGCTGATGTCGGGCGTCGACCAGATTCCCCCCACCTACTACGAGGCCGCCGAACTGGACGGCGCCGGACCCTGGCGGAGCTTCTGGAACGTCACCATCCCCCTGTCCTGGGACGTCATCACCGTTTGCGCGATCCTGTGGACCATCTCCACCATCAAGGTGTTCGAGCTGGTCCTCGTCTTCGGCGGCAGCGTCAGCGGGGCACCTCCCAACGACACCTACACCACCGCCCTTTACGTGTACGAGAGCGCCTTCTCCGCCAAGACCACCCGCGACTTCGGTGTAGCCTCCGCAGCCGCCCTGGTCAGCCTCGTTCTCGTCACCGTCGCCGCCGTCGTCCTGCACCGGATGATGCGCCGCGACGCCGTCGAGCTCGCCTGAAACAACGCCGGCCGCAAAAGGACCCACCATGACCGCGACAACCCGGGCCTCCGTAACCGGACAGCAACAGACGGCCTCCCGCCTGGCGCATCACCTCCTGAGGCGGCTACGCCCCGCCAGTCTCGGCGTCGCAGCCATCCGCGCCCTGTGTGCGGGCAACATCCTGCTGCTGCTGTGGATGGTGATCACCTCTCTGCGCGGCACCAGAGAAATCTTTGTCAACCCCGTCGGCCTGCCCACCCACCCCCGGTGGGGGAACTACTCCGAGGCCTGGAAGACCGGCGGATTCGGTGCCGCCGTGCTCAACTCGGTTCTCGCCGCCGTCGGCTCCGCGATCATCTCCGTCGCCATCGCAGCACCGGCCGCTCATGCCCTCTCCCGCACCAAGCGCAAGGTCGGCGGCCCCCTGACCCTGCTGTTCGCCCTCGGTCTCGGCGTCCCCGCCCAGCTCATCATCATCCCGGTGTACGTGACGCTCGCCAAAGCGCAGGCCGCCACTCACCTGCAGCTCCTGGACAGCATGCAAGGCCTGCTCTTCGTCTACGTCGGCCTCGCCATGCCGTTCACCGTCTTCCTGCTGACCGGCTACTTCCGCACCCTTCCCCTTGAGGTGGAGGAAGCCGCGTGCATGGACGGAGCCGGCCCGCTGCGCACCTTCTTCCAGGTCGTCCTGCCCATGGCCCGCAACGGGATCATCACCGCTCTCATCCTCCAGGTCCTCGGAGCCTGGAACGAGACCCTCTTCGCCCTAGTCCTGCTGACCGACACCGCCAACCGCACCCTCCCCGTCGCCCTGCTGTCCTTCATCAACCAGCAGCAGTTCTCGGGCACCGACTGGGGCGGCATGTTCGCCGGAGTCGTGATCATCATGGTTCCGGTGCTCGTTCTGTTCGTCGTGCTGGGCCAGCGGCTGATCGCAGGCATGACGGCTGGCGTCAGCAAGTGATCCGGGCGGCTCCGGCCGCTGCCCCAAGACATCGAGGGTCGGCCCTCGAGAGGCTGGGACACCTTCCCAGCCACATCCCCTGCGAGAAGCGCATCCCCGACCGCACCTGCGGTGTGCATTCCCCTTCTCGCACGGAGTCACCGAAAAGAAAGGATCGCTGTGAGACCGATCAAGGCACTTCGCACGCGAGCTGCTCTCGCGATGCTGCTGCCGCTCGCACTCTTCGTGACGGAAGCGAGCGTCGCTCCCGCCGCAACTGCGGCAGGGTCATACACCATCACGACGAGCGCCGGCGGCTCCTGGTCGAACCCCGACGACTCGCCCGCGAGCCCGTTCATCGACAAGGACGGCAAGTTCTACTTCCAACAGGCGCACGCGCTCTACGGCCCCAACGACAGCCGCAAGTGGAGCTTTTACACCGGCAGCAACTTCGACTCATACAGCACCGCGGGCATCACCAACGCCGCCGACAACGCCAACACCACCACCCGCTGCAACAACAGCCCTACCGGACTGAAGTCCACCTACGCGCCCAACCGTACGAGCTACTCGCAGCGCAACTACTGCGACCTCATGGGCGTATGGGTTGACCCGGACTCCGGCGCTTGGTATGGCCTGGTCCACAACGAGTTCACGCCGCAGCCCTTTGGCGACGGCATGCACTACGACTCGATCGACTACGCCACCTCCAGCGACCAGGGAAACACGTGGACCATCCAGGCCCAGGTCATCACCTCGCCGTTCAGCACCCAGCGCGGCGACACCGCATCCTTCCCGAACCAGACCTACTACTTCGGTGACGGCGACCCACGTCTCTTCGTGGACTACGCGTCGGGCTACTTCTACGTCTACTACATGACGCAGGTCCTCAACAAGTCCGGTGGCGGCCGCGCCGACTTCGGCCACGTCGCCCGCGCCCCGATCTCCGGTAAGATGGCGCCTTCTTCCTGGCAGAAGTGGTACGCCGGTTCGTGGTCGGAGCCGGGTCTCGGTGGCCGGGAAGCCTCCCTCATTCCCTCCGACGGCACCAGCGCGGGCTACATCAACGACGTCTACAACCCCGCCAACACCGGCACCGTCTCCCAGCAACGTGCCGCCGGCCGACTGCCCACCGCTACGCCGCTGCCGTACATGAACATCGCCTACAACGCGTACCTCGACCTGTACATCGGCACGCCCGGTAACGAAGTCAACGCAGCCGGCCCCCTGCACGTGTACGGAACCAAGGACCTCACCACCCAGAAGTGGACCGAGATCGGTACCGTCAGCGCGCCCACCGGAGCCTCCTGGTACCGGTTCTTCGTTGACTCCGTCAGCAAGACCAGTTCCATGCTCCTGGGTCGCGACTTCCGGATCTACTGCAGCTTCAACTGCACCTCCTCGTCCTATGCGATGTACTCCAACGTCACCATCAACGCCGCCGCCAGCGACCTGCCCGCGGCGCCCATCAACAGCACCACCACCTACCAGATCAAGGCCGACAACGGAAGCTACCTGCTCCAGTCCGGCACCGGGGTAGTCGTCACCACGGCCTCCTCCACATCCGCCTCGCAGCACTGGAGGTTCACCCCTACCGGCAACGGCTTCTTCACCATCACCAACGCCGCCTCCGGCCAGGCCCTCGGCGTCAACGACACCACGGACGCGGGCCGCGCCTGGAACGCCGCACTGACCCTCGGCACCGCCGGCTCCAGCCCGTCGGTCGGCAAGCAGTGGCACATCCAGCGCGTCATGAACAGCGGCACCAACACCCCCTCCGGTTCCTACCGACTGGTCAACCGCTACAGCGGCCTGTCGATCAGCCTTACCTCCAACGCGGTCACCTCGCCGCAGCGCAACTGGAACAACTCCGGTGCGACCGGTGACACCCGTCCGACCGCCGCCCAGACGGTGACCTTCATCAGCGCCAGCACCAGCGCCAGCTCACCGATCTCCAAGGCGAACTGGAGCGTGGTGTACTCCGACAGCGAGGAGACCACAGGTGAGAACGGCGCCGACGACAACGCCATCGACGGCAACCCGGCCACGCTGTGGCACACCAAGTGGTCCGGCGGAAGCGACGCGCTGCCCCACGAGATCCAGATCGACCTCGGGGCGCGGTACGACGTCGACAGCCTGTCCTACCTGCCCCGCCAGGACGGCGGCGTGAACGGCCGTATCGGAGCGTACGAGGTGTACGTGTCGGATACGACCGCCGACTGGGGCAGCCCGGTCGCCACGGGCACCTTCGGCGACACAGCGACGGAGAAGACGGTCGGCTTCACTGCGAAGACCGGCCGATACCTGCGGCTGAAGGCCCTGACAGAGGCAGGCAACCGGGGCTCGTGGACCAGCGCGGCCGAGATATCAGCGACGGGAACGGCGACACCGCCCTCCACCGGCTGACCCGACGGGACTCGTGGAGCTCACTCCCAACAAGTCCCTGACCTGCGCCTCCGGCCGAGCACCCCACGGCCGGAGGCGCACTCAATCGACGGCAACCGCATCCTGCCACCTCAAATCTCTCCTTGCGTACAGAGCGACTGACAGAAGTCGGAGCCTCGGTATCGGTCGGCTCGGTCGCAGACTCGTACGATAGCGCGATGGCCGAGGCCCTGAACGGGACGTTCAAGGCCGAACTGATCGAGCAGCAGGGCCCGTGACGGGACTTCGACGAGGTCGAGCGGGCCGTTCTCCAGTGGGTTGCGCGGTACAACGGTGAACGACTCTACTCCGCCCTGGGCTACGTCCCACCTGACGAGGACGAGCAGGCGTACTGGGCGAGCCTGGAGGAAGCCCCGCAGATCGCTTGATCACGATCGCGAACTCCACGAATCTCGGGGCGGGACTGTAAAACGTTCGGTGTAACTCCTGATCAAGGAAGATGCATCGATGACCAGTGAGAACGTGACCGAGGCCGAGTCCGTCGAGGCGGCTGAGCCGCAGTCGGCGAAGGCGGTGGACGACCAGCTCATCGACGAGCTGGTGGGCCGCGCCCAGGCCGAGGGCCTGCAGCTGACGGGTGAGGGCGGGCTGCTGCAGCAGCTGACGAAGCGGCTTCTGGAATCCGCCCTCGAAGGCGAGATCACCGACCATCTCGGCTATGACAAGCACGATCCGGCCGGGAAGAACGGCGGCAACAGCCGCAACGGGACCCGGGCCAAGACCGTGCTCACGGACGTCGGCCCGGTGGAGACAGCCGTGCCCCGCGACCGTGAAGGCTCGTTCGAGCCGAAGATCGTCAAGAAGCGGCAGAAGCGTCTGTCCGGCGTCGACGAGATGGTCATCTCACTGTCCGCGAAGGGCCTGACGACCGGTGAGGTCCAGGCCCACCTGGCCGAGGTCTATGGCGCCGAAGTCTCCCGCCAGACGATCTCCACCATCACCGACAAGGTCATGGACGGCATGGCCGAATGGCAGAACCGTCCCCTCGACGCCGTCTATCCGGTGATCTTCATCGACGCGATCCACGTGAAGATCCGCGACGGCGCGGTGGCGAACCGGCCCATCTACGTGGCCCTGGCCGTGACCGTCGAGGGCCGCCGCGACATCCTCGGCCTGTGGGCCGGCGACGGAGGCGAGGGCGCCAAGCACTGGATGCACATCCTCACCGAGATCAAGAACCGCGGCGTCAACGACGTCCTCATGCTCGTCTGCGACGGTCTCAAGGGCCTGCCCGACGCCGTCGAGACCGTCTGGCCCCGCACCACGGTCCAGACCTGTGTGGTCCACCGAAGCCGTCAAGAAACAACGCGTTGCTTCATGTGTCCGGGATCGTTGGTGTGGTATGCGAATATCCGACGAGATTCGCGGGCAATTGGCCCGCCGGTTCGAGGTCCTGCTTCCGCATCTGAACGAACGTCAGCGACGGCTGGCGCTGGCGACAGAGGCCCGACTGCTCGGTCATGGAGGGGTACGGCTGGTCGCGCAGACGGCCCAGGTCAGCGAGACGACCGTCCGCAGGGGCGTGTTCGAACTCGAAGCCGGAGAGGAGCCACTACCCGAGGGGCAGGTCCGGCAGCCCGGAGGGGGACGGATGCCGGCCGAGGTCGTGGACCCGCTACTGCGTCCCGCGCTGATGGCGTTGGTCGAGCCGGACGAGCGCGGTGATCCGATGTCGCCGTTGCGCTGGACGACGAAGTCGCTGCGGAACCTGGCCGCCGAGTTGTCCCGGCAGGGGCATCGGGTCAGCGCGCCCACGGTCGGCCGGCTGCTGAAGCAGCAGGGCTTCAGCCTGCAGGGCACCGCGAAGACGCTGGAGGGCGATCAGCATCCGGACCGGGATGCGCAGTTCCGCTATATCAACGAGCAGGTCAAAGAGCACCAGGCCGCTGGCGAGCCGGTGATCAGCGTGGACGCGAAGAAGAAGGAACAGATCGGGCAGCTGCCGATGGCCGGGCAGGAGTGGCGGCCTGCCGGAAAGCCCGTCGAGGTCGAGGACCACAGCTTCTTCGCCGGCCCGCACGTGGAGTCCGTGATCCCGTACGGGATCTACGACATGACCGCGAACACCGGCTGGGTGAACGTCGGCACCGACCACAACACGGCCGCGTTCGCGGCCGCCTCGATCCGCCGCTGGTGGCAGGCGCGCGGACAGTACGACTATCCCGAGGCGTCCCGGCTGCTGATCACCGCTGACGCCGGCGGCTCCAACAGCTACCGCTACCGGTTGTGGAAGGCCCAGCTGGCCGCGTTCGCCGCCGAGGCCGGCCTGACCATCACGGTCTGCCACTTCCCGCCAGGCACATCGAAGTGGAACAAGATCGAGCACCGGTTGTTCTCGCACATCACCATGAACTGGCGCGGCAGGCCGCTGACCAGCCACGAGGTCGTCCTCAATACGATCACCGCGACCACGACCCGGACCGGGCTGCGGGTCGAGGCCGCCCTGGACCAGGGCTCCTACCCCACCGGCATCGCGGTCAGCAAGGACCAGTTCCAGGCCCTGCCGATCACCGCACACAGCGACCACGGCCAGTGGAACTACAGCATCGCCCCGACCGGCAGCACCGCCCCCGCACCGCGCGGCGACGAACGCGCCGCGGCCCGCACGCAGACTTTGCGCATGCTCGCCGACCCCCGCCTGACCGGCATGCCCGCCGATCAACTCGACGCCCTGCGTGACCGGCTGGCCCCGGACCAGCAAGCGCGGGCCGAGCAGCACCGCTACGTACTGCGCGGCGGCCGACGCGTCGCCACCACCGGACGCAGCCGATCACTGCTGTCGGACGCGGACGAAGTCCTGCTCACGGTTCTCTACCTGCGGCAGGTCTGTCCGCAGAAGGTGCTGTGCGACCTGCTCGGAATCAACCCGGTCACCATCGGCCAGGCCATCAAGGCAACCCGGAGACTGCTGGACGAACACAAGATCACCATCACGCCGGCCGTCGTCCGCTACTTCACCCGCGCCGAGGACCTCCGCACCTGGGTGACCGGCACCGGCCCCACCGAGCACGCCCCCGCCACCCCCGCCCGTCAGGCACTGACGGACCCGACCCTGACCGGCATGAGTCACCAGGCCCTGCACACCCTGCTCGAAGAGCTGATCGTCCCCTACGCCGCAGCGATCGAACAGCGCCGCCACCGCCAGCGCGGTGGCACACGACAGCTGGGCACCCGGGCCGGTGTCTTCCGCCAGAAGATCACCGACGGCGACCGGATCCTCGCCACGATCCTCTACCGGCGCCGCATCTGCAGCCTCAACGTCCTCGCCGAACTGTTCACCGTCAGGGGCAGCACACTCTGGAACGCGATCCGCGACGTCGAGCCGATCCTCGACGCCCACCAGGTCACAGTCCCCACCGCCGGACGACGCTTCACCACCGCCGAGGAACTCCTCGGATCAGCCGCCCCGGAATGACCCCAACCGCCTCATGCAGCCAGCGAGAACCACCGTGTTGTTTCTTGACGGCTTCACCTGCTGCGGAACTCCTTCCGCTATGCCGCCCGCCAGGACTGGGACAAGATCGCCAAGCTCCTCAAGCCCGTCTACGGGCCTTGTCCCCGAGGAGTGGACACCTGTTCGTGTTGTTATGCGGCGAGTGTCAGGGTAGCTGACTGCTGTTCGTAGGCGATCGGTGCCTGCTGGCCGTTCGCGGAGTGCCGTCGGCGGGTGTTGTATCGGGTGGCCCAGCGGAAGACCGTCAGGCGGCAGGCGTGCGTCCCGTCGAAGCGGCGGGCGCCGCGGAGCGTCTCGCGTTTGAGGGCGGCGTTGAAGCTCTCGGCGAGTGCGTTGTCCGCGCTCGTGCCAACCGCGCCCATGGACTGCCGTACCCCCAACTCGGCGCAGGCATCGGCGAATTGGCGGGAGGTGTACTGGGCTCCGTGATCGCTATGGAAGACGGATCCGGCCAGGCTGCCGCGGACCCGGGCGGCTGCCCGGAGTGCGTCGGCGACCAGTGAGGTGCGCATGTGGTCGGCGATCGCCCAGCCCACCAGGCGGCGCGAGAAGCAGTCGATCACTGTCGCCAGATACAGGAACTCGCCGTCGCCCACCGGCAGGTAGGTGATGTCCCCGACGTACTTCAGGTTCGGGGCGCTCGCGGTGAAGTCGCGCCGGAACAGGTCCGGCACCGGGGTGGCGGACGGTTCGGGCACGGTGGTGACCTGGCGTCTGCGCAGTCGCAGGCCGGCGATGCCGTACTTGCGCATGACCCGTCCGACGCGCTTGTGGTTCACCAGCTCGCCTTCGTCGCGCAGTTCGGCGGTGATACGGGGGCGGCCGTAGGTGCCGTCCCACTCGGTGTGCACGGCCCTGATCCGCTCGGCGAGAGCAGCATCGGCCCGCTCGCGGGCGGCACGGGCTGCGCGTCCGGCCCGCCATTTGTAGAAGCTGGAGCGGGCGACCTCCAGCACCTGACACAACCGCTTCACGCCCCAGGCGTGGTGGTGGTCCTCGACGAACTGGAAGCGGCTGGTCACCAGGTCATCTCTTGTGCGAAAAACTTCGTGGCCTTGCGCAGGATGTCACGCTCGGTGGCCAGTTTCTGGTTCTCCTTGCGCACCGTCGCCAGCTCACGGCGCAGGGCCTCGTTCTCGGCCTGAAGCTCTTCGGCCGTCGGCGGGGAATCCACCGTGTTCTTCTCCGTGCTCGTGCTCGTCGTACTGCCCCCGCCGTGGCGGGCCCGTTCGGTCCGTACCCAGTTACGCAGCGTCTCCCGGCTGATCCCCAGGTCCTTGCCGATGCCCTCGAAGGTGTGGCCCGGGTCCGACAGGTACAGCGCGACGGCGTCCGCCTTGAACTCGGGCGAGTAGACCTTCATCACCATAAAAGATGCCTCCTACCCGGCCCCTGCCGGGGCCGGGCTCAGAGGTGTCCACCACTCGGGGACAGGTCCCTACACCGCGGCGACCGAAGAGGCCGCGCTCGAGCGGTTCGCAGAGTTCGCCGATGCCTGGGGCAAGAAGTACCCGGCGATCGTGCGGCTCTGGGAGAACGCCTGGGAGGAGTTCACGCCGTTCCTCCGCTTCGACACCGAGATCCGCCGCATCGTCTGCACCACCAATGCGATCGAGTCCGTGAACGCCAGGATCCGGCGGGCGGTCAAGGCCCGCGGCCACTTCCCGAACGAGACCGCGGCCTTGAAGTGCGTCTACATGGCCATCATGTCGCTGGACCCCACCGGCAAGGGCCAGGCCCGCTGGACCATGCGCTGGAAGACCGCCCTGAACGCCTTCGACATCACCTTCGACGGCCGACTCTCCGCAGCCCGTCAGTAACCCCAACCACCCTGGCTACACCGTTCATTTGACAGACCCCTCGGGGCAGCTCAGGATGCGCGGATGCTGCTTCTGGTGGCGTGAAGCTTCTTAAGGGTCTTCGCAACGTGGTGCTCGACGGTGCGTACGGACAGGGAAAGTGCGCGGGCGATGCTCTGGTTGGTGGCCCCGGCGGCGAGGAGGCTGGCGACCTGTTGTTCACGGGGTGAGAGTTCGTCACCGTAGCTGTGGCGTCCTCGAGGGACGGGGCGCTGCTGGCCGATCTCGCGGAGGATCTGTGAGCAGCGTGCTTCGTCGGCGGTTGCGCCGAGTCTTCGGTACGTGTCGGTGGCTACGTGGAAGTAGCGGGCCGCCCGGCCGGGGTTGTGGGGATCGTCGGTAGACATCGTGCTGCCGACATGTTCGGTGATGAGGGCGGCGCGGTGGACGCGGCCGAGGGCCTGGAGCCTTGTCCGTGCCTGTTCCAGGTATTCGAGTGCGGTATGTGGGTCCGCCGAGGCAAGGAGGAGGCCGCGGGCCCACTGGAGTTCCACCGCGACTCCCGGTGCCTCGACGCCTTCTATCCCGCGGGTTACCTGCTCGATGAGCCGGTGGGCCTCGTCGGGGATATCGCATGCGAGAGCGGCCTGTACCGCTGTGGGGATAAGGTCCGTCGTCCATCCCCATACGCCCTTGTGACGCAGGAGGCTCAGGGCGGGTTGCAGCGCATTCCATGCGCTTTTGGTACGGCCTTCTGCGAGGTCTAGCCTGCCAATTGCAGCAGCCCGCACCATTTCCCACGGAGGATAGGCTTGGTTTGTGAACTCTGCGAGAGCGTCGAGGCGTTCGCGGGCCTGGCCCCACTGCCCGCGGGCAATCTCCAGCAGAGCACGGACCAGCAACGATTCCACACTGAAGTAACTTTCGTCCGACTTTGCCCGCAGGGCGAAGGTATCCAGGCGCTGGTCCAAGCCACTCCAGTTGCCGCTGGCGAAGTCCAATTTCATCCGGATGACCCGGCACGAATGTTCCAACTGTTGGGAGTGCGTCCGGCACGCTACAGCTTCTGCCTCATCCAGCAGGCTACGGGCCCGCATGTCGTCGCCGTGCCAAAAGGCCTGGTCGGCCGCATTATGCAGTCCTCGGGCAATCTGCTGCTGCACTGCCCGGTCGCCGTCCATCTGAGATAGCTGGATGAGGAGTTCCCGGGCCGAAGGATCACCGAGAGTCTCCGCAAGGGTGATCCGGCTGGCGAGCACTGTCGCCTGTACCACCAGATCACTGGTGCGGGCAACGGCGTTCAGAGCGCGGTCCATCCACGCGGCCTCCTGAGCGATTGGGGTGGCACTGGTACCCATGCCGCGACGCGCCATGGCGACAGCGGCGAGCTCCGGCCGGTCGGCCAGCTCATCAACCGCCCGCTCCATCTCACGTTCAACCTCAGGACCCATTGTGTGGCTTGCCAGCGCGCTTGCCAGACCGAGGCGGACCTCACCGCGAGTTGCGGTGGGCAGACCCGGGTCGGTCACGATCCGGCGCAGAGCGCTCACAGCCGCTGAG
The DNA here is from genome assembly GCF_058833805.1 of Streptomyces sp. B8-7. Lineage (NCBI taxonomy): Bacteria > Bacillati > Actinomycetota > Actinomycetes > Kitasatosporales > Streptomycetaceae > Streptomyces > Streptomyces sp. B8-7. The sequence goes on along the minus strand of NZ_JBYRRL010000003.1, from coordinate 126,497 downwards.
GAGTCGATTCTGCCTGCGGCGATGCGGGCGAGGACCAAGGCGAAGTGGCTGCGCAGGTCTGGCGGAAGCGCGGGTTCTGCCAGGAGTTGCTGCAGTAGCTCCGTGGTGATGCCGTCGTCTCCAATCTCGGCGGCGTGCTCGGCGGCTGCCTGCGCCTGTGGTATCCACGCCCGTACATCGCCCTGCTGTCGGGTGTGGTAAGCGATCTGTACCAGTGCCGGCGGTTCCCGCGCTGTCAGCAGTTCCGCTGCGCGTCGGTGCAGTCGACGGCGCGCCGGCCCCAGAATTCCTTCGTAGACGGCCTGGCGAGCCAGCATGTGGCGAAAGCCGTACTGTCCCGTCGAGGTCTCCTCGAGAAGTGAAGCCTCCAGCGCTGCGGTGAGTCCTGCTTCAGTCTCGTCCTCATCCAGCCGGGCCAGCGCGGCGAGCAGCTCCTCGCTGGCGGGGACTGCCAGCACCGCCGCTGCACGCACGACCGCCATCGCCTCCGTATCCAATCCCCTGACCCGTCCATTGACCGACTCCTGCACCGACCGTGGTACGCCAACGTCCTCAAGAGCTGTCATCGCGTCGGCGTTCGGGCGCTCGAGGTGGTCACACAGGGCAAGCAGGTCCTCCTCGACGGCCAGTGGCAGACCGCCGCTGCGGTCGAACAGCTGCTGCCCCAGAGTAGATCCCGCGCTCCGGCCGAGCGCCGACACGGCCAGTTCGCGCACCTGTGACTCGCTCAGGGGCCTGAGTGTGATGTCCGCACCCCACACGCCTACCGGGCGTCGGTAAGGTGGCCCCAGCACCCCGGTACCCGCGGACAGGTCCTGTCCGCGGTAGGTGATCACCAGGCGCATTTCCTGAGGCGGATTGCTCGCCAGCAGCAGCAGGAGTTCACGGGTCGCCTCGTCCGCCCAGTGGACGTCCTCGACCACCAGCACCAGCGGGCCGATCGCGGTCACCACCTCATGCACCGCGCGCATCATCCGATGCTGCACACCACCAACCACGGGGCCGACCGTTTCGTCGGTCACCGGGCCCGGCAACCGCTCGACGAGTTCGGGGAGGTACCGGACGAGTATCGTCGCTGCCGGGCTCAGCTGCATATCAGGAGAAATACGGGTGGCCCCGTCGCGAAGCGCCTCGATGACCGGTTCGAAAGGCAAGGGCTCACGGAGAGGAAGGCACGAGCCACGCAGTACCAAGACTTTGTCCCTCTGCAAGCGGAGGGCTGCCTCGCCGACCAGACGCGACTTGCCGATGCCTGGTTCACCTTCGATGAAGACCACCGCAGGCCCTGTGCGCACCGTGTCCAGCAGCGTGTGGAGCTCGCTTCCACGCCCCACGAATCCGAATCCTGTACCTCGACGACCTGACACTGTCATCACCAGCCCGCGGATGCTCTGGCTTTCATGATAGGCGGGGGGTCGTCTCCCGACGTTGCGGTGCGAAGGGGTCCACGGCGCACGTTGAGGTTCCCCTCGTAGCGTGGAGTCCGTGACAGCGGGTGACGTTGGTTGTCATGGCGGAGAAGCGTCGGAAGTTCACGGCGCAGCTTCGTGAGAGGGCGGTACGGATCGTGACGGAGACCGGGAAGCCGGTCCCCGAGGTCGCGCAGGACCTGGGAATCAACGAGACGGCTCTGGCGAGCTGGGTCTCGCGGGCAAAGCGGGCCGGGAAGGCCATGCCGGAGGACAAGGACGCGCTGATCGCCCGGCCGACGGCGGAGAACGCGGCGCTGAAGAAGGAGAACAAGGAGCTGGGGATGGATCGCGATGTCCTCAAACGTTGCATGGTCCTGTGGGTGAAGTAGCTGCGGCGGACCCGGCCGCGGTGGTCGGGGCGATCAGCGACAACAGGACCTGGCACGGCATCCCGCACACCGTCTCGTGCCGCGCTCTGGGCGTGAGCGAGTCGCGCTGCTGCAGGTGGCGCGACCGCCCGCCGACCGGGCGTGAACAGCGGCGACAGCGGCTCGCCGACGAGACCAAGGAGATCTTCAGCGAGTCCGGTGGGCGGGCGACATGGCGGAGATCGTCACCGAGGAGGGCAAGCTACCTCGCCACGGTCATTGACCTGTTCTCCCGGCGCCTGCTCGGCTACGCGATGGGCGCCCACCACGACGCGGACTGGTCGTGGCCGCGCTGAACATGGCAGCGGTCACCCGCGGCGTGATCTTCCACAGCGACCGCGGGAGCGAGGACACGTCCCGGAAGTCCGCCCGGGCCTGCCGCTGACTGGACGTGACGCGGTCCATAGGCCGGGTCGGCTCGTGTTTTGAGAACACCGTGAGCGAGGCGTTCAACAGCGTCCTGAAGGTCGAGTACGTCCATCGGTACGCCTTCCGCATCCGCACCCGAGGTCCGGATCAAGGCCGCCACCTGGTCACCGACTTCTACAACACCCGCCGACTACACAGCGTGTGCGGGTTCAAGAGCCCGATCGACTACAAGAACGAGTACCAAGCCGGCCTCACCGTGGGGCTGGTCGCATAGGAAAGACTCCACGGTTCGAGGGTATTGACAGCCCGGTGAACGGGGCTATCCAGGAGGGCTCCGGCGCCGTGATCACACCAGGCACGCCAAGACTGTCTAACCCATGACCAGCAGTTACGGGACAGCCCTTACTGTAGCGCAGCCGTTACTCACTACCTATCGTTTGGGCACTCACTACGCATTGAAACCGTCATCATCGGTACGAGTTGCAACAGAAAGCGGGCCATTTCTCCCTGCGCTCGACTCGTCGTCTGCTTTTAACTGGAAGGGCATGAAAGATGCGGAATGCCCTGACGTGGCTTCTGTTGCAAATTCGGGAATATCCAGGTGATGGGTGATGGTCATGAATGCCGGAGAGAAGTTTCGCACAGCGGTCTACCTGCGCTGCTACCCCTACGACAGATGGGCGATGGAGACCCACCGAAGCGCCCTGCTGCGGTACGCCCGGGATCTGGGGCTGCCCCAGCCGACCGTTTTCTTCGACAACGGCAGGACCTCCCGCCAGCCGCTACCCGAGCTCGACCGCCTGAACGAGTACGTCGGTCAGGGCCTCATCGACGTGGTGCTGATACCCGGACCATTCGTGTTCGCTCTCGACGACATTGAGGCCCGCGCCATGGTGCTCCATATTCAGGACGCCCATTGCGAGGTGGTGGAGATGCCGTCTCCGCGCCTCTCTCGACAAGCGGGTGGGGTCGATGCTGGCTCGGTCTGACCCCGCTTGAGACGTCTGGGTCGGCCAGACGGTCAGGTCGCCGTCCATCTCACCTTGTCAACGGCCTCGTAGTGCTCCCCGCGGGCGGCCAGTGTTCTGCCCCGCTGGCGGCCGATGGGGTGTCCCCGGTGGCGGCCAGATAATCTCCCCGCCATCGGTGGTGTGGGTCAGCTGAAGGGCTTCACTCCCTTGCCGGTGGTGGCCTCGGTGAGCCTGAACGAGTCACCCTGAGTGACGGTGACGTGGGCGTGGTGGAGGAGCCGGTCGACGGTGGCGGTGGCCAGGGTCTTGGGCATGATCTCGTCGAATCCGGACGGGTGGAGGTTGCTGCTGACCGCGATCGAGCGCCGTTCGTAGGCGGCGTCGACCAGGCGGTAGAAGCCCTCGGCCGCGTCCGGGGAGACGGGCAGGAGCCCGATGTCGTCGACGATGATCAGGTCCGATCGGATGATCTTCGCGAGGGCCCGGACGATGGAGTCGTCCGCCCGGTGGCTGCGGACGAGGGCTCCGAGGTCCTCGATGGTGAACCAGGCGACGGCCAGGCCGGCCTCGACCGCGGTCTGTCCGAGGGCCTCGGTGAAGTGGCTTTTGCCCGTGCCCGAGGGCCCGCAGATACGAAGATTCTCGCGTCGGCCGACCCATTCGAGGGTCTTGAGGGCGTCCTGGGTGGCCCTGGGTATGGAGGACTTGCCCTCGTCCCAGTCACCGAAGGTCTTGCCGGTGGGGAAGCCGGCCCGCTTGCGGCGGGTGTGTAGGTTGGCGCGGTCGCGTCCGGCGGCTTCCTCGGCCAGCAGGACGCGGACGACCTCGGCGGGGTCCCAGCGTTGGGCCTTGGCCGTGGGGATGATGTCGGTCAACGACCGCCGGATGTGCGGGAGTTTGAGCCTGCGGGTCAGTTCGATGGCCTCGGCGAGGGGGTCGCCGTTGGTGCCGGGAACGGTGCGGAGAGGGGCGGCCATCAGAGCTGCTCGCTTTCGTCGTACTCGGGAAGGTACGAAGCGGTCGCGGCGGGGGTGCCGAAGGTGGACCAGGCGGAGGTGCCCGGCTGAAGGGGGTGGTCCTCGCTGCGGCGGATGGGCTCGGTGTGCTCGTGGACGGCCTGGTAGTCGAGGATCGACAGCAGGTCCTTGTCCGCGAAGCGGGCGGTGACCGCGGCGGTGCCGAGCGCGCGGTCGACCTCCGCGACCGAGTAGAGCTTGGAGAGCGCGACGGCCTCGGCCATCTTCGCCTTGATCCGGCGGACCCCGGCCGCACCGGCCTCCACCAGCCAGGACGCGGCGCCGGGACCGAGCTGGAGGAACGCGGCCTCCTCCGCACTGGTGGCCTTCGGAGTGCGGTCGGCCTCCTTGTCCTCACGCGGCGGATAGTGGGCATCGTCCAGGACCGGAGAACCAGGCTGGCCCCGGTGGTGCCGGGCGACCTCGCGGGCCGAGCCGTACTCGTCGACGGCCGTGACGATCAGCTCGTCGCCGTGGAAACGGGCCCAGACCCGGGTGTCGATCAGCTCGTGCGGGACCGAGTAGCGGACCGCCTCGACGGAGATCGTGGACTCCCAGGTGACCCGCCGGGTGGTGCCGAACGAGGCGGTGAACGGCCGGTGCGGCAGCGGGTGCAAACGCTCGCGCTCCTCCGCGAGCCGCTCGACGGGCTTTCGCCGGGTCGCTTTGTGAATACGGGAGTTGACCTCTTCACTGAACGCCCGGCAGGCGGCCTCCAGCTCGCCGAACGTCTGGTACTGCTCGCGCAGGTTCACGTCCTTCGGGACGAGATCGGCCTTCGCGATCTTCACTGTCGACTCCGAACCGCCCTTGGTCTCCGGGTCCGCCGGCAGACAAGTACGGATGGTCGTGCCGTAGTGCCGGGCGACCTCGACGATCTCCGGGTTCCGGACGGCGATCCCGGCGACGTGGTTGACGGTGACGGTCTTCTCGTTGTCGGTCAGGACGTAGGCCGGGACCCCGCCGATCCGGCGGAACATCGCGTCCAGACACGCGGTGATCGTGGGCAGTGTCTTGTCCCAGATCGGTATGATGACGCGGAAGCGGGACCAGGCCAGCCACGCGCACCACAGCGTGGTTTTGCGGCCGCCGATGACAGGGCCGTCACCGAAGTCGTACTGCAACCAGAGCCCCGGGTCGGTCACCCATGGCCGGTAGACACGGCGCCGACCCGCTCTGAACTGGGCTTTTGCCTCGGCGACCGTGCGGCGGGTGGTGCGTTCCCCGCCGGTGAAGCCCATCGCGGCGATCCTCTTGTGGACCACGTCCGCGCGGATCCTGCCCTGCGAGCGGACCACCAGTTCCTCGATCTTCGGCAGATAGTCGTCGATCGCCCTCGCCCGGTGACGCCGCTGGTCAGGATGCTGTCCAGCCGCCCGCATCTTCACATAACGGGCCACCGTGTGGTGGTCGCACCCGGCCAGCTCGGCCGCCGCGCGGCAACTGCCTGTGAGGTCATACGCCTCAAGGATCTCCATGATCTCCCTGCTGTTCTTCACCCGCTCAAGCGTCGCCGAGCGGGACTACTCGGGGCGAGCGAGGAGATATCTGGCCGTACGCGGGGAAACCCTTGGCCACAAAATGCGCGGTATATGACCGCCTACGGGGAGCTTGCCACGACCGCCGTCACACCTACGCCTCGCCGCGCGGTCACGCCCTGATCGACCGCGAGCTCTACCTGCCCGCCGCCTGGGCCGAAGACGAGGAACGCAGGCTGCTGCGGCACGTGCCCGACGAGGTCACCTTCGCCACCAAGCCCCAGCTGGCCGCCGCCATGCTGCACCGCGCCCGCAGGCTCGGCCTTCCCGCCCGCTGGTTCACCGGCGACGAGGTCTACGGCAGCCTGAAACTGCGCCACACCGCCCGCACACTGGGCTTCGACTACGCCCTGGCGGTCAGGGCCGACCACCGAGCGAGCACTGCCGCGGGCCGCTTCAGCGCCACTGAACTGGCGGCGAAGGTGCCGGCCAGGGCCTGGATGCGACGCCGCACGGGCAACGGCACCAAGGGCGACCGCCACTACGACTGGACCCTGATCGACATCCTGGCCGACGACGCCCCCGCAGGCCGGGACGAGGCCGGGCACGCGTTCCTCGTCGTGCGCCGCCACCGTTACACCCGCGAGATCCGGGAGCAGGGCTGCACCGGCAGTCTCAACCTCCTCTACAAGTACGTCACGCCGGGCCGCATCGAGGGCGAACGGCCGGTCACCACCCCGCAGCGCTTTACCCGCCTCCTCCTGTCCCGCCCCGAGAACCTCCCCGACAAGGACGCGGCCTTCCTGCGGGAACCCACCTCCTCCTGCCCAGAACTGGGCGAACTCGCCCGCCTCACGGGAGAGTTCGCCCAACTCCTCCCCCCCGGCCGAGGGCAACGACGCCAAGCTCACCGAGTGGATCGCCCAGGTCCGTGCCACTGACCTGCCCCACCTGCACTGAGCAGTGTGCATCGTGAATTAGCAGGTCACGGATCTGGTGTGAGTGACGGCTCGGGTACACGCGCTGGTCGGGGGCCGATGACCATGGTGTAGATCATCGGGCGGTTCCGGTTCCGGTGGGATGCCCGGTTCGGCTGCGTACGCGACCGACCCCGGCCTACGATCCGTCAGCAGGTCGGCACGCTACGAGATCGCGGGGGCTGCGGAATGCAGGAGCGGCAGTGGATCACCGCTCGCCGGAGCGAGCTGGACGCCCTCGCTGACACCCACGAACGGCCGGGCATTTCGCCCGGCCAGGCGGTGGTCGGACCTCTCATCAGCGTCTCCGACGGCACCCCCAGGCCCGGTGACACCACCCCCAGGTCATCCGTTCGACAGGGGGCATCAGTCATGCCGGGGAGGCCAACGGCTCGATCGCTGGACCGCGAAGGCCACAACTCGGGGGCCGACGGGGCAGCGGCAAGGGGCCTGGGGCCTGGGCACGCCTTCATGTCCGAGCTTTGAGTATGGCTAGCAGGCGGGTGACCTCGTGGGTCATCGCGTCGCGGGCGGGGCCCAGATAGCGGCGGGTGTCCGCGAGGGCCCGGTCCGCGTCGAGGGCCGCGCGGGCGGCCGCAGTGAAGACCTGGTTCAGATGGGTGGCGATGTTGACCTTGGTCATGCCTTGGTCGACCGCCGCCGCCAGGTCGTGGTCGGGCACGCCCGAGGAGCCGTGCAGGACCAGCGGCACGGGGACGGTGAGGCGCAGGGTGGCGATCAGGGGGAGGTCGAGCGATGCCGTGCGGGTCAGCATGGCGTGGGAGGTGCCGACGGCCACGGCCAGGGCGTCCACCCCGGTCGCGGCGACGAACGCGGCGGCCTCGTCCGGATCGGTGCGGGAGCCAGGGGCGTGGACGTCGTCCTTGCCGCCGACCTCGCCGAGTTCGGCCTCCACCCAGATGCCCACGCCGTGGCAGCGGGCGGTGATCTCGGCAGTGGTACGGACGTTCTTCTCATACGGGAGGGTCGAGGCGTCGTACATCACCGAGGTGAAGCCCAGGGCCACCGCCTCGTGGATCAGGTCCGACGACGTGGCGTGGTCCAGGTGGACCCCCACCGGAACCCGGGCGGCGCGGGCGACGGCCAGGGTGGCCGCGCCCACGGCCGCCAGGCCACCGTGGTAGCGGGTGGCGTTCTCACTGATCTGGAGGATCACCGGGGCACCTGCGGCTTCCGCCCCGGCCACTACGGCTTCGGCGTGTTCGAGCTGGATGACGTTGAAGGCGCCCACGCCGTGTCCCGCGCGTGCGGCGTGGGTGATGATCTCGCCGGTTCCGACAAGGGGCATGGTTCTTCCTTAGGAGAGGGGGTGGACGTCCACCCTGGTGCGGAGGCGGTGGTGTACAGCGGGGTCGAAGGATCCGGCCAGCGGTGAGGCGACGGCGGCGGCCGACAGGGCCACCGCCTCGGCGAGCCGTCGAGGCCAGGGATCCGCGCAGGCCAGGCCGAGGGACAGTGCGGCGACCGCGGCGTCTCCGGCGCCGGTCGGGTTGCCGCGCAGCCGCTCGCTGGGCCGGGCCCGCCAGGTGCCCTGCGGGGTGACGGCGAGCAAGCCGTCCGGACCCAGGGAGGCGACGACCGCGTCCGCCCCCGCGGTGCGCAGAGCGCGCGCCCCCGAGTAGGGGTCGGACCGGCCGGTGGTCTCGGCCAGTTCGTCGGCGTTCGGCTTGACCAGGTCCGGTCCTGCCGGGAGCGCCGCGTGGAGGGCGGGGCCGCTGGTGTCGAGGACGGCGGGGACATGGTGGGCGTGGGCGACGCGGACCAGGGTCCCGTACGCGTCGTCGGGCAGGCCGGGCGGCAGGCTGCCGGAGAGGACCGCCACAGTGGACTGGCGGAGGAGTTCTTCGTACGTGTCCAGGAACCGCTGCCACTCAGCGGGCAGGACGGCCGGGCCCGGTTCGAGCAAGGTGGTCGTGTCGCCGATGTGAGCGTCGGCCACGGCCACCGTGCGACGGCTGTCGCCGCTGATCGGGGACAGCCGCTCGGGCACCCCCGCCCTGGCCAGCTCCCGGCGCAGGGTCTCGCCGGTGCGCCCCCCGGCCAGACCCGTGACGAGGGTGGGGTGCCCGAGCGTGTGCAGAACCCGTGAGACGTTGACGCCCTTGCCGCCTGCCCGGGCGGTCGCCTCGCGGACGCGGTGCGCGGTGTAGGGGCGGAGCCGGTCGACGTGGTGAGTGATGTCGAGGGCGGCGTTCAGGGTGACGGTGAGGATCACGGGGCGTCCACCGCCGTACGCTCCGGCTGCCTCGCGCCGAGGAGGTCCCGGGCCAGGAGCGCCGCGCCCACGCAGCCCGCCCGGTCGCCCAGCCGGGCCGCGACGACCTCGGGCACGGCCTGGAACGTGAGGCGTTCCGCGAGGGCCTCCCGCAGGGGCGCGAGACAGGACTCGCTTGCCTGGGCGAGGCCGCCGCCGATGACGACCCGCTCGGGGTCGTGCAGCGTGACGGCGACGGCCAGGCCGTCCGCCAGCGCGTCGACCGCCTCGGTCCAGACGGCCGTGGCCGCCGGGTCGCCCGCCTCGGCACGCCGCTGGACGTCCCGGGCAGTGACGCCGTGCCAGCCGGTGGCGCGGGAGTAGCGGCGGGTGATGGCGGCGGCCGACGCGACGGTCTCCAGGCAGCCTCGGCGCCCGCACGCGCAGGGGTCTCCCCCGGGCTGTACGACCACGTGGCCGAGTTCGCCGGCGTGTCCGTAGGCTCCGGTCAGGGCCCGGCCGCTGCTGAACACGGCGGCGGCGATCCCGGTGCCGACCGGGACGAAGAGGAAGTCGGCGCAGCCCTGTCCCGCGCCCACCCGGGCCTCCGCGAGGCCACCGGCACGGACGTCGTGGCCGAAGGCGATGGGCAGGCCGAGGTGTTCGGCCAGCCAGTCCTGGATGGGGACGCCGCGCCAGCCGAGGTTGGCGGCGTGTACGGAGAGTCCCGACGCCTCGTCGACGATGCCGGGGACGGCGATTCCGGCCGCCGCGGCTGTGGGGCAGCGCTCAGCCAGTTCGGCAGCGCAGGCGAGCACCGTCTCCAGGACGGCATCCGGGCCGCGTTCGACGCGGGTGTACCAGTGCTCGGTGTGGTCGAGGATGCCGCCGGTGCCGCCGTCGGAGAGGGTGCCGCCCTTGATGTAGGTGCCTCCGACGTCGAGGGCGATGACCGTGCCGACGGCACTTGCCGTCTCAGCAGCACCGACCGTGCCAACGGCGCCGGCTGTCATGACTCGACCAGGTGGTCGGCCAGGACGATGGAGCGGGTGAGGTGGCGGGGCTGGTCGGGGTCCAGGCCGCGGCGCCCGGCGAGAGCGATGGCGAGGCGCTGGGCGCGGATCAGGTCGGCGAGCGGGTCGCCCGGGGAGACCGTGGCGTACGCGCCGGTCGCGCGGACCTGCTCGAGCAGCCCGGCGGGGGGGTCCCCGAAGAACCAGACGATGCTTCCGGGCCCGGTGACGCTGATCGGGCCGTGCCGGTACTCCATGGCGGGGTACGACTCGGTCCACGCACCGGCCGCCTCGCGCAGCTTGAGGGCCGCCTCGTGGGCCACGCCGACGGTCCAGCCGCTGCCGAGAAACGTGAACTGCCGGGCGGCAAGGAACTCCTCGGGGAGCCGGGTGCCCAAGGTGTACTCGGCCTGACACAGCAGATCCGGCGGTACGAGGCCGAGGCCGGCGCGCAGCAGGACGAGCGCGGTGGTGGCGAACCTGGTCTGCACGACCGAGCGCTCGTCCGCGAACGACAGGTCCACGACCGTGTCGGCGGCGTCCTTGACGGGTGTGCCGAGGTCGCCGGTGACGGCCACGGTCGGTGTGCCTGCGGCACGCTTCAGCGCGGTGAGCACCTCCGTCGTGGTGCCGGACCGGCTGATGGCGAGCACCCGGTCGTACCGGCGGGCCGCCGGGAACTCTGAGGCCGCGAAGGCGTCGGTCTCGCCGCGCCCGGCGGACTCGCGCAGCGCCGCGTATGCCTGGGCGATGTACAGCGAGGTGCCGCAGCCGATGACGGCCACCCGCTCTCCGTCCCGGGGCAACGCCTGGAGCCGCGACCCGTGCGCGTCCAGCGCCCGGCGCCAGCACGCGGGCTGGCTGGTGATTTCCGTGTCGACATGGCTCACAGTGCCTCCCAGGCGGTTCACGGCTGGCGTACATCCAGCTCGTATGCATGAAGTTGACATATTTATAAGGTATACGCTCATCTTTGAGCAATGCTGCGCGTGAATGGTCATGGCGGAACCCGGGCGGGTTACGCTCGGCTCCCGAAGGTCACGAGGCGAGGAGAACGGTGATGAGTACCCACGAGCGGTGGACGCGGCTGCTCGACGCACTGGGCGAGCGGGGTCGCATCGAGGTGGGCGAGGCCGCCGAACTGCTCGGAGTCTCCCCCGCGACGGTTCGCCGGGACCTGGAGGAGCTGGCCCGCCAGCAGCTGCTCACCCGCACCCGCGGCGGCGCGGTGCTCAGCGGCGTCTCGTACGACCTGCCCCTCCGATACAAGACGGCCCGCAAGGCCGACGAGAAGCAGCGCATCGCCCGCGCCGCCGCGGCGCTCGTCCCGCCCGGCGCGGTCGTCGGGCTCAACGGCGGGACGACCACCTCGGAGGTGGCGCGTGAGCTCGCTACCCGCGCCGATCTCGCGGAGCACGTTGGGAGCACGGCCCTGACAATCGTCACCAACGCCGTGAACATCGCCAACGAGCTGGCCGTGCGACCGCATGTGAAGACCGTGGTGACGGGCGGGGTCGCGCGCCCCCACTCGTATGAGCTGACCGGCCCGATCGCCACCGCCGTTCTTCAGGAGCTCTCGCTCGACTTCGCCATCCTCGGCGTCAATGCCGTCGACGCTCGCTTCGGCGCCGCCGCCCACGACGAGGGCGAGGCCAGCGCGAACCGCGCCATGGCCGAGCGCGCAGGCCGGGTCATCGTGGTAGCGGACTCCACCAAGCTCGGGCAGCGGGCCTTCGCCCGGGTTTGCACGGTCCCGAAGATCCACGTCCTGGTGACCGACCACGATGCTCCCGACGACCTGGTCGAACAGCTCTCAGGCCAGGGCGTCGACGTCCGCTGCGTCTAGGGAGTGTCCGGCGGCCTATCCCGGCGTCCGAGCCGCATGCTTCCGCCCACTGGTGAGCAGATTCTGGTGCGTGCAGGCCGGACCCCGCGGCGGCCCGGCCTGATCCGCCGGACACGGCCTACAGCCGCCCAGGGGCGTCGAAGGCCTGCAGGGCGTCACTTCACGGAACCCGCCGTCAGCCCTGACACCACACGCCGCTCGATAGCCGCGAACAGGATCACCACCGGCACGATAGCGATCACCGATGCCGCGAACACATAGTTCCACTGCACGCTGTACGCGCCGATCATGTTGTTGATGCCCACCGTCAGAGGCTGCCGCTCCGGCGACGTGGTCAGCGTCAGGCCCATGATGAACTCGTTCCACGCCGCGATGAAGGTGAAGATCACAGCGGTGACGATGCCCGGCATCGCCAGCGGCAGCGTCACGCGCAGCAGCGCCCCGGAGCGGCTCGCGCCGTCCATCATCGCCGCCTCCTCCAGCTCGACCGGGATCGAGCCGATGTACGCGCTGATGATCCAGACCGCGAAGGCGAGGTTGAACGCCGCGTTGGCGACCATCAGCACGGTGACCGTGTCGAGCAGCCCGAGCGCGTGGAACTCTCGGTACAGGCCCACCTGCAGGGCCGTCGGCTGGAACATCTGGGTGACGAGCACGAGCAGCAGGAAGGCGCCCCGGCCCCGGAAGCGTACCCGGGCCGTGTAGTACGCGGCGGGCAGCGCGACCAGCAGCACCAGGAGTGTTGACCCGCCCGCGATCAGCAGGGTGTTGGACAGGTTCTGGCCGAGCGTGGTGTCGGTCCACACCTCGGTGAAGGCGGACCAGTCGAAACGGGACGGCAGATAGCCGTTGTCTCGCAGTTCGTCGGCTGGGCGCCCAGCGGTGATCACCATCTCGACGTACGGCAGGAGGAAGAGCGCGGCCAGCGCCCACGCCGTGACGGTGAGCAGGACGGTTCTGATGCGCGGCCTGGGCCGTATCCGGGTCGTGGCGGTAGTCATCGGTTCGCCTCCTCCTTCCATCCGCTGACCTTCAGGAAGACCAGCACCATGGCGATGACGGCGGCGAAGTTGACCACCGACATGGCCGCCGACTCGGCCACGTCGTAGCTGCGCAGCATGTACGTGAACACGGTGGTCGTGGCGGTGTCCGCGTTCGGCCCGCCCTGGGTCATGCCCCAGATGATGGGGAACGAGTTGAAGACGTTGATCAGGTTGATCACCAGGGCCACCAGGAACGCCGGCCGCAGCAGGGGCAGGGTGACCCTGACGTACGTCTGCACGCGTGACGCCCCGTCGACGCGGGCCGCCTCGTACACCTCGGCGGGCATCGTCTGGAGCCCTGCGAGGAGGGTGTACGTGGTGAAGGGGAGCGACACGAAGACGGCGACGAACACCAGCCAGGGCTTGGCGTGGGCGGCGTCACCGGTCCACGCCTGGGCCGAGTCGACGACGCCCAAGTCGAGGAGCAGCCGGTTGAGGACCCCGGCGACCTGGTCGAGCATCCAGCGGAAGCCGATCGCGGTCATCAGGACGGAGGCCGCCCAGGGGGCGATCAGCGCCCAGCGAGTGATCCGGCGGCCGGGAAATCGCTGGTTGAAGAGCTGTGCCAGGGCGAGCGAGACCAGCATGGTGAGCGCGACCACGACGACCGTCCAGACGGCCGTCCAGGTCAGGACCTCGGGCAGGCGCGGGTCCGCGAACAGCTTGCGGTACTTGTCGAGTCCGGCAGGCCCCTGGTCGGCGCCGGAGGTGTCGATGCGCCGCAGCGAGGTGCGGACCATCTCGACGATCGGCCAGACTACGACGGCCACAATGAGGACGACGGCCGGGCCGATCCATGGCAGGGCGCCGAGACGCCGGATAAGGGGACGGGGGCGGGACCCGGTCGGCCGGTTGGGACGGGCCGACCGGACAGTTCCCTCGCCCGCCCGGCTCGCCTGGAGGGCGTGCCGGGCGGCGCTAGGGGTTGGGGTGGTGCTGCTGGTGGACACGGTAAACTCTCGTTTCAGGCGTACGGCCACCGGCCGCTCTGGCTACTGTCCTGCCTGCAGTGCTGCCCGCTGGAGTGCGTCAAGGCTCTTCTGCGGCTCGGTGACGGCGCTGCCGATCTGGGTCTTGATCTGAGCGGAGACGCCCGGCCAGGTCGGGTCGCTGAGCGGGTAGAAGGTGGCTGTCGGCAGGATGTCGAGAAACGGCTTGAGGTCCTGCTGCGCGGGATCGTTCTGGAGTTCCTCGAGCGCGGACTGGGTGACCGGAAGCAGCTTATACGTCTTGGCGAACCGGACCGTGTGCTCCTTCTGGTAGGCGAAGTCCAGGAACGCCTTGACTTCCTTCTTGTGGCTGCCCTTCTTGAAGGCCATCACCCAGTCGGCGACGCCTAGGGTGCTGGGGCTCTGCGCGTCCTTGCCGGGCATGGAGGTCCAGGTGACGTCCATGCCCTTGAGCTCGGAGAGCTGGCCGGGGAAGCCGTTGAGCATGCCGACCTTGCCGGAGGCGAAGGCCTTGGTGAGGTCGGTGCGGTTGACGACGGCGGGGCTCTTCTCAGTGAGGCCCGCCTTCACCCAGCTCTTGAGCTGGGTGAACGTCTCCACGTTGGCCTCGGAGTTGATGGCGTAGCCGCCGGAGTCCTGGTAGCCGCCGTTGTTGCCCAGCATCCAGATGAACGCCTCGGCCTGGGCCTCCTCCTTGCCGAGGGGGACACCGAGCGGCACGTCGACGCCCGCCTTCTTGAGGGCGGTCGCGGCAGTGGTGACCTCGCCCCAGGTCTTCGGCGGCTTCGTCGGGTCGAGACCGGCCTTGCGGAACAGCTCGTTGTTGATCAGGAACATCCGGGCGCTGGAGACGAACGGTATGCCGTACTGGGTGCCGCCCTGTCGTCCCGCGTCGGCCATGGCGGGGATGAAGTCCGCCTCCGTGGTGACCGACAACACCTCCGAGGCAGCGTAGAGCAGGCCGTTCTTGGCGAAGTCGGCGTAGCCGCCAGTCTGGAGGATGTCCGGCTGGTCACCGTTCTGGACCATCGTCTTGACCTGGGTGTCCAGGTCGTTCCAGTTGATGACCTGAAGGTTGACCTTGATCTTGGGGTTCTTCGTCTCGAACGCCGTGATCACGTCCTGCCAGTACGCCTGGCTGGGGTTGTCGCCGTTGGAGCCGTAGTCCGCCGCGACGAACTTGATCGTGGTGATCCCGTCCGCGCCGGAGGCACCGGATCCGCCGCCCCCGCAGGCCGAGAGGACGAGCGCGCCGATGACTCCGGCGGCGGACAGGGCGAGGGAACGTCGCTTCATGGTAGCTACCTCCTTTTGGTACGCGAGCAATGACGCGCGAAGGTGATCAGGTCTGCGCGTTTCGCTCAACCTTGGACAGAGGTAGGGGCGATTGTCACCTGTCGGTCCTGCTGAGTTATGGAGTCGTAACCTGGCGGTCTGTCCACCAGCCCCATGCGCACGGTTGCGCAATATTGATTATAGGTGGGGAGTACCGATCACTTGACGCCACCAGGAGGGGCTGTTGTTATGTCGTGAACACATCGGCATGTAGTGGCAGCGGGCGTCGCCCAGACGCGGCGCGACGCCCGCATAGCCGGAAAGGCGGCTGTGATGCGACGAAGTCCAGACAGACCCCGACTTCCCTGGATAGGGGGCGGCTCAGCAAGAAGGAGCCGGCCCGAACGCGGACGCTCGGCCATCCTGGGCCTGGTGGCCGCCATGGTGGCGGCTCTCTTCTCCGTCGCCGGCCCCGCCTCCCCGGCAGCCGCCGCGGGCCCGGGGAACGCCACCGGGGTCACCAAGTCGGGGAACACCTTCACGATCAGCACATCGACGGCGGCGAAGGCCCGGGTGGTGATCGCCCGAGAGGACATCTTCCGGATCTGGCTGTCGCCCAACGGCGGCTTCACCAGCGACCCGGCGGGCAGCACCCTCGCGATCGACACCGACTTCGGCGCCGTGACGACGAGCGTCACCGACGCCGGCTCGCACTACCGGATCACGACCCCTGCGCTGAACATCCGGGTGAACAAGTCGCCACTGCGGTTCTCCGTCTACCGTGCCGACAACTCCACACTCGTCTGGGCCGAGTCCCAGCCCATGTCCTGGACCGGCACCCAGACCAGCCAGTACCTCACCCAGGGCCCCGACGAGCAGTTCTACGGTACCGGCCTGCGCCTCGGGGAGTGGGCGCTGCGGGGCAAGACCGTGCCGGTCGCCGCCGAAGGCGAGTGGCAGGAAAACACCAACGCCAGTCCTGCGCCCTTCTACATGTCCACCAACGGCTACGGCGTGATGCGCAACACCTGGGCCCCCGGCACCTACTCCTTCGGCGCGCCCGGCACGTTCACGCACAACGAGAGCCGTTTCGACGCCTGGTACTTCGTCGGCGACTCCCTCAAGGGCGTGCTGGACGCCTACACCGACGTCAGCGGCAAGCCGTTCCTGGCGCCCATGTGGGGCTTCGAGCTCGGCAATGCCGACTGCTGGAACGCCTCCAGCGTCAGCTACCAGGGTGACCGGAACCGTGCCCGCCACCAGACCACCAAGGACGTCCTCGGGTACGCGGACGACGCCCGCACCGCCGACATGCCGTCGGGCTGGTTCCTGCCCAACGACGGCTACGGCTGCGGCTACACCGACCTGAAGGCGACCGTCGACGGACTGAAGGCCAAGGGTTTCCAGACCGGCCTGTGGACCTCGACCGGCCTGGCGAACATCAACCGGGAGGTCGGCGTCGACGGCAGCCGCGGCGTCAAGACCGACGTGGCCTGGGTCGGCCCCGGCTACAAGTACGCCTTCAACGCCGTCCAGCAGGCTGTGGACGGCATCGAGAACAACTCCGACGCCCGCCGCTTCGTCTGGACGGTCAACGGCTGGGCCGGCACCCAGCGCAACGCCGTCGTCTGGACCGGCGACACGCACGGCACCTGGAACGACATGCGCTGGCACGTCCCGGCGATCACGGGCGCCGGCCTGTCCGGGTTCAACTACGCCGCCGGCGACGTCGACGGCATCTACAACGGCAGCCCCAAGACCTACGTCCGCGACCTCCAGTGGAAGGCGTTCACCCCGGCCTTCATGACCATGTCCGGCTGGGGCGCCACCAACCCGTCCACCGGCTACCACGACAAGCAGCCCTGGCGGTTCAACGACCCGTACCTCTCCATCAACCGCCAGTACCTCAAGCTGAAGATGCGGCTGATGCCCTACCAGTACTCGATGAGCCGGGTCGCCACCGAGACCGGTACGCCGATGGTCCGGGCCATGGTCCTGGAGTACCCGGACGACCCGGTCGCACGCGGCAACCAGACGAGTGGCCAGTTCATGTCCGGTGACTCGTTCCTGGTCGCGCCCGTCGTGTCCGACACGTCCACACGGAACGGCATCTACCTGCCGGCCGGAACGTGGACGGACTACTGGACCGGCAAGACGTACCAGGGCCCGGGCTGGCTGGACGGCTACTCCGCACCGCTCGACACGCTCCCGCTGTTCGTCAAGGGCGGCGGCATCGTGCCGATGTGGCCGCAGATGAACTACAAGGGCGAGAAGCCGGTCGACACCCTCACCTACGACGTGTACCCGCGCGGCTCGTCCTCCTTCACCCTGTACGAGGACGACGGCATCACACGGGCCTACAAGAACGGCGCGTACGCGAAGCAGAAGGTGGACGTGTCCGCGCCGCAGTCCGGCACCGGGGACGTCCGTATCGACGTGGGCGCGAGCACCGGCTCGTACGAGGGCAAGCCCGCCTCACGAGGCTACGAGTTCACGGTCCACGCGGCCGACGCCCCCACCGCTGTGACGGTGGACGGTGCCGCGCTGACCAGGCTCACGTCGAAGTCCGCGTACGACTCCGCCGCCACCGGCTGGTTCTTCGACCCGGCCGACCGCTCCGGCACCCTGCGGATCAAGGCGGGTGGCAAGTCCGGCGCGTTCGCCGTCACCGCGTCCGGGCTGAAGCTGCTCCCGGCCACCGAGGTGTCCAGCGCCAGCTCACCGATCTCCAAGGCGAACTGGAGCGTGGTGTACTCCGACAGCGAGGAGACCACAGGTGAGAACGGCGCCGACGACAACGCCATCGACGGCAACCCGGCCACGCTGTGGCACACCAAGTGGTCCGGCGGAAGCGACGCGCTGCCCCACGAGATCCAGATCGACCTCGGGGCGCGGTACGACGTCGACAGCCTGTCCTACCTGCCCCGCCAGGACGGCGGCGTGAACGGCCGTATCGGAGCGTACGAGGTGTACGTGTCGGATACGACCGCCGACTGGGGCAGCCCGGTCGCCACGGGCACCTTCGGCGACACAGCGACGGAGAAGACGGTCGGCTTCACTGCGAAGACCGGCCGATACCTGCGGCTGAAGGCCCTGACAGAGGCAGGCAACCGGGGCTCGTGGACCAGCGCGGCCGAGATATCAGCGACGGGAACGGCGACACCGCCCTCCACCGGCTGACCTGACGGGACTCGTGGAGCTCACTCCCAACAAGTCCCTGACCTGCGCCTCCGGCCGAGCACCCCACGGCCGGAGGCGCACTCAATCGACGGCTCCAGCAGCGGTTCTGTCAAACGAACGGCTCTTGCCCGTAGTCGGTGGTGACGTCGGGTAGCCGCCCTTGATCGTGATCTCGTGATGGATTTCAACTACCTTATGGGGACAGTGCTTTCCGGGCTGTCCGCGCTGGTCCTCGAGGATGTGACGGACGGCGGTGACGCGGTCGTGGTCGCGGCTCGCACGCGGGATATGGCAGTGCCGTGTCCGGTCTGCGGGATACCGACGGCGAAGGTGCACGGCTACCACCGCCGGTCATTCCGAGCGCTGATTCCCGGACTGCTGGAGCGTCATCAGCGCCGCACGGTGCGGTTCGCCCGGCAGATATCGCAGGTGGCACGGGAGTTATGCGGCCGGGCGGCCGCCCGCCCCGCCTGTCTGCTGGCCATGCCCGTCTCGCGCAGCACCATGCTGCGTCATCTGCGACGCTTGCCGCTGCCGCGGCAGGCGGTCCCGCGGGTGATCGGCGTGGACGATTTCGCTTTGCGCCGCCGCCACCGCTACACCACGATCACCACGGATGCCGAGACCAGCAAACGCCTCGCGGTCCTGCCCGACCGGGGCCGGGCTCAGAGGTGTCCACCACTCGGGGACAGGTCCCATCTTGAGGCTGGGGTCTGACAGTCGGCGCTGGCCAGAAGCCCGCGGGGGTTGCTGGAGATGCGGCAGGGGTAGGTGTGGTGCCAGGGCCGAGCAGGCCGCACTCGACTCGCTCGGACCGGCCCGCTCGGACAAGGGCGGACTGTTCAGGCGGTGAAGCGGCCGTGGCGTACGCCGTCGATGAGGGCGGCGAAGCGCTCGGGCTCGATCAGCAGGACGGGGCCGCTGGGGTTCTTCGAGTCGCGGACGGCGACCGCGCGGTGAGCGGTGTGGGTCAGGTCGGTGACCTCCACGCAGTTGTTGCCGGATCCGCTGCTGTAGGAGGACTTGAACCAGGTGGCCACACCGTCCAGGTCGGGTGCTGTGAGCGTGCGGGTGTGTGTGGTCATTCCGTGATCTCTCGCGATAGTTGGTGCAGGAACTTCGGGGTGTCCTCGGGTGGGAGGGACGACGCCACCAGGGCGTTGAACTTCCGTGAGAACTTCGCGACTTCGCGCGGGGTGTCGGAGACCGACGAGGCGCCCCACGCGTTGTCCACCTGGACCGTGGTCGGCAGCGTGTCGCCGAGGTGAAGGATGCTGAAGTCGTTCACGCCGACGTACCCGCGCACGGTGTGGGGGAGGACCTGGACGGTCACGTTGTCGAGCGCGGCCAGCCTGGTGATCTCGTCGTACTGCTCGCGCATCACGTCGGGGCCGCCGACGAGGTAGCGCAGGGCCGGCTCGTACAGGATCGCCCACAGCCTGCCGGGTTCTTCGTCGCGGGTGAGGTAGTCCTTGCGCCTCATCCGCAGGGTGACGCCGTGGTCGATGAACTCGTTGGTGGTGTCCTCGACCTGTTTGGCGATCTCGTACAGGGCCCGCGCGTAGCGCTCGGTCTGCAGTAGCCCGAGGACCACGACGGGGTGGAAGGCCTGTATTTCGACGGCGGCGGACTCGATGCCGATGAAGCGGGGCATGCCCGAGGGCATCGAGCCTTTGAACTGGGTCCACCACTCGCGGCTGGAGGCCGCGCGCTGGATCGCCAGCAGCCGCTCGATGTCCTCTTCCTCACTCACGCCGTAGCGGCCGAGGAGTTTGCGCAGGTCGCCTGCGTTGCGCAGGTCCTGCAGCCCGGTCTCGACGCGGTAGAGCTTGGTGTCCGACAGGGGCAGTCCGTGGACGGCCTCTTCCAGGGTGAGGTCGGCCCGCTTGCGGAGCTCTCTGAGTTCGTAGCCAAGTTCGATGCGCCGTGCTGTTGGTCTGGCTCGTGCTGGCACCCGCTTGCCTCCCCGGCGTATGTGTCCGCTGCCGTTGCGATGTGCGGAGTGTGACACGGCACGCGCCCGCCGAAACAGCGATGCGCTTGCCCTGGCATGTGCCACTTTCCCCGCAGTGACGTTTTCGGTGCGGTTTCACTTGCGGACCCACTATGCCTGCGGCCACGGTGAATGGGCCCTCGGATTCGGGAAGTTGGACAACCGGCGGGCACGAAGGAGTCCTGCCTGCCCCGCGCCTTTGACGGGACAGGCCACCCCATCCCGCTGCGGCTGACCCCCTCGGAGGCGGCATGTCCTTGCGCTCCAGCTCCATCGAACCGGCGACGCGCCCGTGCCCGGCGGGCAGGAAGCCCACGGCCCCGATAG
Organism: Streptomyces sp. B8-7; assembly: GCF_058833805.1. Taxonomy (NCBI): domain Bacteria; kingdom Bacillati; phylum Actinomycetota; class Actinomycetes; order Kitasatosporales; family Streptomycetaceae; genus Streptomyces; species Streptomyces sp. B8-7. Next base: position 106,004 of record NZ_JBYRRL010000003.1, on the reverse strand, counting down.
CCGCTGAGGCCGCCGCCTTCCGCGCGGCCCACGGCCTGCCGGCCGGGTGGAGCGCCGAGGACTTCGAGATCTACCTGGACCTGGAGCGCGTCGGCGCCCCGGCCGCGCAGGGAGGCGACGCGGCGTGAGCGGGCAGGAGACGGCACCCTTCCGGATCGGCGACCGCGTACGCGGCACCTCCTACGTGCCGCCCGAGCGGCGGGGCCGGGAGGAGCCGGAGGAGTTCGAGGGCACTGTGGTCCAGCTCGGCAGCGGCTACGCCGGGGTGGACGCGGACCGCGCCCTGGTGTGGACGCGGCTGGAGAACGGCACCGAGCGCCAGTCCCTCATCAGCGAGACCGAGCTGCTCACGCCGGCTGACGCAGCGGCGGTGGAGGAGTGAGCGCCCGCCACCGCCTGCCCAAGTGGCCGAAGCCGGACGGGGACGGCGTGTTCGCCGGGATCGTCCTGCTCACGGCGAACCTGCTCGGTCTGGGCGTCATCGTCGCCGGCCAGAGCCCGCACTCAGCGAGTGCGGCCGTCGCCCTCGTCGCCCCGTCCGCCCAGGAGACCCCGGACGCCGGTCCGGTCACCGCGAAGAAGGACAGCGGACCGGCTCATGCCGCCTCACCCCCGAGGGCGGCGAAGCCCGCGTGCTAGACGCGGGCTGCACTACCGTCCCGTCCCGCCCGGAGAGCAGTGGCCCGGGCGGGACGGGACGGCACCACCAGACCCGCCCGACAGCACCGTCAACTTCCGTGGATCTGCTGCCCTATACGAGTCGGGATGTGGCTCTTCCAACCGTCCCCGTAACGCGATCACAGATGTCTAGGGTGATGTCATGACTACGGTCCGAGAAACCGATGACACGGCGGCCTCGCTCCGCGCGGCCATGGTGAGCGAGCTGCACGAGATGGGCGTGTTCCAGTCCGAGGCGGTCGCTAAGGCTGTCGCGACGGTCCCCCGGCACCTGTTCGCGACGGGAGAGCCCCTGGAGGCGGCGTATGCCGCCGACAAAGCACTGGTGATCAAGCGCGACAAGCAGGGCCACGCGCTGAGCTCGCTGTCGGCCACGCACATCCAGGCGGTGATGCTGGAGCAGGCCGAGATCGAGCCGGGGATGCGCGTGCTCGAAGTGGGCTCCGGCGGCTACAACGCCGCCCTGATCGCCGAGCTCGTCGGAGAGGCGGGCACGGTGGTCACCGCCGACATCGACGCGGAGATCGTCAAGCGCGCCCGCGCCTGCCTGGACGCGGCCGGCTACGGCCAGGTCCAGGTGGTGCTGGCCGACGCCGAGGGCGGCGTGCCCGAGCACGCGCCGTTCGACCGGATCATCGTCACCGCAGGAGCATGGGACATCCCGTCGGCATGGCGGGAACAGATGGCCGAGCGGGGCAGGATCGTCGTCCCCCTGCGCATGCGGGGGATCACCCGGTCGTTCGCGTTCGACCACGACGGCAAGGACCTCGTCAGCGACAGCTACCGGCTGTGCGGCTTCGTGCCGATGCAGGGCAGCGGCGCCTACACCGAGCGGCTCCTGCCGGTCACGGACGGGGTTGCTCTTCAGCTCGACGACCAGCGCCAGGAGTTCGACACGAAGGCCCTGGCCGACGCTGTGCACGCGCCGCGGCTGGAGGTCTGGTCCGGTGCCGCCTTCGACATGCCCGATGAGCTGGAGCTGTTCCTGGCGACCAGCACACCTGAGATGGTGATGCTGCACGGCAGCAAGGACCTGGTCGACCAGGGCGTACTCGCGCCGTCGGTGACGCGCGGTGTCCCGGCTCTGGTGGCCGGCGGCAGCTTCGCGTACCGGACCAAGCGGCCCAACGAGGAGACCGGCGGCTTCGAGAGCGGGGTGTTCGCCCACGGGCCCGACGCTGAGACGGTCGCCGCCCGGTACGCGGAACTGCTGCGTCGGTGGGCGGCCGATCACCGGCGCCGCGGTGCCGCCCGCATCCGCTACGTGCCGATGCCCGAGGGAGCGGCTGAGCCGTCCGCGAAGGTCGTGGCGAAGCGGCTCGGGGCCGTCGAAGTCTCCTGGTCATAGGCTCCCCACCCCCTGGCAGACCGCCCGGGGATGGGGCTGTGTGCACCACCCGACTCTCATGGAGGTTGTTGTGTCCGTGCAGTCCGAGGAAGCAGCGCCTACGGCCCCCGCGGCAGCAGGGGGCCTGGAGGAGAACGTCGACGGCTGGGACCTGGATGTCTCCATCGTCGAGTCCGGCCCCGAGGCCGACCGGCTCATCCAGATGACCGATGACGGCTGCGGCCAGACCTGCCAGTCCGCCTGCTCGACGACCTGCCCGTAGGCCGTCCGGCTTCTGAAGATCTGTGGTGTCCGGCCGCTCGCGGCCGGACACCACGCGGCGATAGGGGGTGGCTGGTGTACGAGCCCATTGATGCGGCCATGCTGCGTGCGGCGGCCTGGCCACCGGATCGCCGCATCCGGTGCTGGCCCGACCTGACCGGCGACGGCGACGGCCCGGCGTCGTGGCGGACGTGGCTGGAGGAGACCTTGGAGGTCCCCGGCTTCGCCGCCGCGCTGGGGCAGGCCAGCCCGGTGCTGGCACACCGCGTCCAGCAATGCTGTCAGGGGCGGCAGCTGCCCGAGCCGGCCGTCCGCAAAGCGGTGGTCGCCCTCATGCGCTATGTATTGCGCGCCTCAAGCCGGGCCACTCCCTTCGGCCTCTTCGCCGGTGTAGCGCCGGCCCGCATCGACGGCGCGTCGGCAGCCCGCATCGGCACCGGCCACAGGGCCGTCGCCCGGCCGGATGCCACCTGGCTGGCGACGGTGATCGAACGCCTGGAAACCAACCGGGTACTCCAGCCCCTCTTAACGGTCCAGGCTCATCCGCTCGCGGTGGAGCGGGACGGGCATGTGGTGCTGGAACACCGCCCCGCGGGCAGCGGAGGTGGTGCCCCCGAGCGGGTGCAGGTCCGCCTCACCACACCCGTCAAGGCCGCGCTGGACGCAGCCCGCGACCCCATCCGCACCGCGGATCTCGCTGCCCAACTGGCCGCCGACTTCCCCCACGTTCCCGCACCCACCGTCAGCCGGCTCCTGGCGGGCCTGATCGACCAGCGTCTTCTGGTCACGAACCTCCGCCCGCCGATGACGACGGCGGACCCGCTCGCCCATGTGCTGACCGTCCTCGCCTCCGAGGGCACCGCCGCGGCGGCCGAGCCGGCGGGGAAACTGCGCGAGATCACCCGCGAACTGGCACGGCACAACACCACCACCGACCCGTCGACCGCCCAGGCCGAACGCGCCGACATCACCGCGGTGATGCACGACCTCAGCCCGGTGGCCGGGCCAGTGCTGTCGGTTGACCTGTGCCTCGACGCCGACGTCACGATCCCCGCCGCGGTCACGGCCGAGGCCGCGCGGGCGGCCACCGCGCTCGTCCGGCTATCGGGCCGCCCCGCGCTCTCCCACGGCTGGGTGGCCTGGCACGGCCGCTTCCTGGAACGCTACGGCCCGCGCGCCGTGGTGCCGCTCCTTGAGGCGGTGGACAGCGACACGGGCCTGGGCTACCCGGCTGGCTTCCTCGGCGGCCCACCCGCCCCGGCCCCCGCCGCCTTGAGCGAGCGGGACATCAAGCTCCTGACGCTCGCGCAGAACGCGGCCCTGCGTCGCCACCACGTGATCGTGCTGGACGACGCCATGGTCACCGACCTCGCCGAGAATACCGGCCCGGAGATACGCATCCAGCCGACGACGGAACTGACCGTACGCATCGGGGCCCGCAGCGTACGGGCCCTGGACGCAGGGGATTTCACGCTGGCGGTCGTGGGGGTGTCGCGGTCCGCCGGGACGACGACCGGCAGATTCCTGAGCCTGCTCGACACCTCAGACCGGGAGCGGATGGCCGCGGCATACGCGGCGGCGTCCACCGCGACCGAGAACGTGCTGAGGGTCCAGGTCTGTGCGCCGCCGCTGTATGCGGGCACCGGGAACGTGGCCCGCACTGTGCAGGTGATGCCCGCCGCCGTCTGTCTCGGCGAGTGCCACGACGACGGCGGCATGGATCTGGTGCCCGTGGAGGACGTCGCGGTCACCGCGGACGCCCACCGCCTGCACCTGATATCCACCTCGCGGCGCCAGCCACTGGAGTTCGTGACCATGAACGCGGTGGAGCCGACCCGCCGCACCCATCCGCTGGTGCGGTTCCTCACCGAGGCCCCCAACGCGCTCAGCATCCCGTGCACCACCTTCGACTGGGGAGCAGCCGCCCGGCTGCCGTTCCTGCCCGCGCTGCGCTACGGGCGCACGATCCTGTCCCCGGCCCGCTGGCAGCTCACCGGCGCCGACCTCGCCGACCCCGCAGCCGACTGGCGGCAGTGGGAGCGGTCCCTGTCCGCATGGCGCGAGCTGGCCGCGGTGCCGAGCACCGTCTACCTGGGCGACGGCGACCAGCGCCTCCGCCTGGACCTGGCCGAACCCTCCCACCGGGCCCTGCTGCATACGCAGATGCGGCGCGACGGCACGGCGGTCCTGCGTGCCGAGAGTGCCGCCGACGCAGGCTGGATCAACGGCCGCCCCCACGAAGCCGTCATCCCCCTCACCACCACCAACAGCCCCGCAACGGCGCCGCACTGGCTGCACACCAACCCGGTGGCGGAGCGCGAGCCGGGCCGCCTGCCCGGCTGCGACGGGCGGTTCCTCATCAAGCTCTACGCACACCCCGACCGCCACACCAGCCTCCTCACCCGCCATCTGCCCCGCCTGCTCCACCGGCTGGGCGACGAGGCGCGGTGGTGGTTCCTGCCCTACCGCGACCCCGACGATCACCTGCGGCTGCGCCTGACCGTCCCCGACGGCCAGGCCGCCGACGCCGCCGCCGCGATCGGCGCCTGGACGGGGCGGCTCCGCGAAGCCGGGCTCCTGGCCCGGGTGCAGTGGGACACCGACTTCCCCGAGACCGCCCGCTTCGGAGGCAAAGAGGCGTGGGAGGCCGCCGAGGCGTACTTCGCGGCGGACTCGATGACCGCCGCCGCGCAACGGGCCGCCTGCGCGGCCAAGGACGGGCCCGACCAGCGGGCCCTGACCGCAGCCAGCATGCTCGATGTGGCCATCGGTCTGATCGGCGAGGCGGGCGAGGCCATGCGGTGGCTCATCGACTGCGCCCAGACCACCGGCACCGCACCCGACCGCGGCCTGTACGACCAGGCGATCACCCTGGCCAACCCCCACGACCGCACCGCCCTGGCCCGCCAGCCCGGGGGCGAGGAGGTCATCGCCCGGTGGACGAGGCGGCGCGACGCGCTGGCCGCCTACCGCCGCGCTCTCGCGAACACGGGAGGGGGCACGGCGGCCGTCGTGCTGCCGGAGCTGCTGCACCTGCACCACACCCGCATGGCCGGCCTCGACATGGAAGCCGAACGCCGCTGCGTGCACCTGGCCCGCGCCGCGGCCCTCAGCTGGACCGCCCGCGCAACCAGGAGAGCATCGTGAAGCCGATACCGCAGGCGCTGGCCCTGGCCGACACGCTGGCCGCGGAGCTGTCCGACCCGCGCACCGCCTGGGACGCGGCACCGCCGGGAGGACGGGCGTGGCCGCAGTCCCTGGCCGGCGGCGCCGCGGGCATCGCCCTGCTCCACATCGAACGCGCCCACTGCGGCCGCGGCGACTGGGACACCGTGCACACCTGGCTGGCCTCGGCCGCCGCCGGTGACCTGACCGCCGCCGCGAACGCCAGCCTCTACATGGGAGCCCCGGCCCTGGCGTTCGCCATGAACGCCGCCGCAGGAGACTCCAACCGGTACCAGCGCGCTCTGAGGAAGCTGGACGACGCCACGATCACCGTCACCCGCCGACGCCTGGCCCAGGCCCACGCCCGCATCGAGAGCGGGCAGGCCCCGGCGATGAAGGAGTTCGACGTGATCCGCGGCCTGGCCGGGCTGGGCGCCTACCACCTCACACGTCACCCAGACCACCCGATCACCGCCGACGTCCTCGCCTACCTGGTACGCCTGACCGAACCCCGCCCCCAGGAGCACGGGCTCCCGGCGTGGTGGACCGGTGTGGCACCCGACGGCGACGTCAGCCCCGACTACCCCGGGGGCCACGGGAACTTCGGCATGGCCCACGGCATCGGCTCCGTCCTCGCCCTGCTCTCCCTGACCCTTCTTGACGGCCCGGCCGTCCCCGGCACCCGCGAGGCGGTGGAACGGATCTGCGCCTGGACGGACCGGTGGCTCCAGCACGACACCACCGGACCCTGGTGGCCCGGCTTCATCACCCTCGACCAGGCCCGGCGCCACCAGGTCGATCCGGCGCTGCGGCCGAGGCCCTCGTGGTGCTACGGCATCGCCGGCACCGCCCGCGCCCAGCAACTCGCCGGCATGGCCCTCGGCGACCGCGCCCGCCAGCAGACCGCCGAGCACGCCATGCTCACCACCCTCCAGGACCCGGCCCAGCTGAACATGCTCCCCGAGACCGGGCTCTGCCACGGAACCGCAGGGCTGCTCCAGGCCGCCTGGCGCATGGCCACCGACGCCACCACCGGTGCCCTCTCGGTCGAACTGCCCCGCCTGACCGGCCGGCTCACCGACCAGATCACCCACCTCACGCAGCGCGACCCGGAACTGCTGGACGGCATCGCCGGCAGCGCGCTCGCCCTGCACACCCTCGGCACCAACATGCCCCCGGAATCGGGCTGGGACACCTTCCTCCTCCTGGCATAGACGAAAGCGGAGCCGAACGGACATGGACACCTCCTGGCGGCAGATCAACATCGCCTTCCCCGACTGGGACAGCGCCGAGCACACCGCCCTCACCCACCTCGTCCCGCTCCTTGCCACCGCCGAGACCGCCCGCCTCATCGGCCCGTGGTCCTTCCTCCGCAAAGCCCCCCACTGGCGTATCCGCTACCAGCCACCCGGCGACCGGCCCGCGGCCGAGAGCCACCTCCTTGACGCCCTCGGCCCCCTCCAGCACGCCCGGGCCATCACCGCCGTCACCCCGGTGATCTACGAGCCGGAAACCCACGCCTTCGGCGGACCAGAGGCCATGACCTGCGCCCACCGGCTCTTCCACCTCGACAGCCGCCACCTGATCGACCACCTCACCCGCCACCCAGGCCGGCCGCGCCGCCGCGAGCTGTCGATCCTGCTGTGCACCGCGCTGCTCCGCGCCGCCGGGCTCGACTGGTACGAGCAGGGCGATGTCTGGGCACGCGTGGCCGACCACCGCGACCCTCCCCGGCCACAGCCCGACGCCCGCCTGAAGACCCTGCAAGGCGGTCTGCGCCATCTGATGACCGCGGACATCGTCCAGCTCACCCGCGACGGTGCCCCGCTTACCGTCCCTGTCGGCTGGCCGCATGCCTTCACCACCGCGGGCCGCGAACTGGCTGCCCTCGCCGCCGACGGCCGGCTGCGCCGCGGGCCGCGCGCGGTCCTGGCGCACCACGTCATCTTCGCCTTCAACCGGTTCGGGCTTCCGCACGCGACCCAGGCCACCCTCGCCGCAGGCGCCAAAGCCGTCGTCTTCGGCCCCGACCCGACCAGTGAGGACCCAAGCGCGCAAGGAGCCCCGGCATGAACGACCGGCTCCTGGCCTGGTTCCCGCTCATTGTGCGGCCCCGCCCGCCCGCCCTCCCACTGAACGCTCGGATCGGCCAGCTGACGGACCTGGCCGCGCAGCTCGCCATCGGCGACATTCACCAGCAGGCCGTCCGTGCGGCCGAGATCTGCAACAAGGCCGCCCTCATCGCCTCCGACTGCGCCCTCCCCGACCTCGCCCGCACCCTGTGCTGGTCCCAGTACGCGGTGTTCGACCAGGCGCGGCCGCTGCCCACCTGGGCGGTGAAACTCGCCCTCCAGCCGCTCCTCAACTTGGCCCGGCAACTCATCCGCGAAGGCGATGGCACCAGCGCCCACGCCATGCTCGACGCCCTCTTCCACGCCGCCCGCGCCCGCACCTCCACCGAGATCGCCTCACGCGCCGTGAACCTGCACACGCTCACCAGCTCCGCCGATGGCCACGAGATCGTCGGCACCCTGGTGTGGGCGGCGCTCCTCGCCGACGGCACTCGCGCCCTCGCCCAGGCCGGCCGCTGGCGGGAAGCCGCCGACGCCGCAGCCGCCCACCGCGGCGTCGGCGCCCGGCTCCTCGACGGCCGCCAGATCACCATCCTCGCCCTCGCCCAAGACCGGCAGCACGGCGAGGCGAGGGCACTGATCGAGAACAGCCGGCCTGCCGAGCCCTGGGAGGAAGCCGTCCAGCACCTGCTGAGCGTCGCGTGCCGAGAGGCCGGTGCCGTACCGGCGACGCACATCGACGCCATGCTCACCACCGTGCTCGCCCTGCAGCAGCAGCCCGCCCTCGGCACGACCGTCTTCCGGACCCGGGCCGGGATCACCGCGCTGACCCTGGCCGCAGCCCACGCAGACGAGCGGATCCCCCTGCTCCAGGCGGACGTTCTGGCCCTGGCCCACGCCGACGGCTACGTGGCTCGGGACGTGCTCACCCACCCGCAGCTTCGACGTGCGATGACGACCGCCCAGCGCCAGGCCCTGGCCCGTCTGGTCCGCACCGCAGGACTCGGCGCCGGGACTCTACCGGAACCCCTGCACAGCGACCTGATGCGCGCAGTGCAGGCGGGGGAGGACTGGCTGCGCCACAGCCTCGCACGCGACGCGGTCACCTCACCGACCACACCTCCTACCGGAAACCACGGAGGCTGAAGGCATCGCGCGGGAACTGTCCGCGAGCTGCCGTAGCGTGGAGCGCATGGCTTTGGGTACCGATGGACGTGACCTGCTTCAGATGATCGCCGACTCGCCCAAGCCGGTGGCGATGTCCGACTGCTTCCCCGCCCTGGACCCCCGCCGAGCCCGGCATGGACGAGAACCACCCCGGTCACGAGGCGTGGACCGAGCGGCAGATCGCCTGGTACGGCGTCTCGGCGCAGTTGTGGAAGCGGGAACTGGTGCGCGTGGTGGTGCCCGCGGACGGCAGCCACGGCGATCTCGTCGAGGTCACCGACGCAGGACGTGGGGCTCTTCACGCCGCGGTGGCCCGCGCGTGGCGGCGCCCGAGCCGCGGGCACTGCCCGGCCCCGTCAGCGCGATCCGCCTGACCTGCACCCGCGAGCCGAGCTGGTGGGACACCGGCGAGGACGAGCCGGAGATCTGGCATGTGACCGCCGACCTCTATGCCCTGGAGGGCGATACGAGCGTCGAGCACGTCGGCGGCTTCGAGTTCTACCGCGCCGATCCCAATGCCACCCGTGACCTGTTCGGCGTCCTCGACGGCCACGACGGTGACGTCGGCGTGATCGCCGAGTCGATCCTCGCCCCATCCACCGGACACTTTCGCGACGACCTGGACGAGTACGCCGAGCCGTTCGGCTCCGGCATGCTCCTGCTCAACTCCGCACAGCTGAACCGCCCGTGGCGTGGGCTCGGCGTCGGCGCGATGCTGGCAGGCAAGGTCATCGCCTGGCTCGGGGCCGGGGCCCGCGGGGCCGCCTGCTACCCCTGGCTGATGGCGCTCTTTGAATATGGGTGTGGTTCCTTTGAAGGGATAGGGGCGTGCCGGGCTGGGCCGTGGTTATGAAGTGTCGGCGTAGGCGAGGGGGGTGCCGCAGACCGTGCAGCGGAAGAGCATGGCGCTTGCCCCCTGGCCGAGGTTGGTCAGGAAGCTCTCGAGCTGGGACGCGTCGTGCGAGCCGCCCATTCGGAGGTCGAGTCGAAGCTGGTCGAGTGCTTCGGGGTGGGCTGCCGGCTCGGTGTATCCGGCCTCGCCGATGAAGGGCCGCGTCGTTGCAGTGGACAAGCCAGTGCGGATCCTGCCAGGCGTGGAAGCCGGGGGTGCGGCGGGTGACCTGCGCCAGGGCCTCCTCGCTGACGCCGTCGAGCCCGTATGCGTCGTTGAATTCACCTTCGAATCATTCAGCGGCACTGCCGTTGGCGATGCACCAGGGGCAGAACCTCCGCTGACTTCCTGGGCCGTGTAGAAGGTGGCGGTGTAGATCCATCCCGTGCTGCGATTGCAGCAGGCGCAGGTCTCGGCGCTCTCACGGAAGGACCCGCTTGCGACGGGGTCGGGGTGGTAGCGGAAGCGGGGCAGGCCGGTAATCACTGGTGAGCCTGCCGGGGCATGGAGAGGTCCGCCTCGGCGCCGATGGTATGTGTGCCGACGGGCATGCCTGTGAACCTCATGGGTTGCAGTCTGTCCGCAAGCCCACTCGTGATCAAGCGGTGAGGTTGACGTCCTGCTGGCCGGGGGCGGGGTAGAGGCGCTCGTGCTCGCGAGCGTGTGGAAGCGCCAGCAGGAGTCGAGGTCGCCGTTGGCGACGAGGGTACGGAACCGTAGGACGGCTTTGGCTCCCTGAAGGTTCCGGCGGGCGCCGGTGATCCCGAGGCGGTCAGCGATCAGATGCCGGCCAGCGCCTTGGACCGCGCCGGTGGCGATCGGCCACCCGTTGTCGTAACGGAGCTGATCGAGGTGGCCGGTCAGGCAGCGGTGGCAGGCGTCGACGGCCTCGCGCCGGGTGGCCGACAGGTGTTCCCGGTCAGCTTGGGCGGTCATCTGGTCGGCGGTGCGGGCGGCGTGTCCTGCGAGGACCGCTGTCAGGCGGCCGGCCGCCCAGGCTTCGGCCCGGTTGGTGCCGGGCTTGTGGAAGGCGTGGGCGGCGGCCCAGGCGGACTCGGCGACGTGCACGAAGTCCAGCAGCACGTGCAGCGTGACGCCGCGTCGGCCGGCCTCGGACGTGATCAGGTCAAGCTGGTGACGGGCGCCGTCGACCAGGACCACCCACGGCCGCAGATGCTTCGGGTCGCGGGCCTGGGCCTGGTCGAATGCGTCGGCGATGACCTGCTCGGGCGGACGGACCAGGGAGGCAGTGCACCACTTGTTCTCCGCCCTCGGCCCCTGGCGGGCGAGGCGTTCGCCGCTCCGGCCGCCGGGTGGGTGGATCACGTCGTGGGGGCGCCTGGGGGCCGGGCGGGTGCCGAAGACACAGGCCACGGTCGCCATCCGTTTCCGGTTCGGCTTCTCGCCCGGCGCGATCCGGCCGCGATGGCCTGCGGCCGCAGGCCATCGCGGCGGCCCGGCGGGTGGCCTCCCGCAGGGCCTCGGGCCGCATGACCACGCCCTTGCCGTCCACCTGGACCACCAGCGGCGTCGCGCGGCTGCACGGAAACGGGATCCTGCTCCGGTAGAAGGCGCCGGCGTCGACCGCGGCCGCGACCACCAGGTCTTCGGCACGGTCAGCACCCCGACGACCGGCCGCTCGGCCCCCGCATACGCCGATGCCGCCCGCTCACCCGCAGGCGGCTGTCCGGCGCCGACCGCCGCTACGGACACCTGCGGATCCATCTCCGCGAGCACCTCGGCGACCCACTCCCGCGCGATGCGCAGACGGTCCAGCCCCTCCCGGGCCACCTCCAGCCTCCCGGACAGCTCAGCGACCTCGGCTTCCAGCTCCTCCACCCGAACCCGAGCGGCCGTCTCGCGGGCTTCCAACTCCTCGAACAGCGAGCCCATCCGCTCCCCTTCTCCACCACCAAGGTAGAGACGAGAAGCCCCGAACACAGCCCCGATCAGCGTTCTCCCAGCTCAGCACATCCCTTCAAAGGAACCGCACCCAACTCGCCCTGCACCAGGCCGAGGCCCATCTCATGTTGGGCCGCACCGACCAGGCCCGTGCCCGCGCCGAGGCCTCCGCGGCCGTCTGCACTACGGGCACCCTCAGATGGGCCGCCGCCACCCTCGTCCTCGCCCGCGCCGAGGCCTCCGACCAGCCGTCCGACGCCGCTCAGCGCGCCCTGGACATACTCGACCGGGTACCGCCGAGCCGCCTACGCGCCACCGCCCGCATCCCGCTGCAGCGACTGGAGGGCCTGCTCGCCGCCCGCCCTGCCGAGTACGTGGCCGATCTCCGCGAACGCCTGCGCACCCTGCCGCCCCCTGTCAACGCGTCTGGCGCCGCATCCGCGTGGCGCCGTTGTTGGGCATGGCCCGGCTACGGCGCCGGGGGGCCGTGCACAAAGCACCCGATCCAGCGGCCCCTTGGCTCCAGGAGTGCGGGGATCAGGAGGCGTGGGAGCCCAGGAGCACACCGGCCAGCGTCCCGGCGAGCAGGAACGGGCCGAACGGGATCCTGCTCGTACGGTCGGCCCGGCCCGCAAGCATCAGACCGATCCCGTACAGCGCACCGAACAGGTACCCAGCGACTGTCCCTACCAAGACGATCGCCCAGCCGTACCAGCCCAGGACAACGCCCAGGACGACGGCGAGTTTCACGTCACCGAACCCGAAACCCTTGCTGAGGAGGTAGAGCATGAAGTAGCAGGTTCCCAAGACGAGGGAGCCGAGCAGCGCGGACGTCCAGTTGCCGTCGGCGCCAGGCAGCACCGCCGCGACGCCCAATAGGGCGAGCGCGGCCGCAGCGAGCGGCAGGGTGAGCACGTCCGGCAGCCGGTGCGCCGCGAAGTCGACGGTGGCGAGCAGCACGCCGGCCGGGGCGAGCAGCAACCAAACCGCCAGCTCGGGACGGCCCCCGGTGACGGCCGCCAGCAGCGCGCAGATCACGGCCGTGACGGACGCGACGGAGAACGTGCTCGGCCCGTAGGCATGCCCGGCGGCGCAGCGAGCACGCCCCAGCCAGCCGTTGCCGATTCCGGTGAGGGGATGGCCCGCCGGGCACGCCGATCGCCAGGGCTCCTCGGGCGGCACGGAGAACCGGTACGCCGGGCGGGATATGAGTACGCCCGCCCCGTAGCCCCACAAGGCGGCAGCTGTGATGATCAGTAACCTCTCCACCGGACGGAGCTTAGGGACTCGCCAGTGCCGGGTCAGGACGGCACCACCAAGGCATCCACTGCGTTGTTGCCCGCCCTACGCCGCGGACGCGGCCGCGCGGGGATGCGGGCCGCACCGGCTGGCGAACTCCTCGCGGACACCGGGCGTGCTGAGGAAGAGAGCGCTGCCTTCGAGGACGCGAGCCCTGTCGAGCTCCTGGGCCAGGACGCGTCCGGGGTGCACCGCGTTCAGGCGTCCGGCGATAGTCGGTGCGAGCAGTCGCATGTTGGTGGCCCAGGGCAGGTTGGAGCACATCACGTACAGTCGGCCGTCGGAGGAGGTGCCGACGGGCTGCACATGACGGGCCACGTCGTCTCCCACGACGGGGTTCCACCATGCAGCGGTCCGGTCGAACCCGTCCGGGCGTTCCAAGTCCATCCGCCTGACCTCCCGTCGATCACGGTGGCTGCCGATATGCGGAGCCGCAGAAACCCTATGGAGTCGGGACTCGTTCACGCCGTACGCCGGACCGCCGTGCTCTTCGGTGTCTCTGCTGCAGCGCGTTCCCGCTCGGCTCGATCCCTTCGTGCCCCGCGCAGCGCCAGGGCATAGGCGGCTTCGGCCTCGCGGTGGTGCTGGACGCGGGCGGCCTCGATGGGGGCCGGCTGGTCGTCCGCGGCAGCCGTCTCCGGGAACGCCCTAGAAGGCTGCTGAAAATCTTGTTGGGGGCTGTCCGGCCTGAGGCCGGATGGCCCCTTTCCCTATGCGGTGGCGGGGGTGAGGTGCCAGGTAGTGCTGGTCCGGGTGAGTCCGAGGTTGATCAGTCGGCGGAGGTTGAGGGCGGCGGCGCGGTGGTGGAGCCAGATGTTGTTGGCGATCACGCCGCGGTGGGGGACTCTGCGGTTGCCTTTGCCGACGAGCCAGGCGATGGCGCGTTCGACGGGGGGCCGCCATCGGCGGTATTCGTCCTGCCAGGCGGGGTCGGTGGCGGCCTGGTGGCGGGCGGCGGCCAGCAGTTCGTGCTGGGGGTGGACGTTCACGGTGCGTCCGGTCTTGGAGGTGGTGCAGCGTTCCCGCAGGGGGCAGTCGGCGCAGAGGCGTTTGAACTGGGCGGTGCGGGCGCCGTCTGCTTTGACCTGCCCGAGGTTGGCGGTGTGTCCGGCCGGGCAGGTCGCGGTGCCGGCGGCCAGGTCGAGGCGGAAGTCGTCGATGGTGAAGCCGCCGGGGACGGCCGTCCGGATCGGCGGCGGTTTGATCACCAGGGTGTGGCCCTGGCCTTGAAGGCGCTCGCGCAGTTCGCCGGTGCCGTAGGCGGAATCGCCGAGCACGGTTAACTCCGTGCCCTCTTCTTCGTCGGCCAGCAGGTCGGCGGCGATGGCGGCCTCGTGGTTGCCGGGCCCGTAGCCGCCGGTCAGGGCGACGGCGGTGAACAGTGCGGTCTCCGGCTCGAAGGAGACATGTCCTTTGAAGCCGTCCTGGTGGCGGGTGCGGTTCTTGTGGATGTGCCGGGCGTCGGGGTCGACGGTGGACACCGTCCGGTCGGGTGCTGTGCGCTTGGCGATGCGCCAGCGGCCGTCGCGGCCGTCGGAGTCCTTGGCGGGTTCCACGTCCTGTCCGGCGACCAGGGCCAGCAGGCCGACGGCGTCCGCCGCCTTCTCGCCCAGGTTCTGCTCGGGCAGGTGTCCGAGCAGGTTGAGGGCGTCGGTGACCAGCGCGTCGACCAGCGCGGCGCGGGCCGTCTCGTCGTCCCAGGCGATCCTCGGTTTGCCCGGGTTGGTGTAGTCGTGGGCCGTGCACCACCGGCCGGCCGTCTCCTGGCCGCCGGGAACCTCTCGGATCACCCGCCGGATCGCGGAAATGATCTGGGTGACGGTGTCCTGGGTGGCCACCGCGTCATCGAGGACGGTGGAGTCCAGCGCCCGCCGCTGCTTGCCCTTGAGCACCCCGGTCGCGGCCACGACCTCCTTGACCTTGGTGAAGATCCGCGTCGGATCGGCCGAGTTGCGCAGGCGGCGCCGGAAGTACGTCAACAACGACGGATCGAACGCGGTGTCGTGCAGGCCGAGCCCGCAAGCGGCCTTCCACCGCAGGTCACACCGCAATTCCTGAACGACCTCGAAGTCCGACAGCCCGTGCAGGCTCTGCAGCACCACGGTCGCGGCCAGGACCTGTGGCGGCAGACTCGGACGGCCGTTGGACGAGGGATACATGTCCGCGAACATCTCCGCCGGGAACAGCACCTCGCGGTGCTCGGCCAGGAACGCGAACACACTCCCCGCCGGGATCAGCTCCCGGCACGTCTCCCACACATCCGGCCCGACCGGCTCCCCGGCCCATTCCCCCTGCATGCCTACAAGACTGGCCCCGACTCCACCGAGCCGGGGCCAGAACACCAGATTTTCAGCAGCCTTCTAGGTGTATCGCCCCGGGAGGTTGTGGACGGGTGATGGAGGTCTCGGCTGGGACTGCTTGAACGGGTGAGGGCCTTCCGGGTTCGGTGTGGATTGCGACGTCTACACCGACCAGAAAGGCCCTCGTGCCCCACCGTAATGCACCCCTGACCGAGACCGGACGCCTGCGCCTGGCCCGCTGTGTGGTCGAGGACGGCTGGCCGCTGCGGCGGGCCGCCGAGCGGTTCCAGGTCTCGCCCACCACCGCCCAGCGGTGGGCCGCCCGCTACCGGGCCCTGGGCGAGGCCGGAATGGCCGACCACTCCTCCCGCCCGCACCACAGCCCCCGGCGGACGCCGACCCGCACCGAACGCCGGATCATCAAGATCCGGCTCCTGCGCCGGTGGGGACCGGCCCGCATCGCGCACCTGCTGGACCTGGTGCCCTCCACCGTCCACCGGGTCCTGACCCGCTACGGCCTGGCCCGCCTCACGCACCTGGACCGGGCCACCGGCCGGAACATACGCCGCTACGAACGCGAACGTCCCGGCGAACTGGTGCACGTGGACATCAAGAAGCTCGGCAACATCCCCGACGGCGGCGGCCACAAGACCCTGGGCCGCCAGGCCGGCCGCAAGAACCGCCGGAACGCCGGCTACAGCTACATCCACACCGCCGTCGACGACCACTCCCGCCTCGCCTACAGCGAGATCCTCACCGACGAGAAGAAAGAAACCGCCACCGCCTTCTGGACCCGGGCCCACGCCTACTTCACCGGCGTCGGGATCACCGTCGAGCGCGTCCTGACCGACAACGGCTCCTGCTACAAGTCCCACGCCTGGCGCGACACGCTGGCAGCGGCCGGGATCACCCACAAACGAACCCGGCCCTACCGGCCCCAGACCAACGGCAAGGTCGAACGCCTCAACCGCACCCTGCTCGACGAATGGGCCTACGCCCGCCCCTACCGCTCAGAACAGGAACGACGCGACGCCTTCCCCCAGTGGCTGCACACCTACAATCACCACCGCGGACACACCGCGCTGAAGGGCAAACCACCCGCCAGCCGCGTCCCCAACCTCACAGGGCAATACACCTAGGGTGCGTTTCGAAAGTGCTGGTCACAGCCACTCGTTGATGGCCGCGACCAGCACAGTCGCTTCGTAGCGAACGGCGAGCTTGTCGTACCTCGTTGCCACCGCACGGTGACGCTTGAGGCGATTGATCCCGCACTCAACCGCGTGGCGCTCCTTGTAATCCGCGGCGTCGAACTTCGGCGGCCGGCCGCCGCGGGAACCGCGCTTCTTGCGGTTGGCGATCTGGTCGCGCTTCTCCGGGATCGTGCAGCGGACAACGCGCTTGCGCAGGTAAGCACGGTTCGCGCGGGAGCCGTACGCCTTGTCGGCACGAACCTTGTCCGGCCGGGTACGCAGGCGGCCCGGGCCGAGCCTGGGCACCCGGATACGGCCCAGGACCACCTGGAACTGCGGGGAGTCACCGCGCTGCCCGGCCGTGATCACCAGTGACATCGGCTTCTGGGCCTGCTCGACCGTCAGATGGAGCTTGGTGGTCAGCCCGCCCCGGGAACGTCCGAGCCCATGGTCGTCGGGCTCGGTGAACACGCCACCGGGCGGCTCGATCTGCAGATCCCCTGTTTGCGGGGACCAGCCGCATGCTGGTGGGCGCGGGCGATGGTCGAGTCCACCGAGACGTCCCAGGTGATCAGTCCCTCGGCGTCTGTCCGGACCTGCAACTGCTCGAAGATGCGGTGCCACGTGCCGTCCCGCTGCCAGCGCCGGAACAAGCCGTACACCGTCTGCCACGGGCCGTACCGCTCGGGCACGTCCCGCCAGGGAGCACCAGCGCGGGTACGCCAGCGTATGCCGTCTATCAACTGCCGCCTGGTGTGCACCGGCGGCCGTCCAGGCTTCTTCCCCACCGGCAGCAGCGGCGCCAGCTTCGCCCACTGCACATTCGTCAGATCGTGCCTCCCCATGAAGTGGATCTTGACACATCAAGATCCACTTCTGAAACGCACCCTAGCGCTGAGCTCGCGCAGCGCGCGGTTCTGCCTTTCAACTGCCTGCGCGATTGCCGTGTCGACGCGTTGCTCGGGCCGGGCCGCTTGATGTGCGGCAGCGCCTGGCGGAATCCTTCGGAAGCCACCTCCCGGATCTTCACCGGAACCTCCGGCGCGCCCGGAGGCGTGGCGGCGAGGGCGGGGGCGGCCTGCGTCGTACGGGGCTCGGGCGCGCCGACGGGCGGGACCCAGATGGTGCGTACGGCGTCGGTTCCAGCCGCCTGATTCACCGCAGCGACGAATGCGGGCGCTGATCAACCGGAGCTGCGTGGCGTGGGCGGTTGCGCAGACCGTACGGGAATCACTGGGGGAGTGGCGCAGCCGGCCGCCCGCGTCCGACGAGGCGGCCCTGAGCGAACTGCTCGCCTACGCGGCCCGGGACGTTGCCCCCAGCCAGTAGCCGCACCGCGCGGCCCTTGCGCACCCGCGGCTACAAGGCCTTGCGTACCGCCGTGCCCGAGCCGTTGAGGAGCTCGTTGATGAGTTGAGAAGTCTCCGTCTCCAACGCGCAGTCCAAATTCCGGTTGACCTGTTGCACGCGGGTGATCGCGGTGTGCAGTCCGGAGCGGTTCCCGCGAGCAGCCTCAAGACGCATCCAATCCCTATAGAGGAGCTCCGCCGTAGGGTCGACGTCGAGGCCGGTCGCGACGGCCTGGCGGGCGGCGCTGAGGTCGTGGTGGGGGCCTGCGGGGATGCGGTAGGTGACCACGGTGTGCGCGACGTCGATGATCCGCGTGATCATTTCCTGAGCGTAGGGCTCAGCCCAGGGCAGCGGCCGGCCGCCGAACGGCTTGCCCCGCACCAGAGCCAGTGCCTTCTCCAAGTCGGTCAGGCCGGACGGGCCAAGCGGCAGCGCGCGTTCGACGAGCTGGAGGAAACGGATCCAGTCGCAGCGCACACTGGGAGCGAGCCGGTACGGATCCTCGCCTGCCTTGCGGCGCGGCACGTAGAGGTTGCCGGACGAGTCGCTGCCTAGAAGGCTGCTGAAAATCTGGTGTTCTGGCCCCGGCTCCGTGGAGTCGGGGCCAGTCTTGTAGGCATGCAGGGGGAATGGGCCGGGGAGCCGGTCGGGCCGGATGTGTGGGAGACGTGCCGGGAGCTGATCCCGGCGGGGAGTGTGTTCGCGTTCCTGGCCGAGCACCGCGAGGTGCTGTTCCCGGCGGAGATGTTCGCGGACATGTATCCCTCGTCCAACGGCCGTCCGAGTCTGCCGCCACAGGTCCTGGCCGCGACCGTGGTGCTGCAGAGCCTGCACGGGCTGTCGGACTTCGAGGTCGTTCAGGAATTGCGGTGTGACCTGCGGTGGAAGGCCGCTTGCGGGCTCGGCCTGCACGACACCGCGTTCGATCCGTCGTTGTTGACGTACTTCCGGCGCCGCCTGCGCAACTCGGCCGATCCGACGCGGATCTTCACCAAGGTCAAGGAGGTCGTGGCCGCGACCGGGGTGCTCAAGGGCAAGCAGCGGCGGGCGCTGGACTCCACCGTCCTCGATGACGCGGTGGCCACCCAGGACACCGTCACCCAGATCATTTCCGCGATCCGGCGGGTGATCCGAGAGGTTCCCGGCGGCCAGGAGACGGCCGGCCGGTGGTGCACGGCCCACGACTACACCAACCCGGGCAAACCGAGGATCGCCTGGGACGACGAGACGGCCCGCGCCGCGCTGGTCGACGCGCTGGTCACCGACGCCCTCAACCTGCTCGGACACCTGCCCGAGCAGAACCTGGGCGAGAAGGCGGCGGACGCCGTCGGCCTGCTGGCCCTGGTCGCCGGACAGGACGTGGAACCCGCCAAGGACTCCGACGGCCGCGACGGCCGCTGGCGCATCGCCAAGCGCACAGCACCCGACCGGACGGTGTCCACCGTCGACCCCGACGCCCGGCACATCCACAAGAACCGCACCCGCCACCAGGACGGCTTCAAAGGACATGTCTCCTTCGAGCCGGAGACCGCACTGTTCACCGCCGTCGCCCTGACCGGCGGCTACGGGCCCGGCAACCACGAGGCCGCCATCGCCGCCGACCTGCTGGCCGACGAAGAAGAGGGCACGGAGTTAACCGTGCTCGGCGATTCCGCCTACGGCACCGGCGAACTGCGCGAGCGCCTTCAAGGCCAGGGCCACACCCTGGTGATCAAACCGCCGCCGATCCGGACGGCCGTCCCCGGCGGCTTCACCATCGACGACTTCCGCCTCGACCTGGCCGCCGGCACCGCGACCTGCCCGGCCGGACACACCGCCAACCTCGGGCAGGTCAAAGCAGACGGCGCCCGCACCGCCCAGTTCAAACGCCTCTGCGCCGACTGCCCCCTGCGGGAACGCTGCACCACCTCCAAGACCGGACGCACCGTGAACGTCCACCCCCAGCACGAACTGCTGGCCGCCGCCCGCCACCAGGCCGCCACCGACCCCGCCTGGCAGGACGAATACCGCCGATGGCGGCCCCCCGTCGAACGCGCCATCGCCTGGCTCGTCGGCAAAGGCAACCGCAGAGTCCCCCACCGCGGCGTGATCGCCAACAACATCTGGCTCCACCACCGCGCCGCCGCCCTCAACCTCCGCCGACTGATCAACCTCGGACTCACCCGGACCAGCACTACCTGGCACCTCACCCCCGCCACCGCATAGGGAAAGGGGCCATCCGGCCTCAGGCCGGACAGCCCCCAACAAGATTTTCAGCAGCCTTCTAGGGAGCTGCGCAGGCCCTGCATCCGCGCGTTGAGGGTGCTCGTCGACCACGGGCTGACGGGCTCCATGTCGGCACACAGCACGTCCGCGCTCCGGCCGGGCCGGAAGTACAACAAAGCGGCCAGCTGCGCCATCCTGGGGCCGTGACCGGTGCTGTGCACGCCCGTCACCTCGACCGGCCCCAGCACTCGGATCTCCGGGGCGTGCAGGTCCTGCGCCTCGCACTCTTCTCCCTCCGGCACCGCGGGCTCCTCGAGGGCGGCCCTTGGGGCGTCAGCCTCCGCCGCGTTTGCCGCGTCGGTGGAGTCCGCAGCGGCCGGGGACGCCGGGGCTGGAGACACCGCTGCTTCGGCGCCCGGTCCGGTTTCGTCGTCGAGCTGGGTCGACGATGCGGTGGGGGAGAGGAGCGGGAGCCCGGACCGATCGGTGCTGGCGGCGAGCAGGGCCGGGAAGACCTCGCTGCTCATGTCCGTTGCCGCCGCCGGTGACGGGATCGAGGCCGCAGTGGTTGCGGGCGCGGACTCCGTCGGCGGCGCGTGCTCGGGCTGCTGCGCGCTGTCGGGCTCGTCAGGGACGTCTTGCCAGGGCCCCTCGGCCGGGTGGGACGGCTGCCCGGACACCTTCAACGCGGTGGTGATCTGAAGGTAGGCGGCGTGCTCTAGGCGCTGCACCGTGATGTCGGTGCCGGCGTAGTCGAGGGTCTGCGGGTCGCTGAGGGAGGCGTTGAGGAACTCTGCCTCGGGGAAACGAGCAGCTGCCGTACTCGCAGGGGCGATAAGCGTGACGGGTACCGCCCCCGCCCGAGAGATCACGTCGGCGAGCTGCCAGGCCGTGTCCTCGTCCAAGGAGGACGGGCACAGCAGCAGATACGGCTGATGCTGCGTCTCGGGCATCTGGTGTGCTTCCAGCAGGCGTTCGCTCAGATCACGCAGCGCGTGCGTGGCCTGACGCATGTGGGCGATCCGCGCGGTGGGCAGCAGCTGCGGCAGGTCCTCACCGAACCCCACGGTGACGACCTCGACGTCGGCCGCCCACGGACTCATCCCGAGCTCCAGGGCGATCGAGGTGCACACCTCGGTGATGTGGACCGGGTTGCCGTCCAGCAGCAGCGCGGGCAGCTGCGCGAGGTTGAGCAGCAGCAGGTCGCCCGCCTTGGTGCTGCCGATCGTGACCAGCCCCGGATACGGTGCCGGCACGTCGCGGGCGGCCTCCGCGTCCAGGAGGGCGGCCTCAGGGGGCAGGACCCACCAGCCGCCCCGCACGGCAGTGAAGGGTGCCACGGGTTCCTGTGCGACGTCCTCGGGCAGCACCTGAACCGCGCGGGTCCCGATCCGGGCGGCCCGCAGCGGCGGCAGGACTGCGTCGGCCTCCTGCTGCTGCTGGGCGACGTGGTGGGCCAGGGTCCGCAGGGCCACGTCCAGGCGGGCAGCACCGCCGGGCTCGGCGGCCGCCGCCAACTGCGCCTCTGCCGGGGAGGTCTCAGCTGCGATGGCGATCCTCTCGCCCGGCTTGCGGCGTCGGCGCTGCAGCGTCCGGCGCAGGGCGAGCGCCCCGGTGATTGCAGCGGCGAGCAGTGCGCCGGCGCCGAGCACGATACGCAGGTTCAGCGGGCTGCTGGCCGGAGCCGTCGCCGGGGCCTCGGACGCGGGGTGGGAGGCAGCGGAGCGGGACGGCTCGGCCGACGCCGACGGCGTGGCAGCAGAAGCCGAGGCGCTGGCGCTGGGCTCGGGCGTCGCGGACGCCGCCTCGGACGGTGGGGACTGATCCTGCCCGGGCTGCTCGGCCGGACGACCGGACGGCGCGCTGGGCGCCGACGACTGCGGCGCAGGCGCCTGGGTCTGGCTGGGTGCGGGCGCTGGCGCATCCCCCGTGTTGCCGCCCGGCTTCTGCGTGTCGTCGGGGTTGTGGGTGGCCGGGGGAGTCGTCTCTCGGCTGCCGGACTGCTCACCGTGGCCTTGGGGCGGCTGATCGGACTGGGTACCGGGCACGGTGACCTGCTGCCCCGCGTAGATGACGTCGGGGTCGGTGATCTCGGGCAGTCCGTGCGGCTGCTGCTTGCCCCGACTGGCCTCGAACAGCTGCGGCCAGTCGTCGCCGTCGCCGAGCTCCTTCTCTGCGATCTTCGACAGGTAGTCGCCGGAGTGGACCGTGACGACGTGCCCGCCCTTCTCGTCAGTCGGCGGAGCGCTGTCACCCAGCCGGGTACGGACGCCTCCCGCAGGCGTAGCAGTCTCGGGCATCTGAAGCTGCCAGCCGGGCTGAAGCAGGCTGTTCGCGCGGAAGACCGTGCCGTCGGCCATGGTCCGTCCCTCGTTCAGATCGGCGATCTCCCGCCACCGTTCACCGTCCCCCAGCTCGTGTTCGGCGATGCCCCACAAGCTCTCCGCCGGCCGCGTCTCGCGCACCGTGTACGTACGCGACGACGGCGTGCTCGCGGAGGATGAGGGTGAGGCCTGGTCGGCTTGGGCGGCCTCCTGCGGAGCATGGACCGCCTGACCCGGCAGAAGTCCCGCCGTGGGGGCCGTCGCGGCCTGGGCATCGGAGGCAAGAGCCGAGCTCGTGGGCAGCAGCACCAGGATGCTGCCGATCAGGAGGCCCGCGGCGCGCTGCGAGGCACCCATCCCTCGCGGGGCGTGCCAGGTGCGGCCCCTCAGTTGTGCGATCAGCTCGCGAACCGCGCAGAAGCTGAACTGCGCCCACCCGATCCAGCCCACCGCGACGAGCACCAGCAGAAACACGCTGCCGGTGTCCTGCCGGTCCAGCAGGCGGGTGAGGTCGTCGTGGGTGGCAGTCCAGATGATCGGGGTGGCCCAAGCCAGCAGCAGCGGCAGTCCGGCGATCGCGGCCGCCAGGACGAGCAGGCTCATCACGGCCTTGAAGACCCGGGCCAGGGTGCGGCCCACTGCCGCGGCGGGGGAGCGGGTGGTGGTGCGCATCAGTTTCCTTTGGGAGCGGTGACGCCATGCAGGAGGGTGGCTTTGCCATGGCCGGTCACCGACAGAGAGCCGATCCCGACCACCGACAGGAACCTCGTGTCGTAGGAGCCGGTGACAGTGACGTTGAGGGTCTTGCCGTCGCCGGACACGCTGACCGTGCCGGTGGCGTCGGCGGAGCTCAGGTAGGCCTGCGCTGCGGCGGCCGCAGCTTGGGGATCGACGGTGATCGCGGTGCCGCTGATGGCGTCGGCGGGGTCGATGGCCTGCCCGCCGGCCCGGGCGGCCTCGCCGGCGATGTAGTCGGCGCGCTCGGTGGCGCGCATCTTGCTGCCGCCGTCCACGGCGACGCCGATGATGCCGATCAGCGCGAACATGCACACGGCGACGAACACGGTGACGCCGCCCTTGTCGTCACCGTGGGCCTGCCGTCTCCGGTGCAAGATCATCAGTCACCTCGCTGTCTGTACTGGTCCACTACCGAGGTAGCCGTCGACGTGAGCGTCCTGACTCCCGGCACGCCCGGCAGCAGCAGATCCGACAGACTGACCGTGCAGGTCACGGTCACGGTGACCGTGCCGACCTGCCCTACCGGCACACTCAGGCCGCCGGTGTTGACGCGGACGGATGTCGACGCGCACTCGATGCCCTGGTCGTTGAGGGACTCCGCGGCTGCTGACTGTGCGGCCCCTTGGGCGGCCGCCGCCGTGCGGTGAATGGATGCCTCCCGGGCCGCGTCCTCAGCCGCAGAGTCGATCTTCGCGCCGGAGGTGACGATCCGGCCGCCGGCGATCGCCAGGCACAGGAACATGATCAGCGACGGGAGGATGATGGCCGCCTCGATCGCGGCACTGCCCTCATCGCTGCGAAGCCTGTGAGCCAGGCGGGCCATGTCTCGCACGTGATTCACTCCCCGGGAACAGTCCAGCGCTCCACCGGGCCGGACGCCGACTGCTTGACCCGCAGGCCCGACAGACCCGGGATCATCGACAGGGCCGTGCCGGATACCTGGACCCGCACACGCTGCCCGTCGCTGCTGGCGGAAACGCTGTAGCCGCTCAGGCTGTCACCCGCAGTGCGCCCCAGCACGTCTCGCGCCTGGGCCGCGCCGTCGGCCGGACTTGACTGGTAGGCACGGGCGGCGGTGGCGCCTTCGCGGGCGGCGGTCAG
Source organism: Streptomyces sp. B8-7 (assembly GCF_058833805.1). Taxonomy (NCBI): domain Bacteria; kingdom Bacillati; phylum Actinomycetota; class Actinomycetes; order Kitasatosporales; family Streptomycetaceae; genus Streptomyces; species Streptomyces sp. B8-7. Next base: position 82,012 of record NZ_JBYRRL010000003.1, on the reverse strand, counting down.
GGCGAGCTGCCGCGCGTAGTACCACATGGATGCCTGGATGACAGCGACCGTGGCGAGCAGCACGAACGGGAAGATGATCGCCATCTGGATGCTGGTGTCACCGCGGTCGTCGCGCCATCTTCGCCCCTGCCACCAGTCCTTCAGCCGCTCGATCACAGCCCGTTGAGCTTGCCGTTGTACTTGGCGATTACGACGGCGATAGTCCCGGCGATCAGGACGGCACCGGTTACGGCGGCCACCCAGATGATGACGGTCGTGGTGGAGATGTCGCCGCGGTCCGGTCGGCGGGCGGCCTCCTGAAGGCCTTCCTGCACGCGTGCGGTCAGACGGAGGACCGCGCCGTTGGCGCGCGCCCAGGCACGCGCTCCACGGCCGCCACGCCCTGGTCCCCGGGACGTGGTGTACGGGCCGGTGTGCGGGTGCGTGGTCGCGCGGAGCACAGCACGGCGGGTGCGGGCTGCGGTGTGCTTCATGTTCCTTACCTCTCTTAAGCGTTGAACGAGTCGGAGTGGTTTCAGACGGTCAGCATGCGGATTACCGCGGGGAAAGCCATCAGCAGCATCACCAAGACGGCCAAGAGTGCTCCCGGCGCGGTCATCTTCTCGCTGGCCGCGTTCGCCTTGGCGGCCTGATCAGCCAGCAGTTCCGCGTTCAGCGCCGCGGTGCGGGCCCGCAGCGCTTTGTACACGGCAGCGCCGTCCGTGGCGCTGCCGCGCATGATGTCGGCGACGTCGTCCAGGACGGGCAGGTCGTACTCGTGGGCGAGTTCCGTGAGCGCTTGATAGGGCGGGATCTTCTCCAGCCGTGCCCGGCGCAGTGCGCCCTGCAGATACAGGAAGGGCCAGCCCTCGCCGACCTCGGCGGCCTTCTCCAAGGCCTCGGCGGGGCCAGCGTCGGCGGCACGCTTGAGCGCGACCAGGTCGAGGTAGGCGGACAGGGCGTGCGCGAACTCCTCCCGAGCCCGCTTGGCCTGGTCCCGCACCGCGAGGTCCGGGGTGATGAACAGCAGGACTGCGACGAGGAGTCCGACACCGGCGGGCGCGTAGAACGGCAGGCCGACGCCCGCGATGATCCACGGAATCGTTGCGATTACCGGGCAGAGCAGGCCCAGCGCGGCCAGAGCGACCTTTTTGAGCATGAACTGGCCCGGCCCCTGCCCGAGGAGGGCCAGGTTTGTGGTGGGCACCTTCACGCCGGGAAGCCGCTCGAGGCGGGCCAGCAGCCACCGGCCCCATATCTCCTCGCGATCCAGCTCCGGCTCGGGCATCGTCAACGTGGCAGGGGCGCTGCGCTTCAGGGCCGGCCCCAGCGCGGGTTGCGGCTGCAGCAGTTCCCGGATCAGCAGTGCGACGCCGGCGCCGACCGTGCCGCCGGTCACAACGACGGGGATCAGGTTCACGACGCGGCTCCTTCCGGCTCGCGGGTGGCGACCGGCTTTTCCGGCTCCGGCGCGGGCGCGGGCAGCCGGACGGTGCTTGTCGGGTCGGTGACCAGGAAGCGAGGGATGCGGCGGAAGGAGCCCAACTGCCGCATCAGGGCAAGCACTCCAACGAATCCGGCCGTCAGAAAGGCGAGTACGAGCTGCCCTAGCAGCGTGGAGTACGGCTTCGTATAGCTGGGCACGAAGAACCCGGCCACCACGACGCCGACGGTGATGATGGTCATCCACCGCACGGTGGTGCGCGGCTTGGCCCGGTCGGCCTCGATGGCACGCTTGCGGGCAACCTCCTCGCGGACGGTGCCCGACAGGTCCTCCAAGGCCTGAGCTAGGCCCGGGCCGCGGTCGTTGACTGACAGGATGAGCGCGGCGGTCACCTTGTCCGAGGTGACATCGTCCAGTTCGTCGGCGAACGCGCGCAGCGCTCCTTCCGGCCGCCAGCCCAGGCGCAGCCTGTCGGAGAGGTTGATGATCTGCGGGGCGAGTTCGTCCGGCGCCCCTTGACGGCTGGTGATCATCGCCTGTTCCAGGCCCATGCCCAGCCGGAGCAGGCCGGCCAGCCGTTGCGTCCACTCGCTGAGTGCCTCCAGCTGGCCGATGCGCTCCTGCGCCATCTGCGCCGGGGTGATCAGCCAGGGCACGCCGATGACGGCCGCGCCCAGCAGTGCACCACCGACGAAGTTCCCGGATATCAGCCACACGGCTACGAAGACCACGACGGCCGCGACCATCAGGGTCCGCCGCCGCATCCGGGCGTCCTCGCTCTGGTTCTTCCCGCCGCGCAGGACCCGCCAGCGCTGAAGCAGCGGGGCTCGCCGCGGCGCCGTGGTGCCCACGACACCGGCCACGACACCGATCAGCCCGCCGACGACGGCCATGCCGCTCAGCAGCCCAAACAACAGGGTCATCGGCTCACCCCCACCTTCAGCGGCAGCGGCGCCGGCCAGGCCCCGTAGGGCTGTTGCAGCAGCGAGGAGTCGAAGCCGACGCGGCGCAGGTCGTCGATGCAGCCCGGGTCCATCTTCGGCACCGCCCGCAGCTCTCCCCACTCGCGGCCGGGGGCGAAGACTTCATTGGTGGCGGGTCGGCCGTTCTCGCCGATCCCGGTCAGTTCCAGGACGTGGGAGACGTAGCGGTGACGGCGGCCGCCGATCTGCGTCTCGTCCGTCATGTCGACGTACACGATGAAGTCCAGGCCGTTGGCGGTCTGCCGGTAGGCGAGCTGCTCGGAGAGGTTCTCCTGGGCGAGCGCGTACAGCTCGGCAATCCGATCGAAGATGATGTCCGGCCGCCGCGCGTGAATGGTGCACAGGTTGCCGCCGGAGCCGTTGGTCAACGCCTGCATCATGGCGACGACTTCGGGGCCGCGGACCTCGCCGACCACGATCCGCTCCAACGACATCCGCAGCGCGGGATGCATCAGATCCAGGAGCGTAACCTCACCGGCGCCGCGCCCAGTGACGTCCTTCTCCCCGTTGGACTCGCGGCCCACCAGGGACACGACCTGTTTGTGGTAGCCGTTGGCGTGGGCGAACAGCTCATCCTCGGTCTGGATGGTCGCGAACCGGCATTCCGGGTCGAACTCCTTGAGCATCGCCCGCATCAGTGTGGTCTTCCCGGCCTTCTGCTTGCCCGCGATCATGATGTTCTTCTCGGCGCGCACGGTGGCGCCGAGGAACTCGCGCAGGATCGGGTCGATGGTGCCCAGCCGGACCAGGTCGTCGAGGTCGGCGTGGGAGACCCGGTGTCGGCGGATGACCGCATACGTCATCGGCCCTAGCCCGGTGATGGCCTGCAGGCGGGAGCCGTCCTGCAGGGACAGGGCGAGGGTGGGGTTCGCGGTGGAGATGGTCCGCTCGCTGCGCCCGGATCCCCGGGCCAACTCCCTCAGCAGCTCCAGCAATTCCTCTTCGGAGTCCGCGATTGGGCCAACCCGGCGGCGCTCGCCGTCTCCATAGTCGAGCCACACCTCGTGCGGGCCCTGGATGATGATGTCCTCGACCCGGTCATCGTCCAGGTACGGCTGGAGCCGGCCGGCTCGAAAGAGCAGGTCGTATACGGCGCGGCGCAGCGCCTCGTCTTCCTGCGGCGTCATCGCCTGGGCATCCGACCACAGGGCGACGGCTTCGGCGATCCAGTTCAGGCAGCGCTGTTCTTCGCTGGCCCGGTCCATGTCGGGCTTGGTCTTGAGTAGTTCCTCGCGCTGCTTGGCGACCTGGGACGCAATGTCCCGGGCCACCCGGTAGTCGACGGTGACTTGGGGAGCCGCCGTACCGAGCACCTGGGTACTCGAGGCAGCACCGGCCGGTGCTGGCGCACCGTTGCTCTCGTGCACCCACTGCTGGGGCAGCGGCGCCACCGTAGGGTCGGGGTGCAGGGGCTTAGCGCGCATTGGTCACCTCCCCGCCTGCCGCGTGCAGGCCGCGGGGATCGAGGCGGGCCCGGCGCATGGCAGCCCGCTGCACCAGCAGCGTGCTGCCCGTTCGGGCGGCCTTCATCAGCGGCGACCTGGTGAAGTGGCGCGGCTGCTCGACCCCGTCGGACAGCACACGGGCGTCCTTCGGCGCATACGGCAGGGTGGCGATCACCGGTACCTGCAGTACGCGCTGCACCTCGCCAGCGGGGTACGGGCCTTCGTTGATCATGAGCACGCTGACGTCGCCGACGCGCTCTTCGAGTGCGCGTACCCGGCCCTCTGCTGCCTGCAGGCAGCGCAGGGTGTTGCGGACCACCACGAACGTGGCGTCGGCCTGCTCGGCCAGGACCCCGGAGGGTCCGTACGCCCCGCGGCGGCCGAGGTCGATGAGCACGTCGTGGCCGCTCTCGGCTTCGATGCCGCGGAACATCTGTGCGAGGATCTTCCAGACCTGGCCGAGGCTCGCTGACTGTGAGGGGTCGGTGATGCCGGGCAATAGCAGCCGGTCGCGCGGGGATTCCTGCTTGCCGTCCTCGCTGCTCAGGTCGATCAGCTGCCGCCAGAAGGCGTCGCTGAACTCGCCTTTGCGGGCGGCGACCGAGAGGTTGCGCAGCCCGTACCGGTCGCCGAGCGTTCCCTGCAGCAGGCCGTGCAGCACGGCCCCGCCGTCCGGGTCGCACTCGGCCAGGATCATCCGCCGCCCCGCCTCCAGCGGCCAGGACAGCAGCAGGGCGAGAGCGCTCGTGGTCACGCCGGGCGCTCCGCTGCAGCCTGCGAGCGCGATCACGGCCATCAGTTACCGTCCGGGGCAGCGAGGACCAGGCGCAGGGTGCCGGCCGCCTCCCATGCCGCGGCCGTCGGGCCGTCGGTGGCAGAGGTGGCCACGTCGACGACCACGATTCCCGTACCCGGGGCGGCGCTGGACGCCTTCACGACCCGGCCGTCGATAGTCTGCGGCGCGGCGTCGGACGTCTTGCCGGTATCCGTCGTTCCCTGAGCCGGGACGTGCACCAGCTCAACCTTCTGGCCCGGTACGAGAGCGGTGGCCGGGATCTGCTTGGGCTCCAAGCCGATCGGCACCAGCTGCTCGCCGGCCTTCACCAGCGAGTCCTTCGTCACCTGCGAGGGGGCAAGTAGGGAGCCGGGCATGAGCTCAACGGCGGCCCGCTTGCCCACCACCGACTTCAGGTCGTCGGCGCGCACCGCCTTGACGGCCGGGTCCAGGGCAATGGACGCCTTGCCGAGGTCGTCCTCGGTGAGAACCTGACCGACCTGGACGTCGCGGACCACGGTCACTACTTCTGTGCGGTTGCCGACTTGCAGCAGCAGGACGGCAACTCCTGCGCCCCCGGCGGCGATCAGCGCCAGCGAGAGAGCGATGACACCTGGTCGTCGCCTGCGAGCCGAAACCCGGGGCGGCCTCACCGGTCCAGCTACGCGTCCCTGCTGGGGAACTCCGTTCGGGGCTGTCTCTACTTGGGTCTTGCTCACCGTTCAGTCCTTCCGGCGGCTTTACCTGACGACTTGTACTTCGCCGACTGCCACCTGCACGTCGGTCTGCCGAACCTCGGTGAGCTGGCCGGCCTGTCCGCCGCCCTGCCAGTTGATCGTCCACGTCGAGGTCGCAGTCACCGGAAACTTGCCGTTCTGGGCACCGGCCGAGGTCTTGGAGTACACATGCCCGCAGTCCGGAGACTGGGCCATGCCCTGGGACGAGGTGTAGGGCGTGCCGGGGCCGTTGCACGTCACCGAGGTGCCATCGCCCATCGTCCACACGATCTTCGACACCTTCGCGGTCGCGGTGACGGTGATCCCGCCCGCCGAAGCCGACGCGGTGTTCGGTCCGTAGGTCGTGGCGCTCTGGTTGACCCACATCCACATCGGAACACCCACGGTGTACTTCCCGGCCGCGCGGGGACTGGCGATGTCAGGGCCGAGCAGCGTCATGGAGTCCACCGCGCGCTGAGCCAACTCCTGCGGGTCCACCTGCGGCACGGGAGGCTGCCCCTCCGGCACGACGATGAATCCGTCCGGGTTGTTCAGCCCTCCATCCGAGCAGGACATGAAATACATGTCGTACTTCGCTGGGTCCTTGCCCTTCCAGGCCGGGTGTTCGGCCGGTGGCTTCGGCTCAATCTTGGTGTAGCCGCACTTCAGTTTGCTGTCGCTGTCGCTGCTGCCGCCTGTGGAGCCGCCCGCCTGGCCGCCGCTTCCGTCCGTCTCGTCACCGACGCCGACGCCGACACAGAACTTGATGACCTGACACTTGCCAGCATCGACGGGATCATCGTCGGCGTGTGCGACACCTGCCGAGGCCAGGACGAGGGCGCCAGTGAGTGCGGCGAGTCGTCGGGTCAGCAGGACTGATCTTGAGCGGTCAACTTCGTGACCATCCACGTCTTCCCCCACTTTTCAAGCGTTGCGGTGCTGACGTATTTGGTGAGCCGCGTCGTGGGCAGCGGGACCTTCTTCTTCGAGGCCTTGTCGATCAGCGTCCAGTTCGTGGTGTCGACGCAGTCCGCGACCGTGGCCGTGGGGATCTTGGCGTCGGTCACCTTGACGACCTTGGGATGGATCACCGGCTTGCCGGTGGTCACCTGGCCTGCCTTCCGCATGGCCGAGAGGTCTTTCTCGATGTCGGCCAGGGCTTTGAAGGTGGTGTTCTTCTTCAGGTCGGTGCCCGCGGAGGAGGCCTTGGCATAGGCCGCGGTCTGCGCGTCCCAGGAGCTGGTGTACGCCGCGATGACAGCGGCGTCCTCGGCGTCGGCGGTGGAACTGGGGGACGCCGAGACAGCCGTCGGGGTGGGGCTCGGCTTGGACGACGTGTCCGAGTCGCTGTCGCTACATCCGGCCAGTGCCAGCAGACTGCCGGCGAGGATCAGCGCGGTTGCGTGCTTCCGGGTGCGAACCGTGGCGCCATTCAGCCCCGATGAGCGTCGTTGTGTAACTGTCACGTTGTCTCCCCGTACGACGCGGTGCGGTAGACCGCCGCCCCTGGCCTCCGACATGCGGCGGCCCAGAACCGCGGCCTAGTCCAGCTGCGGTAATGCGTTTGCGTGATCGCAAGGTTACGCATATGCCAGTCAACTTCCCAGCTTGATATTTGAGTTCACTCGTACAACTCGGGACGTTTCCGGTTACTTCCGGAACCGGATGTCGATTTGTGGTTCTGTGTCTTCACTCGTCGTGCCCGCACACCGTCAGGACGCGTCCGCCGGGCCGAACGAACTTTGTGGGTCCGCTGTGCGCGAGAACGAGATCTCGACACGGCGGTTCTTCTCGCGGCCGGCCTCGGTGATGTTGGAGGCAATCGGATGCCTCTCGCCGAACCCGCGCGTGTCGAAGGTGACCGCCGCACCGCTCAACTCCTCAGCCAGCACGCCCTGGACGGCAACGGCACGCTGCCGGGAGAGGGAGTCACCGTGGGCGGAGGATCCGAGATCGTCGGTGAACCCGTACACCCGGACCTCCGTTCGCGGCTGCGGCTCGATCTCCCGGGCTACGGAAGCGATGCGGGAGCGCGCTGAATTACTCAGCCGCGCACTGTCCTTGGCGAAGAGCACCTTCGCCTGCAGATCGACGGTCACCTGTGTCCCTGTGTCCTCGCGGCGTTCAGCTCCTTCCTGGTCCTCGACCACCTGGCCAATGCCGACAGGTTCCGAACCCAGACCGAGCACCTTGGGAGGGGCGAGCGTCGCGCCGGCGCGCAGTGCCAGGCCGGGGCTGCCCGGGTCGACAGCGAGCAGCGCATGCGCGCCTGATGCGGCCGAGCGAGGAGCGGGAACAGCGGCCGCATCCCAGACCGACCCGCCTGCCAGAACGCTTGCCGCGACGACGAGAGCGAAGAGCGGGGCGGCGATCCGTGATCGGATGATGGTCATACGCACGCTCACCGCACTCGCTGGATCTTGATGTTTGCGGTGTCGAACAGCGGCAGTTGGAATCCGACGGTGCTCGACTCGGGCGAGGGGAACTGCATGAAGACGTGCGCGCTCTCGCCGCCCTTCAGCGTGGAAAGGCCGGTCGTGGTGAGGGGGCGGCCCTCCGTGTCGCGCAGCACGTAGTAGCGCTTCTTTTGCGCGAAGTCGACGAGAGTCGCTCCGCCCAGCGACGGACCTGTGCTGAGCACCTTCAACTCGCTGCCGCGTAACTCGGCAGGAACCACGGCCACGGTGGGCCCGTCGTTCTTCAGATCCCCGCGGACGGTGACGTACCCGGACGGGTCCCGCTCGGCCGACGTGATCCTGAGGGAAAGGCCGCCCTGGCCCTGGAGTTCGGAGAGCGGCTGGTCCTCCTGCAACTGCTCACGCGGCTCGGAGCCTCTGCCTCCTTGCGATGCGGCCGCCGACGGACGGCCCTGTTCCCGGCCGCCGGCGGAGCATGCGGCGACGCCCAGCGTCAGGCCGACGGCGATCGTCAGTACTGTGAGGCGTCTGCCCACCGCTGTGATGCCCCGACTGGTCATGAAGTCTCCTTTCGGTGAGGGATCCCGAGCCGACAAGCGTGCGGCCGGGACCGGGCCCAGTGACGGGCACCGGACGGGAGAGGGCTGGGCGCCTCTCATTCCTGCTGCCGGGCCGGCGGTCACACCGTGATCACGTCGCCGTCGAGGGTGACGTGCCGGTCGGGGAAGCGGCTGCGCACCATGCCCAGGTCGGCAACGTCGAAGTCGCTGCTCCCCTGGACCACGCAGGCGCTCCCGACATACGTGACGGCCTGCGTCCGGATGGGCCACTCTCCCCCGACGACCGGTTCCATCCTGCGAACTTCACCAAGAGCCTGAGACATGTGACGTCCCCTAACGTCCGTGCACAGCAAGGGGGGGGCACGGTGAGTCCCCCTTGTGCAGAGGTAAAGTAGATGTTCGCGTGAGCGAATCTCAAGGGGTTTCCAGCGCAGTTGCAAGGCTGCGACATTTGTCCGCACCCTCCGAGGGGCGGGAGCTGCGGTCGCGCGGCTGGGCGACGATCACTCGTACTCCTCCTTCGTCAGAGGTACTGGGGTGGCGGTGGCGGGGGAGTGCTCCGCGAGGAAGGCGCCGACGCGGCCGATCTGCTCGGCGGCGCGGTCGATGAGCCGATCCAGGGGGAGCGCTCCGGCGTTCGCGAGGGCGGCCTGCTCCAGCGCGGGAACCTGCCGCGGGCGGGCCTGAGCGGCGAAGACCGCGTCGAGATGGGGCCCACGCAGCCGCACCGGCCCCACCCGGCGACCGTGCACGTTCATGGACACGTAGTGCTCGAACCGCTCCATGGTGGCCACTCGGTCCGGGCTCGGGTCATCGCCCCACTCGGCGGTGATCGGTGCGATCGCGGACTTCGACCCGGCGGTGGTGGCCAGCGTGGACGCGTTCTGCACCAGGGACAGCCGTACCGGCGAAGGCAGGCGTGCCAGCAGCTGGGTCATGCCGTGAACTTGGCACCTGTACTTCCGGAAGTCCTCGAACATGGCAGCGATGGTCTCCGGCGCCGCGCCAGTCAGCGTGATCAGCTCGTCGAAGTACGGGCGGAACGGCACACGCCTGGCTTCCGGGGTGTCACGCCGGGAGCGCACGGCCCGCAGCAGATCACGCGCCAGTAGCGCGGTCACCAGCCGGTCTGTGGGCCCGTTGCCGCCCGGGCACACCCACACGACCATCCGCGAGTCCATCGCGGCACGGATGTTGTAGACGCCGACCGGCTGGCCGAGGAAGGCACGCGTGATGGGGTTGGCGGCCAGCCGGGCGATCGGGTTGAGGACCACGGCGAACGCGTCCGGCGGCAAGGTCGGGAAGACCACCTGCCACCAGGACCGGGTCTCCTCGTCCAGACGATCGGCGACCGTAGCGAGTGCTGCCTTGCGGAACGCGGCATCCGTCAGCAGGGCCCGCACGTGGAAGATCGTGGCCTGGTCCTCGGGGCGGCCAGCCTGACAGGCGGCTTCGTTGACGGCGACCAGGACGGCCAGCGCGGCGGTGAGGATGGTGATCGCCCGGGGTGCGGTCGCATCGTCCCAGGCCAGTGCGGAGGCGTAGGCGTCGGTGATCGCCTCGACGACCTCGTGCGCCGCCTGCCCGTGGTGCATGCCAAGCGGATTCCACGAACTCAACCGCGGGTTGGCGCCCAGGCCGTTGAGGTCGACGAGCGCGACCCGCCGCATCAGGGCTTCATGCGCGAGGAACGTGGTGGCCCGGGGCCAGGAGTCACGGTGAGGGTCGACGAACAGCAACCCGCCCCCGGCATGCGCCCAGCCGATCGCCTGCGCCAAAGCCCGCTCGGTCTTGCCGCCGCCGGCCTTGCCCACCCCGACCTCGAACAGGGTCTCCTCGGCGTAGGTGGCCACCAGCCGCTCGCGGCCGTCCGGGCCCCGGTAGATGCCCTGCAGCAGCAGCTCCGGATCGCCGAACTTGAACGTCGGCAGGTCCCCGGCGAGCACCGGCAGGCGGCAGTGCATGGTCGGCGGCTTGAGCAGGCCCGTCAGCTCTTCCAACCTCACCCAGTTGGCGCGGGGCGGCTGGCAGTGACCCAGGTTCCACCGGCGCTCGAAACCCCGCTTGGTGGGCCAGTGGTCGGCGCCGATCCGCCACGGTCCCAGCCGCCATCCGCGCATGGCCCACCTCGAGCGGCCACCGAACACGTCAAGCGCGGCCTGGACTTGGGCGAGCCGGGCCTGGGCTCGGCCCTCGGTGTTCGAGGCGCACATCACCAGCAGCTGCACCCGAACGAGGTGGTCGTCGTCGGCGAGCTTACCCAGCGCCTCGGCCGGCTCGACCCGGCGGGGCACCGGCGGCATGACCAGCCGCCGTCCGGCGCCCGCAGCGGGCTTGTCGCTGAGCAACTGCTGCAGCTGCCAGGTGAGGGAGTCCTCGATGCCGCCAGCATCCTGCCGCAGCCAGCGGGCGGCCCGCTGGGCCTCCCGGCGCTCAGCGCGGCGGGCGGCGCCCATCAACTGAATCCGGCGCGCCCGCAGTGCCCATTTGGGGGCGCGCTGGATGTCGAGCCGGATCTCGGCGAGGTCACCGAGCTCGGCGCGTAGGTCGGCTACGGCGTCGATGAGCGGCTGCAGCGGGTCCGGGGTGAGGGGTACTTCGCGCAGCGGGGCAGTGGGCTTGCCGCGCAGGATGAACTCCGCGCGCACGGTGTGCGTCCGCGGCTCATCGGCGATCGGCCGGGCCCGGTTGACCGTGACGTCCGGTCCGAACGGGGTGATGGACAAAAGCCTCTGACCGCCGGCCGGGCCCTCGATGCGGTAGCGCAGCGGGCTGGAGCCGTCGGCGCGCAGCCGGATCTGCACGGCCTTCGCCCGGCGGGGCGCCCACCAGGGCATGGCCGTGGAAGCGCGGGCGAGCTGGACGCCGCGGCGGAAGATCTCCTCCAGGCTGGGGGCGAAGTGCCGGCTGGACACCAGCTCCAGGGCCATCCGCTCGGCCGAGGCGCGCGCCGCCAGCCGACGCACCACGATCTCGCCGACCCCCCAGGCCAAGGCAATGACCAGGGCCAGCAGGTACCAGTGGTCGTAGAGCCAGTCGGCGGCGTCGACCAGGCCGGAGACCAGGCCGAGTACCTGACCAGCGGCCGTGTCATCGGCCCGGTCTCTCAGGTATGGGGCTGCGGAGTCCACGTCGCTGCTCCCTTCTTGATAGTGCGGGTGAAGAACCAGTCGGTGATGCGCAGGTCGGTGAAGGTGCCGCCGCGGTCCATGCCGGCCCACACCAGATGGACCACCGCCCTGTTCGGGCTGCCGTCGCGGCGGGCGATCGCGGCCTGGATGCGGAAGCGAGCGGTGGCGAACGCCGGGACCACCGCCTGGCCCGAGTCGCCGAAGACGGAAGGCCACTTCGCGCGGCCCACTCCGGTGGCGTCCGCACGCAGCAGCGCGCGACCGGCGGTGAGCAACTCCCGCTCGTCGTCGGCGGGAAGGTCAGCGGGCCAGGCTGCCTCCAGGTTCCGCTGGATGGCCCGGTCGCCCGCCGCTCCCTCGCCGTGCGGAGGCAGAGCGGACGCCAGGGCCGACGGCGTCGACGGGGCGGGCGTCGGGGAGGCAGCCGCGCCGGGGATCGGTTTGCCGGCGGGAGGCGGAGCAACCGCTGATGACGCATCCGTGGGCGCATGCGCGGCCGAAGCCGTCCCCGGAGCCGACGGCTCCTTACCGTGCGGCACACCCAGCAGAGTGACCCCTGCGACGGCGAGCAGGACGGTACTCAGCAGCAGAAGGCGCGGTGAGCGCGAGGTGGTGGTCACAGCGGCCGTGCACCCCCCGCATAGCCGGACATCGCGTTGACGGCGTCCAGGCGCACCACGGTGCCCGGGCGCGGGGCGTTGACCATCTGTCCGCTGCCCAGGTAGATCCCGACGTGGTAGATCGTGGAATCGCGTCCGGGAGCGGTGGCGTAGAAGACGAGGTCACCGGGCTTGAGCGCTCCCGTGCCGAGGCTGGCCGGGATCCGCTGGCCGACACCGGCCTGGGCGGCCGCGGTGCGCGGCAGGCGGATGCCGACCTTGGCGTACGCGTAGGTGGTCAGCCCTGAGCAGTCGAAGCCCTTGGTGCTCGCGCCGCTCTTGCCACTGGGCGAGCAGCAGAACCCGTAGGACTTGCCGCTCGCGTTGCCGCCGCCCCACGAGTACGGGACACCCCGCTGGGACAGAGCGGCCTCGATGACGGTGCGGACCTTCCCTGTGACGTTCTTCAGGTCCGGGTCCTTGGCGGCCGCCGTGTACTGATCGATCCACCCCAGAACGTTGGCGACGTACTCGCTCGAGTGGTTGTACTGCAGGATCGCGGCTTTCAACTGCGACCGCTTCGTCAGGTCACGGCCACCTCCGCACAGGTAGATCGCGGCGCCGAGGGCGGCGTCGTCAGCGTTGTGCGGGTCGGCGATCTTGTCGCCGTTGGCGTCCTTGCCGATTCCCTCCCAGGTGGAGGGCAGGAACTGAAAGGGGCCGACGGCGCGCTCCCCGTTCGCGGTGCCGTCCCACTTGCCGCCGTCCGTGTCGGAGAAGACGGTGGTGTTGCCACCCTGGCCGGAGCCGTTGAGTAGCACCCCGTAGATCTTCGGGCGGATGTCGCCGTTGTCGGCGATGTTCCGTCCGGTGGCGTGATTGGACTCGACCTTGGCGGTCCCGGCGAGGATCGGCCAGCGCATGCCCTGGCACTTCGGCGAGTACTTCCCGACCTGCTGGACGGCGTTCTTGTAGGCGGTCAGCATCCGGGGAGGGATGTCGGCGGCGCTGCCCCCTTCGGCGATCCCGCCGTCGTCCTGTGCACCCGTCCTCAGCGCGACGTACGCGCTGATCGCGTTCCCCACCGGCGCGGCACAGCACACGGCGGCGAACATCAGCAGCGCCACCATGCATCCCCACCGCCGGACGCGGCGTCCCGGCGGCTTCACTCGTCGTCACCGTCCTCGTTCCGCCGCTGGGCCCGCTCCTGGCGCAGGCGTTCGGCCTCGGGCGCGGTCCGCCGCATCAGCTCCTGCATCCGGGCCCGGGCTTCGTCACGGGTCCGGATGCGGGCGCTCCCGCCCCCGGGAAGAACGGGCCCACCGTGATCGGGCCGAGGCCGCGGAGCAGGCCCGTCCCGGCGCGGGAGCGGAGACGGAGGTGCCGCAGGGCCGCCCGCCGACGGTGCGGGCCGCGCGGGGGCAGGGGCCGTACGGCCTGAAGGTGCAGGACGCCCAGGCCTCGCCGGGCGGGGGGACGGCACCGGAGTGGCTGTGGTCGGCAGGCGGCGGCTGGCGAACGGACCAGGTCCGCCGCTGTCGCTGTTCTCCCGCAGGACACGGGCCACCTGACGCCCCGTATCTGCCCAGGCCCTGCCGTCCTCGCGGACGGTGTTGCCCCACACCCGCACCTGCTGGCGGGCGTCCTGGGAGTAACGCGAGCCACCCGACCGGGCCCGGCGCACATTGGCCGGCAGACCGACCGTCGCCCCGTACGCGGCCCGGCCGCCCCGGTTGAGGATGCGGTACCCGCGGAAACGGACCAGCCGGTTATGGGCCCGCGTCGACAGCAGCGTGCGGTCGCTGTTCTGGTCGTGCAGCACCTGGCCGGTGTTGCGGTCGACGACCTGCCCCAGCTCGTTGCGGTACCGGTCGGGCGGGCCTGAGGGCCGACGCGGACCTGCGCCGCCGCCTGAACCACCGTCCCCACCGCTCGACGGCCCACCCGCGCCCGCGCCAGGGTCGCCGTCGGCGGTGGGTTTGCGCCACTTGGCCAGCTGATCCTTGTCCGGACGGCGGCCGATCAGCAGCCAGTGCGCGCCCTTGGCGCCGAGCCGTGTGCCCAGCCCGCCCACGGCGGCGGCCGCGGTCAGCGGGGCCAGGCCGCGCCCGGCTTCGGCGGTGGCATCGGCGAGGATCCCCCCGGTGTCCACCGGCATGCCAGCGCCGTCGAAGAACGAGGTGAGCGCGCCCATCAGCCGCTGCCGGGTGCCGAGCATCCCGAACCTGCCGCCGCCCCCGCCGGTGAAAGCGCGCAAGCCCCCGCCGTATCCGCCCATCGCCGCAGGGGAGTTCATGGCGAGCGCGGCGCCGAGCTCGGACGTGTCGCCCGGCATGTGGGTGCCGCCGACCTTGGCGTAGCGCATGCGCATCGCCATGCGTCGGCCGAAGGAGGTGATGCCGGTCAGCAGGCGGCGGTGCCCGGCGGCGCCGGCGATGGCGAGGACGTCGATGAGCAGGATCCGCTCCACCATCAACTGGGGGCCTTTGGTGATGGTTGCGTCGACGGCGATGCCGAAGAACGGGATGAACGCGCAGATGCCGACCACGGCCAGGACCGCGATGCCCCACAGGGACAGCCACTTCCACACGCTCTGCCGCGGCGGTCCCGGCAGCATGGCGGCGATGAAGGTGACGCCGCCGGCGGCCGCGGCGGCCGCGCAGATGCCCTGGGTTCCGAGCAGCACGATCGCGCTGGACAGCAGCATGCCGCAGATGAACAGGGCGGCGATCAGCAGCAGGAAGGCGCCGCCGAGGCGCCACCAGGTGGGCTTCTCGGCGTAGGCGGCGCACGACTTGCCGACCGGGCCAGCCTTCTTCATGTCCGAGAGGAACGCGGCAAACGCCTGGTCCTCGTCGGTGACGATCGCGTTGGATGCGTCGAGGAGCTCGCCACCGGGCGTGAACTCTGGAAGATCGGTGCTGCCGCTCGGCGTGCCGCCGTCGACATCGCGCTCGCAGTACTTCTTGGCCGGTCCGATGATCTTGCTGCAGGCGTCCTTCGCCTTGTCCGAGGGGCCTGAGCGCGGCATGTACCCGCCGGTGATCCACTTCAGGTGGACGGCGTAGGCCTTGCGGTCGGAGTCTTTGGCCGGATCGAGGATGCGCCCGTACTGAAGGAGCATGTACGGCTTCACGATCAAGGCGTTCGTGATCGAGTCCTGGATGGGGCGGGCCACCTCGGTTGAGGAGACCGGCCCTTCGCCCTCCCGCTGCTCGCACTTGACCTCGGCGTTGCCGGCCATGCCGGCGCACGGGTCGTAGCTGGCCAGCTTGCCGCCCCAGTCGTAGGAGTTGACGCTGTCCTGGGCGACCTCGGCGGCCACCTGCTGGGACTGCCCCAAAGGACCGTCCGTGCCGAGCAGGGTGTCGGGGCGGATGAGGGCCGATGCGGCGATCGCCCCGATGAGCAGGGTGAGGAAGATTTCGCCCAGACCGCGGCCGACCCGCCCGCGCACGATCATGAACCCGGCGAAGACAAACGCCCACGCCAGCAGCAGACCCTTCAACCCCAGGGTGTCGACCACCACGGTGTCGTACGTGTCGGCGACCTTTTGCGCCGGGCGGGCGAGGATCTTCAGCAGCGGAAAGCGGAAGGCCACCTCGATCGCCCACCCGGCCAAGCCGACCAGCAGCCGGATCAGGGTGAACAGGCCGGACAGGGCGAAGGCCAGGGCCTGCGTCTTGAAGGCGACGATGGACCCGCCGGAAGCGTTCAGGTCGTACCCGTCGATCGGCACACCCTCGGAGGAGGTGATGTTCAGCGGGGCGAGCAGGTCTCCGGTCTCGCTGTTGCCGCTGGCCGCGTACACGACCTGGCTGTTCACCATGAGGAACACGCCGGTGAGCAGCACGACGAAGCCGGCGGAACGCAGGGTCGCGCGGTCTGGACGGAGCACGTCAGTGCCGCCTTTGCCCAGCGACGGACCGCAGCCGCCACACCGCCAGGGCAGCTATACCGGCACCGGCGGTGCCCAGTCTCCACGCTGCACCAGCCACGTCCCGCCTCTCAGCGGACGCGGTGGTGGTGGCGCCCCGTTCGCAGTAGGCCTTGGCCGGGCCGACGATCAAGGCGCAGGGATCGTGGTGCGCGATGCGGGTGCTGGTGGCGAAGGCCTGTCCGGTGTTCGGCCACCAACCGTCTGGCACGCCCACCCCAAGGGCGAGGATGACCGCGCCCGCGACGACGGCGAGAACGATGAGGACGCTCGCGGCCGCGGCGAAGCGCCGGGCGCGGTTCCAGGAAGACGTGGTCATCGGACGTACTCCTTCGGACGGGCATCCACGGCCTCACCAGCACCGGTTACGGAAGGCGGGGCAGCGCTCGTGCGGCGTCCGGGCGTGGTGGTGATGGAGGTGGTGATACGCGGGATGCGGGGGATGGAGACCTTGATGCGGCCGGTGTTCTGACGCGGGCAGGTCAGCAGGAACTCGCCCTCTCGCCCCTTCTGGCCGACCGGGGAAAGGCCGGTGGTCACCAGCCGCACCAGTGCGTCGTCGTTGGGATCGAGCCCGACGAACTCCAGGCCGCGGCGGGCGCGTTCGCGGTCGGTGGTGCGGGCGAGCGCGCGGTAGGCCATGAGGCCCCGGTCCGGGCCGAGTTCCTCGGCGTCGTGCGAGCCCGCCAGGAGCCCGGCGCCGTGCTTGCGGCCGTCGTGGAGGATCTCGTGGACCAGGGCGGTGCCCTCGGCGGAGGAGGTCAGCCAGTACAACTCGTCCAGGACCACCTGGGTGAACCGCTCGGGGTCCTCGAACGCCGTCTGGCGGGCGATCGCGGCGATCAGGTAGAGCACCGCGCGGCCGATCAGCGCCTCCAGCGGCTGCTGGTGCAGGACCTCCGGCTTGTCGAACGCTGCCTTGGGAGGCAGTTTCAGCCCGGTCGTGGTGATCACGATCATGTCGGTGGTGCTGGAGGCGTCCAGCCGTACCGGCGGCAGCGTCGGGTCGAAGACCATCCGGGCCAGGGAGTTGCTGGCGACGACGCGGATGAGTCCGGCGAGGGTGGAGGCCGAGTCCTTCCGCTTGCCCACCTCGTGCGTGGCCATCTCCTCGAGGACCTCAAGGACGCGGTGCATGGACGGCTCCGGGCCGGCGGCTGCCTGCTCGACGGCGTGGTGGAGGACCTCGCCGTTGGTGCTCATCGGTCCGATGCCGAGCTGCAGGGTGAGGTAGGACAGGGCGTAGTGCCGTCCTTCGGGCCCGTTGAACATGCGCAGCGGGTCGATGGAGACCTCGGCCTGGGCGGCGTCGATGATCTGGGCCCGGCCCTTGGCCGCGGTGCGGGCGAAGGTGGCCCACTCACGGACCGGAGTGCGGTCGATGCAGATTGCGCAGCCGCCGCGCGCCCACACCGCCTCTGCGATCAGCTTCTGCAGCACGCTCTTGCCCGCGCCGAGATCCCCGACGATCCCCATCGACGCGGACGCGTCGACCTTGGGCGCGTCCGCCACGTTGATCATGACGGGGCGGGTGGTACCGGAGTCCAGGTCGATGCCGAGGAACATCCCGTTGGGGTCGCCGACCTGAGCGGTGGTGAAGGCCCCGGAAAGCGCCCAGTCCTCACTGATCTGGTGCTGGGTGAACTCCCGCACCATGCCGGGCCGTACGGTGCCGGGCAAGCCGAGGGTGAACAGGGCTTCCTGCAGGCCGGCCGGGCGCACGGCGCGGTAGTCGGCTCCGCCGAGCAGTGCGGCCAGGGCGCGGGCCCGGGCGTCGCAGACGGCCGCCGTCGGCCCCCACACCGTCAGCACGGTCACCGACTGCACCTCAACCTCGACCGACGTGCGCGACAGGCGGGCATCCAGCTCGCCCAAGTCGCGGGCGGCCTCGGTCAGCGAGGCCGGCATGCCGGTCGGGCGGGCGTCGTACTGGTCGGCCTGGTCGATCAGTTCGTTCTTCTTGCGCCGCACCTGATCGCGGGCCTTCTCCGCGGGCACCAGCGTGAGGTCGACCGTGTAGTCGACGGGAAAGTCGAGCAGCTCCAGCTGGGCGAACAGGTCCGCGGCGTCCTGGCTGACCGCGGGCGGGCACTCGGCCAGCGCCAACTGCGCCTGATAACCCACCCCGGTGTCGGACTCGACCTGCAGCCAGCGCCGCCCCAGCGGCGAGCCGGTGTTCACCCGCCACCAGGCCTTGCGGCCCGACCGGGTGATCCGGCCCGCGGTCTTCAGCTCGTCGACGTCGTCGAGCTCGGGGTCGATGCCTCCCTCCTGCAGGCGGACCTGGCCCAGGTCGGCGTAGCCGGGGGAGCGCAGCACGCCGTCCCGGATCTGCCCGCCGTACAACTCGCTGGTCTCGGCCTCGGCAAGCAGGGGCTCGGCAAGACCGCGGTGGAGCGCGTGCTGGATCATCCACACGATCTCCGCCGGACGGGCGGGGCGGAAGGCGATGCCGCCGGCGAGCGCGGCCTCCACCCGGGAGGCCTGCTCGCGGTAGGCGGTCACCTCACGCCGGGCCACCGGTGCCGGGCGCGTGCCCAGCATCGGCGCGATCTCGGCCCACGCCGCGCCGAGTTGCGTGGAGACCTGCAGGCCGCCGGTCTCGGTCTGCAGGGGCACGGCCAGCCACAGGGTGCGGCGGTGCATCTCCTGGTCGTCCAGCAGCTCCAGGGTGGCCTCGACGTTCTCCACCCACGGGTGCCGGCCCGCACCGGGTGCCGGCTCGGCCGGCTCAATGCCCTCGATCATCTTGAGGGCGATCTCACCCGGATCGACCTGCGCGCACAGCCCGAACAGCCGCGGTGCCCCGGACAGCGACCGCACCAAGTGCGTGATTTTGGCGAGCTGTTCGTCGCGGACGGCGGCGGGCACGTACGTGCCCTGGACGGTCTCCTCACGCTGGCCCTGCGCGTCCGGGCCAGGGTGCAGGCGGTAGACGGCCCACACGCTGCCGTGCGTCGACCACACGAGGTGCCCGGCGATGTGACGGATTGGAACCCTCACCGCGCACCCCCCTGCTGGGCGAGCGTGAGCAGCTGCTGCACACCAGAGACCGGCCCCGCGGGCATGACAGGAGCAACCGGCTCCGTGGGGCGGCGCGCGGACGAGCGACCGGCGGTCGGCCGCGCAAGCGCCGCCTGAGAGGCAGCACTCTGCCGAGTCGCAGAGGATGGTCTGGCCTTCACCGCCGGGTCCAGCGCGGGCGCGCCCTCGATCGTGAAGCCGCCGAGCAGCGGGCGGGCAGCGCGGTCACGGGCCGCCCGCCCACCGATCCGCCCGCCCTTCGGCTGCCAGCCGAGCAGCACCCAGCCCAACGCGGCCTGCATCGGCGCACGGCCCCGGATCTTCGGCCGACGTACCGCCCAGATCGCCAGCAGCCACGCGACGATGGGGACCGGGCCCATCCACGACCACCAGCTGATGGTCTTGATCAGGAGGAAACCGCCGCCGACGGCGACCGCGATCTGCGCGGGCGTGTAGGGGCCGAGCGGGATCTTCCAGTCGGCGACCTTGCCCAGCACCCATGGGTGGCGTCGGGCGGCGGTGTAGAAGCGGCCCACCCGCGCCGCTGCCGCGGTCACAGCCAGCCCCCGACGCCCCGCGAGTGGTCACGAGAGGACGGGAGTTCGGACCGAACGACGCCGGGGACGACGGGTGCGCCCTTGGCCGGGTTCTTCACCTCGTCCTCGAACATGTTCGCGAGACTCTCGCGGGAGTTGTACAGCCCAAGCGCGATGATCATCAGCAGCAGGGCGCCGATCCCCGCCTTGAGACTGAACTTCTGGATCATGATGACGACGACGAGGCAGACGAGACCGGCCTGCAGACCCTTGGTCGCCCACTCCTTGAACATGTTGATCCACGAGTCGCCGAGGTCGTTGAGCTGCCCGGCGAGCACCAGGCTGTGCATCGTGTTCACCGGACACCCCCGCCCTGAGCGGTCCCGGACTGAAGCGCGGCGACTTCCCACCGGCCGGAGCGGGCCTTGAGCGTGAGCTCGTACGCCAGCGGCCACCGACCACCGGCGTCCCGGCCTTCCACCCGGACGAGGACCCGCACCGCCGTGCCGTCGGCCGGCACCTTCTCGGCGGCCGCGTCTTCCTCGACCGCGGACACCTGCTCGACGGACACCGCCGTGTACGGAGCGGGGGAGACGGCCGACATCTGCACACCGGGCGCGAGGTAGCGGTCGACCTCGCCGGCACCGGTCAGGTAGGCGGCGAGGAACTCCCCTACGGCTGAGGACAGCTCACTCTCCGGGACACTCACGCCGTACGGCGACCTCGGCACCTCGGCCCGGCCCGGGCCGGCCACCACGCCGGGCGCGCCGGTCACCGTGAACGAGGCGCCCGAGGCCTCGGCGGCCACCGGCACCGTGTAGTAGCGCACCGTTCCGTTGGCGTACTGCGCAGCCACCGTCACCGACCACGCGCCTTCCGCGCGCTGCGCACTGCGCACCGCGGTCACGGACGCAGGCGACGACTGCGCACCCGCTGCCGGGTTGGGCAGCTCGACGTCCGGCGCCATCGACTGCGCAAGCCGCGCCTGCGCAGTCGTCGCGTCATCGGCGCTGCTGCGCAGCCACGCGCTGACGAACAACTGCGCATAGCCGGCCGGGTTGACGGCGGCCGCCGCGGTGCGCACGGCGGTGGGCTTGGCCGGAGTAGCCGCCTCGACCGTGGTCGGGGTGGAGGCGACGGCGACGGCCAGGGCGACGGGGCCGGCCGCGATGACCGTCCAGACGGCCAAGCGCGAGAGCCGGACGCGGCGCCGCATCGCCTCCAGCCGGGCGCCACCCGCCATCGGAGCAGCAGCCTCGCTCTGTGAGGCCTGCTTGCCAGGAGACATGGTCAAACTCCCAGGTCAGAACGTGTGATTGCTGACCTTGAGAAAACCCGCCGACCCCGACCCGACCACCAACCACGAGACCCCGACCACGGTCACGATGGGGACACGAAGCCCGTGGTCGGGGTCATGGTCGGCCCGACCACAGACCCGACCATGGAGCCGACCTGGGTCTGTGGGCGCTCACCGCGTCATCCGCCGGCACCCCGCCGACGGATGCGCTGGCACCCGTCTGCCGCACCCCGGCCGGCGCCGTACGCGAGCGCGCAGAAGGACACCACCAGACCCGCGGGGGCAGCCTGCGCATCGGCACACCCGACCCTGCGCAACAGGACATCGGGATCCGCGGGCCGTACTGCGCACCCGCGGCACACAACCCGACTGCGCACGACCCTCGATCGGTTGCGCAGGCCGATTGCGCAACGCCCACGAAGGCTGCGCAATCGGGGCTGCGCAACGACTGCGCACCGTGCTGGCACGGCGTGGTCGGCCCGACCACGACCCCGACCACGGCAGCTAGAAGGCTGCGTTGCCGGATCGTGACCGATGGTCGGGGCTCATGGCCGTCAGCCTGGTCGGGGCCGGCGGATGAGCTGACGGCATGGAACGCACGTACGCCTCCGCCTTCGCGCCCACCGGCCGCCCCACCCCGGCGGGCACGGTGCGCTGCCGTGGCCACCGCACGCGGCCTGCATACCGGACGGCGCGATGAGCGGCTTCGGATCCGGGGTCCGCCGCGGCGTGATGGCGGCCGATCAGTTCACGCAGATCGCCAACGGGTTGTTCCGCGACAGCCGCATCTCGTACCGAGCGAAGGGCCTCTTCGGCTACATCAGCACCCACCGCAACGGATGGCTGGTGACCATCGCCGCCCTCGTCGCCCTGGGCCCCGACGGGCGAGACGCGGTGCGGGCAGGACTGAACGAGCTGGAGAAGTTCGGTTACCTGGTCCGCGATCGCGTGCGCCGCCCCAACGGCACCCTCGGAGAGATCGTCTACAGCATCACCGACCGTCCCGCCGCTCCGGACGTTCCCCCGATCGACCCAGCATCCACCTTCCGGGAAGCCAGCAGCGACACCGACTTCGGCGCGGGCATCCGCCGCGGGGTGATGGCTGGAGACCAGTTCACGCAGATCGCCAACGCGCTGTTTAGGGACAGCCGGATCTCCTTCAAGGCGAAGGGACTGTTCGGCTACATCAGCACCCACCGGGACGGCTGGCAGATCACCGTCGCCAACCTGGCGCGACACGGCCGCGAACGCGTCGACGCGGTGACCACCGGCCTGGAGGAACTGGAGCACCACGGATTCCTGCTGCGCGACCGGGACCGCAACCCCGACGGCACGCTCGGGCAGGCCCTGTACTTCATCACCGACCTGCCCGCCCTGCAAAACCCCAGCTCACAACCAGAGTCGGGTTATCCAGGATTGGCTGAGCCAGTGTTGGCTGATCCCGGCACTAAGAACACCATCGTTAAGAAGACCAACAAGCAGAAGACCAACCCCCTCCGTCCGTGCGATCGCGGCGACGCGGCGCGCACGAACGCACGGACGGCCCCCTCGCACGCGACAACGTCGCCGAAGCCACCGCCTCCGGCGGACGAGATGCACGCGGGGATCCGGCTGCTGCTGGACATCGGGGCGAGCCGTCCCGAACTGCTGCTGACCGGGCCGGCACTGACTGATCAAGGCCGCGTGGCGACCGTGATGCTGGAGGCCGGCTGGAGTCCCGAGCAGCTGCGCCACGTCATCACCGACCGGCCGCTGCCGAACCCGGTGCGCACCTCCATCGGCGCGATCATCGCCGCCCGGCTCCGCGCCGCCCAGGCCTACCCGCCGCCCACCAGCGCCGCCCGCCCCGCCGCGGCCCCGCTGGACGAACCGTTCGTGGAGGCAACCAGGTCATCGACAGCGGCCGCCGCCCGCTCCGTGACCCAAGCCCTCACCTACCGGGCCCTCGTCGAGTGCGCCGGCTGCGGCGTGCCCGCCACCGCCCCCGGCGAAGACCTCTGCCCCACCTGCCTCGGCTGGCCACTGTGCCGCACCTGCCCCGGCCCGACTCGCAAGCGAGCCCACCCCGACGGCGACGGCCGCTGCACAACGTGCGCCTCCGCCTGACCGACCAACCGGAAGGAAGCAGCCCGTGACCGACACCCGCCCGCCACCATCGCCACCCGGGTTCGCGCAGCACCTGCACCCCTTCGCGGCTGCCCCGGGCCGGTGGGAGGCGGAACACGCACGCGCCCTGCGAACCGGCCACGTCCGCGACCACACCTGCACAGCCGAGTGCGAACCCGTGCTCGTCTACGAGCGCACCCGGTGGGGCTGGCTCGCCTGGACGGTCCCAGGCGACGGTTCACGGCCTGAACTCCCCCACCAGATCGGAGTCCTCACCCCATCGGCCACACCCAAGCAGCGCATGGCCCTGCGCTGGCTGACCAGGCGCCCCGCCCGGCGCATCGGCCTGGCCCCCGGCATCCGCGCCTCGCTGCGCTTCGGCACCGTCGCGGTCGCGTTCTTCAGCCTGGTCGCCGGCCTGTTCGCCATGGCCGATGGCATCCCCGCCGACGTCGCCCTGCCAGCGATCTTGCTCGCTCCGCTGCTCGCCGAACACCTGCCGGCCACGCTGGACGCCCGGGCCCGCGAACACGTCCGCAGCGTCGAAGGTGCCAGCGCCTGCCGCTACGTCCAGCGCCTCGCCGCCCTGCACACCTGCCTCATCCAGGCCGCCGCCGGCAGCGACCGCTACGAACTGCGCCGGTCGGCCGAGATCGGCCAGCACCTGCTGTGGGACGCCGCCGACATGCTGCAGACGCAAGACACACGCTCGGCATCATGCGCACTCATCACCTGCGAACGGCTGATGCTCCAGCTCGCCGACCAGGTCGCCCAAATCCTCAAGCACGCACCCGCCCAGGCCCGGCCGGACCACGCGGACCAGGCCCGCAAACCGGGGCGGCCGCCTGGCGCCCGGTCGACGACATTGCCAGCACCTCAGCACACGCCCGGCACCTCACCGGAGGGAGCACTCGTCATGCCCGGACCCAACACCGCTGCCCGCACCTCAGCGGTCTACCTGCTCTTCGCACACGAGCCCTACTACCCCGGCCCCGGTACCCAGGAGATCAACACCACCCTCGTTGCCGCCGACACCCTGCTCCATCCGCAGCTACTCCAGCCCGACGGCACTCGGATCCACGCCCTCCTCACCCAAGGACGGCGGCCGGGCGAGATCATCCCGCTGGCCACCCTTACCCACGAACTGAACGGCGGCGCCGACTGGCCGACGGTCGGCGACTGGGAGAGCGTCACCGTCGACCTGGTGAACCTGGTGCAGACACAGATGTGCGATGCCCTCAGCCTCGGGCTCCCCGAAGTCGCCCGGGCCCTGATCTGCACCGGCCCCGAGAGCCAGGTGCGCGCCTTCGACGCTGCAGCAGGGGAGTTCACCGTTTACGGACCGGACGACCGCACCAAGGTCCTGACCGAGGTCGGCATGTTCCTCACCGGCCTGGCGGCCGAGCAACCCTTCTGGCCGGGCGACGGACTCCTGCCGCCGCTGTGCCAGAGCGTCTGCCAGCAACGTGGGAGCAGAACGCTGATCAAGCGACCACGACGGTTCAGACGAACGCCTGCCGTCCCAGGACCGGCGTCCTGGGACGGCAGGCGGATCCACACTTAACGCTCGCGTCGGCGACTGTGCTCGCTGTGCGGCGCCGCCGCCGAGCTTGACCCGGTCCTGAAGGGCTTGGGACCTGTCCCCGAGTGGTGGACACCTCTGAGCCCGGCCCCGCCAGGGGCCGGGTAGGAGGCATCTCTTATGGTGATGAAGGTCTACTCGCCCGAGTTCAAGGCGGACGCTGTCGCGCTGTACCTGTCGGACCCGAGCCACACCTTCGAGGGCATCGGCAAAGATCTGGGGATCAGCCGCGAGACGCTGCGTAACTGGGTGCGGGCCGAACGGGCCCGCCGCGGCGGGGGCAGCACGACGAGCACGGAGAAGAGTACGGTGGATTCCCCGCCGACGGCCGAGGAGCTTCAGGCCGAGAACGAGGCCCTGCGCCGGGAGCTGGCGGCAGCCCGCAAGGAGATGCAGAAACTCGCCACCGAACGGGACATTCTCCGCAAGGCGACGAAGTTTTTCGCACAAGAGATGACCTGGTGACCAGCCGCTGCCAGTTCGTCGAGGACCATCACCGCGCCTGGGGCGTGAAGCGGTTGTGTCAGGTGCTGGAGATCGCCCGCTCCAGCTTCTACAAGTGGCGGGCCGGCCGCGCGGCCCGCGCCGCGCGTGAACAGGCCGACGTCGCTCTCGCCGAGCGGATCAGGGCCGTGCACGCCGAATGGGACGGCACCTACGGCCGGCCCCGTATCACCGCCGATCTGCGCGAGGACGGCGAGCGCGTGAACCACAAGCGCGTCGGACGGGTCATGCGCAAGTACGGCATCGCCGGGCTGCGGCTGCGCAAGCGCCAGGTCACCACCGTGCCCGAACCGTCCGCCGCAGCGATGCCCGACCTGCTGGGGCGCGACTTCACCGCGAGCGCACCCAACACGAAGTACGTCGGCGACATCACGTACCTGCCGGTGGGCGACGGCGAGTTCCTGTATCTGGCGACCGTGATCGACTGCTTCTCACGGCGGCTGGTGGGCTGGTCGGTCGCCGACCACATGCGCACCTCGCTGGTCACCGACGCGCTCCGGGCCGCCGCCCGGACGCGGGGCAGCCTGGCCGGCGCCGTCTTCCACAGCGATCACGGAGCCCAGTACACCTCCCGCCAATTCGCGGCCGTATGTGCCGAGTTGGAGGTGAAGCAGTCCATGGGCGCGGTCGGCACCAGCGCAGACAACGCACTCGCCGAATCGTTCAACGCGACCCTCAAACGCGAGACGCTGCGCGGTGCCCGCCGCTTCGACGGCGCCCGCGCCTGCCGCCTGGCGGTCTTCCGCTGGACCACCCGCTACAACACCCGGCGAAGGCACTCGGCGAACGGACAGCAGGCACCGATCGCCTACGAACAGCAGTCAGCTACCCTGACGCTTGCCGCATAACGACACGAACAGGTGTCCACCCTTCGGGGTCAAGGCCCCTTCGACCATGGGTTCGGGTACTGGTGCGCGAGGGTCAGTCAGCGATCCGGGACGCAATGAGCCGGTTGGTGAGCTCCACCGTTCCGAGGTACCACCAGAAGATCCAGTCCAGGAACGCTTCGTCGTAGTCGCCGCGCTGGTCTGCCTTGCGGTGGCGCAGGTCGTATCGGTTGGCGATCTCGAACAGTGCCCCCTCGTCCTTGCCGAGCTTGTCCTTGAGCAGGGCGCGGCGTTCCTCGAGGATGCCCGCGAGGGTGACGATCGCCGACCGCTTGCTCTCCACCGTCGTGTCCCGGCCGCGGAACAGGGCGATCGCGTGGCGGACCCGGGTCGTGATGTCCGGGGCGCTGTCGTTGAGCGCCTGGTGTACCAGCGCGCTGCGGGCGTCGTCGGTTACGGCGACCAGGCGCCCGAGGTCCTCGCCTTCGGCAGCCAGCTCGTACTCGATGCCGGCCTCGCGCAATAGCTCGTTGACCTTGCCCCGGTACAGGATGCGGGCGGGCCCGTTGTGGAACTCCGAGTGGTGCCACCCGCAGTTGTTCCAGGAGTGGAAACGGCGGGTGCGGGGCCGGCTGACTAGGTCGTGGAAGACCTCGATCAGACCGAAGAAGGTGTCCTCGTCCCATGTTTCCGGGGTCAGAGGCCACAGGTCCGGGATGCCCAGTCGCCGCTCGATCACTCGTGAGGCGTCCGGCAGCTCGGTGGGGTCGTCGACGCATTCCTCGCCGAAGAACTCCGCCAGGTAGCCGTTGTCGGCGAAGTCGCTAATGATCCGGGTGAAGTCACGGCGGGTGTCGCGTGCTGTGCTGCCGTCGTGCGACAGGCCGCGGCCCTGCCGCTGTGGCCAGTACGGTCGCGGCTCGGCCGCATACCGCAGTTCGGCTGCGCGGCTGACGAGCTCCTTCAGCCACTCCCGCTTGCCCATCCCGCCCCGCTGCCCCCAGCCGGGGGTGGTGCTGGCCCACGGATCGTCCGAGGGTGCGGGGCGCTCGGGCAGGTCCTCGAAGTCGGCCGCCGCTGTGGTGCCGACCAGGGCCTCCGTCAGCAGCCATACCGCCTGCTCCTCCCACGAGGTGTTCGACGACCGAAGGACGCGCTCGCCTTCGGACACGAACAGCGACGTCGGCCAGCGGAGCTCGTAGTTGCTCAGATCCAGACTCACCGCGTCATCATCACCCACCCAGGCAGGCTCCAACTGGCCCACAGAGCATGAGCATTCGGCCGGGAAACGGTCCTTGAACGGCCTTCGCGGTGGACAGCATCCCTCATGGCGCTCAGCGTCGTCCCAGTTCATGCCGACCCCAGGGGGCTGTCCATGGCCAAGCGCACCGCGAAGAAGGGCAGCAGCAGACCAGTACGGCTGTCCGCCGACCGGCTACGGAAGGGCTGGCCCGGCCCCGCCGGCACCCGCGTACGGCTCGCCACGGCAGCGGACACGGACACCGTCGACGCGCTGCTCGACACGGCTGGAGCCCGGCTCATTCCGGCTCTGCGGTCCTCCATCGAGCAGGGCACGGCAGGTGCCGCCCTCCTGGACGGTCTGGACGGCACCACCAAGACGTTCTTCGAGGACTTCGCGCGCCGGACCATCGGGCACTCGATGGCCGACTCGATGGCCAGTGTCAGCCTGACTCTCGTGGCGGTCGACGAGCAGGACCGGCCGATCGGCGCTCTGTCCGTCACCGCCCCCGGAACCATCATCGAGCGGGCTCTGGAGCACGGGTACAGCAACGTGCAGGCTGTGACCCTGAGCGTGGCCATCGCCAAAGTACACGGCCTGGCGGTAGCCGAGCAGGCCCGCGGCCAGGGCCTCGCCAGCTTCCTGCTGAAGCGGGCCTGGCAGGTTTACGACCAGCTCGACTACTTCCTGCTGTACGGGTCCTTCGAGACCGAGCGGGACCTGGGCGCCTTCTATAAGGGCTGCGGATACACCGTGCACGCCCCCGGCGAGGGATTCCTTCTCGACCGGATCGACCTGCCCTTCGGCATCCACGCCGGCCCCGACCAATGCGTGTTCACCCGCTGGCGGCCTCCCCGCTGAGCGGCCGCCGGCCGTTCACCTCACAGGTCCGTCCACGGGCGAGGATTACCGCCGACCAGAGGCATCCACACGTCCTGGGAGGGACCGTGCTGCTCCAGGTCTTCCAGCACGGCGGCTCCCAGCCGGACCTCCCGAGCGAGACCCGCCACGAGCGGGTGCTGAGCGACCATTGCCTGCAGATCGCTCATCCGATTCTCCATCCTGGCCCGGGAGGCACCGGTGAGCACGAAGAGCACCCGGGGAAAAACCGGATACCAGCGCAGCCAGGCGGGACCTGCGGTGGCCTGCCTCCGCCGGCCGACGGGCTGGGCCTCGTACTGGAACAGGCGGGCGTATTCGATCAGCTTCACGGCCAGCCGCTCACTGCTCATGGTGCTGCGATCGACTTCCACGAACGCACGCAGCTTTCGCCGGTGTTCGCTCTCGACGACCGTGTAGTACATCACCGCGTCGGCCACGATCCGCTCGCCCTCGCCGATGGAGTGGGACACCTCAGGGGTCCAGTCCCAGGGGCCGTGCTCGTGCCCGAGCCGGCGGGCGTCTGCGGCGAAAGCAAGGTGAGCGCGAACGACGGCGAGCGTGTGCGGGGTTTTCAGCGACGCTGCTGTGGTCGAGGTGATGGGGTAGGGCGGCCGCCCCCGCAGGACGGGCAGGTCCCGGGTCAGCCGGGCGCCTTCCTGCGTGAGGTACCAGGCGTTGGTACGGGTCCGGTTCGCGTCCGGCAGCACCGTGCAGTCGACGAAGCCGTCGGAGCGCAGCCTGTTCAGAACACGGGACATCAGCTGTCGCGTGCCGTCCGGGCGCAGCATCCGGCGCAACTGGCTGGTGCTGGCGATGCGGTGCTGGGCGAGCCCCGCCAGCACTTGGTGGGCCAAGGGCTCAGCGGGGCTGGGGGCCGGTTTCGTCGCCGGAGTGCTCCGTGCGGCGCTGCTCATGAGACGTTTCCTTCCGCGGCCGTGGCGGTCTCCGGCGGAGACCTTCGGTTGCTGCTGAGGAAACCCGCAGGCCCCGACCAGACCCCCGACCAGGAAGCCCCGACCATGGTCACGAAGTCGAAACAGCCTCGCGCTCTGCGTCTTTCCTGACGTCCATGGCCCCGACCACGGGGCGGGCCCGCGCGCCAGAGCAGCTTGCTCCTGCCGGGGAGTTCGCCAGCTTTACGGCAAGGGGCTGGGGGTGAACCAGGAAGAGGGCGGCCCCCATGAGAAGTTCGGCGATGGCCGGTCCGCAGCAGCCGAGGGCTGCTGCGGGGCGTGGTGGCGAGCCACGCAATGCCGGCCATCGTGCGACACCCGGCCCGCAAGGGACCAACGACCCGTAACCGGATGCCGCGTCTATGGGGCGGTGGGCGAAAGGGCGCTCACCGCCGGTTTCTGCCCCGGGGTTGGGCGGCCTGCTCGAGGATGCGCCGACGCGTCCACCGTCGGCGCCCGCCCTTCTCCGTGAGAGCGTCGGGGGTTTCCAGCAGGGGCAGATTGCCCTGGGACAGGCTGCTGGAGAAGGAGTTGACGCTTTTGAACCCCAGCAGTGCCGCGGCCTGAGTCGCGCCGAGGAGCTCGTCGGGGTCGCCGTCGACAGGGACGTCGGGCAGTGCGGGGGCAGTGCGCTTCGCGCCGGCGTGCTTGCCGCGGCCCGGCCGGGTGGCCATCCAGTCCAGCAGGGTCTGCACGCGCCACAGCTGTCGGCGGTAGGGGTTTTCGGCGGTGCCCAGCTCTTCGACGACGTCCGGGTCGGGGAAGTACCCGGGGTGGTCGCGGACGAAGGTGGTGACCTGGTTGGGGTTCTTGTAGCCCAGGAACCTCGAGGCCTCGGCGGCGTTCAGCAGGTCCTGCGGGTCACGGGCGGGCGGTGTATGCTCGCGCAGGCGTGCCGGCGGGCGGTTCGCGAACCACTCGGTGACCTTCGCGTGGTCCCACAGGCGGGCGCGGCCGCGCATGTCGGCGATTTCGGGGAAGCCGTTCTCGGCGCGGTCGTTGTAGAGGCCGCTGATCCGCGCGGGCGTCAGGCCCTTTTCAGCCGCGATCTCGGCAGCGTCGGCCAGGCGAGGCTCACGGCGCGAGGTCATGGCAGAACCGTCCGTCCTGTCGGAGGTGAGCCGGCCTGCCCGGCTCACAACTCACATAATGGCAGGAATTTGGGGCGGGGGTCTAGTACGCTGCCCAGGTTTTCCCGGCCGGCGCGAGGAAGAAGTCATTCCTCCGGGATCAGGCACACACCGCGGTGAGCCGCGTCCTGGGCCATCTCCGAGTAGGCCAGGGCCGCCGGAGTCATCTCCCACTCGGCCAGGGCGAGCAGCAGGACCAACTCGTCGCGATCCTGGGACGCATCGCACGGCATGCCGGCCGCGGTCGCGGCCGTCACCAGATCCCCGCCGGACAGCCCGGCGAAGCGGGCCGCCACCGTGTCGCGCAGGTCTGCAAAACCCTGCTGGTACAGCTCACTCGCTTCGCGCAGGAGCAGCACCAGGTCCTCGTCGTGGCTGGCCGGTGCGGCCGCGGCAAGGTCGAGGAGGCGCTGGGTGGTCGTCGTCATCATCAGCAGTATGCCCTTCAAGAAAGATCAGAGACGTGTGGGAAATCTTCAGAGCGGAGCGGCACAGCCATCGCACGGAGATCGTCGTGTCCGCCGGGCCAGGTCGGGCTTCTTGCGGGGCTCCTCCTCCAAGGCCGCTCGGACCTGCTCCTCGAGGGCGGTGAACTCCGGGCCGTCGTCGGAGCAGACCACGCCGGGGTCGGGCGCTCCGCAGGCCGCGGCGTGCCGGATCAGATCGGTGATGCGCCAGTCAGCGCGGAAGCTGTCGCCTCGGACCTGTTCGACCTCGGCGTACAGGTCGGCCAGCCGCGGCCGCCGGCCGATGGAGAGCAGCACGTCGTGGCGGGAGGCGAAGACGCGCAGCGAGCACGAGCAGCGGGAGGTTCCGCCCCAGTCGCCCGCACCGGGCGCCGAATCGTACGTCCAGCAGTACGGCACCGGCGCGTCGGTGTGCCACTCCTTGACCGCGTCGGTCGACCAGTCCTTGACGGGCAGCCACTCGTCGACGACGCGCGCACTGTTGGCCTGCACCGTACGGAACGCCGCCCGCTTCTTGCGGTCGGGCCCCTCGTCGCTGCGCAGACCCATGACCTTCAGGATCCGCACCGGGCGGCCGAGCTCGCGCTTCAAACGGTTGACGATCGGTGTCCAGGCGCTGGAGACCACGCTGTCCTTGGCGCTCTTGCGGCAGTACGGGCTGCCCATGCGCGGGAAGCGGCCGTAGGCCGCGATCTCGGTCAGGAGGCTGCGCGGCATCCGGGTGCCGTCCGGGCCCGGCATCGTGCGGGTGACCTCCAGGTGCCGGTCGGCCGGCACCCCGAAGGCAGCGCTCTGCAGCGCGGCGAGCTCGGACACCCCGGGATAACGGATGCCGCCAAAGACCACCGGCGGCCACTCCAGCACTCCGAGGCTGGAGTGGTAGGAGATCACCCGGTCGTCCACGCCGGCGGCCCGGGCGGCTTCCATGAACACGCACATCATGACCGCGCTGTCCTTGCCGCCGGACAGCTGGGGAGCGAGCAGGTCGTAGGAGGTCAAGTCGGGCACGCGAGGCGGGCGGTGGACGGTACGCGAAGGCATGGCAGCTCCAAGGAGACGAGAACGGGGGGCGCCAGGACTGGCGGCCGATCGCGGACGGCGGTGCCTGAGCACCTCACGCCGCTGCAGGCTCGGCGTCGGGACGTTTCGGGTAGGGCCGCAGCACGGGGAGACCGAGCTCGATCTCCTCCCGCTCACGGCGGGTCCGGCCAAGCCGGAACACGTACCTGTGTTCTGTGGACATACGCTGTGTTGCCTCACGTCGTGTTGCGGCTGAGGGAGCGAAGTGGCTTACGAGTGGCGGCTGTTCTGGGTCGGTGATGGCGGAGCGCCCGCTGCTGACTGGCCGGTGGCAGGGTGGGGAGACCTGGAGGCACGCGAGCGCGCGCTCGGGCTGCGCGAGCAGCAGCCGATCCTCGTCTCGCCGGAGGGTCGTGTCGACCCACGGCTGAGCGAGTGCTTCCGGCGCTCCGCTTTCTCCGCGAAGGCGCAAGGCACACAGTTCACCTACGCGCCGATCTACCGGTTGTTCTTCACCTTCCTGTGGCAGCGCGGGCTGAACTGGGACGGGGCGTCGGTGGAGGACGTCGAGGACTGGGAGGCGTGGCGCCGGCGGGGAGCGGAGAACCCCACGCCGGTCGGCGGCGGGACCTGGGCGAAGGAACTGGCCGCGCTGAAGCTGCTGTACGACATCGCGGCCGGGCATGGCTTCGTGCCGGCGAACCCGGTGACGCTGCCGGCGCCGTCGGATGTGAAGACCTCGGACGTGAAGTGGCTGTCGCCCCGGGCCTTTCGGTTGTGGCGCAACGTCGGGCTCGGCGGGATGCTGCCGAGCGGTCTGGAGGACGAGGCGTGGCGCGGCCGGTGCTCCGGCCGGGACACGGCGTTCGCCGACCTGCTGTACTCCAGCGGTCTGCGGCGCCGTGAGGGCGGCACCCTGCTGACCTGCGAACTCCCGGTGCTGGGGCAGCGGAACTACTACGCGGGCAAGGTCGGCCAGGCCGTGGCCAAACGGGCCGGCTACACCTTCTACGTTGGCCACCCAGCGCTCCAGCGCGTCGAGGGCTACCGGATGAGCACGCGCGCGCTGGCGGTGGCCCGCGCCCGGGCGCGTGGCGTCTACGACCGGCTGCCGGGCCTGCGGATCGTCCGCGAGGTCACCCGGGCGGGGCGGCTGCGGTGGACGAGCCGGGACGGCGGGTCGGGCGAGCGCGCGCTGGGGCGGCTGACGGCCGCCGAGCGGATGCGGCTGTTCGTCGACGGCGAGGACGGCCTGGAGCCGGCGATGCTGTGGTTGACGGAGAGCGGTCTGCCGATGGAGTACGCGAGCTGGACGAAGGTCTTCGAGCGGGCGAGCGATCGCTGCGCCGCCGCGGGCCTCGAGGTCTTCGCGACCCCGAAGATGCTTCGGCACTCCATGGCCCTGCGGATGCTGATCTCGCTGCACAACGCGCTGGACCGCCGGCTCGGGCTGACGCCGGCTCAGCGCCTGCACTACGAGGAGGTGTACGGGCAGGTCTGGCTGATGGTCAAGGACATGCTCGGGCACCGCAGCGAGCAGGTGACCCGGGACGTGTACCTGGAGCCGGTGCGCGGTCTGCAGTTGGAGTCGCTGCTCAACGACGACGACAACCCGGTCAACGCGGAGAAGATCGCAGAGCTGGCGGAGCGCACCGGTCTGATCCTGGACGCGGCGTGAGCGGCCGGGGCCGTCGGGCGGCGCTGCCGCCGAGCGGCTTCCGCAAGGCGCCGGTGCTGGATGCGAACGGGCTGGTGCTGCGCCCGGTCAGCGGCGCCGGGAAGCCGCTGGGCGTGTGGGACTTCCGGGACAGCCCTGGGCCGGTGGACTTCCGCCGGGTCCTGGTGGCCGCGCTGGCGGCGCAGGGGCGGGGATGGGGCAGCGAGGACACCTACCGGACCAACGCCCGGACGCTGCGGCTGTTCTTCAAGGAGGCCGCGGCGGCCGAGCCGCCCGTCACCGCGACCGGGCAGATCACGGTGGAGTGGTGGAAGAAGTGGACCGGCGACATCCACGTCCGCCGGGTCCTGGCCGCCGTCGTCCGTCGGGCGCCCGGGGTGCCGGAGGCGACGCGGGTGTTCATGGAGACGCCGAGGCGGCGCCCGCCAGCCCGCCGTGGCCGGCGCCGCAAGGAGGCCCACACCCGCGAGGAGCTGAAGACGATCCGGACCGCGGCCGCCGCGACGGTGCGTGCCGCCCGGCTGCGGATCGCGGCGAACACCGCGGTGCTGGAGCGCTGGCGCGCAGGGGCGATCGAGCTGGGGGACGGCGACTGGGCGGTCGGCGAGGTGCTGGACGTGCTGGCTCGCACCGGCGACCTGCCGCGCTACTGCAGCAGCAACGACCACTCCGTGACGGCATACGCGGAGCGCGCACTCGGCTTCGAGGGCAACGCCGCCTCGCTTGCCCGGCTGTTCCCGACGCCGGACGAGATCGGGGCGGCGGCCGTGCTGCTGATCGTGCACGAGGCGTGGAACCTCTCGGTCCTCAAGAAGATGGACGTGCCGTCCTGGTGGCCGAACGCAGACCGCGATGACCCGGCGGTGCACCAGGTCGATACGGACAAGGCCAGGCGCGGCCGGCGCCGGCATGCCAGCAACACCCTCGTCGACATCGGCGAGGGCTCCAGCGGCCGTGCCCTGCGCCACGTCCTGGAGCTGACTGCGCAGGCGAGGGCGACCCTGGATCTGCTCGGCCGCCCCACGGCCAAGCTGCTGGTCGGCCATCGCGGTTTGGGCGGCGGCGAGAACCTGCGCGACTACGCCACCGGCAACGCTCTGGACGGGGCGATCCGGCGCTGGCAGCAGCAAGCCCGCGCCGACAGCGTGGCCCTCCCGCAGCGCATCCACGCCCAGGCGCTGCGGCACAGCGCCCAGGCACACCACGGCCGGGCGCGCAACAACACCCAGAGCACCCACGAGCGGGACTACCAGCTCCTGGACGAAGAGGTCCGCGAAGCCTCGCGCGGCGCGGTCGAACTCGGGCTCGCGCAGGCCCTCGCCTCCGCCCGGCAGACGGTGGCCATGCGGCTGGTCGACCAGGCCGACGGCGACACCGAGGAAGCTGCCGAACTCGTGGCCAAGGAGGCCGAAGTCGACATCGAGGTGGCCCGCAGGATCGTGGCCGGCCGACTGCGCACCCCAGTCGCCTCGTGCGCGGACTTCCTCAACTCCGACCACAGCGCGGCCGGGACGCCGTGCGCGGTGTCGTTCTTGCTGTGCTTCGCCTGCCGCAACGCGGTGGCCACCGGCCGCGACCTGCCCCGCATCGCCTACCTCCACCAGGCGCTGGAGTCGCTGCGCTCAGCGGTGTCCCCCGCGGTGTGGGCCGCGGACTGGGCTACCCACCACGCCCGGATCGGCGACTTCCTGACCACCTACACCAGCACCGACAGCAGACCCCGCCTCGTCGCCGCCATCGTCGAGTCCGATCGCGAGCTGATCCACGCGATGCTGGAACGGAGGCTTGACCCGTGACCACCCCGTCCGCCGACTCGGCCGACCCGAGAGTGATCGACCCGGCGCCCGATGCGTTCGTCCTGCCCTTCGCCCGCCTGCGGCCCGGCTTCGACCCGGCGCAGCTGCCGCGCTTCGGCGACCTGGCCTGGCGGCTGGCGCTGATGAGCCGCAAGGAGCCGCATCGCTCCCTGGTCATCGACTGGAGCCGGTGCCCCGCCGCACTTCGGTCGGCGCTGATGCGCGCGGCCTTCGCCGAGCTGAACATGCCGACACCGGCCGTCCTGCTCCAGCAGCGGGCTTCGCGGTCGGTGACCCAACCGGCCAGCCTGCGCCACTACTTCCTGGTCTGGATCCGCTTCGCCTCCTGGCTCACCGACCGCGACATCACGGAGCTCGCCCAGGTCACGGCCGACGACCTTCAGGAGTACGCCGAGCAGCTGCGCCCCAGCGGCCGCCGCTGGCGCACCGACGCCAAGACCCTGTGGGTCATTTCGCGGCTGTGGGCGTACGCCCCCTACCTGCCCGAGCGCGACCGGCTGGTCATGCCGCCCTGGGAGGACCCGGCCGCGGTCATGACCGACTTCCTCGGCACCAACGACGATGCCCCGGACGGCGAGAACAACATCCCGATTGTGCACCCGGCCGTCATGGCCCCGCTGCTGGTGTGGGCACTGCGAACCGTCCTGGACCTCTCCGAGGACATCCTGGCCGCCGCCCGCGAGCACCGCCGACTGCTCGACTCTCTTCCCACCCGGGCTGTCCCCGGCGGCATCGAGCGAGCCCGGGCGTATCTGCGCGGCCTGCTCGCGGCCGGGCAGAGGCTGCCCGCCAGCCGCGCCCCGGGCGCCACCGCCGTGTCCGCCAAGTACGAGGGCCCGCTGCCACCGATGGCCAACACCTTCCTGGCCGCCACCCTCGGCGTCAGCACCGGCCAGATCGCCGCCGCCCGCCAGTCCTTGCGCGACGAGCTCACTGCGGAGGACTTCGGCCCCGGCCCGGTGCTCGACGTGCCGGTCTCCGGCCGGATCGGCCACGCCCCCTGGACGCCGACGCTCGGCTTCGACGACGTTGACACCCTGGTGCTGCACCTGTCCACCGCCGTGCTGATCTGCTGCTCGTACCTTTCCGGGATGCGCCCCGAAGAGGTCCTGGCCCTGCGCCGCGGCTGCTGCACCCGTACCGAACGAGACGACGGGACCGTGCGCTACGAGGTGCGCGGCCAGCACTTCAAGGGCGTCCTGGACGAGGACGGCAACGCGATCCCCGAAGGGGAGGTGCGCGCGGATCCGTGGATCGTGCTGGAGCCCGTCGCTCGGGCCATCGCCGTCGCCGAACAGCTCGAAGGGGGCGAGCAGTTGTTCACCCGCACCCTCTTCCGCGGCGCGAAGCGCACGATCATGGACCGCACCGGCCTGTCCTCGGACGCCGCGGTGGAGCGCATCCGCGCCTTCACCACCTGGGCCAACCAGCTCGCCGCCGACCACGGCCGCCCTCACGAGCTGATCCCGGATGACCCGACGGCGCCGTCGCGCTGCGCCGTTTCCGCCGCACCATCGCCTGGTTCATCTACCGGCAGCCCGGCGGGCGGATCGCACTCGCGGTGCAGTATGGCCACGCAGCCACCGCCATGTCGGAGTCGTACGTCAACCCTCGGGAATTGCATCAGATGGGCGAGAAGTTGCAGGTCGCCAGCTCACGGCGACGGCTTCATGGCCTCCGACGTTACTACGAACTGGCGTCCTGAGCAGGCATGTTGCCGAGACGATCCCGTTTGATGCATGATCTGCCCTCCAGAAGGGAGGGTCTGGAGTGGTGCATCAGCACAAGGTGGCCCTGGCCGGGGCGGCTCGTTTGGAGCTCGTGTCCGGGGTGGTTCAGCTGCGTCCGGAGGACGCGATGTTCGACGCGATGCTGCGGGGCTGGAGGGCTCAGCAGAAGTCGCGCGGCTTGAAGGACGAGACGATCGACCCAAGGGAACGGCTGGTCCGCCGGTTCCTCGAGTTCGCGAACGACTACCCGTGGCAGTGGACGCCGGCCCACATGGACGAGTGGTCCGCCTCGCTGACGGGCGAGAAACATCTCGCGCCGTCCACGATCCGCAGCTACCAGGGTGACATCCGGCTGTTCACCGAGTTCCTGATCGACGGCCGCTACGGCTGGGGACCTGCCTGTGAAGAAGCCTTCGGCGTTCACCCGGTGGCGATCGCGCACGAGTGGAACACCCTGCCCCACCTGCAGGGCTACGAAGGCAATCCGGAAGCGAGGCCGTTCACCCGCGAAGAACTGCAGCGGTTCCTCGACTACGCCGATGACCAGGTCGCACGTGCCGTGAAGTCCAAGCGAAAGGGCGCCCTCGCCGCCTACCGCGACGCCACCCTCTTCAAGGTCATCTACGGCTGGGGCCTTCGCCGGACCGAGACGTCGAAGCTCGACGTGGTCGACTTTGGACGGAACCCGAAGGCTCGCCAGTTCGGCCGGTACGGCACGCTCAACGTCCGGTACGGCAAAGCAAAAAAGGGCCAGCCGCCACGACGCAGGAACGTGCTGTCGGTGATGGACTGGTCCGTCGAGGCGGTCGAGGACTACGTCGAGAACGTCCGGCCGCGCTTCGGCTTCCCCGATCACCCCGCTCTGTGGATCACCGAACGCGGGGGACGCCTGCAGCCGAGCTCGATCAACGATCGGTTCGAGGCATACCGAGACGCCCTAAAGCTCCCCAAAGAACTAGTTCCGCACTCAATTCGTCATTCTTACGTCACGCATCTGACCGAGGACGGGGTGGACCGGCGCTTCATCCAGCAGCAGGTCGGTCACGAGTGCGACAGCTCCACGGCCATCTACACGCACGTCAGCGACGACTTCATGAACACTGCCCTGAGCAAGGCCCTGGCCCCGGCGTTCGCCGGCGTCTGACGAGGAAGGACCCGATGATGGCCGCCAAGCTCGACTACCACTGGCACCTGCGCAAGGTCATGGCGGATCGCGGGATGTTCTCCACCACCGACCTCATCCCGCCGCTGAAGGAACGCGGCATCACACTGTCGTCGAGCCAGGTCTACCGGCTCGTCGTCGAGAGGCCCGAACGCCTCAGCCTGAAGATCCTCATGGCCCTGCTCGACATCCTCGACTGCACCATGGACGACCTCATCGAGCCCATCGCCGTGGCCGGCTCCGCAACGAAGCCGAAGAAGGCCGCCACAGGTGGGACTTCGGTCTCCGAGGGAGTCGGCGACTTGCGGCCCCGGCGGGCCCGGATCACCGGTGTCGACCGGTGACCGGTCTCGCCGACGAGGTCCTTGCGGATCCGGTCGGCCTGGTCGTGCGTCTGGTCTGCAACGTCGAAAAGCATCTGCCCGCTGAGCGCATCCGCGACATCGTCCTCACGGTCGTACGCACACGAGCAGGCCGCCGCAGTCTCGCCCAGGCTCTGCACGACGACCCATCGTTGCTGAGGACCGGACGACCACCGGCGCCCTACTGCGTCGCCAAACTGCTCATGGCTCTCTGCGACGCCGGGGCCCAGAACGTCGCACTGCCCCTCTGCGGCGAGTGCGGACGCGCATGCCGGTACGTCGGCAGCAGCACCGGAG
The DNA here is from genome assembly GCF_058833805.1 of Streptomyces sp. B8-7. Lineage (NCBI taxonomy): Bacteria > Bacillati > Actinomycetota > Actinomycetes > Kitasatosporales > Streptomycetaceae > Streptomyces > Streptomyces sp. B8-7. Next base: position 43,412 of record NZ_JBYRRL010000003.1, on the reverse strand, counting down.
GGCGGTGGGGATGCTCACCCTGCTTCGACAAGCCGGCCGTCTGCGCGGGCTGCCACGAAGAACGACGCGTCACCAGCCGGGACCGCAACGGCGAGCCCCGCTGCGCGAACTGCCCTGACACCGACGGCGATCCGCTCCGGGAACTCACCGAGCTCATCACGAACTTCGATCCAGCCCTCAACAGCGACGCGGTCCTGGCCGCACTCGGACGAGCCACCATCCGGCCCGCCGGGCAGCGGCGCCTGGCCTGGGCCGTCGTCGCCCGCCCCGATCTGCTGACCGGGGTTGGTTACGAAGCCCCCACTCCTGCTGCCCTGCGGTTCATCAATGAGCTCGTCGAGGCCGGGGCGACCAAGGTGGTCCGGCCTGCCTGCCCGAACTGCCACGGAGTGAAGGCGCTGTCCAAACTGCTGGAGGGCAAGAGGATCTGCCGAGCCTGCTTCGCCCACCATGCGGCCGTCCCCTGCTTCGGCTGCGGCGCCGTGCGTGAGCCCGCTACCCGCGATGCCGAGGGCCAACCGCTGTGTCCGAACTGCATGATCAGGCAGCCCGCGAACCTGGAGGAGTGCGTCGGCTGCGGCCGCCGCAAGCCCGTCGCGAACCGGCTGCCTGATGGCCCGCGTTGCCAGAACTGCCGGCCTAGGATCACGGGACCTGTCCCCGAGTGGTGGACACCTCTGAGCCCGGCCCCGCCAGGGGCCGGGTAGGAGGCATCTCTTATGGTGATGAAGGTCTACTCGCCCGAGTTCAAGGCGGACGCTGTCGCGCTGTACCTGTCGGACCCGAGCCACACCTTCGAGGGCATCGGCAAAGATCTGGGGATCAGCCGCGAGACGCTGCGTAACTGGGTGCGGGCCGAACGGGCCCGCCGCGGCGGGGGCAGCACGACGAGCACGGAGAAGAGTACGGTGGATTCCCCGCCGACGGCCGAGGAGCTTCAGGCCGAGAACGAGGCCCTGCGCCGGGAGCTGGCGGCAGCCCGCAAGGAGATGCAGAAACTCGCCACCGAACGGGACATTCTCCGCAAGGCGACGAAGTTTTTCGCACAAGAGATGACCTGGTGACCAGCCGCTGCCAGTTCGTCGAGGACCATCACCGCGCCTGGGGCGTGAAGCGGTTGTGTCAGGTGCTGGAGATCGCCCGCTCCAGCTTCTACAAGTGGCGGGCCGGCCGCGCGGCCCGCGCCGCGCGTGAACAGGCCGACGTCGCTCTCGCCGAGCGGATCAGGGCCGTGCACGCCGAATGGGACGGCACCTACGGCCGGCCCCGTATCACCGCCGATCTGCGCGAGGACGGCGAGCGCGTGAACCACAAGCGCGTCGGACGGGTCATGCGCAAGTACGGCATCGCCGGGCTGCGGCTGCGCAAGCGCCAGGTCACCACCGTGCCCGAACCGTCCGCCGCAGCGATGCCCGACCTGCTGGGGCGCGACTTCACCGCGAGCGCACCCAACACGAAGTACGTCGGCGACATCACGTACCTGCCGGTGGGCGACGGCGAGTTCCTGTATCTGGCGACCGTGATCGACTGCTTCTCACGGCGGCTGGTGGGCTGGTCGGTCGCCGACCACATGCGCACCTCGCTGGTCACCGACGCGCTCCGGGCCGCCGCCCGGACGCGGGGCAGCCTGGCCGGCGCCGTCTTCCACAGCGATCACGGAGCCCAGTACACCTCCCGCCAATTCGCGGCCGTATGTGCCGAGTTGGAGGTGAAGCAGTCCATGGGCGCGGTCGGCACCAGCGCAGACAACGCACTCGCCGAATCGTTCAACGCGACCCTCAAACGCGAGACGCTGCGCGGTGCCCGCCGCTTCGACGGCGCCCGCGCCTGCCGCCTGGCGGTCTTCCGCTGGACCACCCGCTACAACACCCGGCGACGGCACTCGGCGAACGGACAGCAGGCACCGATCGCCTACGAACAGCAGTCAGCTACCCTGACGCTTGCCGCATAACGACACGAACAGGTGTCCACCCTTCGGGGTCAAGGCCCCACCGCGGAGTGCGGCATCTGTGGGCGGACGGCGCTCTGCGACATGTCCCGGGCCACCGGCCATCCCTGGTGCGACCGCTGCCAGCAGCGATGGGTGGCCTGCAGCAGCTGCGGCACCGTCGCCCAGGCCCGCAGCGGCACCTGGGAGGCGCCGCTGTGCGCGAAGTGCACCAACCCCGATCCGGACTTCTGGGGACGCTGCCCGGTCTGCACGGTTACCTGGCAGCTCAGCACCCGTCCCTGCCAGCGATGCGTCCTCGATCAGCGAGTACGCGACCTCCTCGGTGACGCCGCCGGGGCCATCCGGCCCGAACTCGCACCGTTCCACGAGGCGTTGACGAGTTCCCAGCGCCCGGACGTCGCCTTCGCCTGGGTCTCCCGCTCCCAGGCCCGTGACCTCCTGGAACGCATAGGACGCGACGAGCGGCCCGTCACACACGAGGTCCTCGACGAACTGCCCCCGGGCAAGGTGCTAGCCCACCTGCGCAGTGTCCTGGTCGCGACCGGCGCCCTGCCGCCCCGCGACGAGCGCCTCATCGCCCTGGAGAAATGGATCACTGCGACGGTCCAGGCCCGCAGCGACCTCGCCGAGCGCCGGATCCTGCACGGCTACGCGGTCTGGCACCACCTGCGCCGATTCCGCCGCCGCCTCGGCGAAGAGCACGCCAACCGGCTCCAGGACCTGAACGTGCGCTGCCACGTCACTGCGGCGAACAACTTCCTCGACTGGCTCACCGGTGAAGAGCTCACGCTGGGGACTTGCACCCAGACGGACCTGGAACGCTGGATGGCCGACTCCACGGTCAGCTACCGCGACGAGACAGGCCATTTCGTCCGCTGGTCGGTACAGCACCGCCATGCCCACGGTCTGACCTACGGCACCGTCCGTTGGACCGGTCCGCTCAGCACCATCGACAGCGAGAAACGCTGGGCCGACGCTCGACGCCTCCTCAACGACGACTCGCTGCCGACCCCGGACCGCGTCGCGGGACTTCTACTGATCCTCTACGCACAGAAGATCGCCACCATCAGCCAACTTACCGTCGACGACGTCCACTTCGACGGCGACACCGTCTCCATCACGTTCGGCACTTCCCCGGTCGTCCTGCCCGCGCCGTTGGCCAGCTTGGTCCGCGAACTCGTCGCAACCCGCGGCGGCAAGGCCAAGATCGGCACTCCGCAGGACGTTCCCTGGCTGTTCCCGGGAGGGCATCCAGGGCGCCCTCTCACCGACAGCCAGATTGGCATCCGTCTCCATAAGATCGGGATCCGACCGAAACAGGATCGCTCCACCGCGCTGTTCACTCTCGCCACCGAAGTCCCGGCCGCGATCCTCGCCCGGGTGCTCGGGATCCACATCAAAGTCGCCGTCCAGTGGCAGCAAGCATCAGGTGGCGACTGGGCCGCCTATGCCGCCGAGGTCAGCCAGCGAGGCATGCCTTGAAACCAGACTTGTCGGACGGCATTCACTACCCAAACCAAGCGCCGAATATTGAGCCCTGAGAAACGGCGACACCCTTTAGGCATTCAAGCAAATTGAGTGCTTGATCCTCGGTCAAGAGGAATATGTAATCACATACCGCCCGAGCCTGACGCTCCTCGTCGTTTCTCCTGTGATAGCCCTCGCGTGCTTCGTGGGTCTTCATGTTGCCATAGATATCCCGAAGCAAAGGTGGTACAGCAGAGTCGCCGCCTGCGAGAATCAACATCAAGGCGTCGAAGAGCTGCCGAATCACTTCCTTTTGACCCTCTTGTATCAAGCGCAGGCCGGGGCGGTCGATGACATAGAAGTGGGTCAACTGCTTTAGTACCTCGGCTCGGTACTGCGATCCGACGTCTACTTCAATCTCCGACGTTCCGAGCGGATGCACGGCATTATTGAAGTCCGTGATCACCACGTGCATCATGTGATCTAGATCGTGCCGGTCTCGATATGACCCTGTCCACTTGCGCGTGGGCATATATGGCAGAAGGTCAGAATAGGCGCGCTTAAACTCATCCATATTGAATTCTGAGTACCTGGCCCCGACGCCGTTCTCTATATATTGAAAGAACTCGGCGTTATCTGGGCTGCCGCGAAGCTCATGAAGGGGGGTCAAGCCACTGCTGAAGTAATCGTAGAGATCGTGAACTGCGTACGATACGTCATCCGCCCAGTCCATGAGGCTGGCTGCCGCACTCCTCTTCTGTCTATCGACTTCGGCTTGATAGGTGCCGCCTGGGAGCTCACGGGCATGATTAAAATGCTCCCTCTCGCTCCAATAAAAACCCCACTTCGCTCCAAATCTGCGGTCCGTCCAGGCTACAGGTCTCCCGTCAATCCTGATTTCATGTTTTGCTTGGTCGAGATCTCTTGGGTACTTGAGGATTGCGTTCAAAGTTGCTCGCGTGAGGTCGAGTCCTCCCCACTCAACTCCATCGAGAACCGCCAGCTTTGCGACTACCCGAAAAGATTGGGCGTTACCCTCGAAGCCCTCGAACTCTCGCATCTTCTCGCCGAGAGCCTTTTCGGCCGTGTGCCCGAAAGGTGGGTGCCCGATGTCGTGCGCTAGTCCCGCACACTCAACTATGTCAGGGAAATCTTCGACGTTCTCCTGGCCAAGGCCGGCATCCCAAGCACCTTTATTCCGCTTGACGAGCTTCTGTGCCATCCGGCGACCTATTTGTCCCACTTTCAAGCTGTGAGTCAACCGATTATGCAGGAGATGCTTCTCCCGCACGGCGGCAACTTGCGTCACGCCCGCCAACCGTCGAAAAGGTGCCGAATACATTATTCGATCGCGATCGCGTTCAAATGGCGTTCGATTCGCCGGGTCAGGCCCCCCTGTCCTGCCACTTCGCGCCTCAGTCAAACGTGTTTCGTGAAAGGAAGGCGTCATGCCGATCACCGTGTCGTTTGATCGAAATATACCTCTCTGCCACGCTACGCTCGCTGTGTTGACGATGCGCGTCGAGTGACGCTGGTGGCTATGTGACTCCGTACAGCGCGTGCACGGCCGGTGGAGCCGCCGGTCGGGCGATTGATGTTCGACGAGGGGGCAACCGTCGGTCCAGACGATCACACCGCCCGGCCTGGCTGGGGCTCACCTGTATGCGGCGGCCCTCCCGCACTGCCGTGCGCCTTGAACTCGAGATCGGGGGAGGCATTCAGGCAGTTCCAATACCCGACTCCACCATTAGGCCGCTCCAAGGCCGACATGCTCGACGTCCTGGACCAGGAGAAGGGCCTGGCCCTGGCCGAGACTCTCACCGAGGCCGGCGAGCGCATCGCCGCCGGCGAGATGGTCAGTGGCCCGGCCGCCGACCGGTACCGCGCCGCGGCCGCCGAGTTCTCCGACCGCTACGCCGGGACCTACCTCGGCAAGCGCGAGCTGCGCGCGTTGGTCGCCAACCCCCGCCTACAGGTCTACGAGGACCCCAAAGCCTTCCTGACCTGCAACCACGACGCGTTCACCGCCCTGTGCACCCCGGACCGCGACCGGGCACGCGACGGCGGCCGGAGCACACCGGACCACTCCCGCTGCCATCCGGCGTGCGCGAACATCAGCCGCACCGACAGCCAGATCACCATGCTGCGGGCCGAGGTCGCGCGGATCGACGCCGCCGCAGAAGCCAGCTTCGACCCCTACCCCATCGCGGCCCGCGAACAGCAGCGACGAGCCCACCTCACCGACATCATCCACCGCCACCACGCCCAACAGCCAGGCGCAGACGACCCCGAGGAACCACGATGAGCGCCCCTAACGAGCCCGGCTCGCGCGCCGGCGCGGCCCTGGCCCAGCTCGTCGGCCAGGCCCTCGCCCAGGCGCACGCCGACTGCGGCTCCGAGGACGTCGCGGAGGTGAAGGCCATCACCGACGCCATGGTCCGCCTGCTGATCGGCGCCCCGCTGCACTCCGACGGCAAACTGACCATCGTGTCCCTCGCCGTCGAGGCCGGGCTGCGGCGCAACAAGCTCACCCACAAGCACACCGGCCTCAAAGACCTGTTCTACGCCCTGATCAAGGCCCGCGGTAGCAGCCCCGAGCCGGTCTCCGAGGCCGCGCAAGCCCGAGGCCGCAAGCAGCAGGAGGATCTGGTGCGCGTCCGCGCCGAACGCGACGAGCTGCGCTCTCAGGCCCAGCTCCTGGCCCGGATCGTCCAGGTGCTGGAGATCGAGAACCACCGGCTCAAGGAGACCAACGCGGCTCTGGAACAACAGCTGGCTGCACGCGCGGGCGTTCCAGATCTCGCCGGTCGGCGTCAGCCGCGCCCCTAAATTTCGTGTCCACCAACGGCGAGCGGCGGCGCCGGCCGGCGCCGCCGCTCGCCGTTGGTCGAACCCTTTACTGGATGAGCTGGTCCAGCAACCAGGCCACGACAGCGCGAGCGACGCCAGACAGGATGCCACCCAGAGCAGCGCGTGCCATCGCCATGCGTTCACTGCCGGGCCAGTGGTTCTTGTGTGTCATCTCAGTGCCTCCTACGGAACCGTCACGCCTCCTCGCCGGGCGTCGTGGTCCCGAAGACACCGCTCCGTGCGGTTTCCGGTGGTCTCCCGCATGCTGGAATAAGGAATACGTGCTGGTCAGCGCATGTTTGCAAGCGGTCCGGTTCGGCTCCGGTCCGGAGAGAACAGGGCGGAGGGCAGATGATCGCCACCGCATTTGCTGTACATCTGAAAACGCTCTACCAACAGGCAGGGGAACCGACGTACGCGTTGCTCATCCGCCAGGGTGAACAGCAGAAACCACCGGTGAAGCTGACTAACTCGTCAATCGGCGATTGGCTCACTGGTACGAGCACACCCAACGAGGGACCCCCTGTTCGCTTCCTGCTGGAGTACCTGCGTGCCAAGGCGGAGCAGAAGGGACACAGTATTCCGCCGCTGCAGTGGTGGCTGGACCTGCGTAAGCGAGCTTGGAAGGAGACACACCCTGATCGCGGTGGGCGGCCTTCTACGAAGAGAGGTTCGGCGCCAACGCAAGAGCCGTTGGGACGGAAGATCTCCGAGGTGACCGATCCGTTCGCACTGGAGGTACACCAAGCAATCGCGCCACTACAATCCGTTACGGAAATGAATCTCCCGACGCTCCCCGCTTACGTTGAGCGCGAACACGATGTCCAGCTGCGCGGGGTTGTCGAACAGGCGGTAGCCGGTCACAGCAGACTCGCTGTTCTCGTCGGCGGATCCTCAACAGGCAAGACCCGTGCTTGCTGGGAAGCCGTCCAGACATTGCCGGACCAGTGGCGACTGTGGCACCCCCTCGAACCGGACCGCCCCGACGCCGTTGTCGATGCGCTTGGCTCCATCAGACCCTGCACTGTCGTATGGCTCAACGAAACACAGCACTATCTCCTCACCCCAGGGTCCAAGATCGGAGCCCGCGCCGCCGCTGGTCTTCGCGAGTTGTTGCGCAATCCAGACCGTGGACCTGTCCTCGTCCTCGGCGCCGTGTGGCCTGAATATTGGGCCACTCTCACCACGCCTCCCACCCCGGGCCAAAACGACCCCCATGCGCAGGCCCGCGCCCTGCTCAGCGGTACCGACATTCCTGTCGCCGAGTCGTTTACAGGCACAGCCCTCGACGAGCTACGGGTCAAGGCCCTCACCGACCCGAGACTGGCTGAAGCCCTCGCCCGTGGAGAGGGTGGCCGTATCACCCAGTACCTCGCCGGCGCCCCAGCCCTCCTGGAGCGCTATCAGAACGCCCCCACTGCGGCAAAGGCACTGATCGATGCCGCCATGGATGCACGCCGCCTCGGCCACAGCCTCGCCCTCTCCCGAGTGCTGCTTACTCAAGCAGCGTCCGGCTATCTCACCGACACCGAGTGGGACAACCTAGGTGAGGAGTGGCTGGATGAGGCCCTCACCTATACATCCTCGCCCTGCCACGGAATCCGCGGACCCATCACCCGTATCCGCCCCCGACCTCGCCACCCCACTCCGACGCAACCGCACTACCGCCTCGCCGACTACCTAGAGGAACACGGTCGGGCGGCCCGCCTCACGGCTCGCGTTCCGGTTGAACTTTGGGATGCGCTCACAGTCCATGCCCCGGTCCGCGATACACCACAACTCGCGCACGAGGCTGAGAGGCGCGGCCTGTATCGGTATGCCTACCAACTAGCAGCCCGGGCAGCAGCGGCCGGCAATCCGGAAGCAATGCTGATTACTGCGGATTTGCTGGACAGGGTCGGCCGGATTGAGGAAGCTGTGGCCTTCTATAAGCGAGTAGCCGAGAGGTCCAGCGATAGAAATCAGTCTATTTACGCGATGTCGATGGCGGAACACCGGCTCGTAGGGGCAGGACAGACGGAGGAAGCAATAACCTGGCTGGAAGAATTGGCCAAGGTCGGCAACGTCGACGCCGCAGAGGCGGCGGACAGGCTCAGACAGGCACCTCAAGTCGACGAGAAGCTGATTAAGTTCTACAGAGGGAAAGCCGAGGAAAGTGGAGAGGGCGTCGCGGAGGCCCTCGCTTTCTACCAACGGGTGAGTACTTCAGACGAGAGTCAGCGCCTGCGCCAAGAAGCGGATGACATGAAGTGGGGTGGCCAAGTACAGGAAGCCTACATGCTTTACGACCAGGCGGTTAAAACGGGCGACTCTGATGCCCTCCAGATAGCAAATGAGAGAATCATCCAGATTGGCCGAACTGTGAGGCATGCGCGTGAGGATGGCCAAGACCTCCTAGAGACCGCAGAAGCTTTGAACTGTGCAGGCCGCACCTATGAATCGACAAATTTCTACCAACGCGCGGCAGAAGCTGGAAACTTCGGCTGCCTTCGGATAGCAGCAAGGCGTATGGCTGCGGAACGCCGCGCCGAGGAAGCCTTGACCTGGTTGCATGGCCTAGCTGAGGGGGGCAATCAGCATGCACAAGAGCTAGTAACTAACCAGCACGAATGGCAACACTGGGCGGAACGCGCCGATCGGCTCGTCGGTTGGGCCTGCGGCTTGGCGGATTCTGGGTTTGCCGATGCTTTCCGCGTAGCGGCCTCTGAGCTCGTTGAGGTGGGCCGTATTGACGCGGCTCTCACTACATATATGCGAGGAGCTGAGGCCGCCGACAGGAGGTCTTTGATCGCGGCTGCAGACCTGCTCAAGCGTGGGGGGCGCTTCGAAGAGGGTGAACGACTGAGCAGGTTCGGGATCGAGCCGGGTGGTCGGATCGCAGAACCGTGGTGACAGTGAGGCTGGTACCGCTGTCATCGCCTCGCTCAGCCACCGCATACCAGGCCACTCGGCCACGCCTTGTGCGCACCAGGGAGGCGGTCGGGACCTCGGCCAAGTCGGCGAGCGGCAGAACGTCTTGGACGGCATTCATCGGCGACGAGCTCCTCGCTCTGCTGGCTTCGTCGGCCAAGCGCCATCAACGCGGGAACCGTCCGCAGAAGCGGTGCGCGCCGCGGTGCCGTACGTTGCGGGCGCCGACCGCGACCAGCGCCTCCCGAAGCCAGACGGCCGGGTTGCACCCGGCCCGCGGCACCGGCGCTCCGAGCGCGATGAGCTGGGCTTCGGCGTACTGGTGGCCCTGCTCTTGGCGACGGATCTTCTGCGCCGTGCGCTCGGAAGTGCGCGAGTTCGTGCAATCCAAATCCTCGGAAGACAGGAACCGGCACGCGGGTGCTCCAGAGGGATGTGTTCCACGTCCGAGTTCCATCTGGCCCGGGAAGGAACACCGGAGCAGCGTGCAGCGCCGCTCCACGCCCGGCGATAGATAGGGGTGCTTCGACAGGAACGGGCACGGTCTCCTTGGCCTCACCCCAACGCCAGTATCAACCGCGGAACTGTGCCCCCAGCTGGGCGCAGCGTGCTGCATCGATGGGCCAGGAGCCGGGCGGGGACGTGGTTGAGGCGAAGCAGAAGAGTTCGCAGGTGCCTGCAGCGGGAGCGTGGAGTGCGCCCTTTACTACCGTACCAACGGGGCGGGGTGCGAGTACGAGATCGAGAGCAATCGTCTTAAGGTTACCGGCGACGGTGTCGGCACCAGTTGTGATCGCAACGAGATCGGTGAGAGCGTCATCGACTGTGATAGCGACCGGGCCGCGGGGGTGAGCGAGGCTCGTGGTAACGAGGATCTTGGCCGTGGTCGGAAGTACGCAGAGCAGTCCGGGCGATGACCAGCCAGCGGAAAAGGGAGCCGGGGCAGGTGCGGAGGCGACCGACGTCGCCGCGTAGCACCGGACGTTACGCCGACGGGCTGTGGGCGGTGCCCAGCCTGGTACGTCGAACCAAGCCGTGACGATACGGCAGGCCGCGGGCAGGAGCTCGAGCTGCGGGCGCAGACGCTGGAGCATCGCTGGCGAGAGGTATGCGAAGACGACATCGGCATCCAGCGGCGCGTCGAAGAAGCTCCGCTCGATCACGCGGGCCCGACCACCGGCGCTTGCGAGCCGATCGCGCGCCCGCGTGGCCAAGGCGCCGTCGATCTCGTAGCCCGACACGTGAGCGCCTGCATCGAGCGCTGCCGCCATTACGCGGCCATCGCCGCAGCCGAGGTCGAGAAAGCGCTCGCCGGGCCGCAGGCCAGCGAGCGCGAGCGCGTCGGCGATCTCTTCATCGCCGAGCGGTGCCCAGAACGGCCAGCCGCCGGCCGTATACGTCGCGCTCGTCATCTGTCGCTCCTGATCGCGCCGCGATGCTCCCAGTACGAGCCGAGCTCCAATGCGCCGAAGCATTCTCTGACTTGCGCGGCCGTCTTGAGTCCTACAATCGCCGTGGAGACGCGCGGCTCGTCTAGGACGTAGCGCAGTGCGAGCTGTGCGGACGTCGGTCCGCCAGGGGCGGCGGGCTCCGGCGGCCGTAGCGACGCCGCCAGCCGGATCCGCAGCCGCCGCTGCCCGGTCGAGAAGGAGCTGCGGATGTCGCCTGGGCCGTAGGTTTCGTCCTCTCGATGGGGTCTCGCGAGGAAGCCGTTGGCTAGCGGCTCGCGGGCGATCAGGCCAACGCCCGACGTGGCGATCTCGTCGATCAGCCCGTCGGCGGCCAGGTCGGGCCACAACCCTGAGACGAGGCTGAACACCATTTGGACGGCTGCGCACCCCGGCTGCGCGAGCGCGGCCAGTCCTTCCTGGGTGGTGTGAACCGACACACCGCCATGGCGGATCTTCCCACTCGTCCGCAACTCCTCCAGTGTTTCGAACACTTCGCCTGCCTGGATTACCTCCAACGAAGGGTTGTGCAACAAGTACAAGTCGATGTGGTCGCGTCGCAACCGCCGCAGGCTTTCTTCCACCGCGCCGAGCAGGTATGCGCGAGAGAAGTCCGCCACAGGTCGGTCTAGTCGCGAACCGCCCTTGGTCGCGATCAGCGCATCCTGGCCCCCCGATGTCGCCGCCAGCGTGCGGCCGATCAGGGCCTCGCTGTGACCCATGCCGTAGTAGTCGGCGGTGTCGAAGAAGGAGCAGCCCTGATCCAGCGCTGCCAGGATCGCCCGCGCGGAGTCGGCGTCGTCGGTCGGCCCGTAGCTGTCTCCCGGCACGCCGCCGCCGATGCCGAAGGCGCCGAAGGCGAGCGCGGAGACTACGAGGTCTGTTTGCCCCAGCCTGCGGTAATCCATTGCCTACCAGTGCCGGTTCTCTGGGAGTGGTAGCGACAGGAAGCGATCGGCCTCGCCCACCATCAGCCCGGCGTCGCAGAATGACTCCAGCGTCTCGCGGACGTCGTCCGGCGGGAATGCCTCGCCGGTCGTTGCGAGCAGGTGTGCCGTGACGGCCCGCACGGCCTGGGGGCGGTCGCTGCAGCAGAGCAGCATCTCGGCCGGCGCACCGCTCAGGGCTACCGTGCGGCATGAACCAGTGCCGTCGTCGCGGTCGACCAGTACGCCGCGCGGGATCCGCCGAAATGTGAGCGACGGCCTCACCGGCTGCGCCCATAGCTCCTGCCAGTGCGCGACCCAGCGCGCGGTCTCGTCTAGGACCTGTGCGTGTGTGGTGCCCCGGGCCGCCTCGCCCAGCGCATCCGGCATTTCGTAGTCGAAGAAGTACGCAAGCCGATCCAACGCCACATGGTCAGGGTAAACCTCGGCGTAGCTCGCGCTGGGCCGCACGCTGCGCACGCCGAACGCCTCCGCCTCCGTGTAGTACGGCGAGAAGCGCTCCAGCCAGATCCGGTCGAAGCCATTCGGTGGCTGCAAGTGTCTGATAGCCCGAAGAACCTTCAACTGGGCGACGTAGTCTTCCTCTAGTTCACCAGGGAACCCATGCAGCAGGTTCCACGCGACCCCGATTCCGTAGTACGAGCACCACTTCAAGCAGAGGACGTTCTGCAGCATCGTGCTGCCCTTGCGCATCAGCTGGAGCACGTGCGTGCTCATACTCTCGATCCCGGGCTGCACGGTCTCGACACCGCCGTGTGCGAGCTTGCGAATCTTGTCGCGCCCCATGTTTGCCTTGACCTCGTAAAAGAACCGGAAGTCGAGCTTGGAGTCGGCAATCTTAGTGAAGAGCGTGTCGATGTAGCCGAGGCTCAGGATGTTGTCGACGCCGTCGAAGCCCGTAGTGCCGTGCGCGGCAGAGAGATCGCCGAGCTCGCGCAGAACCCGCTCGGGCTTCTTGGCACGGTAGCCCATGCCGAGCCCGTTGAGACCACAGAACGTGCAGTGGTGCTTGGCGCCCCACCAACATCCGCGCGAGCTCTCGATCGGGATGCGGACACGCGGTGCAAGTTCGTCGTAGAGGCCCAGTTCCCGGGCCTGCCGAAAATACGCATGGTAGTCGGGTGTCGGGAGGTCATCGAGCGCGCTGGTCGGCGGGGCCTGCGCTCCGCTCACCGCGCCACCGGGCCCACGTTTGAGGATCCCCGCAATTCCCGCCGGGTCCACGCCGGCCTCGATCGCCGCCAACAGCGCTGGCAGGGCCGCGTCACCTTCGCCGGAGACGACGATGTCGACCCACTCAAACGCGCGCAGCAGTTCGGCGCCCATTTCGCCGTCCACGTTGGCGCCGCCGAATACGATCAGTGTTCGCGGCCAACGAGTCTTGATCCGCCGTGCGAGTGCGAGGGACGCCACGTTCTGCTGGAATGTGCTTGAGAAGCCGACGACTGCGTACTTTCCCCAGTCGTCCGCGGCAGCGATCCGATCGACGTAAGCTGGCAGAATCCGGGACCGTAGTTCGGGGAGAAAGCCCGCATCTTCGCTGAGGTCCTCAGCCCAGGCGCGCTCGGATGGGAAGCGCTCGAAGAAGCGCGCTGTGGGGCCGGCGGTCTCGGCTCCAAACGCCGCAGGCGCGAAGAGCCAGTCACCGGTCATGTGGCCGCGGTGTTCGCAGAGGCGCTCGTAGAGGCTAACGCCGAGTTCGGCCGCGAGTTCAAGGTTCGGATAGCGTGTGTCGACGGAGAAGCCAGCTTTCTCGCAGATCGCCGACAGCAGGCCGAGCTGGATCGACGGCGCCTTCGCGCTGCCGAATGGCATCGTCACGAGCGCCGTGCGGAAGTCGGACTGCGGCGCGATGCCCGGGACGTAGGGCGTTTCGGGCGCGGTGGCCAGGGTCGCCATCACGCCTCCGCCGTCGCTCGGCTTAGGCGCTCGAGTGCCGAGAAGAGTGACTGCCCGAGCGGCGTCAGCGCGGGGCTGCTTGCCAGGCTTTTTTCCAGCACGCGTAGCCCTCGCGTGAGGTGCGGCAGGCGCCATTCGAGGTACGTCAGGTCGTCGCAGCCGCTGTCCAGTGCGGCGCGGGTGAACGCGAAGACGTGGACGAACGCATGGTAGGCAAGCAGGATACGGTCGAGCGGGCGGTCGCGGCCGAAGAACGGGTTGGGGTAGAGCCCGATGTCACTTCCGTCGGTAACGGGCCCGAGCCGGGTGGCAACGTAGTAGTAGTGGTGTGACGCCTCGTGGACGAGGCTCTCGGCGAGCGACGTCGCGTGATCGTGGTTGCCAACGCCAACCAGGCCCGGCGCAACGTTTGTGCTGCTGCTGCCGGTCGGGCGGTAGTCAGAGCGGACCCGCCACGGCGCAACGAAGCGCAGCACATGGGTGACCGAGTGGGCGTATTGCGGCGCATGGTTCGCAAGGAGCTCAAGGGCACGTGTGACGCGCTCGCCGGCACGGTCGTACTCGAAGTCGTCGACGTCGTGGGCGATGTCAGCGACCTCAGGGCCCCAGAGTTGGTGGCGACGCAGGACGATGGCGCGATAAGCGGAGCCTGGTAGGCGATCGAGGCGGGCCTCGATAAGCGGCGGCCACGCGACCGCGTCTCCCTCTTCGCGAACCCATTGCCCCCCGGCCGTACGCGCGAAATGCGCGCGGAGACCGTCGACCACGATTTCGACGCGTTCATCCATCGCGCGCACTGCGAGTGCGCGGCCCGGCGGGATCGGCCATCGGTCGAAGCGCAGCGCGGCCTTCTCGCTGACCGTCGCCGACCAAGCGCCAGTCGTGCCGCGCTCGTGCAGCCGGAGGGCGACGGCGGCCAGCCGTTCCGGCGTGACCGCGCCGGCAGCGATTCTCGCGTGAAACGCGCCGAACGCCGGATCCCAGGCCGTCGCGAAATCCGGCGCGGAAGCGTGCGCACGGACGAGGGCAAGGAGCGCAGGATCCTGGCCGCCCGCCTGCACGGCCTCCATCGCTGCGGCTGCGGCGGGCAGCGTCATCGCCTGCGCCGCAAACAGCGTCACGACCTGCTCGAAGAACGCGCCGTCGTCGGCGTCAGGGGTCGCAAGTGTCTCCACGGGGAGGACATCGAGCATGAGGCGTCCTTGCTTCCTTATCAGTGGGTGGCGGGTTGGGGCGCAGTGACCGTAGCGATCGAGCGCCGCCGCAGGAGGTCGTAGTGGCGGCGGTAGGCGAGCGTCTCCTCCGGGCTGACCGCCAGCCGCATGCGCACGTGTCCTAGCAGCTTCAACAGGTCAGCGCACCAGGCGCTCGGGTTGTCGAAACGTCGTTGCACTGAGAACCGGTGGGGCAGGTAGCCCCCGGCGCAGGTCGATGCCTCTCGACACCCGTGGCACCCCGTCGGAAGAGGATGACCGTCCAAGATCGAGCGCGCGTGGAGCCCGCCAGTGGCCCGGACGTCAGCGAAGCCGGCTGTGAGGACGTTGAGATGCGTGGCGCTGAGACCGTCCTCGCAGACGCGGAGCGCATCCAGCCCCTCAATCGCGCCGTCAGTCTCGACGAAGAAGTAGTGCGGCGCGACATTTCCGATGGTCTCGATCCGGCTGCGACCGCCGAGGAGGACACTGCTGATATTCCGCAGGTCGCGGACGTCGACCGTCGCCAGGTCGTTGTGCCAGACATCGAAGATCGGGATCATGAAGTCGGCGCACGGTGTAGGACCGAACTTGGCAAGGATAGGCGCGATTTGATCGTGGGTGATGTCGGGCCAGAGGTAGGTCACTGCTGGCGCGCCAAGCTCCAGGAAATGCTGATGGACACTCAGCGGATCAGTGCCGAGCGGGATCACGCAAAGCAGGCCATGCTCGACGCCGCCAGCGCTGAGCAGGCGCAGCGCGCGCTCGACCCGCGTATGAGAGCCCCGGCCACTGTGGTCGACACGCGCACGATCGTTGATCTCCCGCGGCCCGTCTAGGCTCACGCCGACACCGACCCGGCCGGACCGGCAGGCCTCAATCCAGCGATCGTCGATCAACGTACCGTTGGTCTGCAGCGTCAGGCCAACCTTGAGGCCTGCACCGCCAAGCCGCTCGCGTGCCTCGACGCACCAGGCGCGGAAGCGGTCGGGGCCGACGAGCGTCGGCTCGCCGCCGTGGAAGACCAGACTGACCGCGCGGTCGCCAATCGCCTCAGCGTACTCGTGGGCGCGGTCGAGGGTCGCCGTAAAGATTGCGTCCGACATCTGAGGTGGGCGCTGCCGCCAAGACGTGTCACCCTTATTATACACATAGCAGTACGAGCAGTTGAGGTTGCAGCGTGACGCGACTTTGACGATCACCTGGATCATGGGTTCACGACCTTGACCTCGGCCAGCAGGGCTGCGTACAGAGGCGCGACTCCAGCGAAGTAGGTGGCAGCGTCGGTCGTCTCCGGCGTGAAGTCGAGCGTCATCGCCGGCAGCGTGCCGAGCTCGGTCTCAACCTCGTTCTCGACGAGCTGCAAGCGCACCGGCGCTTCCAGCACCTGCGGGACAGCATCGATGCAGCCCCGAAGTGCCGCGCGCAGTCGCGCACCCTCAGCGGCGTCGCGCGGCAGAATGTCGACGCTGCGGCCCCACAGCAGAGTTTGGCCGTCCTCTGCGGCATGACCCTCGCAGCTCGAGAACGTGACGCAGTCCAGTTCATTGATGAGCAGCACGACGAGCGCGCGGACTCCGTCCTCCAGCGCGTCGACGAACTGCGGATGACCGCGAGGGAAGACAACCGCGGCATCCCTCGCACCGCCCGACAGGTTACGCTGGCCAGCCGCGCCCTCGCGGAGCGGGAGGCGCAACGAATGCTTGGACGGCACCGCCCAAGCTGCGAGGAAGCGCTCTACCCCAATTATCGTGTTGGTTGACGAAGCAGCCATCCGCAGAGAAATCCTTCGACAGTCGACACACGCCCCGTCAGTCCGACGTTGGCGGGTTGACTCTGATCTGGTCCTCCAGAGTGCTGATCCCGGTCTTGCCGTGGATCGCAGCACTGCTCCTGTCACCGAGTCTCGCCGCTTCGGCCTCGAGCTGCTCGATGAGCGTCTTCTTGAGGGCACTTTGGATCTGCTGAGCCTTCGCCGCCGATGGGTACAGCTGCTCGGCGTTGGTCCATTCACCCAGCCTCTCCGCACGAATCTCCAGTTTGTCCTCGCGGCTGCTGATCCGGCTGGTGCGATCTTCAGGTACGTCCGACATCATGCCTCCTCGTTGTTGTGGCGAGCCCCTAAGCTGCGACGATCAGGCTAGCTAGAACCTAGTCAATGCACCTTAGATTGGAACTAACAGTGGCAAACTTTATATATTGGGCATAAAGGTCGGGCGGCATTTGACGGAACTGAGGCTCCCCTGCTGTGCGGGAGAAGCTAAGTAGTAGCTGGTCAGGGCGGTTGGGCGACGGTTCAGATTCACTGGTTCGGGCGTTGCCTGGTTGGCGTAACGTGGCCAGAGTTGATCACCGCTCTTTCGGATTGCAGCTCCCGCCCGCCGTATCGTCGGGGCGTCAGAAGCCTGTAGGGGCGACGAAGTGAGGCGGATGCCATGAGCGTGCTTCGGATCGCACTGCAGGAGGAGTTCCAGGGCGAGCACGTCGCGTGGTGACTGTGGACGGAACCGTCGTCCTGGACGACCCCTCGGTGCCCACCCGACGGCAGATCGGCCTGGCCCGCTCCCTCGAGGTTCCGGGCCGGGACGGCGGGGTCACGGCGGAGGTCTCGATCCAGGGAGGGCCACGCGAGAGCGTGGAGATCGACACCACCGCCACCAAGGCGGTGCTGGTCGACCTCCACGCCGACGACGGCCTCACCGTCCGCGCGAGCGGAGACCTCCCCGGCTACGTGTGACTGGCACGTCTGCTGGGCGAGGCGCTCCACGGACGACTCGATCGGACGCGTTCGAATTGCGCCCCCTGAGTGGTCGGATTTCCATTTGAAGGGTCCGGCCTTCCAACGACAGGGGGGTGTGCGCTCGGAGGCGCGACCGGACGGGGCGCAGGCTCCGGGCCGGTTCGGCATCCCTCCGCATCGCGCTCAGGCATCCCGACCGTTGCAGCGCCCTGCCCTGATGCGGCAGGCATCTCGGCAGGCCAGACGCCCGCAGACCGCGCGCCAGGCGTCCGAAGCGGCCGGGCACCCACCCCTTCCGCTGCACCACCACGCCGGGGCGACGGAGCCCGGGCTGAGGAGAGGCCGGCATGACCACAGAGAAGCACCGCCTGCAGAGTGGGCTCGACGAGCTCGTCCGCGCCGTCGTTGACGAGATATCCCGCCGTGCCGGTGACGGCCGGGAACGAGCCGGGTACGGCTCGCGCGTGTACACCGAAGGCGTCCAGGACCGCTGGGACACAGCGGCCGGCGCTCAGCCAGGAGCGCTGGCCGCAGCCCTCCTGGTACAGCGCAGCGGCGTCTACGTCCGCACCGACCTGCCCGTCCTCCCCGCCCCCGACTACGACGGAGCGCAGGTCCTGCCGAACGTACCGACGATGCCCGGCATGGTCGCGACGGAGGTGGGTCCGACCGGTGCAGCGATGCCGACGGGGGCCCTTCCCGAAGAGAACGCGATCGCGGTTGAGCAGCCCCAGACCGTTCAGCCGCCGGCGGAGACGATCCCGCCGGGCGCCGCCCTCGGCCTGTTCGAGGAACTCCGCGTGGACGTAGACGGGTCGGCCCCCACGATGACTGTCTCGGGGCGTATCTGGCGGCTCGTCACCGGCGGGTTCACCTGGTTCGCCAAGGTGACCAAGGAGCCGGACGGCTCGTACACCGGCCCGATCAGCTACCGCGACGGCAACGGCTCCCTGCGCCCCGCCACCTCGATCCGCGTGCAGCTCACCGGCAGCCCGCCGCTGCAGCAGCTCGCCGCGCGGGTGACCTTCCGCCGCCCGGGCGCGGCCGACCTGGTCCTCGGCTACACCTTTGCGCGGTCGGCGTTCCGCGAGGTCGGGATCGAGTTCGACCGCGTCGAGGGGGCCGAGCAGACGGACGCGTACGCGCTGCACGACCACCCAGTGAGGCCCGCCGACCTCCCGAACATCACCCTCACGGTGGAGGATGCCTTCACCCGGCAGGGGATCAAGGTCACTCGCACTGGTGGCGGCAACGTGATCCCGCGCTCGGCCTCCGTCGACGACAAGTGGTCCGACATCGAGATGCACGACGCGATGCAGCAGCACTGGTCCGAGTGGAGGCCGGGGCCTGGTGGGCAGGGCGTCGCCCAGTGGCAGGTGTGGACGTTGTTCGCGGGCCTGCACGAGCCAGGCGAAGATTTCTCTTCCTACGGCCTCGGCGGCATTATGTTCGACAGCATCGGCACCGCCCAGCGGCAGGGCTGCGCGATCTTCTCCGACTCGTTCATCTCCAGACGCCCGCCGAACGACCCCGCGCCGGAGGCGTTCGCCCGCCGGATGCGCTTCTGGACGGCCGTGCACGAGATCGGGCACTGCTTCAATCTCGCACACGCCTGGGCCAAGTCGGAGGAGACGCCGTGGATCCCGCTGGTCGACGAGCCGGAGTCCCGGAGCTTCATGAACTACCCGTTGCTGGTCAACGGTGGGGAGCAGGCCTTCTTCCGCGACTTCCGGTACTTCTTCTCGGAGAGCGAACTGCGTTTCCTGCGGCATGCACCCGAGCGGTTCGTGCAGATGGGCAACATCCCCTGGTTTGACCACCACGCCTTCGAGCAGGTCCGCCAGTACTCCGCCCCCAGTCCTCTGACGCTCTCGCTCCGCGTCAGCCGCAATCCCGACCACGAGGGCACGTACCGCTACGGCATGCTCGAACCGGTCATCGGGGAGCTGAAGCTGGCCAACACCTCCACCGACCCGGTGATGGTCGACCGCAACAAGCTGAGGGGCGACGACCTCGGCATCGTCATCCAGCGTGAGGGGGAGACCGAGGCACGGATGCACCGGCCGTACCTGAAGTACTGCATGCGCCCCGAACCCATCGTGCTGCAGCCCGGCGAGGCACTCT
Organism: Streptomyces sp. B8-7; assembly: GCF_058833805.1. Taxonomy (NCBI): domain Bacteria; kingdom Bacillati; phylum Actinomycetota; class Actinomycetes; order Kitasatosporales; family Streptomycetaceae; genus Streptomyces; species Streptomyces sp. B8-7. The sequence goes on along the minus strand of NZ_JBYRRL010000003.1, from coordinate 23,883 downwards.
ACGGGCAGATCGTGCTCAGCTCCGGACTCGGCGGCTGGCAGATCGCCGAACCCGGCACGTACCGCGTGTACGCCGCGCTGCGCACCGCCGCCGGCGGCGCAGCGTCCTCCGTCGCCAGCGCCACGGCCGGACAGGTCATGGCCGCGCCGCTCATGCTCCGGGTGGAACGCCCGGCCAGCCGTGAGCAGGAGCGGCTGGCGGACGACATCTGCACGGACACCGTGGGACGCGTGCTGGCGCTGGGCGGAAGCCGGGTGCTGCACGGAGCCAACGATGTGCTGCGCGAGGTCGTGGACCGAATTCCCGACGAGGCCGTCGCCAAGCACGCCGCCGCCTGCCTGGCGCTCACGGAGACCGTGCCCGGCAAAGTCATGCAGGGCGGTGACGGCAGGGGACCGCGCCTGGAGCTGACGTCGGCCGACCCCGAGGCGGGTTGGCAGCACGCCGAGCAGGCGTACGGAGACCTGAACGCCGCCGCCGAGACGTTCGGCCACATCCGTCTGACCCGCAATGTCGAGCACATCGCCCGGTCGCTCGACCAGCACGGCAAGGGTGAACCCGCCACGCAGCTGGTGAGCGATCTCGCCCGAACCCTGGAGAGCCGCCGGGTCAAGACCGGCGTGGTGAAACGGGTCCGCAAGCTGGAGCAGCAGCTCGCGGGCGGCAAGTAGGCAGCCGCCTGCGCAGAGAGTCAGGACTACGACACCGATAGTCTTCCAGGCATTCCATTCTTCTCTTTTCACGGCGCTTCTCAGTAGCGCCGGCACATTGGTAGGCGCGGTCGGCCAGGACGAGAAGCTGACGGGACAGACAGGCTTGGATCACACCGTGTGCGCGGGCTGCGGTCAGGTCGTGCGTGCGGCCGGGCAACGCCCGCGAGAACCGCAGGGGTGTTCCATTCGGAGCGGCCACGAACTGCATCCGGGAGCCCGTCGCCCTGGTACCGTCGTCGCCCAAGCGGCAACACGCGCAAACCGTCCGCAGAAGCGGTGCACACCGCGGTGCCGGACGTTGCGGGCGCCAACCGCGGCCAGGGCCTCACGCAGCCACAGAGCCGGGTCGCAGCCGGGCCGCGGTCGCGGAGCTCCGAGCGCAAGGAGTTGAGCAGCGGCGTATTCGTGGCCCTGCTCGGCGCGGCGGATCTTCTGCGCTGCCCGGTCGTGGAAGACGGTGCCGTCCGGCAGAAGCTTCACCGTCCGGGCGGTTGCCCGGCCGGCGTACACAGCGTTCGTCGCCGCGTAGATCGTTCCCACGTGCCCGGGCATCACCAGTCGGCCGGAGGCGGTGCGGCGCGGGACGGGGTCGGCGAACGAGACAACGCCGCGTACCCCGTCCGCGAGCAGGGCATCGAAACAGCGGGCGAGGAACCACGACTCCGAGTTACCGGGGCACTCATCGAGCAGGACGAAGCGCGAGCACACCAGCGACTCCTTGTAAGGCTCCAGCCCCGGCAGGGGCTTGGTAAGGACAGCTGTGCTGACCGGAACCCCGAACACGGCAGCGCCGCACAGCCGACGCCTGCTGCCGGAGACGTCGTACAGGCCGAACTGCACCTTCACCGGCGGCCACGACCGGGAGTAGTGGTGCGCGAGCACAAACGTCTTGGCCGGCTCTTCCTCGGGGATGACGTCCACGCGGTAGTTCCGGGCATCGAAGCCGCCATCCCGGACGTGGCGCCAGGAGTGCTTTCCCGCCCGCCACCGCTGGCACCAGGGCGACGCTGACTGTGCCTCGGCCAAGTCCTCGAACGGCAGCGTCTCTTGAACCGGGAGGTTCACTGTCCCTCCCCGTCTGCTGCGGTCTTCTCGGACAGGTCCGCATCCAGGCCGGGAAGCAAGGTGAGCTGATCGTCGGAGACGGAGGAACCGCGTCGCTGCCGCACCGGCCTCTTCTCCGGGGCGGCCGGAGTGTCCACGGGGTCCGTGCCGTCGGCAGGGTGGGGGCAGGGGCATAACCACCGGCAGGGCTGCTGGCCGGGCCCGTGGTGGATCACGGCGACGACGAAGCCGCCGCGGTCGGTGATGGTGCCGGCGTAGTCGTCGAGGCGGGGGCCGCTGGCGCTGACGCACTGGGCGTGGCGACCGGAGCCGCAGGGGTGGCAGATGCCCCGCTCGCAGGAGCACCAGCGGTGGAAGCCATGGGGGTAGGCGTCCTCGATCTTGCGCAGTCCCCTGGTCCAGGCGTTCGCGCGGACCCAGGCGCCCTCCGCCTCGGTCATCGGGGAGGTCACGCTGGAGGGGACGGGGGCGAGGATGCCCATGATCGATGCGCCGATGAGGCGCAGCCAGGTCGTCATGTCTCGTCTCCGAACAGAGTGGGGGTGGCGTGGAGTTCGTTCATCCAGGCGAGAAGGCGGGGAAGGTTGGTGTCGGGCCCGAAGGCGAGATAGGTGCCGTCGCAGCTGGTGGACCCGAAGGCCTGCGCGATACGCAGCCGCCGGCGGGAGTTGACGCGGCCCATGTGGACGGCCATGCCTCGCTCCTGCGCCCTCAGGGCCAGGCGGTGCGCGGCCGGTGAGGTCTTCCACTGGGTGGAGCCCGCGAGGAACAGCACGTCGATCAAGTCCCAGGGGATGAGGCCGCGCTCGCTGCCGTCCTGGGCAGCGAAAGCGACCGGAACACCCAGTGCGCGGATCCGCTCCAGCCACGGCAGCGACTCGGCCAAGGTCGCCGCGGCGTCCATGGGGACGTCGGGGGCGACGGCCCACAGGCAGCGGTCTCGGCCGTAGCGGTCGACGGTCGCCTTCAGCCAGGCGAACCAGCCCTCGGCGCCGGGCCAGCCCTTGCCGAACTTGCCGTTGTCACAGGCGTACAGGGCACCGGGCGGGATCACGTTGCCCTGCGCCGGGGTCGTCATGCAGCCCAGGAGGCCGGCCTGCATGGCGGCTCGTACGTCAGCTCCGGACGGCGTGGCCAGGTACAGCACGGCACGGGAGCGAGGCGCGGGCAGGGGATAAGGACATGGGTGCGCGCATGATGGTCCTTCCGGAGGGCGGTGGTCGGGGCGGTTCAGGCGAGCGGGAGTTGGGCGGCGGCACCGGAGAGCAGGGCGTCCCACTCCTCCTCGAAGGCCTCGTCCTGCTTGTTGATCACGCGGGCGGGGGCGGTGGCGAAGAGTTCCTCCGCCATCGGCCACGCCTTCGCGCGGCGGCGCACCCAGGAGCGGGCGCGCCCGTAGATGGGGTCGTGCTCGACGTCGACGTGGTGTCGCTCGGAGACGGAGATCAGTCGCCGGGCGAGCTGCTGGGGGCGGCCGAGGTCGACGCGCTCGGTGGAGCGCATCACCGGCCGCCGCTTTCCGGAGTCGGACAGCAGGAACAACCGGCGCACGTGGTACAGCGCCCACGGCGTGTCGAGCTCCCGCTCGAATGCCTCCAGGCACGCCCGGTCCCGCGGCCGCGAGGGGTCAAACATCTCCAGGAGGGTCTTGCGGCCGTAGAGCTTCGCGTTGGGGTTGAGGCTCATCGCCGTGTACTCCAGGCGCAGCACCTCACCGGCGATGTCCGGATGGGAGCGCATGCGTTCCAGGTGGGCGGGCAGCGCGCCCATGGAGGTGGGGAAGCAGCAGAAGGTGCAGTACGACTTCGGCCAGTGCACGCCGAACCGGTCCAGGAGGTAGGCCTCGCACTGCTGCCGGTCCCAGCCCCAGTCGATGAGCGGGAACACGCCCGTGCGTCCGGGGACCTTCGAGGCGGCCTGGTCGCCGAAGCGGCGGCCTTCCTCGTCGGCGTTGAAGCCCATGATCTGCCTGAACGGGCGGCCGCCGAAGACCTGAGTGATCCACCGGTCGCCGACCTCGCCTTTTGCACGCAGGCTGCACTTGCGGACGCCGGCCTGCTGCGGGACGGTCCCCACGGACTCCAGCTCGTCCCACAGCGTCCACAGGCCCCGGGCGAACAGCCGCTCGGGATGGCGGGAGTCGTCCAGGATCGTGATCCCGTCGGCCTTCAGGTGCCCGGCCCGCGCCAGCTGCACGAACCGCACGCCGCGGGAGCGCAGCAGCGGAAGCATGAACTCCTCGCACAGCAGCCGGGTTTCGGGCCACTCGCTGCCGGTGGCCATGTAGAGGACAGCGGTGCGCGCCAGGTCGATGCCGTGCGCGGCGGGGTCGGTGAGCATGCGCGCGAGGTAGGCGGTGGAGTCCGCGCCGAGCCCCCAGTTGATGACGGTGTCCAGCTCGTCGTCGGTAGCGAGGCCGGGCAGCGACGGTGTGAACGCAGTGCTAGGCATGGCGGTGCGTCACTCCTTCGCGATCCGGTCGGGCAGGGGCTGGGCGGGGATGATGAGGACCAGGGCGTCGGCGAGCCACGGGTCGCAGGTCGGCCAGGGATGGCCGTTGGACAGCACGACGACGGGGCCGGGTTCGTGGGTGAGGTGGCAGCACACGCCGCACTGGCAGGCCGGGTCGTAGGGCTCGGGGTGGGCGGTGTACTGGTCGTTGAAGTAGTCGGCGCCGCGCAGGGAGACAGCGGCCAGGATCAGGTCGCCCTCGACGACGTCGCCAGCGCGGGCCACGCGCGCGTGAACGGGGTCGGCGAGCAGTGGGGCGTGGTCGGCGTCGTCGGGGTAGGCGGTGACGACGGCCTCGAAGAAGTCGACGTGCTCAGGCACGGCACGGTCCTCTCACGGGAGGGCGGTTGGGGTCTCAGAGCAGGGCGAGCGCGGCTGCGGGGTCCGCGACCAGGACGGCGCGCTGCTCGGCGAGCAGGCGGGCGCTGCCGCTGGAGTGGACGTCGCCGTCAGGGGGCGCGGCGAGCAGGGGCCGTTTGAGGGCGAGGGCGGACTCGGCGGTGCGGGTCGCCTCGGCGTGGTCGAGGGCCTCGATGAGGATCACCGCGCGGGCGAGTGCGGCCAGCAGGCGGGCGCTGGCGTGGAGCGTCGCGCCGCTGACTGCGGTGCCGGGCCGGTAGGGGCTGACCACTGCGCCGCCGCCGGCGGGGATGGAACTCAGCAGCTGGGCGTGGTCGTGGGGGTGGGCGCGGTCGAGGCCACGCGGCAGGACGGCCAGCGTCGACCGGCCCGCCTGAGCGGCTGCCCGGTGGGCGGCGGAGTCGACGCCGTAGGCGAGTGTGGCGGTGACCGTGTGGCCGGCCTCGGCGACCGCCGCGGCGAAGGTGTGCGTGTGGGCGATGGCCTGCTCGGTGGCGCTCCGGTTGCCGGTCACGGCGACGGAGCGGGCGGTCAGCTGGGGCATCTGGTCGCTGCCGCGGACCCACATGCCCAGCGGGCAGTGGGGCCCGAGGTCCTCCAGGGCGATGGGCCAGACCTCGTCCGAAGGGATGACGAACGGGCAGGTCAGCGATCCAGCGCACCTTCGGTGCGCGCCGGGGGCGTGGTAAATGTCGTGGCGTGCGCCGAGGTGCTTCCTGTCTGCCCTGACGGGGGTTGATGCCGGTCCGGGACGCTGGTGGGGTTCGTTCCGGCCGAAGCCGATTGCTCTGTGATGCCGGTGAGCTCGCAGGTCAGCGTGGCGCTGAGGGCCGTCCACGGGAACCGTGGAGTGTTGCTGCGAAGCACGGGCGTCAGAATTCCTGTTCCACCCTGGCCCTCCCGGAACGGCGTACCGCTTGGCCGTTCGGTGAGGGAGGGAGCGGGGCCGTGGACGTGCTGCACGAACGCTGCGCCGGTGTGGACATCAGCAAGAAGGACGCCAAGGCGTGTGTCCGCAGCCCGAGTACGAAACGGCGAGGCTCTTTCACCAACGAGACCACGACCTGGGGCTCGACCACGAACGCCGTGCTCGCCCTGCGGGATCATCTGGTCGCTGCCGAGGTCACCCTCGTCGTGATCGAAGCGACCTCGGACTACTGGAAGCCGTTCTACTACCTGCTGGCCGAGGACCTGAACGTGATCCTGGTCAACGCCCGGCAGGTCAAGAACCTGCCCGGCCGCAAGACGGACGTTTCCGACGCCGCCTGGCTGGCTCAGCTCGGCGCACACGGCCTGGTCCGCCCCTCGTTCGTGCCACCCGCACCGGTGCGCGAACTGCGGGACCTGACCCGGGCCCGCACCCAGATGACCCGCGAACGCGGGCAGATCGTCCAGCGGCTGGAGAAGCTGCTGGAGGACACCGGCATCAAACTCGCCGCGGTCGCCTCCGACATCATGGGCGTCTCCGGCCGGGCCATGCTGGAGGCCCTCATCGGCGGGGAACGCGACCCGCAGACGCTGGCAGACCTGGCCAAACGCAAGCTCCGCAACAAGATCCCCGAACTCACCGAGGCCCTGACCGGCCGCTTCCGCGACCACCACGCCTTCCTCACCCGGCTGCACCTGGACCACTACGACCAGCTCACCGACGCCATCGGACAGCTCGATGAGCGGATCGAGGAGGCGATGGCCCCCTTTCGTCCCGCCCTCGACCTGCTCGACACCATCCCCGGCATCAACCAGGCCGTCGCCGAAGTGATCATCGCGGAGACCGGCGGCGACATGGCCCGGTTCACCTCCGCCAGGCACCTCGCGTCCTGGGCCGGGGTCTGCCCCGGCCACCACGAGTCCGCCGGCCGCACCAAGAACACCAAGGTCCGCCCCGGCAACCCGTACCTCAAAGGAGCCCTCGGCCTGGCCGCCTTCGGCGCGGTGAGGACCAAGGACACCTACCTCCAGGCCCGCTACAAGCGGCTGACCGCCCGCCGCGGCCCGATGAAGGCCCTGGTCGCCGTCGAGCACTCGATCATTACCGCGATCTGGCACATGCTCACCGACAACGTCCCCTACCGCGAGCTCGGCGGCACCTACTTCGCCCAACGTGACCCCGAACGCGCCACCCGCCGCGCGATCACCGCGCTCAACCAGCTCGGCTACACCGTCACCCTCAACCCGATCGAGGACGCAGCCTGACGCCCAGGGCCCGGACACCCGGCGACCACCACGGCCACCGGGCACTCAGATCTGCCTCACGCCACCCTGACCTCCACCTATTTACGCGTCAGAGTTGCGTTGTCGAGTTCTTCGCGCGGCTTGTACTGGGCCAGGTGCCCGCTGTTGTCGCGGCGCACGCGCCGCTGCCAGACCTCGGCAGGGGAGTAGTTGGCGAGGTCGGCGGCGACCTGGTCCGGGGCGAAGTGGGCGGCCAGCGCGGCGCGGGCGGCACGTTCGGGCAGGGCGGGCTCGGGCATGGCGGCCTCTCGGGCATGGCGCGGCACCGGCAGGCGAACCGGTACCGCGCCGGGGTGGGCGGTGAAGGGGAAGAAGGGGCAGAGCGTCAGCGGCCGACGTGCAGGGGAGAGCCGTCGGCGCCGGAGGCGGCGGTGCTGGACCAGCCGGAGGACCTCTGCTTTTCCCACCAGGCCGGAGGATTGCCGGGCTGCCTGGTGGGGGGACAGTGCGCGCTCGGAGCGGCGGGCTGAGGCGTCGGGGGAGGGGTGACGGGAGCGGCGGCGGCCGGGCTGGGCAGGCTGGCTTCGGTGTAGGCGATGCGCTGGCGCAGGCTGATGCCGATGTCGTCGACGCTCAGGTAGATGGAGTTGTCCTTGATCTCGGTGATGCGGCCCTTGACCAGGACGGTGACTCCGCTGGTGAGGGATTCGGCGGCGTTGCGGGCGAGGTCCCGCCAGGCGGTGCACACGTAGGGGATCGGGGTCCCGTCCCGCCACTTCTGTGTGGCGGCGTCCCACTGGCTCGGGGTCTCGGTGAGGCGGAAGCGGCAGACGGCGATGCCGGATTCGGTGAAGCGGCATTCGACGTCGTTGGTGACGGTGCCGGACACGTGCGTGATCGACGGGGCCATGCGAACACCTCCTATCTCAAATAATAGTGTATTCTGGTTGAGTCAATCCCCCCTCGTCCTCTGCATCCAGCGGCTCAGCCGTCGCAGCCACTGCCGCCACCCTCCGGATGCCGCTGGCGCCAGTGTGGCGCCTCCGCTGAACACCGTGGAGTCCCCGATCTCCACCTGCAAAGGCACCGTCTGCCCGGGCTGGACGAGCAACTCGTCGGTGGTGTCTTGGTGAACCGATACCCGCACGGCCTGCATGTCGGCGTCCAGGTAGGCGAAGACCAGGACTCCGGCGATCTCGATGCAGGGCAGGCCTTCGTCGTCGGGGCCGACCATCGGATGGAAGACGGCTGCACTGTTGACCTTGGCGCAGACCTCCTCGTCCGGGAAGCGGAAGCCGCCCGGAGCAGGCAGGATCCGCACCAGCCGGCCGATGTCCTCGGCGTACAGCGAGTAGTGCTCCTCTCCACGTTCTTGGTCCGCCCCGTAGTACATGTCGACGGCCTCACGGTCGTTCAGGGGCGGGTGCTCCGGGATGCCGTCGTCCCCGAGCAGGTTGTCCCAGCGCTTGCGGACGTGCCCGGCCAGGGCGGCCAGCGCGGAGTCCTCGTCGTTCCACAGCGTCACCTCGTCCGCGTGACGGTCCTGGCGACGCAGCACCCAGACGCTGCCCGCGACGAGCCGTGTGCGGGGCACCGGGCCGGTGAAGTCGAAGCGGGCGAGCCACTTGCCGAGGATGTCGACGGTGTCGGCACCGGGCCACTCGTCGGTGCGCTCCTGAAGCGCGTTCATCTGCTCGTACAGGTCGATGACTGCTACACCCTCGGGCGTGGCCGGGTCAGGCGTGATCACGGAAACCTCCTTCAACGAAGGGATGGTGCGGCGAGTGGGGGTCACGGGTGGCCGTCCACGAGGCTGCGCACCAGCCCCATCAGGCGTTCCTGCTCGGCCGTGAGCTGGGCGGTGCGCAGGACGCGCCTGCGCAGGACAGGCACGTCGAGGCTGATGCCGAAGGGAACATCGGGCCGGTCCGGCGGGAAGACCAGACGGTAGTTCCGGGTGTGGATCATCCATGCCTCGTACCGGTCGGCCGGGCTGCCGCTGCGGGCGGCGTGGCCCTCGTCGGGCGAGAGGGCCGGGCACAGGCAGGACGGATCGGTGCAGGGCCTCCCGGCCGGATGGCTGGCCAGGACGGGACGCTGCCGGTAGTGCGTGGCCGTGCCGTTGAGCATGGGACAGTGCGCGGCGGCGTACGGCAGGCACTCCGGGTGCAGCGCCGGTTCCGGGGAGCAGCCCTGGGGCACGTCGGCCGGGCGCACGATCAGGAAGCACCGCTCGTCCAGGTGCTGGCCGCAGATCTGGCACAGGCGGTGCAGGAACGCGGTACGGGCCCGCTCGGCGTCGAGACTGCCGAATGCCGCGTGGCCGCCGTGGATCAGAGACACCCACGGCACCACCAGCCCGCCCGCCAGCGGCCGGCGCGCACAGCGTTGAGGAATCGGGTGCATTGGTGACGTCCTTCGGATCGCGGGAATGTGGGTCGGCTGGGAGTGACGACGGCCGGGCATCAGCTGTCCTCCGGAGGGGGCGGGCCGGTCAGGAGCGCTTCCCAGTGGGCGTAGCGGCAGTCGGTGGCGGCGTGCAGGCGCAGGTGCAGCCAGGCCAGGTCCTGCCCGGCCCGCAGGACGGCTTCGGCGCCGATGGCCGCGGCCCGGGGATACGCCGTCCCGTCGTCCGGGTCGGCGGCCGCCACAATCAGGCCCGGCCGGTGGGGCATGTGTCGGAGCGTGAAGTTCGTGTAGCTGCGGTCGTCCAGGAGCACGAGCGGAGCGCTCTGGTACTCCTCGGAGGTGAACAGAGGTGAGGGCAAGTGCTTCACAGGGACCGGGCACGGCAGCAGTCCGATCGGGTCGTCGTCGAGGCGGTCGCTGATGACCAGCACCGGCTGGTGGGGTCTCTCCTCAAAGGCCTGTGCGGAGGCGGACATGGTGGGTGGCACGTCACTTTCGCGGGACAGCCGGACGGGCTGTCCCGCCTCGCGCGGGTCCGGATCCGCCTGCGCCGCACGCGGCGGTGCGACGCAGGCACGCGGGTCAGTCCTCGACCAGCTCCAGGCAGGAGATCGGGACACCGTTGCTGGGGATCCGGAAGTGCCGGACGTTCTCCGGGATGCGGTAGTGGCTGTTGCGGGGGTGGGCGCGCAGCTGCCGGGTCGACTCCTCGTCGAGCAGGAAGCCCGCACGACTGCCGGTGCGGTTGCGTTCCTGCACGGTGCCCGTCAGGCCGCGCAGCAGCTTCGAGCGCAGGGCGGGGGTGATGCGTGCCCGGCGCCCGGACTGGATGTGAGCGAACGCGGCCTTGTCGATGGCGCGGAGCCGCTGTGCGGCGGCCTCCTGTACCTGGGCGACGGCTGCCGCGTCGGGCAACTGCCGGATGAAGTCCCGGACGTCGTCGATGGTGATGGGCATGCTGGTTCGCCTCTCTGCGTGGAGGGGTGGACAACCGGCCGGGCACGGGGTGTGCCCGGCCGTGGGGTGGAGGAGCCATTCGAGGCGGCGCGGTGGGGCGGGTATGCGGGCTCAGCCCCAGTCCGGGCGGTCTAGGAGTCGGCCGGGATGTCGGTGAGTTCGATGCAGGAGGCCGGGACCTTCGGGATGCGATAGCGCTTCTCGCCGTCGGGGACGGTGAAGCGGGTGTTGTGCGGGTCGCGGCGCAGCTGGTCGGTGGAGTCCTCGTCCAGCAGGAAGTCGAAACGGCTGCGGGTCTTGTTGGGTTGTCCGACGGTGCCGGTCAGGCGGCGCAGGCAGGCAGGAGTGATCGTGGTGTTGATCCGGCCGATGCGGCCCGGGAGGATGACCGGGCGCTTGGCGGCGTCCAGTTCGATCAGACGCGTGGCCGCCGCCTCCTGGAGAGCGACCACGGCTCCGACGTCGGACAGTCCGCTGACGAAGGTGCGGATTTTGGCAAGGGTGGGCATGGGGCGCCTCTTTCCTGGTTCGTGATGGGGCCGAGGGGTCGGTCTGGCGTTCCGGGGCGGGCACCGGATGTCGGCAGCCGCCGGATCCGCGTGGGTCAGGCCGCAGCCTTGGGCCGGTGGCTGGCGACGGCCTGCTGCTCGACCTCGGACAGCTGGTAGCTGCCGTCGTCGGCCTGTCCGAGGGATTCCAGGAGCAGCAGGTAGGCGGCCTGGAGCCGGTCGGGGGACTCCCAGAGGTAGACGTGCGTCATCCGGGCGGTGTCGAACTGCTTGGGCTCGCGGATGGCGTCCTCGAACGCGGCGGCGACCTGGGCGAACAGCACGTTGGCCAGACGGTTCTTGGGGAAGCTGGCGGCGGTCTCGGAGGCCGAGTCGTTCTCGGGGTCCTGGGCTCCGAGCAGCAGCGCCACGGTCTGGGTGCGCTGCTTGTCGGCCCACTTGCCGTAGAAGCGGGGCAGGTCCATCAGGATCTGCTGGGCGAACAGCCGGGCCTCGTCGGGCAGGGTCTTGCCGCGCACCAGCCGCTTGACGAACTCCTGCCTCGGTCCGGCGGCGGCCTTCCAGGCCCGGTTGCACGCCACGATCCGGGCCCGCTCCTCGGCCTTGTGCTCGTCCTCCTCGGTCTTGGGCTTCTTCGGCTGGGCCCGGACCTTGTGGCCGTACGCGGCCGGGTCGGCGCAGTGCCACACGGGCCGGTGCTCGTCGTCGAGGCGAGCGCTGTGGCCGGGGCAGTTCTTGTGGTTGTCCTCGGTGAGCGGGTTGCCCAGCCCGCTGGTGAGCTCGGTCAGGGGCCGGGACGAGTCCTTCTCGTAAGACGGCACCCTGCCCAGCAGGGGGATGTTCGCCGCCCTCAGCTCCTCCTCGGCCCTGGCACGGGTCTCGGCGTCGGCCTGCTCGGCGCGCAGCAGGGCCATCTCCTGATCCCAGTGGCCGCGCCCGCCCTTGCCCTCGGCGTGGTCGCGCGAGAGCGCCCGCATGAGCCGGTCCTCCGCGCCCCGCACGCCCGCGACCTCGGCGAGCTGGGCGGTCTGCTCCAGGTCCATGCCTGCCGCCGCTGTACGGCGCAGCGTGGCGTCGTTGAGCTTCTGCGCCGCCTTCGCCTGCTTGGCTGCGTTGCGGCCCACACCGAGGGCCTTGGCGGCCGTGCGCCGGTCGACGTCGGTCATGTCGATCAGGGCGAGTTCCTGGGCCCGAAGGGTGTCGCGCTCGCTCATACCCTCGCGGTGGTCGTTCTCGACCAGGGACAGAAACCGAGTCCAGCCGTCGCGACCGACCAGGTCCTCCCGCACGTATGCCATGACTAGGCGTACGGGGCGGCCGTCCTGCTCGGCGGCGGCGTTCGCGGCCTGCGCCGCCTGGGCGCGCCGCCAGCCCTTGAAGACGCCGTAGGTCCCGTCAGGCCGGGGCCGGACACTGATGGGCTCCTCGACGCCGAGTTCCTTGACGGACGCGATGAGCTTCTCGTCCGGCTCGGTGTCGTGCTCGCGCGCGTTGCACTCGTCGCGCACCAGCAGTGCCGGGTCGAGCTTGACGACCTGCGGCGCGGCCTCCTCGTGTTCGTCGCTCTTGTCGGTCGGAGTCGAGACGGCGGTGGCCATGCGGCTCTCCTTCTCCTTGCCTCATCGGTGAATTGGCGGGAACCAACTTCCTTGCATTAAAAATAATAGTGTGATTCTTGGTGAGGGCTAGATACCCTCTGACCAGCGGAAATGCCGGTCCGGTGTGCTACCTGCGCCTCCGAACTGCCTTGCGAGCGGCGTCCGTTCGGTGCTCGGGTGGTGTGGGTTGTACGGGGGTGGCCGGCGGCCGGGTTCAGGCAGTGGACGGGCGCTGGCTGTGGAGGTGGGCGGCCCGGATCTCGGCGTCCAAGTCCGGGTGCTGCCGGGATGCCGAGGGCAGCAGTGCATCGCGGACGTCCATAGCCCGGGTGAGGACGCCCAGTTGCGCGGGGGACGGCACCCAAGAACCCTGCTCGTCGGCGTCCAGGGCGGCCAGCAAGTCTTCGGCGGCCTGGACGTCCTTAGCACGCCGGTACACCGGGTGGGTCCGGTTGAGCCGCAGGGCGAGGACCAGGCTCGCGCCCAGGTGCGGGGCGTGGCAGCGACGGGCGGGTGTGATCACCTGGTGGCTGTCCGGCACGGGGAGGACCTGGAGCACGCCCGCGAGCACAACGAGCCGTTCGTCGCTCTGTACGGGGAACGTCGACTCGGCGGCGCGGTTGCCGCAGGACCGGCAGGCGTAGGACCCCGGATCCCGGGGCTCGTAGCGGCCCCCGTGGCAGATGTGGCAGAGGATCGGAACCGGCATGGCGCGGACCTCCTTCGCGCGGGCGCCGCAGCGCCCGCACGGATCGACAGTCAGGGTTTCTCGCGGGTGACCTGGCGGGTTGGCAGGTGGATGCGCAGGACGTCCTCGTGCCCGGGCGGGTCCAGTGCCGCGAGCCGGTTGAGTGCATCGGTCAACTCCGGGTCGGCGAACACCTCCTCGGCCAGCGCCGCCTCGCCCACCGGCACGGCCACCGCCGTGGTGCGGGTGTGCCTGAGATCCGGAACGTCCTCGGTGCTCGCGAGCGCCGCGATGAACGGGCTCCATCCGACGTGCATGCCGTCCGCGGTCCGGCGCTCCGTCGTCGTGAAGTACGCGGCGACCACCGGGCGGCCGTCGCCGGGCTGCTCCGCTACGAACTCCAGGACTCGGTCGACGGCGACCTGCCGCCACGCCTCCTCGGTAGCGGAGAGGGCTTCGATGATCAGCGCGTCCAGGGATCTGGGTGCAAGACGGCGAAGCGCGTCGTGCACCGGAGGATCGGTCGGCGCGGCCAGCAGTTGGGCCAGATCGAGGGGCTTCGTCGGCGGTGTCCTTCCTCGCGTGCGGCTGGGGCGGCCGTGCGCGCCATCGAGGCTCCAACAACATCAATAATAGTGTGTTTGCGGCAGGTGTGAACCCGCCCCTGACCTGCTGCTTTGTCGCTATTCGCGGTCCCGGTGCGGCGGCAGCGGGAAGCTGCGCCGGGGGCCGAGCCGCACGCACCGCTCGCCGTACGCCGTTACGCGGTTGGCGGTGCACTCGCCCCACCGGCACTCGAAGTCCTCGCGCGGCCCGCACAGCAGGCAGCGCCCAAGGGCGATCCCGTGCAGCTCGCACAGTTCCCAGCGCTTGCGCTGCGGCAGCAGCTCAAGGGCTGGGCGGGGGCGCTCGAGACGGGCGGGCTCGGCGGCCGGGAAGGACTCGTCCCCGTCGCGCACCCAGCGCGGTGACAGCTCATCGAAGCGCTCGGGCGTGGTGTAGTACGGCTGGCCGGCCGTAGTGAACACCGTGGACAGGTGGCCGTTGGAGACGAGCGTCTCCAGGCGGCGGTGGCTGAACTCCCGCATGAGGGAGAGCATCTCGTCCTGGCGCAGGCTCCAGGCGTACCCGTACCGGCGCAGGATGCGTCGCTCGGTGGCCGCCGGGCCGCTCTGGGCGGCGTCGAGTGCCTCCACGGCCGCGATGGCGGCCGTGGGGTTGGAGGCCAGTTCGCGCGCTGCGTCCTCCGCGGCCGAGCGGGTTGTGTGGCTGCTGAGCGTGTACCCGTGGAGCTGGTCCACGACCTGGTGGGCACCTTCGTGCCCGGTGACGGCGTACCGGACGGGCGGCTTGGGGCGGCGTCGGGGTATGACGGAACTCCATCCGTGCAAGGGGCCTGCGGGGTCTGGGCAGTTGCTCGGCCGGGGAGGGGGTGCCGGTCAGGCGGTGGGCAGCGGCGTGTAGGAGGAGAAGACGTAGTGGCCCAGTTCGCGCAGGGCGCCGGCGGTGAGTTCCACGGCCGCAGGGCTGTTGTCCGTCGGGCGGGTGTACGCCTCGATCTCGCTGTTCCAGGTGAATCCCTGGGCTGTGAGGGTCTCCTCGGTGCCGGGCGTGAGGTCGTCAGAGGACCTGGGGGCGGCGACCAGTCCGTGGGCGGGGTCGGGTACGACCAGGAACACCGGGTCTCCTTCCGGCGCGGGCCACCCGGACGGGGCGGCCCGCAGGTCAGGGCTGACGGCTGGTCAGTGAGTGACGGTGACGGTGTAGTCGGCGTCCAGGACGGCGAGCGCGGCACGGATGGCGGCGCGGGTCTCCTGGCTCGGAACTGAGTAGGGGAAGTCCAGGGCGTGCACGGCGTCGTCCAGGTCGAGATCGCGTATGGGCAGTGTGTATCCGCTGCGGTAGAGGGCGACGGCGGTTGCGGTGGCGACGCGGCTGCGGTTGTAGGCGATGGCTTCCTCGGCGGTGACGTCGGTGCCGAGCGCTTCGCGTGCGGTGGGCGGCAGCGCCGCGATCCCGGCGCTGAACCGGCGGGCCGGAATCCGGAGGCGTGCCGATCGCAGGGCGCGGCGCAGCGTTCGAAGCATGGCAACTCCTGGGATTGGAAGGGGGAAGGGGCCGCCACGGGGGGGAGGTGACGACCCCTTAACCTCACTACTAATAATAGTGTGAGGTGTGAGGATGTGAACCCACCCCTGACCTGCGCAAACGAGGAGAGTGCGCGAGGGCAGAGCCTCGGCGTGTGCGCCGCCAGGGATGTGGGCGCCGCCCTGGTGTACGCCTGAGAACTGGGGTCGTCGCCCTGGCGGGCGGGTGCCGGCGGCGGCCCGGCTCGTTCAGTGATGGTGTCCCGGCGTCGGGCCGTCCGGGCTGAGGTCGGGCGGCGCGCAGTAGTCGACGTCCGATTCCGGGGAGATGGGGTCGCCGGAGTCGATGTCGGTGCAGTAGGCGTCGAAGACTTCTCCGGCCGTGAGGGGTTCGAGGTCTCCCGCTCGCAGCCGCCAGCCGTAGACGCGGTCCGGGGCGCCTGGGCTGCGGGTCCTCATGATGAGTGCACCGGGCAGGGCCGCGAGACCGAGCGCGAGGACCGTGGTGAATTCGAGGGCCTCGGTGTCGTCGAGGTGGGTCGCACCGTCGGGGTCCGTGTCCGCGTGGACGGAGACCAGCGTCTCCGGCGTTGCCGAGACGCTGCACACCAGGTGGCGGTGGCCAGGGTCGGCCGTGTCGAGGATGCGGACGAGGAAGTCTCGGGCGCGGGCGAAGGCCTCTTGGCCGACGTCCTTTCCGCAGGCGGCGCAGGCGCCGAGGCGGGCCAGGAGTGTGGAGGCGTACTCCCAGGTGGCCTTGCGGACGGCTTCGTCGATCAGGGCCGGGACGAGCTCGGCCAGGGGCTCGCCGTCGTACGGGATGGTGGGGCCCGTCGTGGCAGCCTCGGCGGTAAAGCGGGTGCGGCTGGACGGGTTGTCGGGGTCGAGGCCGGTGTGGGCGCAGAAGTCGGCGTACTCCTCGGGATCGAAGAGGGCGAGCATGGTGTGCATGCCCTGCGGGGCACGGGCCTTGAGAAGGTCCTCAACCCCTGGCAGGTAGGTCGCGTAGTCGTCGAAGGCGAAGCTGCGGTAGTGCCGCATGGCGCGGAAGTCGTGCTCGTCGGTGAGCAGCCCGATGGTGCCCGAGATTTCGCGGCGCAGAACGCGGCGCATCGTCTGGCGGTCGGTACGTGCCGCATCTCCTCCCGTGCGTGATCGTTCGGCGTCGGGCTCGTTCTGGCGGCACTCGGAGGGCGGGGATGTGTAGGTCACGTGCGGCCTTTCTCGTGGGTGAGTTAGCGGACCGCCTCTGCGGGGACGGATGGCAGGAGCGGCCCGCTCGCGCTGGCCGGTCGTCGGGGGCGTGCGGCTGGCGGGCGGCGGTCCCTGCGGGGGTGGTGGACCCCGCCTTGCATGTTCAATAATAGTGTGTTTATGGAAGTTAGGAACCCACCCCTGACCTGGTTGTTCACTCCCGCGTGGGTTGGGCGAACGCAGCCAGCATGGAGATCACTCGGGCGGGGCGGCTGGATGCTTCGACGGTCACCGACTCCCCGGAGGCTCCGACGATTACGCACACGCTGTCCACTTGGACGGGGCCCTGCCGGCCGGGCGGGCGGGCGTCGTGCTGCCAGATGATCCGTGTACGCCGGTACTGCTCCTCGATGCGGGCGCCGGGGAGCGCGCCGGCCACGGCTTCGGCGACTGCGGCGCGGGCGCTGGCCTCCGCCTGCTGTCGGGCGGCGATCTGGGTGGCCAGTTCGGCGGCCTCGGTGTGCAGCGGGTAGAGCCGCCGGGTGATCTCGCGTGCCACATGGCGGGCGCTGATCGCTGTGACCCCGATCGACGGGGTCTGCACCTGGGTCTCGTCCGGGAGGGCCGCGTAGACCTTGAGCCTGCTGGGCTGCTCGTCGTCGGGTTGGCACAGGCGTACGGCGCGGCCGTCGCCGTCGACGATGAGCCGTGCCAGACCGCGGGAGTACTCGGGCAGCGGGGCGGTCCGGCAGTGCGTGCCCAGCTCCCGCGCCACATCGTCGGCGAATACGTCGAATTGCTCCTGGGTGCTCAACTCCTGCGGCATGGCGGCGTCTTCACTCCTTCGGGAGGGTGGTGGGTGCCCGGCTCGGGCGGCGCGGGCGCGTCCTGGTCGCGGGGCTCGGCGTCTCGGCGGAAGTCCTCGGCGGTGTAGCCGGTGTCGCACGTCGGCTTACAGAACTGGCCCGGTGCTGCGCCGCACGTCTCGCACCAGTCGTCGAAGTCTTCGGGGCGCCACGGCCGCAGCGGGCCGGTCACGCGGGGAACGCCCGGATGTGGTCGACGACCGCCCGGGCGGACAGGACCGGAGACCGGTGCATCGGCTCGGTGCACTGGGCCTGCCAGATACTCGCGGGCCGGGACGGGGTGATCTGGTTGCTGGTGGCCGGGCTGATGCTCCACTCGCGGCCGTGCGCGTCGGTGGCGGTGTAGGTCAGGAACTCGGGCTTGTCCTGGCGGCCGTTGTCCCTCCAGGAAAGGCCGGCGGCCGTGAGGGCGTGGCCCAGCTGGGCGCAGCGCTCGCGGGTGATGTGACCGAAGGTGGCCAATGCGCGGTCCCTTCTGTGACTGGCGGCGGTGGGAGGCGGGCGGGCGGCGGGTCAGGTGCGGCCGGACGGCTGGGGCTTGCGGTAGCGGTACAGGAAGCGCGCGGCCCATTTCCGGCTGGCGAATCCGGGGATCCCGCCGCCGCTGCCCGGGCGGTTGCCCGGATACTCGGCGACCCACTGGCACACTTCCGGGTCGTGCCAGACGACGCCGTAACTGGTGCTCGGGTCCTGGCGGTCGAGGACCTGGTAGCCGTACGAACCGGTGTTGCGGGGGAACGTGAACTCCTCGGGCATCGCGGCCCTTTCGGTTGGTGCTTGGGTGCGGGAGGGGGCGGTGTGGGGGAGAAAACCCCCTCCCGCAACATCTATAATAGTGTGATCTAGGATGGCGTGAACCCGCCCCTGACCTGCGGCTTTTGAGGCCGAGATCAGCGCATGAGCATGCGGGGACCGGCGGTGACCGCGTCGGGCGGCTGGTGGTCGCGGTAGTCCGAGACCTTCACGTACCCGCCCGGCATCGTGTCCAGCCGCAGACCGGGCCCCCAGCCGTCGGTCACGTCCTGGGGGAGGTTCTCGACGTCGTCCGCCTCGACCTGCTCGGCCCAGCCGGTCACTTCGCGGCCGAGGGCCCGCCGCCACGCCAGCAGGACGGGGAAGAGCTGGCCGCAGTCGTCGACCAGGGCGACTGCGCGGGCCTCGTTCGGGCCCGGGCACTCGGCGTAAGTGGGCGTCTCGGGGCGGGTGCGCTCTCCAAGGGTCATCAACCAGCGCATCATCACGACATCTCCAGTTCCAGGCGCGCCGCGTGCGGGGCAGCGTGCGCGGACGGTTGCGGGTGCCGGGCCGGGCGCCGTGAGCGCTGCTGGGCGCGCAGGGAGTCGGCTTCGGCCTGGGCGCGGCGGGCGTGCTCGTGCTCTCGGGCGGCCGCGGTGAGGCAGTACGGGGCCCACCACTGCTTCACGGCGACGGTGCGGGCCAGCGAGTTGGGGAGTACCGAGTAGGGGAGGTCGGCCAGCATCAGCAGCAGGACCGGGTGCGGAGAAGCGAGGAACCAGCGGGCGACGGTCCACCAGGCGGCCACGGCGGCGCGCCGCGCGGGGTGGGCTGCGCGTGCCTCCCGCTCCAAGCGGGCGGCTTCGGCCTGGTGGTGGGCGGCCGACCAGGTGAGGAAGCGCAGCAGGGCGGCAGTGTCCCGCTGCCGGGAGACGTCCAGGATCACGGGCAGGTCGTCGCGCTGTGCGACATGGGCGGCGCAGGCGCGCAGGACGGCGGTGAGTGTCGCTGCCGTTTTCTCGGGCGGCTCGTGTCCGTCGGCGGACGTCATCGGATACACGCTGACCTGGGGGCGGTCGGCGTAGTCGTCGGGGTAGAGGGTCAGGCTGCCGTGGTAGCGGGTGCGGCTGCGGGTGAGCCGCGGTAGGGCGTCGTCGGGGGCGGTGGTCTGGTAGGCGTTGACGGGGCCGAGGCAGGCGCGTACGGCGGTGAACTGGTCCCAGTGGTGGGGGTGGTGGGTGCCGGTGACGTGCACGCTGCCGCGCATCGCCCCGCCCAGCTCTAAGACGACGGCGTCGTCCTGGCGGGGGCCGGCGGTGGCGCGCACGGTGCCGGCGGGCGTGTCGACGGTCAGGCTCTCGCTGGTCATGGGCTGCGGCTCCTCGGCGGTTCGGTTCGATTCGGTG
Organism: Streptomyces sp. B8-7; assembly: GCF_058833805.1. NCBI lineage: Bacteria > Bacillati > Actinomycetota > Actinomycetes > Kitasatosporales > Streptomycetaceae > Streptomyces > Streptomyces sp. B8-7. The sequence goes on along the minus strand of NZ_JBYRRL010000003.1, from coordinate 4,613 downwards.
AGCGGGGGCCTGCCGCCCCGCGCTCGCCGAAGGGGAGGGCGCGGGCGGCGGGGCGGCAGGTCTTCGGCCAGTGGCGCTCTGGCCGGGGCGGGCCGTCCGCCGCCGGGGGGACGGGGGCGGCGGACGGCGTCTGTGGGTTACTCCTGCGGCGGCTTGTGGCGGCGCAGGTTGTCCCGCTCGGTCAGGGACACTTCCTTTCCGCACGGGCATTCGCCGTAGCGGCGGCCGTGCAGGTGGAAGAACTTCGGTCCGGTGTTCTTGGCGTTGACGGTGCGGATGGTGCCCGGGACCGGGGCGGTATTGGTGCAGTAGCCGTTGGCGGTAACGGCGGGGGCGTCAGCCACCGGGGGCTCTCCTCGTCGGTGTCGGGGATCTCGGGCAGCTCCGGGGCGTCGTAGACCAGGTGCAGCGGCGCGACGGCGTCGGGGTGGGGCATGACCGCCTCCTGGAGTTCGCGGCGGTCCATGGGGTGCAGCCGTCCATCCCGTACGGGTCCAGCCGCAGGCGCGCGGGAACGGCTCGTCAGCGGTCGTGGCCACCAGGACGGCGCGCCGGATGGTGCTGTACTCCAGGGCGAACGTCAGCAGCGCGAAGAACCGGAGGTAGCCCTCCTCGGTGTGCTTCACCCGCAGCGGCGACGCCCCGACGGACAGAGTCAGGTCGGCGGTGACGATCGTGTCGTTGGTGCGCTCGGCCACGATGTTGAACTGGTGGCTGCCCTCGCCGAGTGCGACGAGTAGGGCGGTGAGCGCGTTCATGGCGCGGCCCATGGCGGCCGCCGTGGCGGCGTCGTCGGGGCGGGTGAGCTCTTGTCGTGGGGGCATGCGGCTACTCCTTGCGGACGGGGCGGTGAGTACCGGGGCCGGCGTGCGCGTCCTGTGGCGCGGCAGGGGTCGTCTTTGGCGCGCGGGCTGCTCCGCAGACGCGACGCGCTGCCGCTACGCGGCAGGGGCTGGCGGGGAGCGCTCCGCGCTCCTGATGTGGGGGTGAGCGCTCCGGGCTCGGGCGGTGCTGCCGCTGTGGGCCGGTGGGGCCGGGCGGGCACCCGTGAGGGGGTCGGGATGCCCGCCCGGTGGTCAGGGGGTCAGACCGTGGTGAGTGCGCATGCCTTCTCCACCTGCTGACCCGCTCGGCGCGGGGTTGCCTCTCTCGCGCTCCCTGTTTGACCAGACTGCGCCCGTGCATGAGGGGCATTCACAGTCGTCGTCGCCTGGTCGGCCGGAATAGTCGGGTCTGGGATCGCTGTCTGGTGGTGAGTAGTCGAACATTCAGCACCCGATTCTGTTGCTGGCCGGTTGGCGTGGGTGCCCGTGCGGGCCGGGCTCGGGGAGGTTCCCGGCCCGCACGGGGGTCTGTCAGCCGTGCGAGGCTGCGGCCGTCAGGGCGGGCACGGCGAGTGCCTCCAGAGCGGCGGCCTGGTCGGCGTCGGTGAGGGTTTGCGCGGTCGACGTGATGGCCTGCATCACGCCCCCGGCCGTCATCTGACCGCCCCGCACGAAGTGCGAGAGGATCATGTCCTTGGCCTCGGTGCCGATGCTGAGCGTCTTGGTGACGTGCTCGATGGTCTTGGTCGGCTCGTCCAGGGTCTTCCCGGCGGCGGCTTCCATCTCGTGCACCTTGGCCTCGACGTACTCCCGTGACAGGAACGTGCGCACGGCGTCGGCGGTCTTGGACGTGATCAGCTCCAGCGTCTTGCGCTGGGTCTGGCCGGACCAGGACACAACGCCCTCGTCCTGCTTGCCTCCGAGGTGCACGGCGCGCATGACGTCCTTGGTCTGGGTCAGACCGTTGCGGCAGACCTGGATGACCGCGCGCGGGGTGATGGTGTACGCCCCGGAACCGACTTCGCTGTTGGTGATGACGAAACCGGCAGAGATCAACGGCAGTTCGTCGCCGCTGCGGCCGTCGAACGGGGAGCGGTAGCCGCGCAGCAACTCGCGGGCCTGCACGGCTACTTCCTCGGACTCGACGCGCACGTACATGCGCCGGTCCGTCAGGTCGCACCCCGTGACGCGGGTGGGGTGGCCGGACTGCTTCACCCCGTCCAGGGCGGCGAGCAGCATGTCGAAGTTGTCCATCAGCTTGTAGGAGTCGCTGAGCAGCGCGCGGGCCACGCCCTCGGCGGGCGGCATGCCGGGGCCACTGTCGCCCCGGAACGCGCGGAGCATGAAACGGCGCTGCGGCTCCTCGCGCAGCCACGCGTTCACGTTCTCGTCCAGCAGCGGGACGTTCTCGGCGCGCATGCGGCGCAGGTAGGCGAGCGGGATACGGAGCTTGTCTGCGATCCCCTCGTCGGCCACGGCGGTGGGCCGGTAGATGCCGTCCACGTCCGTGACACCGTCCTCGGTGATCAGGGACTCCACACCCTCGACGTGCACGTTTCCCTCACGGAACCGCAGCGCGGACGCGGGGGCGATCACGTCCAGCTTGCGCCGGTTCTGGTCCTCCAAGATGCGGACCAGGTCGGAGAGTTCGGCGTTGCGGGCACCGGTGGGGGCCACGTTCGTGGCGCGCTCGGCGAACTGCTGAGTCATGCGGTTTTCTCCCCTTCGTGTTGGCTTCTGCGGTTCGGGGGGCGGGGCCACCGCCCCCCGAACAAGTTCAATAATAGTGTGTTTCATGGGTGAGTGAACCCACCCCTGACCAGCACGTTTACCCCATGGCGCGGAACACCGGCAACGGCGTCAGGCGGCGAACGCGCGCGTGACGGTCTCTCGGTCGACCGGGACACCCGCCACAGCTGGGGCGGTGTGACCCGTGCGCACCCCCATCGCCCAACCCAACACGAAGAACGGCACGACCGAGTCCAACTGCTCCTGAGACACCCCCAGGGCGTCAGGGTCGCTCACACCGCGCGCCAACTCCCGCAGCGTGTAACCGGCCTGCTCCTCCTCCGCCTGCGTCACCGGCTCACCGGTCCGGCTCACAGTCTGCGTCTCTTCCATGATCCCTCCAGCCGGGGGCCCGGGGCTGCTGCGCCCCGGACCCCCTTGATTCGGGAGCGACGTACTTGTTTGGTCACTCCGCCTTTTCGCCTACCGGCCGTCCATCCCGAGAATGGAGACGATGAATTCCGACCAGTGATAGTGCTCGAAGAATGCCAACGGCACAAGGGCGAACAGTCCGGCCAACAGGTAGTCATCGACCTTGGACCACGTCCGGTATGCCGCGTGGCCGACACTCCTACGCCACGTGATCTCTACCGTGATCTCGCACCCGAACACGCTCGGGTGGAATTCCCGGTGAATCCGGCCCAACTTCCCTCCGGGACGCGACACATGCACGTGGTGGATCCCGTCGGCGCGCTCGGCTATCCGCTCGAATTTCCACGCCTGCCCGGCGACTGCACCCGTCTGCGTGCGCAGGGTGCGACCCGTCCTGATTTCCTCGCCGGTCACACACGATACGAGCTTCATGATCAGTCTCCCCTTTTTCCGATCACGATGTGTGGACCCCCGGGGGAAACGGCGGAATCCTTCGACTGCTTCCCCCGGGGAGTTGTCTGCGGATTACTTCAGGAATCCGCGAGACTGGAGGAATTCAGCCGTGATGTGCGCGATTCCCTGCGGCTTGTAGATCTGCGGGAAACGCCGCATCTCCACTTCGGTGCGCCCGATCTCGTCCGGCTCGGGAAGCTGGTGAACCAGCCGGTAGGGACGGTCACCCGTCGGCATTTCCAGCACGACAGGGCCAACCTTGGTGTCGAAACGAATGCCGGTGTAGTTCGCGTCGGAGTTGTGCACGATGTTCGCGCCTGCCCGCTGGCAGATCAGGGGCAGGAAGTTCGCGATAGTGCGGGCCTGAATTGCGAGACCGGTCATGGGTGCGTCCCTACCGCCGCGCACCCGGCGGACGATTCCGTCAGAGATCTGGATCTCCACGTCTTCCCCTTCGTTGGACTTCTGCGGTTCCCGGGGGTCGCCTCCCCCAGGACTTCAAATAATAGTGGATGTGAGCTGTGAGGGGAAGACCTGTTGCGCCCCGTGTTGCGTACAGGGTTGCGCCTAATGTTGCGTCAGGTGTTGCGCTGGAGGTTGCGGGGGCCTGGCGGCCGGCTTCTACGCCATCCCAGGTCAACGGCCCTGCGGGCGCGTGGTCGGGTTGCTGACATCCCCTCTGCTGCCACTTTTCCCGCGCCGGTTGAAGGATGAGTGAGGTGGGGGCGGGCTGGTCGTTGGGCGGCTGCTTCGGGGATCAGGGGCGGCCTGTGGGTTGGCTGCGCGTCGGCTCCGCCGCCGCGCTGGGCTGGGGGAGGGTCCGGGGAGCCCGGACATGTGGGGCGCGGGGGAGGTGCTGGCGGGGCCGTCCGTGCTCGGCGTGGGTTGTGGGCATGGGTTGTTGGGAACGTTGTCCCGGGGGTATTCTCGGCTCTATTGGGAAAGGGAATAGGGCAATTGAGGAACGGTCGGTTTCAGAATGTCAGCCCGGATGGTTCAGGAATTCCGACCAGCAATCAAGTCGAATGCTGAATAGTTATCAGTTTTTCCCATCGAAATCCTGCCGACCCGTCTAAATCTGACGAGACATCATCTTTTGGTGACTGAACGTCAACCGACCGCCCGGTTGCCGCGCTTTTTGGAGTCCGCGGAGCGGAATCCAGTAGCCGAATCGCG